>NZ_JBFWOY010000012.1:0-160139 GCF_050250275.1 Pseudonocardia sp.
CGCTCGCCGTGCCCACTGAGTGAGCTGGTCACGGTCGGCGTCGGTCAGGGTCACTGCAGGAGCCACGGGGTCCGGCATGAACCTAAGACTACCCAGCTAGCAAAGAAATAACGACTCACGACACTAGTGTCGCGCCGGTAGCCGAGTAGCTCCGGGTCAGGGCTACCGCCGCCCGCGGATGGTCTGGACGCGGCGGGCGAAGACGGCCGGCCCCGGCCCCAGCGGCGCCGTGCACGTCGTGCGCGCAAGGGGAGGTGGCGGCCGGAGCGGGCGACCCTTGCGGCGGCGCGCGCGTGTGTCGGCATCCGCCCGCGGGCCCGCGTGCAGGTCGTACAGGTCAGTCGCTGGCAGGAAGCGGCCTGGCCTCCTTGAGGACGAGCGGGACGTCATCGGCGGCCAGCGTTCCCGCACCCGCCCGCGTCACGAGCATCTCCAGCGACCCACCGCTTCCAGTCGTGTAGCGCTTCCCGAGCTGGTTGCCGCCGTCGTGACCGGGGACCGGCCCCGTGGCCTGCACCGGGGTATCGACGGAGACGAGTTCCTTGCCGCCGCACGTGAGGGAAAGGGGCTCCGCCGGAGCCCGCACGATGACGACCTCGGTCTGGCAGACCTGGCTACGCAGACGGGTACCGGGCTTGATCACAGTCATCTCAGGGTCTCCGTTGTGCTCGTGTCTCGGGCCGCACGCGCGAGACGACGGCCAATCACCGGCAGGCTTTCGTGCCCGACCACTCCCCATGGACCTGTTGCCACCCCGTCCGCGACCGGAGCGCACACCGGCAGGCCCGTGGGTGGGGAGCGACGCGGGCGCGACGGATCAGGTTGTCGCAGTGGCAACGACGACCAGGGTGGTGGCGGCCGGGCGTGGCAGTCCGCGCCACGACGGCTGCACGAGTGGACTCGCTCCCGCGGCCCGGCCCGCCCGGTGCACGTCGCCGTCACCGGCGACAACCGCTCGCGCGTAGGCCCCGCCGCGCTCGCGGAGAGTCTGCAGATCGATGGGCACGACTCAGACTGTCGCTGAGAGACGCCGTGAGTGCAAGACATTCCGAACAAGGTCACTTATCTTGTTACCCAGGTAGATAGGTACGCGCGGTTCGCCCATGCCCGCGGGCCGGACGACCCACTCGAGCCGCAGTCTCTGGCGCGACGCACTAGTTCAGCATCGGCGTTTCGGCGACGACGCCGAGTTCGCGGAGTTCGCGCACTTCGTCGTCGCCGAGCCCGAGGAGCTCGCGCAGTACGAAGTCGTTGTCCTCTCCGAACAGAGGTGCCGGCTCCGCCGCGTTGCCCGGTGTCTCCGACAGCCGTACCGAGACCCTCGGATAGGGATGGCGGCCGACGACTGCGCGGTCCAGCTCGACGAAGCCCTCGGTTGCCGTCACCTGGGGGTCCTCGAGGAGATCCGCCGCATTGTTCACCGCGGCCGCGACGACGCCTGCACGCTGCAGGATCTCCATCGCATCGCGACGATCGTGCTGCCTCGTCCACTCCGATGTCAGGTCGTCGATCCTGCCGCGGTTCTCCTGCCTGCCCTGGGCGGTCCGGAGCGCGGGGTCGGCGAGCAGTTCCGGCCGGCCTGTCGCGCCGCAGAACTTGATCCACTCGTCGTCGGTGGCCACCGAGATGACCACCCACCGATCATCGCCCTGGCACGGGTAGCAGCCGTTGGGTGCGAATCGGCTGTCACCCGTACTGGAGCGGGCCGGTATCTCACCGGTGAGCTGGTACTCCATCAAGCCGTGACCGATCAGCGGAATCAGCCCTTCGTGCTGCCCCACCTCGATCCGTTGGCCTTCGCCGGTCAGCTCGCGGTGGTAGAGAGCGAACGCGAGCGCCGTCGCCCCGTTGAGTCCACCGAGAGGATCGGCCACGAACGGGGTCTGGAGGATCGGCGCGTCGTCGTAGCCACACAGCGCGGGAAGCCCGGACATCGCCTCGGTGGTGGATGCATAGCCGATGTAGTGAGCCCAGGGGCCCGAACTGCCGACCGCCGGGAGTGACATCATGATGATGCCCGGATTGATCTCGGCCAGCCGCTCGTGGTCGAGTCCCCACTTCTTCATCACCCGCGGCGAGAACGACTCGACGACCACGTCGCTCACCGCGACGAGGCGCTCGAAGATCTCGCGTCCCTGCGGCGAGGACATGTCGAGGGTGACGCCGAGCTTGTTCCGGTTGACGCCGCAGAAGAGGGCACTCCGCTCCCAGACCTTCGCATCGGCATCGCGCATGTCCGGCGGAGGTTTCGAAGCGCTGCCCCGCCGCCACCAGTCGAGTCGGCCCGGACCTTCGATCTTGATCACCTGAGCGCCGAAGTCGGCGAACAGCATCGTGGACAGGGGGCCTGCCCATCCCATGGTGAGATCGACTATCCGCAGGCCTTCGAAGATCATCGAGACCACCCGTTCGTCACGAGAGAGTCCTGGTCCTGCCCCAGCAGCGGAGCCGGGCCGGGGATCCGCCACCGAGCCTTCTGCAGGCGGAAGGGCGGCCCTGGGTGTTGCAGGGGGCCCGCCATCGGATGCGCGACCCGCTGCCACCAGTCGCGGGCACGAAGCTGGCGCGAATCCAGCAGGTCCGCAACGGTCGCCACGGGGGCCACCGCGACATGCCTTGCCTGGCAGGCCTCCACCACATCGGCGACAGCCAGGGTCGACAGCTTCTCCCGCACCCGCGCTTCGAGAGCGTCGGCATTCGCGAGGCGCAACTGTGGAGTGGCGAAGGGACCCGTGGCGAGTTCGGGCGCACCGATCACATCGCAGAAGGCGTCCCAGGCGCTGTTGACATTGACGGTGAGGGCGATCCATCCGTCGCGGCACGGCTGCAACGAGGATGCGACCCCCGAGATGCGCGACCCGTGTCGTTGCCGCAGTGGCACGCCGAACGAGTGGGACGTCGTCTCGTAGAAGTCGACCGAGATCGCAGCGTCGAGCGCCGATACGCCGACACGCTGCCCGCGTCCGGATCGTCGAGCGTGGTAGAGCGCGATCGTCGTCCCGAAGGCGGCATAGAGGGCTGCGATGTAGAACGGGTAGTCGCGCCCCGGATACACGGGAGGCTCGTCCGGTCTACCCATGGCCGCGATCCAGCCGGAGGCGGCGTAGATCGCGAAGTCGTTCGCCCGGAAATCGCGATACGGCCCGTCGTCGCCGAACCCGCTGAGACTGACCAGGACCAGCGCCGGATTCTGGCTGCGCAACGACTCGTAGTCGATGCCGGCCGCCGCCAGGAGTCCGTCGTCTATGACGACGTCTGCCGAGGCGGCCATCCGCCGCAGCGCCTCCAGGTCGGTGTCGCACGTCGAATCGATCACGCAGCTGCGCTTTCCCGCGTTCAGGTGGAGGAACAACCCGCTGCGTTCCGGATCGGGCGTCTCCCCGGGGAAGGGCCCGGCACGCCGCGTGGGGTCGCCCTCCGGAGGCTCCACCTTGAGGACGTCGCCGCCATGATCGGCGAGCAGCTTCCCGCAGTACTGACCAGCGACCCACGAGGCGGTCTCGAGGACCCGCAGGCCCGCCATGACGCTCATGCAGACGGGACCAGCGGGCGGCGATCGGACTCTTCCTGCAGGACGGGGCTGCGTGCCATGAGGCCCTCCTTCTCTCGTGCGAGAGTCGTCGGCGGATCGAACTGAGCCCGACTCTAGGTAAGTAAAGTACACTTGGTCAACGTGGCTAATCCGTCGCCAGGCGGCCCCTGATCACGAGCGGACCGACGCGCCCGCACGATGCAGGCCTCTGCCCGGCAGGCAGCTTCCGCCGGGCCCGCGAGAAGGAGCGGGCCGAGGCGTGTCGCTCGGCACGGGCTCCGGGCTCACTGTCGGTGGGGACGGCAACTCACGCGCAGATGACCGCCTGTTCGCTGTCGCGGTCGCGAGCGCCCTTCGGGAAAGAGTGGTCCAGATGTTCAACAAGGTGCTCGTCGCCAATCGCGGTGAGATCGCTGTGCGGATCTTTCGTGCCCTCAAGGAGATGTCGATCAGCTCCGTCGCGGTCCATGCCCGCGACGACACCGGGTCGCTGCACACCCGCATGGCCGACGAGTCGCACGAGATGTCGCAGTCGATCGGTTCGGCCGCCTACCTGGACATCGACGCCGTCCTGGATCTCGCACAGCAGGTCGGCGCCGACGCGATCCACCCGGGGTACGGATTTCTGGCCGAGAACGCCACCTTCGCCGGCCGGTGCGCCGACCTGGGCATCACCTTCATCGGGCCGCCGGCCGATGCGATCGCGCGGATGGCGCGCAAGACCCAGGCGCGCAAGATCATGAACGAGGCAGGAGTACCTGTCATCCCCGGCACCCTCCATCCGATCACCGGTGCGGCCGAGGCGGCCGCCGCCGCCCGGAGCATCGGGTTCCCGGTCGCGGTGAAGGCCGCGGCCGGCGGTGGCGGAAAGGGCTTCCGCGTCGCGCGGGACGTGACGGAGCTGCCCTCCGCTCTGGCCGGCGCGGCTGATGAGGGGAGGAGGTTCTTCGGCGACGAGTCCGTCTATCTCGAGCGGTACTTCGAGGACCCACGCCATGTCGAGGTCCAGATCCTCGCCGACGAGTTCGGGGATGTCGTACATCTCGGTGAACGCGACTGCAGCGTCCAGCGACGCCACCAGAAGCTGATCGAAGAGGCGCCGGGACCGGTCGTCGACCCGTCCCTGCGCGCGATGATGGGGGAGGTCGCGGTCGAGGCGGCCCGAGCCGTGGGCTACCGGGGAGCGGGAACGGTCGAGGGGTTGCTCCACGACGGCAGGTACTACTTCATGGAGATGAACACCCGGATCCAGGTCGAGCACGGTGTCACGGAGGCGGTCACCGGAATCGACATCGTGAAGGAGGGGATCCGGATCGCGGCGGGGGAGCCGTTGAGCTTCCGCCAGGACGATGTGGAGTTCCGCGGGCACGCCATCGAGTGCCGCATCAACGCCGAGGACGCCGCGCGGAACTTCCTGCCGGCTCCCGGCCGCATCGAGACCTACCGTGCGCCGTCCGGGCCGGGCGTCCGCGTCGACTCCGGCGTCGAGGCGGGCAGCGAGGTGTTGCCGAGCTACGACTCGATGATCGCGAAACTGATCGTCTGGGACCGCACCCGGCACGACGCGACCCTGCGGATGATCCGTGCACTGGACGAGTTCTCGATCACCGGTGTTCGGACGCTCATTCCGTTCCACCGGGCACTCCTGCATACGAAGCAGTGGGAATCGGGAGAGACGTGTCGCGGCCTGATCGGTGACAAGGCATGGCTCAGGGCCACGCAGGTCACGCCCGGCGGCGGATCACCGGTCGTCGACGGCGGTGGCCGGGACGGGTGACCCACCCGGTCCCGGTGTCCCTCGGAGGGAGCGGCCCGCGCGGCCGGCCGCCTGCGATCCGACAGTCGACCGAACCTGCGGCCTGCTCTCGGGCCGCCATCGTGAGACTTGGAAAACCGAGATCACCTGCTTATTGTGGTTATATATCTGAGGGTTGCGCGGAGACTCGTCCGGGACCCGATGTGTTGGAGGTGGGCACGATGAGCGTCGGTCGGCGATCACACAAGCCGCTTCGCCGGTTCGCCGGTGTGCCGGGTCGGGACCGCCGTGCTCTCGACCGGTGAGGCCGCTCCCGCCGTCCCGCCTCCGACTGCACACGAGCGGGTCGTTGCGCTGTTCGACGCGCATACCCGTCCGGTCGAGTACGGACGGCATGCGAACGCCGCGACCGCCGACGTCCTCGCCCCGGGGGATGGCGTGGTCGTGGCCTTGGGCGTCGTCCACGGCCGGCCGACAATGGCCATCAGCTACGACGGCTCGGCTGCCGGCGGTACCCACGGCGCGACGGCCCATGCCAAGATCGAGCGGGGCCTGCGACTCGCCCAGCACGCCGGGGCAGCCGTCGTACTCTTCTCCGAAGGCGGTGGTTTCCGACCGTCCGAGCCGCCGTACTACGCAGAACGTCGGGATCTCGTCCACGAACTGGCCCTGCTCTCCGGACGGGTGCCTCTCGTCGGTGTCGCCGTCGCGTCGGTGTGGGACATCCGCGCCCTGGAGCTCGGCGTCACGGACATGATCGTCGGAGTCCACGGCGCGTCGGTGGCACTGGACGAACCCGGCCCCGGTTCCGACGCGCCGCACGTCGCCGATGTCGGAGCCCTCGAACGCGAGGGCGCCGTCAACGTCGGGGTCGGCTCGGTGGCCGAGGCGATCGCCGTGGTCCGGAAGTACCTCGACTACTTCGCGACACCGAGGAGACCGCTGCAGCAGGCGGAGGACCCGCAGGTGGCCGAGGAGCTGGCTCGCCTGATACCGGACAACCCGCGGCGTGCCGTGGACGGCCGGCGCCTGACCGACCTGGTCGCGGACCCCGATTCGGTGCTGCGCCTGAGCGAGCGGTTCGGCGGGTCCGTGCAGACGTCACTGGCGCGGGTGGGAGGACGCGCGCTCGGGCTGGTCGCGAGTCACTCCATGGTGAAAGCTGGCGCGCTGGACAGCGACGCCTCGGACAAGCTGGCGCGGTTCATCAGACTCTGCGACAGCTTCCAGCTGCCGATGGTGTACCTGACCGACGTACCCGGGATCCTGGCCGGTCCGGCGGCGGAGCACTCCGCGATCAACCGGCATTCGGCGCGTCCGTACTTCGCGCAGGTGCATGCGCGTATCTCCCAGCTGACCGTCGCGGTCCGCCGCGCCTACGGGCAAGGGATGGTGATCATGGGACTGGGTCAGCACAGCCCGGGGCAGACGTTGACGTTGGTGTGGCCCTCGGCGGAGTTCGGCGGCATGGGACTGGCCGGAGCGGCAGCCATCACCGCGAACTCCACCACCTCCGCCCAGGCCACGGGTGGTCGCAGCGAACAGGTGCTGTACCAGGACCTGGTGTCCCACGGTTCGGCACTCCCGGTGGCCCAGCGGTTCCGCGCCGACGACGTGATCGAGCCGGGCGACACCCGCGCGCGGCTCCTGGCGGCGGTCGAACTGCTCCCCGTGGCCGACGCGTCGCGCCGGTCACACATCCCGCTGGATCCCTGGTGACGCGCGGTTCGGGGCGGCCGGGTGAAGGTTCGTCGATGTCGATCGACGAGCTCGCCGCCTGCACTGCTGACGTACTCGACCCCCAGCGGCCGGATGCGGTGGCGAAGCAGCATGCGAAGGGACGGCTGACGGCGCGGGAGCGGGTGACGCTCCTCCTCGACGAGAACGCCGAGTTCATCGAGTCCGGCGCCCTCGTCGAGCCCGCCAATCCCGCGCTCCACGGACCGGCCGACGCCGTCGTCGTCGGCCTCGGACACGTGCACGGCCGCACCTCGGTCGTCATCTCCTACGACTACACGGTCCTCGGCGGAACGCAGGGCATCAACAGCCACGCCAAGACCAGTCGTGCCGTCCTGCTGGCCGATCGCCACGACGCACCTGTGTTCCTCCTGTCGGAGGGTGGGGGTGCGCGAGCACAGGAGATGAGCTGGGCCCGACTGAGCAAGTCCTCGGGTGACTTCGAGGGCCTGGCTCGCCTCTCGGGGAGGGTCCCGCTGGTCGGCCTCGCCCTCGGCCGGGCGTTCGCCGGTCACGCGATCCTGCTCGGCGAATGCGACGTCATCATCGCCACCGAGGGGTCCGCGATCGGCGTGGCGGGACCACCGCTCGTCAAGGCGGCCACGGGTCTGGAGTACACGCCGGAAGAGATAGGGGGCGTGCACATCCACGAGGCGGCCGGCGCCGCGGAACGGATCGTCCGCACCGACGCCGATGCCATCGGCGAGGCCCGGGCGTACGGCTCGTACGTCATCCGGCCGGTGGTGCCCTACGTGGAAGGTCGGGCGTCGGTGGGTGCCGACCTGCGTCGGGTGGCGGAGCAAGCCGGCCCCCGGCCGATGCGCCTGATCATGGAGAACCTCGCGGACGAGGGAAGCCTGTTCGAGCTCCGACCGACATGGGCGCCGAACGTGATCACGAGTCTGGCGCGTCTCGACGGGCGTGCGATCGGGATCATCGCCACGGATCCACGCGTCGACGGGGGTGGTCTGACAGCCGACGGATGCGACAAGACCGCGCGCTTCATGGCGCTGTGCAACGCGTTCGGACTGCCGCTGTTGACGTTGGTCGACAGCACGGGGCCCGTGCCGGTAGGCCGAGCCGCCGGTACGGCGCTGTTCCGCCACGCTGCGCGCATCGCCTCCGCCACGTCGCGCATCCGCGTGCCGTCGATGACGGTGATCGTCGGACAGGTCGGTGGCGTGGCGCAGGTCCTCTTCGGCGGGTTCGGTCGCTTTCTCGGCGGGCCCATCCAGGTCATGTGGCCGTCTGCTCGCGTCGTGGGCCTGGGAGCGACGGGTGACCGCAGCTCACCTTTGGCGGTCGCGCGCACCTTCGGCACCGACGACGTGATCGATCCCGCGCGCACCCGGAATCTCGCAACGGCGTTCCTGACCCGCGGATCGGTCCTCCCCCCCACGCAAGAACTCAGCCCCATCGACCCCTGGTAGGCGGCCCTCCATGCGCATCGCAGATCGACGGACGGACAGCGCGGCGTCGGACGACGACCGGCAGGAAGGCGCGGGGCCCGGAGCGCTCGAGGGCCTGAAGGTGCTTGATCTCACCAGGTTCTGGGCCGGCCCCGCACTGACCGAGGTCCTGGGGAACATGGGGGCCGACGTCATCAAGATCGAAGCAATCCAGGCGCCGGACTGGTGGCGGGCAGGCGGCGCCCGCCTGACCGTCACGGGCGACGATCGAACACCGGGCTATGAGATCTCGCCCCTGTACAACGCCGTGAACCGGAACAAGTTCGGCGTGACCCTGGACCTCACCCGCGACGCCGGCAGGGACGTCTTCCGTCGCATGGTGGCCGAGGCCGATGTGGTGGTGGAGAACTACACGCCCCGGGTCATGGAGAGGTTCGGGCTCGACTACGCGAACCTGGCCGCGATCAACCCACGGATGACGATGATCAGTCTCCCGGCGTACGGGATGACGGGGCCGTGGCGCGACTTCGTCGGCTTCGCCTACCCGACCGAACAGAGTGCGGGCTTCCCCCCTCTCACGGGCTACCCCGACGACGGCCCGTCCCTGTGGGGCTGCGCCGGCGCCGACTGCATCGCCGGCATGATCGGCCTCGTCGGATTGATGGCCGCGTTGTGTTGGACCCAGCGCAGCGGCAGTGGCCAGCACATCGACCTGTCCCAGATGGAAGCGATCTCCACGTTCCTCGGAGCACCCATGATCGACTACGGGTGGAACGGTCGTACCTGGGCGCGGATCGGGAACGCAGATACCCTCATGGCGCCGCAGGGGTGCTATCCGGCGGTCGGGTCGGACAGGTGGGTCGTGGTGTCGGTGGGCACCGACGAGGAATGGCAGGCGCTGTGCCGACTCCTCGACCGGAACGACTGGGCGGAACGCACCGATCTCGCGGACTACCACGGCAGGTTCGAGGCGCAGCTGGAGTTGGATGCCGGCATCGGGGCCTGGACGAGTGGGCGGACCGACCACGAAGCGGCCCAGCAGTTGCAGGCGGCCGGCGTCGCGGCTGCCCCGGTGCTGAGCGGTGTCGACTTCCTGACCGATCCGCACCTCGCCGCCCGGAGCTTCATCACCTACGTCGACCGCGTCCACGTCGGCCGCCAGGCGCACACCGAGATGTGGGCCAAGTTCTCGCGCACGCCTGCATCGATCCGCATGCCGGCGCCGACGCTCGGCGAACACAACGAGCGCATCCTGCGCGAGCTCGCGGGAGTCGATGCCGCAGAGCTGGAAGCCCTGCGTGCGGAGCAGATCATCGGCAGCGTCCCGACCGTGCTCGGCTGATCCCCCCGGAGAACCCACCCATGACGAACCAAGCCCTGTCCGGCGTCGCGGTCCTCGATCTCACCACCGGCATCGACGGCCCGTTCGCCACGAAGATGCTCGGTGACCTCGGTGCTCGCATCATCAAGGTCGAGCCGCTCGCGGGGGACCCGAGCCGCGCATGGGGCCCGTTCCCCGATGATGAGCCGGACCCGGAACGAAGTGCGCACTTCTTGTATCTCAATGCCAACAAGGAGAGCATCACACTCGACATCACGCGCCCCGCCGGCCAGCGGGTGCTCCGCGCGTTGTGCGCCTCCGTGCACATCGTGATCGAGAACTTCGCGCCCGGGCGAATGGCCTCCTGGGGGCTGGGCTACGCGGAACTGGCCGCGATCAATCCCGGCCTGGTGGTCACGTCGGTCACGCCCTTCGGGCAGTTCGGACCGTATGCCCACTGGAAGGGGCCGGACATCGTCCGCCAGGCCATCGGCGGCTGGATGGTGCAAGGGGGGCGGCCCGATCGCGAGCCGCTGAAGTCGGGCGCCAACCTGTCCCTCTACATCACCGGTGCCTGTGCGGCGGGGGCCACGCTGATCGCCCACCATCACGCCGCCGCCACGGGAGTGGGTCAGCACGTCGACGTGTCCGCCATGGAGGTCATGATCACGTGCTCGGGCCAGGAGGTATACCGAGCCAGCCAGGGCGGTCCGACGGCTGTGTGGAAACGGACCGGACACCTGCAACTCCCGTCGATGATCGTGCCGTGCCGAGACGGTTCTGTGGGAATCAACCTGCTCTTCGACCGCGACTGGAAGACGTTCTGCGCGTGGACGGGGATGGAGGACGTGCTGCAGGACCCGGAGTTCGACAGCATCGGCAAGCTCCGGGTGTCGCGTCGGACCGGTGAGCTGAACGAACGCATCGTTCGGTGGACCCTGCAGCACGACCGTCGATGGCTCGTCGAGGAGGGCCAGCGTCGTCGGCTGGCCATCGCGGACATCCCCGAGATTCCGGACCTGTTCGAGTCACCCCAGCACATCGCCCGAGGTTTCCTGGCCCACGTCGAGCACCCGGAGGCGGGCTCCTACGTCCAGCCCGGCGCGCCCTTCATCATGAGCAAGACCCCGTGGCGGATCACCCGGCCGGCCCCGCTGCTCGGTTCCGCCAACGAGCTGTGGGCGCTCACGTAGTTCGGTTCTGGCGCACGTTGTGCGGCCGGATGTTCGGCGCTTCTCCCATTCCAGAATCTGCCGGAACCGGCCGGGTGATCAGGTCTGGGTGGCACGACCCCGGACGTGGGAGCTGGCTTGATCGGCACGACGGCGTTGGCGGAGAAGTGGCTCGGCCGGCCCGATCAGGCCGCCGTGCGGCAGCAGATCCGGACGGAACCTGATCTGGCCGCGCACGCCGTCACTGCCCGGGTGGGCTCACCGCCTCGACCGGCTCGGCAGCTTCAGCCGCCTCACCCTGGCCCGGCGCGTGTTCGGGCGCGCCCGCGTGGACGGCGGGATCGCTCGGATCCGCTCCGGGCCGGTCGGCTGGGGCTACCGGCTCGGCCGCGACGACGACCAACTGCGGCCGATGGTGTCCCCGGCGCAGCACAGGCCGCCGCCGAGGGCGCGGGTCGCCCACGACATCGCACCGCCCATGGATATCGGCGAGATCGCCGGTTGCCCGCCGGCCTCGCGCCGTTTCGCCGTGGCGCCGATCAGCCGTCCCGCCCGGCCTGCACGCGCAGCGACGGCACGGAAATTTCTCTGTCCGACGCGGCAGCGCCTCCGGAAGGGCGCGGAGGTGGCAGTCAGGCGATGACGGCGATGAGATCGCCTTCGGCGACCGATGCTCCCACCTCGGTGCACAGTCGGGCGATCGATCCTGATGCCGGCGCCTCGACGGGAATCTCCATCTTCATCGACTCCAGCACGACCACCATGTCCCCGGCTGAGACCTGCTGCCCGGCTTCCACCGCGACCTCGAACACTATCGCCGCGATCTCTGAGCGCACCTCGATCATGCTGTCGTCCCCTTGTCGGTCTGCTCGGATGCGGCAGGATCGCGCTGCACCCACTCGTCCTAAAACAGTATCCTGATTGGCGGGGTTGTTTCAAGATCGGCCGATCGAGCCCACCTCGGTCGGCCTGACCGGGCGCTCATCAGCGAGTGTCCGACGTGCGTTCGGCTCCTCGGAGCGGGACCGGGGAACTCTGATCAGTCGACCGAATCGTGGTCCGGTCCGTCGTGAAGCGCCGTGGCCTGCGGTGGATCGGGGCCGCACGATGCGGTACCGGCCGCGGCCGGTGTCACAACGACCGGACGGCCCCACCGTCGATGAGGTAGTGCTGGCCGGTGATGAACCCGGCGCGAGCCGAGCACAGGAAGGTGGCCAGGGCGGCGACGTCCTCCGGCCGCCCGAGTCGTCTCACCGGGATGTCCTGGGAGACCGTTGCGTCGAGCGCATCCCAGTCCTCGGCCAGCGATGGGTTGATCTTCCGCATCGACTCTCGCATCCGCTCGGTGCGGATGGCTCCTACGCCGAGCGTGTTCACGGTGATTCCTGATGGGCCGAGTTCGAGGGCAATCGACTTCTGGAACCCCAGGAGTGCCGGGCGGAACGTGTGGGAGAGGAGAAGCGGTGTCGCGGGGTTCCACTCCTTGGCGAGGATCGTTCCGACGTTGAGCAGTCGGCCCCACCGCGCTGCGCGCATGTCGTCGACGACTGCCCTGGTCAGGTTCACCGGGTGCATCAGCAGCACGTTGTAGTTGTCGTCGAAGTCTGCGTCGGTGCACTCGTCCAAGAGGTAGCGATGAGGCGGC
Source organism: Pseudonocardia sp. (assembly GCF_050250275.1). Classification (GTDB taxonomy): domain Bacteria; phylum Actinomycetota; class Actinomycetes; order Mycobacteriales; family Pseudonocardiaceae; genus Pseudonocardia. The sequence goes on from NZ_JBFWOY010000012.1 coordinate 12,573, forward strand.
GGCGTCACGTTCGACACCGCGATCTCGATCCGCCCGAACGTGGCGCGGGTGACCGACACCGCTCGCTCGACGCCCTGTGGGGTCGAAAGGTCGGCATCGATCCCGACAGCGCGGCCGCCGGCGGCGACGATACCGGCGACCACGGCATCGACGCCGTCCTTGTTACGCGCGACGACGCCGACGTTCACGCCCTCCGCCGCCAAGGCCTCGGCGATCGCGCGTCCGATGCCCTTCGACGAGCCGCAGACGACGGCCGTTCGTCCGTGCATCCCCAGTTCCATGGCAACTCCGATTCCTAGTGCGTGGACCCGGGGGCGGGCTCATGCGTGAGACACCACCCGGTGGGGGGTCACCGCAGCCGCCACTCCGCCCGCTTGCCGCTCTCGAACGTGCGCTGGCCGGCTGCCCAGTCGTCGAGGCTGGCCATGCCGATGAACTGGGGGGACAGCTGCAGTGCGACAGACTTCGGGAGCTCGCGCGCCGCCCAGATGGCCCGCAGCGTCCCTTGCACCGCGCCGGGCGCGTAGCCGGCGATCGTGCTGGCGACGTGCCAGGCCGCCTCGTGCAGGCGATCGGCGGGCACGACCTCCGAGACCAGGCCGATCTGGTGGGCGCGCCCGGCGGAGAGGCGCTCTCGGCTGCCCATCAGCTGCATGCGCAGGACCTCGCCGAGAGGCATGCGCTGCAGCATGTGCACGGACTCGTATCCGGCGACCATGCCGAAGGTGACATGCGGGTCGAAGAAGGTGGCGTGCTCCGCGGCGATGATGATGTCGGACTCGCCGAGCATGTAGAAGGCCCCGCCGCAGGCGATCCCGTTGACCGCGGTGATCACGGGCTTCCAGGCGCCCATCGACTTGGGGCAGACGTTCAGCTCCAGGGTCGACTCGGCCCCCGGTGCCCCGGGGACGACGCCTCCGCGCAGATGAGCCTTGGACGGGTCGTCGACCCTGGTGCTGCGTCGTGCGCTGACCTCGCCCATGTCCGATCGATCGGCTCCGACGCAGAAGGCGCGGTCGCCCGCCGCGGTCAGCAGTACGGCGTGGATGTCGTCGTTGAAGTGGACCTCGTCCCACGCCGTCTTGAGCTCGAGTTGCATCTGCGTGTTGATGGCGTTGAGGGCTTCGGGCCGGTTGAGGGTGATCGTCGCCACGTGCTCGGCGACCTCGAAGGTGATCGTGTCGAAGCTGGTCATGCGGTCCTCCGGTGGAGACGATGCGCGGTCAACGGTCGGATGTCGTCGCGACGTCCCTCGGGGCGGGGCGGTCACCTTCCCGCCACTCCGCGGCAGGGGAGAGAGGTACCGGCCGCCAGGTGTGCGTCGGACGATCCTTCGGCTGCCTGGTCCGCAGCCGTGACCCCGCGGAGTGCGCGCGCGCAGCGGCGGCCGGCCGCCGCTCTGCACGGATCTCGAGCAACCTCCCCCCGAATCATGGCTATTGTTTGACAAGCTATATAACCAGGCTAACACTCTGACGAAAGTGTATCAGCCTAACCTGATCCGTCCCTGCCTGGCGACGGGCCGGCTGTGCAGTGCCATGCGTCCATCAGCAGCAACGAGGAGCGACGGTGCCCGATCCCGACTTCGGCAAGATCACCGATGAGAAGGTCGCCGCGCTTCGGCGACGGCCCGGCATCGATCTGGATCCGGACAACTTCCTGCCGGTCGATCCCGCGGAGGCAGCCGACTGGCGTCCGGAGTACTGGGGCTTCAACCACGAGGTCACGCCGGACGGCATTCGGCACTTCGTCAACGGCTACGGCGACGACAACCCGCTGTACTGCGACGAGGAGTACGCGTCCGCGACGCGGTGGGAGGGTCTGATCGCGCCTCCGACGTTCGTCTGGCCGATGTTCACCATGCAGGACGACATTCGGCTGGGGGGCGGGGACGAGCCGCCCCGCCGGCTCAAGCCGGAGTTCGCCGCCGAGATGGAGGGCGACCCGATCCGGGGAACCGGTGCACTCCAATCCGAGCTGCAGTACGAGTTCTACCGACCACAGCGGATCGGCGACCGACTCTTCGCCAAGCGGTCGCTCGTCGGCGTCGCGGACAAGCGGAGTTCCTGGGGCGGTCGGGCGGTCCACTCGACCTTCGGCGTGGTGAGCTGGAACCAGGCCAACGAGATCGTGCACCTGCAGCGCGGCACGTGGATTCGGGCCGAGCGCAAGCACGTCGACCAGGAAGCCACACCGGACGGGAACGGCCAGCGCGCGATCCAGCCCGCGCCCGAGCCGTACACCGACGAGTACCTCGCGAGGATCGACGCCGCGTACGACGCAGAGCGGCGGCGCGGGGCCGAACCGCTCTACTGGGAGGACGTCCAGGAGGGCGAGGACCTCCCGGCCATCGTCAAGGGTCCGCTCCGTCTGACCGATGTCATCCTCTGGCACGCCGGGTTCGGACAGTCGTTCCCCACGCACGCGTTCGGACTGGCTCGGCGCAAACGTCGCGAGTCGCCCGGCCTCTACACGAAGAACACCCTGAACGTGTGGGACATCGTGCAGCGGATGCACTGGGATCCCGACTGGGCCCGCAAGGTCGGTGGAGCGGCCTGCTACGACTACGGCGCGCTCCGGGAGACGTGGCTGGCTCAGCTGCTGAACAACTGGTCCGGTGACGACAGCTGGCTGTGGAAGCTGCACGTGCAGCACCGGAAGTTCAACTACATCGGGGACACGACCTGGCTGCGCGGCACCGTGGTGCGCAAGGACCGGCGGGGCTCCCACCGCGAGGTCACCCTCGAGATCCGGTGCAAGAACCAGCGTGGACTCGTGACGTCCTCGGGCACGGCCGTCGTCCTCCTGCCCTCGCGTGAGGAGGGCGCCTTCCAGCTGCCCGCGCCCCCCGCGACCTCACCGCTCGACGTGCTGCGCGGCGAGGTGGAACGTCTCGCCCGGTCGACGGACGAGGTGAGCTGACGGTGCCGTCCGCGTCGCCGGTGTTCGCGGCGAGGTCCGCGCGTACCGGGGACCGGGCTCGATCGCACCGTGATGACAGCGACGCCGTCGCGTCCGTCGCTGCAGTACCGGCGCCTGGTGGATGCCAGGTGCCGACGGGAGGAGCCATCGGTGTGCGCCGGGCTCCGACCGACACAGGATCCGAGTTGCTTGTGGGAGTGGCCGTATGACATCGCCCGGTTCGAGGATCCCTGCGCAGTCGGCCGACGAGGACGAATCCGGGTCCGTGGCTGCCCAAGCGTTCCGTGAGGGGATGCGCGCGCTGTTCGCCGCGCGTGGTGAGGAACGGGCCGTCCAGTTCGACGGTGTCTGGTGGTCGTGGCGCGATCTGGCGATCCTGGGCGTCCGACTGGGGGAGCAGCTGGCCGACGCGCCGGCCGGACCGGTAGCGCTCGTGCTGCGCAACCGTCCGTCCGGCATCGGTGCCCTGCTCGGGCTGCTCGACCTGGGGAGAACCACGTTCCTGATCTCGCCCGTCCAGCCTCCGGCTGCAATGTCGGCCGACGTCGCGCGGTGTGGCGTCGTGGCGGTCCTCGCCGACGCCGACGACTGGTCGCCGGAGCTGGCGGCAGTGTCGTGGGGGGTCGAGCTGGGCTCGGCGGATGGCGCGCTCACCGCGACCCGTCGACCGGGCGACCGGGCGAAGGCGGCGCTCCCGGGCGTCACGGGGCCCAGGGGCGCCGCAATCGTCATCCCGACCAGCGGGACGACGGGCCCCCCCAAGCGGATCCCGCTGGCGTGGGGCGATCTGCCGGTACCGCGCGTACGACCGGCGGGCGCCGTCGTGATCAACGCCCTTTCCAGCGTGACGATAACCGGCTTGTCGGTCGTACTGCGGTCCCTGTGCGGGGGGCGGCCCCTGGCACTGCTCGAGCGACTGGACATTCCCGGCTGGGTCGCACTGGTGCGGGAGCACCGACCGACCTACATCGGGCTACCGCCGGCCGCGATGCGGATGCTGCTCGCCTCGGACATCGACCCGTCGGATCTGTCCAGCATCCAGGCGTGGCCCACCGGCTCGGCGCCGGTCCCGGCGTCGCTCCAGGAGGAGTTCGAGGCCCGCTTCGGCATCGCGGTCCTGCACAACTACGGCGCAACGGAGTTCGGCGGGACCGTTTCCGGCTGGACGCCGGAAGAGCACCGCGAGTGGGCGCACCGGAAACGGGGAAGCGTCGGTCGTGCCCGACCCGGTATCGCGCTGCGCATCGTCGACCAGGAGAGCGGCGCAGTGATGGCGGTGGACGAGGTCGGCCTGCTCGAGGTCCGGTCGCCGTCCGCACCGCAGCGGACGAACGAGTGGATCCGGACCAACGACCTGGCGCGGATGGACGTGGACGGATTCCTCTACATCCAGGGCCGCATCGACGACGTCATCGTCCGAGGAGGATTCAAGGTGCAGCTCAGCGAGGTCGAGGAAATCCTCGCGGCCCACCCGGCGGTGAGTGCCGCCGCGGCCGTCGGCCTCCCCGAGACCAGGCTCGGGCAGGTACCTGCCGCGGCAGTGACACTGGTGGCGAGTGCCGATGCGCCGTCCGAACAGGAGCTCAAGGACTGGGTCCGTGGCCAGGCGGCGCCGTACAAGGTGCCCGTGTTGGTCCAGGTGGTCGACGCGTTGCCGCAGACGCACTCCTACAAGGTGAACCGCCCGGCGCTCCGGGAGTTGCTCGAGCCGCTGTTGGTCGCCGGGCCGCGCGCGTCGGCCGCGCCGCCGGAGCAGCCCAGCGCCGTCGGAGGCGAGACGGGCTGAGCACTGCCGATACGGGGTGCGGCACGCAGGCGGGTGGCCTCGCGTTCCGCGGCTCGCGGCGCAGGCAGCGTGTGGACGGCGAGGCAGGCGGCGGAGGCCGTCACGTGGATCGGAGGTCGGATGCGCATCGGGATGCCGTTGTCGTACAGCAGTAGCTTCATGGAAGCCGCCTCGGTGCTGGTGGAGTACGAATCCGTCGGACTCGACCTGGTCGTGGTGGCCGAGGTCTACACCTTCGATGCGGTCAGCCAGCTCGGCTTCCTGGCCGCGCGGACCACGACCCTCGAGATCGCTTCCGGCATCCTGAACGTCTTCTCGCGTACGCCGGCGCTGCTGGCCATGACTGCGGCCGGCCTGGATCACGTGTCGCAGGGCCGATTCATGCTCGGCATCGGGGCGTCGGGTCCGCAGGTCGTCGAGGGCTTCCACGGGGTGCCCTACAAGGAGCCGGTGGCCCGAACGCGGGAAGTGGTCGAGATCTGCCGCATGGCGTGGCGGCAGGTGCCGCTGGAGTTCCACGGCCGGCACTTCCAGCTGCCGCTCGAGCCCGACCGCGGCGGCAGTGGGATGGGCAAGCCGTTGAAGATGATCAATAAGCCGGTACGACCGCGGGTGCCCATGATGTTGGCGGCACTGGGCCCCAAGAACGTCGCCTTGGCCGCGGAGCTGTTCGAGGCGTGGGAGCCGGTCTTCTACTATCCCGAGGGGAGCAAGGCGGCCTTCGGGGAAGCGCTCGCCGCGGGGACGAGCAGGCGCGATCCGGGGCTGGGGCCGCTCCAGGTCATCGCCGACACGCACGCCTTGATCACCGACGATCCGCAGGCCGAGGAGCGCGCGCTGCGACGGATCCGTGACTTTCTCGCTCTCTACGTCGGTGGCATGGGCGCGAAGGGCAGGAACTTCTACTTCGACCTGGCCGGCCGTTACGGCTTCGCGAGGCAGGCCGAGGTCGTTCAGGGCCTCTACCTGTCGGGCCGCAAGGCCGAGGCCGCCGCAGCTCTGCCCGACGAGTTCGTGCGCGGCGTCAGTCTCATCGGCCCTCGGGCCCGCGTGGCCGAGCGGGTCGCGGCCTTCGCCGAATCCGGAGTGTCGACGCTGAACGTGACGCCTCTGGGCGAGGATCACCGGACGCGGCTGCAGACGATCGCCTCGCTCAAGGAACTCGCGTGAACGGCCCCGCGGGCCGCGGCGGTGGGTACGTCGTGCCTGGAGGCGGCTTTGGTTCGGTGCACAGATGACGGGAGATTGATGTGGACTTTTCGTTGACCGACGGTGAGCGCGCTTACCGCAGGAAGGTCCGCGACCTCGTCCAGGAGGTCAGCGGCGAGCAGATGCGGGAGTACTGGGCCGAACAGCAGGCGGTCGGCGGGGACCGGATCTTCCCGTGGGCGCCCTCGGCGCACAAGCTCCTCGCGGAGCGGGGTCTCGTGGGCATCGACTGGCCGGCGCCGTGGGGGAGGGGAGCGACCTCTTCCGAGAACTACATCCTCTCCGAGGAGCTGGTGGGCTCGGGTTTCCCGTCCTCCCCGGTCACCTCCTCGCACGCCAACGTGCGGGCCATCATCCGCAACGGCACGCCCGAGGTGGTCGAGGAGCACGTGCCGAAGGCCCTGTCCGGGGACCGGCGGTATGCCGACGGGCTCAGCGAGCCGGAAGCGGGCAGCGATCTGTTCGCGTTGCGCACCACGGCGGTGCGCGACGGGGACGAGTACGTCGTCACCGGGTCGAAGCTGTGGACGTCCTACGCCCACGAGGCGGAGTACGTCAGCGCCCTGGTCCGCACCGATCCGGAGTCGACGCGGCATCGGGGTCTGAGCATGCTACTGATCCCGCTCGACGCTGCCGGCGTCGACATCCAGCCGGTGTGGGTGATCGGCGGGTGGAGGGTGAATCAGTGCTTCTTCGACGCGGTTCGGGTCCCGGTGTCGAACCGGCTGGGGCCGGAGAACGAGGGCGCGGCGATCCTGTCGGCCGGGCTGGCCGACGAGCGGAGTCTGAGCTTCGGCGGCACGGACTCGCGGCTGCTGCTCGCCCGCCTGCTGCACCGTTTCGCCGGCGCCGCCGACGACCTGGACGACAGCGACCTGGAAGCGATCGGCCGGTTCGCGACTCGGCTGGAGGTCGAGCGGATGCTCAACATCTCGGCGAACGCGAAGGGTGCCCGCGGTGCGGAGAACGCGGCGGCGGCGGGCTCCATGGGCAAGCTCTACGGCTCCGAGCTCGCTCAGGAGTTCGCTCAGTGGCTCAACGAACTGCTCCCCGAGTCGATCTTTCGCACGGAGTGGGGCGTGTCCGTCGACGACCAGTTGGCCGCGGACGCCGAGTGGTTCGTGCGTGGCACGGTCACCATGACCATCGCCGGCGGCACGTCCGAGATCCAGCGCAACACCATCGCCCAGCGTGGGCTGGGCCTGCCGAGGGGTGCCTGACATGTTCGATGAGCGCTGGAGCGACGAGACGCGCGAGGTTTCGAGCGCGCTGCGGTCGCTGCTGGAGGGGACCTGCGACGAGTCGGCGGTCCGGGCTGCCGAATCGTCAGCGGACGGGCGGTCACGTGAGGTCGAGCAGCACCTGCGCGAGTTCGGTCTCCACGACCTGCCCGCCGAGCCCGAGCTCCTGGCCGCCGTCTCCGTGGAGCTCGGCCGCAGCCTGGCACCGGTTCCGTGGGTGGAGCTCACCGCCGTCCGCATCCTTCTCGACGTCGAGGACGCGGTCTACGCGCTGGAGAGCGACCCCCCCGCGGGGCCCGGTTCGGCTGTCGTCGCGACAGCGTCCGGCATCGGGCTGGTCGCCAACCAGGGGGAGCGGGAACGGACCGCAGCCGGTGACTTCCTCGTGCGCGTCGACCGCGGCCTTGCCGAGCAGCGGTGGGGTGAGGAGGACGCGCAGAAGCTCCGGGCCCTGACGCACATGCTCGCCGCTGCCCGCGTCTCGGGTGCGGCCTCGAAGCTGGTCGAGATCGGCGTGACGTACGCGAAGGAACGACAGGCCTTCGGTCGCTCGATCGGCTCCTACCAGGCGGTCGCCCACAAGCTGGCCGATGCGGCGACCGCGGCGGAAGGGCTGGAGCTCATCGTGAAGAAGACGGCGTGGCTCGCGGCGCGCGATGGCGCCAACGGCGTGCCGCAGCCGATCTTCGGTCTCATGACGTGGTCGCATGCGGTCGAGGTCGGGCGGCTGGTCGCGCGCAACGTGCACCAGTGCATGGCCGGCTTCGGCGCGACGTTGGAGAGCCCCGCCCAGTTGTACTCACGGCGGCTCCGCAGCTGGGCGCTGCGCCTGGGCCGCCCTGGCGACGCCCACCGCGAGATCGCTCGCGTCCTCCTGACCCCGCAACGGCGCGATGCCGTCGAGGGGCTCTGGCACGAGGAGCGTGGGGTCACCGTCCCGCGCTGGGCACGCGAGCTCGACGTCACGGTCTGAGCCTCGGGCCCCGGGGGCCGACGTGCAGGGCCAGGGGCTGCGGTCGGTAGTGGACCCTTGATGTCACCAACATTACCTGGTAATCTAAGGCATACTTTGCAACGTGTGTTGGTTCGACCACGTCCGAGGCCGACAGAGTCGGGCGGCGCCACAGGGTCTGGCCGTGCGCGTCCGCGGACGAGTCCGGTCCGAGCTGTCGTAGGAGGAACCAGATGGCCGCTCCGGGATCGCCGGCCCCGTGCACAACGATCTGGAGCAGCACGTGACCGGCGGGAGCGCGCTCGCCACGGCGGCCTGGAAGACCGCCCCCGCCCTTGCAGGAAGCGCATCGCTGCCGTAACGGTGTGCCCATCGTCGTGCCGGTCACCGAGTACACGTCCGAAACCGATGCGATCCGCACCGCTGACGAGACGCTCCAGTTCGAGGCTGGCGTATGGGCCGACCAGCATGTGCTCGCCACGCCCGCAGAGCCGTTCGGCGGCCACACCCCCGCGGGCCACCTCCCCCGATCGTGCAGACCACTCCGACCGACACCGGCGGGCTGTCGGACAGGCTTCCCGTCAGCGGTGCCGGGCCGGAGGTGTGCCGGGCACAGGTCCGAGAGGTGCGACGGGACTCGGAGGGACAGGCACCAGCACAGCGCGGAGGGGCACGGAGGTCGATCGGTGGGCGTCCGAAGTCGACGCGGGACGACCGTGGATCGGATGCAATGTGGAAGGGCAGGGAACCGATGGACCTCAAGCTCGGGGGCAAGGTCGCCGTGGTGTCCGGAGCCAGCCGTGGGCTGGGCTATGCCATCGCCCATGCGCTCGGGCGTGAGGGGGCGCGGGTCGTCATTTCGAGCCGCGACCCCGTCCAGCTGGCGTCCGCGGTGGACAAGCTCGAGGCTGACGGTGTCGAGGCACGCGGCGTGGCCGGCGACATGAGCGTGGACGCCGACGTGCAGACATTCGTGCAGGCCGCGCGCGACACCTACGGGCCGGTCGACATCGCTGTGTCGAACGTGCTGCCTCCGCACAAGATCGGATTCGATGCCTGTTCGAACGAGGACTTCATCGCGGCCCACCAGACGATGATGATGAGCGTGATCTACCTGGCCCGCGCGGTCATCCCGGCCATGAAGGAACGGGGCTGGGGGCGACTGATCAACATCAACTCGCACTGTTCGCGAGAGCCGCACCTCGACCCGTCGCTACCCCTGTCGAACGTGACCCGCACTTCCGTCGCCTCGCTCATCAAGACCATCTCCTACGAGCTCGCGCCGTTCGGGATCACCGCGAACTCCCTCGCCGTCGGTGCCTTCTCGACCGAGCGCTCGAAATGGTTCCTGGCGGAGATGGGGATCACCGACGAGGCCGAGTTCGCCACGACCACGAAGCGCATCCCGGTGCAGCGCTTCGGTCGGCCGGAAGAGCTGGGTGCGCTCGCCGCCTTCCTCGCATCCGAGTGGTCCGACTTCATCACCGGGGAGAGCATCCGCATCGACGGCGGGATGTCTCACGCCCTGTTCTGAGACGGCTCACGTCCCAGGACGGGCCATGGTCGATCACGCCACTCCGCCGGTGCGCGTCGTCGTCTCCCGAGGGCCGCGGCCGCTGTGCGTCGTCGACGCACCGGTGAACAACAGGAATCCACAGTCTGCCCAGGAGGTCGGTCGTGGCTCCATTGTCCGGAATCAAGGTTCTCGAGGTGGCACAGTTCTGGTTCGTTCCATCGGCGTGTGCGCTGCTCGCCGACTGGGGTGCCGACGTGATCAAGGTCGAGGCGCCGATGCGGGGCGACGCGATGCGCGGGCTGATCGCGAGCGGTGCCGTGCAGGCGACCGGGCAGTTCAACTTCATGATGGAGCAGCCCAACCGGAACAAGCGGAGCATCGGCATCGATCTCGCCGCTCCGGAAGGCCTGGCACTGCTGTACGAGCTCGTCGCGCAGGCCGATGTCTTCGTCACGAACTTCATGCCTGATGCTCGGCAGCGGCTGAAGATCGACGTCGACGACGTGAAACGGGTCAAGCCGTCCATCGTCTATGCGCGCGGGCACGGCTATGGGGTCAAGGGTGCGGACGCCGGACGCGGTTCGAACGACGGGACCGCCTTCTACGCGCGCAGCGGTATCGCGAACAGGGTCACGCCGGTCAACTCACCGACACCCGCGCCGACCGCTCGGCCTGCTTTCGGTGACGGGATCTCCGGCATGGCACTCGCCGGCGCCATCGCGGCTGCGTTGCTGGGACGGGAACGCAACGGTCACGCACCGGTCGTGGACGTCTCCCTGCTCGGCGTCGGGATGTGGCAGGTGGCCGCTGACATCGTTGCCGCCGCCGAGTTCCCCGGCGGCCTGGACCTGCCCGCTCATGACACGGTCCCCAACCCACTCGTGAACATGTACCGAACGAAGGACGGCCGCTGGCTGCAACTGGCGACGTTGCAGGCCGATCGGTACTGGCCGGACTTCTGCGAGCGCGTCGGGCGGACGGACCTGATCGCCGATACGCGATTCAGCACGCACGAGGCTCGTCAGCAGAACCGTGCGGCCTGCATCCGCGAGCTGGATACGGTGTTCGGCGCCAGGACGTTCGCCGAGTGGCGCGCGGTGTTGGAGACCTTCGACGGTCAGTGGGACCTGGTCCAGAGCCCGAGTGAGGTCCTGGGCGATCCGCAGGTCCTGGCGAACGGCTTCATGCGGCCGGTGGAATACAGCGACGGGGTGCACCACCTGGTCGACGGTCCGGCGCAGTTCGACACGACTCCGAACGACCTGACCCGCGCCCCGGAGGTCGGTGAGCACACGGAACAGATCCTCCTCGAGCTCGGCCTGGACTGGGCCCGCATCGGTGAGCTCAAGGACGCGAACGCGATCACCTGAGTGGCGGTCGACGCTGTCGACCACCGTCGACGGGAAGCGTGGCGCAAGCGCGGTGTGCGCTGTGGTTGCAGGGACTCGCCGATCCGCAGCAGCCAGCAGAATTCTCACGAGGAGCGCAGATGGGCAATGTCGCCGAGTACCGGAACCAGGTGGCGATCATCGGTGCTGCCGTCGTCCCACCGGTGCGCCGCGCAGCCGTCCCCGTGGCCGGCATGGCCGTACGAGCCTCGCAGCTCGCGATCGAGGACGCCGGCCTCGATCCGTCCGACATCGATGGTGTTGCCTGCGGAACGCAGCTTCCCTCGTACACCTTCTCGGGACCGACGCAGGCCGGTCGCGACTTCGTCGATGCCGACTTCCTCATCAACCACATGAGACTGCAGGCCTCGTGGCGGATGGACGACGACTCGTTCCCGCCGGCGTTCATGTTCGCCGTCCAGGCCATTGCGTCAGGTATGGCTACCCACGTCCTGGTCAACCGCACACTCCACAATCCGAAAGGTCGCTACAACTCCTTCGGCCGCAGCCAGGCGAGCGGGCCGACCCAGTGGACCGTGCCGTACGGCTTCGTCGCGCCCACGTCCGGCATCGCCATGCCGTACAAGGAATACCAGCAGCGGTACGGAGCACGGCGCGAGAACATGGGGAAGCTGGTCGTGCAGCAGCGCAAGAACGTCCAGCGGATACCCGACGCATACTGGCACGGCACGGAGCTGACGCTCGACGACTACATGAACTGTCGGATGATCAGCGAGCCGATGTGCCTGCTCGACAACGACATCCCGGTCGACGGCAGCGGCTCCTTCGTTCTGACGACCGCGGAGCGTGCGCGGGACCTGCCGCACAAGCCGGTGTACATCACCGACTGGGCACAGGTGCGAAACGACCGAGTTCCCCCTGACGGGACGTTCGGTCCGCTGGACGACTTCTACGACCGTGGATTCGATCTGGCCGAGCGGCTGTGGTCGAGCAGTGGATGGAAGCCGCGGGACGTCGCCGTGGTCCAGCCGTACGACGGCTTCACCCCGCTGGTGTACTTCTGGCTCGAGGCGTTGGGCTTCTGCCCCGTCGGGGAGGCGTGGCGCGTTCTCGAGGAAACGGATCTCGACCCGCAGGGGACGTTCCCCCTCCTGTCGGGCGGAGGGAACACGGGGTGGGGGCGGCTGCACGGGCTGCCGCACGTGCTGGAGTGCTACCTACAGCTGGCGGGACGCGCCGGAGCACGCCAGATCGCCGGCGCGACGACCGCCCTGTCGACCTACGCCACACCCGCGCGCAACCTCGGCCAAGCGATCTTGTACACCAACGACCCCGCAGCGTAGGCGGCGATCGTCGCGGGCGCCGCGTCCGCCAGTCCCTGGAGACACCGATGTCCACACCGGACTACGACAAGCCCGTACCCGTCCCGGACGAGGACACCGCACCGTTCTGGAACGCCGCGAGGCAACATCACCTCGCATTCCAGCGATGCGACCACTGTGGGGCGTTCGCGCACCCACCCGTGGCGTTCTGCCTGCGTTGCAACGAGGTGACGACTCCGTCATTCACCTTCGAGCGAGTGGAGCCCACCGCCCGTGTCGTGAACTGGACCCTGATCCAGGATCAGATGGTCGCGGGGTTCGAGGACGAGCCGCCGATCTGCTGGGTCCTGGGCGAGATGACCGCGCACCCCGGCCTGTTCTACCCGGCGGCCCTGATCGACTACGTGGAGTCGGACCTGCAGATCGGCGCCGTGCTCGACGTCGTCTTTCGTGACGTCGCACCGATGACGACGTTGCCCTACTTCCGGCCGGCTCCGGCCACGTAGCGCCGGAGGCCGGCGGCGCACGGTGCCGCTTCCGGGTCGGAGCCGGGTCGGGGCGCGTGAGTCGTCCAGTTGGCTGCTCGGCTCGGTTCAGGAGATGAGTTCGATGGGGGTGTTCGAGCGCTTCTCGTAGTACTTGCCGATGGCTTGCAGGTGGTCGCGCCAGTACGTCTGGGCGTCCTCGGCGGTGTCGGTGTCGGTGTCGAGGATTTCCAGGAAGCGTTCGTGGGCATGGTGGGAGCGACGCATGCGGTTCTTCAGCGCGCTGCTGGAGGGCGTCTCGGAGATCTGGCTGTGCTGGCGTCGCATGAGTTCGGTGGCCATCTCGGCGAAGACGGTGAGGGGGGTGAGTCCGGCGAGTTCGATGACGAGTTCGTGGAAGTGGGCGGAGCGGCGGAAGTATTCGTCGGTGTCGTCGAGGGCGGCGCCTTCGGCGTCGTAGGCCTCGCGGAGGCGGGTGAGGGCGTCGTGGTTGTTCGCGGTGGCGAGCATGGCGGCGGCGGGGGGTTCGAGGATGAGTCGTAGTTGGTAGAGGTCGCCGTAGGTGGCGCCGCGGTATTGCAGCAGGTGGGAGGTGTATCGGGCGGCGACGTCGATGCTGGGGGCGCGGACGCGGGCTCCTTCGCGGGAGCCGCGGCGGGGGACGATGAGGGCTTCGGATTCCAGGACGCGCATGGCTTCGCGCAGGGTGGGTCGGGAGACCTGGTAGTGCTCGGTGAGCTCGGACTCGGGGGGGAGGGTGGCGCCGTCGGGAAGTTCGCCCCGGGCGATCCGGGCTCGGATGTCGGCGGCGACCAGTTCTGCCATCTTCGGCAGGTGCGGTCGGGCCTGTGGCTCGAACACGGTCGGGCGCGTCTTGCTCGTCACGTGGGCTCCTCGACGTTCACGGGTGGCTGCGGCCAATGCTAGGAGTCGGTCACCAGGTACTCCGGGCGGATGCCGCGATCGTCGGCGGCATCCCGACGCCATCAGCCTGATGAGGGGCTCGCCCGGTGGTTCCGAAGCTCGCGGAACTTCGATGACAGCCCGGTGGTCATAATGCGGCGGTGACGGCCTCATCATGACGGATGCCACCGACATCGTGGCCGGCGACATGCCGTCCGAGCCTGATGGTGCAACGGTGGCCGGCCGCCGACTCTCCGGGCGCAGAGCTTCTCGCCTTTCCGGCTCTGTACGCTAACCTGGTCAACTAGTTAACTATCTCTGACCGTGATAGCTGAGCCGATCTCACGGAACGAATCGAGATGACGTTGCGCGCAATGACTGGCCTGCTGGGCAAAGTCGCACTGGTGTCCGGGGCGGGGCGCGGTCAGGGGCGATCGCATGCCCTGCGCCTCGCTCAGGAAGGCGCCGACGTCATTCTGATCGACATCTGCGCCGACATCTCGACCATCGGCTACCCCATGGCGACAGCGGACGAGCTGCGGGAGACCGCGCAGATGGTGCAGAGGCTGGATCGGCGCGCGGTGATCGGTGTGGCCGATGTCCGCAAGCCCGACGAGGTCGCTGCGGCGGTCGATCGAGGGCTGGCGGAGCTGGGACACGTGGACATCGTCGTAGCCAACGCCGGCGTCCTGAGTTACGGGTTCGCCTGGGAGTTGTCCGAGCAGGCCTGGGACGACACCGTGAACACCAACCTCAAGGGGGTGTGGTCCCTGACCAAGGCCGCGATCCCGGCCATGATCGAGCGCGGGGCCGGGGGCAGCATCGTGATCACCTCCTCCAGCGCAGGCCTGCGGGGTGCACCCCTCATGGCGCACTACGTCGCCGCCAAGCACGGGCTGGTCGGCCTGGCCCGTGCGCTGGCGATCGAGTTGGGGGAGCACGGTATCCGGGTCAACACCGTGCACCCCATGGGCGTCGACAGCTCCATGAGCCGGGATCCGCAGGTGGCCGAGCTGTTCGCCAAGTACCCGCAGCTCTTCGGCCCACTGGGGGAGAGCCTGTTGCCGAAGAAGGGCAGCCTTCAGCCCGAAGAGGTGTCGGAGATCGTGGCCTTCCTCGCCTCGGATGCGGCACGCAACGTCACCGGCATCCAGTTTCCGGTCGACCGCGGGCAGACTGCCCGGACCTGAGCCGGTCCGATGGCGGCCGCTGCGAGAGACGGCGAGGCAACCATTGTCCGCCGCGGACGACAGCATCCCGGTCCGCGGTGACGCTCGCCGTCGCCGCGGACCGGAGATGCAGTTGTGGAGTGTGACCGTCCGCTGGTCTGGATCAGGTCAGCCTGACAGCCAGTTCGGGGCAGGTAGCGGCTGCGTCGCGGGCCGCGGCCTCTTGTCCGGCCGGCAGATCCGCGCTGATCTTGACGTAGGCGTGGCCGTCCTCGTCGCTGAGCGCGAACACTTCCGGCGCCGCCAGGTGGCACAGTGTGTGGCCCTGGCACATCGCCCGGTCGACCTCGGCTTTCATCGGGGAGCCTCCTGAGATGCGTCGGAAGGATTCGTCTCGGAACGCCACGAGTACGGCGGCGGGACGACGGGTTCCGGTGCGGGGGTGAACGTCATGGGAACGCTCAGCCAGCCATTGCTCACCGAGACCGATGGGTAGCGGACGGCCCGGTCGAGGTCGACCCTGATGTCCAGGCAGTTGGCCAGGATGACGGGCATGACCCCCTGGAAGACGGACCGGGCCATGTTGGAGCCGATGCACCGGTGGGCTCCCACACCGAAGGTGAGATGCCGGTTGGGGAATCGGTCGAGGATCACCTCCTCGGGCGTGTCGAACTCCGCCGGGTCGTGGTTCGCCGCGCCGAAGGAGAGCAGGAGCCGGTCGCCCGCGGTGAGCTCGACCCCGTCCAGGACGGTGTCGGCGTCCACCGTGCGAGCCAGACCGAGTACGGGGGTGGTGAAGCGGAGGAACTCCTCGGTCGCCAGCGGCCACAACTCGGGCTCGTTGCGCAGCCGGTCGGCCTGCTCTGGATGACCGGCGAGCCAGATGAGGGTGTTCGTGATCAACGATGCGGTGGTGTCCAGGCCGCCGGCCAGGAAGAGGCGCATCTGCTCGATCACGTCGTCCGGCGTCAGGCGCGTGCCGTCCGGCCCCGAGGCCCGACAGAAGAAGGAGATCAGGTCCTCTCCGGACGGGGCCTCGTAGCGCTCGATGATGGCGGCGGAGACGTCGACCAGCACGGCTCCGAACAGCCGTTCGGCGGCGGTGCGCTCCGGGGAGTCGGGCGGGGCCCCGATCAAGTGGTGCAGCGCCTCCGAGAACTGTTGACCCAGCGATCTGGGCATCCCGATGATGTCCATGACGATGGCCGCCGACACCGGGCTGGCCAGGTCGTTCACGATCTCCGCGCTGCCGGACGGGCGCACGCTCTCCACGGCCTCGGCGGCCAGCTTCGTGATCTCCGGCTCCCACTTCTGCATGGCGCGCGGGGTCAGCCAGGGAAGCAGCAGTCGACGGTAGTGCAGATGTCGCGGTCCGTCGGTGTCGATGAACCCCGATCGGGCCGCGGCCGACGGGAGCCGGGTGCCGCCGTAGCCCTCGCGTCCGGCAACCGGGCACCCCGTCCCGTCGACAGCGACCTCGGACGAGAACGTCCGTCCGTCGCGGGTTGCTTCGCTCACCGCCGCGTAGCCGACGATGGTGTAGAACCCGCCGTAGAGCTCGGACCGGACGACGTTCCCGTGCCGGCGTAGTGCGTCGAAGCAACCGAAAGGGTCCGCAGCCACCGCTCTGGAATGGTGGTCGAACGCTTCCGGGGTCACCTCGGGTCGGCCGGTGACCTCGTGTGTCATGGATTCTCCAAGCGTCGGGTCCTCCGTCGCGTCCGCGGCAGCAGTTCGGCCCGCCGTCGACGACTGGACGGCTCACACTAGGTTCCGGCCGTCGCTGCAGCAAGGATTACCAGGTGCGTAAACTAAAGAACGTCGTGAACGTGAACTGCGGCGACGGCCGCGGTATCGAGGGGAAGGCACCCGATGGTTCCCGGACACGGCAACCGGTCGCTCACCGATCGGCGCTCGTCGGCGCGCAGTCCTGTCGCCGGTCGGCGTGCCGGGGACCACCGGGATCCGCGGAGCTCGTCCCGGACCTCGACAGTCGAGCGCGCAGGGCGACCCAGGACCTGTGAGGGGCCCACCTGAGCGCGGAAGCGCAGGCGAGCGTCCTCGTCGGTGCCTGACCCGGAGTTCGCGAGGGGGCAGCTGTGGATCGACGGCGCTCGTCGGACCGTGAGTGGCGCGCCGCCGCTGCCGGCCGAGCGGTCCGTCAGGACCACATCGGGACCGGACCGCGATCATCGCGTCCGGGAGGGTCGGCATTCGACCGGTCCGTCCGGAGGGCATCGAGGGCGTGCGACCGGAGCAGTTCTGCCGGACAAGTTGCATACCTAAGTGCATCCGGTTAGCTTCGTGATGTGAGGGCGTGGTCTCCGAGAGCCGGGCGCCGCCACCTCACGCTCTCATTCGGGCGGGGCTCGCTCTCGCCGGATGTGGCGACCGAGGACCCCGACTCCGCCGTCGGCGATCCACCTTCGCCCGGCAGGTCCAACGCACCGACATCGTCGCCCGGCACAACCGGGGGGTGACGCCGCCGCCGGCACACGAGACGACACGTATTCGAACGCGACCAGACCGCTGACATCCACCGGCCGAAGACCACGAGAAGGCACGCCCGGTCGGCGACGCAGCGGCGTGGCCGAGTGTCTCGGGCCGCCCGGTGCCGTCGCGCTCGCTGAGTGTGCCGCACGGAGATCACTCGACAGGAGAACCGATGAGACACGGGTACCGGCGGCGGTTGGCTGCCTTGGTGCTGCCGCTGCTTGTGATCGCCGGGTGCGGCGGCGCTGATGGTGGCGATCCCGCCGAGCCGGGTGTTGCAGCCAAGCCGGTGCAGGGGGGTTCGGCCACGGTCATCACGAACTTCAACTTCCGCTCCCTGGACCCGGCGACCTTCGTCCAGATGAACGTCGCCGTGGGTCCGGTGGAGTCGGCGATCTACGACCTGCTCTTCTACGAGTCCTTCGAGAGCGGGCAGGTGGAGGGCCGGCTGGGTGAGTCGATCAAGTCCGAGGACTCGATCACCTGGACGGTGACGCTGAAGCCGAACCTGAAGTTCTCCGACGGAACGCCGCTGAACGCCGAGGCGGTGCGCTTCAACTGGGCGCGGTTCGCCGATCCGGCGCTCACCTCCCCGGCCGCGGGCGCCGCTGCGCAGATCGCCTCGACCGAGGTCGTGGACGAGGTCACGCTGCGGCTCACGCTGGCCGCGCCCAACAGCATCTTCCCCCGTACCGTCGCGACGAGCTTGAGCGTGATCGCCTCGCCGACCGCACTCCAGCAGCACGGCGCGAACTTCGGCACGTCGCCGGAGACCTCGGTGGGAGCGGGCCCGTTCCTGCTGACCGAGATCGTGCCCAACGCCAGCTACTCCTTCACCCGCAACCCCGACTACTGGGATGCGCCCCGGCCCTACCTGGACACGCTGGAGGTCCAGATCAACTCCGATCCCGCGGCGATCACGAATGCGGTCAGCGCCGGGCAGGTGCAGGCGGCGCTGATGTTCCAGCCGTCGGACATCGTGGCCGCGGTCGAGACCGGGCTCACAGCGGTGCCCCGGGAGTCGGCCGACATCTCCTGGATCTGGTTGGAGAACAACGCCAGCGGACCGCTGGCTGACCGCCGGGTCCGGGAGGCCCTGCAGCTGGGCCTGGACTCGAAGACGCTGAACGAGGTCCTCTACCGGGGCGCCGGCACGGTCATCGGAACCCGCACCCTCCTCCCCGAGGACTCGCCGTACTACGACGTGTCGGCCACCGTGCCGGCCTTCGACCCGGGCGCGGCGCAGAAGCTGATCGACGAGGTCGCGGCGGAGAACGGGGGCCCTGTCGTCATCCGGCACCTGGTCACTCCCGCCAGCCTTCGTGAGGCCGAGGCGCTGCAGACCGCATACAGCCGGTTCGACAACCTGAACTACCGGATCGACCAGGTGCAGTCGGGCGACTATCCGGGCAAGGTGTTCGCCGGTGAGTACGACGTCGCGCTGTGGCAGTGCCCCCGTGACTTCGCCGGGCAGTACGTGCAGGCGTACGTCGACTGCTTCAGCAGCACATCGTCGCTGAATGCCGCGAAGTACAGCAGCCCCGAGCTGGACGCTGCCCTCGACACCGCCAAGGCGGCCGTCAACCAGGAGGAACGCGCCGCCGCCATGCGTGCCGCGCAGGCCGTCATCGCCAAGGATCTGCCCGCACTCTGGTCCGGGGTGACCCTGCCCGACAGCAGCAACTGGATCATTGCCGACGGTGCCACCGGCCTCACGGACGCCTACCCGGGAGGCGTCTTCCTGTCGGATCTCGCGCTGGCCGGCTGACCGGCGTCGGTCGATGGCCGCCTGGGGACCGCCCGAGCGTAGAAGCGGGATCAGGCTGCATCCCACGGCTCGCAGCAGCCTGATCCCACGGAGAACCCACCACGAGCCGCCCGGGCAGGCCACCGGGGAACGAGGCGTCCGGCGTGCTCGTGGTGATGCGGAACAGCTCGTCCTCGACCTCGTCGAGGCTGCCGTCCTTCTCCGCCGCACCCAGCACCGCGCTGCGCGCCGACGTCTCGCGCGCCTCGCCGAGGTCGCACCACGCACTCACCGCCGTCCGTCCCGTACACACCCCCTTCCGGAGCACTCGTGAACGACGACCTCGACCCGCGCACTCCCGTCGTCATCGGCGTGGGCCAGTTCTCGGAGCGCATCGACCGACCGGACTACCGTGGTCTCTCCCCGGTGGAGTTGGCGGCGGCGGCGGCGGAGGCGGCGCTCGTCGACTCCGGGGCTGATCCCGCCGTCGTCGCCGAAGCGCTGGACACGGTCGCGGGAGTCCGCCAGACCGAGATATCCCTTCCAGGCCTGCCGACGACTTTGGGTCGATCGGACAACTTCCCCAGGTCGGTTGCCGACCGTGTCGGGGCGGCGCCGCGGCGTGCCGTCCTGGAGGTCGGCGGCGGTCAGTCCCCCCAGCACCTCGTCAACGAGTTCGCCGGGGAGATCGCCGGCGGCAGGGCCGAGGCGGTCCTGCTGGTCGGCGCGGAGGCCACCTCGACGACGCGGCACCTGTCCGCCGCTGCGGACAAGCCGGATTTCTCCGAGCACGTCGATGGCGATCTCGAGGACCGGGGCTACGGGCTCTCCGGCGCGCGGTCGTCGTACGCGGTGGACCACGGGTTGACCGGTGCACCGGTGCTCTACGCATTGTTCGAGAACGCGCGGCGCGCCCGGCTCGGCAGCTCGCGGGCGGAATACGCCCGGTCGATGGGTGAGCTGTTCGCCCCGTTCACCCGGGTCGCAGCCAGGAATCCGCACGCCTCGGCCCCCATCGAACGTACTGCGGCCGAGTTGGTCGTCCCCACCGAGGCGAACCGGCTGATCGCCTACCCGTACACCCGCTATGTGGTGGCACGGGAGAAGGTCAACCAGGCAGCGGCGGTTCTCATCACATCGATCACCACCGCGCTGGCGCTGGGCGTCCCGCAGGAGAAGTGGGTCTTCTTGCACGGGCATGCGGATCTGCGGGAACGGAACCTCCTCGACCGCGCTGATCTCAGCGAGAGCCCTGCGTCGGTGTCGGCTGCCCGGCACGCTCTGGAGATGGCCGGCGTCGGCGTCGACGACCTGGCGACGTTCGACTTCTACAGTTGCTTCCCGATCGCCGTGTTCAACACAGCCATCGACGGCCTGGGCCTTGCCGCCGAGGATCCGCGCGGGCTCACGGTCACCGGCGGCCTGCCGTTCTTCGGAGGGGCGGGGAACAACTACGCGATGCACGCGATCGCCGAGACGGTCCAACGAGCTCGCACAGCGCCCGGCAGCTTCGGGTTCGTCGGCGCGAACGGCGGCGCACTGAGCAAGTACTCGGCCGGCGTCTACTCCACCCGGCCTGTGCCGTGGCGCGCCGACGACAGCACCTCCCTGCAACAGCAGATCGACCGGTTGCCGGCACCGGCACAGGTCCTTCGGGCGAACGGCTGGGCGACGATCGAGACCTACACCGTCACGTACGACCGCGACGGGAGCCGTGCAGGGGTCGTCGTCGGTCGGTTGGAACACGACGGCGGCCGGTTCCTCGCGCAGACGTGCTCGGACGACGAGGAAGTCCTCGAGATGCTGTCGTCCGGTGAACCCATCGGGCAGCGCGTGTTCGCGAAGTGGACACCGCGCGGGAACCGAATTGCGGTCAGTGACGTCCGGATGTCGCACTTGTACCCCGCGCGTGTTCCGGCCTTCAGGGAGCACTACGAGCACCTGACCGTCCGCCGTGACGGTCGCGTGCTGGAGATCGTCATCAACCGCCCGGACCAACGGAACGCGTTGCATCCACCCGCGAACGACGAGCTCGACGAGGTGTTCGACGCGTTCTTCGCCGACCCGGGGCTGTGGGTGGCCATCCTGACCGGTGCCGGGGACAAGGCGTTCTGCGCGGGGAACGACCTGAGATGGCAGGCTCGGGGCAATCGGGTCTGGGTCCCGGAGGGCGGCTTCGGTGGTCTGACGGACCGTCCGTCGCTCCCGAAGCCGGTGATCGCAGCGGTCAACGGGTTCGCAATGGGTGGCGGGACCGAGATCGCGCTGACGTGCCACCTCGTCGTCGCCGACGTGACCGCGACATTCGCGCTGACCGAGGTCAAGGTGGGCCTGATCGCCGGTATGGGTGGCCTGATCCGCCTCCCGCGCATGGCGCCCACGAAGCTGGCGAACGAGATGATCCTCACCGGCCGGCGGCTGGGTGCCCAGGAGGCGCTTTCGCATGGGCTGGTCAATCGGATCGCGCCCGCCGGAGGCGCTCTCGCTGCCGCACGCGAGCTCGCCGCGGAGATCCTGGCCGTCTCGCCGACGTCCGTACGGGTGTCGTTGCAGGTGATGCAGGAGACGCAGGCCATCGCGGACATCCGTGCGGCTGTGCAGCACCGCTCCGCAGCCGTCGACGAGCTCTTGGTCAGCGAAGACATGATCGAAGGCGTGCAGGCCTTCGCCGAGAAGCGAGAGCCGCGATGGCGGAACCGATGACGGTCGGGCCGGCACGCCGCTAGCAGTGGGCGCCGTTCAGGGCGCCGGACGCCGACGGCCCGGCACTGGGAACGTCCGGTCTGGCGTTGCCCCGGAGCCGGAGCCTGTGGAGCCGACACGGGTATGGCGATGAGGCAGCCGGTGTGCACGGCCCGACCACGGGGCCACGGGCGCGCCCGCCCGTTCCGGCGAGCGGATCGGTGGCTTGTTCGAGCACCCTCCGCATGGCTCTGCCGGTGGCGTGCCGGGGAACGGCTGTGGACGGACGCGGACGGAGGGAGCCCAGGTCAGGGAGCGAGTGGCCGGCGGCTCCATGCCTCCGAGGGCCGTCGCTGATCGTCGACCCTGTGCGATGTCGGCTCGTCCTGAGCCGCTCCGGGGACCACCGGCTCGGGTCGACCTGTAGGCCTGCGTGATGTTCGGCCGGAGGGCGCCGCGCCAGCGCACGTCAGTTGTCTTCCTAGGTTGAACCCGTTACCTTCCTTATGTTGCACGATAGGACCTGGCTCACGCAGTTCGACGTCGTCAGATGTCAGCTGGGCGAGCGGGCCTGGCGAGGGGATGAGAGCTGACGTGAGCGAGCGCGGAGTTCGTAGACCCCCGGGAGGACCCGTCGCCCCAGCGGCCGGGATCGACCGCGTGAGGTCTCTGCGCTGTCCGTTGTGGAGGCCACCGCCGGCCGGTCGCACCGTGCGCCGTCGTGTGAGGGGATTTCAGATGGTCGCCGGTAGCCCGGTGGAGGTCGGCCAGTGGTGACGTCCTCGGCCACGGCTCAGCGCTCGCGGCGACTGTCGGCCCAGGGGCGAGCGGTGGGCAGCCGCCTGCTGCATATCGTGTTGGTGCTGGTCCTGGTGAGTTTCTCGACCGCATTGTTGGTCGACTTCATCCCTGGCGAGCCGGCCTTTGCTGTGATCGGTGAGTCCGCGACGCCGGACCAGGTCGCCGAGTTCAATCGACAGACGGGGCTCGACAGACCCCTGCTGGAACGGTACGGCGCGTGGATCGGCAATGTGGTCACCGGGGATCTGGGGTCGTCGTTCCGCACTCGCGAGACCGTGACCGACGCGCTGGCAACTCGGCTGCCGGTCACGCTGGAACTGATGGTGCTGGCGCTGGGGATGGCGTTGGTCGTGGCGGTGCCGCTGGGTGTGTACACGGCGTGGCGGCGTCGTGGGCCGTTGGATCAGACGACCACGTTCGTGACGTCGCTGGTCATCGCAACTCCGGTCTTCGTGCTGGGCCTGTTCCTGTCGTACTACCTCAGCGTGAAGTTGGGGTTGTTCCCGGTGACCGGCTACAGGAAGCTGTCCAACGGGCTCGGCGAGAACCTGCAGTACATCTTCTTGCCGGCGCTGACCATGGCGTTACCCGAGATAGCGGTGTTCACCCGACTATTGCGCGCGGACATGGTGTCCACGCTGCAGGAGGACCACATCCTGGCCGCTCGTGCCGCCGGGCTGCCGAGTCGCACCGTGCTGTGGAAGTACGCACTGAAGCCCTCGTCGTTCACTCTGCTGACGCTGGCAGGGTTGAGCGTCGGGCGCCTGTTGGGTGGCGCGGTGATCATCGAGCGCATCTTCGGGTTGCCGGGAATGGGCTCGTATCTCTTCGAGTCGATCAGCAGCAAGGACTTCATGGTCGTACAGGCGGTGGTGCTGCTGATTGCCGTGGCCTACGTGCTGATCAACGCGCTGATCGACGGGCTCTATCACGTTCTGGATCCCCGGCTGCGGACGAGGAAAGCCTGAGTCATGACAGGGAATCAATTGCAGGACCCCCCGCTCGCGGCGGGGATCGAGGCCGCGGCTGTTCCCGATCCGGTGGCGCGTGCGGACGGGCGGCGTCCTTCGCTGTGGCGGCGCCTCCGCCGTGCTCGGGTCCTGTACTGGGCTGCGATCGCTTGGCTTTCCGTCTTGGCTGCGGTCGCGTTGTTCGCGAATCTTCTGCCGATCGCGGATCCCGCAGAATTCGTCGGGCGACCGTTCACGCCTCCGGGCTGGAGCTTTCCGGAACCACTGGGAACCGACAACAGTGGCCGCAGCCAGCTGTCGCGGCTGGTCTTCGGGGCCCGCCAGTCCCTGGCCGTGGGGCTGCTGTCCGTCCTGCTGGCGATGGCGGTCGGAACGGCCATCGGGATGGCGGCAGGGTTCTGGCGCGGCAAGGTCGACCGCGTCCTGTCGCTGCTGATCGACAGCATGCTGGCGTTCCCGCCGCTGGTGCTGCTCCTTGCGCTGGCCGCTGCGCTGCAGCCGACGATCTCCACGATCGTGGTGGCGTTGGCCGTCCTGTTGACGCCGACGTTCGCGCGGCTCACCCGCGGGTCGACGTTGGCGTACCGGAGTCGGGAGTTCATCCTCGCCGCCCGGGCGCTGGGCGCCGGTACACCGCGGTTGCTGGGGCGTGAGCTGTTGCCCAACGTGCTGCTGACAGTCTCCTCCTACTTCTTCGTCGTGGTCGCCACGGCGATCGTGGCCGAGGGGTCGTTGAGCTTCCTCGGCCTGGGCATCCCTCCACCGGCACCCAGTTGGGGTGGGATGATCTCTGATGCGCGGAGCTCGCTGAGCTTGCATCCGGAGCAGGTCGCGATCCCGGCGACCGTATTCGTCCTGACCGTCATGGCGCTCAACGTTGTCGGGGAGCACGTGCGCCGTCGCATCGAGGGCAGCGGGCCCGCGGCCGGCTGACCCCATCTTCATCGACACCCGAGAGAAGTCGGCAGATCATGACTGGTACGTCTGCAGCGGTGACCGGCGCGGAGCTCGTGACCGGCATCGAGCACCTGCGGGAGGCCTCGACGGTGCTGCTCGGCGTCGAGCACCTCGAGCTCACATACCACACCGATGGTGGCGCTGTACAGGCGGTGTCCGATGTCAGCTTCGACCTTGCCCCGGGGGAGACCCTCGGGATCGTCGGGGAATCCGGCTGCGGGAAGTCGTCGGCGGCTCGTGCGGTGCTGCGGCTGGTCGAACCGACGGCTGGGACGATCCGGTACGGTGGCCAGGATCTACGGGCGTTGTCGGTCGCGGAGCTGCGGCGGGCCCGGACCGATATCCAGATCATCTTCCAGGACCCGGTGAGCGCGCTCAACCCTCGGCGCAAGGTCAAGCACCTGGTCGGGGAGGGACTCTCGATCTGGAGGTCGGGCACGCGCGCACAGCGGCTGGAACGCGTGCGCGAGGCGATGGAGGCAGTGGGTCTTGATCCGGACACCTTCGGCGACCGGCGTCCGCGCGAGCTCTCCGGTGGGCAGTGTCAGCGGGTGTGCATCGCCCGGGCGCTGGTGATGAACCCCCGGATCATCGTCTGCGACGAGCCCGTCGCCGCGCTGGACGTGTCGATCCAGGCTCAGATCACCAACCTGCTGGAGGACATGAAGGAGAAGTTCGGCCTGTCCCTGCTGTTCATCGCCCACGACCTGGCAGTGGTGCGCAGCATCAGTGATCGGGTGGCGGTCATGTACCTGGGCAAGATCGTGGAGATAGGCCCGGCCAGCGCGGTCTACAGCTCGCCGGCCCACCCGTACACGTCGGTCCTGCTTGCCGCCGTGCCGGAGCCCGACCCGGGCGTCCCGATCCCCCACACGCCCGCGATCGGAGACGTCCCCTCACCGATCGATCCCCCCTCGGGGTGCCGGTTCAGGACGAGATGCCCGCGGGCGGAGCAGTTGTGCGCCGACGAGGAACCGGTGCTCCGACCGTACGGGCAGAAGGGGAACTTCGCTGCATGCCACTTCCCGAGCGAGGCCGTGGCGGCGATCGGGGGACGGGCGTGAGCACATCTCCTGCGGGATCCGAGCCCACCGGCGGGGCGCCCGTGCTGGCCCTCGACGACGTCTGGACCAGGCTGCCCACCGCGGCCGGGCCACTGTCCGCGGTCCGGGGTGTCTCGCTGGACCTGTACTCGAACGAGACGGTGGGCCTGGTGGGGGAGTCCGGCTCGGGCAAGTCGATGCTGGGCCGCACGATCTTGAACATCCTGCCGGACGGCGCGCGCGTGTCGGGTTCGATTCGTTACCAGGGGAAAGACGTGCGCGCCGACCCCCGAGCCGCGAACGGGTGGCGCGGCGTGGAGATCGCGATGATCTTCCAGAACCCGATGACGTCGCTGAACCCGGTGCGCACCATCGGAAAGCAGATCATCGACCCGATCCGGCATCATCTGGGCCTGGCCCAGCGGGAGGCCGCCGACCGTGCGATGGATCTGCTCAACCAGGTCGGCGTCTCCGCCGCGCGGCAGCGCTTGGGCCAGTACCCGCACGAGCTGTCCGGGGGAATGCGGCAGCGGGTGGCGATCGCGATCGCGCTGTCGTGTGATCCGAAGGTCCTCATTGCCGACGAGCCGACCACGGCGTTGGACGTCACGGTGCAGAAGCAGGTCCTCGACCTGATGGAGAGCCTGCAGGAGCGCTTCCGCATGGCGATCCTGCTCATCACCCACGATCTGGGCGTCGTGGCCGGACGGGCGGACCGGGTGGCGGTGATGTACGCCGGCGAGATCGTCGAGATGGCGCAGACGGCGGATCTGTTCGCCCAGATGCAGCATCCCTACACCCGGGCGCTGCTGGACTCCGTTCCCCGGCTGGACGATCCGCCGCACGTACGGCGGCCCAGCCTCGCCGGGCGGCCACCGAACCTTGCGCTCCCGCTCGTCGGATGCCCGTTCCAGCCCCGGTGCGCCAACCAGCAGCCCGACTGCGCAGTCGAGGTTCCCGCCCTGGTCTCCGTTCCCGAGTGCTCCCGCAGCTTCTCCTGTCACCACCCGGTGGGGGTTCACGGGACAGTAGTAGGAGGAGAGGGACGTGCCGGTCACGCAGCGGCGGAATGACCATCGTGCGCCGACCGACATCGTGGCGCGACCGGACGGCGCAGGGGCCGATGGAGGCCTCCGACGTGATGCGTCGTGCGTCCTGCATCTGGGCCGGCGCAAGACCCCTCGTTCGCCGACCCCGCAGCGGTCATCTGGTCCGGCGTCCCCCGGAGGATTCACGACGCCCGACATCTTCGGCACATCGTGCGAGCAGTTCGGTCACGGGCGCGGCGATGTCGTCAGCATCCGGGTGAACGCCCGCGAGGTGATGGTGGTGGACGAATCCGGCGAGATGCGTGGTGTGAAGTACCCCCATGGTGAGGACGGCTTGTCCCTCGTGGTCCGAGGGACCGCTCCCGGTCAGCGGCCTGGTCCGAGTCGTCCGATGCGTTCGCACGGGTCCGGCGCCGGCGATGTGCCTGCGACCCCGGAAGGTGCGGATCGGGGACCCGCCCACACCGAGCCGGTCGACTGACCCGGCCGCCCTTCGTCCGGGGAGGCAGTGCGGGCTCTCTGCCTCGACTGCTCGGCGCAGCGCATCGTGGATGCCGCGGCGGCAAACGGGGCGGGTGTTCGCCGGTGGACGGCCGGACGATCGACGCGCCGGTCATCCGTCGAGCTCACGATGTCATCGCCGCAGCGACGGCCTTCCCGCTTTCGCGACGAGATCCTCCGAGGAGAACCCGTGACCGGCTTGGCGCAGACCGCCGACCTGATCGCCATCCAGCGGGAGACCCTGTCGACGCTCACGTGCTTCGCCGACGAGGAGGTCGTCCCGCGCGCGCAGGCACACGGCGACATCTACCCGCAGGAGATCGCCGATGGGCTGAAGGACCTGGGGCGTACGAGATCGAGCGGCTCACGCGCGAGGCGCCGTTCCTGCTCATCGGCGAGGGCACCAGCGGGATCCGGAAGGCGATCATCAGCCGCGGTCTGCTCAAGACCTACGCGCTCACGCGGTGATGTGCGATCCAGCGCCACACGACCTGCGACTGCACCTGAGGAGCACTGACATGATCGAGATCCGCCCGACGAAGAGATACGGGGGCTCTCGGTGACCCTCGCGATGATCCTCGACATGGTCGCCGACGGGATGGCCGACCGTACCTTGATCGGCAACCGGCGGAACGGCCTCACCGGGACGACGCTGCGGGCCAAGGCGACCGCGGGCGCGGTGTACCTCGCCTCGACCGGTGCCGATCGGCTGCTCTACCTCGGGCCCAACGGCGCGGCGTTCCCGGTCGCGCTCTTCGCCGCCTCGCTCGCCGGCGTGCCGTTCCTCCCGCTGAACTACCGGCTCGGCGAGGAACAGCTCATGGAGATCATGAGCCGGCAGGGGCGGCCGCTCGTGGTGACCGACGCTCCGGATCGGGTCCCCGGCGTGCAGACGATCGGCATCGAGGAGCTCGTCTCGCTCCCGGCCGCCGACGCTCCGCCGCTGCGGGCCCACGAGATCGACTCGGAGTCCGTCGCGGTCATGCTGATGACCAGCGGCACCACGGCGGCGCCCAAGAGCGCAGTCCTGCGGCACAGCAACCTCACCGCCTACCTGTTCGGCTCGGTGGAGTTCGCCTCGGTCGATGAGTCCGACGCGACGCTGGTGAGCGTCCCGCCCTACCACATCGCTGCGGTGGCAAACTGCCTGTCGAACCTGTACGCCGGCCGACGGGTCGTCTACCTCGACGCATTCACCCCCGGTGACTGGCTCGACGTGGTCGAGCAGCAGAGGATCACCCACGCCATGGTCGTCCCGACGATGCTGTCCCGGATCGTCGGCGAGCTGGAGACCCGCGGCGTGCCCGGGCCCACGTCGCTGCGGTCGGTGTCCTACGGCGGGGCAAAGATCGCCGCCGAAGTCATCGAGAAGGCACTCGGGATCTTCCCGGAGACCGGCTTCGTCAACGCCTACGGGCTGACCGAGACCGCCTCCTCGATCGCCGTCCTGGGCCCCGACGACCACCGTGAGGCCGTCGCGTCCGACGACCCTGCCGTCCGTGCCCGACTGGGCTCGGTCGGTCGCGCGCTGCCCTCCGTGGAGATCGAGGTGCACGACGACGAGGCGACCGTGTGCCCCCCCGGTGTGGTGGGTGACATCGTCGTCCGCGGGCCGCAGGTGGCGGGGGAGTACCTCGAG
This sequence comes from Pseudonocardia sp., assembly GCF_050250275.1. GTDB lineage: Bacteria > Actinomycetota > Actinomycetes > Mycobacteriales > Pseudonocardiaceae > Pseudonocardia. The sequence goes on from NZ_JBFWOY010000012.1 coordinate 41,310, forward strand.
GAGGGCAGCAAGATCCAGGCTGACGGCTGGTTCCCGACCCGCGACCGTGGCTACATCGACGACGGCGGCTTCATCTTCGTCCGCGGACGCTCCGACGACACGATCATCCGCGGTGGGGAGAACATCGCCCCGGCCGAGATCGAGGACGTCCTCAGCCGGCACCCGGCGGTCCTCGAGGCCGTCGTCGCCGGCGTTCCCGACGCGGAGTGGGGCCAGGTCATCGGGGCCTTCGTGCGGCTGCGTCCGGCCGCGCAGGTCGAGGAGGAGGAGCTGCGCCAGTGGGTCTTGGAGCGGCTGCGCAGCTCCAAGACCCCTGACCGGGTGCTCGTCGTCGACGAGTTCCCCACCACGCACACCGGCAAGGTGCTGCGCCGCGAACTAGTCGCCCTGGCCCTGACTCTTCGTGACGGGTCCGGCGTGTCCGGGCCCGGATAGACCAAAGTGCCCCGTTACCACGGGGACCGCGGGGTGCGCCGGGTTCGGCGGGGTCGCGTGACCGGGCTCTCCTGGTCCACGACGATCTTTCCCACCGCCGCCGGTGGAGCAGCCCGGCCGAGGTCCTCGACGTCCTCAGCAGGACCGGGGCGGGAAAGAACCTGCTCGAGCTTTGATACCCATCGCGACGGAGTCCGACCCGGAACGGTGCCGCCTGCTCGACTTCGTGGTACGCCGCCGCGGGTACGGGCGTCGGGGTGAGCGGTCCGCGCGGATCCGGGCCCGGACGCTGTCGCTGATGACGGGGTCGATCATCGGTCACTCGGCCTTCGCGCCGAAGAAGGTCTCGTCGTCCAGCGCCAGCACCAGGGAGAGCAGCGCACCCGGGTAGCTGTACTCGCGCATGCCCATGAACTGGCCGGACACGAACGGCGTGAAGGTGGACTCGCCCGGGCCGTACACCGGGCCGCGAGGGGTCCCCGCCGCGGCCCTGATATTGGCGAAGTGCACCTCGACCACCGGCTTCCCGGTGTCGTAGAGCGCGAAGGGGACCGACTGGCTGGTGGTGGTCAGACCCGCCGGGTTGACCAGGTACCCGTCCACGCGGTCACCCGACTCGTGGATGTACTCGAGTATGTCGCCCTCGTGGTTCGACATGAACCGCTCGATCACGACGCCGAGGCGGGCGCCCCACTCCTCGGTGAACCGCTCGAGGCCCTCGGCGGAGACGGCCGGACCGTACATCCGCTTGTTGCGCCGCGCGAGGTTTGAGACGTTCGGCCCGTTGATCACGGAGATCAGGTAGCGCCGGTCGGAGGTCCGCAGTCCGTCGATCGCCGAAGGGGTCGTCATCGTGCTGGCTCGCTTTCGTGTGTCGGGTTCTTCCAGCCGAAGGTCAGTGCGGCCGGGTCCTGCGCCGCGCGCGGTACGGGACCGACGTGGCGGACGAAGCCCAGGCCGGGCACGCCGGCGTCCACCAGCCAGGTGGCTGTGTCGACGAGGGCAGCGAGGTCGAGGCCCGTGTCGTGGCCGGCGAGCTCCAGGGCCTGCGCGGCGTCCTCGGTGCAGACCCCGCCGCCTCGCTGGCCCGGCATTGCGGGGTGCCCGCCGCTTCCGGCGACCGAGACGTCGATGGTGCCGACGCCGAGCTCGGCGAGAGTGAGGACGTTCGCCACGCCGAGACCCCGGTTGTCGTGGACCTGGACGGTCAGCGAGTCCAGCGGCACGTGGTGCGCGGCGAGGTCGAGCAGAGCGCGGATCTGGGGCGGGGCGGCGTAGCCGGAGGAGTCAGCGAGCACCCAGTCGGTCACGCCGATGTCGACGAGCCGTCGCGCGATCGGGTCGAGCTCGGCCGAGCCGCGTGCGGGACCGCCGGGGCCGCCCCACGCGAAGATCACGTAGGTGCCGAGGGTGATCCCCAGGTCGGCGGCGACGGCGGCGAGGCGCCCCAGCTCGGCGAGGGACTCCTCGGTCCCACGCCCGATGTTGGCTCGCGCGAAGTCCTCGTCGGCCGAGAGTAGGAAGGTGGCGGAGTCCGCGCCGGCGTCGGCGGCGGCTCGCAGGCCTCGTTCGTTGCCGATGCAGCAGCCCAGCGTCAGCCCGGGCGTCGTGCGTACCGCGGCGAACACCTCGCCGGCGTCGGCCAGGCCCGGGATCAGGTCGGGGCGCACGAACGACGAGAGCTCGAGGTCCAGGATGCCGGCGCGGACCAGGCGCATCACGAGCTCGATCTTGACCTCGGTCGGCACCGGATGGGCTTGAAAGGCCAGTCGCGGCGCGATCTCGCGCAGACGCACGGTCCTCATCGGTGCCTCGTCGGGGTGAGGCCGGCGGCCTCGGCGTCCCAGGTGTCGTCGGTCAGCCCGGTTTCGCGCAGCGCGGCCTTGCGGATCTTGCCGGTGGGCGTCGCGGGGAACTGTTCGACGACGCGGTAGTAGCGGGGCACCATGAAGTGCGGAAGCGCCCGGTCGGCGTGCGCGAAGAGGTCCTCCAGGTCCAGGTCGGTTCCCTCGGTGGCCTGCACGACGGCCATGACCTCCTGTTCGCCGAGGTCGGAGGCGACGCCCACCGCGGCGGCCTCCGCCACGGCGGGATGCTCCAGCAGGACGGACTCGACCTCCTGGGAGGACACGTTCTCGCCGCGGCGGCGCAGGGCGTCCTTCTTCCGGTCGACGAAGTAGAAGTAGCCGTCGTCGTCGGTGAACCCGAGGTCCCCGGTGTGCCACCAGAGGTCGCGTGAGGTCTCCACGGTGGCTTCGGGCTGGTGGTGGTAGCCGGAGAACATGACGTGCGGGACGCGGGGCCGGAACACGATCTCGCCGACCTGTCCGGGCGGCACCGGGAAGCCCAGATCGTCGTGGACCTCGAGCAGGGTCGTCGCGGACGGGACGCCCATGGAGCCGATCTTGCGAGCGCTGATCGGGTTCCAGACGATCGTCTTGATCTCGGTGAGACCGTAGCCCTCCACGACGTGCACGCCGAAGCGTTCCTCGGTTGCAGTGAGCACCGGGGGAGGGGCGGGGGCGGCGAAGACCTTGCGGGCCGGGTGGTCCCGGTCGCGGTCGGACGGGGGCTGGGCGAGCAGCATGGGCAGCACCGAGCCGAGGGCGTTGAACTGGGTGACCTCGTGGCGGCGGACGTCATCCCAGAAGCGGCTGGCGCTGAACCGGCGGCCGAGCACGACGGTGGCGCCCGCGACGATTGCGTGCAACGAGATGTTGATCTTCGCTGCCCCGTGGAACAGCGGCAGGCAGGTGTAGAGCCGCTCGTCGGCGGTGGTCTCCATGGCCAGGGCGAACTCGTGCGCGGCGACCACGGGCATCAGCGCCGGGTAGACCGCGCCCTTGCTCCGGCCGGTGGTGCCCGAGGTCAGCATGATGCCCACCGGATCGTCGATGCCGACGGTGGGGAATGCCTGGCTCAGGTCACCGCGGGCGAGCATGGCGTGCCAGGTGAGGATCTCGACGCCGGGCAGCAACACCCCTGCCGGGACGGAGTCGGACAGGGTAACGACGATCCGCAGGGCGGACGGCCGCTCCGGGAGGGCGGCGGCCAGGTCGAGCAGCCCGGGCTCGGTGATCAGGACCTGCACGTCGGTGTGACCCAGCGCGTGGTCGAGAAAGGCGCCCTTGTAGGCGGTGTTCACCGGCACCTCGACGAGTCCGGCCCGGGCGATCCCGAAGAACGCGACGAGGGTCTCGACGCGGTTCGGCAGGAACACACCGACGGACGTGCCGGGTGCCAGGCCGAGGCCGAGCAGGCCGCGGGCGACCGTGGACGCCGCCGCGTCGAGCTCGGCATAGCTCAGCTGCTCGTCGTCGAAGATCAGGGCCGGCTTGTCGGGGGTGCGGGCCGCCCGGTCGGTGAGCAGCCCGCCCACCGTTCCGCCGCCCAGCGATGGCAGGTCGAGCACCGTCTACAGCTCCTTCTTCGCGCGCAGCAGGAAGTCCTCCAGAGCAGGGTCCCAGCCCGCCTCCGCTCCGGTCGTGACCAGGAAGGTGCCGATCCCGAGGTCGTGGTAGGTGCCGAGGGTGTCCAGGACCTGCTCCTCGGTGCCGACGAGTGCCTGGGAGTTGGCGAACCCGCCCAGCAGCTTCGTCAGTCCGGTCCAGAAGCAGGTGTCGTGGAGCTCCTCGTCGGTCAGCGCCAGGGCGCGCTGTCGCCCGACGGAGTTGTCGGTGGCCGACGAGCGGAGGAAGGCGCGGCTGCCCTGGGCCTCGGCGATCTGCCGCTCGACTGCGCGTGCCCTGGCCCAGGCGTCGTCCTCGGTGTCGCCGAGGAACAGCCGCAGGCTGAGCGAGAAGTCCATCGGCCGCCCGTAGCCGTCCGCGGCGGCCCGGACGCGCGCGATGCGCTCCTCCGTGCCTGCGAACGGTTCGCCCCAGAGCATGTACAGGTCGGCGTGACGGGCGCCGAAGTCGACCGCGGCGTCGCTCTCGCCGCCCATGAAGATCGGGACCTGGCCCTGGACCGGCCGGGTGAGGATCTTGACGCTCGCGGCGGAGTAGAACCGGCCCTCGTGGTCGAACGACGACGGTTCGGTCCAGGTCCGGCGGACCAGATCGAGGTACTCGATCGCCCGCTCGTAGCGCTCGGACTTGGGGGTGTCGTCGCTCTCGCGGTGCAGGTCCTTGTCCGAGCCCCCGACCACCACGTTGATCGCCAGCCGGCCACGGGCCAGCACGTCCAGGGTGGCGAAGTAGCGGGCCGCCGCCGTCGGCGCCATCACCCCGGGGCGGTGCGCGACGATCGGCGAGAACTTGTCGGTCATTGCCAGCATGTAGGGCGCCGTCGCGTGGTTGTGCGGCCAGATCGACGAGTACCCCACGAGCACCCGGTCGATCGCCTCCGACGCGTCGAGCTCGCGGACCCGCTCGGCCAGCCGGGCGGGGTCGCTCTCGCCCGGTTCGAGCGGCTGGATCCCCGTGAAAAAGTCGGCCATGACTCACTTTCCCGTAGTCGTATGCTTTGATTATATAAGCATGCTGTCTAATTTGCGAGGGCGATCCGGCGGAGGGTGTCGACAACGGGGGCCGTGACCTCGATCCTTCCCCGCCGGAGGGTCTCCGTGCGCAGGGCCGCCGAGCGGTCGAAGGGGACCCGGACCGCCGCTCCGCCCGCGAGCGGACGGGTGGCGCGGACGGACTCGGTGAAGTCCGCCGCGCGGGCGCCGAAGTCCGCGGCGTCGCCGAGGGCGGCCGGGTCGACGATCATGGCCAAGAAGCCGCAGTCGGAGATGCCCTCGGGGGCCGCCGAGGCACCCGCGAGCATGCCGAGCAGGTGCACGACGAGCGCGAGCCCGGACCCCTTGTGGCCGCCCCACACGGCGAACGCCCCCCGCAGGGCGGCGGAGGGGTCCGTGGTCGGACGGCCCTCGGGGTCGTAGGCCCTTCCCTCGGGCAGCGGCTCGCCGAGCCTGCCCGCAAGGGTGACCTCGGCATGGGTGATGGACGAGGTGCCGATGTCCCAGATCACCGGACCGCCGGCCGTCGGGAAGCCGAACGCGATCGGGTTGGTGCTGAACCGTGCCTCGGTGCCGCCGTGCGGCGCGACGATGGCGGGCCCGCTGCCCGCGATCATGCCGACGAACCCGGCGTCGACGACGCGTTCGAGGTAGTAGGAGAACATCCCCGTGTACCAGGTCCGGCGGGCGCCGACGACGGCCATGCCCTGGGCCCGCGCCTTTTCCAGGCCGATCTCGATCGCCCGGGCCGCAACGAGGTAGCCGACCTGGTCCCCGCCGTCGAGCGCTGCCGACACTGGGGTCTCCCGATCGACCCTGATCGGCTTCGGCGGTTCGGTGGCCCGGAGCCGCTCGATGATCGACACCGCGCGGGCGAGACCGGCGTAGGACAGCCCGCGCAGCTCGCAGTCCAGCAGGTGGTCGGCGATGACCGTGGCTTCCGCGGAGGTGTACCCGCTGCCGCCCAGCGCGTCGGTCAGGACGCGGCGGGCGTCGTCCAGGGCGAGCGTGACCGTCGGTGCTGAGGTGATGGTCGAGCCGGGCATGTCGGGAACCTCCAGGTGTAAGGATGCTGTCTAAACTCGGGGCGTGGACACGGGCCAAGCGGACTACCTCACCGATGCAGTCACGCGACTGGAGCGTGCAGTGGCGAACATCGGGGCGATGCGCCTCAAGCCCTGGCGGATGACGCTGTCCGGGTACGCGGCCCTCAAGATTCTCGAGCGGCAGCCGAACCTGTCACTGGCGCAGTTGTCGCGCCGCTGCTTCGTCAAGCCTCAGACGATGACCAGGATCGTCTCCGAACTCGAGCGACGGGAATGGGTGGAGCGCAGCCCGCACCCGGAGAGCGAACGGGCGATGTCTCTGGCCCTCACCCCGGCGGGGCGCACCAGCCTCACCGAGATGGCCGCCGAGGTCGACAAGATCGAGTCGACGCTCGGCGGCATGCTCGAGCCCGGACAGTTCCCCGAGCTCGTCGCCACCCTGCGGCGCTGTGCCGTCGCGGTCGAGACCGAGATCAAGGATGCGCGCCGCGCCAGTCCGGACTGAGCCCTCAGGCCGGCTCGGGGGCCAGCCGCTCGGCGGTCCGCGGGGCCCGGGGCGCCAGGACGGAGGGCAGGGCGAGAGCGGTCAGGCCACTGAGCACCGCGGATCCGATGAGGACGAACGCGCCGGCCCGATTGTCCCCGGTCGTCTGGACCAGCCACTGGGTCACGTACAGGACGGTTCCGCCGAAGATCGCCACGGAGATGTTGAAGGCCAATGACACACCGATGCCGCGGGCCTGGACCGGGAACAGCTCGATGTAGGTGATCGGGGCGATGCCGCTGTAGAAGGACGGGGCGGCGGCCAGCAGCACCGCGAAGACGCCGAGCACCCACGGGTTCGTCGACGACACCAGCCCGGCCATCAGTGGGTACGTGGCGACGATGATCACTGCGGTCGCGATGAGCAGCGAGGGACGGCGTCCGATCCGGTCCGACACGCGGCCGCCTGCGAGTACGAGGCCGATCCCGACCGCCAGCGCGACACCGATCACGACGGTTGCCGTGACGAGGGAGAACTTCAGCTGGATGATCAGGTTCTGCACATAGGTGAACGCCAGGTAGAAACCCACGGCGTGGGTGGCTGCCACTCCGATCAGCAGCAGGCCGCGCCACAGCTTGCGGTCGACCGCGGGCAGGTCCTGCGCGACCTCCTGGACCCGCTCGAACTCCGGGGTCTCGCCCAGGCGGTTCCGCAGGTAGAGCCCGATCGCCCCCAGCGGGAGCGCCAGCAGGAACGGCACCCGCCAGCCCCATGCCTGCATGGCCTCCGCTCCGAGGGTCAGGCTCAGGGCCACCACGATGATCGCGCCGAGGAGCAGACCGGCAAGGCTGCCCATCTGGACCCGGCTTGCCATCTCGCCCTTGCGGTGCGCGGGTGCGAACTCGGCGGCGTAGATGATCGCGGTGCCGTACTCCCCGCCTGCGGCGAGACCCTGCCCCACGCGTAGCAGGACGAGGAGGATCGGCGCGGCCACCCCGATCGACGCGGCGGTGGGCAGCAGGCCGATCAGCGTGCTGACCACGGCCATGCCGACCAGAGTGATCACCAGCGTGGGTTTGCGGCCGATACGGTCGGCCAGCGAGCCGAGGAGCAGGGCGCCGACGGGGCGGATGAGGAACGCGGCGGCGAACACCGCGAACGTCGAGAGCAGGGCGGTCCCCGGCGTGGAGTCGGGGAAGAAGTTCTTCGCCAGCACGGTGGCCACCAGGCCGTACACCGCGTAGTCGTAGTTCTCGACGGTGTTGCCGATCGCGGCGGCCAAGGTTGTGCGGCGCACCGTACCTGCACGTACGGATTCCGCTTCGGACGGTGCCGACATGGCGACCTCTCCTTCGAGGCGATGACGCAGGCGGCGGGTGCGGCTGCGAGGTCGTCGGGACGCTAGCCGAGCAACGTTCCGAAATGCAAGCATGCTTGTGATGTGTTCGGTAGCTGAATTAGCCTTGCCTCGTGCCGTGTGGAAGGGGAACGACCCGATGACAGCAACCCCGTCGACGTCGACGAGCCCGGCGCCGGACGGCGAACTCGCTGAACGGCTCGCCGTCCGCGAGGTCCTCGAGCGCTACACCCACGCGATGGACCGTCGCGACGAGCCGCTGATGCGCACCTGTTTCACTCCCGACGCCGACCTCTCCTACTTCGGGGGCCTGCGCCGGTTCACCGGCCACGGGTTCGCCGACGTGTTGGTGTCCTCCCTCGAGCCCTTCGGTTTCATCGACCACAGCATCAGCAGCGTTCGGATCACGGTGGACGGTGACATCGCCACGGCGGACATGCATCTCTGCGCCACGATGGCGCTCAAGGACGAGTCGAAGGTCCTCGTCCGGTGGGTGCGGGTGACCGACGAGCTCGTCCGTGGCTCGTCCGGATGGAGGATCGCCAAGCGGCGCCATGTGCCGCAGTTGCAGTACGAGTCCCCGACGGCGGCGATCGACTTCCCGGGCGTCGGCGGGAAGGAGTCGGCCGCGTCATGACGCCGAGGTCGGGCCGGGCCGCCGGGCGCGCAGCGACGCCGGACCCGCCCGGCTTGCCCGGCCTGTGCGTGCCGATGCCTCGTACCCGTGACGGAGGTTGACCACGGGGTCGATGACGTACGGCCGGCTCATCCCCATGGCTGCCTCCCGCAGGGTGTCGACCACCAGTTCGCGAGCGGAACGGCTCGGGCAGCGGGAGCATCGTCGCGGGCCGGCGCGGTCACGGTGCTCCCCGGTACGGCGAGCGCCGGGGCCATCATCGGCGGCCACCACGCCGCCGATGATGCCGAACCGGCGGGGGACCGACGTGGCGAAACGGTCTCGCGGCCGGACAATGTCCCGGCCTAGCGCAGGCGACGAGGTCGGGTAGCTGTGCACTGCTGCCGGTCTCGACGACGACGGCGTACCGGGTGCTCAGGGTGACGACACCGCTGTCGGCGTCGGTTCGGTCACCGCACGTCGAGGCTGGTCCGGATTCAGACGTTGATCTGTCCGGGCCCGCCCTCGGTTCCGGTGATGCCGATCTTGCGTGGCTTCGCCTTCTCCGAGATCGGGATCCGCAGGGTGAGCACGCCGGCGTCGTAGCCGGCGTCGATCCGTTCGGTGTCGAGGGTGTCGCCGAGGAACAGCTGGCGGGAGAACACCCCCGACGGCCGCTCGGCCACCTGCATCTCCACGTGCTCGCCGGCCGCGGCTGGGCGCCGCTCGGCCTTCACCGTCAGCACGTTGCGCTCCACGTCGAGCTCGATCGCCTCCGGGTCGACCCCGGGCAGATCGAACGACACCACGAAATGATCACCGGCGCGGTAGGCGTCCATGGGCATCGCGGAGGGCCGGGACCAGGTCCCGGGGGCGTTGCCGAACACCTGCTGTGTCAGTCGGTCGAGGTCACGGAACGGGTCGGTGCGCATCAGCATCGCAGGCCACACTCCTCTCGTTGATCGACGACAGAGGCAAGCGATGCTCCGGAGTCACTCCTCGTGTCGACCTGAGTGCTCCAGATATCTGCCATCATAACTAGAGATTTCCTGTACCTCAAGACCGAACTTATGAGGAGTCTGTCGATGGAGCGCCGCTCGTCGGGGAGCGGTTCATGGCCGGCACACCCGGTCGCCGCCTCGATGCCCCGACGCGTCGGTCCGCCCCGGGCGGGTGATCGGGCGCTCCGCCAGCGATTCCCGCAGGACCGATCCGCTCATGGTGATACCGCTCGATCGGCTGATCCTGGTGCCCTGCACCGTTGTCCGCTCGCTACCCTGATCGGCCCAGTCTTCCGAGAGACGCAGGAAAGGTCTGCCCCGAACGTTGAACAGCTTCGCGATCCGTGTGGTCACCTCGCCCGACCTGACGCACACGACGGTGTGGGTCACCGCCACCGGAAGGATCGAGCCCAGAACGTGGATCGAGCTCGATGAGTGCGTAGGTGTGGCGACCGGGCTCGCGTGCTCCGAGCTCGTGATCGACCTGACGGCACTGGAACGGCTGCCGAGGGACGGCGCTGAGCTGCTTGCCGCACTCGCGGCGAAGGGTCCGCACCAGAGCCCGGCTCGCGTCGAGATCGTGTGCCGGCCGCAGAGCATGACCGACAGGGTGCTCGAATCCGTCGGGATCACCGTGCGCCACATGGCTGCCGCGACACCACACAGCGACCACGCCCGCCTCACGGGCGCCCTGCCGGCCACCGCATCGGCTCGCGCATCGAGGAGCCCTTCCCTGCGCGAGGGTCACGCCTCGTCGGTGGTCCCGCCTGCCGAGGATGCGCCGCTTCCGCAGAGCTCACGCCATCCGTCCACGGCACGACCACGACCCGGTGCCCGTCCACGCACGCGATCTGCCCCGGGGCGTCGGACCGGCGTTCCGCGCAGCTGACCCTGTTGCGCGCCGCCGAGCCCGGACCGCCACCGGACACCTCGACGTTCAGATGTTCGAGCCGTCCGGCGGGACGTCGGCCGGCGGCCGCGGCGACCCGCCAACACCGTCGACGTGGGCGCAGTCGAGGTCCAATGTGTAGGCGGTCATCGACAGGGAACCGTAGGCGTAGCCGTCGACGAGAACATCCAGGTTCGGTGCGTCCTGGACGCCGGCGAGCCCGGCGAAGTAGAGAGCCGGGATGAAGTGGTCAGGCGTCGGCACCGCAGATCCGAAATCGGGATGCGCGTCGAGCGTGGCGAACTCGGTCGGTTCGGCGAGCATGACGGCCCGGGAGTCCTCGCTGAAGCGGCGGGCCCATTCGTACCCGTCGTCGGCGAGGCCCCAGTCCATCGCCTGCAGGTTGTGCACCACGTTGCCGCTGCCCACGATCAACACCCCTCGCCGCCGCAGCGCTGCGATCTTCGCGCCGAGTTCGAGGTGATAGTCGAGCGGCTTGTCCGCGTTGATGCTGAGCTGCACGACTGGGATCGAGGCGTCCGGGAAGGCGTGCAGCAGCACCGACCACGTTCCGTGGTCGATTCCCCAGCTGTCGGTGTCGGCGCCGACCCAGGTCGGGTGTACGGCGTCGCTGATCTCGTCGGCGAGCTCGGGCAGGCCCGGGACCGGGTAGTCGACGGCGAACAACTCCGTCGGGAAGCCGTAGAAATCGTGGATGGTGCGAGGGCGGAGCATGGCGGTCACCGCGGTCGCATTGATGTACCAGTGGGCGCTGACGACCAGGATCGCGCGAGGGCGGGGCACTGCGGCGCCGAAGGCCCGCCACGCGCTGGTGTAGCGGTTGACCTCCAGTGCGTTCATGGGGTTCCCGTGACCGATGAACGCGGCGGGCATGAGTTCGGGTGTTCCGATCGCTCGTGACTCCGTCACTGTCCTGCCCTTCTGCGTCATCCGGCAGGAGGCGATGCTCCAGGAAATCCCAGGAACAGTCCAACGCTGCTACGCGCCGCCCCCGCTCGGATGCACACGATCGCCCGGGGCGCAGACACCGCCCGGCCCGCCCGCCGGCGGTGACGAGCCGCCGCGGCCCTACATGCATGCACCGGCGGCCTCGGTGGCGCCGAGTGCAGCGCTCCCCAGGTCATCGAGGAGCTCGTTTGCCGCCGAGGTCCGTGCGGTGCTGGTGGACGGTCCGCGCGGACTCGTCGGCATCTGCTCCGAACGCGATGTCGTCGCCGCGTCGGGGGGTGACGAGTGCGACCCACTGCCGTGGACCGCGTTCGAGGGCGTGCGGGTCGGTGCTGCGACGAGCGGCGTGCCGGCAGACCCTCTGGCCCGGTCCGGCCCGGACCGGCCTGGAGCAGGGCCGGGCCGGCGCCACGGGCTCGGTCAGCGGGCCCAGTGCTGGGTGCGGATCCACGGCAGGCGTGCCCACCAGGCGGCGAGGCCCCAGTGGTGTCCGGCGCCCGCCGCTGCGATCACGATCAGCGCCAGCGCGTAGATGACGTGGTAGTCGACGAGGGGGTTGGTCGATCCGCTCGGCGTGCCGGCGGCCGTGGTCTGTGCGAGGGGGAACTCGGCGAACCACATCAGCGCGAGCACGAGCGTGCCTGCGGCCGCGGCCGGCCGCAGTGCGACGCCGAGCATGACCGCTGCCCCGACCCCGAGCATGGTCAGCATGAACAGCCAGTCGGCCCACCACGTCCCGGCCCAGGCGTGGAACATCGTCTGCAGGGGGCCGACGTCGACGGCACCGAGGAACCCCTTGGTCGGCGATCCGCCGTGAATCCAGGCCTTCGCGGCGGGTGTGGCGTACCCCAGCCCGAAGGTCTTGTCGAGGAACGCCCAGAGGAAGACGAATCCGATACCGATCCGGAGGGCGGCGAGAGCCGCACCGGCGGCCCGGGGCCACTCGGTCGCGGTGGGTGCTGCCGGGTGGGGGGCGGGTGCGGCGGCGCTGTGATCGCCCTGGGTGACAACCATTGCTGAACCCCTTGCATCGGTACTCGTCTGCTCACTCGGACGGGAGGAGCATGTCCGGGGCACGCGCGTGACCGCTGCGGGTGAAGGACCCGGTCGGTGACGACCGAAGGCATCCGGTGCCGGGACCAAGGTCTGCTCACCATCGAGGCGATCGTCCCGCTGCCGCGGTCGCCGTCCTCAAGTGCCTCCGCTCGGCACGGTCCCGGGAAACCGGCTGGGCAGCTGATCACCGTCCGCGCCGACGGGTTCGTCTCAGCCGAGGTGCCGCCCGTGATCTCGTTCGCCGAGCAGGCGGTGCTCGCGCTCGACGTCGCGGACACGGCACGCGCGCCGCGGCGGCTCGACGTGCTCGCCGGCCGTGGCCGGATCGCGGCGGCGGAACGGTGGAACCAAGCCGCACCGGGGGGCCCGTCGAGGTGGGGCGCACGGTCCCTGCAAGCGAGGCCTTTCGGCCCGAGGGCACATCTGCGACCACTGCAAGACTCGACGCCGTGCCGATCCCGCAACCCGCCTCGGGCAGCTCTCCGGAGCTGCTCGAGCTCGGCCGCGCCGAGTGCCTGCGCCTGCTGGCAGGCGCGGCGATCGGCCGGGTCGTGTTCACCCAGGCGGCGATGCCCGCCGCGCACCCGGTGAACTTCCTGCTCGACGGCGAGGAGATCGTCTTCCGGACCGGCGCCGGCGGTGTCCTCCTCGCGGCGCTCAACGGCGTCGTCGTCGGTTTCCAGGCCGACGACGTCGACCCGGGGGCCGCCACCGGGTGGAGCGTGCTGGCCGTGGGTCAGGCCTACGAGATCACCGCCCCGCGTCGCCTCGACGGGCTGGAAGGACGACTGCCGACGCCGTGGGCGCCCGGCCGTACCGGGTACACCCTCTGTATCCCCGCCCAGCGGCTCACCGGACGTCTCCTCAGCCGGGGCTGCGCGGGAGAACGGCATCCGGCGGGCCGGAGGTAGCGACATCAGCCGCTCCGGGCCACAGGGCGGGCCCGGCCGGATCATTCCTACGGCCGGCGTCGAGGCCCCGTCGGGCGCGAGCACGGGCGGATGGTCCTGCCCCCGGGAACGGGCCTGCCGCGGTGCCCGTCAGGTCGGCCCGAGCTCGCCCGTCATCGACTGCGCGCGACGGGGGCCGGGTCGTGGCCGGCCCGGGGCAGCGCCTGCGCCGCACGGGCGTTCGTCGTCACGGCGGTGGCGCAGACGATGCCGGTCGGGTGCGGCCCATGACGTCGGGTCGCGGTGATCCGCGCGTACCGTTCGGCCCGCTTCCAGGTAGGTCAGGCGCCGGCACACCGAAGCGGTGTCGATGGCAGGGGCCGATGGGTCCTCGGTGAGCAACAGGGTCCGGCCCCGACGTCGCTGCTCGGCGAGGACAGCGGTGAGCGCCGCCCGGCCGGCGGGGTCGAGGAGGCGCCCCGGTTCGTCGAGGACCAGCAGTTCGGCCGGCGAGCTCAGGGCGGCGATCAACTCGATCTTCTGCCGGTTCTCCGCCGAGTCCGTGTGCCCCACGCGGTCCAGGGCCGGCGAGAACCGTTCGGTCAGCTCCACCCGTCGTGCCGTGTCGATGCCGCGCACGAACGACATCGTGTCCAGCAGCTCGGCGCCTGTCAGGTGGGACCACCGGAAGACCTGTTGCGGGACATAGGCCACCCGCCGTTGCAGCTCCACGGTGTGCCGTCGGGGGTCGGTGGCGAGCACCCGCGCCGACCCGCGGTCCGGGCGGAGCCGCCCCAGGAGCAACTGCAACGTGGTCGTCTTGCCTGCACCCGGGGTCCCGACGAGTCCGTGCGCCTCGCCGCGCGGGACCCGGAGGGTGAGGTGGTCGAGCGCCGTGACGGGGCCGAACCGCTTGACGACGTCCCGGAGGTTGACGGCGAGATCCAGTTCGTCGTCGAGGACCGGCATGGTCGGGCGACGCACGCTGCACATGTCCATGGACGGTAGGCAGCAGCGGCGACGCCCTCATGGGGCCGAAGGTCCCCCCGCTCGCCGCCGATGTCCCTGGATCGCCCGTCACCCCACGGGTCGCGACGCCGGCGGTGTGCAGGGCGGCGGTCCAGCTTGCGAACCGGTCCCGGCCGGTACGCAACCGGTCCGCGCCGGCTACGTCCGAGGGCATCGATCGGGTCCGCGGTCCGGCGTGGAGATCGACGCGGTCCCGACGCCGCCCGATGGACCGCGTGACCTTGCGCCCTTGGTGGACACGCCGGCCCCTCGGGGTCTCGACCTCGACCGGAGTCCGGAGTCCGGAGACCGGACGGTGTGTCGGTGTTCTCCAGGACCTCCGTCAGGCCGTCCCGGCTCCATGAGCTGGACCGTGTCGAATGCCTGCGCTCGCGGTGGCGGAAGGCTGCTGCCGCGGGCCGGTGGGCCCGCCGGGTGGAGCGCGAAGGGCCCGGCCGGACACGGTCCGGGTTCCCTGTGCCCCTTGGCGGTCACGGGCCAGGCTGGACGTGTCCCGAGGAGGTCGCATGGTCACCGTCACACGAACTCCGTCCAGCCGGCGACGCCACTGGGGTCTGGCTGGTCTCGAGGTGCTGGTCGCGCTGTCGGCGGTCTACGGCGGGGTCGGCCTGGTCGCGGCGAACGCGATCGGTATGCCCGACGACTGGCTGGTGGGCACCCCGTTCGGGTCGTGGGCGCTACCCGGGGCGATGTTGCTGATCGTGGTCGCGGCGCCGATGGCGGCGGCGGCGACGCTCGAGCTGCGGCGATCGGTGTGGGCTGCCGTCGGCTCCGTGGCTGCGGGCGCGGCGCAGGTCGGGTGGATAGCCGCCGAGCTGCTGATCATGCAGCGCTACAACGTCCTGCAGCCGGTGATGATGCTTCTCGGGCTGCTGGTCGTCCTCCTGGCGCTGGTGGTGCGCCGCCACGAACCGCTGTGGCCCACCCCGCGCTGACGGACCGCCGCCGACCTCCTGTCGACGTTCGCTCATCGGGCCGGGCCCGCGCGCGGCGGCGGACCACGACGCGCCGCCGGTAACCGGGTAGCGGACGGACACGGAGATCACGGTCGCGCGCCCCTGCCGCGGAGGTCGCGTGCGCGTCCTACCGTCGGCCGACCTCTTCCCAGCCGCGGCGTCGCGGCCGGGACGCGGGACCGGCGGCCCGGGAACGGTAGACGACGTACGGCCGGAACAGGTAGCCGACGGGGGCCGCGAAGGCGTGCACGAGGCGGGTGAACGGCCAGATCGCGAACAGGAGCATGCCGATCAGCGCATGGATGTGGAAGGCGAGGCCCGCCCCCGCCATGGCGCCGATGTCGGGTTGCAGGGTGAACAGCGACCGGAACCACGGCGAGACGCTGATCCGGTAGTCGTGTCCCTCCCCGCCCGATGCCCCGAGCAGTGTCGTGGCCAGTCCGGCGATCAGCGCAGCGACGAGCACCAGGTACATGAGCTTGTCGTTGCGGGTCGTGGCGGAGAAGACGGGGCCCGTCGTGCGTCGGCGGTAGACGAGGATGCCGACGCCCACGAGCGTGCAGGTGCCCGCCACGGCGCCGAGGACCAGGGCCTGGACGTGGTACGCCTGCTGGGACAGCCCGACGGCCTCGGTCCAGCGCTTCGGGATCACCAACCCGATGACGTGCCCGATGATCACGACCAGCAACCCGAAGTGGAACAGCGGGCTCCCGATCCGCAGCAGTCGGGACTCGTGCAGCTCGGAGGAACGGGTGGTCCAGCCGAACTTGTCGTAGCGGTAGCGCCACACCGTGCCCAGGACGAGAACCGCGACGGTCACGTAGGGCAGTACGCCCCACAGCAGGATGTCCCAGGCGTTCATCACCGGCCTCCGGTGGGGACCGGAGCGAACGGGGCGAGCTCGATCCCGACCTGTTCGCGTGGGGGTCCGGTACGGGCGAGCTTCTTCGCGGCCGCGACGTCGGCGGGGGATGGGCCGGGCAGCAGCGAGCAGACCGCCTCGACCGGACCGCGGTAGGGGGTTCCGGCGTCGATCAGCGCGAGGCGGAGCAGCTCCAGGCCTGCGCGTTGCTCCTGCAGCAGGGCGAGGCCGTCGGCGATGTCGACGGTGGCGGCGTATTCGAGGACGAGCGGCAGATGGTCGGGTAGCTCGTCACCGAGGACGTCGACCCCTGCGGCACGGTAGCGGGCCTTGAGCGCCGCGAGTGATGCGCCGCGCCGCCGGGTCTCACCGTCGCTCCACCAGGTGAGGTAGAGACAGCAACGCCGCCGTTGGTCGAACGTGGCCACGTAGTGCTGGGCCAGCGCGAGCGGGCCGGTCGCGGCGGCGTGGTCGAGGAACGACGTCAACCGCTCCCGCGTCAGCCCGACGTCGAGCACCTCGACGGCCCGCCGGACCGACGAGAACTCCGCCCGGAGTGTCTCGTCGGGATACTGGAGGCACACCGAGGCCGCCTGGAGCGCGATCCGGGTCGCCACCACATCCGTCGGCCGATCGGTCATCACTGCTCCTCGGGGGTGGACCGGCCGGGACCGGGGACGCGGGGCGGTTCGTCGCGCCCCTCACGTGCGGGGAAGAGACCGGCGGGTCGCCCCTTGCCGTCCCAGTTGAGCAGGTTGATCCGCGCGCCAGGCGTTCCCGGGTCGGCGAGGTTCTCGCTGGTCTGTCGTTCGCGCAGTGCGTGGAACGTCTCGACCGAGATCGGCACGGGGCGGCCGGAGGCCTCGCCGAACGGGCCACTGCCCCCCATGCCGGGACCACCGTCGACGTCGAGGCTGCACCCCAGCTCCTCGAGCTGGTGGGCCTCGCCCTCGTAGGCGGTGGGGATGACGTAGCGCTCGTCGTACTTGGCCAGCGCCAGCAGGCGGTACATCTCCATGATCTGCTCGATGTCCATGCCGACCGATGCGGGCACCGACTCGTCGAGCTCGCGGCCCAGGCTGACGTCGCGCATGAACGAGCGCATCGCAGCGAGCGTGCGCAGGACCCGGGTCACGGGTCGGGTGTCGCCCGCGGTGAACAGCTCGGCGAGGTACTCGACCGGGATGCGCAGCGCGTCGATGGCGCCGAACAGGTTGGGGGCCGACTCGCCGTCGTGCCCGGTCTCGGCGAGGCGGTCGACGACAGGGGACAGCGGCGGGATGTACCAGACCATGGGCATCGTCCTGAACTCCGGATGCAGCGGGAGCGCCACCCGGTAGTCCTTCGCGAGCCGGTACACCGGTGATCGGCGCGCGTGCTCGAGCCAGTCCTCGGCGATGCCGTCGCGGCGGGCGGCGGTGGCGACCTCGGGGTCGTTCGGATCGAGCAGGAGGTCGAGCTGGGCCTCGTACAGGTCGTGCTCGTCCTCGACGGATGCGGCGGCGGTGACCTTGTCGGCGTCGTAGAGGACGAGTCCGAGGTAGCGGAGCCGGCCGACGCAGGTCTCGCTGCACACCGTCGGCAACCCGACCTCGACGCGGGGGTAGCAGAAGGTGCACTTCTCGGCCTTGCCGGTGCGGTGGTTGAAGTAGACCTTCTTGTAGGGACACCCGGTGACGCACATCCGCCACCCGCGGCACTGGTCCTGGTCGACGAGCACGATGCCGTCCTCGGCGCGCTTGTACATCGCCCCCGACGGGCAGGACGCCACGCACGACGGGTTGAGGCAGTGTTCGCAGATCCGCGGCAGGTAGAACATGAACGCGCGCTCGTAGTCGAACCGGACCTTCTCCTCGGACTCGCTGCGCAGGCGTTGCACGATCGGGTCGAGCTGCCCGTGCTCCGGGGCCCCGCCGAGGTCGTCGTCCCAGTTCGCGCTCCACTCCACCGCGAGGGGCCTGCCCGACAGCAGCGACTTCGGCTGTGCGACAGGGAAGTCGTCGCCCAGCGGCGCGTCGGTGAGGGTCTCGTAGTCGTAGGTCCAGGGCTCGTAGTAGTCGCGGATGTCGGGCAGCACCGGGTTGGCGAAGATGGTGAGCAGCTTGCGGAGGCGCCCGCCCGCCTTGAGCTGCAGCCGCCCACGGCGGTTGCGCACCCAGCCGCCCCGCCACCGCTCCTGGTCCTGGTAGCGGCGGGGGTAGCCCTGGCCGGGTCGGGTCTCGACGTTGTTGAACCACACGTACTCGACACCGCTGCGGTTGGTCCAGGCCTGTTTGCAGGTCACCGAACAGGTGTGGCAGCCGATGCACTTGTCGAGGTTCATGACCATGCCCATCTGGGCCATCACACGCATCGTCAGTACTCCACCTTCTGGCTGGCGCGGCGGCGGATGACCGTGACCTCGTCGCGCTGGTTGCCGGTCGGGCCGAGATAGTTGAAGGCGAACGACAGCTGAGCGTAGCCGCCGATGAGATGGGTGGGTTTGACCAGGATGCGGGTGAGCGAGTTGTGGATGCCGCCGCGGCGGCCGGTGGCTTCGGACTTCGGGACGTTCACGACGCGTTCCTGGGCGTGGTAGACGAACACGGTGCCGGCCGGCATGCGGTGGCTGACCACGGCGCGCAGCACCATCACACCGTTGCGGTTCACGGCCTCGACCCAGTCGTTGTCCCGCACACCGATCGCAGCCGCGTCCCGGTCGCTCATCCACACCACAGGTCCGCCGCGGGAGAGCGAGAGCATGAACAGGTTGTCCTGGTACTCGGAATGGATCGACCACTTCGAGTGCGGCGTGAGGTACCGGACGGTCACCGACGCGCCGTCCGCGGCGACCTCACCGGGCCGGTTCTCGCCGAACAGCCGAGACATGTCCAGCGGCACGCGGTAGATGGGCAGCGTCTCGCCCATCTCGTGCATCCAGTCGTGGTCGAGCAGGAAATGCATCCGCCCGGTCAGGGTGTGCCAGGGCTTGGACCGCTCGACATTGACCGTGAACGGCGCGTACCGCCGCCCGCTGGTCTCGCTACCGGACCATTCCGGGCTGGTGATCACCGGGACGGGGCGGGCCTGGGTGTCGGCGAAGGTGATCCGCTTCTCCTCGCTGCCCTCGGCGAGGTCGGCGAGCGGTGTGCCGGTCCGGTGTTCGAGCTCCCGGAATCCCTGGACCGCGAGGCGGCCGTTGGTCGTGGCGGACAGGGCGAGGATGGCCTCGGCCATCTTGGCGTCGGTGTCGATGGCAGGCCTGCCGTCGGCGACGCCGCCGAGCATCACCCCGTTCGCCGCTGCGAGGTGAGCGACCTCCTCGTCGGGGCGGTACGTGACTGCCTTGGTCGTGACGCCGAGACGGTCGACGAGTGGCCCGAGTGCGGCCATCTTCGCCGCCACGGCGGGGTAGTCGCGTTCGACGACGACGAAGTTCGGCATCGTGCGGCCGGGCACCGGGTCGCACTCCCCGGCGCGCCAGTCGAGCACGCGGCCGCCCGGCTGTGCCGTCTCACCCGGGGTGTCGTGCTGCAGGGGTACGGCCACGACGTCCCGGCGGACCCCGAGGTGGGTCCGGGCCAGCTCGGAGAACCTGCGGGCGATGGTGTGGAAGGCGTCGAAGTCGGTTCGGGACTGGAAGGGTGGGTCGATCGCCGGGGTGAACGCGTGCACGAAGGGATGCATGTCGGTGGTGTTGAGGTCGTGCTTCTCATACCAGGTGGCGGCGGGCAGCACGACGTCGGAGAGCAGGGTGGAGCTGGTCATCCGGAAGTCCAACGAGAGCAGCAGATCGAGCTTGCCCTCGGGCGGGTCGTCCCCCCGCCAGACGACATCGCGGGGGCGCCGCTGCGGACCGGTCTGCTCGGCGGCGAGGTTGTTGTGCGTGCCCAGCAGATGCTTGAGGAAGTACTCGTCGCCCTTGGCCGAGGACCCGAGCAGGTTGGCCCTCCACAGGGTGAGGCATCGCGGCCAGTTCTCCGGGGCGTCCGGGTCCTCGATCGCGAACCGCAGTGTCCCGTCCTGCAGCCGCCTCACCACATGGTCGGCGACGTTCTCGTCCCCGACGTCGTCGGCGAGGTCGAGCGGGTTGCGGTCGAACTGGGGGTAGGAGGGCATCCAGCCCAGGCGGGCCGAGAGGGCGACCGTGTCCATCGTGTGCAGGCCGGACAGCTTTCCGTCGGCGAGTGGTGACGTGAGCGCATCGGCTCGGTATCCGTCGTAGCGCCACTGGTCGGTGTGGGTGTACCAGTAAGCCGTACCGATCATCTGGCGCGGCGGGCGCTGCCAGTCGGTGGCCATCGCCATCGTGGCCCACCCGGTGACGGGCCGGCACTTCTCCTGCCCGACGTAGTGAGCCCACCCGCCGCCGTTGCGACCCATCGACCCGGTGAGCATGAGCAGGGCCAGCACGGCGCGGTAGGTGGCGTCGCCGTGGAACCACTGACAGATGCCGGCCCCCATGATGATCATGGTTCGGCCGCCGGACTCCTCCGCGTTCCCTGCCATCTCGCGGGCGATCCGGACGACCTGTTGCGCCGGAACGGAGGTGATCGCCTCCTGCCAGGCCGGGGTGTACGGCTCGTCCGCGTCGTCGTAGCCGGTCGGCCACACGCCCGGCAGCCCCTCGCGGGCGACGCCGTACTGGGCCAGCATCAGGTCGAACACCGTGGTGACGAGACGCCCGGCGATCCGGCGGGTCGGTACGCCACGGCGAAGGACCGCGCCGGTTCCGTCGAGGTTGTCGAACCGTGGCAGGAGGACCTCGGCGGCCTGACCGTCGAGAAGGGTGAGCTGCGGGGCGACGTCGTCGAGGCGGAGGTTCCAGCGGCCGACGCCCGAATCGGTGTAGCGGAAGCCCAGCGAACCGTTGGGGACCACGGGGTCGCCCGTGCGGCCGTCGATCAGCACCGTCTTCCAGGCCGCGCCCTCGCCGGTGTCGCCGAGGTCGGCAGCGGTGAGGAACTTGCCCGGGACGTATGCCCCGTCCCGCTCCTGCAGCGTCACCAGGAACGGCAGGTCGGTGAAGCGCTGGACGTAGTCGACGAAGAACGGCACCCGCCGGTCGACGAAGAACTCCTTGAGCATCACGTGGCCCATGGCCATCGCCAGCGCCCCGTCGGTACCCGGCTGAGCCGGCAGCCAGGTGTCGGCGAACTTCGTGTTGTCCGCGTAGTCGGGGGAGACCACCACGACCTTCTGCCCCTTGTAACGGGCCTCCGCCATCCAGTGCGCGTCCGGTGTACGGGTCACCGGCACGTTGGATCCCCACATCAGCAGGTAGGTGGCGTTCCACCAGTCACCGGACTCCGGGACGTCGGTCTGGTCGCCGAACACCTGCGGGGACGCGACCGGAAGGTCGGCGTACCAGTCGTAGAACGAGGTCATCGCCCCACCGACGAGTTCGATGAACCGAGAGCCGGCAGCGTGCGACACCATCGACATCGCCGGGATCGGCGAGAACCCGGCGATCCGGTCGGGCCCGTGGGCAAGGATCGTGTGGACGTGAGCGGCGGCGACGATCTCCGCCGCCTCGTCCCACGAAACCCGTACGTGACCGCCCTTGCCGCGGGCCGACTGGTAGCGACGGCGCTTCTCGGGGTCGCCGGTCACCTCGGCCCACGCCGCGACCGGGTCGCCGAGCCTTCCCTTGGCCTCGCGGTACATCTCGACGAGCACCCCGCGCGCGTACGGGTACCGCACCCGGGTGGGGGAGTAGGTGTACCAGGAGAACGCCGCACCGCGGGGACAACCGCGGGGCTCGTACTCCGGTGAGTCCGGGCCGACCGACGGGTAGTCGGTCTGCTGGGTCTCCCAGGTGATGATCCCGTCCTTGACGTAGACCTTCCACGAGCACGACCCGGTGCAGTTCACCCCGTGCGTCGACCGGACGACCTTGTCGTGGCTCCACCGGTCCCGGTAGAACACGTCACCCTCGCGGCCGCCCTCCCGGTAGACCGCACGCAGGTCCTTCGACGTGGTGGAACGGGTGAAGAACCGACCCGCGCGCAGCAGCGCGTCCGCAGCCGGGCCGTCGGTCCCGCCGCCGACCTCCGGGCCGTCACCGACGTCGAGTGTCATGCAGGCCTCCGGGTATCGGTGCTCACGCACATGACCCTGTCAGCATCCGACCCGGTGCAGGACCGGTCGATGGTCCCGACCGGAGGGAACCATCGACTCTCCCGCAGCGGATGTCGGCCCCGGACCCTCGACAGGTGGAACGCCCCGCGTTCGGACGAGGTCGGGCCGTCCGGGCCGGCGGGACAGGAGGAGGGGCCATGGCCGACGCAGCCGCACGAGCACGGAACCGCCAGGGCGCCGCGACGCGTGGTCCGGGCAGGCCGGCAGTCATGCTGACCGTCGCGACGGTCGGCTTCGCCGCGACGTTCTGGGCCTGGGCGTTGCTGTCCCCGCTCGGTGCGACGCTGCGCGAGCAACTGCAGCTGAGCTCGTTCCAGCAGTCGCTGCTGGTCGCCGTGCCGGTCGTCGTCGGTTCGCTCGGACGGATTCCCGTCGGGGCACTGGCCGACCGGCTCGGCGCGCGACGGATGTTCCCCGCCGTCGCGCTGCTCACCGTCCTCCCCGTGCTCTACCTCGGCCATGTCGCGCACTCGCTGGCCGGGTACCTCGTCGGCAGGTTCTTCCTGGGCCTCGGCGGCACGACCTTCGCCATCGGGGTCCCGTTCGTCAACTCGTGGTTCCCGCCCGCCCGGCGGGGCCTCGCGCTCGGTGTGTTCGGCGCCGGGATGGGCGGCACCGCCATCTCCGCGTTCACGACGGTGCAGCTCGCGAAGACCTTCGGACCGAGTTTCCCGTTCGACGTCGTCGCCGTCGTGCTGGTCGTCTTCGCGGTACTCGCGTGGGTCGTGCTGCGCGATCGTCAGGACCGTGCCATCGCACCCGGCACGATGTGGACCCGGCTGCGGGCGACCCTCCGGCTCCCGGCGACGCTGCAGCTGTCGTTCCTCTACGCCGTCGCGTTCGGCGGCTTCGTCGCGTTCAGTGTCTACCTGCCGACCTACCTGGTCAGCGCGTACCAGCTCGACACGACCGACGCCGCCCTGCGCACCGCAGGCTTCGTCGTGCTCGCTGTCGCGATGCGGCCGGTCGGAGGCTGGCTGTCCGATCGGTTCGACCCGATCCCGGTGCTGCTCAGCGCGTTCGGTGCCACGACTCTGCTGGCGGTCGTCGCGGGAGCCCACCTGCCGCTGCTGCCGGCGGAGACCATCGCGTTCCTGGGCATGGCGGCTGCGCTGGGCGCGGCTACCGGGGCGGTGTTCGCTCTCGTCGCCCGGATGGTCCCGGCCGAACGAGTCGGCCTGGTGACCGGTGTGGTGGGTGCGGCAGGAGGACTCGGTGGGTTCTTCCCCCCGCTGGTGATGGGGCTGGTCCATGGCCTCACCAGCAGCTATCTGGTCGGGTTCGTCCTGCTCGCAGCCACGTCCGCCACGGCGGCCGCAGCCACGGCCACGGCCGTCAGGCGTCGGGCGTCGGTCGGAGCCCGAGCGGCGCAGCCATGACCGGCCGAGACGCCGCGCAGATCACCGCGGGAGCAGACGCGTTCGTGGGGTGCGCCGACGCCGTGTCCGGGTCGGTCGAGCACTCGCGGAACAGTCCGGCCGGCTACCGGGCCGGGTCGTCATGACCGCCGACGCGAAGCCCCGCCCGGGCGACGTCGTCGCCGCGGTGGCCCGCTCCGTCGCGAGAACCGCCCGCCTCCTCCTGCAGGGGCGGCTGACCGCACCGAGGACGCTGGCGGGGACGGTGCTGCGGGACGCCGACGGCGGCGGGTCGACCGTGTTCCGGGAGACTCGTGCCGCAGGACGCGGAACCGACACGGTTCTGCTCGTCGTCGCGTTCCGCCTGCGCTGGGTGGGGAGCAGCCGGTGGGCCCACGCAGTGTTCCGGACATCCTGTGTCGTCAACACCCCGCTGTTCGCGGGGTTTCCGGGATTCGTGAGCAAGCTCTGGCTCACCGACCGGTCCAGCGGGGTCTACCGGGGGCTGTACGAGTGGGCCGGAGCATCAGCGGCGGACGCGTACGCACAGCGGCTCGGGCAGGTCCTGCGGCTGGTCACGGTGCCGGGCTCGGTCTCGTACGCAGTTCTGGAGGGGGTCGGTCGCGCAGATGTCGTCGCTGGTCGTGTCCGCCTGCCCGGCCTGGGCGCACCCCCGAGCCCCAGGGGCGGCGCCGCGCCGCGCCCGCACGCGTGAGCCCTTCGTCGGCTCGTGACAAATGACCGCGTCGGGTGGGCCACGTCTTCGACCCCAGCCTCGTCCGGCCTGCCGCGCCCACAGCGACGCGATGTCGCCCGGACGGTCTGCCACGACCCCACGCGGAGATCGACGACAGGGGACCTTCGTCCCGGGCCGAACCTGCCGAGGCCCCTGGAACAGCGTGTTCATCGTGGCGAGGCTGGGACGTAGCGCGACACACGCGTCGTCATGGAGGCCGAGATGTCCGACAAGCACCGACCCCGCCCCGTCGTCGTCGGAGTCGACGAGTCAGCCTCGTCACGGGTTGCCCTGCACTGGGCGGCCGAGCTCGCGGCAGCCACGGGCACCCCGCTGGTGCTGCTGCACGCCCAGCTGCACGGCTCCGCCCGACTGGCTTCGGCGCCACACCCGCCCTACCTGCGTGAACTGCTCACCGACGCCGAGCGGTGCGGCGTCTCGCGCGCCTCGGTGGAGATCGTCCAGGGCAACACGGTGGACCTGCTGCGCAGCCGGGCCCGTCATGCCCGCCTGCTCGTCGTCGGCAGCTACGGCGACGGGGCATGGTCGGGCACGCTCGTCGGGCACGTCGCTCTCGGACTGGCGGGCCGGGTGGGGTGCCCGGTCGCCGTCGTACGTGGGTCGACCCCGGGCATGCCGCCGGCCCGCGGCGGTCCGGTGGTCGCTGCGGTGGAGGACGTCAGGACCGGACCGGAGGTCCTCGACACGGCGCTGTTCCTCGCCCAGGCGTGGGGGGCGCCGGTCCTCGTCGCGCACTGTGCCGCCGGTCGGGAGACCTGCGGCGAGGTGTCACCGGAGGAGGAGTCCGCGGCGCGCCGTCTCGTCGAATGGGGCATGCGCTGGGTGACGGACCAGGGCACCGGCGTCTCGGTGGCGGGCAAGGTGATCGAGGGCGAGGCCGCGCATCTGGTGGGCCTCGCCGCGTCGGCCCGGGTGCTGGTGGTCGGCCACCACGAACAGCCGGCGTCGGCCCGGTCGACGATGCGTCAGATGATCGAGTTCGCGCCGTGCCCGGTCGTGGCCGTTCCGCCGCTGCCCGACCGATACGTCTCGGCCGTCCCCGAGCGGGCTCCCGCGGACGCCGCGGTGGTTCCGCCCCCGGGGTGAGCACCGCCCGCCGACACGCGACCGAACACAGCGAGGAGGTACCGGATGAGTGGCTCGGACGCGTACCCGCACGACGCGCGGACCATCGTCGTCGGGATCGACGGCTCGCCGTCGTGCCTCGACGCGGCGGTGTGGGCTGCGCGCGAGGCGGATCGCCGCGGCAGCCGGCTCCGCCTCATCGAGGTCGTCGAGTGGCAGGGTGAGGTGGCGGGGCACCCCGACGCCGTCCGGGCGGCCGCCCACGTCCGCGCCGAGCTGAGGACCGTCGCCCGTCGGCACGTCGACGGTGCAGTGGCGCTCGTCGGGGAAAGGATGCCGACCGCGGCCGTATCGGCGGAGGTCTGTGACGGTGTGCCCGTCGAGGTGCTCGGCGACAGCTCCGACGACGCCGATCTGCTCGTGGTCGGTCGTCCCGTCGGGGGCTGGGAAGGGACTCTCCTGGGGGTGGCGCTGGCAGGCCGTTCCGCGTGCCCGCTCGTGTTCGTCAGCCGGATCGCCCGGACCGCTGCCGATGCCCCGGTCGTCGTCGGGATCGACGGGTCGCCGGACTCCGATGCCGCACTGGACGTCGCGTTCGCGCAGGCCCATGACCGGGGGGTGTACCTGCAGGTCCTGCATGCATGGAGCGACGTCCCGCTCGACACCGCCGCCGGACCGGCGATCGAGTTCGGCGCCTTCTCCGCGGACGTCCGGGAGTCGGTGTACGAGTGGGTCGCGCGCCACGCCTCGCGCCGTCCCGCGGTCGAGGTCCGGTACAGCTCGGTGCGCGACCACCCGGAACGCGCGCTGCGCGAGCTCTCCTCGGATGCCTGTCTCGTCGTGATCGGGGCTGGTGGGCGGTCCGGGGGTCTGGCGCTCGGGCAGGTCGGGCGTCGCCTGATCACGACCTCCCGGTGCCCGGTGATGGTCGTCGGGCCGCGCGCGCGAGCCCGCATCGCCTCGGCCCTCGCCGGTGAGGTCCGCACCGCGGACTGATCTCCGGCGTGGCGGCCCGTGTGGTGCCGCCGAGCTCCTCCGGTGCACCCGCGTGACGCTGTGCCGACCCGACCCGACCCGACCCGACCCGACCCGACCCGACCCGACCCGACCCGGCCCGGCAGCGGGCGCAGCGGGTGTGCCGGGTCACCGCCCGGGACCGGCGAGCCGCGCCGGGCCCCGTCGTGCACCGGCGGGTCCCGGCGCGGCCGGCGCGTGGCGTCAGCGTCTCATCGGCTGCCGCGGACGACGTGGCCGATGCGCACGCCCGCGAAGTCCACGACCGCTCCGTCGTGGCCCGGCGCCACTGCGCCGATGCGGACTCCCGAGAAATCGCGCACCTGTCCGTGCCCGTCCGCGACGCCGACCCTGATGCCGCTGTCGGTCACGACGACAGCCCCTTCCGTCTCGACGGAACCGGCGGCTGTGGCGACGGGAGCTGACGTGGTCATGAGGTCTCCTCTGGGCTCGTGCCCGGTCTGCGCGGGCGGTGCGGCCCACGCTCCGCCGCCGTGGCCGGTCGTACCAGGGCCGGACGGCGCCGGCCGGGCGGGCCGTCGGACCCCCGCCGTGCCGCCGCGCCCGACCGCGAGGTCTCGGCGCTCGACGTCCGACGTGGACGCGCATCGTCCCGCCCGACGTACCGGGACGACGGCGCTCGGGCCGTCGGGCGCCGGTCCGCTGCCGGCCGTGATCACACCGGCCGCACGCCCCTCGGCGAAGGCCACCGGCCCGGTCCCGTGAGGTGGTGACCGCCGGGCCGGACGGTCCCGGCGGCCGGGCAGCTCGGGAGGGAGGTCCCGCCTGCTCGGGTCCTTCGTCGGCATCGGCGGGGGTTCCGGCGTCCTAGCGTCGACCCGAGGGCCGGGACGTCGGGGCCCGCTGTGCGGAGGAGGAACGATGCGTGTCCGGGAACTCATGTCGGCGCCGGCTGTCGTGGTGGGGTGCGGCGTCACCGTGAAGGAGGCGTCGCGGCTGCTCGACGACGGCGGCTTCACCATGCTTCCCGTGGTCGACGACGTGGGTCGGTTGGTCGGTGTGGTCGGCGAGGCGGACGTCCTCGCCGACCGCCTCCCGCCGGACCCGCGCCTGCCCGTGCCGGGCCGACGCCCCCGCAGGCCCGGCAGGCTCGTGGGCGATGTCGTTCGCCGTGACGTGCTCACCGCGGCCCCGGGCGACAACGCGGGGGACCTGCTCGTCGTGATGCGCGAGGGAGGTCTGCGATCGATCCCGGTCGTCGAGGACGGCGTCGTCGCCGGCGTGGTGACCTGGCGCGACCTCATCCACGCCTTCGCACGGCCCGATGCCGACATCGACGCCGACGTGCGGCGCCGGCTCGCGCTGCGGTTCGGGGACCGGTGGGCGGTGCGGGTCGATGACGGGGACGTCGTGCTGACGTCCGAACACGCCGCGGACGTGCCGGATCGCAGCCTGGCGATCCGGATCGCGGAATCGGTGATCGGGACCGCCCGATGCACGATCGCCGCAGAGGTGCCGATCGCCGCCGGCACATGACGGCATGTGTTGGCCGTCGCCGTCGTTCGTGAGGGGGAGTCGTGAACAGCACGAGCGGCACGAGTGCGCGTGGGGGGCTCGTCTGGCGGAAGCCGGTGGTGGCCGGTGTGGACGGCTCCTACTCGGCGCTCGCCGCGGTGGAGCGGGCCGCGGCCGAGGCGGCGGCGCACTCCACGACCCTGCGGCTGGTCGCCGCTGTGGAGTGGGCCACCTACCGGGCTGTCGGGTTGCCCGCGTCGGGGCAGGACCACCTCCGTGAGGTGCTGGTCGAGCAGGCGCGCGGTCATCTGGCCACCGCGCAGGCGCGCGTCGCCGCGCTCTTCCCGGCGCTCGAGGTCGCCGGGGACGTGATCGGCGGGGCCGCCGCGGCGGCGCTCGAGCGGGAATCGGTCGGTGCCTCGCTGCTGGTCGTCGGTGGCCGGGGCACCGGTGGTTTCGGCGAGCTGCTGCTGGGCTCGACCGCGCTCGCGCTGGCCGCGCATGCACGCTGCCCGGTGGCGGTGGTCCGGGACGTGACCCGCGCGGATGCGCCGGTCGTGGTCGGCGTCGACGACTCCCCGGGACGCGAGGACATCCTGCGGGTCGGTTTCACCGAGGCAGCCGCCCACGGTTGTGAGCTGTTCGTCGTCCACGCCTGGAACACCGCCACGCTCGATCCCCTCGCGCTGCCGCTGCTCGACTGGGAGCTCGTCGAATCGACCTCCGACGACGTGGTCGCGACGTGGACGGCGCCCTGGGAGAAGGAGTTCCCCGAGGTGGCGGTCCGGCGGGTCTTCGTCCGCGACGGCGCCGCCGGCGCCCTGACCGCTCTGTCGGAGGACGCCCGCGAGGTCGTCGTCGGCAGCCGGCGACGCGGCGCGGTTCGTGACTTCCTGCTCGGTTCTGTGAGCCGTGCACTGGTGCACCACGCGATGTGCTCGGTTCTCGTCGTTCCGCCGCCGGACGCCGACGCCACGACCGCGTGACGCGGTGGCCACGCGATCCCCGGCCCGGGACCGATGATGTCGCCTGCTCCGGTGCCGGCCCGCGCGTCGCAGTCCCCGTCGTCGGTAGGTCGGTTCAACCGGAAGGTCGGTTCAACCGGAGGTGACCGTCCCGTCGGGGGCGCAGCCGCGGGCCGGGACGACCCACGCGGCGAGCTGCTCACCCCAGCGGTAGGCGCGTTCCAGCTCGTCGGGCAGGAGCGGACCCGGGGTGGCGCCGACCCAGAACGTGATCGGGTCCCTGAGGATCGCGAACCCCAGGCGTCGCAGGCGGGCAGCGGCGCGACGGGCGGCGGAACCAGGGAGCCGTGGCCGGCGGACGCGGGTGTCGAACGCGGCTGCCGTGACCACGCGGCGGGCCGGTTCCAGCGCCTGCAGCCACTCCCGCAGGCCGATCGCGTCCGTGGGCTCCTCGCGTCCCGCCTATCGGCACGGCCGGGACGTGACTTGGGTCAGGGCGTATGCGCTGACACAGCACGAGGAGTCCATTTCGGGGCCGTTCGCCCTGGCATGAGGGACCTCCGGGCATCGAGACGGACCGCTCGGCCCTGGGGCGGGGCTGCGCCGCCGCGGTGTGCTGGTAGCCGATGCACCCGGCGGTGCCCGGCCCGGGGACCGGCTGCCGTCACGCCGACGAGCACCACAGGAGGACGCCATGCGCGCTGACGAGCAGCCCGGTCGTCGGACGGGCCGGCGCCACCCGCCACGCCGTCGGAGCGACCGGATCGAAGTACTGACGACATGGATGTTCTGCGGCCTGGCCGCAGCCGTGCTGGTCGTGGCGGCGGCCGTCGGGACCTGGGTCCACGGCGGGGCGTCCGACACGGTTCGCCAGGGGGCCGCGCACCTGACGCAGACGTCGGCGACGACGCTGTCCGACGTCTCCGCAGCTCCGAGGGACGGAGCACTCGCCCACGTGTACGGCGGTGTCCGGTGGACGGATTCCCGGGGGGCGGTGCACACGGGCTACACGCAGGTGCCCGCCCTGACGAAGGAGGGCCGCACCGTCACGATCTGGACGGACCGTGACGGTGACGTCGTCGCATCGCCGCCGGGCCCGGCGTTCCCGGCGATCATGACGGCAGTGAGTGTGCTGGGGATGCTCGGCGCCGGTGCGGCGGTGCTCGCGCTCGTCGTGTGGGCCGAGCGGCGGTGGCTGGATCGGCTCCGGGCGGCCGAGTGGGCCGCCGAGTGGCGCCGGGTCGAGCCCGGGTGGACCGGTCGGGAGGGGTCCGGACGTCGCTGACGGCGACGGCTGCAGCGCCTTCGGTGACCTGTCCGGGCACCAGCGACCCCGTGACACGCTCCGAGCGGCGGGCGTACCGTGTCCCGGAGCCCGGGTGGGCTCGACGGCTGGGCGTGGGCCGAGCCGATTCCGCAGCACCGGAGGCGGGATGACCGCGGACCAGCGGCCCGAAGAGGGTGCGGATGCCGGCCTCGCGGCAGAACCACCGGAGTTGACGTTCCCGGACCTGCCTCGTCTCGAGCTCGACGAGCTGCTCGGCCAGCTCGTGGACCGGGCGGGCGAGGTCATGGCCGCACAAGGACGGTTGCGTGGCCTGCTCAAGGCGAACCAGGCGATCACCTCCGACCTGGCGCTGCCGGTCGTGCTGCGCCGCGTCGTCGAGGCTGCACGAACGCTCCTCGACGCGCGATACGCCGCGCTGGGCGTGCTCGCGCCCGAGGGTGGGCTGGCCGAGTTCGTCCACTCCGGTATGGACGCGGACACGGTCGAGCAGATCGGCGACCTGCCCAAGGGACGAGGCCTGCTCGGGGCGGTCATCGACGACGGCGAGCCCATCCGGCTACGGCGGATCGCTGCGGACCCTCGATCGTCGGGCTTCCCGGTCGGGCATCCCGCGATGGGCAGCTTCCTGGGGGTGCCGATCCGGATCAGGGACGAGGTCTTCGGCAACCTCTATCTGACCGAGTGCGCGCGGGGGGAGTTCAGCCCCGAGGACGAGGAGCTCGCGCGGGCTCTCGCGGCGACCGCAGCGGTTGCGATCGAGAACGCCCGACTGTTCCACGAGACGACCGCCCGCGGCGAGTGGATGGCGGCGACGGCGGCCGTCACCCGCCAGATGCTGGGCGTGGCGGGCAGCGAGGCGTTGACGTTGATCGTCGAGCGGAGCCGGGAGCTGGCCGGGGCAGATCTCGCGGTGCTGGTCCGCCCGGACGAGCGGGACCAGGACACGCTCCGGGTGGACATCGCCGACTGCAGACCCGGCCTCGGCGGCCTTCTCGGCGAGCTCCGGGGGCGTCGTCTCCCGATGCGCGGCTCTGTCGCGGGCGAGGTGTTCACGTCGTCGGCCGCGCTGCGGTTGACCGAACCCGACGAGCGTCCGGACCTGACCCCCGCACTGATGGCCGGCCATCTCGACGCCGGTCCGATGCTCGTCGTACCGCTCCTGGGGCCGTCCCGGACCGACGGGGTGCTGGCGGTGATCCGTGTCCGCGGTCGGCCGGTGTTCCGCGAGAGCGACCTCGCGATGGTGTCCGGGTTCGCCAACCAGGCCGCTGTGGCGCTGGAGCTCGCGGAGGCCCGTTCGGAGCGCGAACGCACCCGAGTGCTGGACGAGCGCGAACGGATCGCCGCCGACCTGCACGATCACGTCATCCAGCGGCTCTTCGGCGCCGGACTGTCGTTGCAGAGCGTGGCGGCGCGCCTCGACGAGCCCGCGCACGCCGACCGTCTCCGCAGCGTCGTCAGCGACCTCGACGAGACGATCGCCCGGATCCGGACGTCGATCTTCGCGTTGCAGCAGACCGACGACAGCGGGGTCCGCGCGGCGGTCCTGCAGGTCGTCGACGAGGCCCGACGGGTTCTGGGCTTCAGACCGGTCCTGCGGTTCACCGGGCCCGTCGACACGATGGTCGACCCGGGTCTGGCCGACGACCTGATCGCGGTGCTCCGGGAGGCGCTCAGCAACGTGGCCAGGCACGCCCGCGCGTCGGCTGTGGAGGTCGACGTCGTTGCCCAGCCGCAGGGCGACATCGCGGTCGCGGTGGCCGACGACGGCGACGGGCCCGGGCCATCCGGCCGCCGTAGCGGGCTGGAGAACCTCCGGCGGCGGGCGGAACGACGGGGCGGCTCGTTCGCACTCGTTCCCGGAGCAGCGGGTGGGAGCCGGCTCACGTGGACCGTGCCGGCGCCGTGACGCCCCGACGTGCGTATCCCACACCGCGGGCGGCCGGACCGGCGGGCCAGGACGCAAAGGCCGAGCCCGAATGCGCGCAGGGCGATCGCGCCGAGGGCCTCGCCGGCCCGCAGCCACGACAGCGTGTCGTCGGACGCCGCCGCGATGACCACCACGGCGAGCCCGATGTCGTACCCGCGGGGCTGAGGCCGGGCATCGCGGCTGCCGTGGCGTCGGGGCGGCCGCGCCGTCGGCGGCGGGCGGTCAGCCGGGTGGGGGCGGGGCCGCCGGGTGAGCGCTCATACCGGCTCGTCGCGGAGCGCGGTGACCGGCCGCCTTCGGTGCGCGGGCGACGACGATCGGGCACCTGCTGTTCCAGGTGAGCGAACGGGTCGTCGATCCGAGGAGCGCGCGTGTGGCGCCGTGACCGCTCGGGCCGCCGACCACGAGCATCCGCGCGCCGCGGGACGCCTCGGCGAGGACGTCCGCCGGTTCGCCCGCCACGCTCCTGACGTCGACCTCGACCGACGGGTGGGCCAGGGACCAGATCCGGGTTTCGTCGTGCAGGTCGTCGGACGTCGCCGCCGCGCGTCGATTCCGCACGTAGACGACGGTGAGGGCGACGTGGTGGGCCGCGGCCGCGGCGAAGGCCGCGGCGAGGACGGCCGAGTTGTCGCGGTCCGGCTCCACACCGGCGACGACAACGGTGCCGGCGACGGCGTCGGACCGTCGCACGACGGCGACCGGACACGACGCGGGCCCGAGCACGTCCAGGCCGATGGAGCCGAGGATCGAGTCGGCGAGGGTCGTCGAGGCCACCCCCGTCACCAGCATGGCTGCGTCCTCGGCAGCGTCGAGCAGGGCCGCCGCAGGCTCGGCGGTCACCTGCAGCGTCGACACGGGCAGCAGCGGGTGGCTCGTGGCGGCGACGGCCCGGCCGGCGTCGAGCAGTCGTCGGCGGCAGCCCGGCGACGACGTGTCCGCACCATGGGGGGCTGCGTGGACGATCCACAACGCGCCGTTGCGCGCCGCCGCCTCCGTGGCTGCCCAGGCGACCGCGTGCAGGCCGGGAGCGGTGTCGTCGAGACCGACGACGACCCTGGGTTCGATGTCGCCGGAGCTCACGTCATCACGTCCTCTCGCGCCGGCCGGCGGGGTTCGGCGGCGGCCCTGGTCCGGCTCGTCGGTGGCGTCGCCCCCGCCGACGTTGCCCCGCGCCCGTGCAGGCACGCCGGAGGCGAACGTCCCGGACCGCAGGTCCGGACGGCCCCTCGCGTGTGGCCGCGGACGACGACGGCGGCATGACCCGACGGGGGGACCGTCGGTCCAGCCGGGTAGGGACTTCGGACCCGCCGGCCCGTGACGGCCGGCCGAAGCCCCCGGGGTCGGGCCCGGCCACCGTGGGGAGCAACCACACGGAACGAGGAGCGGGATGGACGTACGAGGAGATCAGGCCGTCGTTGTCGGTGTCGACGGTTCGCCGGGGTCCCTCGGTGCGGTGCGGTGGGCGGCCGAGGAGGCGCAGCGCCGGCACCTACCCCTGCGGCTCGTGTCCGCGGTGCAGTGGATGCACCCGGGACCGGTCGGACTCACCGCGCTGGCGGCGGCACGGCTCCACGACGTCGCTGTGCAGGCTGCGGAGGCCGAGATCGACGCGGCGCGGCGGGTGGTGGAGGACGTCGCCCCGGCCCTCGATGTCCGCTCCGAGGTGTGCAGCGGACCGGCGGCACCGGTCCTGCGCGACGTGTCCGGATCGGCGGCACTCATGGTCGTGGGCAGTCGGGGGGCGGGGGGTTTCAGCGGGCTGCTGGCCGGCTCGGTGGCCGTCTCGGTCGCGGCGTCGGCGCGGTGCCCCGTCGTGGTCGTCCGTGGACGGGCGGACCGGGTCGACGGACCGGTCGTTGTCGGTGTCGACGGCTCACGGGTGAGCGAGAACGCGCTGGCGTTCGCCTTCGCCGAGGCGTCCGCCCGGCGCGCCGGGCTCGTCGCCGTGCACGTCTGGAGCGATGCGGCGATCGACCCGTTCGCCGGGCCGCTGGTCGACTGGGAGGCGCTCGCCGCCGCGGAGAACGCCGTCCTCGCCGAACGACTCGCCGGCTGGGGGGAGAAGTACCCCGATGTCGCGGTCACCCGCGACGTGGTGCGGGACAACGCCGCTGCTGTCCTGGTCGCCCGGTCCACCGATGCCCGGCTCGTCGTCGTCGGCAGCCGTGGACGGGGAGGCCTGCGCGGCCTCCTGCTCGGCTCGGTCAGCCAGGCGGTCCTACGGCACGCCGAGTGCCCGGTCGCGGTCGTCAAGCCCTGAACGGTCCAGCGGCCGTCCCGGCCGACGGCACGACCGCGGGTCCCGCCTGCGGGCGTGTCGCGGCCGGAGCGGGGACGGACCCGGGTTCGCCCCGAGCCGCGTACCTCCGGCGGACCGCGAACGGCCGGGCCGTGGCCCGCGCGACCGGCCGGAGGTCCGCCGTCACTGCCCACCGGGACGTTGGACCCCTGCTGCCGGGCCGGAGAGCCGCAGCGGACGAACCGGTCCCGACGCGATCGTGGGTGCAACCGACCGACGGGAGAGACTGGTGGACACCCACATCGGCGGCCGAATCGTCGTCGGCATCGACGGATCCGACGGCTCCCTCGCCGCTGCGCGCTGGGCTGCCGTCGAGGCACACCGGCGCGACCTGCCGTTGCGGCTCGTCGCGGCGGTGGCCTGGGCCGGCCACGCCCCGATCGCGCTACCGGGAGCGGGGGAGGAGTACCGGCGGGAC
Source organism: Pseudonocardia sp. (assembly GCF_050250275.1). Classification (GTDB taxonomy): domain Bacteria; phylum Actinomycetota; class Actinomycetes; order Mycobacteriales; family Pseudonocardiaceae; genus Pseudonocardia. Next base: position 76,055 of record NZ_JBFWOY010000012.1, read on the forward strand.
ATCCTGCTGAAGGCCGCCCGGTCCGCCGTGGACCTGGCGGCTGCCGCGGCGACCGAGCAAGCACCTGGTGTCGCGGTCGACGTCGTGGTCCGGGGCGGCGTCCCGGCGCACGTGCTCGTGGAGGAGTCGGCCCGGGCCACGCTGCTCGTCGTCGGGAACCGGGGTAACGGGGGCTTCGCCGGCCTCCTGCTCGGGTCGGTGGGCATCTCGGTCGCGGCCCGCGCGACGTGCCCGGTCGTCGTGGTCCGTGGGACGACTGATCATGGCGATCGTCCGGACGGACCCGTGGTCGTGGGTGTCGACGGCTCGCTCGACACGGAACCGGCACTGGTGTTCGCTTTCGAGGAAGCGTCGCGTCGCGGCGTTCCCCTGCTGGCGGTCCACGCGTGGGTGGCGGAGGTGATGGACCCCGACGTCGCCCCCTACATCGACTGGGACGCCGTCGCCGTCGAGGAGGAGCGCGTCCTGACCGACACGCTGGCGCCCTGGGAAGCGGAGTTCCCGGGCGTCGAGGTGCGCAGGTCCGTGGTCCGTGACGGAGCAGCTCGTGCGTTGGTGACGGCCGCCGAGGGCGCGGACCTGGTCGTCGTCGGTACCCACGGCTACGGCTCGATGCGGGGCCTGCTCCTCGGATCGGTCAGCCAGTCCCTGCTCCAGCACGCGCCCTGCCCTGTCGCGGTGGTGCGGCCCGCCCGCGAGGAGGACGAGGAACCCGCGGACCGGCCGTGACCAGGCGTGCCCGGTGGTATCGGCCGCGGGATCGCCCGCCCCGGCGCCCCGGACGTCCTCGACGTTCAGGACGACCGTCCCGGACCGCCTCGCGCGGTCACCCGGGTTGCCGCGACGATCATGTCCGTGGCAGTGAGCATTCCGACCAGGGACCCGTCGTCCTCGACGAGAACGACGTCCGCGCCGCACCGGTGCATCGCACGGGCGGCCGCCGAGAGCCGGTCATCCGGCCGGACGACGGCTGCGGGTCGTGCGGCGTCCTCCACGCGCAGCGGCTCCAGCGCGAAGGACCAGTGTGAGGCCAGGATCCCCCGGAGCAGGTCGGCCTCCGACACCACGCGGCGGTGGTCACGTCTGTCGACCACCGGGAGGTGACGGACCTGCCGCGCGACCATCAACCGCAGCGCGACGTCGAGGGTCGCCGCAGGCACGATACCGACGAGCTGCGTCGACATCACCGATCGCACCGTCGGGTCGTCGTCGGCCGTGTCTGGACGTGCGGGGCGCTCGGAAGCGGTCATGGCAGGCTCCGGAAGGATTGGGGCCCAGGTCCTGTCCTGGGCCCCAGGGGCGCCGCGTCCTCGCTGCGACGTCCCCAGCGTCCTGCGTGCCGACCCCTCCTGCCAGTGGCCGAGAGCCGTGCGTCGGCGGGCCGAAGGGCCCTGTGCACGCCGTCGCGGCCCGGCCGTGATCAGGAGCGTCCTGCAGATGCGAGCAGGCGCTCGACCAGCTCGTCCACGGCCTTCCGCGGGTTCTCGGCGAGGGCGGTCGCGCTGTGGTGGCCCGGAAGAAGGACGCGGGCCCGGATCGGGTGGGTGTTCGCGGGGTCGTGGTCGGTGATGATCCGCAGGTGTGTCGGGGCGCCGGCCTCCGGGAGGCGGGCGAACGCGACGTGTGCGTAGTGGGCGACCGCGGGGTCGATCCCTTCTCCGAGCTGGACGGTGAACGGATACGAGGTGAGAGTCATGACGCAATGCTGTTGTCTCGCCGACCCCGGCTGCAGGGGCAAAAGCCCCCGCCCGGCCGGGTCGAGAGTCGTCGCGGCCGGGTGCGACGGTTCGGTGTCCGTGGGCGGGTGCGAGCTCGCGCCCGCGGCCGTCGTGGCGAGCGCCGTCGCGGGGTCGACGCGGCGGGACGTCCCGCTCGGCCGACCCGCAGTCCTGCCCCCGGTGGCGGCAGCGCGACACCGCCGGTGACGGCGGTCTCCCGACCCGTCAGGATCGCGTCAAGATCTCCGCCGTCGACGTCAAGGTCGCGTCGCGACGGCGTGCCCGATGGCGTGGCGCGCACACACTTGCCGCGGCTCGCCGGAGGGACCGGCGGCCGACGGTGAGGAGTTGTCCGGTGGCCGATGTGCTCTACGCACTGCTGCTGGTCGGCGGGTTCGTCGTGCTGGTGTTGTGCCTGCGCGGTCTGGAACGCCTGTGAGTACCGCCGACGTCGTGACCAATGTGATCGGCGGGGTCGTCGCGCTCGCGCTGCTGATCCATCTCGTCGTGGCCCTGTTGCGCCCGGAGAGGTTCTGACATGAGCGACACGCTCGCGGGGCTGCTGCAGGTCGCGCTGCTGCTGGTCCTGCTCGGCGCGTGCTACGTCCCGCTGGGGGACTACATGGCCCGCGTCTTCACCGCGGAGCGCCACTGGCGCGGTGAGGCCGTGCTCTACCGGCTGGTCCGCGTCGACCCGTCGAGCGGCCAGCGCTGGCCCACCTACGCCGCGGGCGTGCTGGGCTTCTCGTTCGCCTCGATCGTGCTCCTCTACCTGTTACAGCGGCTGCAGGCGGTGCTGCCGGCGAGCTTCGGCCGGGGTCCGGTGTCGCCCGCGGTCGCGTTCAACACCGCGGTCTCGTTCGTCACCAACACGAACTGGCAGTCCTACGTCCCCGAGTCGACCATGGGCAACACGGTCCAGATGGCCGGCCTGACCGTGCAGAACATCCTCTCGGCGGCTGTCGGCCTGGCCGTGGCCGTCGCCCTGATCCGCGGGTTCGTCCGTTCGGGCACCGACCGGCTCGGGAACTTCTGGGTCGACCTGACCCGCGGTGTCGTGCGGATCCTGCTGCCGTTCGCCTTCGTCGCGGCCGTCCTGCTGCTGATCATGGGTGTGACGATGTCGCTGCGGTCGGGCGTCGACGTGACCGGCGTCGACGGCGCGACGCACACGCTGCCGCTGGCGCCGACGGCGTCGCAGGAGGCGGTCAAGGAGCTGGGCACCAACGGTGGCGGCATCTTCAACGCCAACTCCGCGCACCCGTTCGAGAGCCCGAACGCGCTGTCGAACCTGTTCGAGATCTTCCTGCTCCTGGTCATCCCGGTGTGTCTCACCCGCACGTTCGGCACGATGGTCGGCAACCGCCGGCAGGGGACCGTGCTGCTGTCGGTGATGGGGGCGTTGTGGACCGCGATGCTCGCCGTCGCGTGGTTCGCCGAGACCCACCCGAACGGCGTGGCGACGCTCGCCGCCGGCGGGGCGCTGGAGGGCAAGGAGGTCCGGTTCGGGATCCCGGCCGGCGTGCTGTTCGGTGTCTCCACGACCGGTACGTCCACCGGTGCGGTCAACTCGATGCACGACAGCTTCACCGGGGCCGGCGGCGGCGCCTTCCTGCTCAACATGCTGTTCGGAGAGGTTGCGCCGGGCGGTGTGGGCACCGGCCTGTACGGGATTCTGCTGCTCTCGATCATCGCGGTCTTCCTGGCCGGCCTGATGGTCGGGCGGACCCCCGAGTACCTGGGCAAGAAGCTGGGCCGCCGCGAGGTCACCGCCGCCGCCGTGTCGATCCTGGCCATGCCGGTCCTGGTACTCGTCGGCGCGGGGCTGGCCATCGCCCTTCCCGGCACCGTCGGGGCGTTGAACAACGACGGCGCGCACGGCTTCTCGGAAGTGCTCTACGCCTTCGCCAGCGCCGCGAACAACAACGGCAGCGCGTTCGCCGGCATCACGGTGACCAGCGACTTCTTCCAGTCCGCGCTCGGGCTGGCGATGCTGTTCGGCCGCTTCGTGCCGATCCTCGCCGTGCTCGCGCTCGCCGGCTCACTGGCCCGGCAGCGACGCGTCGAGGCGACCGCCGGGACGCTGGCGACGGACAGACCGCTGTTCGGGGTCCTGGTCGCCGGCACCGTCGTCCTCGTCGCCGCACTCACCTTCTTCCCCGCGCTCGCGCTGGGTCCGCTCGCGGAGGCACTCGCATGAGCATCGTTGTCGAACAGGAGCCGCAGAAGGCGGTCGCCGCCGGCAGCGCGGTCAGGGCCGGCGCGTTCCGGCCGGCGCAGCTCTGGGCGTCGATGCCCGACGCGCTGCGCAAGCTCGACCCGCGCACGCAGCTGCGCAACCCCGTCGTGTTCGTCGTCTGGGTCGGGTCGGTGCTGGTCACGCTCGACGCGGTCGTCGCGCCGACGCTGTTCGGCTGGCTGATCGCGATCTGGCTGTGGTTCACCGTGCTGTTCGCGAACCTGGCCGAGGCCGTCGCCGAGGGGCGCGGCAAGGCGCAGGCGGAGTCGTTGCGCCGCACCAAGCGCGACACCGTCGCCCGCCGGCTGACCCGCGACGGGTCCGAGGAGCGGGTCGGCGGCACCGAGCTCCGCATCGGAGACCGGGTCGTCGTCGAGGCGGGCGAGACCGTCCCCGGCGACGGGGACGTCGTCGAGGGCATCGCGACCGTCGACGAGTCGGCGATCACCGGCGAGTCCGCGCCCGTCGTGCGGGAGGCGGGCGGCGACCGGTCCAGCGTCACCGGCGGGACGACCGTGCTGTCGGACCGCATCGTCGTCGAGATCACGACGAAGCCGGGGGAGTCGTTCGTCGACCGGGTGATCGCGCTGGTCGAGGGGGCGTCGCGGCAGAAGACACCCAACGAGATCGCGCTGACGATCCTGCTCGCCGCGTTGACGATCATCTTCCTGCTGGCCGTCGTGGCGTTGCAGCCGATGAGCGCCTACGCGGGCGGGCCGCAGCCGGTGGTCGTGCTCGTCGCGCTGCTGGTCTGCCTGATCCCGACGACGATCGGGGCGCTGCTCTCGGCGATCGGCATCGCCGGCATGGACCGGCTGGTGCAGCGCAACGTGCTCGCGACGTCCGGGCGCGCCGTCGAGGCGGCCGGCGACATCGACACGCTGCTGCTCGACAAGACCGGCACGATCACGTTCGGCAACCGGCAGGCGACCGAGCTGATCCCGACGGGCGGGGCGGGCCTGACGCAGCTCGCGGCGGCTGCCCGGCTGTCGAGCCTGGCCGACCGGACGCCCGAGGGCCGCAGCATCGTCGACCTCGTCGCGCGCGAGCACGGCCTGGCGTCCGAGGCGTCGGCCGACGAGGCCCGCGCCGAGTTCGTGCCCTTCACCGCGCAGACCCGCATGTCGGGACTGGACATCGACGGACGCCGCATCCGCAAGGGCGCGGCCGCGAGCATGCCGGGCTCGGCCGAGGTGACGCGCATCGTCGATGCGATCTCCGACGAGGGCGCCACCCCGCTCGTCGTCGCGGAGAACGACCGGGTTCTCGGCGTGATCCGGCTGTCGGACGTCGTGAAGCCGGGCATCGCCGAGCGTTTCGCGGAGCTGCGGGCGATGGGGATCCGGACGGTGATGGTCACCGGTGACAACCCGCGCACCGCCCGGGCGATCGCGGCCGAGGCCGGCGTCGACGACCACATCGCCGAGGCCACCCCCGAGGACAAGATGGCCTACATCACGAAGGAACAGGAGGGCGGGCGGCTGGTCGCGATGACCGGCGACGGCACCAACGACGCCCCCGCGCTCGCGCAGGCCGACGTCGGCGTCGCGATGAACACGGGGACGGCCGCGGCCAAGGAGGCCGGCAACATGGTCGACCTCGACTCCGACCCGACGAAGCTCATCGAGATCGTCGAGATCGGCAAGCAGCTGCTCATCACCCGCGGCGCGTTGACCACGTTCTCGGTGGCCAACGACCTGGCGAAGTACTTCGCCATCCTGCCGGCGATGTTCGCCGCGCTCTACCCGTCGCTGGGGCTGCTCGACATCATGGGCCTGCACTCGCCGCAGTCGGCGATCCTGTCCGCGGTGATCTTCAACGCGCTCGTCATCATCGCGCTCATCCCGCTGGCGTTGCGCGGGGTCCGGTACCGCCCCAGCTCCGCGGCGTCCTTGCTGCGGCGCAACCTGTTGATCTACGGCCTAGGCGGCGTCGTGACGCCGTTCGTCGGGATCTTCCTCATCGACCTGCTGGTCCGACTCGTTCCGGGGATGTGACGTGCTCACCACTCTGCGCAGGCAGACCGGCACGGGTCTGCTGCTGTTGGTCGTGTTCACGGTGCTGTGCGGCGTCGTGTATCCGCTCGTCGTCTGGGGTGTCTCGCGCATCCCCGGGTTGTCCGACAGCGCCGAGGGCGCCGTCATCACCCAGCAGGGACGGGCGGTGGGGTCGTCGTTCATCGGGGTCGACCCCGTCCCTGCCGACCCGGCCGCGGACCCCTACTTCCACACCCGGCCGGCGGCCTCGGCCGAGGACGTGCTCGGCCCCGCCGACACCTCGACCTCCGGAGGGTCGAACAAGGCGGGTGACTCCCAGGACCTGCTCGACGCCGTGTCCCGGCGCCGGGCGGTGATCGCGGCGCGCGAGGGCGTCGCCCCGGCGGCGGTGCCGACGGACGCGGTGACGGCGTCGGCGTCGGGGCTGGACCCGGACATCAGCCCGGACTACGCGGCGCTGCAGCAAGCGCGGGTCGCCCGCGTGAGCGGGCTGCCGGTCGACCGGGTCCGGGCTCTCGTCGCGCAGGCCACCGACGGGCGCATACTCGGCTTCCTGGGTGAACCGACCGTGAACGTGACCGAGCTGAACCTGGCGGTCGCGAACGCCCGCGAGTCCGGCGGCTGATCCGGATGGGCGGGCCTCGCACGAACCTGGTGGAGACATGACGACGACCGAGCCGGGGCCGGACCACGCCTCCGCGCCGCGCGGAGAGCTGCGGATCCATCTGGGTGCGTCCCCGGGCGTCGGCAAGACCTTCGCGATGCTGTGCGAGGCCCGCCGGCGGGCGGAACGAGGCACCGACGTCGTCGTCGGGCTCGTCGAGACACACGACCGGCCCAGGACGGCCGCGCTGGTCGACGGCCTCGAAGTGATCCCCCGCCGCCCCACACGGTTCGGTGGCGAGCTCGACGTGGACGCGGTGATCGCCCGGCGCCCGGAGGTGGTGCTGGTCGACGAGCTCGCCCACACCAACGCCGCGGGGTCGCGGCACCACAAGCGCTGGCAGGACATCCAGGACCTCCTCGACGCCGGCATCGACGTGCTGTCGACGGTCAACGTGCAGCACCTGGAGTCGCTCAACGACGTCGTCGAGAAGATCACCGGGGTGCACCAGCGCGAGACCGTGCCGGACGAGTTCGTCCGACGGGCCGGGCAGATCGAGCTCGTGGACATCACGCCGGAGGCGCTGCGGCGGCGGATGGCGCACGGCAACGTCTACGCCGCCGACAAGGTCGACGCCGCGCTGGCCAACTACTTCCAGGTCGGCAACCTCATCGCGCTGCGCGAACTCGCGCTGCTGTGGGTCGCCGACGAGGTCGACACCGCGCTGCAGCGCTATCGCACGGAGAAGCGGATCTCCGAGACCTGGGAGACCCGTGAGCGGGTCGTCGTCGCGCTCACCGGCGGGCCCGAGTCCGAGACCGTGCTGCGGCGCGCCACCCGGATCGCCAAGCGTGCCGGTCAGGCCGACCTGATCGCCGTGCACGTCCTGCGCGCGGACGGTCTGGCCGGCGTGCCGGTCGGGGCCACGAACGCGCTGCGCACCCTCGCCGACGACGTGGGCGCCAGCTTCCACACCGTCGTCGGGGACAGCGGCGCGACCGGGGTCACCGATGCCTTGCTGGAGTTCGCCCGCGGGGTCAACGCCACCCAGCTCGTGCTCGGGACCTCCCGGCGGTCGCGGCTGGCCCGGGTGTTCGACGAGGGAATCGGGGCCCGGGTCGTCCAGGAGTCCGGGTCGATCGACGTCCACATGGTCACCCACGCCGCGGCCGGTCCCGCGCTGCGCGTGCCGCGGCTGCACAACGCACTCCCGCTCACCAGGCGGCTCGCCGGCTGGGGGCTCGCGGTCGCGTCGCCCGCGTCGGCAACGCTGATCGGGACGACCCTGGAAGGCGTGGTCGGGCTGTCCACCGACGTCGTGCTGTTCTTCCTGGCCACCATCGTCTCCGCGCTCGTGGGCGGGCTCGGGCCGGCGCTGCTGGCGGCGCTGCTGGGCGGGCTGCTGCTCAACTTCTTCCTGACCCCACCGCTGTACTCGCTGACGATCGCGCAACCGGAGAACGCGATCACGGTCGTCGTCATGCTCCTGGTCGCCGTCCTGGTGGCCCTGGTCGTGGACCGGGCCGCGCGCCGCGGCGAGCAGGCCGCCCGGGCGCGGACCGAGGCCGCACTGCTCGCGTCGTTCGCCCGGACGGTCCTGACCCGTGCCGAGCCGTTGCCACGGCTGCTGGAGAAGGTGCGGGAGGCGTTCGGGCTGCGGTGCGTCGCGCTGCTGGAGGAGGACCGCGACGACCATTGGCGCCAGATCGCCGTGTCCGGGCCGGCCGAGTGCGTCCGGCCCGAGGACGCGGACGTCGACGTCGCCGTCGAGGCGGGCCTGCACCTCGTCGGCACCGGGCGGTCCCTCCCGGCCTACGACCGGCGGTTGCTCGAGACGGTCGGCGGCCAGGCCCTGCTCGCGCTGCGGAGCCTCCGCGCGGCCGAGCAGGCGGCGCGTGCACAACGCCGGGCCGAGATCAACGAGACCCGGGGTGCCCTGCTGTCCGCGGTCGGACACGACCTGCGCAGCCCGCTCACCTCGATCAAGGCGGCCGTCGGGAGCCTGCGCGACCCGCTGCTCAGGCTCTCCGGCGCGGACCGCTGCGAGCTTCTCGAGACCGTCGAGGAGTCGGCGGACCGGCTGACCGGACTCGTCGACAACCTGCTCGACTCCTCCCGGCTGGCCTCGGGCGCGGTCGAACCGCTGCTCGAGCGGATCGGCTACGACGAGGTCGCCGCGAAGACACTGCTCGAGCTCCCCGACGCCGGCCGGGTCACGATCGAGATCCCCGCCGGTCTACCCGACGTCGTCGCCGACGTCGGGCTGCTGGAGCGGGTGGTGGCCAACCTCGTCGACAACGCGCTGCGCCACGGCGAGGGTGTCCCGGTCGTGCTGCGGGCCAGCACACACGAGGGGCGGGGCGAGCTGCGGGTCGTCGACTCCGGCCCGGGCCTGCCCAAGAAGCAGCGCGAGAAGCTGTTCGCGCCGTTCCAGCGGCTCGGCGACCGCCACACCGGTACGGGTGTCGGGTTGGGGTTGTCGGTGGCCCGCGGACTCGCCGAGGTCATGGGGGGAACCCTCGAGGCCGAGGACACGCCCGGGGGCGGGTTGACGATGGTCGTCTCGTTGCCCGTCGCGACTCGGGGTGAGGTGCGGACCGGGCCGCCGACGACGGTCGCGGTCGCCCCCCGCGGCCCTGCGGCGACGGGTCCGACGACATGAGCCCGCGCGCGAGCGCGCCCGGCCCGCCGGCGGGCCGGTCGACTCCTGACCCGGCTCAGGGGGTGGCGACGGTGCGCAGGCGGCGCTTGAGGATCTTGCCCTGCGGGTCGACGGGGAGCTCGTCGACGAGGTGGACCGCTTTCGGGACCTTGTAGCTCGCCAGCTCCCCGCGGCAGTGCTCGACGAGCTCCTCCGGGGTGAGCGTGCAGCCCTCGCGGAGCACGACGAAGGCGGTGACGGCTTCGGACCAGTAGGGGTCGGGCATCCCGACGACCGCGGCGCGCTCCACCGCGGGATGGCGGTGGACGACCCGTTCGACCTCCTGGCTCGACACGTTCATCCCGCCGGACTTGATCATGTCCTTGAGCCGGTCGTGGAAGAACAGGTTGCCCTCGGCGTCGACGCGGACGATGTCGCCGGTGCGGACCCACCCGTCGCGGAAGACGGCGGCGGTGCGTTCGGGATCGTCGAGGTAGCCCAGCATGGCCGAGGGGGTGCGGCAGATCAGCTCGCCGACCTCGGCGTCGCTGTCCTCGGCGTCGACGACCCGGATCTCCAGGTGGGTCACCGGCTTGCCGATCCAGGTGGGGTCGGCGCCCGGGACGTCCGCGAGCGTCTTGAAGAAGCCGACGGTGCCGAGCTGGGACAGCTCGGACTGGCCCCAGTAGGTGCCCCACATGACCTCGGGTGCGGCGCCTGCCCAGGCGTCGATCACGTGCGGGGGGATCTGGCCGCCGTAGGTCATGCAGCGGCGCACCTGCCCGACCGTGTCCGCACCGAAGGAGTCCTGGGTGGACAGTGCGATGTAGAAGGTCGGGGTCTGGGCGATCACGGTGACGCCTTCGCGCCCGATGATCTGCAGCGCGGTGGCGGGATCGGCGGTGGCGGGCAGTACGAGCGTGGCGCCCATCAGCGTCAGGCTGGTCATCGAGCCGAGGCCGGCGATCGTGTGGAAGGGCATCACGAACAGCCAGGTGTCGGTGGGTCCGGTCTGCAGGCCCCAGCCCCATGCCGGCGCGGTCGACGCCAGGTAGTTGCGGTGCGGGATCAGCACGCCTTTCGGCTCGGCCTCGGTCCCGGACGTGTAGACGATCAGTGCGACGTCGTTCTCGTCGAGCTCGACGTCGGGTTCGTCGGTGGGCTGTGCGGCCAGCAGCCCGTCGAGCTCGGGACCGTAGGTCAGCAGGTCGACCCCGGCGGGCGCGACGACGTCGGCGAACGCGTCCTCGGTCAGGACGAGAGCCGCCCCGCTGTGCCGGAGCTGGTGGCCGGCCTCGGCCTCGCGGTAGAGCGGGTTGATCCCGGTGAACGCCGCGCCGATCTTGAGGGCGCCGTAGTAGGCCGCCACGACGTCGACGCCGTTGCGCGCCATCGAGGCGATCCGTCCGCCGCGGCCGATCCCGCGGGCCGCGAACAGCGCGGCGAAGCGGTTCGCACGCTCGTCGAGGGCTCCGTAGGTGGTCTCGGTGCGGTTGCCCGCGAGGTCGTAGGCGATGATCGCGGGCTTGCCCGGCTGGGTGCGGGCGTGCCTGCGGAGCTGGTCACCGATGGTCGCGCGGCCCAGGAGCGTGCGATGGTGCGGTGCGAGGTCGGGCACGGGCGTCCCTCTCAGACGGCGGCGGTGGTGAAGTAGGGCCGGCCGAAGGTCTCCGCCGCCACGATGTCCTCGACGGGGGACCGGGTGAGCTTGCGGGGGAAGCCCTTCGCCGGGTAGCCGATCGCGATGTGCGCGGCGGTGAGCACGCCTGCCGGGATGTCGAGCAGCTCGCTCACGGCGGGCTCGTGGTGGCAGAGCAGCGTCGTCACCGCCGACCCGACTCCCTGGTCGCGCAGGGCCAGGCAGAAGTTCTGGACCGTCGGGTAGATGGAGGCCCCGCCCACGACCGAGACCCGGTCGAGCTCGGTGTCGGTGGGGTGCAGGCCGTCGATCTCCGCGCAGGCGACGACGATCGCGGGGACCTGCGCGAGGTGCTCGGCGAAGTGGTCCGCGTCCTGGACGGTCTTCGGCAGCGCCCCGACGTTGACGGTGCCCGCGCCGACGGCGGCGAGGTAGGCCTTCCACATGGGCAGGTACAGGTCGGCGAGGGCCTGCTTGCGTGCGGCGTCGCGGACCACGATCCACCGGACGGGCTGACGGTTGCCGCCCTGGGGACCGAACCGGGCCACGTCGAACGCCTGGTGCAGCACGTCGTCCGGGACGGGGGTGGTCTCGAAGTACCGGCACGTCCCGACGGTGCGCATCGCCTCGGTCAGCTCCATTGCCAACGCCCCTTGCCTATCAGCTGTTAGGTTGACGGGGTCCGATCGTGCTGTGGGGCACCGCACGTGTCAAGCGAGTGGCCGAGCTTGACCAGTGCGGGGTCGTCGTGGGCAGACTGGTCCGCACTAACCTATCGGCGGATAGCTTGGGGTCGATTTGCCTCACTCGGACGTCACGACGGACAGTGCACTGCACGAGGCGCTGCGGCACGCCAACCTGCCCGCCCTCGTGCCGGTCCTCTTCCAGCTCACCGGCGATGCCCGCTGGCTCCACGAGCCGTACCGGCCCTCCCGCAGCCGCGGGATGGACGACAACGACTCCGGTGGTTTCCCCGACGAGGTCGCCGAGGAGATCCGGCTGGCCGTCGGCGAGGCGGTGTGCGCCCACGAGGCGGGCCGCCCGCCCGCCGTGCCCGCTCCGACGGGCGAGCTGATGCGCACGCTGCTCGAGGTGGCCAACGGTGAGCCGGCGCCGCCCGAGTACGCCGAGATGCTCGCCGAGGATCTCGGCTACGCGCCCGCCCCGGCCCCTCGCGCGGCTGCGGGCACCGACATCGACGCGGTGGTCATCGGCGCCGGCGTGTCCGGGCTGCTCGCCGCGATCAAGCTGCGCGAGGCCGGGATCCCGCACGTCGTGCTGGAGAAGAACACCGAGGTCGGCGGCGGCTGGTGGGAGAACACCTACCCCGGCGCCGGGGTCGACACCCCGAGCCACCTCTACTCCTACTCGTTCGCACCGCGGGACTGGAGCACCTACTTCGGCAGGCGTGACGAGGTCGAGCAGTACCTCCGCGAGGTCGCCGACGCCCACGACCTGCGCCGCGTCATCCGGTTCGGCACCGAGGTCGTCTCCGCGGACTACGACCCCGACGCGGCCGGCTGGACCGTCCGCACCGCGGCGGGCGAGGTCTACACCTCCCGCGTGCTGATCTCGGCGACCGGTGCGCTGAACCGGCCGCGGATCCCCGCCATCCCGGGCCTCGACGGCTTCCAGGGCCGGATCTTCCACACCGCCGACTGGCCTGCGGACCTCGACCTCACCGGGCTGCGGGTGGCCGTCGTCGGGGCGGGGGCGAGCGCGATGCAGGTCGTCCCCGCGATCGTCGACCGCTGCGCGCACCTGACCGTCTTCCAGCGCTCACCCCAGTGGATCGCCCCGAACCGGGACTACTTCCGGGAGATCGACGACGCCGTCCACCTCGTGATGAGGCGGGTGCCGTTCTACCGGGGCTGGTACCGGGCGCGGCTGGCCTGGAACTTCAACGACCGGGTGCATCCGAGTCTGCAGGTCGACCCGGACTGGGAGCACCCCGAACAGTCGGTCAACGCGATCAACGACGGCCACCGCCGCGTCTTCACCCGCTACCTGGAGGCCGAGCTCGCTGGGCGTCCCGACCTGGTCGCCAAGTCGCTGCCGGACTATCCGCCGTTCGGCAAGCGGATGCTGCTGGACAACGGCTGGTACCGCGCACTGCGCCACGACGACGTCGACCTGGTCACCGAGGGCGTCGCCGCGATCACCCCCACCGGGGTGCGGGGCAGCGGGGGCACGGAGGTCGAGGTCGACGTCGTCGTGCTGGCCACGGGCTTCCACACCCACCGCTACCTCTGGCCGATGGAGATCCGCGGCCGTTCCGGCGCGACGCTGGCCGGGTCGTGGGGTGCCGAGGACGCGCGGGCCCACCTCGGGATCTCCGTGCCGGACTTCCCCAACCTGTTCCTCACCTGCGGCCCCGGCACGGTGCTGGGCCACGGCGGCAGCTACATCACCATCGCGGAATGCCAGGTCAGGTACATCGTCGACGTGCTGACGAGGATGGCCGAGCGCGGGCTGCGCGCCGTCGAGGTGCGCCCGGAGGTGGAGGCCGACTACACGCGCCGCCACGACGAGGCGCATGCGCGGATGCTGTGGACCCACCCCGGCATGACGAACTGGTACCGCAACGCCGCGGGCCGGGTCGTGTCCACGATGCCGTGGCGGATCGTCGACTATTGGCGGATGACACACGAGGCGGACCTGGCGGACTTCCGGGTCGAGCGGTGAGCGGCCCGGTGCCGGTCCCGTCCGAGCCGTGCGGGACGGTCGTGCCCGCCGTGGAGCCGGCGGTCCGGCGCAAACGCACCGGGGAACGGCGTGCCGAGATCGTCACGGTCGCCGCGCGGACCTTCGCCGAGCAGGGCTACAGCAACGTCGGGATGCGCGACATCGCCGACGCGCTCGGCATCCGCAGCGCGAGCCTCTACCACCACTTCTCCTCGAAGGAGGAGATCCTCTACGCGATCTGCCTGTCGGTGACCCGGGAGCCGGTCGAGGAGAACCTGCCGCTGCTCGACGCCGCGGGCACCCCGGCGGAGCGGCTCACCGCGCTCGTCAGGGCGCACATCCGGCACCTGCTGCGCCGGCGGGTCGAGTTCCTGGTGGGGCTGCACGAGCGGTCGTCGCTCACCCCCGAGCACCGTGCCGAGATCGACGGCTACCTGCACTTCTACAACCGTCGGGTCCGCGACGTCCTCGCCGCGGGGATGCGTGGTGGCGAGTTCCGTGAGCTGAACCCCTCGCTGGCCGCGCTCGGCCTGCTCGACATGCTCAACGGCGTCAGCAGCTGGATCCGGGGCGAGCAGGACGCGGACACCGACGAGGTCGTCGAGACCTACACCGCCATGTTGTTCCACGGACTGGCCGAACGCCTGGCGCCGGAGCGGGCGGGCCCGCGCCACTGATCGCGGCGACCGGGGCTCAGCCGGCCGCGGAGCGGCGGTGTGCCCCCACCCCCAGGACGAGTCCGAGCAGGGCGAGCGTCGCTGCGAGTGCGGTGACCCCGCCGGGCATGCCCCACGCGCCCGCGGCGTACCCGGTGGCGACGGTGAGCGCGGCTGCGGGGAGGTACGCGCCGATGTTGAGCGCTGCGTTCGCCTCTGCCCGCCGGCCACCGGCGACGTGCCGGGCGATGAGGCGCAGGCCGCCCAGCTGGCCGAGTCCCTGGCCGGTGCCCGCGAGCAGGGCGGAGGCCACGAACAGCACCGGGCTCGCGGTGACGATCGTGAGCACTACGGCCCCCATCGCCAGCACGGTGCTCGCGGTTCCGAATGCGAACAGCCGCGGCACGGCGAGCTGCCTGAGCAGTAGCTGCGATCCGGTGGCAGCCAGGAACATCGCACAGGCGACGCCACCGGCCAGCAGCGGCGAGGTGTTCCCGAGTACGAGCACCAGCAGTGAGGGACCGAGTGACAGCACGAACGACGTCGCGGTCAAGCCGGGCGCGAAGACACCCACGCCGCTCCACACGTGCCGGCGGTGCTGTAGCGCGACGCGAGGCAGGCGTGGCCACGGAACTCCCGAGGCTCCCGCCGCCGGTCGGTCCGCAGGCAGGCCGAGGTAGCCGATCAGGGCGAGCACCAGTAGCAGGACGTTGACGGCGAAGACCGGCACGACCGGCTGGTCGGTGACCGCGGAGACCAGCCCGCTCAGCAGCGGGCCGAGGCCGGCTCCGATGACCATGGCGATCGATGCGAGCATCGACCCCGCGTCGCGACGGCCGTCCCCCGCGAGGTCGACGACGGCGGCCATGCCCGCGGACACCATGATCCCGACTGCGATCCCGACCAGCACCCTGGCCACGATCAGGGCTGTCACGTCGTGGGCGAGGGTGAACAGCACGGCCGACACCAGCGCGATCACGATCCCCGGCACGACCACGCGCTTGCGCCCGTAGCGGTCGGCGGCGCGCCCGGCGACCAGCAGGGTGAGCACGAGGCCGGCGATGTAGGCGGCGAAGACCACCGTCAGGACGCCGGGGGAGAACCCCAGCGCCTGCTGCCAGTACACGTACAGCGGGGTCGGGGAGTTGGACAGGGCGAACACCGCCGTCACCGCCCATGCTGCTCTGCCCAGCTGCCACCGGGACCTCACCCGCGTCGGGTCCGCGCTTGCGATCGTCACCTGTCAACCCCTTGTACGAAAGAACTCGTACAGTCAAAGTACGACTATTCTCGTACAGCGAGCTACGATGGTGACGTGCGACAAGGTGTGATGAAGGCGGCCGGCCCGGACGAGAGGCCGCCGCTGCTGCCCGAGCCCGCCGTCGACGAGCTGCGTCTCGAGACCGTCATGGGCGCACTCGCCGAGCCGCTGCGGATGACCGTGGCCCGCAAGCTCATGCTGGACTCGGACGAGTTCGACCATCCGTGCGGCTGGTTCGGCTTCGACCGCCCGAAGTCCAGCCTCACCCACCACTTCAAGGTGCTCCGCGAGGCGGGAGTGATCCACCAGCGGCAGTACGGCCTCGAACGGCGCAGCCGGCTGCGTACCGAGGACCTGAACGCGCGTTTCCCCGGACTGCTCGAACTCGTCGCGGCGACGTAGCCCGGACCCTCGTCGAAGGGCGACAGGTGGTCCGTGCCGGCCGTCGGAGCACCGGCACTGCCGACGCGGTCATGAGCTGATCGACTCGGGCTGCGGTGGCCTGAGGTGGATCCACGCGGGGAGTGGGGGATCGCTGCGCTGCGATGTGGTGCGTGTCGTGGGACCTCGACCCGACCGATGTCGTGGTCGGTACCCGCACCCGGCGTCGCAGGGGAGGGCGGACCGCGGTCCCGACGGGCTCCACCGGTGCCTCGATCCGCGACGTGACGGTCTTGACCGCCCGTTCCGACAGTGGTGGAGTGGGACACAGTCCTGATGAGCGGGACGCGAGCGGTGCGAGCTGCGGGCGGACGAGCGAGCGGAGGGCCGGATGGGCTTGGTGAGCGGCGGTGAGCTGGCAGCGCGTGCGCTGGCAGAACACGGTGTCGACGTTGTGTTCGCGATCCACGGAGGGCATCTCAACCCGTTCCTCCTGGCGTGTGCGGACCTCGGGGTCCGACTCGTCGACGGTCGTCACGAGGGTGCCAGCGGCCATTCCGCGGACGGGTATGCGCGTGCCACCGGGGGCCTGGGCGTCGTCGCGGTGACGGCGGGCGCCGGGTACGCGAACTGTCTGCCGGCGATCGTGAGTGCCCACCTCGACAGGGTTCCCCTGCTGGTCGTCACGAGCTCGCCGCCGTTGCGCGAGAGCGAGCTCAACGAGTTGCAGGGTGGGATCGACCAGGTCGGTATCGTCCGGCCCGTCACCCGCTGGGCGCATCGGGTCACCTCGACGGACCGCATCCCCGACCTGGTCGGCCTCGCGGTCCGAAAGGCGCTGGCGGGCCCCCCGGGGCCGGTCCTGCTCGACATTCCGGTGGACGTCATGTTCTCGGAGGTCGAGGAGTCGCGGATCGCCACCGCGGGAGCTCCGGCCGCCGCTCCGCCGGCGCCCTCGGCCGAGGTCGTCGCGGCGATAGTCGAACGTCTCGAGGCCTCACGACGGCCGGTGGTCATCGCGGGAAACGGCATCCGCTACTCCCACGGCCTGGACGCACTGGTCGCCTTCGCCGACCGCTCGGGGGTTCCGGTGTTCGGCCAGATGGGGACGGCCGGTCTGCCTGCTGACCATGTGTCGAACGCCGGGGGGGCGTGGAACCTCGGGATGCTCGAGACCGAGCTCGGGGAGCGCCCCGACCTTGTCCTCCTGGTCGGGGCGAGACTGGGCCGCTTCTTGGGGGGGCGGACCGGTTCGATGGTCCCCGACGACGCGACGCTCGTGCAGATCGACATCGACCCGTCCGAGATCGGCCGGGTCAGGGCGGTCGACCTGCCGGTGGTCGCCGATGCACGCGAGACGCTGCTGGCGGTGACGGCCGGGCTGCGAGACGGAGGGGCTGAACGGGCGGGGTGGGCGAAAGGTGTCGTTGCGGTCAACCATCGCCGGTCGTCGTTCGCCGACGAGCCGTCCGAGGTCGACGGTCGCATCCATCCCTACCACGGGGTTCGTGCCGCGCTGCGGGCGCTCGACCCGTCCACGACGGTCGTCGTCGACGGTGGCGAGGCGGCGGGCTGGGTGTGGGAGAGCCTGGCCGAGGCTCGACCGTTCGACGTCATGGGCTTCGGTGGCTACCTCGGGATCCTCGGGCTCAGTACCGGACTGGGCATCGGGGCGCAGGTCGCTCGCCCGGGCGGGCGGGTCGTGGTCTTCTGTGGCGACGGCGCGGCCGGCTTCCACATCCAGGAGCTCGACACGATGGTCCGCCACGGGCTCCCCGTCGTGACGGTCGTGGTCAACAACGCCTTGTGGGCCCAGTCCGTCCGTAGCCAGAACCGTGACTACGGGCCGCGGGGTGAGGTGATCAGTCATCTCACCGACACCGATTACGACCAGGTGGCGACCGGTTTCGGGGCCTACGGGGAGCGGGTCACCACGCTCTCCGAGGTCGCTGGGGCCATGAGGCGGGCGCTGGACTGCGGGCGGCCCGCGCTGATCAACCTGTCGGTGGCCTACGGACCCGAGCCGCGGACCGCCGCCGGTATGGGGCGCAAGCCGTCGACCGACGAGATCGCGGTTCCCTACTACGAGGCGATCCCGAAGGGGCCGTACTGATGTCGAGCGGGCGCACGAGCTCGTGTCGTCGGTGGAACAGGGCATGAGCAGCCGGCTCGGGGCGGTCCTCGCCGCCCTCGACGCCGGCATGGACATCGTCGAGCTGGGGCATCCGCTGCACAGCGCCGTCCCGGCACTCCCGACGCAGCCGGGCTTCCGGTCGGCGCTCATGCAGCGCCACGGTGATCGGACGTTCGACGGCGGGCTGTCGGCCGCGAACGAGATGATGGTGATGGGTACCCATGTCGGGACGCACATCGACGCGTTCTGCCACATCTCCCACAACGGGCAGCTGCACGGTGGTGTCGACGCCGTCGCCAGCCAGCGTGGCGGTGCTTTCGACACCGGGTCGATCGACGAGCTGCCGCCGTTGGTGTCACGGGGCGTGCTGCTCGATGTAGCCGCCCACCGGGGTCGCGACCATCTCGACGGCGGCGACGTCGTCACCGCGGACGACCTCGCGGATGTGGCAGTAGCGGCAGGCGTCGCCGTCGGGAGCGGCGACGTCGTCTGCGTCCGGACGGGCTGGGCTCGGCGCTACGGCGATGCCGCGGCATATCTCGGGACGGACGGAGGCTGCCCGGGTCTCGTCGAGTCGGCCGCCCACTGGCTCGCCGACCGGGGCGTGTGTGCGGTCGGGACCGACACCCTGCAGTTCGACGCGGTCCCGGACGGCGGCATCCCGCACGATCTGGCGTGTCATCGGGTGCTGTTGGTCGAGCAGCAGATCAGCATCCTGGAGAACCTCTGGCTCGAGGGCGTCGCGGGTCGCGGTGTCGTCGAGTTCGTGTTCGTGGCCGCGCCGCTGCGCCTGGTCGGTGCGACGGGATCGCCGTTGCGCCCCTTCGCGCTGGTCTGAGCCCAGCGGCCATGACGTCCGTTGGGAGGCCTGTGCCCTGCCGCCGGGCCGGCGCACGTCGGGCCCTCCCTCGGTGTCGCTGTCGCGCTGCGTGTCGCGTCGGCCCGCGTCGCGGGACGTGCGGCGCGTCGTGTATCCGCCCGGCGACGCCATGGCACGGTCGGGCTCCGCAATGTTCGAGGGTCGCTCCGCGGTGTTCGAGGGTCGGTGGCCGCCCGGCGTCCCGGTTCGGGCGCGCGGCGGCCCGGCCGTGGACGCGGACCCCGACGCCGCACCCGGCCCTGTCCCGGTGAGTCCGTCCATGTCCCGGCTGCGGCTGCGCTGCGTCCGCGATTCCGGCCCCTGTGCGCGGAGGTGCACGATGGCTCCGGCCCGGCCCGGAGGAAATCGGGACGCCGTCTCGATCGCTTCTTGTTCATCGCCCAGGTGGGTGATAGCTTCCCGTCACTGCAGAACGAACCTCGTACGGGCCGCATCGGAAGATCAATGGAGATTGCCAGATGAGCGACGAGGGCAGGGCCGCCCTGACCGAACCGGCGAAGGACCTCGGGCCGGTGAAGGAACAATTGCGCACCGATGGCTACGCCGTCGTTCCCGACGTCCTTACCGCGGACGAGGTGGCGGCGTTGCGGAGCCGGCTGGTGCAACTCGCCGCCGACGAGCGCGAGGCAGCGCGCGCCCTCGGGGCGCCCGAGTCCGACGAAGCCCAGTTCGTCCGCACCCTGGTGGCCAAGGCGCAGGAGTTCCGCGATCTCGCGGTGCACCCGACAGCGCTGGAGCTGGCGCGGCACATTCTCGGGCCGGACCTCCTCCTGTGGGAGGCCTTCGCCAACCGGGTACCCCCCGGCGGCCCGGCCGGCGGCGCACACATCGACCAGGGCCCGATGCCCAGCGACATCACGTGGCCGGTCGTGTGCGCGTTCCTCTACATGCTCGACGACTTCACCGACGAGAACGGCGCGACCTTCGTGGTGCCGGGCAGCCACCGCCGCCACCGCGACGAGCTGACCCCGGAGTCGTTCGCCGCGGGCCGGGTGACGGCGACCGGCACGGCCGGATCGGTCATCGTCATGGACGGACGGGTCTGGCACTCGATCGGCAAGAACCGTACGAGCGATTTCTGGCGCCATGGTGCGCTGATGTTCTACTCGGTTCCCTACCTGCGGGTGAAGGAGAACTGGGCCTTCCTCACCCCCCCGGAGATCGTGCAGGACGCCTCGCCCCTGCTGCGCGAGCTGATGGGGTTCAAGATGTGGCGTTCGCTCGGCGGCCCCAGGGCCGACAAGGCATTCATCGGCGGGCAGGCCGGCGTCAGCTCCTACGACGGCCAACTCCTGAAGGAGGACGAGGCGTCGGGCTGGGGCGCGGTCCGCCCGCCGTGGCTCAACTGAACGAGATGTAGCGCCGAGCCGCGTGGACCTCGGTGCCGCCGTCGGCGGTCCGTGGTCCACGCGTGGTACCGAGATCGTGTCGATGGGCCGCCGCCGGCGTCCGGTCGTGATCGGGGTCTTCTGCAAGGCAGGTCCAATCCGTTTGCTGGCGGGTTCTCATCGAGGAGAGCTGAAGATCGTGGGATTGATTCAGACAACACGCGGGCGCGCAGGCCGTCGCGTCGGTACTGCGCTCGCAGGGCTGGCGCTGGCAGCGACGTTGGCGGCCTGCGGTTCGTCGGACGAGCAGTCCGGTACGGCGTCGGCCAAGGGCGTGACCGACACCCAGATCGTGCTGGGCGGAACCGCGCCGCTGACCGGCCCGGTCGCCGCGAGCTGTCTGGAGTACACCGAATCGGCGGAGGCCTGGTTCAAGCACGTCAACGACAAGGGCGGGGTGAACGGCCGCCAGATCGTGTGGGACCCGCTCGACGACGCCTACGACCTGGCCCGGGCCGGCGCCAACGCGCGGACGCTCGTCGACTCCGACATCTTCGCGATCTACGGCGGCTGTGGGTCGATCCAGCCGCCGGTCGTCGAGCAGCAGGCCGAGAAGGCCAAGGTCCCGTACCTCTTCCCGACCGCGTTCCTGCCGGCGCTGTACAACCCCGTGCAGCAGTACACGTTCGCGCAGTTCCCGTCCTACGGCACCCAGCTGGTCAGCCTCGTCCCCTATGCGTTCGACAAGTACGGCAAGGGGACCGTCGGCGCGGTCATGCTGCAGACGCCCGGTATCGACCAGGCACTCGCGGAGATCAAGAAAGATGTCCAGGAGGCCGGAGCCCAGTACGTCGACAGCGACTACCTGACGGCGACGACGTCGGACTTCACGCCGTTCGTGCTCAAGCTCAAGCAGGCGAACCCGGACTACGTCCTCACCAACCTGCCGCCGGCGAACATGCTGCAGTTCGAGAAGGCCGCACAGGCCCAGGGATTCGCCCCGGGCAAGGCGTACCTGAACGCGCAGGCCCTGGCCAGCGCGCAGTTCACCGATCCGCTGATGAGCAGCGGGAAGAACCTGCTCGGCGGGAAGGTCCTCGCCACGGTGGCCACTGCGTCTCCGGAGGATCCGACGTCGGCGGAGTGCGCGGCCGCGATCACTCAGTACGCACCGAAGTACACGGTCAACTACGTGACGCTCGCCGGCTGCACGGGCGCGGTGTTCATGACGTCGGTGCTGCAGAAGATGGGTGACGACCTCACCCGCGACAACCTGATCGCGACGCTGCAGGGTCTCAAGGACGTCTCGCTGGCGCCGAACGCCCTGCCCGTGACGCTGACGGCGCAGGACCATCTCGCGACGAAGAAGGTCTACGTCGTGCAGCTCGGCGACGACGGCAAGTGGCAACAGCAGGGCAGTGTCGACATCGACACCAACTTCTGACGCCCGTCCCTCTCGCGCAGGCCCATCGGAACCGGGAGCCCCTGTGACCCTCCTCCTGCAGATCGTCGTCAGTGGCGTCGTCGCGGGTTTCACCTACGGGCTCGTCGGCCTGTCGGCGAGCATCCTGTTCAAGACGACCGGGATCTTCAGCTTCGCCCAGCCGATGATCGCCACGCTGCTGGCCTTCTTCGCGTACTTCCTCATCGGGGAGTTCAAGCTGAGCTTCTGGATCGCCCTTCCGCTGCTGCTGGTGATCGCGGCGGCGGTCGGGGCGGGCGTCTACTACGTCGCGTTCCGGCCCGGGGACGGCCACGGCCAGTTCAACCTGGTCGTTCGCACCCTCGGCCTCTTCCTGCTGATCGAGCAGTTCGTGGCGTGGCGGTGGAGCCGGGGGGAGCCGTTCGCCTTCCCGCCGCTGATCGGCGGGCCGTCGGTGTCACTCGGCGCGGGGATCATGGTCGCGCGGCAGACGATCGCCATCGCCGCGATCACCGTAGTCCTGCTGGTCGTCTGTTACCTGCTGCTCACCCGGACCCGGACCGGGCTGATGCTGCGCTGCCTGGCCGAGTCCGGCGAGAACTCCGCCGTCCTGGGGATGCCACGACGCCGGCTGGCGGCGACGGCGTGGGCGGCCTCCACCGTCATCTGCGTGTTCGTGGCGGTGTTCAACGCGCCGATCACCAACGTCTACACCGCCATGTTCACGCCGTTCGTGCTGTTCGCCTTCGCGGGGCTGCTCATCGGGGGGCTGTACAGCTGGTCGGGGGCGCTGGTCGGGGGAGTGATCGTCGGGATCGCCGTCAACGTCTCCGCCGCCTACTGGAAGCCGGAGATCGGGGCCCTCATCGTGTTCGTCCTGCTGCTCGGCGTGCTGGTCTTCCGACCGGCCGGAATCGTCGGCCGCACGTTCGCGGAGCGGCTGTGAGCACCGCGTCGGCCCGTGCCGCGGCGGCCCACCCTGGGGAGAACTGACATGTTCACGGTGGCCGCGCGTCTCGGCGCGATCAAATGGAGCTACCTCTGCCTGGTCGTGATCCTGATCTGGGGGCTCAGCTCCGGCGCGTCGTTCCAGCTGGTGCTGGTGACGGCGATCGCCTACGCCCTCGGCGCGGTCGGGCTGGACGTGATCTCCGGCTACGGCGGTCAGCCCGCGATCGGGCAGGGCGGCTTCATGGCGATCGGCGCGTACATGTCCACGATCGCGATCAACGACTGGGGCATGTCCATCGCCGGCGCGCTCGGCGTCACCCTGGTCGCGAGCATCCTGGTCGCGCTCCTGCTCGGCTTCGGGGCGCTGCGGCTGCCGCACCTGGGACTGGCGATCGTGACCTTCTGCTTCGCCTACGTCGTCAACGTGCTCGTGAACGGGACGATGCTCGGCGACTGGACGCACTCGGTGAATGGGCTCATCGTCGATCAGGTGTCGGTCGGGCCGCTGAGCTTCACCTCCGAGCGCGACGGGCTCATCATGAGCGTGATCCTGCTCGCCGTCGTCATCGGGCTCACCCAGCTGCTGCTGTTCTCCAAGTACGGCCGCTGGCTGATGGCGGTGAAGCGCAGCGAGACGATGACCGCTGCGATCGGTGTCGACCCGTTGACGGTCAAGATGCTGGCCTACGTCTGGTCCAGTGTCTGCGGTGCGTTGGGCGGCGTCGTGCTGGCGCAGAGCCAGGGCACCATCTCGCCCGACACGTTCAACGTGATGCTGTCGATCATGCTGTTCAGCCTGGTCGCCGTCGGCGGGCTCGGCACCGTGTGCGGGCCGATCCTGGCCGCGATCGTCTACGTCGTGATCCAGGACGCGGGGTCGACCAACGACTCGGCCGGGATGTGGTGGCCGATCCTGTTCATGGTCGTGCTCATCCTGGCGCCGGGTGGTGGGTTCGAGCTCGTGTCCCGCGTCTTCGCGATGGTGGGAGCGACGTGGCGGCGGGTCGGGGGTGGGCGCATCCGGCTACCGGAGCGTGTCCGCGAACGGCTCGACGGCCTGGGGAGGCGGCGCGGGCGGGCGATCCCGGTCGTCGCCGAGGCGGACGTGGTGAGGCCGGCCGCATCGGACCAGGAGGCAGGGGATCTCGTCGTCGAGGGCGTGCGGGTCACGTTCGGCGGGGTGGTCGCCGTGGACTCGGTGGGCTTCTCGGTGCGGGCGGGCTCGATCCACGCCCTCATCGGCCCGAACGGTGCGGGCAAGACGACGGTACTCGACGTGTTGACCGGCATCACCCGGCAACGGGCGGGGGACGTCCGGGTCGGGGGCCGCGATGTCCTCACGGTGCCCACCCGCAAGCGGATCCGGCTGGGGATGGGGCGTGCGTTCCAGCATCCCGCGCTCGTCGGCGACCTGACGGTGTTCGACAACGTCCTGATGGCCGCCGAAGCGGCGAACCGGCCGCCGCTCGGGCTCGCGCGGCGTCGCCGCGTTCGCGCCGAGAACAGCGAGCGGGCCGGCTGGGCGTTGACGGTCGTCGACGTCGACCCGGCCACATGGTCCGAGGCCGCCGACACCCTGACCGGCGGCCACCGGAAGCTCGTCGACATCGCCCGCGCGATCGCGGCCGAGCCGCACCTGCTGCTGCTGGACGAGCCGACGTCGGGGGTGCGGGCCGAGGAGACCGATGCGATCGCCCGCGCGATCCGCCAGGTCCGGGCCGCCGGCACGACGGTCCTGACCGTGGACCACAACGTCGCGTTCATCCGCGACATCGCGGAGCACACGACGGTCCTGAACTTCGGGCGGGTGATCGCCGACGGCGCCACCTCCGAGGTCATGAAGGACCCGGCCGTCGCGGCGGCGTTCCTGGGCACGGAACGGACGGCCGCGGATGTCTGAGGTCGCGCCGCTGCTCGAACTGACCCGGGTCGAGGCCGGGTACGGCAAGAACCGGGTCCTGCACGACGTGTCGCTCACCGTGGCCCCCGGTGAGGTGGTGGGCCTCATCGGTCGCAACGGTGCCGGGAAGACCACCACCGCCCGCGTGGTGTCCGGTCTGCTCACCCCGGGCAGCGGTGACGTCCGGTTCCGCGGCGACGACCTGCGCGGATCGCCGGTCCGGGCCGCACGGGCCGGGATCGCGCACGTGCCGCAGGGCCGCGGCCTGTTCGCGGGGCTGTCGGTCATGGACAACCTCAGGGCCGGCGCGTACGCGGTGGGACGTGATCTCGACCGGGCCACCGTCGACGACATCCTGCGGATCTTCCCGCCCTTGGAGAAGCTGCTCGGGCGGCGGGCAGGGCTGCTCAGCGGCGGCGAGCAGCAGATGGTCACGATCGCGCGGGGGATCGCGTCCCATCCCGTGCTCATGATCGTCGACGAGCTCAGCCTCGGCCTCGCTCCGATCATCGTGGACTTCACGTGGGCCGCGCTGCTGTCGCTGCGGGACGAGCATCAGACGGCGATCCTGATCATCGACCAGAACACCGATCGCGTGATCGCCAAGTGTGACCGGACCTTCCATCTGAGAGACGGAGCGACATCGCTGGTGACCGGAACGCCCGACGACAAGCCGATCTCGGATCTCGACACGACGCGCGTCATCTGAGGACGACCGCCAGCCCGCACAGCTGCCGGGACGTCGTCCCGGCCAGTTGATCGCCCGCAGACGAACAGGATGAGGAACGTGCAGACTGCCGCGCACACCGACCCGGGCGGGTCCCCGCCTCTGCCGCTCGCCGGCATCCGGGTGCTCGAGCTCGGCCAGGTGATCTCCGCGCCCTATGGTGGGCTCCTGCTCGCCGAGCTCGGCGCCGAAGTGATCAAGATCGAGTCACCGGACGGTGGGGACAGCTCGCGCAACGCTGAGATCACGGGGATCGGGGAGCTCAGCGCCACCTTCGTGACGTTCAACCACAACAAGCGGTCGTTGGCGCTCGACCTGAAGTCCCCCGACGACTACGCGACGTTCGCGGGCCTCGTCACGTCCGCGGACGTCGTGCTCACCAACATGACACCGCGGGTGCTGCGGTCGCTCTCGGCCGACTACGACACGCTGGCCGCGCTCAACCCGGCGCTGATCCTCTGTGCCATCCAGGGCTTCTCCGGCGACGACCCGCGCGCCGACGCGCCGTCCTACGACCTGACCCACCAGGCGCTGTCGGGGCTGATGCTGTTCGAGGGACAGCCGGGCGACCCGCCGCTGCGAATGTGCCTGCCGATCGCCGACCTGTCCTCGGCGCAGTTCGCCGTGAACGGGATTCTCGCCGCCCTGGTTGCGCGCGGCCGCACCGGCCGTGGTGAGCTCGTCCGGGTCCCGATGTACAACGCCACGCTCAGCCTCCTCACCTATACCGCGACGCTCTATCTGACGTCAGGGAAGGAACCGGTCCGAACCGGTGTGGAGCACGAGCACACGGTGCCGTGGCAGGCGGTCGCCACCGCGGACGGCGACGTGGTCCTCGCTGTGCGCGCGGAGCGGTTCTGGCAGCGGCTGTGCCATGCGATCGAGCGTCCCGACCTGATCGATGACCCCCGTTTCGAGTCGAACTCGGTACGGATGCGCAACCGCGACGAACTGCGGTCGATCCTGGAGAAGAGCCTGGCCGGCCACGGCGCCGACCACTGGCTCCGGCGGCTGGCCGAGTTCGGCGTCCCGTCGGCGAGAGTGCGAACCGTCAAGGAGGCGCTCGAGGCGGCGCGGACCGAGGTGGCACCGATGGTGCAGTCCTACGACCAGGAAGGCTTCGGCACCGTCACGCTGCTGGGCTCCCCGATCGAGTTCGGCAGCGGCGCGCGGCTGGCCGTGGCAGCGGCTCCCGACCTCGACGAGTACCGGGACCAGCTCCGATGACCGACGTCGATCACGTCGGGGTCGCCCGGGAGGAACGTGTGCTCTCCGGGCTGCGTACCTGGCTGCCGACGCGCGCACCGGAGCTGGGGGCCGTCCGGTCGGTCCGGCCGATCTCGGGGGGTCGGTCGAACCTCGTCTACGGCATCGACACCGACGACGGGTCCACGTACTGCCTGCGGTGCTCGACCAGCGACGACGGCGGCGCGGCGAAGGCGATCCAGCGGGAGTACGAGCTGGTCACCGCGCTGGGCGCGACCGCCGTTCCCGTCCCCACGACCTACGCGGTCTGTACCGACGTCGGGGTGATCGGCGTTCCGTTCTTCCTGATGTCGTTCGCGCAGGGCGCGGCGCTCGACTCGACCGACGCGCTGCGGGCGGTGGCGCCGGGGGACCGGGCGACGATCGGCGCGGAGCTGGTCCGTGCACTCGCCGACATCCACGGGGTGGGGGTCGAGGCCGCAGGACTCGCCTCGCTGTTGCGCGCCGAGCCCTTCGTCCTGCGGCAGCTGCGGCGGTGGCGAGGGTTGCTGACCGAGCAGGACGTCGCCGACCATCCAGGTCTGGAATCCGTCGCCCGGACCCTGGAGCAGCGGTTCCCGGGCGAGCCGCGTGTCGCACTGCTGCACGGCGACTTCAAGATCGGGAACTGTCTGCTCACGGCGGACGGACAGCTGCGTGCCGTCGTGGACTGGGAGCTGGCATCGACCGGCGACCCCCGCGCCGACCTGGGCTGGTTCCTGGCCAGCTGGTCCGCACCGGGGGAGTCGGGGACCCGTATCGTCCCCCCGCCGGGACGTGTACCCGGCTACTGCGGTCGCGACGACCTGATCGACGCCTACGCCGGACGGGCCGACGCGCCGCTCGACGGGCTGGCGTACTTCGAGGCGTTCGCCGAGTGGAAGTGGGCCTGCATCGACGCCGGGATCCGCAGGCGTTTCTCCCGCCCCGGGCACGCGTCGGCCACCCGGCTCGACCTCGACGTCGTCGGAGCGGAGCTGGCCGATCGGCTCGCGCGGGCCGACGAGCTGCTGACATAGGAACGGAACTCCCCGTGGACTTCAGTATCTCCGCGAGCGCGCTCGACCACCTGGAGCGCGTCCGCGGATTCATGTCCGACCACGTCTACCCGGCGGAGCCGGTGTACGCGGCCCAGCGCGAGGAACTCACCGCCGCCGGCCGACCCCACGATCCACCGGCCGTCATGCTCGACCTCATCGCCGAGGCACGGGCACAGGGGCTGTGGAACCTGTTCCGTGGCGGAGCGGCCGGACTGGCGCAGGTCGACTACGCGATCCTCGCCGAGCAGACCGGCCGCAGCCCGTTCATCGCGCCGGCGGCGATGAACTGCCTGTCCCCCGACAGCGGGAACATGGACATGCTCGACCGGTTCGCCACCGACCGCCAGCGGACCGACTGGCTGGAGCCGCTGCTCGACGGCGAGATCCGGTCGGCGTTCTCGATGACCGAGCCCGACGTCGCCTCCAGCGACGCGACGAACATCGACACCCGCATCGTCGAGGACGGCGACCACTACATCGTCAACGGCCGGAAATGGTTCACGACCGGCGCCGCGGACCCCCGGTGCCGGCTGCTGATCCTCCTCGGCAGGTCGCACCCGGACGCCCCCCGCCATCGACAGCACACGATGCTGCTCGTCCCGCGGGATGCCGAAGGGGTGCGGATCGTGCGCGCGCTTCCCGTGTTCGGGTACCGCGACCAACAGGGCCACTGCGAGATCGAGTACAACGACGTCCGGGTGCCCCGGGAGTACGTCCTCGGTCAGCCCGGCCGGGGGTTCCAGGTGGCGCAGGCACGCCTGGGGCCGGGCCGGGTGCACCACTGCATGCGGGCCATCGGCATGGCCGAGCGCGCCCTGGAAATGATGGTCGAGCGTGCGCAGAGCCGCGTCGCCTTCGGCGCCCCGCTCAGCGACCAGGGCGTCGTCCGCAGCACCATCGCCCGGTCGCGGATCGAGATCGACCAGGCGCGGCTGCTGGTCCTGCACACCGCGTGGCTGGTCGACCGCTACGGCGTCGACGACGTCCGTGCCTCGGTGTCGGCGATCAAGGTCGTCGCGCCGGAGGTGGCGCAGAACGTCCTCGACCGGGCGATCCAGCTCTTCGGCGGCATGGGCGTCACCGACGACACGCCACTGGCCGAGATCTGGTCACGGGCCCGCACCCTGCGCATCGTGGACGGCCCCGAGGACGTGCACCTGCGCACCGTCGCCCGCTCGGTGCTCGCCGGTCAGCCGGCGCACCTGAGGGTCGGGGGACCCGACGGCCGGGCCGAGGCCTGAGCCGGCCCGGCCCACGTCGTCCCACCGCCGCGGGGCGGACGTCCTCAGTCGTCCGGGCGAGCGGTGAGCAGGTTCGTGAGTGCCCGCGCCGTGTCCTTCACCAGCGGGCCGAACCTGTCCGCCGCGTCGTCGGCCGCCCGGTAGCGCGGAACGGTCACCGTGATCGACCCGGCCGGCCGGCCGTTCGTGAAGTAGGCGGCCGCGAACCCGCAGGCGTCGGGGATGTTCTCCCCGATGCTGACGGCGTAGCCGCGCGCGCGCGTCTCCGCGAGATCGGCCCGGAGTCGCGTCGCCTCGGCCTCGGGCAGCGCCAGCTCGGTGAGGACCTCCTCACCCAGGTGGGCGAGGACCGCCTTGCCCGCGGCACCCCGCTCCAGCGGGAGCCGGCCCCCGATCGGAAGGACGTAGCGCACCGGGCGGTCGCATTCGGCTGCCGCGACCGTGGTGAGCTGACCTCCGGCATAGGTCGTGAGGTACGCCGTCTCCTCCGCCCGTTCGACCAGCCGGTCGAGCAGGCCCTTCGAGAGCTCGAGGACGTTCTGGCGGTACCCCAGGAACGTCGCCCAGGCCGCGAGTACCTCGCCCGGCTCGTAGTTCCCGCTCGGCAGCGCGTGGGCCACCCGGAGGTCGGCCAGGTTCTGCAGGACGCGGTGCACCGCGCTGCGACTGACCCCGAGCACCGTCGCGAGCTGGCGGACGCCGACGCCGCCCTCCTCCGCCCGGGCGAGCGCGTCGAGGACGGCGACCACTCTCGCGGTCGTACTGTCCTTCTTCCCGCCGGCATCGGCGGCCGCGGTCGGCTCCGTGTCGTCCTCTCCAGCCATCGATCCTCCCCGGTAGAATCCTGGAGGAGCGCCAGGAACGCTGGACAGTGTCCCGATGTGTGCGCCTGCCAGCTTATCGTCCTCCACGACGGCGGATGCAGCTGCCGGAGGCTCGGCAGCGTTCGCGGGGGCGTCGTCGCCTCGTGTCGGTCCTGTCCGGCGCGGGGCCGTCCGATCGGCGGGGTGACCCCGGTCCAGTGTCGGCGGCGCGGCACGGCGGACGTCGTGGCGAGCTGCGCTAACGCCCGCGTCCCCACGCTGCCGGCCGGCCCCGTTCACTGCCGCACGAGTTCTCGCGGCGACCGTCCGGTCTCCTCGTGTGCGGGTCGGCCCCGGGTGCGGTCCGACGGTCGGACCGGGACGCGCCGCGCACCGACCGGCCCACCCGGCGCTCCAGCAGCTCGTCCCGCTGAACCAGACGTCGTCCCGATATGACTCCGTCGGGTCCTGGTGGCCGGCGAGGTGTCGCCGGAACCGCCGTCGGGCCCTCGTCGGTGTCGACGTCGGAAGGGGAGGGTCAGTCGCCGGCCACCACGTCTTGCCTCTCGGACCCGCGCCGGTCCAGCGGCTGTCGCAGCACCAGCACCACCACCATCAGGACCATGACCACGGCGGCGACGGTGAACGGAACGGGGATGACCGGGTCGAGCAGGACGAGTACGGCGCCGAGCGGTATCGCCGTGTTCACGACGCGGTCGGCGTTGGGCCGCAGCGCGATCCACCAGATCCCGAGGACGAAGACGGCGACCGGCACGGTGACGGTGAAGGATGCGGCGACCTCGCCCAGTTCGCTGGTTCCCGTCAGGACGTCGACCTCGACCTCGATGCCGGCCGAGAAAGCGCCCGCAGCGGCGAAGACGAAGTAGTGCACGTATCCGTAGCGGAGTGACCCGGCCAGCGAGTTGATCGACTCGTGGTGCGGCGGCCAGAAGTAGATCCACCACATCGCGGCGGTCACGACGAGCGCCAGGACCGAGATCGACACCAGCGAGGTGAGGGACTGCTGGTCGTGGAGTGCTTCGATGATCGCGTTGGCCGACGCCAGCAGGCTCTCGCCGAGCAGGATCAATGTGAACAGGCCGTACCGCTCGGTGATGTGGTGCGGGTGCCACGGAGTGGCGCCCTGCCGCTCAGCGATCACCGGCACGGCGAGCTCGGCGAGGACGAGGACGACGATCGCGACGGCCGCGGCCGGGCCTGACAGGGTGAGCTGCAGCAGCCAGAAGACCTGCAGGACGGTGATGCCGGCGGCGTAGATCCGGGTCGTGCGACGGCGTTCGCCCGCGGATCGAGAGGCCCGCAGCCACTGCGAGACCATCGCGACCCGCATGACGACGTAGGCGACGACGAGCGGGGCGAAGTTGTGCTCGGTGAACGCCGGCTCCACGCCCGCGGCGAGGACCAGCACCCCGCCCATCTGCACGAACGTGACGACCCGGTAGAGCCAGTCGTCGGTGGAGAACGACGTGGCGAACCACGTGAAGTTCATCCACGCCCACCAGATGCCGAAGAACACCAGGCCGTAGACGAGCAGGCCGTCGACGACGTGGTTCTCGGTGAGCGCGTGATGGAGCTGGACGGCCGCGATGCTCACGGCCACGACGAAGACCAGGTCGAAGAACAGCTCCAGCGGGGTGGCCGTCCGGCCCGGCTCGCCGGGGTCTCGCGCCAGCATGGGGACCAGGCGCCAGCGTCCGGGCGAGGCGGCGGGGTGAGACATCGCGGTTCCTTCGACGAGGGATTCCCGGCGTCCGGCTGCCCGGGCCATCGTGGGCGCACCGTCCGGTCGGGCACGTGGTCGCGCGAGGATCTCCTCCCCGGCGCTCGGGAGCAAGGCGCCGTGCCGTTCATGTGGGACCGCAGGTCCTGTGATTCCGGCGGGTCCGGTGCGCTCCGTGATCGCCGTCGGCCGGGCTCGCGACCGGCGAAACGCTACCTTAAGGTATCGTTTGGTGGTGACCGGTCGCCACGACGCACGCGAGAGGGCCCTCGGGGCCACCGTCGAGCTGCTGCTCGAACGGGGCTGGATCGGAACGACGCCGGCCGCGGTCGCCGAACGCGCCGGCGCCGCCAAGATGTCGCTCTACCGGCACTTCGCCGGCAAGGACGAGCTCGTCGCGGCCGCGCTGGCCAGGTTCAGCACGACACAGCGACGCTGGTTGCTCGGTCCCGACACCGACCCGCCGCGGGACCGGCTCCTCGGTGCCTTCACCCGGATCGCGGAGCGGGCGAGGGCCGGCGGGCTCGCCGCCGGCTGCCCGTTCGTCGCGACCAGGCTGCAGAGCCCCGACCGGGACGGGCCTGCCGCCACCCTGGCGCTGGCCCACAAGAACGACGTGGCGGCCGCGTTCGCCCGGCTGCTCGAGCAGCTGGGACATCCCGACCCCGCCGACACCGGTGAGGCGCTGCTCGTCCTGCTCGACGGCGCGATCGTGCACGCCGCGATGTCGGGCAACGACGGCCCCGTGCTGGTGGCCGCCCGCGCCGCGGCGACCCTCATCGACGCGGGAACTCCCGCCGGCACCGGACCATGACCCCGCGCCCGCGGGGGAGCACCACGACCTCGAAGGAACAGCACCCGATGAGTACCGACGTCCCCGATCCCGCTGCCGCCGGCCACGACGCGCGCCTCGCCCACCCCACGGCGGTCGACATCGTGCACAACTTCTGGGCCGAGGTGTGGCAGGCCCCGCACAACCTCGACGCGATCGACGAGCTCGTCGCCGACGATTTCGTGATCATCTCCGGCGGTACCGAGATCCACGGCCGCACCGCGTTCAAGGAGTGGGTGCGGGCCTTCCACACCGCGATCGGCGACATCCACCTCGAACCCGTCGACACGTTCCAGAACGCCGACGGCTCGCGTGTCGCGTCCCGGTGGGTGCTGACCGGCACCAACAACGGTTTCGCCGGCACCGAACCGGACGGACAGCCGGTCCGCATGACCGGGACCGCGGTGTGGCACGTGCTGCCCGACGGCCGGCTCACCCACAACTACGTCGAGCGCAACGCACTGGAACTCCTGCGGCAGCTGAGTTCCTGACGGTCGACCGACGCGGCCCCGCCGGTCGTGGGTCTTCCTCCGCCACCGCCGACGGAGGAGCGGACGACCTCACGACCACATCTGTGTCGGCGGGGCCGCACCACGTCGGGCCCAGTTCACCTGGCTGCCTTCCCGCCAGCAGGTAGTGGACGGTCCGGCTCGCCGCCATCGACGATTGCGGCTCGCCGGGCGGCCCGCGGGCCCGCGGATCGAGCAGACTCGATCTCACCGAGCGGCCCCCGGTGCCGAATCCGCGGCACGAACTTCGACGGGGAGCCCTCGCGTTCGATCACAAGGAGCACCCCATGGCCATGCTCACCGTCGGCCGCGAGAACGACACCGACATCCAGATCTACTTCGAGGACCACGGCGCGGGCCGTCCGGTGGTCCTGATCCACGGCTATCCGCTCGACGGGGCCTCCTGGGAGAAGCAGCAGCGCGCCCTGCTCTCGGCCGGGTACCGCGTCATCACCTACGACCGGCGCGGTTTCGGCAGGTCGAGCCGGCCCACCGTCGGCTACGACTACGACACCTTCACCGCCGACCTGAAGGCCCTCCTCGACCACCTCGCCCTGGACGACATCGCGCTCGTCGGCTTCTCGATGGGCACCGGTGAGGTGACGCGCTACCTCTCCACCCACGGCTCCGCACGGGTCCGCAAGGCCGTGCTGCTCGGGGCGATCCCCCCGTTCCTGCTCAAGACCGACGACAACCCCGACGGTGTCGACCGGCAGGTGTTCGAGGACATCAAGGCCGCCGTGGTGGCCGACCGGCCCGCCTACCTGAAGACCTTCCTCGACAACTTCTACAACGTCGACGTCCTCGGCGGAACGCTGATCAGCGAGCAGGCCTGGCAGAACAGCTTCGTCACCGCGATCGGTGCATCGTCGTTCGCAGCCGAGGCCTGCGTCGACACCTGGCTCACCGACTTCCGCGCCGACCTGCCGAACATCGACGTCCCGACCCTGCTCGTGCACGGTGACGCCGACCGCATCCTGCCCTACGCGAGCACCGCGGCACGGCTGCCCGGACTGATCAAGGACCTCACCACCGTGACGGTCGAGGGCGGGCCCCACAACATCGCCTGGACCCACCCCGAGATCGTCAACAAGGCCCTCCTGGACTTCCTGGCCACCTGACGGGCACGGCGAGTTCCCTGCCCGCCCGGTCCAGCCGCTGAAGGAGCACACATGCCAGAGACCATCGCAGGAATCAGCATTCCGGACACCGCTCTCGTCCGGGAGGCCACCGCACTCGTCCGTGGGGCCGAGGACGACACGCTCTTCGACCACTCCAGGCGTGTCTTCCTCCTGGGTTGTCTCAAGGCCGCCGCGCGGGGCCTCGACGTCGACCCCGAGCTCGCCTATGTGGGCGGGATGTTCCACGACCTCGGGCTGACCCCGGCGTACGCGACGAAGGACCAGCGGTTCGAGATCGACGGTGCGAACCTCGCCCGCGACTTCCTGCGCGACCACGGTCGCAGCGAGGCCGAGGCCGGTAACGTCTGGCTCGGGATCGCCCTGCACACGACCCCGGACGTCCCGCTCCACCTGGCCCCGGAGGTCGCGGTCGTGACGCTCGGGGTGGAGGCCGACGTGCTCGGCCTCGACCTCGACGAGATCACCCCCGGGCAACGCGCCGAGGTCGTGGCCGCACACCCCCGGCCGGACTTCAAGAACCGCATCCTGCGGGCGTTCAACGACGCGATGGTGGACCGGCCGGACACCACTTTCGGCACCATGAACGACGACGTTCTCGCCCACTTCGACCCGGGGTTCGTCCGCAAGGACTTCGTCGAGATCATCCGGAACAACTCCTGGCCGGAGTGAACGGTGGGTGGCTCGGCCCCGGACGCCCCAGCGACCACCCCGCGGGCCGGGCCGCCCTCGTCCGAACAGTCCCCACCGACACAGCCGGAGAGAAGATGGCATTCACGGAGAACACCAAGCCGTTGACCACGGCGGCAGGCGCACCCGTCGTCGACAACCAGAACAGCGCGACCGCCGGCCCGCGCGGTCCGGTGCTGCTGCAGGACCTGTGGCTGATCGAGAAGCTCGCGCACTTCGACCGCGAGGTCATCCCCGAACGCCGGATGCACGCCAAGGGTGCCGGTGCGTTCGGCACGTTCCGGGTCACCCACGACATCTCGCGCTACACGAGGGCGAAACTGTTCGGCGCCGTCGGCAACGAGTGCGAGATGTTCGCCCGCTTCTCCACCGTCGCCGGTGAACGGGGGGCCGCCGATGCCGAGCGCGACATCCGCGGGTTCGCGGTGCGCTTCTACACCGAGGAGGGGAACTGGGACGTCGTCGGCAACAACACCCCGGTCTTCTTCCACCGCGACCCGTTGAAGTTCCCGGACCTCAACCGGGCGGTGAAGCGAGACCCGCGCACCAACCTGCGCAACCCCGAGAACAACTGGGGCTACTGGACGAACCTCCCCGAGGCCCTGCACCAGGTCACCATCGTCATGAGCGACCGGGGCATCCCCCGGTCCTACCGGCACATGCACGGGTTCGGCTCCCACACCTTCAGCCTCATCGACGCCGCCGGCGAGCGGCACTGGGTCAAGTTCCACTTCCGGACGCAGCAGGGAATCGAGAACCTCACCGACGCGGAGGCCGCCGCCGTCATCGCGACGGACCGCGAGTCCCACGGGCGGGACCTGTTCGAGGCGATCGAGCGGGGCGAGTTCCCGAAGTGGACGCTGTTCGTGCAGATCATGCCGGAGGGGGACGCGGCCACCTACCGCTTCCACCCCTTCGACCTGACCAAGGTGTGGAGCAAGAAGGACTACCCGCTCGTCGAGGTCGGGGAGTTCGAGCTGAACCGCAACCCCGACAACTACTTCGCCGACGTCGAACAGGCCGCCTTCACCCCCGCGAACCTCGTGCCGGGCATCTCCTTCAGCCCGGACAAGATGTTGCAGGGCAGGCTGTTCGCCTACGGAGACGCCGCCCGCTACCGGGTCGGGGTCAACCACCACCAGATCCCGGTCAACCACCCGCACGCCGCCACGACGGTCAACAGCTACCACCGCGACGGCGCGATGCGCGTCGACGGCAACCAGGGCGGCGTGCCCGGGATCGAGCCCAACAACTTCGGCCGCTGGTCCGAACAGCCCTCCTACGCCGAGCCGGGGCTGGCGCTCGGGTCGGCGACAGCGGACCACTTCGACTTCCGCGAGGACGACGACGACTACTACACCCAGACCCGCGACCTGTTCCGGCTGATGACGGCCGAGCAACAGGAGGCGCTGTTCTTCAACACCGCCCGTGCCATCACGGGGGCTCGGGCCCGGACCGTGGAGCGGCACATCGAGAACTGCACCCTGGCGGACCCGTCCTACGGGGCGGGCGTGCGCAGGGCGTGCGAGGCCGTCGGGGCCCTCTAGCCCGGCCCGGCCGGGGCACGTGAGGACGTCGCCACTCCGCTGCTGCACCCCTAACCGTCGGGGGGTGGGGCGCGGCCCAGGGGAGAGCGGGGTGGCGCGATGGGGGCGGCGGTCGTCGGGGGGCGGCCGCCGCCCCGCAGGTCATGGGTCCGGCAGTCAGTGGTTGTCGAGAAAGGTGAGCACCGCCAGGACACGGCGGTGGCTCTCCGCCATCTCGGCGATGCCCAGCTTGGTCAGGATGCTGCGGACGTGCTTCTCGACGGTGCCCTCGGCGACCCACAGCCGGTTCGCGATGCCGACGTTGGACAGGCCCTCGGCCATGAGCGCGAGCACCTCGCGCTCGCGCGGCGAGAGGGCCTGCAACGGGTTGTCGACCCGGCGGGTGGCCAGGAGCTCCTGCACGAGAGCGGGATCGACGACCGTCCCGCCCTTGACGATCCGGTCCAGCGTGGCCAGGAAGTCGTCGACGTCGCTGATCCGGTCCTTGAGCAGGTAACCGGTGCGCTGCCCGCTGCGCAGCAGCTCGGTGGCCTGCTCGACCTCCGCGTGCGCCGACAGCACGAGGATGGCGGTACCGGGCAGCTCCTGGCGGATCGTGCGGGCCGCGTCGAGGCCCTCGGTGGTGTGGGTGGGCGGCATCCTGATGTCGACGATCACCAGGTCGGGGCGCAGCCGCGCGACCTCGGGCACCAGTTCGGTGCAGGTTCCGTAGTTCCCGGCGACCTCGAACCCCGCCTCGGTGAGCAACCGGGACAGCCCCTCGCGCAGCAGTACGTCGTCCTCGGCGATGACGACGCGAGTACGGCTTTCTCCCATAGGTCCATTATCGACCCCGCCACGACCGACCCGAGAAGCGCCTACGGATGGCGGCTAGCTGCAATGGCCGGCCGCCGCCGCGGCTCTAGTGTGTGCCTCGTGGCTCTGCGGTGCGTGATCGTCGACGACAGCCCGGACTTCCTGCGGTCCGCGCGTGCGCTGCTCGAACAGGAGGGGCTGCGCGTCGTCGGCGTCGCCTCGACGAGCGAGGCCGCTCTCCGGCACGTCGCCGAGCTTCGTCCCGACGTGACGCTGCTCGACGTCGACCTCGGTCCGACCAGCGGGTTCGAGCTGGCCCGACGCCTCACCGACGCCCCGGACATCGACCCGGGCCACGTGATCCTGATCTCCGTCCACGCCGAGGTCGACCTCCTCGACCTGCTCGAGGCGAGCCCGGCCATCGGCTTCGTGGGCAAGCTCGCACTGTCGGCGGCCGCCATCGAGGCGCTGGTCGCCGACGCGCGCGGAGGCGACGGCGTCGCCACCTGAGACGCCCGGTCAGCCCGGGCGCGCCCCGGTCTCCGGCACCGGGAGCTCGGCCTGCACGGTCGTGCCGCTGCCGCGGACGGAGCGCACCACGAACCGGCCGCCGAGTGTCTCGACCCGGTCCTTGAGCCCCAGCAGGCCGGACCCGGCGGTCAGCCGGGCGCCGCCGCGGCCGTCGTCGTGCACCAGCACACGCACGACGGCACCGGCCGGGCCGGTGTCGGTCTCGACGGTGACGGTCACGACCGAGGCCTCGGCGTGCCGGGTGGCGTTGGTCAGCGCCTCGCTGACGACGTAGTAGGCCGCGGTCTCGATCGGCTCGGGCAGCCGGTGGTCGGCAGGTGCCTGCACCCTGACCGGGATGAGGGACCGGCGTGCGAGCGCCTTCAGCGCGGGTCGCAGGCCACCCTCGGCGAGCGTCGCCGGATGGATGCCGCGGGCCAGCTCGCGCAGCTCGGTCATCGCCGTGGTGGCTTCGTCCACCAGCGCGTCGAGCTGCTCGGTCAATGCCTCGGACCCGGCGGCAACGGCCGACCTGGCCAACCGGGCGTGCATGGCGAGGGTGACGAGGCGCTGCTGAGCCCCGTCGTGCAGGTCCCGTTCGATGCGTCGGCGTGCCTGGTCGGCGGCGGCCACGATCCGGGCGCGCGAGGCGGTGAGGTCGGCGTAGAGCTGCGCGTTGTCGAGGGAGACGGCGAGCTGGGCGGCGACGAGGCCGACGGCGTCGAGCCGTTGCGCGGTGAACGCGGCCCGGATCAGCCGGTTCTCCAGCAGCAGGACCCCCTGCAGCGCCCCTCGGCTGAGGATGGGCAGCGCGAGCAGCGAGCAGCCGTCGACCCCCGAGAAGTACGGGTCGCGGGCGAACCGGTCGTCGCGGGACACGTCGTCGACGACCACGGTCTCGCCGGTCCGCCGGACGTAGCGCAGCACCGACATCGG
The DNA here is from genome assembly GCF_050250275.1 of Pseudonocardia sp. Taxonomy (GTDB): domain Bacteria; phylum Actinomycetota; class Actinomycetes; order Mycobacteriales; family Pseudonocardiaceae; genus Pseudonocardia. The sequence goes on from NZ_JBFWOY010000012.1 coordinate 114,247, forward strand.
GGCGTGGTCGCCGTGTACGCGGCCGCGCTGCGCGGACGCGTCGACGGTGGGGTCCGGCGACGGCGACCGCCAGTCGCGGCGGTCGCCGTCCCACAGCACCAGGTGCACCCCGGTGGCGCCGGTCATCGTGCTGAGCACCTCGACGACTCGCGTGTGCAGCTGTTCGATGCCGGTCTCGGAGCTGAGCGCGTGCGACGCGGACAGGATGCCGAACAGGTCGATCACCCCGGTGCTGACCGCCGCCGACGGGTGCGCCCCGGCGGCGTGCTGGTCGGGGCCGGCGCCGCCGTCCGGCCGGGGGCGGAGGGCCGGGTAGGCCCAGTCCAGCTGGGCGACCTTCGCGGCCGCCCCCCACTCGTCGTAGTGGCGCCGGGCCTCGGCCAGCAGCTCGCGGCCGGCCTGGTCCACACCGTGCGCGAGGTGGAAGCGGGCCGCGCGCTCGGTGATGAGCGCCCGGTGCCATGGGCGCTGCCGCCGCGCGACCTCCTGCCGGGCGGCGTCGAACGCCTGGGTGGCCACCCGGAAGTCGCCGACGGCCCACGCCCGCTCGGCCTCGAGCAGCCGGAGCAGGTGCAGGAAGTTGTCCGGAGCGTCGGCGGCGCGCGCCGCCAGCCACCCGGACAGCTCGTCCAGCTCGACGAGCAGGGCGGCGCGCTCCGCGGCGTCGGCACCCCGCGCCTGTTCGGCGAGGGCCATGCCGCGCAGCAGCCGGGCCACCGCCGTCGGGTAGAGGCCCGACGCCGCCGGCAGCAACGGCATGGCGGCCGCGGCATGGTGCACCAGGCCGGATGCGTCACCGAAGACGGCGGCGACGGTCGCCCGCGCGATGTGGTCGAACAGCCTGGCGGCCGCGTTGTCGGCGTACGGGGCGGCCCGCATCGTCGCCTCCGCCTGCGCCGGCCCCTCGGCACCCTCCCCCCGCAGCGCAGCGGCCGTCCACCGGTAGCTGTCGAACCACCGGGTGGCGGTCTCGTTGCCGGTGCGCCGGGTGAACGCCAGCGCCGCCTCCACCTCGTCGACGTACTCGTCCAGGGTCGGGGCGCACTCCAGCATGCCGGTGACGGCCGGGTGGTAGGCGTACCCGGCGTACGCGAGATCGCCGCCGGCGACCAGACCTGCCCTGGCCTGCTGCGACACCCGCACGGCGTTCTCGACCGGCTCGAACCAGCACACGACGACGCTGGCGTACTGCGCGCGCAGCACCGAGGTCTCGGGCTCGTAGCCGTTGGCGTCGCCGAGCGCCAGGAGCCGGCGCGTCGCGCGGTAGGCGGCCTCGTGGTCCTCACCCCGCGGCATCGTCGAGGCGTTGACGGCGATGCGGGCCGCCCCGATCAACGACCGGGAGTGGCCGTGCTCGAGCAGGATTCGCGGCGCTTCGAGAGTCAGCCACCTGTACAGCGGCAGGTCGGGCACGAAGTAGACCGCGGGCAGGACCGCCTGCATCAGCTCCAGGGCGGCGAGCAGACGCGGGTCGCCGATCTCGGGGCGGCGGAGGTCGTCGGACAGCTCGCTGCCGTCCAGCCACCGGTACAGGTGGCGCATCTGGTGCGCGACCTCGTCGGGTGTCCGCTCCACCGGGACGGCGATACCGAGCTCGCGCAGCAGGTCCACGGCCATGTCGATGCTCTCGGTGACCCGGCCGCGGTAGGTGAGGGTCCTGACCTGCAGCGCCGCCGCGAACGCGTGCTGCACCGTGTCGGGGTGCAGGTCCTCGATGGACCGGTACTGCTCGTCGGCCTCCTCCAGCCGCCCCAGGCTGTACAGGGCGGTCAGCCGGCCGCGCAACAGCTCGACCCGCGCGGTCGTGTCGTCGGGTTCGACGAGCTGCAGCGCGCCGGTCAGCAGGGCGTCCATCGCGACGTGGTCGGCGACCAGGCGCGCCTCCTCGGCGGCGCGGCGCAGCAGCTCGACGATCCGGCCGCGCTCGGCCGGATCGTCGAGGACCTCCGGCGTGCGGGTGAGGGGCAGGTACTGCTCGGCGGCGGTCGTGAACAGCTCGGGGTGCGCCGTCAGCCGCCGGGCCATGCCCAGCTGCAGCGCGCGGCGGCGCTGCGGGTCGATCTCGCGCAGGATCGCCTCACGGATCCGGTCGTGGCGGAACCGGACCGCTCCGCGCGCCCCGGCCTCGGCGACGAGCACGCCGTCGGCGAGGGCCGGCGCCAGGGCCTGCTCCAGCGCCTCTGCCGGCTCGTCGACCGCCGCCTGCAGCACCGTCATCTCGACCCGGCCACCCAGGCAGGCCATCACGTCCACCACACGCCGCGTCGGCGGCGGGGTGGCCGCGACCCGCGCGACCAGCAGCTCGCCGACCTCGGTCCGGCTCAGCTGGGCGAGCACGGCCGCGGTGTCCCACCGCCAGCCGTCGGGGCCCGGGGTGAGCAGGCCGTCGCGGCGCAGCGCGCCCAGCAGCTCGACGGTCTCGTAGGGGTTGCCCGCGGTGCGCAGGTGCAGCTGTCCGGCCAGCTCCGCCGCCGACTCCCGGGGCACGCGCAGCATGTCGGCGACCATCGTCAGCAGCGCCGGACCGGGCAGGTCCGCCAACGGCACCCGCCGCACCCCGGGGCGCTCCTGCCACCGGGGCAGGTGGGCGGCGAAGGGCTCTGTCCCCCCGACGTCCGGCTCGCGGTGGGCGCACACGAGCAGCAGGCCCTCGACCGGCCCCTCGTCGAGGAGCATGTCGATGAACCCGAGTGGGGTGCGGCTCGCCCATTGGACGTCGTCGACGAACATCAGCACCGGCCGGTCCCGTGACGCGATCGCCCGCAGGAGCTGCACGCCGTTGCGCTGACCCCGCACCTGTGCGGTCAGCGCATCCCCGGGCTCGGGCGGCACCCCCAGCAGCGCGGCGAACTCGGGCACCACGGCCGCCATCAGGCCCGCGTTCGGCCCGAGCCCGGCCGCGACCCGTTCCCGCAGGGCAGCGAGCTCGTCCTCCGGCTCGGCCAGCAGCAGCCTGCCCAGGACGCGGAACGCCTGATGGACGCCGCTGGACGCCAGGTCCCGCCGGTACTGGTCGAACTTCCCGGCCACGAACCAGCCACCGCTGCGGGCCACCACGGGCCGCAGCTCGTCGACCAGTGCCGTCTTCCCCACGCCCGGCGAGCCGTCGACCAGCACCGCGCGGCAGCCGCCCGTGAGCGCATCCTCGAACGCCGCCCGCAGCGCAGCAGTCTCGGGCTCCCGGCCGACGAGCCGTGACGGCGGCAGCAGCCGCAGGGGGACGTCGCGGCGGCCGATGCGAAACGGGCGGGGGGCGCCGCGCGCCCGGTCGTCGCGGATCAGCTGCAGGTCGTGGGCCAGCCCGTCGGCGGTCTGGTACCGGTTGTCGGGTTCCTTCTCCAGCAGCCGGACGACGACGTCGGAGAAGGGGATCGGGAGCTGCGGGTTGCGCTCGGCAGGGGGGACCGGCACGCGCGCCAGATGGTCGTGGACGAGCCGCACGGGGTCCGTCGAGCCGAACGGCGGCGCACCGGTCGCCAGCTCGTACAGCGTGGCGCCCAGCGCGTACAGGTCGGCGCGCTGGTCCACCGCCCGGCCGGTCCGCCCGGTCTGCTCGGGCGCCAGGTACGCGAGCGTGCCGGCGATGTCGGTGGCGCCGGCCAGCGGACCGAAGCCGGGGCGGATCTCGGCGAACGTCGTCGCCGACGCGAAGTCGACCAGGACCGGCCGGCCGTCGTGGTCGACCAGGACGTTCGCAGGGGTGATGTCCCCGTGCATCACGCCCCGGCGGTGCATCGCCGCCACCGCCCGGGCCAGGTCGACGGCGACCGCGAGCACGTCGTCGAGCTCCAGGGGGGTGGGCCGCTGCGCCAGGCTCGGGCCACCCACGTCCGCGAGGACGACCGAGCCGGGGTAGCGGGGGGAGTCGAGCAGCTGCACCACACCCGGGACGCCGCGCAGCCGCTCCAGCGTCTCGATCTCGCGGCGCAGCCGTTGCGGCGCATCGGGACCGAGCGGCTCCTTGCGGACCACGGTGTCGCGACCCACTGCGAGGCGCACGACGCGGGAACGTTCCCCGTCGCGCAGCACCTCGGTGCCGATGGGCGGCGACCCCGTACCCGGTGGCGCGACGTCCGGACCCATGGTCCCGATTCTCTCACCGCCGACCACCCGGCCGTGAACGCACGTGGCACACCGGCTCGACCCGGGGGAGGTGCCGGTCGCCCGGTAGCCGGGGTGGGGGCTGGCAGGTATCGAGGAGTGCCGGTCGCGGGGCGGACAAGCAGGGGGTCCGGCGCGCAGGCTCTGACGACGCAAGCGCCCGTCCCACGCCCCGGTCCTCGCCGCCGCGCGGCGGCCGCCGGCGGCCCGCGCCGTCGAGATGGAGAGGAAAGCCATGTCCACCACCGAATCCCGCCAGGACGTCCGGGGGCCGCGCAGCGTGCCCGTGACAGTGCAGATCAACGGCCGGGATCGTGTCGTCGACGTCGAGCCACGGGTGAGCCTGCTCGACGCGCTGCGCGAGCACCTCGGGCTCACCGGCACCAAGAAGGGCTGCGACCAGGGCACGTGCGGAGCGTGCACCGTGTGGATCGACGGCAGGCGCGTGCTGTCCTGCCTGACGCTGGCGGTCGCCGCCACCGGTCACGAGGTCACGACGATCGAGGCGCTCGCCGACGGCGAGGAGCTGCACCCGATGCAGCGCGCCTTCGTCGAGAACGACGCGTTCCAGTGCGGCTACTGCACGCCGGGCCAGATCATGTCCGCGGTCAAGCTGATCGAGGAGGGCAACGCCGGCACCGACGAGGACATCAGCGAGTTCATGAGCGGCAACATCTGCCGCTGTGCGGCCTACCCGAACATCCGGGCCGCGATCCGCCAGGTCCGCGACAACGTGGGCGGTGCGGCGTGAGGCCGTTGACCTACAGCCGTGCCAGGGACGTCGACGACGCGCTCGCCCTCGTGGCGGCAGGACCCGACAGCGCCTTCCTCGCCGGGGGGACCACCGAGATCGACCTGATCCGGGCCGGTGTCTCCCGGTCCGGTCACCTGGTGGACATCAACGACCTCCCGCTCACCGCGGTGGAGGACCGTCCCGACGGGGGCCTGCACATCGGCTCGCTCGCCAGGATGAACGACGTCGCGCGGGCGCCGGGTGTCGTCAGCCGGTTCCCGGCCGTCTCACAGGCGCTGTTGCAGGGCGCCTCCGAGCAGCTGCGCAACATGGCCTCGTTGGGGGGCAACCTGTGCCAGCGCACCCGTTGTCCCTACCTGCGCGACGGTGTCTCCCCGTGCAACAAGCGCGAACCGGGGTCGGGCTGCGCGGCGCTGGACGGGCCGAACCGCGGTCACGCGATCCTCGGCACCAGCGACCGGTGCATCGCCACCCACCCCTCCGACGTGGCGGTGGCGCTCGTGGCGTTCGACGCCGTCGTGCACACGGTGGGAGCCGTCGGCGGACGCGCGATCGCCGCCGACGACTTCTTCCTGCTCCCCGGCGCGACGCCCGAGGTCGAGCACCCGATCGCGCACGAGGAGCTGATCGTCGCGGTCGACGTGCCGGGTGACCCGATCGCCGCCGGCTCGGTCTACCTCAAGTTCCGCGACCGGCAGTCCTACGAGTTCGCGCTGGTGTCGGTGGCCGCGGCGATCGCGGTGGACGACGGTGTGGTGACCGGGGTCCGGCTGGCGCTGGGCGGTGTCGGTACGAAGCCGTGGCGGGCGAGGCGCGCGGAGGCGGCGCTCGTCGGTGGTCCGGCCGACGAGGCGGCGTTCCGTCGGGCCGCGGCCGCCGAGCTCGCCGGTGCCGTCGCCCGCGGACCCAACACGTTCAAGATCGAACTTGCGCAGCGGGCGATGGTGCGCGGCCTCGTCCAGAGCCTGAAGGGAACCCGATCATGACCTCGACCGCCAACCCGGTCACGACCGCCGTCGGTACACCGGTCACCCGGGTGGACGGCCCGGCGAAGGTCACCGGCGCCGCGCTCTACTCGGCGGAGATCACCCCGCCGGGCACGGCGCACCTCGCGATCGTGGGGGCGACGGTCGCCGCCGGCCGGGTGACCACGATCGACGCCGGTGCGGCCCGCACCGCCGAGGGCGTCCTCGCCGTACTCACCCACGAGGACCTCCCGGCCGTCGCGTCGCCGCCGCACCTGTTGCCGTCGCTGCTGGGGGCCGCCGCGCCGGGGGAGAGCTTCTTCCCGATGCAGGACACGTCCGTGCACTACGCGGGTCAGCCGGTCGCCCTGGTCGTCGCGGAGAGCTACGAGCAGGCGCAGTACGCCGCCTCCCTCGTCCGGGTCGCCTACGACGTCGCCCCGGCGGTCACCACGATCGAGCAGGGGCGTGCGCAGGCCTACGACGCGGACCGCCTGTTCGCCGGGCTGATGCCCGGGCGCGAGGAACGCGGCGACGTCGAGGGCGGTCTGGCCCGCGCGGATCCGCGGGTCGACGTGAGCTACCGGATGGCGGCCAACCACCACAACGCGCTGGAGGCCCCGTCGACGGTCGCCGTGTGGAACGGCGGCGAGCTGACGCTCTACGAGTCGACGATGGGTGTGCGGGCGACCCAGCAGACCGTGGCCCAGCTCCTCGGGCTTCCGGTGTCGCACGTCCGCGTCATCACCCACTTCGTCGGCGGCGGTTTCGGGTCCAAGGCGATGGTGTGGCCGCACACGACGCTCACCGCCATGGCCGCGCGGATCGTTGGCCGGCCGGTGAAGCTGATGCTCACCCGCCCGCAGATGTTCACCTCGACCGGCCACCGCGAGGAGCAGGAGCAGACCATCGCGCTCGGCGCCACCCGCGACGGCAGGCTGACCGCGATCCGGCACGAGAAGCTCTCGGTCACCTCGTTGTTCGACGACTGGGCCGAGCCCGCGACCGGCGTCTCCTCGCAGCTGTACGCGTGCGACGCCTACCTCGGCGTGCACCGGCTCATCAAGGGCAACACCATGACCCCGACGTTCACCCGGGGGCCCGGCGAGACGCTCGGCATGTTCACACTCGAGACGGCGATGGACGAGCTCGCCCGGCGGGTGGACCTCGACCCCCTCGACCTGCGGCTGCGCAACGTCGCGCGGACCGACCCACGTGGCAACCCCTGGTCCAGCGGCGGGCTGGAGGAGTGCCTACGGCTCGGCGCCGAGCGGTTCGGCTGGGCCGGGCGGGACCCGGCCCCCCGCACGCGGCCGGACGGGGACTGGCTGATCGGCACCGGGATGGCGGTGGCGGCGTACCCGATGGCGTTCTTCATGCCGCCCCAGCGCGCCCGGGCCCGCATCTTCGCCGACGGGAGCGCGACGGTCGCGACCTCCACCCAGGAGTTCGGCACCGGTGTCCTGACGATGGCCACCCAGGTGGGGGCGGACGCGCTGGGCGTGGCGCTGTCCGACATCGAGTTCCAGGCCGGCGACACCGACCTGCCGAACAGCACGGCGGCCGTCGGGTCGGCCGGGGCGGGCATGGTCGGCTCCGCCGTCCACGAGGCGGGCACCGCGCTGCGCCGCCAGCTCGTCGACCTGGCGGTCGGCGACCCCGGGTCGCCGCTGCACGGGGTCGACCCGGCGTCGGTGACCGTCAGCGCGGGGCGGCTCACCTCGTCCGACCGCGCAGGTGCGGCGGACACCTACCGTGAGCTGCTCGGACGCAACCACATGTCCGATGCGGAGGCGACCGGCACCTGGCGCCCGCCGCCGCTGGACACCCCGCACGGCCTGCTCACCTTCGGGGCCCAGTTCGCCGAGGTCGCCGTCGACCCGGAGCTCGGCCTGGTCCGCGTCCGCCGGCTGAGCGGGGCGTTCGCGCCGGGCCGGGTGCTCAACCCGCTGCTGGCCCGCAGCCAGCTGATGGGCGGCATGCTCTGGGGGATGAGCCAGGCCCTGCTGGAGGGGAACCACGCCGATCCCCGCACCGGCCGCTGGGCGGAGACGAACCTGGCCGAGTACCTGGTGCCGGTCAACGCCGACGCCCCCGACGTCACGGTCGACTTCGTCGAGGTGCGCGACGACGTCGTCGGCCCGCTCGGGGCCAAGGGTGTGGGGGAGATCGGTCAGGTCGGGGTGGCCGCCGCCATCGCCAACGCCGTCTTCCACGCGACGGGCCGTCGGGTCCGAAGCCTGCCCATCACACCGGAGACGGTCATGGACCCGGTGCCCGTGGAAGTCCGGACGTGACGGTCGCCGGAGGGAAGGTGCCCGGCTCACCGCCGGGCACCGCCCCGGCCCCGGCCCGGGACCGGCCGGGCCCGGGCCAACCGGCGCTGGGTCTGCTCGGGCTGCTGCTGGTCGTGCCGATCGCGGTCGCGCTGGCGATCGGCGCCGGGGGAGAGGGCTCGACGCTGGTCATCGGGCCACTGGTCACCCATTCCCTGCCACTCGTGGCGATGATCGCGTTCTGGTGGCAGAACTGGCCGGGCACGCGGCTGCCGTCCGCCCTGTCCGGGTGGGCCGACACGGCCCTGGTCGTCGTCGGTGCCGTCGTCCTGACCGGGCTCGGGCAGCTCCTCGTCGGAGGCCTCGACCTGACCGGCATGTTCGTCGCCACCCCCGGACCGGGGCACGTGCCGACCTTCCCCGCCACGCTCCCGGTCGCCGGGGCGGCGTTCGTGGTGATGCTGCAGATCACGCTCGTCGGTGAACGCCGGCCCCTGCAGCGCCTGCCCCGGCTACCGGCCGGGCTGCTCGCGGTGGCGGCCTCGTGGGCCGTCGCGGTCGTCGGCACCCTCGCGCTCGTCCGGATCGACCCCGTTGCGGGCTCGGACGTGCTCGCCCGGCCCGGCCCGGTGACCGGCGCGGACGCCGGGGCCGCGCTCGTCGTGATCGGCGCGTGGCAGGTGCTCTTCTACGTCGTCTGGCGGGGGTGGCCCTTCTGTGCGATCCGGCGGACCACGGCACGACTGGGCGTCGCGCACCCGAGCGTGATCGGCGGCGGCATCCTGACCTACCTGCTCGCCCGCGGCGTCCTGGGACTCGAGGCCTCCTGGATCGGGGCCCTCGCCGGCTGCTTCATCGCCGCCGGCCTGACCCTCGGAATGCTGTTCGAGGACACGATCACCGGCCGGGGCGCACGCCCCCTGCTCCTGCTCGCGACCCTCGCCCTGACCGCGCTGCTCGCGGCCGGGCTCGCCGGGCTCGCCGAGACCATGCAGTTCACCCGTGCCGGTACCGACGAGTGGATCGAACACGCGGCCCTCAACGCCCTGTCGACCTCCGTCATCCTGCACGTCGCGATCGGCCGACGCTGGCCGTTCGCCACCCCGACCGAGGAGAAGACATGACACCGACGCAACTGTCCGTCCCGGTGGTCGCCGACCTGATCGCCGCGATCAACCGCGGCGATCGGGACGCGTTCCTGGCGACCCTGACCCCGGACGCGACACTGACCGACGACGGCTCGCCGCGAGAGCTCGTCGACTGGGTCGACCGTGAGGTGTTCTCCTCGCACGGCCGGGTCACGGTCGACCGCGAGGAGGACGGCGGGCTCCGGCTGTTCACCCGCTACCGCAACGACCTGTGGGGCGAGATGTCGACCTTCTGGCGTTTCCGGCTGACCGGCGACCGGATCAGCCGGATCGAGACCGGTCAGGCCTGAGAGCAGGCCGCGGTCGTCGCGTCGGCCGGGTCGCGGTCGGGGCACACCGGGCGGCGGCCGGGAGGGGCCCGTGATCCGTCAGCGCCGCCGGGCCTGCGTCCAGGCGCGCGCCACCCTCGTGGCGTCCCGCGAGCGACGCACGTCGTGCACCCGCACACACGCCGCCCCGGCCGCCGCCGCGAGCCCGGAGACCACCGCGGTCGCGTCGTCGCGGGAGGTCACCGGCGCGTCCGGGTGGCCCGGTGCGGCCAGGAAACGCTTGCGCGAGGCCCCGATCAGCACGGGAAGGCCGAGGTCCACCAGACGGTCCAGCCCGCCCAGCAGGGCCCAGTTGTGCTCGGCGGTCTTGGCGAACCCGAGGCCGGGATCCAGGACCAGCCGAGCGGGGGAGACCCCCGCCCCGGTCAATGCCTCGACCCGCACCCGCAGCTCCCGCCGGACGTCCTCGACCACGTCGCAGTAGACCGCGCGACGGTCCATGTCGAGGCTGGGCCCGCGCGAGTGGGTCACCACGTAGGGCACATCGACGTCGGCGACGAGCGCGGCCATCCGCGGATCCCCGAGCCCACCGGTCACGTCGTTGATCACCACCGCGCCCGTCGCCACCGCTGCCGCGGCGACAGCGGCCCGTGAGGTGTCGATGCTGACGCCGACCCCGCCCGCGGCGAGCTCCCGTACGACCGGCAGCACCCGGGCCAGCTCCTCCTCGACCGGCACCCGCCCGGCCCCGGGGCGTGTGGACTCGCCGCCGACGTCGACGAGGTCCGCGCCCTCCGCGGCGAGCAGCCGGCCCCGGGCAACCGCCCGGTCGACCCCGACGCAGTCCCCGCCGTCGGAGAAGGAGTCGGGCGTGACGTTCACGATGCCCATGACCAGGCATTCGCCGATGTTCCGGAAATCGGGCGCGGCCCCGCACCCCGCCACGGGGCCGGTGCGCAGGGTGCGGACCGGCCCGCCGCCGCGGGCCGCCACCGGCGTCGTCACGGGGTCACGACAGATCGTCGACGCGGCGGAGCATGCGCCGCCGCCACCGTTCGGTGTTCTCGACGTCGTTGAACGTGAACACGTGGAACCCGCTCACGGTCGACTCCCCGGCCACGCCGGAGCGGAGGCCGCGAACCAGGGCGGTGGGGTTGTACCCGCCGGGCACGAAGAAGCGCCAGAACAGGCTGCTCTGCTTGCGCAGGAAGCGAGCACTGTCCCCCACCCCGATGCTCGCGGTGATCCGGAGCAGCTTCTGCCGGCTCACGGCGCCCGGGACCCCGACGACGACCGGGAGCGTCACCCCCCGCTCGACGAGCCTGCGGGACCAGGCGAGCAGCGTCGCCGGGGCGAAACAGATCTGGGTGGTGATGTGATCGGCGAGCGTCGCCTTCTCCACCAGCGCCGCCTCCAGCCGGTCCGGTGGGATCAGGGCATGCCCCTCCGGATAACCGCCGATCCCGACGTCCCGGAACTCGTGTCCGCTGCCCCTGATCGCCCGCAGCAGCCCGAGCGCATCGGTGAAGGTCCCGGACGGGTCTCCGTCACCGCCGACCACGAACAGGCGCCGGATACCGCTCTCGGTGAGCCGGGCGAGCAGCTCGTCGAGCTGTGCCGGGCCGGCGATCATCCGCGCCGACAGGTGCGGTGCCACGCAGTACCCGTCCGCCGCCAGCCGCACCGCCAGATCCACGGTGGCGTCCATACCCTTCTGGGGGGAGGCGGTGACCGTCAGCCGGATGGACCGGGGCACGTGTTGGAGGACCGCGTCGTGGGTCCTCGCGAACGGCATCACCTCGTAGCCGAGGCTGGTCAGGGCGCCGCGCAGCGCGGTGCGTGTGTCGGGGGCTCCGGTCGAGGTCACCGGGCCACCCCGGTGTGCGCGGCGGACCCCGCGACGGCCGCGGTCGCCGCCGCGACGGTGTTCGTCAGCAGCATCGCGATCGTCAGCGGGCCGACGCCACCGGGGACCGGGGTGATCCATCCCGCCGTGCCGACCACGTCGTCGAAGTCGACGTCGCCGGCCAGGCCGGAACCGGTGCGGTGGATGCCGACGTCGATCACCGCCGCGCCCGCCCTGACGTGCCGCCCGGTGATGATGCCCTGCACCCCCGCGGCGGCGATCAGGATGTCGGCCTGCGCGGTGACACCGGCGAGGTCCGCGGTCCGCGAGTGCGCGACCGTCACGGTCGCATCCCGCTGCAGCAACAGCTGCGCCATCGGTCGGCCGACCAGTACCGAACGGCCGACGACGACCGCGCGCGCACCGGCGAGCGGCACACCCGCGGCATCGAGCAGCTCGATGACGCCCGACGGGGTGCACGGCCGCAACCCGGGCCGCCCGCCGGCCAACAGGCCCTGGCTCAGGGTGGTCAGACCGTCGACATCCTTCGCCGGCGGGATCCGGTCGATGAGCCGAGCCTGGTCGAGGTGGCCCGGCAGCGGCAGCTGCAGCAGGATCCCCGAGACCCGGTCGTCCGCCGCGAGGGTGTCGAGGACGGCGGCCACCTCGGCCTCCGACGCGTCCGCGTCGAGGTGTTCGTGGAAGTCGGCGATCCCCGCCGCCGCGGCCGACCTGCGCTTGTTGGCGATGTAGACCGCGCTGGCCTGGTCGTCCCCGACCAGGACCGTGGCCAGGCCGGGCACCCGGCCGTGGTCGAGCCGGAACCTCTCCGCAGCCGCGGCCGCCCGGCTCCGCACGTCCCGCGCGATCTCCCGGCCATCGATGACGGTGGCGGTCACGGCGCGAACACCACCGTCCGGTTGCCATCGCGCAGCACCCGGTCCTCGCAGTGCCAGCGCACCGCGCGCGACAGCACCAGCCGCTCGATGTCGGCGCCCTTCTGCACCAGATCCCGCACGGTGTCGTTGTGCGAGACCCGGACCACGTCCTGTTCGATGATGGGGCCCTCGTCGAGGTCCTTCGTCACGTAGTGCGCGGTCGCGCCGATGAGTTTCACCCCGCGTTGCTTCGCCTTCTGGTAGGGCCCCGCGCCGATGAACGCGGGCAGGAACGAATGGTGGATGTTGATGACCGGCACCCCGACCCGCTGGAGGAAGTCGTCGGAGACGATCTGCATGTAGCGGGCGAGGACGACGAGATCGACGCTGCCCGCCAACAACCGCAGGTGCTCGTCCTCGGCAGCCCGCTTGTCCCCGGTGACCGGCACGTGGTGGAACGCGATGCCGAACCCGCGCACCTCGGCGGCGAGGTCCGGATGGTTCGAGACGACCATCGCGACCTCGATCGGCAGTTCGTCGCGCCGGTGCCGCCACAGCAGGTCGAGCAGGCAGTGATCGGTCTTCGACGCGAAGATCGCCACCCGCTTGCGATGGGTCGCCTCGTGAAGGGTCCACGACAGCCCCAGCTCGCCGGCGAGGACAGCGTCCAGGTCCTTCTCCAGTCCCGCCCGCGCCGCCTCGAGGTCGGGCAGCCCGAAGACCGTGCGCTGGTAGAACCGGCCTCCCACGGCATCGGACGAGTACTGCTTGAGCGAGACGATGTTCGCGCCGTGCTCGGCCAGCAGCGTCGAGACGGCCGACACGATGCCGGGCCTGTCAGGACCCTGGACGACGAGACGGGCGGCGCCCGTCGACGCGTCGAAGCCGGCCGCCACGGGCCCACCTGCCGTCAACGCGGCCGCGCTGGCCGTGCTCTCGGCCGCGGGGGCGTCGGCGGAGGTACGGGTGGTCACGATGGTTCTCCTTCGGACGTCGGGTCGCCTTGGGCCCACGCCGTCGGCCGGCTCAATGGGCAACCAGCGGCTCGGTGTGCACCTGCGCGCGAAGGGTGGTCTGGACGTGCCGCTCGACGTTGCGCTTCGGTGTCCCGCCGTTCTCCTCACCCCACACCAGCGTCACCTCGGCCCCGTCCGTGGCCACGTCCTCGTCGAGGAAGCCGACCGACATCCAGGAGCCGATGTTGACCGTGTAGCCGCACAGCGTCGACACCCCGACCCGCCGGTCCCCGACGAGCACGTCGTCGAGGTGTACCCGCGAGTACCGCCCCAGCGGGGTGTCGAGGAACTTCGCCCGCCGGTCCCCGTCGAACAGGCTCGACGCGTAGATGCGCGCGACGTCCTCGGTGTTCCAGCGCAACCAGACCTTCTTGCGCCGGGGCCGCTCGGCCGCCTTCTCCAACGCCTCGCGGCCGATGAAGTCGTGGTCGAACCGGACGAGGTGGCCGTAGCCGAAGTCGAACGGCGACACGTAGTAGTCCTCGACGTCGTCGGAGGCGAAGCTGCCCCCGATGCTGAGCTTGCCCTCGTAGCCGTTCGCCGGCAGCCACTCGCGGTACGCCCGCAGCTCGGGAGCGGAGTAGATGGCGGGGGTGGGCTGCGCCGCGTAGCCGGACTCGATCCCGCCCGTGTAGTACGCCAGCGCCCCACCGCGGACGAGGCCGAACTCGTCGCCCGCCTCCAGGAGCGCGTCCCAGCAGGCCTGGTAGTCCTCCATCGGCCCCCAGATCTCCAGGCCCATCGACTCGGCGCCCGGGACACCGGCCATGGTGTGGGACAACGCGCGAACGGGCCGGCCGGCGAGCGTGAAGTCGGTCATGGCGAAGAACTTGACCGGGTCGAGGGGGCCGCCGTGCGCTTTCTCCAGGATGGCCCGCGCCGTCGGGCCCTCGATCTCGAAGCGGAAGAGCTTTCGTCGCCCGCCGGCGGGCTGGTCGGCGGTGCGCTCGTCGCGCACGACCTCGACGTCGTAGCCGCGGGTCTGCGCCTGATAGGTGAGCCAGTTGGCGGTCGGCGTCGGGCCGACCACACTCACGTGCTCCTTGTCCAGGCCGAAAAGCACGGCGGTGCCGATCATCTTGCCCTCGTCGGTGCACACGACGAGGTGTTTCGCCTTGTTCGGACCCCACGTCGCGAAGCTGTTGGTGCCCGTCTCGGTCAACAGCCTGTCGACGTCGGGCCCGGTGAAGTACACGTCCGTCATGTGGTGGGACTGGTCGAACAGGACGGCCGTCCGCGTCCAGGCGGCCTGCTCGTCCTGCCAGTTCGTGTACTGGTCGGGGTAGTCGAACCGGAACCGGTTGGCCGGGGAGTTGCGCAGCATCTGCACCGCGTCCCCGGCGCGCTGCAACTTGTCCTCGAGGCTCTCGGGCATGGGATGTCCCTTCATCGTGCGCTTGCCTCGCCCTGCGAGGTCGTCAGTCGGTGGAAACGCGAGCCGTGGAACACCAGCGGCTCGGTGGCGTGGTGCGCCGCGAGGGCGGTCACCCGCAGGACGACGATCGTGTGGTCGCCGGCAACCACCTCGTCGTGAAGGCTGCACTCGAGCTGCGCGGCCGCACCCGTCAGGTGCACCGCGCCGCCGCTGCCGTGGTGGATCTCGAGCCCGGCGAAGCGGTCGCCGGTGCGGGCGGCCAGCTGCCGGCCCGCCACCTCGTGGGTGCCGGCCAGCACACTGACCCCGACCGTCGGGGCGCTCCGGAGCTTGGGCCAGGTGGTGGAGGCCCGGTCGGCGCAGATCGAGACCAGGGGCGGCGCGAGGGACACCGGGGTGAAGGTGCTGACCGCCATCCCCACCGGTTCGCCACCGACCAGCGCACACACCGCGGCCACACCGCTGGGACAGCACCCGAAGGCCCGCCGCAGCAGGGCCGCGTCGGTGTCGGCGCCGACCGTCTCGAGCTCACTCATCGCGACCCACCTCGTCCGTCCCCGACCACCATCGACGGTGCCCGACCAGCAGGCGTTCGACGAGATCGGGCCGATCGAGTCCCGGGAGGTCGCCCGGCACGGTGTGGCCCGCTGCACCCAGGAGCTGCTGGAGGAACCGGTAGTCGGCCCGGGCCCCCGTGGCGGGGTCGGTACCGCCCGGGCGCGGCGCCGCGACCGTCGTGCCGGCGTGGACGGGGCTCAGGGAGTCGCGGAAGTAGATCATGTCCATGGACCGGATCCGCCAGGCACAGCCGACCTGCACGACGCGCCAGCACAGCAGGCCCCGGCTGACGACGTCGACCTCGACACCGTCCAGTGTGCCCCGCAGGTGTACCGCGCACGAGGCGTCGGCGAGGGCCCGCGGCCCGGCGACGGCCACCGACACCGGGCCCACCTCGTGGAACGACCGGACGGCCGAACGCTGCGCGCGGGCCCGTGCCCCCGCGACGAACTCGGTCACGGGTCCGTCGAACCAGGACACCCGCACCCAGGCGTCAGGGGCATAGGCCCGGGCCATCACGTCCCAGTGGCCCAGGTCCTTCGCGGTCCGCTCGGCGAGCAGCAGGTGCCGGACCGCCTCCGAGACCGAGGGCGGAGCCGCCACTCCGACGGCACGACCGCCGTCGGTGAGCAGACCCGCCGCGACGGCGGCGCTGGTCATCGCACGCCGCGTTCGGTCACGGGTGTCAGGTCCCGCGGCGGCACCGGCCCGCTCCGGGCGCCACGGGTGGGACAGACGACCGCCCCCGCGTCGCTCACCCCGACGCCGAGCCGGTCCAGCCCACTGATCTCCATGTCGATGCGGTCGCCGTCGTGGACCTCGCCGACACCCTCGGGGGTCCCGGTGGTGACGATGTCACCCGGGAGCAGGGTCATCACCGACGAGACGTAGGCGATCAGCCTCGGCAGGCTCCAGATCAGGTCCCGCAGGTCCGCCCGTTGCCGCAGGTCGCCCTCGACCCACAGCCGCAGCTCGAGCTCGTCGATCGGAGCGACCTCGTCGGGGGTGACGACCGTCGGCCCGACGGGGGTGAAGGTGTCGAAGGACTTGCGCACGGAGCGGTCCTCGCCCCCGCGCATCGTCATGTCCAGCAGGCTCGTGTAGCCGAACACCGCACCGAGCGCGTCGGTCTCGTCGACGTCGCGGGTGCGGCGCCCGATGATCGCGGCGAACTCGCCCTCCTGGTCGAACCGGCGGTCGGTGTAGGGCAGCCGCACGACGTCACCGTGGCCGATGACCGAGGTCGGCGCCTTCAGGAAGACACCGAGCGAGTCGATGTGGCTCGCCTCGTTCATCTCGGCCTGGTGGGCGCGGTAGTTCACCGGTGCCGCGACGATCTTGCCGGGATCGGGGACGACGGGCAGCACCGTGGCGACCTCGACCTCCGGGGCCGCGGTGAGCAGGGCGGCGGCGTCCGCCCCGGCGGCGATGAGCCGCCGCATCGGGCTGGCGTCCCCGCCGGGGAGCAGGTCGGTCAGGTCCCGTGCGGTGTCGAGGGAACCGGCCTGCACCGCACCGACCCGCTGCCGGCCGCTCGCGTCGAGGAAGGACAGATAACGCATGTGTGCTCCAGGTCGTTCAGGGTCTCGGCAGCGTCGACGCGCCCGCAGGGGCGGGCGCACGCATCGGGGACTGCGAGGGCTGGATGCTCAGGGCGGGGGCCGCCGTCCCCGACGGCGCCGGCGAGTAGAGCCAGTCCAGCTCGCGGTAGTCGTCGGCCGCACGCTGGGTCAGCACCCGGTCGCGCAGGGCGAGCAGGAGCGGGGAATCGGTGTGCCAGAGCTCCCCCCACGGGCGGGCGCTGGTCTGGCACCGCGTCGCGCGCGGCAGCCGGGCCTGCTCGAACTCGCGGTAGGCCCGTGCCACGTCGACCGCGCCGCCGGCGGTGTGCTGCTGGAACCGGTGCCCCAGCTCGACGGCGTCCTCCAGCGCCTGACAGGCACCCTGCCCGAGGTACTGCAGCATCGGGTGCGCGGCGTCACCGGTCAGGACGAGGGGGCCGTTGATCCAGGTCCGCGCGGGTGCCCGGTCGAACATCGACCACCTGCGGGTCCGCCCGATCTTGGCCACCGCATCGCGCACCGGCCGCGCACCGGCCGCGAATGCGGCATCCAGCTCCTCCGGGCCGCCCCAGTCGCCCGGTGCGGTGTGGCCGGCCGCGAAGCGCGGGCTCCGGAAGACGGCAACCTGGTTGTACAGCTCCCCGCGCCGGACCGGGTACTGCATGAGGTGCATGCCCGGGCCGATCCAGAGCACGACGTCGTTCGGCGCGATCGCGTGGCCGGCCTGGTGGCTGGGTACCGTCCCGCGGTAGGCCGCGTACCCGCTGCAGACCAGCTCGTCGTCGACCACCTTGCGGCGCAACGTCGAGTTCAACCCGTCGGCCCCGACGAGTGCCGGTGTCCGGTAGACGGTCCCGTCGGCGCACCTGACCAGCGCGACATCGGAGTGCAGCTCGACGTCGGTGACGTCGCGCCGGTTCTCCAGGGTGATCAGGGGATGCCGCCGACAGTGCTCGACCAGCATGTCGAGCAGGTCGTGGCGGTGCAGCACCAGATAGGGGTAGCCGTAGCGGTCGGTGAACGAGGAGCCGAGGTCCAGGGTGGTCAGCGGTTCGCCGGTCAGTGCATCCATCATCACCGCCCTGGGCGGCCGCACCGCCAGGGGCAGGATGTCGTCGAGCACCCCCAGGGCGTCGAGCGCGCGGCTGGCGTTGGGGCCGAACTGGAGTCCGGCCCCGATCTCGGCGAACTCCGCGGCGCGCTCGACCAGGTGCACGGGCTGCCCGGCGCGGGCCAGCGACAGTGCCGTCGCCAACCCGCCGATGCCACCTCCGACGACGAGTGCGGGGACGTGGACGTGCTCGTTCATCGGGGTGCTCCGGCCGGGTCCGTCGGTGTGTGCAGGTGCGGCCCGGGCGACTCGTCGGCGGCGCGGGTGCCGGCCCCGGCCTCCCGGGAGGTGAGGTTCTCGGTCCGCATCAGGCCGAGCGCATCGAGGACCGGGGCGTCGCTCGTGCTGAACAGGTCCAGCTGCTCGACGGCGTGGACCGACCAGGGCGTCCACGAGGGAACCGCGAGGATGTCCCCGGGAGCCACGTCGAAGTGTTCGGTCCCGATGCGGACCTCGCCGGTGCCGTGCAGCACGCACAGCACCCGGCCGCCGGTCTGACGGACGCTGTCGGTCGACGCCCCGGCGAGCGTGCGGGTGATCTCGCACCGCATCGTCGGCATGACGTCGCCGCCCCGCACGGGGTCGGTGTAGCGAAGGGTCGCCCAGCGGCCACCGCTGGTGTCGAGCAACGTGTCGAGCGCCCGGTCGGTGTCCGCCCACCGGTACGCCAGCAGGGGAGACCGGTGCGGGGGCAACGCAGGCCCGTCCGCGGGGACCAGGCCCGGTCCGCCCCCGAACCATCCTTCGGAGGCGGACCGCGCGGTGGTCCGGGTGTCGGCGTCCGCCGAGGGGCCTCCCTCGAAGAACACGGCGTCGAGCGCGGCGACGACGGGCAGGTCAAGAACGTCCATCCAGATCATCGGCTCGGGGCCCGGGTTGTGGTGCTCGTGGAATGTCCAGCTCGGGGTGAGGACCAGGTCGCTGGTGCCCATGTGCAGCGGGTCACCGTCGACGAGGGTCCACACACCCTTCCCCTCGACGACGAAGCGCAGCGCCGCCGGGGTGTGCCGGTGCGCGGGCGCCACCTCGTGCCCGCGCAGGTACTGCACCGCGGCCCACAGCGTCGACACCGCGTACGGCGCACCGTCGAGTCCGGGGTTGCAGCAGGCGAGGACGCGGCGGTCACCCCCGCGGTCGACCGGGACGAGGTCGCCCGCGCGAGCGCCCAGCTCGCGCAGCTCCCGCCCCGCCCACCGGAAGGGCACGCCCTTCACCCGGGGTTCGGGGGTGAGCAGGCCCGACAGCTCCCACAGCGGTTGCAGGGACCGGTCGGCGAGTTGCTGGTAGAGCCGGTCCAGGTCGGGGTCGGTCGCGCCGAAGCGCTGTGTCGCCATCTCCACTCCGATCTGGCGGAAATCCATATGTATACGTACTAACTGCGCCGACGCTACGACGTGACGGCAGCGTGGTCAAGCTCAGGAGGTGCACAGATGGCTGTCCTGGCGTTGACTAGCACAGTTATTACGCATACGTTCCAAGATGTCCTGACGGTCGACATGTCATCGAGGAGAGTCGAGTGGCTCACGGAACCACCGCGGCAGACGAGGTCGCAGCCGCCCACCGCGCGCTCGCCGCCGCGGGCCAGGCCGACATGGTCTGGGGGCACGCTGCGGTCCGCGACCCGGAGGGCCGGGGTCTGTGGACCAAGGCCTCGGGCTGGGGGCTGGAGGAGATCACCCCCGAACGCGTGGTGCTGCTGTCGGACGACGGCGAGGTCCTCGCCGGTGACGGCCCGCGCCACATCGAGTTCCACATCCACGCCGCACTCATGCGTGCCCGCCCGGACGTCGGTGCGACCGTCCACACCCACGCCGAGGCGACCGTCGCCTTCGCCGCCCTCGGTGTACCCCTCAGGCCGCTGTCGCACGACGCGGTGCCTTTCCTGGCGCCCGACGTCGTGCGCTTCACCGGCACCAGCGACCTCGTCGCCACCCGGGCCCTCGGCGACGCGCTCGCCACCGCCATCGGCACCGCCAACGGCTGCCTCATCCCCGGCCACGGAATGGTCACCGTCGGACCCGATGTCGCCACCGCGGTCATGCATGCGGCTCTGCTCGAGCGCGCCTGCCGCATCCAGCTGTCGGCCGGTGGCGGGGGAGGTCCGGTCGTCTGGTCGTCGGATGCCGATGTCGCCGCCAAGCGGCGAAACCTCTGGACCGCGGCGCAGCTGGCCGCGGGTTACGACTATCTGGTCCGCACGGCCGACCGCCGGTTCGGCGACGCTGCCCACGGTACGGACGTCCACGGCGGCTGACCGCCGCCGGCGGCGGCGCCGGCCGACGGGGACCGGACGGCGGGATCCGGGATCCGGCGGGGTGGGTCGGACCCGGCGTCAGTCGTCCGGTGCGTGAGCGTCAGGTCCGGCCGCCACCTCGACGTCGGTGGCGAAGGCCAGCGCCCGCAGCCCGGCGAGGAAGGACTCCCGCTGCTGTGCTGGGTCCAGTGGTGCCAGCAGACGGTCCTGGACCCGGCGCACGGCCGGCGTCAGGTCGAGCAGCTCGGCCCGGACGGTGTCGGTCAGGCAGAGCAGCCGGCGCCGGGCGTCGGACGGGTCCCGGGTGCGCGCGATCCAGTCGCGCCTGACCAGCCGCTGCACGATGTCGGCCATGCTCGACTTGTCGACCGACGCCAGCTCGGCGCCGGTGCCCTGGTCGATCCCCTCCGGGTGGGCCCACAGCGCGCTGAGCACCGCGTACTGGGGCGCGGTCATGACACGCCCGACCTCTTCGCTCCACGCGACGGTGTGCATCTGCTGGGCTCTGCGGATCAGGTGCCCGGGCGTCTGGCCGAGGACGAGGACCTGTTCCTCGGCCTGCCCGGCACGCGGCGGGTGACCGGCGTACGCGACCTCACGCAGCGCCGCGACGAACGCCTCGACGGTCCCTTCCGGCACCGGGTCGAGCAGGCGGTGCTGAACCAGTGCCACGCGACGGGTGACCTCCGGGAGGGCGGTCCGGGCCAGCGGCGTCAGGCTCAGCGACTTCCTGCGTCCGTCGCCCGGGTCCTTGGTGAACCGCAGCCAGCCCTGTCCCTCCAGGCGCGCGACGATGTTCGCGGTACTGGACTTGTCCAGCGAGGCGCGTTCGCCGACGGCGCGCTGGTCCAGTCCCTGGTCCGAGCCGATGGCGCTGATCACCGCGTACTGCGGGCCCGTCAGGTCGCCGTTGAACTCCTGGCTCCACAGGGATGAGTGACGCTGCTGGGCGCGCCGGATCAAGTGGCCGGTGGCCTCACCCAGCGCGAGCATCGGGGTCGCCTCGCCGCCCGGGCGGCTCTTCGCCGACGGTCCTGACACCTGGTGTGGTCCTCCCCTTCGGTGGACACGGCGGGTCGGTGTTCCTCCGCTCACGAACCATACTAGACGGGTGTGGTCGTTGCTGTACGCATGATCTTCGTGTGACAGGCGAACCGCTGATCTCGTGCGCGAACAGTGCTTGTCATCGAGCTGTGATGCCGTTGACATCTTGGTAACACCGTCGTAGCGTCTCCAATTGCTCCGTACACGTTGTATTGCGAGCGGCCAGGATGAGATGGCGCTGAGTCATCTGTCGAGCAACGAGCACACGGGCCTGTGCCGTCGAGGAGGACGCCGTGACCGAACGAACCACCACCGGGGCGGGCAGCAGCGGTCAGTCCGCAGTGCGCCACCCGGTCCACAACGACCGCAAGCTCCACCTCGGGACTTTCTCGTCCAACCTCAGCGGGGGCTGCGCGATCTCCACGATCGACGGCGTCCTCGAAGCCACCTGGGACCAGACGCTGGCCCTGGCCACCATGGGCGACCAGATGGACTTCGAGGCGCTCGTCCCGGTCGGTCGCTGGCGGGGCTTCGGCGGCGAGACGAACTTCAACGGGGCCGGCTTCGAATGCTTCACCTGGGCGGCCGGCATGGGCAGCGCCACCGAGAAGGCCGGGCTGTTCGTCACCTCGCACGTGCCCACGATCCATCCCGTGCTCGCGGCGAAGCAGGCCGCGACCATCGACCACATCTCGGCGGGCAGGCTCGCACTCAACGTCGTCACCGGCTGGCACGCACCCGAGATCGAGATGTTCGGTGTCAAGCAGCTTCCCCACGACGAACGGTACGACGTCGCCCAGGAATGGGTCGACATCATCCGGCAGCTGTGGACCTCCGACGAGCCCATCAGCGTCGACGGCAAGTACTTCACCGTCACCGACGCCTCCATCGCCCCGCGGCCCCTCCAGGCGCCGCACCCGGTGCTCATGAACGCCGGTGGATCCGGGGCCGGGCGGCACTTCGGCGCGCGCAACTGCGACGTCGTCTTCGTCAGCTCCGACCTCGCCCAGCAGTCGCCCGAGGCGATGCGCGCGAAGGTCGACGACTTCAAGCGGCTCGCCCGTGAGGAGTACGGCCGCGAGATCAAGGTGTGGACCAACGCCTACGTCGTCCAGGAGGACACCGAGGCCGAGGCCAAGCAGTTCCTCGACCACTACGTCAACCAGCGCGGCGACTGGGAGGCCGTGGACAACCTCGTCACCAGCATGGGGATGAACTCCCAGTCCTTCGCCCCCGAGACGATGCAGGCCATGAAGTACCACTTCATCGCCGGCTGGGCCGGCTACCCCGTCGTCGGCACCAAGGAGCAGGTCGCCGACACCCTCATCGCGCTCGCCGACGAGGGCGGACTCGACGGCGTGCTGCTGTCCTGGCCCCGCTACGTCCAGGACATGAAGCGCTTCCAGGAAGAGACCTACCCGCTCCTGGTCCAGGCCGGGGTGCGTTGATGTCGGCGGACACCACGACCCGGCGCACCGACGCGGGGACCACGTTGGAGGCCAACGAGAAGCGGGTCGCCGAGCTGCTGGACCGGCAGTGGCGGCTGCTCATCGGCGGCGAGCTGGTCGGCTCGGTGGGTGGCCGTACCTTCGACGTCTCCAGCCCCTGCACCGGCGAGGTCGTCGCGACGGTGCCCGACGGCACGAAGGACGACGCGAACCGGGCGGTCGCGGCCGCGGCCGCGGCGTTCCCGGCCTGGGCGGCACGGTCCGCCGGTGCACGCGCCGACGCCGTGCGTGCGCTGGCCGATGCGGTCGAGGCCCGCGGGCACGACCTCGCGCTCCTCGACACGGTCGACGGCGGCAGCCCCATCGCCGTCATGTCCGCGGACGTGAAGATGGCGGTCGACGCGCTGCGCTACTTCGCGGGACTCGCGCTGGAGAGCAAGGGCTACACCGTTCCCGCCAGCACCGGCCTGCACTACACCGAGCTCCAGCCCTACGGCGTCGTCGCGAAGATCATCCCGTTCAACCACCCGATCATGTTCGCGGCGAGCAAGATCGCCGCGCCGCTGGTCGCGGGCAACACGGTCGTCCTCAAGCCCGCCGAGGCGACCCCGCTGTCCGCGCTGCTGCTCGGCGAGATCTGCCGCGAGGTGCTGCCGCCCGGGGTGGTCAACGTCGTCGTCGGTGACGGCATCGAGGTCCCGGACGCGCTCGTGCGCCACCCCGACGTGTACCGCATCGGGTTCACCGGCAGCGAAGGTGCGGGAAGGGCGATCCAGCGCGCCGCCGCCGAGTCGGCGGTCAAGACCGTGACCCTGGAGCTGGGCGGCAAGAACGCGCTCATCGCCTTCCCGGACGCCGACCTCGACGAGGTCGCCCGCGCCGCCGTGCAAGGGATGAACTTCACCTGGTCGGGACAGTCCTGCGGCTCGACGTCGCGGCTGCTGCTGCACGAGGACATCGCCGACGCCGTGGTCGAACGGGTCGTCCGGCTGCTCCGGGACCGGACGTACCACTCGCCGCTGGACCCCGCGGCCGTCCAGGGCACCATGGTCAACCGCACCCAGTACGACCGGGTGCTGGGCTACGTCGAGGCCGCCCGGACCGAAGGTGCCCGCGTCGCCGTCGGCGGCGGCCGCCCGGACGGCGTCGACGAGGGGCTGTTCATCGCGCCGACCGTGCTCGACGGTGTGCAGCCGGATCACCGTGTGGCGAACGAGGAGATCTTCGGCCCCGTCATCTCGGTGCTGCGCTGGCACGAGGAGGACGAGGCGGTCGCGTTGGCGAACAGCGTGCGCTACGGACTCACGGGCAGCGTGTTCACCAACGACATCCGACGAGCCCACCGCGTTGCCCGCGCACTGCAGACCGGCTTCGTGTGGATCAATGCGGCCGGGCCTCACTACCTCGGTGTGCCCTACGGTGGATGGAAGAACTCGGGCACCGGCAAGGAGGAAGGTCTCGAGGAGCTGCTCAGCTACTCCCAGGTCAAGTCCGTGAACGTCAACCTGGCCGGCGCTCCCTGAGCCGCGGGCCCGCCGGCCGCGACGATCCGCGGCCGCCGCCTGGCCGCCGAGCGGCGGTACCGATGCCGTGACGGTCCGCACGCCACTTGCCGGAGCCGCCGGGCCAGGCGCAACGATGGGCACGTGCTGGGACTGGAGATGGTGGTGGTCCTCGGCGTCGCCCTGGTCGTGTGCGGTGCGCTGGCGCGTCGCTACCCGATCGCGCCCGCGATCCTGCTGGTGCTCGTCGGGGTGCTCATCGGGTTCGCGCCGCGCCTGCGCGAGGCGCAGCTGCCTCCCGAGGTCGTGCTGCTGGTGTTCCTGCCGGTACTGCTCTACTGGGAGAGCCTGACCACCTCGCTGCGCGAGATCCGCAACAACCTGCGGGTCGTGGTGCTCACCAGCACCGTGCTGGTCTTCGCGACGGCCGCCGCGGTGGCTTCCGTGGCCCACGCGCTCGGCCTGGCGTGGGGCGCGGCATGGGTGCTCGGCGCCGCGCTCGCGCCGACCGACGCGACCGCGGTCGGCGTCCTGGCCCGCAGACTGCCCCGCCGGACGGTGACGGTGCTGCGCGCGGAGAGCCTGGTCAACGACGGCACGGCGCTGGTGATCTACGGCCTCGCGGTCGGCGTCACCATCGGTGAGGAACACCTGACCACGCTGCACGTCAGCGGCCTGCTCGTGCTGGCCTACGGCGGCGGGCTGCTCGCCGGCGCGCTCGTGGGCCTGCTGAGCTGGCAGCTGCGGCGGCGCATGCACGACCCGATGCTCGAGAACATCGCGATGCTCGTGACACCGTTCGCGGCGTTCCTGCTCGCCGAGTCGGTCGACGCGTCCGGGGTGCTGGCGGTCGTCGCGTGCGGGCTGTTCATCAGCCAGGTGACCCCGCGCATCACCAACGCGGTCACCCGGCAGACGTCCGTGCCGTTCTGGACGGTCACCACGACGGTGCTCAGCAGCGCGCTGTTCGTCCTCGTCGGGCTGCAGGCCCACACCGCGTTCCGCGGCCTGTCCAGCGTGTCGTTCCTGCGGGCGCTGCTGGACATCCTGCTGATCACCGCGGTCGTGATCGGGGTGCGCTGGGTGTGGCTGTACACCACGCCCTACGTCATCCGGGTGCTCGACCGCCGGCCCGCGCAGCGGCAACGCCGGATCGGGGCGCGCCAGCGCACGGTCAGCGGCGTGGCCGGGTTCCGCGGCGCGGTCTCGCTCGCCGCGGTCCTGGCCGTGCCGCAGACCCTGGACTCCGGCGCGCCCTTCCCCGACCGGGACCTCATCGTGGTGATCACGTCCGGGGTGATCGTGCTGAGCCTGGTCCAGGCGCTGGCGCTACCGCGGGTCGTGCGGTTCGCCCGGCTCCCACCCGACGACTCCGTGGCCGAGGAGCAGCGCTACGCCGAGCTGTTCATCACCGACGTCGCGATCGGGTCCATCCCCGACACCGCGGCCGAGCTGGGCATCGACGAGCGGGTCGTGGCCCGGGTGCGGACCGAGATCGAGAAGCGGCGCCAGGTGCTGGCGGCCGAGGGCGCCGAGGACGACCCGATGATCCGCCACGACGACCAGTACGCGAGCCTGCACCTCGCCCTGCTCGCCCGCAAGCGTGAAGCCCTCCTCGAGCTGCGCGACGAGAAGCGGATCGACGACATCGTGCTGCGCCGCATCCAGGCCCGGCTCGACATCGACGAGGTCCGGTTCTCCCGGGCCGACCCGGCCGCCGACGAGTAGGGCGGCGGCCGGTCCGCCGCCACCGCCACCCCCCGATCCGTCGACTGTTCCCCCGGCCGATCCCCCCGACGTGGCTGACCCGCGCCGGAACGGCCCGGCACCATCCCTGTGTTTATCGACCAGAAAGTGGTGCCCGACATGAGTGACTACAACGCAGTCCTGGCGCGGAACCCGGAGCAGGCGCCGACGCCGATCGGTCCGTACTCCCAGACCGTCGCGTTCTCCCACTACAACAACCTGTCGGCGCAGCTGCCGATCGACCCGGCGACCGGCGAGATCGTGTCGGGTGGTGTGACCGAGCAGGCCAAGCAGGTCCTCGCGAACCTCCGCGCCGTCGTCGAGGGGATCGACCACGTCATGGACGACGTGGTCCGGCTCTCCGTGTTCGTCACCGACATCGCCGACGTCGACGCCGTCGACTCGGTGGTCGCCACCGCCTTCACCGACCACCTGCCCACCCGCACGACCGTCGCCGTCGCCGCGCTCCCGCTCGGTGCCGCCGTGCAGATGGACGCGCTCATCTCCTGCGGCGAGGGCACGATCCCGAACGCCCCGCAGGCAGGCGACCTCGTCAAGGTCGTCGGCAACACGGCGAACGCGCCGCAGAGCCCGGCGTCGTCACAGACCGTGGCGTTCTCGCACTACAACAACATCTCCACGCAGCTGCCCCTCGACCCGGCGACGGGCGCGGTCGTGGCCGGCGGCGTCGCCGAGCAGACCAGGCAGTGCCTGGCCAACGTGAAGGCCGTGCTGCAGGGGATCGACGTCCCCTTCGACGACATCGTCCGCATCACGATCTTCCTCACCGACCTCGCGGACCTCGACGTGGTCGACGAGGTCTACACGACCTTCTTCCCCGACTCGGCGATCGCCCGCGCCGTGGGCTACCTGCCGGCCCGCACCGTGGTGGAGGCGTCGGCCCTGCCCTCCGGTGCCCTCGTCCAGATCGAGGCGGTCGTCTCCCACGGCGACGGCACGCCGCCGCAGGAGGTCGAGGACCGGCACGGGATCGTCATCCGGGCGAACAACACCGACGCGGCGCCCCGCAGCCCGCTGTCGACCCAGACCGTCGCGTTCTCCCACTACAACCACATCTCGGCCCAGCTGCCGATCGACGCGACGACCGGCGACCCGGTCCCCGGTGGTGTCGCCGACCAGGCGCGCCAGTGCCTCGCCCACATCCAGGCGATCGTGGAGAGCATCGACCACTCGCTCGACGACGTCGTCAAGGTCAACCTGTTCCTCGCCGACCTCGCCGACATCCCCGCGGTGGACGAGGTCTACTCCACGTTCTTCCCGGGTGGTGTGCCCGCCCGCCGGACCGTGGGCGTCTCCACCCTGCCGGGCGGCGCCCTGATCCAGGTCGACGCCGTCGTGGCCAACGCCGAGGGAACCCCGCCGGCGGTGTGACCACCCGGATCCGTCCCCGTGGCTGCTGCGACCCCGCCGTCACGGGGCGGCCCGGATCCGCCCGCCGCCGTCCGGGCCACCGGGTCCGGAACCGACCTCACCCCACGGACGGGCGATCGGGGGAGCCGCTGTCGCCGGCGGACGCGGTGAAGAAGGAGATCTTGCCGTCGGTCTCCAGCACGGCCAGGTCGATCTCGGTGAAGCGCCGGATCCCCTTCTCCCGGGCCGCGGCCATCAGGTCGGTGACGGGCAGTTGTTCCCGGGTCATCACCTCGAGCAGCGGGTCGCCGCCGCGCACGACGACGACCGGTACGCCGTGGGCGATCGGGCGGACCCCTCGCCAGCGCGTGTTGGCCCACGAGATGGCGATCGTCAGCAACGCGAACGTGCTCACCGCCAGGACCCCGGAGGTCACCGAGTAGTCCTGCTGCGTGATCGACTGCTGCACCAGGTCGCCCATCGTCACGTAGAGCAGGAGCTGGAAGGTGCTGAGCTCACCGAGGGTGGACCGGCCCGCGACCCTGGTGATCAGCCACAGGAAACCGAACATGACGACGGCCCGTACGACGAGTTCCATCGGTCACCGCTCCTTCGGCACGTCAGGGCAGCAGGAAGGTCGAGAACGACACCGTGGCCCGCGGCGCGCCGGCGTCGAGGACGAACACCTCGCCGGATCCCCCGAGCTGGCTCGAGGGTTGGACGTAGGCGTCGAAGTCGATGGTGAGGTCCTCGCCCGGCGGCGGGTCGAACGTCCAGTACAGGTGGGTGGCGTCGGCGGTCTGCGACGCGGGTTCGGGATCGAGACCCTGGCTCTCGTAGATGTCGAAGTACTCGGCGGTCACCGCCACGGTGACCGGGCCGGGGAACCCGCCCTCCCGGTGCACGGTCACGGTCCAGGGGACGTCGAGGCCCGCCCGGGCGACCCACGCGTACTCCACCGACACCGACCACGGCCCGTCCGTGGTCACGCTCGACGTGCTGCGGACACCGAGCAGCCCGGCCAGCCCGGCGAGCACGACGACCACGAGGAGCGCGACGGCGACGATCCGCATCCCGGCGCGGCGCGGTGCCGCGGAATCGCGGACGTCGGAGAGTGTCGACTCCTCCTCGCCACGCATGACCCCTCCACGCCTCACCCGATGTGCGGGGGGCCTTCCCGGTGTGCGCGCCCGCAAACGACCCGGACGAGGTACGCGCTCGTCACGTCGTGACCAGGTGTGTGGCGTCGGCGGCGTCGAGCACCACCGCCCGCAGGTCCCGCGTCCGGGCGTACACCGCCCGCTGGCGCTCGGCCCCGGTTCCGCGACGGACCACCGCGTCGAGCAGCCCGGCCACGACGTCGAGGTCACCCGCGGCGGACAACGCCGGCCCGACGTGGGCGACCAGGTCGTCGACGACGGTGCGCGCCGGGGCGGGCACCCACACGCCCGGGCGGACGAGCTCGCCCGCCAGTCCCGACCGACCGGCCCGCCACGCCGCCAGCCGCAGCACCTCCGTCGGCACCGGATCGGGGTCGACGCCGGCGCGCCACTGTGCGGCGGCGGTGTCGACGAGCGCCCGCGCCAGGGCGGCGATCAGCACGGCGTCGTCGGGGTCGCGGCACACGTCGGCCACCCGGATCTCGACCGTCGGATGCCGGCGGGACAGCCGGGCGTCGAAGTAGACCATCCCCTCGTCGAGCAACGTGCCGGTGCCGAGCAGCGTGCGTTCCACCTCGGTGTAGCGCGCCGCGGTCCCGAACAGGGAGAACGGTCCGGCCGATGGCCAGCGTGACCACACCTGGCTGCGGTAGCTCGCGTAGTTCGAGTCCTTGCCGTCCCAGAACGGCGAGTTCACCGACAGGGCGGCGAGCACCGCCAGCCAGGGGCGCATCCGGTCGAGGACAGCCACCCCCTCGTCTGCGCCCTCGACCCCGACGTGGACATGGCATCCGCACGTCAGCTGCTCCTGGGCGGTCCGGCCGAACCGTTCGAGGATGCGCTGGGTCCGCGCGCCCGCCGAGACGGTCGGGTCGACGGCGAGCGGGTAGGTGGCCAGGGCGACGGGTACCACACCTGCGTTCTCGGCCGCCCGCCGCGCGTCCGCGCGGCGGGCGACGACCTCGGCGCGGAGCTCGGCGAGGGTGAGGCTGGGACGGGTACCGGTCTCCAGCTGCTCGCGATGGAGCTCGGAGGTGAGCTCGCCGCCCTCGTCCGCCGGCGGACCCGACGCCCCGCGCCGGGCCTCGTCGATGCGCAGGACCGTGCTCGCGACGGCGGCCGCCGCCGCGGTGTCCGGGTCGACGAGCACGAACTCTTCCTCGATGCCGACAGAACGCACCTGCGTCCTCTCACGCGCGGTCGTGCTGGACCGCGCAACGGTCGGGCCGCGCCGTGCCGGCGTGGCGGGCGGGACCCGGGCGGGACGGCCTCGCATCGGGGACCGGCGTACGGGTCTGGTGTCCTGACGACCGTTCCCGGCCGTAGGGCCGGACAAACCGCGCTGCTGTGCCCCGCGACGAACGCGTCGGTCACGACGACGAGCGTTCCGATGGCGACCACGAACGAGCCGCCGGCGGCGACGAACGTCAGGCGGGCACGTGCATCGCCGGGAGGAGGACGTCGACGACAACGGTCTTGCCGACAGTGTCGCGCCGGAAGGACCAGCTCGATGACAGGTGCTGGACCATCTGCAGGCCGCGGCCGCGAACGGCGGTCGTGTCGTGCGGCTGCAGGCGGGGCTCCTCGGCCGAGCCGTCGGTCAGCTCGATCCGCAGTCTCCCCGGGCTCAGCGTCGCCGTGAGGCTGAACGGGGTATGGGCGTGGTCGACGGCGTTGCACGCCAGCTCGTTGGCGATCAGCATCGCGTTCTCCGCGACGTCCGCATCGACCCGGCATCGGTCGAGAAAGGCGCGCATGTCGCGTCGGACCTGGACGCACGACTCGCGATCCGGTCGGTAGCGGTGGCGCATGCGCGTTCCTCCCATCCTCACCGTCGGCCTGCGGGGAGCCGCGGTTCAGGGACGGGATGCCCCGGTGCGGATCAGCGCAAACCGCCGGCCGCATCCGGTGGGCCGGGGCACGGGTACGTCGCATCCTGGTGTGGCCGGGCGGGCCGTCCGATCGCGAGCGCAGCCGTTGCGGGGCTCGGACGCCGCGCGAGGTCGGGGTCCGGTGAGAGCCGCGGCGTTCCGTCGCCGGCCGGGTTTCGATCGCATGCGTCCCGGTAGTGACCGGGAGCCGTCGTCGACCGACCACAGAGGAGTGTGCCGTGACCCGCGGGCCTGCCGTCGTCCCGGAGCGACGGATCCGGTGGCGTGAACGGAGCCGGCTCGTGCGCCTGGTCCGCCTGTGGCGCACCCGGAACCCCCGGGGCTTCCGGGAGAAGGTGCGCTACAAGATGCTGCGCGACCACCGCGAGCTCATGGTGACCTTCGCCGACAAGGCGGCGGTCCGCGGCTATGTCGCCGACGTCGTCGGGGAGCGCTACCTGCCGCGGGTCCACGCGCTCGTCGACGACCCCGCCGTGCTGCGTGGCATCCAGCTCCCGGCCGCCTACGTGGTGAAGCCGACGCACGGCAGCGGAGCGGCGATCGTCGTCTCCGACTCGGCCCCGGCCGGGGCGCGGCTGCCCACCGAGCCGGGGAGCTGGGTGTACCGGCACGTGCGCCCGGAGTTCGCCGACCGCGAGTGTGTCGTCGCCATCTGCCGCGGCTGGCTGGCCCAGCTCTACGGGCAGGGACCGAACCGCGAGTGGGTCTACGGACAGGTGCCGCGCCGGATCGTCGTCGAGGAGCTGCTGGCCGGTGTCGACGGGGCGCTGCCGGTGGACCACAAGTTCTTCGTGTTCCACGGGCGTTGCCACTTCGTGCAGGTCGACGCAGGCCGGTTCGGCCGGCGGACCCAGGACTTCTTCCGGCCGAACTGGGAGCACCTCCCGCTCAGCGGGGGACCGCCGTGGGCGGAGCCCGAGCCGGCCCCACCGGCGGGCCTGACCGAGATGATCGCGATCGCCGAGCGGCTGGGCGCGGACACCGATTTCGTGCGCGTCGACCTCTACGACCTCGACGGGCGGGTCGTCGTCGGGGAACTGACCAGCTTCCCCGCGGGCGGCGACAGCACCTTCGACCCGGACAGCTTCGACGGGGAGTTCGGGAGGCCCTGGACCCCACCCCGCCGCTACCGGTGAGCGCAGGACATGAACGTGCCGGCGCGGGTGGGCCGCCTGGACCGGCCGGACGTGCTCCGGGGCGGCGACGCCCACGTCGCTCACGGACGAGGGAGGTCGGCGTGCGAGCGATGGTATATCGCGGCCCGTACCGGATCCGGGTCGAGGAGAAGCCGCGACCACGTGCAAGCCCGTCGAGCCGACGAGATGCACGGCGATGGCGGCGAAGTTCACCGGAGCCCAACGCCCCCAGGCGATCCCAGCCCCCGCTCGATCCAGCCACCCCGCGGGCCTGGAACCGGGCCGGCCACCGGAGTGTGGTCGTACGAGCCACGTCCTGCCCGACCGGCGACGGGTGAGCGACCTGCGTCGTCGCGAGGTGGAGTCGGCCGCTCCGGAACGGGCCCGCGGCGCCCCGACGGCCTGACGCGCGGCGTCGTGGTGGCGATCGCAACCCGATCGGCCGACCCGGTCGTGCGCGTCCGGCGCAAGTGCACCCCCCGAGCAGGGCAACTTCGGCCCGGTCGCCCTCGCACGTGGGTCGTACCCGCTTCGCTTCCCGGGTGCCGGGAACGTGGTGGGGACAGAAGTCCGTCCGACGAAGGAAGCGCATCATGACCGAACGGTCATCGTCCGAGGTGGCGAACATCAGCGGGTACTTCATGATCGGCACGAAGCGGGTTGACGTGCAGATCGTGGTCGAGGAGACCGCGGCCGGCGGCGAGGAGGCCGCGGAGCAGGAGGCTCCCGCCCTCGACGAGCAGGAGGACGCCGGCACCGTCGAGGAGGACGGCGACGACGCGGACTCCGAGGGCGACGCCGACGAGTCCGCCGCCGAGGCTCCGGACGCGGAGACGGACGACGGCGCCGACGAGGACGACGGCGAGGACGACGTCGGCGAGGCGGAGGACGAGGCCGCCGAGGGAGGTGCCGTGGACGCCGACTCCGACGAGGGCGCCTTCGACGGGGACACCTCCGACGGGGACACCTCCGACGGGGACGTCGACGAGGACGTCGTGGACGTCGTGGACGAGGACGTCGAGGACGATGGCGACGAGGACGTCGTGGACGTCGTGGACGAGGACCTCGGGGGCGATGGCGACGAGGACGTCGAGGACGACGGCGACGAGGACCTCGGGGGCGATGGCGACGAGGACCTCGGGGACGACGGCGACGAGGACCTCGAGGGCGAGGCCGCCGACGACGAGGGCGAAGAGGACGAGGCCGACGCGGACAGCGACGACGAGGACGCGGACGAGGACGTGGGCGAGGTCGACGAGGAATCCGCCGAGGTCGACGGGAGCCCCGAGGCAGAGGACGCCGAGGCCGGCGAAGCCGACGAGGAATCGGACGAGGAATCGGACGAGACCGGCGACGAGACCATCGACGAGGATGCTGACGCCGACGCCGTGGAGGACATCGACGAGGACGCGGACGCCGAAGATGAGGCCGACGAGGCCGACGAGTCCGAGGAGGAGTCCGGCTCCGACGACCGCTTCGCGGGCGCGGCGCAGGGCCCCACGGGCCTGCAGGGCCTGCTGCGGACCCGGCGCTCGTCGACGGACGTTGACGTCGAGGAGCCGCCGACCGGACGTCGCCGCGGCTCCGCAGGTGGGGACGGCAAGGGCCGCAAGCGCTCTGACGAGGGCGACCGGGGCCGTGCCCGACCCCGCAGCCGTTCGGCCGCCGCAGAGCGGGGCGACGGGGAGGCCGAGGCGAAGCCGCGTCGGCGTCGTACCGAGCCGCGCGAGGAGCCCGCGGAGGCGAAGCCGCGTCGGCGGCGGACGGCGTCCCGCGACGAACCGGCCGAGGAGAAGCGCGGGGCGACGCCGCGCGGCGGGCGTGCCCGGGCGGCCGACCGTGACGACGGGGGCGGCGAGCGGTCGACGCGCCGGAAGGCGACGCGGGAGGCGGGTCCGCCGGTCGCGGAGGGCGGGCCCGAGCCCACGGAGGCACGGCCGGCGCGGAGCCGGTCGGGTCGCGGCGGCGGACGCCGGTCGCGGACCGCCGACTAGGGGTTGCGGGTGGCAGGGAAGGATCGCGACGCCGCGCTGGCCAGGGTCGTCGCGGTAGTCAACGACAAGGGCGGGGTCGGGAAGACCTCGATCGCCGCGAACCTGGGCGGCCAGTTCGCGGGGGCCGGGTACC
Organism: Pseudonocardia sp.; assembly: GCF_050250275.1. Classification (GTDB taxonomy): domain Bacteria; phylum Actinomycetota; class Actinomycetes; order Mycobacteriales; family Pseudonocardiaceae; genus Pseudonocardia. The sequence goes on from NZ_JBFWOY010000012.1 coordinate 147,786, forward strand.
GCTGCCTGCTGGTCGACCTGAACCGGCAGGCCAACCTGGCCGACGACCTCGGCTACCGCGGCTCCGAGGGTGACGACCAGGGCGCCGGGCTGCTGGCGGCGGTGATCGCGGGGACGCCGCTGCGGCCGCTGGTGGACGTGCGCCCGGACCTGGACGTCGTGTGCGGTGGCTCCCGGCTGGAGGACCTCACGCCCGTGATGGTGTCGCGGTTGCAGCATCACGGGCGTGGCGCTTTCACGGTCCTGGGTGACGTCCTCGCGCCGGTGGCCGGCGGCTACGACATCGTGTTCGTCGACTGTCCGCCGGAGTCGACGATCCTGTCGGACCTGGCGCTGGCCGCGGCCCGGTGGGTGTTGATGCCGACGAAGACGGACGTCGGTGGGCTCGTCGGCATCGGGCTGGTGGCGCAGCGGTTCGCGTTGGCCCGGGAGATCAACGAGCGGCTGGGGCTGCTCGGCGTCGTCCTGTTCGGGACGGGCAGCCGGTCGCGTGCCATCCACGCGGAGGCGGGTACGGCGATCGACAGGGCGTTCGGCGACACCTCGCCGCGGTTCCGGACGACGATCCGGCACGCGGAGCGGACGGCGCAGGACGCGCGGCGGCTGGGCAAGCTGGCGCACGAGCTGGAGATCGAGGCCGCGCACCAGCCGGCGTGGTGGGAGTCGCTGCGGTCGGGGGTGCGGACCCCGCGGATCGCGGCGACGGCGGCGAACGTGGCCGGTGACTACCGGGCTCTCGGCGTGGAGATCCTGACCGCGCTGCAGGCTGCCGAGGAGACGGAGCGGTCCGGGCAGGGAGGGGATCGACATGAGCGGACGTGACGGGGAGCCGGCGGGTCTGTCGTCGACGTTCGGACCGGCCGCGGCGACGAAGGCCGTGCTGCCGGCGGCGACGATCCGCAACGGCGCCGCGACCTGGAACGGCGGCGCGACCCGGGACGACGCCGAGACCCGGGACGATGCCGCGACCCGGGACGACGACGCAACGCGTGCAGAGGGGACGGACGCGACGGCGCCCGCGGATCGGGTGGACATCACCGCACCGACGCCGCAGGAGGAGCCGACCACGGAGCCGGAGCAGGACGAGCGTGGGCCGGTGGAAGCGGCCCGGCCGTCCGACGGGCCGTCGCGTCGCGGAAGGTCACGGAGCCCGCGTGCGAAGGGGATCCCGCGCGCGCAGGGGCGGCGGGCACCCCGGCCGGTCGTCGTCCGGGACCCCCGTCAGGTCGACATGATCCTGCTCGCGGTGCTCGAGCACGCACCGAGATCACGCGCCGAGCTGCTCGACCTGATCACGTCGCGATCACTCGGCCGGTTCGTGCCCGCCCGGGACCAGGTCACCCACAGGTTGATCTACCTCGAACGCAACCGCCTGCTGGTGCGCTCACCGGGGCAGCGGCGCTACCGCGTCACGGACCTCGGCGTGCGCGTCCTGAACGGGCGGGTCCGGGCCTGGCGGCAGTTCGTCGACGGGATGGACGCGCTGATCGACGGCTGACACACGACCGGGGCCGGAGGAACTCCTCCGGCCCCGGTCGTGTCGTGTGTCAGCGTCCTGTCGCCTCGTCCTTGACCGTGCTGCCGGCCTGCTGCGCCCGGCCCTGCACCTGTTCGGCCGCGGAGCGGCCCTCGTCCTGGACGGTGGAGACGGCCTCCTGCGCGGTCTGCTGGACTGACTGCACAGCCTCCTGGGCCGGCTCGCGGAGGTTCTCGCCGAGCTCCTTCGCCTTCTCCTGCGCCTGCTCGACGAGGGGCTGCCCGGCCTCGACGGCCTTGTCCTTGACCTGGCCGGCGAGCTCCTGCTCCTGCCGGGTCGCGGGCAGCAGCGACGAGACGAGCCAGCCCGCCCCGAAGGCGATCAGGCCGGCGGCCAGCGGGTTGCCCCGGGTCTGGCGGCGTGCGGCGTCGGGCAGGTCGCGGGTGGTGTCGGCGACCCGCGACGCGGCGTCGGATGCCGTGTCCGACACCGTGGAGGTGACGTCGTCGAGACGGCCGGAGGCCTGGCTCGCGAGCCCGCGGGCTCCGGACGGGTTGTCGCCGGCGTCGCTGCCCATCACCGCGTCACGCCAGCCGGCCACGCGGTTGCGGACGCGACCGACGCGACGCTCCATGATGCGGCTGGGGGTCACCTTCTCGGTCAGGGCGTCGACGTCGCCCCCGAGCCGGCGTTGCGTCCGCTCGATCTCGCGGCGGATGGCCTCGGGGTCGTCGTCGGAGGTGGTGTGGGGGGTGTCGTAGGGGGTCGTCATGGGGCTCTCCTCACCGGCTCTTCAGGGCGTCGGGAACCTGCTTGAGCGTGTCGACGGTCCGTTCGGGCGTGGGGTTGGTCCGGCGCAGGTTGGACCGGCCGATTGCGTAGCCGACGGCGGCGATCACGGCCCAGACCGCGGCGACCACCAGGCCGGCCCAGCCGCCGTCCATCACGTTCGTGAGGCCGGCCCAGAGCGCGACGGACAGGAACAGCAGCACCATGTAGCCGGCGAACCCGGCCCCGCCGAACCCCGCGGCGGCGCGCCCGGCCGTGCGGGCCTCCTGCTTCAGCTCCGCCCGGGCCAGCGCCAGTTCCTGGCGCAGCAGCGTGGACAGGTCGCGGGAGACCCGGCCCATCAGGTCACCGACGGACAGTTCCTCGACGTCCGGGTGCGGGTCGTGCGGCAGGGCCCCGTGGGGCTCCTGGCGGGTCGGCGTGTCGTACCGCGGAGGTGTGTCGTACGAGGGCGGCGTGTCGTACCGCGGCGGGGCGGCGTGCCGCGGTGCAGCCTCGTGTCCGGGCTGGGTGCCGTCCCCGGGCTGCGCCGCACGGCCGGGGTACTCGTGGCCGGGCTCCGTGTACCCGGGCTGCGCGCCGTACCCCGGACGGCCTCCCTGACCGGGCGCGGGGTCGGGGCCGGTCGGGACGCCGTGGCCCGGTGGGGTGGTGCCGGGCCCGGTCACCGTGGGTCCTCGGTGACGCGGGGATCACCGCGACGGCCGATCTCGTCGACGTAGTCGCCGACGGTGGGCGATCCCGGCCGGAGTGCGTGCGCGGGTCCCGAGTCGGTTCCGGCCCCGGACGGAGCCGGGTCGGTCCGGGCGCCGGCAACCGGATCGGCGACGGGCACGGAACCGCCGGGACCCGTGGGTGGACCGAACCCGGGCCCCGGCGGGGGACCACCCGTGCGCGCCGGATCCGTGTCGGAGTACGTCGACGGCGCGTGGGGGGTGGTCGGCGCCGGCGGAACCGTCGTGGCCGGGGTCCTCGGCGGCGCGGTCGCCGGGTCCGGGCGGCCGGGCTGCGTCACCGGGGCCCGTCCCGCGGTCGCCGCACCGTCGGACGAGCCGCGCTCGTGGTCCACCACGCCCCGGGTCAGGCGACCGGCGAGCACCCCGGCCAGGGCGGCACCGGCGAGGAACGCGCCGGGTCGCCGCCGGGCGAGCCGGCGGACCTGCTCGACGAGGTCACCGGGTTCACGCTCCTCGAGCCAGCCGGCGAGCTCGTCGGCGCGGCCCGCGGCCTGGTGCGCCAGGTCGGCGACCGGGCCCCCGTCACCGGCCCCGGCCAGCTGCCGCAGCTCGTCGGCGATGCTGCGTACGCCGCCCGCGGCCTGCCGCTGCGTAGCGCCCGCCTGCTGCTGGAGCTGGGTGCGAGCCTCGCCGACGAGGTCCTTGGCCTGCCGGCGGGCCTCGCCGGCGACCTCCCTGGTCGCGTCCGCGGCGGTGCTCGCGACGGAGCTACCGGCGTCGGCGGCCGTCCGGGCCACCTCGGCGCCCTCGGAGCGGGCGGTGTCTGCGGTGTGCGTGACGGTGCCGCCGGTGTCGTGCGCGGCTGTGCCGGCGCCCCATGTCGGTGTCCCTGTCATTGCGGCTCCTTTCGCTCGATCGGTGTCCGCAGCGATACCCGGTCGCTGGTGACGGACACCGCCTGCGTTCGACCGGTGACCGAATCACTCGAACGGCGAGAGCGGTCGTCCCACTCGGAGGCGCTGCGCTGCCCGGTCCGCGGATTCGTCGACCCGGGCGTGGCCTCGACGGCGCCCGGCGGGAGGTCGACGTGTCGCGGACCGGGGGAGGGCCGGGACCGGCACCCGGCCGGGGTCGTGTATGTGTGGACGGCACCCGCCACGCCCGACGTCAGGAGCCGCCGACATGAGCACCACCGACATGGCCGGTGACCCGATCCCGGCAATCCGCGAGCAGGAGGCGGTCGGTGAGACCGCGGACGTGTTCGCGGACCTGCGCGCGACGCTCGGGCTGCCGTTCGTCAACCTGATCTGGCGGCACCTGGCCACCGTCCCCGGCGCGCTGCCGGCGGTGTGGCGGGCCGTGCGGCCGCTGTACCTGACCGCCGAGCTCGCCGCCCGGTCCGCCGAGATCGGCGCGGGTGCACGGACCGACGGCGTCGAGCCGGTGCCGCCGCCGGTGTGGGCCGTGCTGGGCCTCGACGAGACGGCCCGCCTCGACGTCGCCGCCCTGATCGACTCCTACAACCGGGCCAACTCGACGAACTTCCTCGTCTTCACCGCGATCGACGTCCTCATGCGGGGCGGCCCTGCACCGGGCACCCACACGCGGGCCGGGACCGGTGGGGCTCCGGCGCCGGCCGCCCGGCCCGCCGCTGTTGCACCGCTCCCGCCGATGGACGCGCTGTCCCCGGACCTGCGGGCACTCGTCCTCGCGTGCGACGGGCTGGGCCGGCTCGGGGCGAGCGCCGCCCACGCCAGCCTCTACCGGCACCTCACGCTGTGGCCGCCGTTCCTGGCGACCGCCCACGTCGCGCTGTCGCCCCTGCACCGGTCCGGCGCGCTGCAGGCCGCCCAGCGCGAGCTGATCGGGGTCGCGCGGGGAGTCGTCGTCGACGAGCTGATCCCGCTGCTGCCGCACGCCCGCCTCGCGGTCGACGACGACGTCCGGACGAGGATCGCCCCGGTCGTCGAGGAGTTCGCGACGATCATGATCGGTCGCATGGTGGTGACCGGAGCGGTGATGCGGGCGCTCCTGCCCTGACCTCGGCCGGACCGTGGCCCGTGCGCCCGGCCGGGTCGGCGGCGGTCAGGCGGTCGCGGCCGGCGGTGTGGTCGCCGCCTCGCGCAGCCGGGCCCGTGCCGCGGTGAGCATCCCGGCCGCCCTGGTGAAGTCGTGGAGCTCGTCGAGCAACAGCTCCAGGGCCGGGTCGAGGACCATCGCGGGCACGCCACGCGCGTCGAGCACCGCGCCCGTCCACGCCAGGAAGTCGTGCAGCACCGTGACGTCGTCGAGGTAGAGGGCGGTCGCCAGGAACGTGACGACGTGTTCGAGGTCCTCGGCGGTGTGCAGACGCTGCCGGTCGGTGTACCCGGCCATCGCCGGGATGCGCCGTTCGAGTCCGGTGTAGACCGCTTTCACCAGCGTCGGAGTGGTCCGGCTGACCATCGTGTACTCCTGGTCGACCAGGTGCGGCAGGTCGTCGGACGGCTGCGCGTCGGCGGCGCGGCGGGGGAGCGGACCGGCGGCGAGCAGGTCGGCGGCCGACCGGGCGTCCGGGGCCCAGGCCTGGGCGCCCAGGCGCGTGGCGTGGCGGCCGTCGACGCCGAAGGCCGCGCCCCCGGCGATCACCGGGACCCCGGTCGCCCCGCACGCGGTGATCGTGGCGTGCGCGGCGGGCAGCCGGGTCACGATCGAGCCGGACAGCGCCACGGCGTCCGGCGCGGTCCGGTGCAGATGGCCGACCAGGTGCGGCGTGGGCACCTGGGCGCCGAGGTAGTCGACCCGGAACCCGCGCAGGCGCAGAACCTCGGAGAGCAGCCGCGCGGGCAGCGCGTGCCACTCGCCGTCGACGCAGGCGACCGCGATCCTCGGCCCCGTGGGCTCGACGCGCGTGCGCTGCGCGACGGCGGCGACGGCGCGTTCGTTGATCGCCGTGGCGGTGTGCTCGTGGGCGACGTCGATGCGGTTCGCGGCCCACTCCGCGCCGACGCGCCGTTGCACGGCCCCGATGACGTCGAGGAGGACCGCCTCCGCCGCAACCCCTCGGTCGAGCGCGGCGAGGACGACGTCGGTGGCCGTGTACTCGTCGCCACCGATCACCGCGTCCCACAGCGCGCCGATGTCGGCGGAGACGGGGACGTGGGCGCCCGCGTCGACCCCGGTCATGCCGTGTACCTGCCCCGTCCGTGACCACCCACCGCCGTGAGGTGCTGTCCGCGGGGCGCCGTCACGGCGAAGACCGCCATGTCGTCGTGGCGGCGGCGACCGACCCACTGGGAGGCGAGCATCTGGATCCGCTCCACGACGGCGTCGGCCGGCATCCCGGCGCACCCGGCCAGCGCGTCGTGGAGCCGGTCGTCGCCGAACTGCTCGTCGCCGAAGGGGCCGCCACGCGCCTCGGTGATGCCGTCGGTGTAGAGCAGGCAGGTCTCGCCCGGACCGAGCGTGACCTCCGCTGTGGTCGCCGTGACCTCCGGGAGCGCCCCGACGAGGGTGCCCGCCGTGGCGACCTCCGCGACGGTCCCGTCGGAGCGCACGACCAGCGGCGCGGGATGCCCACCGCAGGTCAGCCGCAGGCGGGCGGTGCCGCCGGCGCGTCGCACGGAGGCCAGCACCAGCGTCGCGAACCGGGTGTCGTCGGCGTCCAGCAGGGCGGCGTTGAGCAGCTGCAGCAGCCGGAGGTGGTCGTCGGCGAAGGGCAGCAGCGCGCGCAGCCCGCTGCGGATCTTGCCGGTCATCACGGCCGCGTCGAGGCCCTTCCCACACACGTCGCCCAGCACGACCAGCGACTCGTCGGGCTTGCCGGCGCCGCCGACGGGGTGGACGTCGTAGAAGTCGCCCCCGATCCGCTCCTCGTCCTGGGAGGGCCGGTAGCGCGCGGCGAACTCCACACCGTCGAGCTGCTGCACGGTCGGCGGCAGCAGCTCGCGCATCAGCGTCTCGGTGATCGACGCCTGCTGCGCGTAGAGCCGGGCCGCGGACATCGCGTTCCCGGCGCGGACAGCGAACAGCCGGGAGAAGATCTCCTCGTCCTCGGCGAACGCCCCGTCGCCGTCGGTGGTGCGCAGCAGCACCAGCGCGCCCGCGGGGACACCGTGCCCGGGAAGCGGGGTGACGACGACCGAGCCGACCCCGCCCACACCGGGCGGGACCAGCCATGCCGGTGCGGTCGTCGGATCGAGCCAGCGCGACGGCACCGGCGGGAACCCCTGCAGCGCCTCGGCGAGCCCGGCGACCTCGGCCGGGTCGCCACCCAGCTCGCCGAGCGTCGTCCCGCCGCCACGGACCGACACCACCGTCGCGTGGCTGCCGCGGCGCGCCGGTGCGATCACCACCGCGGCGTCGCACAGGTGGGAGGTGGCGAGCTCGGCGGTGATCTCCATGCAACGCTGCACGTTCAGCGACCCCAGCAGCCTCGACGACACCTCGGACAGGAACGCGGCCCGGCCCTGCTCGGTGTGCAGCGCCGCGCGGGCCTCGCGCAGCTCGGTGACGTCGAGCAGCCACCAGGTGACGGTGCCGTCCCCGGTGGGGCGGGCGTGCGCCTCGACCCAGCGCGGCCCGCCCTCCGACGGAACGGAACCGACGATGCCGGCGACGTCGTCGGCATCGTCGTGGATGGGGTGCCCGGTCATGTGGTCGTGCGCGTCGGCGAGCCACCGCGGGGCCGCGGCGGTGAGCGGCGCGCCGATCCCGGCGGTGGGCAGCAGCACTCTCGCGTGCCGGTTCGCGGCCGTCACGACACCGGTGGGATCGACCGAGAGCACCGCACAGGGCGCGTTCTCGGTCAGGGCGGTGTCGGAGTGTCGGTGCACCCCGACCGGTTCGCGTCGGGTCTGAGTCACGGCGTCGCGGCCGGGGCCGCTGTCTCCCTGTTTCGGATCGCGTCCGCAGCGTTGCACGCGCGGCCGACGTGCCGACTCCCGCTGGCTCGAGGCGCCGGATGGGCTCGTCGACCGAGGCCGACGCGGTGAGCCTACCCAGCCTGGCCACCCCTTGTCCTGCTCGGAGCCACCACCTGCGCAGACGTCACCCCGTCAGTTCGGCGAGAACCAGCGGCGCCTCGTCGAGGAGCTCACGGGCGAGGAACCCGACGTGGGAGATGCGGGTGCCGAGGCGCTCACCGGCCGACGCGTGCACATGGGTCGCCCAGCACGCCGCCTGCGCGGGCGTGGCACCGCGGGCGAGCAGGCCGACGACCAGCCCGGCCAGCACGTCGCCGCTGCCGGACGTGCCCAGCCCGGCGTGCCCGCTGCCGTCGACCCAGCGGCGACCGCCGGGTGTGGTGACGGCGCCGCCCAGCGCGACGACGGCGCCGTAGCGGTCGGCGACGGCCGCAGCTGCGGCGGCCCCCTCCTCGGCCGGGTCCGGGGCGCCGTCCACACCGGCGAGCAGTGCGGCGGCCTCGCCCTTGTTCGGGGTGACGACGAGCCGCCCGCCCAGCGTGGCGACCGTGCCCGGGCCGAGCCCGCGCAGGGCGTAGCCGTCGAGGACCACCGTGGCGTCGTCGCCCACCCGGGCGAGGACGGCGGCGACGAGCGTCTGCAGGGAGGCCTCGTCGTCGAACAGCCCGGGGCCGACCAGGACGGCGTCCGCCGTGGGCAGGACGTCGGCGAGGTCGTCGACGGCCGTCGCGGCGACGCAGCCCGCGGGGCTCTCGGGCAGCGGGAGGGTCAGCGACTCCGGCACGCTGATGCCCAGCGCCGTGGCGATCGAGGCGGGCGCGCCGATCTGCAGGACACCGGCCCCCGCGCGCAGCGCCGCGACGCCCGCCAGTAGCAGTGCGCCGGGGGTGCCGCGGCTGCCGCCGACGACGAGCGCGGTGCCGCGGGCGGTCTTGGAACCGCCCTCGGGGGAGGGCAGGGCCCAGTCGCGCAGGACGGCCGGGGTGACGACCGTGCCGTCGGCGGGGCCGTGGTCATTTTTCGTCGGAGCTGACACGTGGCTCCTTCGTCGTCGGGACATCGTTGCGGGGCAGGGGGTCGACGAGGCCTACGTCGACGACGCGCAGCGGCTCGCCGGGTGCGGGGCGCTCGAAGCAGGTGAGTGAGCAGTTCGCGATCGGGGCGTCGCGCAACGCCGCCAGCACCTCGGCCTCGTCCATCCGCTCGAGGATGTAGCGCACCAGATGGATCGGGGCCTCGTGGCTGACGACGACGACGCGACGGCCGTCGAGGTCGAGCATCGGGTCGGTCAGCAGGGCGCGCAGGCGGAGCGCGACGTCGGCCCACGACTCGCCGCCGGGCGGGCGGTGGTAGAAACGGCCGAGGTGGCGGCGGCGGGCGGCCTCCTGCGGGAACCGGGCGGCGATGCCGGCGGCGGTGTGTAGGTCGAGGATGCCCAGCTCGCGGTCGCGCAGTCGTTCGTCGACCCGCAGCGGCACCTCGGGCAGGTGTTCGAGGACCCGGCGGGCGGTGTCGTGGGCGCGCCGGTACGGCGAGCTCAGGCCGAGGGTGGGACGCCGGTCGGGCGGGAGCGCCGCGAACCACTTCCCGACCGCGTCGGCCTGCTGCGCGCCGAGATCGGAGAGCGGGACGTCGGCGTCGCGTTCGAGATCGAGCAGCTCGGCGCCGGCGCGCCGGGCCTCGTCGTTGGCGACGTTGCCGGTGCTCTGGCCGTGACGGACGAGCCACAGCGAGTCGGGGCCGCGGTAGGACACGGATCGGCCGTACCCGGACGTGGCCCCGACCATGCCTGCCGGTGTCATCCCCCGGCCGTCGCCGGGCGCCGCCGTGGCCGGGTCGGCCCGCCCGCGCAGGTGCGCGGTCTCACCGCGGTGCGGCAGGCCGACGACGTCGAGCGGTGGGAGCTCGTGCAGGCCGCACGCGGGCGCGGTCCGGCGCCGGCTCCACAGGCCGTGGCCGAGATGGGCCCGCTCACCGCGGTGCAGGAAGTTCGGGTCGGTGAGGGCGGTGACGGGACCCAGGTGCAGCAGCGTCGTCGCCGTGCCGACGAAGGTGACCGACGCGCGGCCCGGCAGTGTTGCGGGGATCGGCCCCGTCACCCTGCCCTGCCCGCATGGACCGGCCGCCCGTCACCGTCACGGGGCGCCGGGCGGCGTCCACCCGTGTGCGCGCCGCGCCGCGGCGCCGTTCCCGTCCTGGGGCAGCCCGGTTCCCGCGTGCCAGGGCCTCGGCCACCGCGGCGAGCGGCTCCGGGTGGTCCATCAGGTCGAGGTGGCTGCCGTCGACCTCGACGTTGCGGGCGGCGGGGTCGACGGAGGCGCGCCACGGCACCACCCGGTCGCGGCGGCTGTACACCGACGTGAACGGCACCTCGACCCGGCCGCGGACGGCGCGCCGGAACTCGGCGCAACACTCGCCGAACAGGCACTCCAGCCGGGCGAGGTCGGGCACCCCGAGGGTGCCCGCTGTGCTAACCAGGCTGCCCAGCACGAGGCGGGCGAAGCCGAGGCGGCGCAGGTCGAACGGGCTGCCGAGGGTGACCAGCGACCGCACGGGCGCCCCGGCGGCAACGGCGGCCCGGGCGAACAGCCCGCCGCGGCTGTGCGCGACCAGGTGCACGCCGCCGCCGCGGTCGGCCTCGGCGATGGTCTGCGCGAGGGCCTCGGTGCTGCGGGCGCCGCACGCCGTCCCGATGCCGGCGGTGTGGGTCGTGACGTCGTACCCGAGCCGTCCGATCCAGTCGACGAGCGGCTGCAGGCCCGCGGCGACGGTGCCCACCCCGCCGACGACGATCACCGGCCCGCTGCCGCGCCATCGCCGCGGGATGTCGTCGAGGGGAGCCGGCCGGCCGCTCCAGAGCGTGCGCATCGCGGTCGCGCGCCCGACCAGTGCCGCGAGCACGGTCAGTCCTCCTGTCACCGGGTGCGTGCCGAGCGCCGCCGTGGTCATTTCGTCGTCTCCGGGTCAGCTCGCCGGCACGCCGGGATGGGTGAGCACCCGGGCCTGCAGGACGCCGTCGGTGACCCTCGTCGCGAACCCGGGGACGGGTGCGGTCGCGGGGCCGTGCACGACCGATCCGTCGTCGAGGCGGAACACGCTGCCGTGCCAGGGGCAGGTGATCTCGCCCGTCGCGGCGTCGAGCTCCCCGTCGTGCAGCGGCGCCGAGAGGTGCGGGCAGCGGTTCGACAGCACCGACACGTCGTCACCGCGGCGCACGACGAGCACGTCGACCGCCCCGGCGCGGCGGCAGACGGGGGTCCCGTCGGGCAGGTCGGCGACCGGGCCGATGGTCTGCCAGTCGTCGGGCCCGGTGTGCGGGACCGACTCGGCCTGGTTGGGGCCCAACGCCTGACGGTAGGCGAGATGACCCCCGAGCCAGGCCCCGACACCGGCCACCGTGCCTGCGAGCACCGACGTCACCCGCCCGCTCCGGCCCCGGGCGCGCTGCAGCAGCGACACCGAGAACAGCAGCACCGCGGTGGCGTTGGTCGCCGCGTGGACGATCCCGACGCGCTGCTGCTCCTCGTGGCTCTCGGCGTAGTCGGCCCAGCCCGCGGCCACCGTGACGGGGGTGCTCGCCAGCCCCACCTTGATCAGCGTGGACGAGGCCCGGCGCGCGGTTGGGGTCAGGTCGAGCACGGCTGCGGACGTGAACGAGCCCAGCGTCAGCTGCGCCAGCGCCGGATGCAGGGAGTGCCCGAGCCACACCCCGTGCAGCGCGTCCTTGACGCGCCGGTCGGCCACGACCGCGGAGACCGCGCCGCGGGCGATGGCCGCGGGCCGGTCGAGCGCGGTCGCCCCTTCGAGTCCGCCGGTGATGGCGTCGAGGATCCTCATGCCGCTGTACTAGACCGCGAGGACGCGGTGAAACCTCGCGTCGCCGACGAACACACCACGGTCCCGGACGAACCCGACCTCGGAGATCGCGAACGCCTGCTGCTCGTCGATGCCCCGTCGCGCGGCGCCTCAGCTCAACGGCGCGGGGTCCGCGGGTCGCCGGCGACGGTGTCGGCGGCCTCCGCGCCGCGGGTGCCCATCGGCTCCTCCGGTCCGCGCGTGGTGTCGCGTGCGGTCTGCCGTTCGCTCTCGGCGTTGACCTCGGCGCCCAGCAGCACGATGTAGCCGGTCAGGTACAGCCACAGCAGCAGGACGATGACACCGGCCAGCGCGCCGTAGGTCTTGTTGTAGGAGCCGAAGTTGTCGACGTAGAGGCTGAACACGACGCTGCCGACGACCCACAGCACAGTGGCGACGACGGCGCCCACGCTGACCCACCGGAACCGGGGCGCGTCCCGGTCGGGGGCCACGCGGTACACGACGGCGAGCGCCACGACGACGAGCGCCACGAGCAGGACCCACCGCACCACCTGGGCGAGGACGAGCCCGACGCCGCCGAGGCCGAGCGCGTCGAACAGCGCCGGCATCGCCGCGACCAGCGCCACCGCGACGAGCACGAACACCACGGCGCCCAGCGTCAGCAGCAGCGCGGTGCCGCGGAGCTTGAGGAA
>NZ_JBFWOY010000013.1:0-147929 GCF_050250275.1 Pseudonocardia sp.
TGCCGGTGTCGATCTGGCAGAAGTCGCAGCGGCGGGTGCATTGTTCGCCGCCGATGAGGAAGGTGGCTTCGCGGTCTTCCCAGCATTCGTAGATGTTGGGGCAGCCGGCTTCTTCGCAGACGGTGTGCAGCCCGCCGGAGCGCACGAGGGACTTCAGTTCGGTGTACTGCGGTCCGGTGCGGGCCTTGGTGCGGATCCACGACGGCTTGCGCTCGATCGGGGTCTCGCTGTTGCGGACCTCCAGGCGGAGCAGCTTGCGGCCTTCGGGTGCGATCGTCACGACGGTCTCCAGGACGGTTCGGGTTCGCGAGTCCGGCGTCGAGGAGAAGGTGGCCGGGAACGCGGGGACGCTGCGCGGGTACGAACCCACGGCAAGGCGCGGTACCCCGGTGCCGGGTACCCGAAATGTGCACGTCGACCGGGGAGGTGCCATTCCCCTGACATTCTCGGTGCTCCGCCGGAAAGGTCCGCGACGTATCACCCGATGCGTGACGTGCACGGCGACGGTAGCACGCCCGACGGGCCCCGACCGTCGCTCGCGAGGCCCCGGATGTGACCACCGCGGCCCTGCTCATGACGCCGACCTGCGGAGACCTCCGGGGGCGGCCGGGGGGCCGGTGGACCCTTGCCGCCGTCCGGCCCGGTGTGCGTATAGTGTGCGCCACACAACTGCATACGCTGCTCGAATCTCAGCGGGAGATCTGGTTCATTCCAGAGCCGTAGGAGCAATCCTCCCCGGAAATCTCTCAGGCTGCCGTACCGCTGTGACGAGGCAACTCTGGAAAGCGTTCCCCGGATGTCCGGGCCGAACCACCGACGGGGCAAGCGGAGGTCACTCCGCGAAATCTCTCAGGTCCGCAGACAGAGCGGGGAGACGGTGCACGACAGGTGCCATCTGTCCCCATGACCTCGGAGTGAGCGTATGTCGATCTTCGCCGACCGTCACATCGGTCCCGATTCCGACGCCGAGCAGAAGATGCTCGAGGTCGTCGGCCACGCCGACCTGGCTTCGCTGGTCGATGCCGCCGTGCCGCAGGGCATCCGCGCCGCCGCGCCGCTCGACCTGCCGGCCGCCCTGAGCGAGCAGGACGCGCTCGCCGCACTCGACGCCATCGCCGGCCGCAACCGGACGATGGTGCAGATGATCGGTCTGGGCTACTCCGACACGATCACGCCGCCGGTGTTGCGCCGCAACATGTTGGAGTCGCCGGCCTGGTACACGGCGTACACGCCGTACCAGCCGGAGATCTCGCAGGGACGCCTCGAGGCGCTGCTGAACTTCCAGACGATGATCGAGGACCTCACGGCGCTGCCGGTCGCCGGTGCGTCGCTGCTCGACGAGGCCACCGCCGTCGTCGAGGCCGTCCTGCTCATGGCCCGCGCGAACAAGGCCGCCAAGGCGGGGGCGCGCGTCGTCGTCGACTCCGAGACGCTGCCGCAGACCCTCGCCGTCCTGCGCCGCCGCGCCGAGCCGCTGGGCCTGCCGGTCGACGTCGTCGACCTCTCCGCGCCCGGTGCGGTGGCGTCGCTGGACGACGGTGACCTGTTCGGCATCGTCCTGCAGGCGCCGGGGGCCTCGGGCGTCGTCCGCGACCTGCGGCCGGTCATCGCGGCGGCCCGGGCGCGGGGCGCTCTCGTCACCGTCGCGGCCGACCTGCTCTCGCTCACGCTGCTCACCCCGCCCGGCGAGCTCGGTGCCGACGTCGCGGTGGGCTCGACGCAGCGCTTCGGCGTCCCGCTGTTCTTCGGCGGACCGCACGCCGGCTACATGTCCGTCCGCGGCGGACTCGAACGGATGCTCCCGGGCCGCCTGGTCGGCGTCTCGCAGGACGCCGCGGGCCGTCCGGGCTACCGCCTCGCGCTGCAGACCCGTGAGCAGCACATCCGTCGCGAGAAGGCGACGAGCAACATCTGCACGGCCCAGGCCCTGCTCGCCAACGTCGCCTCCATGTACGCCGTCCACCACGGCCCGGAGGGCCTGCGGGAGATCGCCGAGCGCGTCCACGCCCACGCGACCGGTGTCGCCGCCGGTGTGCGCGCGGCGGGCGTCGACGTCGTGCACGGCGAGTTCTTCGACACCGTCCTCGCCCGCGTCCCCGGCAGCGCCGCCGAGGTGGTCCGCGCCGCCGCCGACGACGGCATCAACCTTCGCCTGGTCGACGCCGACCACGTCGCGGTCGCCTGCGACGAGGTCACCACCGAGGCCGTCGTCGCCCGCGTGCTCGCCGCGTTCGGCGCCGCCCCGGCCGGCGGCACCCCCGCCGGCGCCCTGCCCGCCGACCTGCAGCGCACCAGCCCCTACCTGACACATCCGGTCTTCTCGGCGCACCGCTCCGAGACGTCGATGCTGCGCTACCTGCGGCTGCTGTCCGACCGCGACCTCGCGCTCGACCGCACCATGATCCCGCTCGGCTCCTGCACGATGAAGCTGAACGCCACCGCCGAGATGGAGCCGATCAGCAAGCCGGGCTTCGCCTCCCTGCACCCGTACGCGCCCGCCGACCAGACCCGCGGCTACGCCGAGCTCACCGCGACCCTCGAGACGTGGCTCGCCGAGATCACCGGCTACGACAAGGTGTCGTTGCAACCCAACGCCGGTTCGCAGGGTGAGCTGGCCGGCCTGCTCGCCATCCGCGACTACCACCGCAGCCGCGGCGACGAGCAGCGCACCGTGTGCGTCATCCCGTCGTCGGCGCACGGCACCAACGCGGCCTCGGCCGTCCTCGCCGGGATGAGCGTCGTCGTCGTGGCCACCGCGCCCGACGGCAGCGTCGAGCTCGACGACCTGCGCGCCAAGCTCGAGGCGAACAGCGGCCACGTCGCGGCGATCATGCTGACCTACCCGTCGACCCACGGTGTCTACGAGACGGAGGTCCGCACGGTCTGCGACCTGGTCCACGAGGCCGGCGGCCAGGTCTACATCGACGGCGCCAACCTCAACGCGCTGGTGGGGCTGGCCAAGCCGGGCGAGTTCGGCGGCGACGTGTCGCACCTGAACCTGCACAAGACGTTCTGCATCCCGCACGGTGGTGGCGGGCCCGGTGTCGGCCCGGTCGCGGTCCGCGCGCACCTGGCGCCGTTCCTGCCCGGCGACCCGCTCGACCCCGAGGGCGGCGCCGTCTCCGCGGCCGCGTACGGCTCTGCGGGCATCCTGCCGATCACCTACGCCTACATCGCGATGATGGGCCCGGACGGTCTGACGAAGGCCACCGCGTCCGCCGTCCTGTCGGCGAACTACCTCGCGCGCCGCCTCGACGAGCACTACCCGGTCCTCTACACGGGCCCGGGTGGGCTGGTCGCGCACGAGTGCATCCTCGACCTCCGCCCGATCACCAAGCGGACGGGCGTCACCGCCGAGGACGTCGCCAAGCGCCTCATCGACTACGGCTTCCACGCCCCGACGCTGTCGTTCCCCGTCGCGGGCACGCTGATGGTCGAGCCGACGGAGTCGGAGTCGCTCGCCGAGATCGACCGCTTCATCGACGCGATGATCGCCATCAAGGCCGAGATCGACCGGGTGGGCGACGGCACGTGGCCGCTGGAGGACAGCCCGCTGCGCAACGCCCCGCACACCGCCGACGTGCTGCTCACCGACAAGTGGACGCGTCCCTACACCCGCGAGCAGGCCGCCTTCCCGGTGCCGGAGCTGCGCCGGGCGAAGTACTGGCCGCCGATCGGCCGCATCGACGGTGCCCGCGGCGACCGCAACCTGGTCTGCTCCTGCCCGCCGCCCGAAGCGTTCGCCACCCCGGCCCTCCAGGAGACGTCATGACCACGGCCGACGCGCTCGTCCGCACCCCGCTCGACGCCGAACACGAGCGTCTCGGGGCGACCTTCACCGACTTCGCCGGCTGGCGCATGCCCGTCCGCTACGAGAGCGACCTCGCCGAGCACCACGCGGTCCGCAACTCCGCGGGCCTGTTCGACCTGTCGCACATGGGCGAGGTGGAGTTCACCGGCCCGCAGGCCGCCGAGGCCCTCGACCGCGCGTTGGCCGGGGCCCTGTCCAAGGTGAAGGTCGGTCGCGCCAAGTACTCGCTGCTCTGCGCGCCCGACGGTGGCGTGCTCGACGACCTCGTCGTGTACCGCCTGGCCGACGACCGGTTCCTCGTCGTCGTCAACGCCTCCAACGCGGCCCAGGACGCGGCCGAGCTGATCGCCCGCGCGCAGGGTTTCGACGTCGCGGTCACCGACCGCTCCGCCGACACCGCCCTGATCGCCGTGCAGGGGCCGCGCTCGCCCGACGTGCTGCGCAGCGCCGATCCCGGCGTCGCGTCGATCCTGGAGGGCCTGCGCTACTACGCCTCGGAACCCGCGACGATCGCCGGCATCGACGTCCTGCTGGCCCGCACCGGCTACACCGGTGAGGACGGCTTCGAGCTGTACGTCCCCAACGCGCAGGCCGCGCAGCTGTGGAACGTCCTGCTCGCCGCGGGGGAGCAGCACGACCTGCGCCCCGCCGGCCTCGCCTGCCGCGACACGCTGCGGCTGGAGGCCGGGATGGCCCTCTACGGCCACGAGCTGACCTCGCAGACCAACCCCTTCGCCGCCGGTCTGGGCCGCGTCGTCGCCCTGGACAAGGAGTTCGTGGGCCGCGACGCCCTCGCCGCGCTCGCCGAGAACGAGCCGGCCCGGATCCTCGTCGGCCTCAGCGGCGCCGGCCGCCGCGCCGGCCGCGCCGAGGCCCCGGTGCTCGGTCCGGACGACTCGGTCGTCGGCACCGTCACCTCCGGCGTGCTGTCCCCGACACTGGGCGTGCCGATCGCGCTGGCCTACGTCGACCGCGAGCTGTCCGAGGTGGGAACCGCGATCCGGGTCGACGTCCGCGGCCGCGCCCAGGACTACACCGTCACCTCCCTGCCCTTCTACAAGCGCGCCTGACCTGCAGCCGAGCTGCGCGAGAGGACCATCGATGACGTCGAGCGACATCCCCGAGAACCTGAGCTACACCTCCGACCACGAGTGGATCGCCGTCGAGCCGGGTGCCGCCGCTCCCGCGGGCGAGGTCCGCGTCGGCCTGTCGTCCGTGGCGACCGAGGCCCTCGGCGAGATCGTGTTCGTCGACCTGCCCGCCGTCGGCACGGCCCTGACCGCGGGCGACGCCTGCGGCGAGATCGAGTCGACCAAGTCCGTGTCCGAGCTGGTCAGCCCCGCGAGCGGCACCGTCGTCTCGATCAACGAGGCGCTCGCCGACAATCCCGCGCTCGTCGGCGAGGACCCCTACGGCGACGGCTGGCTGTTCACCGTCGAGGTCGCCTCGCTGGGCAAGGTCCTCGACGCGGCCGCGTACCGCGCCGAGAACGAGGGGTGACCGACGTGTCCGAGGGTGTCCTCGACCAGTCCCTCGCCGAGTTCGATCCCGAGGTCGCCGCGCTGATCGGCCGCGAGCTCTCCCGCCAGCAGGACGGGCTGGAGATGATCGCGTCGGAGAACCATGCGCCGCTGTCGGTCATGCAGGCGCAGGGATCGGTCCTCACCAACAAGTACGCCGAGGGCTATCCGGGCCGTCGCTACTACGGCGGCTGCGAGTTCGTCGACGAGATCGAGACGCTCGCGATCGACCGCATCAAGGCGCTCTTCGGCGCCGGGTTCGCCAACGTGCAGCCCCACTCGGGTGCGCAGGCCAATGCCGCGGCGATGCAGGCCCTGATCAAGCCGGGCGACACGATCCTGGGCCTCTCGCTGGCCCACGGCGGGCACCTGACGCACGGCATGCGGATCAACTTCTCCGGCCTGCTCTACAAGGTCGCCGCCTACGAGGTCTCGCCCGACGACTCGCGCATCGACATGGACGAGGTCGCGCGCCTGGCCAAGGAGCACCAGCCCCAGCTGATCATCGCCGGCTGGTCGGCCTACCCGCGCCACCTCGACTTCGCGCGCTTCCGGCAGATCGCCGACGAGGTCGGCGCGTACCTGATGGTCGACATGGCGCACTTCGCCGGGCTGGTGGCCGCCGGGCTGCACCCGTCGCCGGTGCCGCACGCGCACGTCACGACGTCGACGACGCACAAGACACTGGGCGGCCCGCGTGGCGGCATCATCCTCACCGACGACGCCGCGCTCGCCAAGAAGATCAACTCCGCGGTCTTCCCCGGCCAGCAGGGTGGTCCGCTGGAGCACGTCATCGCGGGCAAGGCCGCCGCGTTCAGGATGGCGGCCCAGCCGGAGTTCGCCGACCGCCAGCGGCGCACCCTCGAGGGCGCCCGCATCCTGGCCGACCGGCTCGGAGGCGGTGACGTGGCCGAGGCCGGGATCAGCGTCGTCTCCGGCGGTACCGACGTCCACCTCGTGCTGGTGAACCTGGGTGCCGACGGCATGGACGGCCGGCAGGCCGAGGACCGGCTCGCGGCCGTCGACATCACGGTGAACCGCAACGCCGTCCCGTTCGACCCGCGCCCGCCGATGGTGACGTCCGGGCTGCGCATCGGCACGGCCGCGCTGGCCACCCGCGGGTTCGGCGCCGAGGCGTTCGCCGCGGTCGCCGACGTGATCGCGCGGGCCCTGCTGCTGCCCGCCGACCTGCCCGCGGACGACCCGGTGATCGCCGGGCTGCGGGCCGAGGTGCGGGCGCTGGCCCACAGCCATCCGCTCTACCCCGGTCTGGGGTGACCCGATGACGGTGAGCGTGTTCGACCTGTTCTCGATCGGCGTCGGCCCGTCGAGCTCGCACACGGTGGGCCCGATGCGGGCCGGTGCCCGCTTCGCCGAGGAGCTGGCTGCCGACGGTGTGCTCGCCGAGGTCGCGGCGCTCGAGGTGATCCTCTACGGGTCCCTCGCCGCGACCGGCGCCGGGCACGGCACGCTCCCCGCCGTCCTGCTCGGCCTGGAGGGGTGGCGCCCCGACGTCGTGACGGGGGAGACGGTGCGGACCCGTACCGCCGAGATCGCCGGCAGGGGCCGGGTCCGGCTCGGCGGCGTCCGGGAGGTGCCGCAGCGGATCGACGACATCGTGCTGCGGCCGCGCACCGTCCTTCCCGAACACCCCAACGGGCTGACCCTCACGGTCCGCGACAGCGCGGGGGAGACCCTGCGCGAGAAGACCTACTTCTCGGTCGGCGGCGGTTTCGTCCACGAGAAGGGCGAGGTCCGACCCGGTGGCGAGGGCGGTCCGGCGGGCCCGTTCGGGACGGCGGTGGAACTGCTGCAGTGCTGCGTCGAGTCGGGTTCGTCGATCAGCGAGGTCATGCTCTGCTTCGAGCGCTCGACTCGACCGGAGGAGGAGGTCCGCAAGGGCCTGCTCGAGATTCGCGGCGTCATGTGGGACTGCGTGGGTCGCGGGATCACCGAGGGCGGCGAACTACCGGGCGGCCTGCACGTGAAACGCCGGGCGCGCAGCTGGTACGAGCGGTTGCGGGTCGAGGACCCGCAGCGCGACCCCGGTTTCGCACTCGACTGGGTCAACCTGGTCGCGATGGCGGTGAACGAGGAGAACGCCGCGGGGGGTCGCATCGTCACCGCACCGACCAACGGAGCGGCGGGGATCGTCCCGGCGGTGCTGCACTACGCGACGCACTACACCCCGTTGGGCCGCTACGACCCGGACGAGGCGGCGGTGCGGTTCCTGTTGACGGCCGGTGCGATCGGGTCGCTCTACAAGGAGCTGGCCTCCATCTCGGGCGCGGAGGTGGGCTGTCAGGGTGAGGTCGGATCGGCCGCGTCGATGGCGGCGGCCGGTCTGGCCGAGGTTCTCGGCGGCACGCCCGCGCAGGTCGAGAACGCGGCGGAGATCGCGATGGAGCACAGTCTGGGGCTCACCTGCGACCCGGTGGGCGGTCTCGTGCAGATCCCGTGCATCGAGCGGAACGCCATCTCGGCGGGCAAGGCGGTCAATGCGGCGCGGATCGCGCTGCGGGGCGACGGCAGGCACCGCGTCTCGCTCGACCAGGTCATCACGACGATGCGCGAGACCGGCCGGGACATGAGCGACAAGTACAAGGAGACGTCCCGCGGCGGCCTGGCCCTCACCATCCCGGTGAACGTCGTCGAGTGCTGAGTCGGGCACGACAGGTCCCGGCCGGTCAGCGGCCGGGGTCGATCTCCTTCACGGCACCTTCCATGACCAGCGAGTCGGTCGTGCTCACCAGGTGCGAGAGCATCGCGTCGGCTGCCGCGGGGGCGTCGCCCGAGCGGATCGCGTCGTGGATGCGGCGGTGGTCGGCGAGCGAGGTGGCCGGCTGGCCGCTGCGCGTCAGCGACGTCGCGGAGGTCCGGTCGAGCGCCTGGCGCATGCTGTCGAGCAGGTTGATCAGGATGGGGTTGTGCGATGCCGTCGCGACCCCGATGTGGAAGCGCCGGTCGCCGACGAGCCCTGCCTCGCCCGCGTCGATCTCACGTTGCATGTCGTCGAGCGCGGTGGCGAGATTCGTCAGGTCGGCCTCGGTGGCCCGGTGCGCGGCGAGGCGCGCGCACTGCGTCTCCAGTGCCTGGCGCGTCTCCCAGATGGCCGGGTGGTCGATGTGGGTCTCGACGAGCTCGGCGGCGAGCGAGGGGATGAGGTCCTCGGGGCGGCGGACGAGGTAGATCCCGTCGCCGTGGCGGACCTCGACCTCGCCACGGGCCCGCAGTGCGGTGATGGCCTCGCGGATCGACGAGCGTCCGACCGAGAGCTGTCGCGCGAGGTCGCGTTCGGTCATCAGGCGGTCGCCCGGCTGGAGCTGGTTGACGTCGATGAACTCGCGCAGCCGGTCGCTGACCTGTTCGTAGAGCGGTCTGCGGTGCACCGGCCGGATGGGGGCGATCGCCTGCCGGTCCTGACCCATGACACCCCCACGACGGCGACGCTCGCGCGATCACCAGGTGATCTGCTGACACGATGCTACCGCGCCGTGACGGCCCGCCCGGCCGCCGCGGCACGGGCGGGGCGGCGCTGTGCCGGGCGGGGCCCGGGGCCGGCGGGGTTGCCGTGGCCGACCCGGCGGTGGCTGCCGGTCGCCCCGGTCGTCGATGCCGTTGGGACGCAACGGCTTCCTCGGGGTCCGACGGCCGGCGGCGGCGCGCCGTCCTCGGGATCGTGCTGGTGCCGAGCAGGTCGCGCCGCGACGGACCGGTTGACACCCGGGTCCCTCGTCCCCAAACTGGTCTGACCACCAGATGACCGCGCCAGTGCTGCGGTGGTGGAGAATCCCCCCTCTGCAAGACCTGACAGCGAGGAGAACGACGTGCGTGCTCTTGCGGCCCTCGGTCTGACGATCGGTGTCCTGGTCGGTGCGTGGGTCTACGTCAGTGGCTCGGTCGGCCTGCCCCCGTGGGTGGCCGTCATCATCTGGGCCGGCTTCTTCGCCGCCGGCGGAAAGGTCGGCGGTGTCCTCAAGATGGGTGCCGCGAGCCTGTCCGGTGTGCTGTGGGCCTGGCTCGCCGTGACGGCGGCCGGCCTCTTCGGCGGCTGGGCGGGTGCCCTGCCCGTCATGGTCGCGATCGCGGCCTTCGTCATGTGCGTGCAGGCCGGCTGGTCGCCCCTGTCGTTCGTCCCGGGCACCTTCATGGGGGCCGCGTGTCTGTTCGGCACGTCGGTCGACGTCACGTCCACCGTCATCTGCATCGTGATCGGCCTCGTCCTCGGCTTCATCTCCGAGTGGTCCGCGGGCCTGATCAGCGGCGTCGGCCGGAAGGAGGACGCCGCCGCCGCTCGCGCCTGATCTGCTGTGCCAAAATTGGTCTTACCATCTGACCTATGAGGAGTCATTGATGGGTTCCACCTTCATCCAGCACCACCACCTGTGGAGCGCTGAGCAGCAGGACCAGGCTGACGAGATCGCAGCCCGGGTCACGGAGCAGGGCCTGCGTCAGGTCCGGGTCGCCTGGGGCGACCAGCACGGCATCCTGCGCGGCAAGACCCTCGAGGCAGGCCACTTCCTGTCGGTCCTGCGCAACGGCAAGGACTTCCAGACCGCCACGCTGATCTTCGACACCACCAACAACCCGGCCGTCCCACCGTTCGCGGCCGACGGCTTCGGCGACCCGCGCATGACCGGCCTGCCCGACGGCGTCCTCGTCCCCGACCCCGGCACCTTCCGCATCCTGCCGTGGCTCGACAGGACCGGCTGGGTCCTGTGCAACCTGCACTACCGCTCGGGGGAGGTCGTCCCCTTCGACACCCGCGGCATCCTGCAGTCGCAGCTCGCCCAGCTGAAGGACGAGGGCTGGAACTTCCTCGCCGGCATCGAGCTCGAGTTCTACATCACCAAGCTCGAGGACCCGTGCCTGTCGTTCGGCCAGAGCGGCTACCCGCCCGACCCGCCCCGGGTCAGCGCCGTCGCCCACGGCTTCCAGTACCTGACCGAGAACCGCGGCGACGAGATCACGTCGATCCTCGACATCCTGCGCGACAACGTGGTGGCCCTCGGCCTGCCGCTCGCCACCATCGAGGACGAGTGGGGCCCCGGCCAGACCGAGTTCACGTTCGACGTGATGGACGGCCTGGAGGCCGCCGACTCGGCGATCCTGCTGCGCAGCGCCATCAAGCAGCTCTGCCGCCGCAACGGCTACCACGCCACCTTCATGTCCCGCCCGGCCCTGCCGAACGCGTTCTCGAGCGGCTGGCACCTGCACCAGTCGCTGGGCAACGCCGAGACCGGCAACGCGTTCCCGGGCGGCGACGACGACGTCCTCTCCGACACCGGCCGCCACTGGATGGCGGGCCTGCTCGAACACGCCCGGTCCTGCTCGCTGCTCACCACCCCGACCGTCAACGGCTACAAGCGGTACCTGCCGGACTCGTTCGCCCCGGACCGCATCGCGTGGGCCGAGGAGAACCGCGGCGCGCTCATCCGCGTCGCCGGTGGCCGCGGCGACTCCAACACCCACCTGGAGAACCGCGTCGGCGAGCCCGCCGCGAACCCGTACCTGTACCTGGCCTCCCAGGTCGTCTCCGGCCGCGACGGCCTGCGCAACAAGCTCGACCCGGGCCCCTCGGCCGACGAGCCGTACCAGGCCGAGGCCGAGCGCCTGCCGGCTTCCCTGCAGGAGGCCGTCTCGCTCTTCGAACGGAGCAGCCTGCTCCGCTCCGAGCTGGGCGACCCGTTCGTCGAGTACCTGTCGACGGTCAAGGGACACGAGGTCAAGCGCTTCAACTCGGCAGTGACCGACTGGGAGCAGCGCGAGTACTTCGAGGTCTACTGACGTGATCGACGACGCCGGCGCGGGGGTGCCGGGACTCCGGGTCCTGGCCGCCTCCCGTCTCCCGGACCCGGACCCGCGGTCGACCCTCACGGTCGCGGCCGCCCAGCTCGGCGGACGGTGGCTCGACGTCGGCGCGCGCATGAAACGTCTCGCGGAGGCGGCCCACGTGGCCGCCTCCGCGGGAGCTCACGTGCTCGCCTTCCCCGAGACCTACCTGTCCGGCTATCCCTTCTGGCTCACCCGCACGCACGGCGCCAACTTCGAGGACGCCGCGCAGCGGGAGTGCTACGCCTACTACCTCGACTCCGCGATCGAGGTCGGCGGACCGGAACAGCGTGAGCTCGAGGCTCTCGCGACCGACCTCGGCCTGACCCTCTACGTCGGCGTGACCGAACGTGGGCGAGGTGTGGCCAGCGGCTCGACCTACTGCACGCTGCTGGCGATCACGCCCGGTGACGGGCTCGTCGGCCACCACCGCAAGCTCGTCCCCACCTACGACGAGCGTCTCGTGTGGGCGCCGGGCGACGGCGCAGGGCTGCGGACCCACGTGGTCGGCGCGGCCCGCGTCGGTGGGCTGAACTGCTGGGAGAACTGGATGCCGCAGGCGCGGCACGCCCTCTACGCCGACGGCGAGCAGGTGCATTTCAGCACGTGGCCGGGCGCGAGCTCGATCAACGCCGACATCACCCGCTTCACCGCGCAGGAGGGCCGCGTCTTCGCGATCTCCGCGTCGGGCATCCTCACCGTCGACGACGTCCCGGACGACTTCCCGCTGCACGACGAGCTGCACGCGAACTCGGCGGCGATGCCGTTCGACGGCGGCTCCGGCGTCGCGGCGCCGGACGGGACGTGGCTCGTCGAGCCCGTCAGTGGGGAGGAGGGGCTGATCGTTGCGGACCTCGACCTGCGTCTCGTCGCGCAGGCACGACTGACCTTCGACCCGACCGGGCACTACAGCCGGCCCGACGTCTTCGGCGTCACCGTCGACCGCACCCGCCGGGAAGCGGTGGCGTTCACCGATTCGAGCAACCCCGAGGAAGCGCAGTGACCGACGACCGAACGGCCCCCGGCGCGCGGGCGGCCCGGGACACGATCCTGGTCGTGCAGCACCAGGACGACGCCGGCCCCGGCAACCTGGGGGAGTGGCTGACCGACAGCGGGCTCCGGTGGGAGCTCGTCGACGCATCGGTCGACACCCTCCCCGAGCCCGCGCGGTTGCGTGCCCTCGTCGTCCTCGGCAGCCGGGAGGCCGCCTACGACGACGACGTCGCGTGGCTCGGGCCCGAGAAGGACTTCGTCCGCGCGACGACGGCCCTGGGGACGCCGACGTTCGGCATCTGCTTCGGCGCCCAGCTGCTGGCGCTGCTGCTCGGCGGGACCGTGCAGAAGGCCGCGACCATCGAGCGCGGCTGGGTCCCGATCGCGCCGACGGCCGCGGCGTCCGACGTCGGCTACGCCGGGCTCGTCGACCACACGTGGTTCGAGTGGCACGGCGACGAGATCACCGCGCCCGGCTCGGCGACGGTCCTCGCCCGGGGCAGCTGCGTCCAGGCGTTCCACCAGGACGGGCACCTCGGGGTGCAGTTCCACCCCGAGGTCACCGAGACCCAGCTCGTCCAGTGGATGGACAGCGACCGCCGGCTGGCACTGCTGTCCGAGGCCGGCGGGGAGCGGGCCGACCTGCTCGCCGACACCGCGAAGCAGCTGCCCGGGGCGATCGTCGCGGCCCACCGCCTCTACTCCCGGTTCTTCCTGGGCCGGTAGCGACGACCGGCCAGGAGCGCCACCCACCCGCGGCCGGACACGGCCGGCGCCCCGACGGGCCGGTCCCCCGGGCGGCTGCGCGGCGGGCGTCCCGGGCGAGGACGTCAGTCCTGGCCCGGATCGGCGACGATCTCCCGCAGCGCCGCCCGCTGTCGGTCGACGACGGCACCCAGGTCGGCCATGAACCGGTCGTAGGCCTGCGCGCCGATCGCCTGCCGGTGCCGGTCGGCGATCTCGGCCATGATCGCGTCGGCTGCGCGCATCTGGTCGCGCCCGCGCGCGGTGGGCCCCACGAGCTTGGCCCTCCGGTCGGCCGGGTCGGGCCTGCGTTCGACGTATCCCAGCTCCTCGAGCTCGTCGACGCTCTTGCCGATGACCTGCTTGTGCTGCCCGGACAGCCGGGCGAGGTCGGTCGCGCGGATGCCGCCGACCTCCAGGTAGGCGAGGACCGCACCGTGCCGCGGTGCGATGTCGTCGAAGCCGGCCCGGCGCAGCCGCGCGTGGAGCTCGCCCTGCACCGAGAACAGCAGCCGGCCGGCGAGGACGCCGATGTCGGTCGCCGCGTCCCGGCGGCCCGGGCCGTCGCTCATCGTCGCCTCCCTCGCGTCGTCCGGCGTTCCGGGCGGAAAGCGTAACGCCGCCCGCGACCTGTCGAACCCTCGTTGCGCCCCAGCAGTTCCGGGGGGGCGGGGACGGGTGGCGGCCGCGTCACCGTCGGCCGCCCGGTGGAGGCGGGCTCCGGCACCGGCGCCGGGACCTGCGGCGCGTCGGCGGCCGGTGGGCCCCGGCCGGGTCAGCATCCGTCGACCATGACACATGTTGACCCCCCTGGGCCCCGATCCGCACGTGGATCGACCGGTCCCGCTTGACACCTCCCGACGGGCGTCGTGAACCTGGGACCAGCCTCGACGCGGAGTGCCGGAGGGACAGTTGAACGCCGACGAGTGGAGCGAGATCCACCGGCTCCACGCCGACGGGATGTCGGTCAAGGGCCTCGCCGCGCACCTCGGCATGTCGCGCAACACGGTCCGCCGCGCCCTCACCTTCGACGCGCCCCCTCCCGACCACCGGGCGCGCCGCGGCTCGGCCGCCGACGCCTACGCCGACCGCATCCGGGTCCTGCTGTCGGAGGAGCCCGGCCTCACGATCGGCCAGATCGGGGAGCGGATCGGCTGGAACCGGTCCCGCACGACGCTGGCGACGCGCGTCAACAAGGAGCGGCGACTCCTCGCCGGAGGACTCGGCCCGCCGCCCGTCGTCGGTGGTGCCGTACCCGAGTTCGTCACCGAGTTCGTCGGCCGCCGCGAGGAGCTGCGCGAGCTGCGTGACCTGCTGGGCAGCCACCGCGTCGTCACCGTGATCGGGGTGGGCGGCGTCGGCAAGACGCGGCTCGCGGTCCAGGCGGCCGTCGAGCTGCGTCGCGGGTTCGCCGACGGCGTGCGGGTCGTCGAGCTCGCGGCGCTGCGCAACCCGGCGCTGCTGCCGCAGGCGGTGCTGGACGGGCTCGGGCTCGGGCACCGTGACCAGCCCGACCGCTCGGCCGTCGACGCCCTCGTCGAGTACGTGCGCACCCGCCACCTGCTGATCGTGCTGGACAACTGCGAGCACGTCCTGGAGGCGGCCGCCCGGTTCGTCGACGACGTCCTGCACGCCACCTCGCGGGTGCACTTCCTCGCCACGAGCCGGGAGGTGCTCAACCTGCCGGGCGAGCGCATCACCGTGCTGCACCCGCTGTCGACGCGCGGTCCCGCGACCGACCTGTTCGAGAGCCGGGCGCGCGACGTCGTCCCCGGGTTCACCGTCGACGACTCGAACCGCGCTGCGGTGCACCGGGTCTGCGAGCGCCTCGACGGGCTGCCGCTCGCCATCGAGCTGGCCTGCGCGCGGTTGCGCGTGCTGTCGGTGCACGAGCTGGCCGACCGGCTCTCCGACGGCATCGACCTGCTCTCCACGCGCGTGCGCGCGGGCCCCGAGCGGCACCGGAACCTGCAGGCCGCCATGGCCTGGAGCCACGAGCTCTGCACGCGCGAGCAGCAGCTGCTGTGGGCGCGGGTGTCGGTCTTCGCCGGCGGGTTCGACACCCGCGCGGCCGAGGCCGTCTGCGCCGACGAGGAGCTGCCCGTCGCAGAGGTGCTCGACTGCCTCTACGACCTCGTCGGCAAGTCGATCCTGCACCGCGAGGAGTCGCGCGGGCGCGTCCGGTTCCGGGTGCTGGAGACGATCCGCGAGTTCGGGCAGGCGATGCTCTCACCCGCCGAGAGCGAGCGGCTGCACCGCCGCCACCTCGAATGGTGTGCGGGCCTGGTCACCGAGTCCGTCCGGCGCTGGTTCTCCGACGACCAGTTCGCCATCTCCGAACGCCTGCGCGCCAACCTCGCCAACGTCCGCACCGCGCTGGAGACCGCGCTGGACGGCTCCGCGGACACGGCGGCCGAGCTGGTGTCGGCGCCCTGGTTCCTGTGGGCGTGCGGGCTCTCGGCACGTGAGCACGCGATGTGGCTGGGGCGGGTGCTGGAGACCCCGGACCTGGGCCCCGAACGCCGGGCCGCGGTGCTCGGCGCGCTCGGGCTGGTCCGCACCATGCAGGGCTACCAGGAGGCGGCCGACCCGATCGTGGCCGAAGCGCTCGCGCTCGACCCCGACGACCCGGTCGCCGTCGCCTTCGCGCTCGACGCCCAGGGCCTCGGCGCCTTCTTCTGCGGCGACCACGCCGGGGCCGAGCGGTTGCTGACCGAGTCGCTGGCCCGCTACGAGTCCGTCCCCGGCATCCGGGAGGACCTGCCGTGCGCGGTCCGGGTGCACCTCGGGATGCTGTGCTGCTTCGACGGGCGCACCGCGCAGGCCCAGGAGTTCTTCGACGACGTCCGTGCCCGCTGCGAACGGGTCGGCGAGCGGTGGATGCTGTCCTACGCCGTGTTCGGGCAGGGGCTGGTCGCGGTCACCGAGGAGCGGTACGCCGACGCGATCGCGCTCGCCCGCGAGAGCCTCGGGCTCAAGCGGCACTTCGAGGACTCCGTCGGGACGCCGCTGGCCGTCGAGCTGCTGGGCTGGGCCGAGGCCGGGGCGGGCTCGGCGGAGCGGTTCGCCGTGCTCATCGGGGCGTCGTCGGTGCTGTGGCGGGCCTTCGGTCAGCAGCTCTACGGCTCGGCGCAGTGGATGGCCCGCCGCGAACGTTTCGCGACGCGCGCCCGCTCCGGCCTGGGCAACAGTGCCTTCGAGGCGGCGATGCGCCGCGGCGCCGCCATGGGGGTGCCCGAGCTGCTCGACTTCGCCCTCAGCGACGGTGCCCACCCCGAGCCGGTCGACGCCGGGGTGCTGGCCGTGCTGTCGCGCCGCGAACGCGAGGTCGCCCGGCACCTCGCCGCCGGCCGTACCAACCGGCAGATCGCCGCGGCACTCGTGCTGTCGCACCGCACCGTCGAGGGGCACGTCGAGCACATCCTGCAGAAGCTGCGCCTGGACAACCGCAGCCAGGTCGCGGCCGCCCTGGCGTCGTCCACCGGCTGACCCGCGCCCGATCGTGACGCCGACCACGTGGCGGACCACGTGGTCACCCGGGTCCCCCGCCGCCCGCTGATCGGCATCGTGAGCACGTCAACGACGTGCGAGCACATGTTCGACCAATGGAGGCCGACACCATGACGGAGACACTCACCCGCCCGGCGCCGACCGCCGGGACGAGCGTGGACTACGTGGCCCGCGCCCGCAGCATCAAACCGATCATCGACGCCGAGGCCGACGCCATGGAGGCCGGCGTCACCATCACGAAGCCCGTCGTCGACGCGCTCGCCGCGAACGAGCTGTTCTGGCTGCTCGTCCCGCGCGAGTACGGCGGCGGCGGCCAGGGCATCGTCACCTCGCTGAAGGTCGTCGAGGAGCTCGCCCGTGCCGACGGCTCCGTCGGCTGGGCCTTCATGGCCAACGCGTTCTCCACCGGTGTCGCGGTCGGGTTCTTCCCCGAGGACGGCGCGCGCGAGATGTTCGCCGGCACCGAGAAGGCCGTCACCGCGGGCATGATCCTGCCGACCGGCACCGGCAAGCGCGTCGAGGGCGGCTACGAGGTCACCGGCACCTACGGCTTCGGCAGCGGCTCCCACCACGCGTCGTGGATCGGGGCCGGGTTCGTCGTCCTCGGCGACGACGGCAACCCCGAGATGAACGGTGAGATGCCGGTCTGCCGCATCGCCTTCGTCCCACGCGAGAAGGTCGAGTTCCTCGGCGGCTGGGACGTCATGGGCATGGCCGCGACCGGCAGCGACAACTACAAGGTCGATGCCCTGTTCGTGCCCGAGGCCCACACCATGGACACGTTCTCCACCGACCCGGTGCGCCCCGAGGCCGTCTACAAGCTGGGCATGCTCGGCATCGGTGTCGGCGGGCACGCGCCCGTCGCGCTCGGCATCGCTCAGCGCGCGCTGGAGGAGATCGCCCGGATCACGCTGGAGAAGAAGCGCCCCGGCTACCCGACGGTCGTCGGGGACTCGGAGATGTTCCGCCGCGGCTTCGTCGAGCACGACGCACTGCTGCAGGCCGCCCGGCTCTACGTCTACGACGTGCACGCCGAGGCCGAGGCCGCCGCGGCCGCCGGCACGATCACCGACGAGCACCGAGCCCGCCTGCGCCAGGCCGCGACCTGGGTGCAGAAGGTCGCCCAGGACGTCGTGACCTGGGCCTACAACTGGGGCGGCTCCGCCTCGATCCGCAACCCCAGCGTGCTGGGCCGCTGCCTGCGCGACATCTCCGTGGGCGCCCAGCACATGCTCGTCGAGCCGATGACGCTGGTCGAGGCCTCGGCCCCGATCATCGCCGGCTACCTGGAGAAGGAGAACGCCTGATGTCCGACGCCGACAACCTCACCGAGGCCTTCGCCGCCGCCGACAAGGGCGACGCGAGCCTGCTGGTCGGCCTCTACGCCGACGACATGACCTGGGCCGGGTTCACGCCCGACGGCACCCAGACCGTCTACACCAAGGGCTCGTTCCTGGAGGGCTTCGGCATCCTCGCCCACCTCGACGAGGCGAAGAACGAGGTCGTCCGCACCGACACGACGCCCGAGGGCCTCGTGGTCGCGTGGATCCGCGCCTACCGCCGCAAGGGCGACGACGTCCTGGACTTCACGATGGTCATGGTCCACCAGTTCGTCGACGGCAAGGTCGTCCGCGGCGCCGACATGTGCCCGCCGAGCTTCGGTGAGTACTGGACGCGGCTGGGTCTGGCCTGACACCACGTCCCCCGCAGGGGCGGGTGCCGGGCAGGGCCGCTCTCGTCACGGGAGCGGCGCGGCGGCGGGGGCGGATCGTCCGACGGGCGGCCCGCCCCGTCGTCATGTCCGGGTCGCCGGACGCGGAGCCTCAGGCCACGCGGCCCAGCACCGCCGCGCGCATCTGGCCGGCGAGCCACGCGGTGAACCCGGACTCCGGCCAGCCCCGCTCGACGACGAGCGCGGTGTACAGGGCGGGGTCGTTGAACATCCAGAGGCTGTCGACGACGTGGTCGGCGGGGATGTCGTCGCGGACCGCGCCGGTCTCGACGGCCCGGCGGACGACCATCTCGGCGCCGGACCGCCGGTTGCGTCCCAGCGTCGCCCACAGCTCGGTCAGCTCGGGGGAGTCGCCGGCGGCCCGGTGGACGACCTCGAACATGCGGGCCGCCCGGCTGCCGATCAGCGTGCAGACGCCGGCGTAGGCGTCGAGCACGGCCGCGGGGTCGGTCGCCTCCAGTACGGGGGCGAACCAGGGGCGCTGGGCGACCGGCACGGGCTCGTCGTCGCCGGCGAGGGCCTCGTCGAGGATCTGGCGCAGGAGCGCGGGCTTCGAGCCGAAGGCCGCGGTCACCGTGGGGCGCGCGACGCCGGCGAGGTCGGCGACGGCGCGCAGGGACGCGGCGGTGTAGCCGTGTTCGAGGAACAGCTCCCGGGCCGCGGCGACGATGGCGCGTCGGGTGCGGAGGGCGGCGTCGGCACGCACGGGGGAGTGGTAGCCGCGCCGCGGGGTCTTGACGTCGCCCATGGGTCGAGGATACTGCCAGCTATTCGATAGACAGTGTCCATTCAAAAGGGGGGCCCGATGACCGGCACCGCGCTCGTGGAGTTCTGCGACAGGGTTCTGAACGTGATGGCGACCGACGACGCGGCCGCGTTCGACGCGATGTTCCACCCCGACGCGACCAACCGCGAGGCCGTCGACGAGCCCGCCGACTGCCGCGGCGCCGGACCGGGGGCGTTCATGGCCACCGGCAGGTGGCTGACCACCGCGTTCTCGGACCTGAGCTGGGACGTGCACGACGTCGTCGAGGCAGGCGAGCTCGTCGTGGCGCACGTGACCATGAGCGGACGCCAGACCGGCCCGTTCGTCGCCTACGGCGCGGACGCGCTCCCGGAGACGGTCTTCCCCCCGACGGGGCGACGGTTCGCGGTGTTCCAGACGCACTGGTTCCGCGTCGTCGACGGAAAGGTGATCGAGCACTGGGCCAACCGCGACGACCTCGGGATGGGCAAGCAGCTGGGCTGGACCCCACCCGGGCCGCGGTACCTCGCGCGGATGCTGCTCGCGACCCGTCGCGCCCGGTCGGTTGCCGCCTGACCGCGCAGGGTCACGATCACCCCACGACCCGCACCGACAGCAGCGGCGCGCCGATGTCGCGGACGGCGGCCAGGACACCGTGCAGCCGGGCCTGGTCGGGCATCGGCCCGGTCAGGGTCGACGTGCCGTCCGGGTGGCGGACGACGACGAGGTCACCGAGCAGGGGCGACCAGTGGTCGTCGAGATGACCGGCGACGCGCAGCTCGTAGGTGGGGCTCATCGCGCGACCCGCGCCGGGCGGCGGACGATCCACTCCGCGACCGCGAGGTTCACGAGCCAGCCCGCACCGTTCGACAGGTCGGTGACCAGCACACCGGTGCCGAAGACGGCGGTGCCCAGGCCGATCGTCAGCAGCTGGGTGCCGGCGGCGAGGGCGATGGCGTAGGCGCGGATCATCCACGCCCGGTGGGCGGCGAGGTCGCGACGCCGGACGGCGGTGACGCCCAGCACCAGGCACGCGGCCTGCGCCGAGGCGAAGACCAGCCGCAGCAGGAACAGCAGGTCGCCGGTGCCGGGCTTCGCCGGTGTGAACAGGGTCAGCCACAGCGCCGACCCGGCGACGACCAGCCCCGCCGCGACGACGACCCGCCCGGCCCGCCGGTGTGGGCCGCTGCGGCGCAGCCGCGGCACGAACTGGGCGGCGCCCACGACCACGAACACCGCCGCACCGACGACGTGCGCCACGACGGGCCACGGGCCGGCGTCGAACCGGGGGTCGGCGGGGACGACCGCGGGCCCGCCGGCGAGCTGCAGCAGCCGCAGCCCGCCGACGACCAGGGGGATCGCACCCAGCGCGACGAGCGCGACGGGGATCGGCCACGCGGTTCTCATCGGACCGCGGGCGCGTCGACCAGCGGTGCGGTCTCGGGGCGGCGCTGCCAGAGGGAGACACCGAGCCCCAGGAGCGCGACGGCGACCGGGAGCGCGGCGAGGCGCAGCAGCGAGTGCGGGACCAGCGGCGCGGCGAGGGTGAGCACGGGGCCGACCGCCAGGAGCGCCGACGCCCAGCGGGCGAGGACCCGGGCACGGACCAGCGCGATGCCCAGCAGGACGCCGCCGACCAGGTACAGCGCGAACGACACGGTCCCGAACGCGGCGATCGCACCGAGGCCGCCGGTGTCGCCGCCCCCGGGGATGGCGAGCAGCTCGTCGACGACGCGTGGCGCGGAGCCGGCCAGCTCGGGCAGGACGAAGGCCTCGACGAACGTGTAGGCGACCGTCACCAGGAAGAAGCCGCTGAACGCCAGCCAGCCGACCAGCCCGACCACGCCGACCCGCCGCACCTGGCTGAGGTAGACCCCGGCGATCCCGGCGAGGCCGAGGACGGCCATCAGCAACGTGAGGTAGTGGGTGACGGCCCACCCGGTGGTCGTGACGGCGGCGACCGTCTCGACGGGGTGGATGAACTGCACGAGCCCGAACAACAGGCCGGACGCGGCGGTGGCGATGCCCGCGGTCCTCGTGAGGCCGGTGACGGTGACGGTCATGGTCTGCTCCCTGGCGGCGGGTGTCGGTGTGTCGCAGACGCTATGAACCGACGTGGTGAGCGCACATCACATGACGATGTGACCCGGGCCGTGGGTCAGAGCAGGCCGCGCTCACCCGCGCGCCGGACCGCGGCCCGCCGGGTGTTCACGTCGAGCTTGGTGAAGATCGCCTTGGTGTGGGTGCGCAGCGTGTTGACGGTGACGAACAGGCTGCGGGCGATCTCGGGTCCGGTGAGGTCGGTGGCGAGCAGCCGCAGGACGTCGAGCTCGCGCGCACTGAGCAGGTCTCCGCGCGGGGTGACGTTGCGGCCCAACGGGTTCGGGATCCGGTCGAGCAGCGCGGCCACGGTCGGGCCCTCGTCGAGGAACAGCCTCGCGAACCCGGCGGGGACACCCGTGTCGAGGGCGGCGGAGAGCTCGGCGACGGCGTCGTCGATGCGGCCGTCGGCCTGGTGGAGCAGGGCCCGCAGCATCCGCACCTCGACGACGCTGCCGTCGCGGCGTCCGCGGCGGGCGTCGTCCTCGATGCGGTCGAGGGCGCCTGCGACGGGGGTGCCGCCGTCGAGGCGGAGCCGGACGAGCGTCAGCCGGTCGAACTCGGCCAGGTACGACGCCGGGCCGTCGAGGGTGACGCCGCGTTCCGCGAGTGACTCCGCGGCCTCGTCGCGGCGGCCCGCGGCGATGAGCACCCTGGCCCGCACCGCCGGGATCGGCCGCACGTCGGGGAAGAACCCGGGCAGGTGCAGCGGTGCGGCCTCGTCGAGCAGCGCCAACGCCCCGTCGAGGTCGCCGCGGGCCCGCGCCAGCCCGGCCGCCGTCGTGAACCAGCGGTACCGGTTCTCCAGCAGCGACGCGCCCTCGCCCAGCTCGCGGGCGGCGCGCAGGTGCGCGTCGGCGGCGTCGAGCTCGTCGTGCTCGCGGAGCACGTCGGCGAGGGCGACGTGCAGGTCGCCCGTCGTCGTCAGCGGGGCGCCGTGGGCGTGGGCGGTGTCCAGTGCGCGTTCCAGCAGCCGCCGGGCCTGCCGCGGTCGGCCGCGGGCCCGCCACATCTCGGCGAGCACGACGGTCGCGCCCAGCTCGTCGGCGACGTTCCCGGCCGCGGCGAGGCTCGCGACGGCACCGGTGAAGGTGTCGACGGCCGTCACCACGTCGCCGGCGGCCCACGCGGCCAGCCCGAGGAACCCGGCGGCCCCACCGCGGGCGAGGTGGTCGCGCGGGCCGGCGAGGGTGAGGGCGCGGCGGGCGTGCGCGACCGTGCCCGCGGTGTCGCCGCGCGCCTGGGCGACCGACGCCCGGTAGATCGCGACGGTCGCGGGCAGCGCGCGGAGCTCGTCGTCGCGGTCGGCGACGCGGGCGCGATCACCCGGGACGGCCGCGGCCGGGCGGGCGGGTGCGGCCTCCGCGGCGTCGAGCCAGGTGTCGACGCCGTCGAGGTCGCCCACCGACAGCCGGGTCCACGCCGCCGCCGCGGCGAGCAGCGCCCGACCGCGGACCTCGTCCTCGGGCAGGGCGCGCAGCCAGGCCCGCAACGTGCGGTCCTCGCGGCGACGGCGCAGTCCCGGCAGCCCGAGCTCGACCAGGTCGGCGGCGAACGCGGTGTCCGCCCCGGTGACGGCGTGGCCGACGGCGTCGGCGAGGTCGCCGTGGCCGGCGTACCAGCGGGCGGCCGCGCGGTGCAGCGTCGCGACCCGTTCCGGCGCCGCTGCGGTCAGCCGCGCGCGCAGGGCCTCCCCGAACAGGTGGTGGTAGCGGTACCAGGTGCGGCGGCCGTCGAGCGGCACGACGAACACGTTCTCCCGCTCCAGCGTCGCGAGCATCCCGGCGCCGTCCCCGCGGCCGGTCAGCGCGTCGCACAGCGGGCCGGTGAGCTGCCCCAGCACCGACGTCGCCAGCAGGAAGTCGCGGACCTCGGCGGTGCGCCGGCGCAGCACCTCCTCGACGAGGTAGTCGAGGACGAACCGGTGGCTGCCGGTGAAGTCGGCGACGAAACCCTCGACGTCGTCCTGGCCGCGCAACGTCAGCGCCGCGAGCTGGAGTCCCGCGGCCCAGCCCTCGGTGCGGGCGCCGAGGGCGGCGACGTGGGCGTCGGTGAGGTCGAGGCCCATCACGCCGGTGAGGAACTCGGAGGCCTCGGCGGGGGTGAAGCGCAGGTCCGCGGCGCGCAGCTCGACCAGCTCGTCGCGCACCCGCAGCCGCGGCAACGGCAGCGGCGGGTCGGCCCGGGTCGCGACGGCCAGGGTCACCCCGGCAGGCAGGTGGTCGAGCAGGTAGCTCACACACGCGTGTACCGCGGGGTCGTCGACGACGTGGTAGTCGTCCAGCGCCAGCACGGTCGTGCCCGGCAGCCGGTCGACGTCGTCGACCAGCGGGGCCACCAGCGTCTCGACGGGCGGGAGCCGGTCCCCGTCGAGCTGCGCCAGCGTCGTGGCACCGACGTCCGCGGCGACGGTCCGCAGTGCCGCGACGACCTGGGTGAGGAAGCGTCGCGGGTCGTCGTCGGCCGGGTCGAGCGACAACCACGCCGCCCTGGTCGCCGGCGTCGAGGCCAGCCACTGCGCCAGTACCGTCGTCTTGCCGAAGCCGGCGGGCGCCGACACCAGCACCAGCCGCGGCGCGTCCCGCCGCACACCCTCGAGCACCCGCGGCCGGGCCACGAGGCGCCGGCGCGGCGCCGGGACCCGCAGCTTCGTCCCCGGCGCCGGCATCGGGCGAGGATAACCGGGCAGCTGCGGACCCGAGGCCGACCGCCGGGCCGATCCGCTGCGGCGCACGGTCCGGCGTGCCCGCCCCGCCCGCCCGGTCCACCGCGGGCGGTGCCGTCGACCCGGGCGGGCCGGCACCGACGGGGTGGACGGGTCGGCAGGACTGGCACGATCCGGGACATGGCGCGGCTGCTGATCGTCCACCACACGCCCTCGCCGGCGACCGCGGAGCTGCTCGACGCCGTGGCCCGCGGCGCGGCCGACCCCGCGATCACCGGCGTCGAGGTCGTCCGTCGCGCGGCGCTGCGCGCCACCGCCTCCGACCTGCTCGCCGCCGACGGGATCGTGCTCGGGACGCCCGCGAACATCGGCTACATGTCGGGCGCGCTCAAGCACTTCTTCGACACCGTCTACTACGTCGCCGCCGACGACACCCGCGGCCTGCCCTTCGGCCTCTACGTGCACGGCAACCTCGGCGTCGAGGGGGCGGTGGCCGCCGTGGACACGATCACCGGCGGACTCGGCTGGACGCGGGCGGCCGCGACCGTCGAGGTCACCGGTGCGCCGGACAGGGCGGCGCTCGACGCCTGCCAGGAGCTGGGTGCGACGCTCGCGGCGACGGTCGCGCCGGACAGCTGACCGGCGCGAGCCCTCAGCGCGTGGTCGGCACCGCCGCGGGGTTGCCGGGTGTCTGGATGTCCGGGTAGAAGATCGGCAGGATCGCCTTGAGCACGGTCAGTGCTGAACCCTCACCGGAGGGCACCGTCGCCAGGTTCGTGGCGATGGTGACCACGAGCCCCGTCTTCGGGTCCTGGCCGGTGAACGTCATGAACCCGGGGATCTGGCCGTCGTGCCCGACGAGGGGGCCGAGCTTGGCGATGCCGATGCCGTAGCCCGCGGCCTCCGGCTGGGCCGGGTCGGTCGGCCGGATGCTGTCCATCCGGATCTTCTGGGTCGCGGCGTCGAGCAGTCCCTGGCCGCTGACGAGGGCCTTCGCGTAGGTGAACAGGTCCGGCACCGTGGAGATCGCGCCACCCGCGGCCCACGCCCACGACGGGTTCGCGTCCGTCACGTCCGAGGGCTGCAGGCGGCCGGCGAGCGCCTCGGCCTGCTGGGCCGCGGGCAGCGCGTACGTCTCGATCTGGGAGACGTTGGTGCCGAAGGAGTAGCCCTGCGGGTGCGGGTCGGGGATGCGCGCGTCGGTACGCACCGGCAGCTCGGTCTGCGTCAGGCCCAGCGGTGTGATGATGCGTTGCTCGAACGCCTGCTCCAGGGGCGTGCCGGTCAGCTGTTCGATGACCACCCCGAGCAGGACGATGTTGGTGTTGGAGTACTCGAACGTCGTGTCCGGCGGTGCGTTGACCGGGTGCGAGAAGGCGATCGTCAGCAGCTCGTCGGGTGTCCAGGCCTTGCCGGGGTCGCGGTCGAGGGTCTCGTTGAAGCCCCGGTCGAAGGTGTAGCTGTAGAGCCCGCTGCGCATCTCGGCCAGGTCGGCGATCGTGATCCTGTCGCCGCCGGGGACGTCCGGGCGGTACTTCGAGATCGGGTCGTCGAGCGCGAGCTTGCCCTCCTGGACCAGCTGCAGGACGACCGTCGAGGTCATGGTCTTGGTGATGCTGCCGATGCGGACGTGGTCGTCCAGCGTCATCGGGTCGTCGCGGCCGATCGTGGCCGTGCCGAAGGTGCCCGACCAGTCGCCCTGGGCCGGCGACGAGATCTTCACGATGGCGCCCGGGATGACGTTCGCGCGCATCGCCTCCGTGACCTTGTCCTGGACCGTCGCGGCGTACCCGGCCTGCTTCGCGAGCGTCGGGACGGCCGCGTCCGGGGGCAGTGTCGAGGGCCCCTCGCCGGGGGCGGTGCACGCTGTCAGCGCGGCGATCGCACAGGCTGCGACCAGCGCAGCGGTCTTCGTCGGACGCATGGGGCGGGCTCCAGGCTCGGTCGGGTCCGCAGTGCGTCGGGCCGACGGGGCTCCGCCGAGCACGGCCTTCACGTTCCGGACAGTGTGGACAGACACTCGTTCCCGTACGCCGGCGCCGGTAGCCACCAGTCGGGTGGCGTCGGCGACACGCCCGCCGCCGCCCGTCTGTCAGGGTGGCGGGGTGAGTACGCCGACCGAGCACCGTGTCGCCACCGAACGCCGCGGGCACGTCCTGCTGATCCGGATGGAACGCCCCGCCAAACGCAACGCCGTCGACGCCGCCATGACCACCGCGCTCGACGCCGCGCTCAACGAGCTCGAGGACGATCCGGAGCTCTGGTGCGGCGTCCTGTCGGGCGGCCCCGGGACGTTCTGTGCGGGAACGGACCTGGCCACCCGGGCCGGGGAGCCGACGCCGCGCGGCGGCAACTACGGCGTGGTGCGCCGGGTGCGGTCGACCCCCCTGGTGGCGGCGGTGGAGGGCGCGGCCTACGGCGGCGGCTTCGAGATCGTGCTGGCCTGCGACATGGTCGTCGCCGCGCGGTCGGCCCGGTTCGCGCTGCCCGAGGTCGCGCGCGGCCTCGTCGCCAACTGCGGGGCGCTGTTCCGGACGCACCGCGCGCTGCCGTTGGCCGTCGCCAAGCAGATGTTGCTGACGGGGCAGCCGCTCGACGCGCGGCGTGCCCACGAGCTGGGCCTGGTCGGTGAGCTGGTCGAGGACGGCGAGGCCGAGGCCGCGGCGCTCGTGCTGGCCGGGCAGGTGTGCGCCAACTCGCCGGTGGCCGTGCGCGCGACCCTGCGCGCGGTCGACGCCGTGGTGAGCGAGCCCGACGAGCGCGGCTGGCGCGCGACCGCCGTCGCCGGGGTCGTCGTCGACGGGTCGCAGGACAGGGCCGAGGGGGTGGCGGCGTTCCTGGAGAAGCGCGAACCCCGCTGGCAGGGGCGCTGACCGGCGACCGGGCGGTCAGGGGCGGACGCGGACGACGACCTCGGACGCCGTCACGCTCTCGACGCCGACCGTGAAGCCCGCCGCCTGGGTCTCGGCACCGACCGGCACCCGGACCCGTTGGCCGGCGACCTCGATGTCGGCGACGTCGTTCCGCACCCCGACGAGCTTCGCCTGGATGCCGAGCACCGACACCGCGGCCTCGCCGCTGCGGGGGAACGCGATCGTGCAGCCGTCGAGGCCGCAGTCGGTACTCGACGAGCCCCCGCAGCCCGCGAGGGCCAGCGCGAGGGCGACGGTGGCGAGCCCGAGCGAGGCGCGCCGGGTGGGGGTACGAAGGGACACACCGCCAGGATAGAGACGATCTTCCGTTACAGGACTCCGACCGGGCCGATCCAGCCGCCGGCGGCGGGGATGGCCGGGTACCGGCCGCCGTCGAGGGGGCGATCACCATGGTCGGCGCGGCCAACCACACCTCTGGGTAGGTCGAGCCCCCGAGTGTGACCGCAACCACGGACGGACCGGACGCTCGGCCCAGACGACATCGTGATCTTCCGCTCGTCCGGGGCGGATCGGGACGACACCGACGGGTGACATCCCGGTCCGGCACGACGCCCCCGCAGCCGCCCCGCGCGCCCGCCGCAGCAGGGCAACCGCAGGTCCGAACGCTGGTACCGGCCCGCGCCGGGGCCCGCGAGGCGGCAGGCACGCTGACCGCGCGTGGAGACCGTCCGGCCGCACCGGGTACGCCTTTTTGCCATCGCTTAACCGTTCGGCCGCAAGACTGGCGACATGACGACGAGGGCCCGCCGATGACGTCCCCGACACCGGCGCCGCGGCGGCAGGTCGACGACACCCAGCCGATCCCCGCCGTTCCCCCCGGCCCCGCGCCCGACGCCACACAGGCCCTGACCCCACCGCGCCCGGGGCCCGGCGCCCCGGCGCAGGCCACCCGGGCGGTGCCGGCGGCCGGCGGCCCACCCGACGCCGGGCAGACCACGCAGGTCGTCGCCGCCTCGTCGCCGCGGCGTCCGCGCCGCCTCGTGCCCGCCGCGATCGGGCTCGTCGTCGTGCTCGTCGCGGGCGTGCTGTGGTGGGTGCTGTCGCCGTCCGCACCGTCGCAGCCCACCGGCAACGCACCGCTGGCGGTGCCCTCCGGCGTCGGCCCGGCCCCCGCCGGGACCGGGAAG
Organism: Pseudonocardia sp.; assembly: GCF_050250275.1. GTDB lineage: Bacteria > Actinomycetota > Actinomycetes > Mycobacteriales > Pseudonocardiaceae > Pseudonocardia. The sequence goes on from NZ_JBFWOY010000013.1 coordinate 27,713, forward strand.
ACACTCGATGTCGCCGCCGACGGCTCGAAGCAGTTCCGCACCATCGCCGACGCCGCCGCACAGGCGCAGCCGGGCGACACCGTGCTGATCCAGCCCGGCTCCTACGAGGGCTTCCGCGCCCCGACCAGCGGCACCGACGGCCAGTGGATCACCTACGAGGCGGCGCCGGGCGGCACCGTCCAGATCGACGGCGGCGACGGCAGTGACAAGGGCCGGATCGACCTGTCCGACCGCTCCTACATCCGGGTCGCCGGACTGTCGGTGCAGAAGGCGAACCGCTTCGGGATCTACGCCGAGGACACCTCCAACATCGTGCTCGACAAGGTCGAGGTGGCCGACTCCCGCCACGGCGGCGTCGTCTTCCTCAACGGCTCGAAGATCACCGTCCAGTACGCCAACGTCCACGGCAACAACTCCCTCGGCACCGACGCCGAGATGGAGGCCATCAGCATGGACAACATCGACGGCTTCGAGATCGTCGGCTGCACGGTGACGGGCAACGGCGAGGAGGGCATCGATGCGAAGTACGAGGCCCGCAACGGCCGCATCCACGGCAACACCGCGACCGACAACCGCGGCCCCAACATCTACATCGACTCCGCGCACGACATCGTGGTGTCCGACAACAAGGTCTCCGGCGCCAGCGGGCCGGGCAAGACCGGCATCATGCTCGGCGTCGAGGACTACTCCGACACCCGGCGCCTGGCCAACATCGACATCGTCAACAACGTCGTGACCGGCAACAACGGCGGCGGCATCGGCTTCTTCACCGAGTCCGACGGGACCTTCTCCGACATCCGGATCATCAACAACACGATCGTCGGCAACGAGACCGCGGGCCTCGTCGTCGGCGACACGAAGCTCAGCGGTACGAACATCCTGCGCAACAACCTGTTCGCGGGCAACGAGCAGGACGTCAAGGGCCGCTCGACGGCGTTCACGGCCGACCACAACCTGTTCGCCGCCGAGGGCATCGGAACCGAGCAGGTGACGGGCGTGCCCGAGTTCGTCGACCAGCAGGCCGGCGACCTCCACCTCAAGCCGGGGACACCGGGTACCGGGTCGGGATCCCCCGACGCCGCACCGCCCGCCGACATCGCGGGCACCGCGCGGCCGCAGGACCGGCCCGACATCGGGGCGTACCAGACCGTCGAGTGACATCGCGCTGATGTGCACCCTCGCCCGAGCACCGTCCGGGGCCCCGTCGCAGGATGGGCGGAGCGACCGGAGATCGACGAAGGAGTGCGCGTGGCGAAGCCGGCAATCGGAGCGTGGCTGGGTACGACGTGGGCACCGCACGAGGTGCTCGCAGTGGCGGGGGAGACCGAGGCCGCCGGTTTCGACTCGGTGTGGCTCGCCGACCACTTCATGGCCAACACCGGCACCGAGGAGGTCTCTTCCAGCGGCAACCTGGAGTGCTTCGGCATGCTCGCGGGCATCGGCGCGGCCGTGCCGAGGGTGCGCCTGGGCAGCCTCGTCGCGTCGATCACCTTCCGGCACCCGGCCGTGCTGGCCAACATCGCCGCGACCGTCGACGGCATCGCCGGCGGGCGGCTCGTCCTCGGCGTCGGCGCGGGCTGGCAGCTCAACGAGCACGCCGCCTACGGCCTGCCGCTCGGCCCGGTCCGCGAGCGCATCGACCGCTTCGAGGAGGGCCTGCAGGTCCTGACCGGGCTGCTCCGGGAACCGAGCACCACCGTCGCCGGCGAGCACTACACGGTGACGGGTGCACCGGTCGTGACCCGGCCCGGTGCCGCCCGGATGCCGATCCTGATCGGGGCGAGCGGGGAGAAGCGGATGCTCGGCGTCGTCGCCCGCTACGCCGACGAGTGGAACTGCTGGTCGACGCCAGAGCTGTTCGCGCACAAGTCGCGGGTCCTCGACGAGCACTGCGACCGCATCGGACGCGACCCACGCGAGATCCGCCGGTCCACGCAGGCGATGCTGGAGATCGACGGCGATACCACCGGCGCGGGCAGCGCGGTCGTGTCGGGATCGGTGGCGCAGATCGTCGACACCATCGGGCGGTGGAGCGACGCGGGCGCCGACGAGGTGATCGTCCCCGGTATCCGCGGCACCGCCGACGAGGGCCGGCGCCTGTTCGAGCGGGTCGCCTCGGACATCCTCCCGCAGCTGGGCTGACCGGCCACTCACGAGCTCCGGAGGCGCCCGCTCAGCCGCCGGCTCGCGACGGACGCGGCCTCGCCGACGCATCTGCCCAGGTCGGCGAGGCGTGCGGGCGGGAACGTCGAGTGCGGGCCCGCCACCGACAGCGCGCCGGCGGGATGGCCGTCGGGGCCGACGACCGGCGCAGCCACCGACGTGCGGCCTGCCTGGAACGAGCGGCACACGAGGTAGCCGGCCGAGCGGGCGGCGGCGAACTCGTCGTCGAGCGCGGCCATGTCCGGCAGCGGCAGGTCCTCGTCGTGGCACAGCCGTCGCACGCGCTGGTCGGCGTCGACGGGATCCAGCGCCGCCAACGCGCTCTTGCCGCACCCGGACAGGAAGGCGGGCGCCCGCATCCCGACCCGGTTGGTCATCGTCACGCGTCTCGGCCCGGACTCGCGGTGCAGGTAGACGACCCAGCCCTCGACGAGCTGGCCGACGTGCAGCTCCTGCCCGGGGGCGCGGCGCAGCGCGGCGGTCGATCCCTCGACGGCCTCCACGAGCCCGGTCCGTTCGATGACGAGCCCGCCCAGCTCCAGCAGCAGCGGTCCCAGCCGGTAGCCGCCGCGGGGGACGGTCTCCAGGAGGCCGTTGTCGCAGAGCGAGCGGCACAGCAGGTGCACGGTCGAGCGGGGGAACCCGGTGCGTTCGGCGAGACCCCGGACGGAGAGCACCTCGACCGTCGGACGGAACGCCCGCAGGATCGCGGCGGCCTTGCCCACGGACGCGCTCATGCCGCGGCTCCTCTCGCCTGTGCGCAGAGAGTGTCGCCCGGCCGGGGCTGTCTGCACCCGCCGTGTGTCCAGCCGAATGGGACGGACACGCCCCGCACCCGCGCGGCGTGTCCGGCGAACCGGTCTTCCCGCGATCGGGGTGGCAGATCCTGCCGCTCGGGCTCGCCGCCGAGGTCGACACGGTCCTACGGCTCGGCCGAACGTCCCCGACGGGCCATCATGGGTGTCCGGCCCGGGAGGAGGACCCACGATGGCGTACTACCGGCGTTCCGGTCACGTCCCGCCGAAGCGGCACACCCAGCACCGCAGCAGCGACGGCGACCTCCACCACGAGGAGCTGATGGGGGAGGGGGGCTTCTCGTCGGACTCCTCGCTGCTCTACCACCGCGGGGTGCCCTCGGCGATCGTCGACGCCACGCCCTGGGACCCGCCCGACCAGACGTTGACGGAGAACCGGCCGCTGCTGCCGCGGCACCTGCAGCTGCACGCCCTCGCCGGCGACGACTGGAAGGCCGTCGACGCCGTCACCGGGCGGCGGCTCGTGCTGGGCAACGCCGACGTCCGCATCTCCTACGTCGTCGCCGGGCAGCCGTCGCCGCTCTACCGCGATGCCGTCGGCGACGAGTGCGTCTACGTCGAGTCCGGGTCGGCGACGATCGAAACCGTGTTCGGCACGCTGCGCGCGTCGGCGGGCCACTACGTCGTGATCCCGCGGTCGACGACACACCGTTGGCTCCCCGACGGCTCGGAACCGTTGCGGCTCTACATGATCGAGGCGTCGTCGCACATCGCGCCGCCGAAGCGGTACCTGTCGCGCTACGGGCAGTTCCTCGAGCACGCCCCCTTCTGCGAGCGCGACCTGCGCGGCCCCGGCGAGCCGGTGCCGGCCGACGGCGAGGACGTCGAGGTGCTGGTCCGCCACCGCGGCGTCGACGGCATCACCGGCACCCGGTACGTGTACGCGACGCACCCGTTCGACGTCGTCGGTTGGGACGGCTGCCTCTACCCGTACACCTTCGACATCGCCGACTTCGAACCGATCACCGGTCGCGTGCACCAGCCGCCGCCCGTGCACCAGGTGTTCGAGGGTGACGGGTTCGTGATCTGCAATTTCGTGCCCCGCAAGGTCGACTACCACCCGTTGTCGGTGCCGGTGCCGTACTACCACTCCAACGTCGCCTCCGACGAGGTGATGTTCTACTGCGGCGGCAGCTACGAGGCGCGGAAGGGATCGGGGATCGCGCAGGGCTCGGTGTCGCTGCACCCCGGAGGGCACAGCCACGGCCCGCAGCCCAGCGCGATCGAACGGTCCCTCGGGACGGAGTTCTTCGACGAGCTGGCCGTCATGGTCGACACCTTCCGGCCGCTGGCCCTCGGTGAGGGCGGGCTCGCCGCGGAGGACCCCGCCTACGCCTGGACGTGGGCGGGCCGCGGCCCGTCGTAGCGTCACGAGGGCGGCGTCACAAGGGCGGCGTCACGAGGGCGGCGACACGAGGGCGGCGACACGATCGCCCGCGCCGCCGCCGACGGCGCGCCGGGACCCCCGTCCTCGGCCGCCCGGCCCGTCAGACCTTCCAGAGCTCCAGGACGGCGGCGGCGGTCTCGCCGGGACGCTCCAGCGGCGGGATGTGCCCGGCGCCCGCGATGGTCGCCACGCGGCCGTCGACGAGAGCGGTCGCGGCGCGCTCGGCGCGCTGCGGTGTCCACATCGGGTCGTCGGCGCCCGCGACGAGGAGCGTCGGGACCGCAATGCGGTGCAGCCGGTCGGTGAGGTCCGGGCGGTCGAGCATCATCGACCGCATCACGCGGTGCATGCCGACACGGTCCCCGCCGTGGAACGCGCGGCGGACCACGGCGATCGTGTCGGCATCGGCGGCGTCGGAGAGCAGTGCCGCGAGGACGGGGCCGGTGAGTGGCCGTGCTCCGGTGGCGCGGAACACCGCGGTCAGCAGGGCGATCCGGCGGCGTTGCGCGGGCGGTAGCGGTGTCGGCGGCGCCGCGATCGTGACCAGGCTGCGGGTGGCGTGCCGGGCTGCGTATGCGTAGCCGACGTGCCCACCCCAGGCGTTGCCGATCCAGTCGACCTCTGGTCCGAGATCGAGTGCACGCAGGACCTGAGCGGCGGCATCGGCGCAGTCGTCGAAGCCGAACCGTCGCGGCGGCCGGCCCGCGCGACCGTGGCCCGGTCCGTCGAGCAGTACCAGCGTGCGGTGCGCGGCGAGCTCCGCCCGGACGCGGTCCCACTGCCGCATGTCCAGGAACAGGCTGTGCCACAGCAGTGCGGGGGGTCCCGTTCCGTCGACCTCGACGTGGACGGGGCCGATGCCGGTCTCGATCTGCACGGGGGTCCTCCTCGGATATGCTTCGGAAACCGAAGCTTCGGAAACCAGAGTATGTTCCGGAATCGTGACCCCGTCAACCCGTCCCCTGCCCGACGACCGGCTCGCCGTCGGCCAGGTCCTCGTCCGGCTCCTGCAACGGTTCCGCCGCGACGTCTTCGCCCTCGCCGCCGAACACGGCGTCACCGACATCCGCGAGGCACACCTGCACGTCTTCGGCAACGTCGGCGTCGACGGCGTCCGGCTGACCACACTCGCCCGGCGCGCCCAACTCAGCCTCGCGGCCTGCGCCGAGCTCGTCGACGACCTACAGGCCAAGGGCTACCTCGAACGCCGCCGCGACCCGTCCGACGGCCGCGCGAAACTGATCTACCCGACGTCGCGCGGCCGCGAGATCCTGGCCCTCGCCGGGCACCGCGTCGCCGAGCTCGAGACGGAATGGGGCGACCACGTCGGGCCGGCCGAGTTCGAGGCGGCGATGCGCACACTGGACCGGCTCGTCACGATCCTCGACGAACAGGGCGGCGGCCGCGACGCCTGACGGTTCAGCCGGCGGGCTCGTGCGGGTAACGGAACCGCAGTGCCGCCGCCGCGACCGCCGACGCCGCGACGACGACCGCCGCGAGCAGCAGCGCGGCGCGGTAGCCGCCGTCGAGCAGGGGGGCTGCGACGACCGGGCCGAGGATCTGCCCCACGCTGTAGCCGACGGTCAGCACCGCGACCGACCGGGCGTAGCCCAGGTGGGAGCCGATCGGCAGCGAGATCGTCGCCACCGCCAGGAACGTGGCTCCGAACAGCACCGCCGCGACGAGCGCCGGGACGGTCCCGCCGAACAGCGCGGGCAGCGCGATCCCGACCGCCTGCACGACGAGCGCCGCGAGCAGCAGCGTGGGCCGCGACCAGCGGCGGACCAGCATCATCCACAACGCGCACGACGGAAGGGCCGCCAGCCCGACGACGATCCACGTCCAGGCGCCGACCGCGCCGGAGGTGTTCTGCTGCACGGCCGCGACCAGGAACGTCCCGGCGATGATGTAGCCGACGCCTTCGAGGGAGTAGCTGACGAACAGCGCCACGAACCACGGCCGCGTCCGGCGCCGCGGACGGCCCGCGGGTGCGGCCCCGGGCGCCGCGTCCCGGCCCACGGGCAGCCACCACGCCACCGCCGCGAGCAGCGCGGCCAGCGCCGCCGACGCCCACCACGCGACGGTCCAGTCCGCGATCGGCCGCACCACCGCGACGAGCAGCCCCGACAGCGCGATGCCCGCCCCGACGCCGCCGATCGTCGCGCCGACGAGATGCTCGGGGTGTCCGCGCAGGTCCACGAGCACCGTCGTGAACGTCGCGACGAACACGACGGCGCTCGCTACCCCCGCGGTGCCGCGCAGCAGCTCCCAGACCAGCAGGTTCGTGGTGACGGGCATCAGCGCGACCGACGCGACGAGCAGCACCAGCGACAGCCGGTAGACCGTCCGGGACCGCATCGCGGCGGGCGTGACCGTCCCGATCACGGCACCGACGAGGTAGCCGACGTAGTTGGCCGTCGCGAGCGCCGCGGCCGCCTGCGCGCTCAGCCCGGCCTGCTCCTCCATCAACGGCAGGATCGGGGTGAAGACGAAGCGGCCGATCCCCATCGCCGTCGCGAGCGCGCAGGCACCGAGCGCGACGGTCCGCCACGGCGTCGCCGACCGCGTGGGAAGCTCGGTGGTCATCGGCCTCCGGTCGGTGTCGGCGCTGTCGTCCCCGACGCTATGTCGCCCGCGCGGCCATCGGAAGCCCGGCCGTGTCCACCGCGCGCATCCGCACGACGGCAGCTCCCCGACGTCGCTGCCCGGACCCGCGGACGCCGGCCCGGCCGGTGACAGCGGGTCGTCGCGAGCCCCGGCGGCGGGCGCCCGCGCGTCGACACGTGCGCGTGACGGTCCCGGCTCTCGCGCGGGCGTGCCCGCGTTCCCGGTCGTCACGCCTCACGGTCCGCCGGTCCGCCCCGGGCGCCTGGGATGATCGACGGATGGCTTCCGCTCCGACCGCAACGGCCGCCGAGCTCCTGGCCCGCACCCGCGGCGGTGTCCTGCTCCACGGCCTGACCCCGCCGCGGCAGACCAGCAGCCCCGACCAGGCCGACGGCATCGCCGCCGCGGCGCTGAAGCGGCTCCGGTCGGTGCAGGTCGACGGGCTCATCCTCTACGACGTGGACGCCGAAGCGGACCGGGCCGCGACCCCACGGCCGTTCCCGTTCATGCCGATGATGGACCCGGCCGACTTCCTCGACCGCCACCTCGCTTGCTGGGACGGCCCGGTGATCGTCTACCGCGCCGTCGGCAAGTACACCGGAGAGCAGCTGGAGCACTGGCTGTCGGGCGCCGACCGCGACCGGGTGCTCACCGTGCTGGTCGGTGCGGCCTCCCGGCACCAGCGGGTCCGGACGAGCTTGCCCGAGGCGCACCGGCGACATGCCGCCCTCCCGCTCCCGCCGCGGATGGGCGGGGTGGTCATCGCCGAGCGTCATGCCGCGGCCGGCGCCGAGCACCTGCGCATGCTGCGAAAACAGGATGCCGGCTGCGAGTTCTTCGTCTCGCAGGTCTGCTACGACCTCGACCACACGCGCGACCTGCTCTCGGACTACACCCACACCTGCCGTGAACGAGGCCTGGACCCGCGCCCGGTGGTGCTGACCCTGGCCCCGTGCGGGTCGATGAAGACGCTGGAGTTCATGACCTGGCTCGGCATCGACGTGCCGCGATGGCTCCGCGCCGAGATCGACCGCGGCGACCCGCTCGCCGCCTCGTACGAACAGTGCCTCCTCAACGCCCGGGCCTTGATCGCGTACTGCCGCCGCCTCGGCCTGCCGTTCGGCATCAACGTCGAGAGCCTCACGAACCGGAAGCTCGAGATCGACGCCTCCGTCGACCTCGCCCGTGACATCCGCGACCTGCTGGGTTGACCGGCGCGGGTCCGCCGTCGAGGTGACCCGGCCCCGGTGCGGGCGCCTGGACAGGCGGATGCGGTGCATGCGGGCCGGCGCACACCGCACGTCGACGAGCGGTCCGCCCCGCCCGTCGCGGGTGACAGAGCGTGCGGCCCCTCGGGATTCCGGGTGATCCGATGACCTCGGTCGGGGGTCGACGATCCGAACGGCCCCGAACGGTCGAGGGATCTCGCTAGCGTCGCGTGCGATCGGCTCCGACGTCACCAGGAGGCACGCTCGTGTCCCTCATCCGCCGTGTCGTCGCGGTGTCCACGCTCACCGTGGCGGCCGTTGCCACCGTCGGCGCGGGCGCCGCGCTCGCCGACGAGGCGGGTCCGGCGACCGGCTACACCTGCGAGGGCAACAACGGCACGACCACGTGGGGCGGTGCGCCGGCGCCGTCCTGCGCCGATGTCGCGCGCGCCGCGACCGGCTACGGGGCTCGGTGGGCGCACCTGGCGTCCGGTGGAACGGCTCCCGCCCCGACGACCTCTTCCGACGCGGAACAGCCTGTCGGCTGACGATCCGCGTCGCTGCGGCGAAACGGCGCCTGCACCTCGGGGGAGGTGGGCGCCGTTTCGCATGTCCGGACGTCGTCGCCCGGTGTGTCGAGGTCCTCGGCCCGTCGCCACCGCGGGCCGCGATCCGCCCCGTACCGAGCCGGCCCCCGGTGGGGAAGTCGGGTTTGCCCCTGCTGGTCCGGGGGTGCAGCCGATCCCCAACGGGGCAGGAAACGGGCAAAGTATTTCTCAGCAGACGGGGTCGCCGAAAACGGTTACTCCGCACCGAAACCGAGAAAATGCGGAGCCCCCGATGTTCAAGAGCACCTGCCCCTCGAAGTCCTACGACAACGACAAGTGGGACGGCGGTTACGGCGGCAAGAACGACAAGTGGGACAACGACAAGTGGGAGAACGACAAGTGGGGTGGCTACGGCGGCGGTAAGGACAAGTGGAACGACTGCGACGACAAGTACGGCAAGTACGACGACTGCGACAGCGACAAGTACGGCAAGTGCGACGACTACGACGGCGACAAGTACGGCAAGTGCGACGACTGGTCCTACAGCAGCTGAGCGTGGGCGGTGACCGGCATCCGTGGGGGGTGGCGGTCACCGGGGATGGTGTGGGACGCGATGCGCGTTCGGGCGTGGGCCGCCCGGGCGCGCATCGTCATGTCACCCGCCGGGCACCGCGCCGGTCCGGCAGGGGTTCGAGCGCGCCGCAGACGCGCTCCGGTGTCCGAACCGTGGTCACCGGGGCCGTGTGTCCAGCACACTCGGACATGGTTCTGGACCGTGATCGCGGACACTGCTGATGTTAGGTCTCTCACTCGTGGGTCGGCCGCGGTTCACGTCGGCCGGACTCACGTGCCGTTCGACCAGGGGAACGAGTGACTGAGCGTCGTGCGCTGCCGAACCTCGTCGGGGACCGCGCCCATCGGGTCGCGCAGGACCTCGACGTCGGGCTCGCCCGGGTCGACTCGTGGTGGCTGCGCGACCTGCGCAGCCCCCTCGGGGGCCAAGGGGATGGGTGAGTCGACGATGGTGTCGGTCCCGGCGGCGATCCTCAACGCCGTCAACGACGCGCTCGCCCCGCTCGGAGCCGAGGTCCGGCACCTGCCGGCCACGCCCGAACGAGTTCTCGACGCGATCGCCGAGGCCCGCGCGGACGACCGCGGTTCAGAGCGGTAGCGAACGCACCCTGGAGTGCTGCACCGTCGCCGGGGGCGAGCCGCTCGGCCCGCCCCCGGCGACCTGCAACCTCCTGCTCGCCACCCGCGCTGCGCCGGAGACCGCGTCCGATAGCGGCAGCTCCTCGTCACGGCAGAGCCGGCGCACCGGCTGGTCGGCGTCGACAGGGTCGAGCGCGGCAAGCGCACTCTTGCCGCAGCCCGACAGGAACGCCGGTGCCCGCATGCCCACCCGGTTGACCATGGGGACCCTGGTCGGCCCGGACTCCCGGTGCAGGCGGGGCAGACCGGTGCGCTCGGCGAGCCCGCGGACCGAGAGCACCTCCACCGTCGGACGGAACGCGTGCTGGATCTCGGCGGCCTTGCCGACGGAAGCGCTCACGGGGTGCACCCCTTTCTGGCGGTCTGTCCGATTGTCGGCCGTGAGCCACGCCGTGCGTCCGGTCCGTCCAATGCTGTTGGACAGGGCCGTGGATCGCCGCCCTGTGGTCCCGCACCATTACCGCCATGAGCCGCGTGTTCCACGTCCGCGCAGGAACCTCGGTGTCGCGGGCACGCCGGGAGGGGCCGCCGCCGCGGCTGCCCGCGCCGGACGCCCCGCCCGGCTGCGGCGTACCACCCGCCGACCGGGACCCCGCGACGGGCGGGATCGTCGCCGGCTACCTCGCGCCGCACCCGCCGCACCTGATCTACGCCGACAACCCCCCGCAGAACGAGCCGCGCTCGCGCGGCGGCTGGGAGGTGCTGCGCTGGGGCTACGAAGAGCTGCGCCGCCGGCTCACCGGGCCGAACCGGCCCGATGTGCTCGTCGTCCACGCGCCGCACTGGATCACGATGGTCGGCCATCACGTCAACTGTGTACCGAACCCGCGCGGCGTCTCGGTGGAGCCGATCTTCCCCAACCTGTTCCGGTACCACTACGACTTCCGCACCGACGTCGAGCTGGCCGAGTCGATCCTGACCGAGGCCGACGGGCTCGGTCTTGTGACGAGCGCGATGCGCGAGCCCGACGTCCGCGTCGACTACGCGACCATCGGCGCCCTGCACCTGGTCAACCCGGCCTGGGACCTGCCGGTCGTGTCGATATCGGCGAACAACAACCCGTACTTCTACTCCGACGCCGCCCTCGACGAGATGGAGGTGCTCGGCGAGGCGACGCGGCGAGCCATCGAGAAGACGGGCCGGCGAGCGGTGCTGCTGGCGTCGAACTCGCTGTCGCACCTGCACTGGGACGTCGAGCCGGAGCTGCCCGAGGACATGGCCCGTGAGCACCCGTACGACCAGCACCAGTACGAGTGGGACATGCGGCTGCTCGCCGCGATCCGTGAGGGCCCGACGTCACGACTGCGCGAGGTGATCCCCGAGCACATCGCGCAGACCTCGTCGGAGACCAAGGCAGGCAGCCTCACCTGGCTGCTGTCGGCGATGGGCTGGCCGGACGTCGGCGGCGAGGTCCTCGCCTTCGGCACCGTCATCGGCACCGGCAACGCCCTCGTGGAATGGACGGACCGTCGTGGCTGACCTCGTGATGGCCGCCCTCGTGCCCGGGATGCCGCACGTGCTCGCGTCGGAGCCGGCGCCCAGCTGGGCCCGGCTCGGCGACGCGGTGCGCCGCACCGGTGACCGGCTGCGCGCGGCGGGCGTGCAGACGGTGGTGATGGTCTCCACCCAGTGGTTCACGGTGCTCGGCCACCAGGTCCAGACCGACCCGCATCTGGTCGGCGAGCACTGCGACGAGAACTGGTACCGCTACGACTTCGGTCGCCAGTCCTACGACATCACCGTCGACACGGAGCTCACCCTGCGCTGGACCGATGCGATCGATGCCCGTGGGCTGCAGGCGCGGCGCACGCGCTACGACGGCTTCCCGGTCGACAACGGCACCATCACCGCGATGAACCTGCTCGACCCCGAGCACCGGCTACGGCTCGCGCTCGTGTCGTGCAATCTCTACGCCGGCGCCGACGTGATGCGGGTGCTCGGCGAGGCCGCCCTGTCCGCAGCCGGCGACCTCGGCAGGCGCATCGGGGTCGTCGTCGTCAGCGGGTTGTCGTCGGGGCTGATCCAACGATGGATCTCGCCCGCCGAGGACCGGATCGCCGACGGCCACGAGACATGGGACCGGCGCATGCTGGACCTCATCGTCGACCGCAAGCACGGCGACGTCCTGGACCTGCGCGAGGAGTACGCGCGGGCAGCCCAGGCCGACAGCCGGCTGCGGGTGTACCCGTTCCTCGTCGGTGCCGGCGTGGAGGGCTTGGAGTCGTGTGAACTGCTGGAGTACGGCCCGATCTGGGGCACCGGCGCGGCAGTCGTCAACTGGCAGTAGTCACAACCGGACCCAGGAGGAGACAGTGGCTCGTACAGCCGTGGGATTCATCGAGGCCGAGGGCTTCGTTCCCATCTTCGACGCGGTCGACGCGATGACCAAGGCCACCGAGGTCGACGTCCGGGGCACCGTGCGGCTCGGCGGTGGCCTGGTCGCGGTGGCCGTCTCGGGTGAGCTCGCGACGGTCGAGGAGGCCGTCGAGATCGGCGAGGAGACGGCTCGCGCCATCTCCGGTCGCAACGTCAAGTCGATCGTCTTCGCGAGTCCGGCCGAGCCGGTCCTCGCGATTGCCGGCGACATCACCATCATCGGAAGCTGAGGACGACATGCCATCCACGGACCGGGCGATCGGCATCATCGAGACGCGGGGCGTCGTCGCGCTGACCGCCGGTATCGAGGCGATGATGAAGACCTCCGACGTTCGGACGATCGCCATCGAGCGGGTTAGCAGCGGCTACCTCGCCGCCGCCGTCCAGGGCAGCCTCGCCGCCGTGCGCTCGGCGATCGAGGCCGGATCGCAGGCCGTCCGCCAGTACGGCGAGCTGCGTGCCGCGCAGGTCTATCCCAAGCCGCACGCCGAGGCCGGCGCGCTGCTGGAGAACGGCACCAGCAGCCGGCTGCAGAGTGGGATCGCGGCGTTGGAGTCTGGCGGATCGTCATGATGCTCGGCACCGTCGTGCGCCGGGTCTGGTCGGACCGCCAGCTCCCGAGCCTCGACGGGCGCCGGCTGGTGCTGGTCGCGGAGCTCGACTCCGACCGCCACGAGGTGGCGGTCGACCTCGTCGACGCCGGCCCCGGTGTGCTGGTCCTCGTCGCGACCGACGAGGCCGCTGCCGCCGCCACCGGCGACGCCACCGTCGACGCCGCGGTCGTCGCGCTGGTGGCCGAACCGTCCGAGGGGAGACGCGAGGCGTGACCCCACCAGACCCTGGACCTGCCAGGGTGCAACGCCGGCAGGCCCTGCGGCGCACCCGCCCCGCGCTGACGACGGTGGTGCTCGACATGGGCGGTGTCGTCATCCCGACCCTGTTCGAACGGGTCCGCGTCCCGTCGTTCCCCGCCGGGCCGTTCTCCGACGCCGCGCGACCGGACGCCGAGTACGCGAAGGTCGAGAACGGGCAGCTTCCCGAGCGTGACTACTGGGCGCAGCTGACCGCCCGGCACCCCGAGCTCGACATCGGGGAGCTGTGGCGCAACTGCTCGGTCGTCCGGGAGGAGATGACCGGCCTGCTGCAGCGCATCGGCGGCCGGGTGCGGGTCGCCGCGTTCACCAACGACATGGCGCACTGGTTCGGCACGGACTGGCCGTCGCGGTTCCCGGTGCTGCGGGCGTTCGACATGATCCTGGAGGCCTCGGTGCTCGGGGTGATGAAGCCCGACCCGGAGGCCTTCCACGCCGCCGCCGCAGCGCTCGGGGAGGATCCGCGACGGTGCCTGTTCGTCGACGACCTCGCGGCCAACCTCGGCGGGGCAGCGGCCGTCGGAATGCACACCCAGCTGTTCGACGTCCGCGACGCGCCGGGCTCGATGGACCGGATCGCGGTGGCGCTCGGCCTGCCGCCGGTCACCGTGGGCCGACGCGTGTTCACCACACCGCGGGGGAACCGATGACGAACGTCGAGCACGAGCGGCTGGCCGCGCTGGGTCTGGCGCTGCCGGCGCTGCGGGCGAAAGCGGGCAACTACATGGGTTGGGTCCGCGCCGGCGACCTGCTCTTCCTGTCCGGGCAAGGAGCGGACGGGTTCACGGGCCGGGTCGGCGCGACGATGACCCGCGACGAGGGTTACGCGGCCGCGCGCAGCTGTGGCCTGAACCTGCTCGCCCAGATCGAGCACGCCACAGGCGGGCTCGGCGCTGTCCGCCAGGTCGTCCAGGTGCGCGGCTACGTCGCCTGCACCGAGGAGTTCACCGAGATCCCGCAGGTCGTCAACGGCGCATCGGACCTGTTCCTGGCCGTGTTCGGGGAGCGCGGTCCGCACGCGCGCACCGCGATCGGTGTGCAGAACCTCCCGCTGGGCTTCGCCGTCGAGGTCGACATGACCGTGCAGCTCGGATAAGCCTGCACGGAGCACCGTCCCGTGGGGCCGGACGTGGGCATTGCCGCCGGCGTCGGGCGATGACAGCGTCGGGTCCGGCGGTTCCCGGTGGCCCGAGGAGTGCGCGGTGGCGACGACGCTGATACGCAACGGAACGATCCTCAGCGGGGTCGCGGATGCCGACCCGGTTCACGGGGGTTGGCTGCTCGCCGAGGACGACCTCAGCGCAGCGCTCGGGGACGGCGACCCACCTGCCGCGGACGAGGTGATCGACGCCTCCGGCATGCTCGTCGTGCCGGGCTTCGTCACTCGCCGGCCGGGTGGTCGTCCGCAACGGCGAGGTGCAGACCCTCGACGAGCAGCAGGTCGTACGCGACGTCACGTCAGCCGAGCGTGTCGGCCCCGCCCGTCAGCGCACCCTTCACGACGCGGTTCATCCCGTTGCGCGGCAAGGCGTCCACGAAGTCGACGCGTACCGGGACCTTGTAGTCGGCGAGCCGCTGCGCGCACCAGGCGATCAGTTCGTCGGCCGCGGGCGGTGGGCCGGAAGCGACGACGACGGCGCGGACGTCGCTGCCCAGCACCTCGTTGGGCAGCGGCACCACCGCCACCTCCGCCACGCCGGGGTGCTCCAGCAGCACGCCCTCCACCTCGACCGAGCTGACGTTGAGCCCGCCACGGCGGATCAGCGCGGCGTTGCGGTCGACGAAGTAGACGAAGCCGGCGTCGTCGGTGGTGGCCATGTCGCCGGTGCGCAGCCAGCCCTCGCCGGGCAGCGCACGTTCCGTCGCGACCGGGTCGGACACGTAGCGCGACATCGTCGACGGCCCGCGCAGGCACAGCTCACCGACCTCACCCGGCTCTGTCGTCGCCTCGGAGCCGGCGCGGCGCACCTCGAAGCCCACCCACTCCCGGAACCCGGTCCGTCCGATCGACAACCCGTTGTCGCCCATACGGTCCAGGGCCTCCGGGTGGTCGTCGTCGACGAGCATGATCCCCGACGTCCCGCCCTCGGTGAGCCCGTAGATGTTGACCAGCTCCACCCCCCAGCGCTCGCCGATCTCGGCCCGGATGCGCCGGTAGAACGCCTGGCTGCTGGGCTGGCCGCCGTAGCAGACCCGCTCCAGCGCGGAGAAGTCGTACGCGTCGAGCTCGGCGGGGCTGCGGCGGTCGAGGATCAGCGCGAGGACCGTCGAGATCAGGAAGACCGACGTCGTGCGGTGGCGCGCCATCCTGTCGAGGGTGGCGTGCACGTCGAACTCCGGCTCGACGACGTAGGTGCACCCCGCGGCGAGCGTCCCGAGCAGGTTGGTGTGGCTGCCGGTGCTGGTGAAGAACGGTGCGAACGACTGGTAGACGCTGCCCGGCCGCACCCCCCACGCGCCGACGCCCTGGTAGCCGCACGCCACCGACCCGCGGTGGCTCAGCGCCACCGCCTTGGGACGGCCGGTGGTGCCTGAGGTGAACAGCCAGTCGGCGTCGTCGTCGCCGGTGACGGGGACCGGGTCGACGGCAGGGCGGGGCGCCTCCAGCAGCCCGGTGGCGACGTCGAGCAGCACCGCGTGCCCGACGTCCACGGAGGACAGCAGCGGGAGGAACCGCGGCCCGTGCACGATCGCCGCGGGCGTCACGAACCCGAGCACGTAGGCCAGTTCGCGCGCGACGTAGCGGGTGTTGAGCGGCACGCAGATCGCACCGAGGCGGTGCACCGCGTGGTAGGCGACGTGGGCCTCCGCGGCGCCGTCGTTGTCGACCAGGATGCCGACCCGGTCCCCCGGCCCGACCCCGGCCGCGGCCAGCGCCGCGGCGGCGACGGCGGCCCGGTCGGCCAGCTCGCGGTAGGTCCAGGCGACCTCGCCGCCGGTGACGAGGCTGGGCGCGATCAACGCCGTCGCGTCCCCGACGAGGCCGACCCGCGAGGCGAGCAACTCGGGAACGGTCTCCTCGGGCCCCGGAGCGTCCGGCCACCAGAAACTCACAGCGGATATCCGACCGCCGCGCCGTCCTCCACCCGCTCGATGTACTCCATGATCCCGTAGCCGGTGCGACCGTCCCAGGTGTACTCGCTGAACGCCTCCGCGACCCGCGACCGCAGCTCCGTCCCGTCCTCGGTGCGGCGCCGGTTGCGCAGCGGCGCCAACGTCAGCGTGCGGGCCTCGATGACCGCCGTGCCCTGCGCGGTCCGCACCCCGAGCCTCGCCGCCGCCGGCTCGCGCTCGTCCGACCACTCCGTCCACACGTCGAGGTCGGTGACCTCGTGGTACTCCCCGTCGACGAGTAGCACCCCACGCCGGCGCGACGTCCCGTCGGCACGGATGTTCTTGAGGATCATGAACGCGCGGTCCTCGCCGAAGTTGGCGATGAACAGCCGGTAGGCCCAGATCGCCTGCCAGTAGCGCGGGCCCCACGAGTGGTCGCGCCAGCCGTGGCCGTCGATCGGGAAGTCCTCGTCGCCGACCGTGATGTGCCCGGTCACCGCCGTGTGCTGGTTGAAGTGGCCGCGGGAGAACTGGTCGCCGTAGTACATGAGCGTCTCGTGCTCGGGCGCCGTCGGCTCGCCGCCGTGCATCGGGGAGACCCCGCGCGCGTCGAACCGCACCGACGCCTGGGCCCGCGGCGCCTGCGCGAACATCCGGCGCGGGTCCCGCAGGATCGACGGGTCGTCGAGGACGAACACCTCGCCGTCGTAGGTCATGGTGACACCCGCGAACGGCTCGCCGACCTCGTAGCGCAGGCCACCGGCGTCGAACGCGTCGTTCCGCGAGATCGAGGGCTTCCCGAACGCGCAGGCCACGCGGCCGCCGGGCAGGTACAGGCACACCGACAGCTCCGCGTAGCCCTCGTTGACGCGGTTGCCCAGCCGCATCCAGCCGCCCATCGCCGACCGCGCGTCCCAGCCGCTGGCGTAGACGCTCTCGTTGAAGTTCACGAGGTCGTCGGGCGGGTGCGGGTACTCGTCGCGGTGCTCCAGGCGCAGGCCGCCCGCGGTCGTCGTCACGTGGTCCCCCGTCCGTCCGACTGCGTCGATGCAGCTGCCTCAAACCCTAACGGGAGACCGGTGGAGCCGATACCGGCGCGACCGGCGACGCACCGGGGGCCTGCGGCCGGCCGGGTCGCGCACCGGTGTCGGGAGGACGGCGAGGTGTGCCGGCCGGCGCCGGGGGAGCACCGGCCGGCACGTCATCGGCCCCGGCCGCAACCGCACGGTCGTCGCACCGTGCCCGGACAGCCGTGAGGTTGCGGTCGGGTCGTGGGGCGGGCCGGACGCCGCCCTCCCGGCAGCTCGGCCCGCCCGGCTCAGCCGACGGCGGACTCGCCCCAGATGTCCTCCAGGTACCGCTGCTCGGCGCGCATCGACGCCAGCCAGGCCTCCCCGTCGGCGCTGCCGGAGGACCCGCCGTGCACCTCCATCAGCGCGGCCCGGACGGCCGGGGCCATCGTGTTGGCGTTGCCGCACACGTAGACGTGCCCACCCTCGTCCAGGAGCCTGCGGACCTCGGCACCCTCGTCGACGATCGCCTGCTGCACGTAGCGACGGTTGTCCGCGACCCGGGAGAACGCCATGCAGAGCTTCACGATCCCGTCGCGCTCGAAGGCACGCAGCTCGTCGGCGTACAGGAAGTCCTGCTCGGGGGTGCGGCACCCGAAGAACAGCAACGACTCCCCGACGGGCACCCCGCGCCGCTTCAGCCCGGCCCGTTCCTGCAGGAACCCGCGGAACGGCGCCATGCCCGTCCCCGCCCCGACCATGATCATCGGGGTGTGCGGGTTCTCCGGCGGCGTGAACGGGATCGTCGGCTTGCGGACGAACGTGAACACCGTCCCGTCGACGTCGCTGCTCCGCAGGTGCGTGGAGCACACGCCGGCGAACCGGCCGTCGCGGCCGCGGGCGGGGACGTCGAGCACGCCGACCGTGATGTGGCAGCTGTCGGTCTCCGTCGGCGACGACGAGATCGAGTAGTAGCGCGGCCGCAGCGGCGGCAGCATGTCGAGGAACTGCGCGAACGCCAGGTTGCAGCTCGGATAGGCGTCGAGCAGGTCGAGCACCGTCACGCGCGGCTCCGCGATCGACTTGCGGTACCGGGCGCGACCCTCGTCGTCGAGCGTGGTCAGCGCCGTCAGCGCGTCGCGCTCGGCCGGGTCGGTCGCGACCGAGGCGAGCGTCGCGATGTCGGAGCGCCCGGCGACGTCCTGCAGCTCGACGCAGCTGCCCAGCACGCCCAGCAGCGGCGCGGGCTCGTCGAGGGGCAGGTGCGTCCACGACCCGCCGTTGGGCGTGATCGTCAGGTATGTGCCGGCGTCGAGCTTGAACCGGGCGATGACCCGGCGGATGAGGTCGACGTTGTTGCGCGGCAGGACCCCGAGGTGGTCGCCGGTGGCGTACTCGGTGCCGGGTGCGAGCGCGATCTCGACGTGGCGGGTCGAGCGGTCGGAGCCGTCGGCGTTGAGCTCGCGGTTGACCAGCACCGTCGACGGCCGCGCCCGGTAGGACACGACGACCGGGTTGGTGGTCTGGCGGTTGGTCATCGTCAGCGTGAGCCGCGGGCCGGCGGCGGTGGTGGCGACGGCCTCCTCGTCCAGGCCGAGCGCCTCGGTCATCGCGGGCCACATCGTCGCGTACCAGGACTCGTACTGGCCGTCGAAGTCCGAGCGGGCGTCGCCCTCGCCGCGGTCGGTGACGCGCCTGCCACCGTGGGCCGCGAGCTGCTCGTCGAGCATCGTGGGGATCGCCTGGTAGGTCGAGGCCCAGTCCATGTTGCCGCAGCCGAACACCGCGAACGCCGCGCCGGCGGCGGCGTCCGACGGCGTCGCCGCGTCGCGGATCCAGGCGCAGAACCTCTCGGCGTTGTCGGGTGGCAGCCCGTTGTACGACGCGCACACGACGACGAGCGCGCCCTCCTTCGGCAGGTCGGCGACGTGGTCGTCGAGCGAGCCGAGGGTGACGGCGAAGCCGCGGTCGGCGCCGTCCTGGGCGATGCGCGTCGCGATGCCCTCGGCGGTGCCGAGGTTCGACCCGAACAGCACGGTGAGCGGGGTGCCGTGCCGGTCGCCGACGGGGGCGAGCCGCAGCTTCGGCTTCGCCGCGGGCGCCTGGGCCGCCCGCGCGGGGACGACGACCGTGCCGGTGGTCCGGTCGGGTCGCGGCCGCAGCCGGATGTAGAGCCCGTCGGGCTTGAGCGTCAGCGCCTCCTTGATCTTCAGCTGGTACTGGTGCTCGTCGACGAAGTCGAAGCGCTGCAGCAGCATGCCGAGCACGAGCACGGCCTCCTGCATCGCGAACTGCCGTCCGATGCAGGCCCGCTGTCCCGAGCCGAACGGTTTGAAGGCGTTGGGCGGCAAGGTCGCGCGGAACTCGGGGCGGAAGTGGTCGGGGTTGAACTCGTCGGCGTCGGGGCCCCAGATCTCGGGGATGCGGTGCAGCATCGGGGTCAGCGCGGTCAGCGACGTGCCCTTGGGGATGCGGTAGCCACCGAGGACCACGTCGTCGTAGGGGTAGCGGGTGAACCCGGGCGCGGTGGGCCAGAGCCGCAGGACCTCGTTGAGGATCTGGGTGACGTACGTGAGGCCCTGGACCTGCTGGAAGCTGGGCATGACGCCCGGGTCGGTCCCGAGGACGCGGTCGACCTCGGCCTGCGCCCTCGCGACGACGTCGCGGTCCTTGAGCAGGTAGGCGATCGTGAACGACAGCAGCCCGCTGGTCGTCTCGTGGCCTGCGACGAGGAACGTCAGGCACTGGCCGACGATGTTCTCGTCGGGCAGCGTCAGGCCGGTCTTCTTGTCGACGCCGGTGAGCATGCAGCTCAGCAGGTCGTCGTGCTCCTCGGCGTTCCCGGACCGGCGCCGCTCGTCGAGGATGTGCTGTACCTCCCGCTCCATGAAGGCGTTGTCCGCTACGAGCTGACGCTGCGCCTTGCGGCGCAGCCGGATCAGCGCCGGGACCAGCCGGGCCCGCTTCTGGGTCTCCGTCAGCGTGCGCATCATCGCGTCGACGAACGGGTGCTGGGTGTTGCGGTAGAACGAGTTGAACCGGTACCCGAAGCCGCACAACGCGATCGTGTCGAGCGTCAGGCGCGTCATGTCGCCGGTGACGTCGACGTCCTCGCCGGGGTTGAGCCGCTCCCACTTCTGCATGAGCTGCAGCGCGATGTCGACCATCATCGGCAGGTAGCCCTGCATCGCCTGCATGCTGAAGTTGGGCAGCAGGATGTTGTGCGCCCGTGACCACATCGGGTCGTCGGTGTCGGCGGTGAACAGGCCGTCGCTCGGGCGCATCTTGCGCAGCTCCTTCTGCGCCGTCCCGACGAGCTTGTCGTACTTCGAGTCGTCGCACAGGTCGTCGACCATGTCCAGACCCGAGACGACGTACCGGTCGCCCATCGGGGTGCGCAACCGCATGATGGGCCCGTAGGTGCGGGTCAGGTCCATCAGCGCCTGGATCATGCGGTCGCCCGGGATGTCGAGGGCGTTGCCGATGATCGGCTTGGCCGGCGGTCCGGGGATCTCGCTCGCGTCGCGGGTCCCGATCGGTGTCGTGGTCATGAGGCAGCCTCCGGAATCGCGCGGGCGCCGGGACGTCCGGCGCGGACGAGGACGATGACGCCGACGAGCACGGCCCACCCGGGCAGCACCAGCAGGACGGCGGGGTTGAACGTGGTGGCGATCAACATCGCCAGGGCGAGCACGTAGCTGAGGAGCCCGAGCCAGCGCGGCAGCAGGCCGGCCTTCATGAGCAGCGACGTCGTGGTCATGACGTACATGCCGGCGGCGCGGACCGCGTACACGAAGACCACCGCGTACCCGATGCCCGAGAGCGCCCGGCCGACGTCGGGGCCCGGCACGGGTCCGGTCCCGATGTCGACGACGAGTGCCACCGCCCCCGCCGCCGCCGTGCCGACCCAGAGCAGCGCGACGAACAGCCCACCGGCGAGGACCTGCAGCGACATCGGCATCTTCGGGACGTCGGGGGCGAGCTCGCGGACGAGCAGCCGGATCGTGATCATGTGCCAGAGGAACGCGATGCCCGCGAACGGGACGAGGTAGAGCCCGACGGTGATGAGGACCGTCTTGCCGCCCTGGGCGTAGAAGGCGTCGTAGCTCTGGTCGCTGGCGGCGAACCCGGGGGACCGGTTCACGAACACCAGCGCGAGCGCCACCAGCACCGCGAACACGACGGCCAGCACCCCCGAGAGCCGCGCGTACGTGGCGGCCTCGGCCGACACGGCGGGTCGGGTACCGGCTTCGCGCAGGTCAGCCATCGTCGTTCCCCCGGTCACGCGTGGCTGCCGGGTCGTCGTCGAGCGCCGGCAGGTCGATCGCCTCGAGCACCCGGAGCAGGTCGAGCACCCCGGTGAACGGGCAGCCGCCACCACCCGGGGCGCGGACGGTCCCTTCGAGGCGACCCTCCCCGCTCCGGAAGAGGTCCAGCTGGATGCGCATGGCCCCTCCCTCCTCCGGGCCGGGCCGGCCCGAGGTGGCGTGCGCCGTCGAGCATCGGCCCGCAGAGGTGGGCAGCGGGCTGTCAGGACCTTCCAGCGGACCTTCCAGTGCCGCCCGGCGGCCGTGGCCGCGCACCGGAGTGCCGCTCAGAGGTGGGACGCCAGGTCGCGGCGGGAGGAGATGCCCAGCTTCGCGTAGATGTTCGACAGGTGGAACGCGACGGTGCGGCCCGTGACGAACAGCGTCGCGCCCACCTCGCGGTTGGTCCGGCCCTGCGCGACGAGCCGGGCGACGGCCAGCTCCTGCGAGGTCAGTGACAGCGGGCCACCCGCTGCCGGCGGATGCAGGCCGGCGGCGCGCAGCGCGTCGTCACTACGGGCGGCGAAGGGCGCGGCGCCGAGGCGGGTGAGCCGCTCGTGGGCGCTGCGCAGCAGGTCGACGCCGGGGCGGCGCTCGCCCGCGACGATCAGGTGGCGCCCGAACGCGGTCTCCAGCCGGGCACGGGGAAGCTCGGCGCGGGTCCGCCCGGCGAGGTCCACGGCCTGTTCGTAGTCCGACCGCAGGTCGGTCAGCTCCGCGCGCAGCCGGGCCGCCTCGACCGCGGTCCAGCCGGGACGGTCGGCGACGCGGAGGGCGAGGGCGTCGAGCTCGGTGGCGGCGGCGACGCGCTCACCGGTCCCGAGCAGGGCCTCGACGAGCAGTGCCCGCCACGGCAGCACCCCGACCCGGTCGACGGGACCGTCCACGGCCGCGTCGGCGATCCGCGGGGCGAGCGCGGCACGCATGCCCGCAGGATCCCCCCGGGCCTGGGCGAGGACGGCCGCCGCCGTCGAGGAGTAGGCGACCCCGCCCCACCAGGGCAGCAGCCGGGTCGCACCGAGCGCGGTGTCGACGCGCGTCCGTGCCACGTCCCACTCACCGCGGCCGGCGGCGACGTAGCTGGTCAGGGCATTGGTGATGCCCGCCCCGAGCAGGACGCCGGCGTCACGGGCCAGCGACAGCGCCAGCGAGCCGTGTGCGGCCGAGCCGTCCCAGTCGCCGATGCGGTACGTCGCCTCGGACAGGTGGGCCAGGGCGAGCACACGGGCCTGCATCGACATGCCGGTGGCGTCGTCGCGCAGGACCGCGGCCAGCGCGTCGGCGGCGGCACCCGCGTCCTCCCGCCACAGCGCGACGACGCCGCGCAGCGCCGCGACCTCCGCGGTGTCGCCGTCGCGGTCGAGCTCGGCGTCGGCGCGGGCGTGGTCACCGCTCGCGAACAGGCCGACGGCGCGGACGAACCGGGCCGTCGGTTCGTCCTCGGCCGCCGGACCCCAGGTCAGGGCCCGGCCGGCCAGTTCGGCGGCGGCATCGGCGTCACCCTCGATGAGCGAGAGCAACGCCAGGTGGGCCGCCGCGGCCGCCCGGCGGGTGTCGTCGTCGCCCGCGGCGTCGAGCGCGTCGGCGAGGGAGACGCGCGCGTCCTGGAACCTGCCCGTCATCGCCTCCAGCCTGCCGACGACGCGGCTGCGCGCCGCGCTCGGCGGCAGCGCGCGGACGTCGGGTTCGCTGCGCAGCGCCCGGCCGAGGTCACCGCCGGCGAGCATCGCGTCGACGCCCCCGACGAGCCGCGCCGCCCGCGCCGTCGGGTCGGGGCTGAGGTCGGCGGCCGACAGCAGATGGTCGGCGGCGGCGCGCCACCTGCGGGCGGCCGCGTCGGTGCGGGCCTGCGACTCCAGCTCGGCCGCCAGTGCCGGGTCGGCGCCGACGGCCGCGGCGACGCGGTGGGCCGTCGCCGCGGTCCCGTCGACGAGCTCCGCCGCCGCCCGGTGCAGTGCGTGCCGGCGCGCCGGGGGCAGGTCGCCGTACACGGCGGCGCGCACGAGCTGGTGCGGGAAGGCGACGTCGCGACCGGACTCGACGAGCAGCCCCGCGCGGACAGCCTCGTCGAGTGCGACGACCGGGTCGTCCACACCGGACGCGGTGACGGCGTCGGTGAGCGGACACCGGTCGCCGAGCACGGCCGCGGCGAGCACGAGCGCACGCGCTGCCGGGGCGAGTTCGGCCACTCTGACCAGCACCAACGTCGCGAAGGAGCGGGGGGCGGGCAGCGCGGCCGAGGTGTCGAGCAGGACGTCGGCGGGCAGCTCCCGCAGCAGCGCCGCGGCGTGCAGCGGGTGGCCGTCGGTGTGCTCGCGCAGCCGGTCGGCGGCCGCCGGGGTCAGCTCGCGGTCGAGGGTGCGGCCCAGCTCGACGAGGTCGTCGGCGTGCAGCCCGGCGAGGGTGATCCTGCGTGCCGGCTGCGCGCCGACGGTGCCGCGTTCCCACCAGGCCGGACCCGGGTCGGGGTCGCGTATGCCGAGCACGACGAGCACGTGGTCGCGGCGCAGCCGGCGCACGGTGAACGCCAGCGCGCGGGCGGACGCGTCGTCGGTCCACTGTGCGTCGTCGACGACGACCAGGACGGGGTCGGTGGCCTGCAGTTCGCCGAGGGCGGCGAGCAGCTGCGCGCCGACGGCGAGCGGGTCGGCGGTCGCGGGCGGTGCCGTCGTGAGCAGGGGCCCGCGGACGTCGTTGGGGAGGTCGGCGGCGAGCTGGCCGACGATCCCGAAGGGCAGCGCGACCTCCTCGGGGGCGCCGGTCGCGCGCAGCACCGTGGCCGGTGGGCCGGATGTGGCGAGCCGGCGCAGCAGCGTCGTCTTCCCGATCCCGGCGGCTCCGGACACGACGACGACGGACGGGTCGCCTCCGCGCGCCCGGTCGAGCTCCCCGGTCAGCGTGGCGAGTTCATCCGTCCGCCCCACGAACGGCTCCCCCGGGCCCACACCGTCGAGTGTGGTCATGCCGTCACGGCCGGACAAGGGCCGATCGGCGGCCATGCTTGTATACAAACAGCCCGACTTGGCAGACGATGTGGCTGTTTCGTCGATTCACGAGGAGAGAGCTGCATGCAACGCACGGTTCTGGTCAACGGCACCTTCCTCACCGGCGATGATCTGACGCCCGTCACCGGCGCGCTCGCGATCGTCGACGGCCGCATCGAGTCGTGGGGAACCGACGTCACGGCCCGCCCCGGTGACGACGTCGTCGACCTCGACGGTGGTGTCGCGATGCCCGGGCTCATGGACGCGCACTGCCACCTGATCTACCGCGACGTCGCCGACCCCTACGACATCGAGCTGCGCAAGTCCGTCCCGCAGGCCACGGTCGACGCCGTCCACAACGCCGGGGTGCTGCTGCGTAAGGGCTTCACGACGGTCCGCGACGTCGGCAGCCGCGCCAACATCGGCGTCGAGGTCCGCGACGCGATCCGTCGCGGCGACGTCCCCGGCCCGCGGGTCCTCGCGGCGGGCCGCATCGTGTCCGCACCCGGCGGGCTCGGCGACTTCCAACCGTCCCACCTGTTCGAACACGCGCCGTACCCGCACAGCCTGGCGGTGCAGGTGGTCGGGCCCTACGAGGCCGCGACCGTCGTCCGCACCCAGCTCAAGGACGGTGTCGACTGGATCAAGGTCGGCGTCAGCGGCACCGGCTTCAACCCGCTGTGTCCCGCCGAGCGCAGCGGCCTGACCGACGTCGAGTTCCACGCGCTCGTCGACGAGGCCGCCCGCCAGGGCGTGCCGGTCGTCGCCCACGCCGAGTCCGAGGACTCGGTGCGCACCGCCGCCCGCGCCGGTGTCGCGAGCATCGAGCACGCGCTCTTCCTGGCCGACGACGCGCTGGAGGCGGTCGTCGAGCACGGCCTCACGATCTCCCCGACGCTGTCGATGTACAGGGCCTTCGCCGAGCAGGGCCTGCGGATGGGCATCCCGCAGGTGATCGTCGACCAGCACAAGCGCACCCACGAGCACCACGTCGCGAGCATCGCGAAGGCCGTGGCGGCGGGCGTGCCGATCGTCGCGGGCGGCGACGCCGGGCTGACCCACTTCGTGCAGGGCAGCTGCGCCGTCGAGCCCTCGACCTACGTGGAGCTCGTCGGGATGACGCCGCGCGCCGCGTTGCAGTCGATCACCGTGAACATCGCGCGGCTGCTGCGGATCGACGACGAGGTGGGCACCCTCGCGCCCGGGAAGGTGGCCGACGTGCTGGTCCTGCGCCGTGACCCGCTGGCCGACGTCACCGCCGTGTCCGACGACGCCGCGCGGGTCATGGTGCTGCAGGGCGGCCGGGTCGTGTCCTAGACGGCGTCGTACACGGCGCCGACCAGCCGCTGCACCGCCTCGAAGGTCAACGCTGCACGAGACTCGACCTGCCGAGATGCACCTCAGCGCGGTTCGATGCCGGTCGAACCGCGCTCATGTGCATCTCGGCGGGGGGTGCGGCGCTGCGGCGCCGCGTGAGGGACCCGGCCCGTACGCGGCGGCGAGCTCCGCGCCGATCCGGGCCAGCTCGGCCTTCACCGAGTCGGGTCCGAGCACCTCGACGCCGGCGCCCCAGCCCGCCAGGTTCTCCGCGATCGACAACGCCATCGGCGCCGCGACCTTCAGCCGGACCCTGCCGTCGTCCTCGACGCCGAGCGTCTCGCAGTGGCGCCCGAACTGGTGGCGCAACACGTGCACGTGCCGTTGCGGGATCAGCACGACCGCCTCGCCCAGCGACCGGCGCCGCTCCATCTCACCGACGACCTGCTCCCACTCGCGGGAGAGGTCGAGGTCGGCGGGGCGTGCGGCGGGCTCGTCGGTGGTCTCGGCGTCGACGATGCGGTCGACGCGGAACGTGCGGCGCCCCTCGTCGGTCCCGGCGACGAGGTACCAGTCGCCGTCCTTGTCGACGAGACCCCACGGGTCGACGAGCCGCTCCGACCTGCGTCGTTTCGCATCCTCGTAGGTCAGCCGGGCGCGGCGGCGGCGCACGACGGCGTCCTGGAGGGCGTCGACCATCGCCGGGCGGTGGCGGTCGTCGCGACCCCAGCGGGCCGGGTCGACGACGACCGAGCCGGCGGCGGCCTCGGCGTCGGCACGGAAGGTGTCGGGCAGGGCGGCGACGAGCTTGCGCAGTGCCGAGCGTGCGGCCGGCGCGACGGCCGCACCCGGTCCGGCCAGCGCGAACAGGGCGGTCGCCTCCCCGGCGGTGAGCCCGCTGAGGTCGGTGCGGGCGCCGCCGACGAGCGACCAGCCGCCGCCGCGGCCCGGCTGCGGGTACACCGGCACCCCCGCCGTCGACAGCGCCTCCAGGTCGCGGCGCGCCGTCGCCACCGAGACCTCCAGCTCCTGGGCGACCTGCGCGGCGGTCACCCGGCCCCGCACCTGCATGAGCAGGAGGGTGGCCACGAGGCGATCGGCGCGCATGCGTCGGATTCTGCCCGGAAAAGTGCTCACTCGGTGAGCACTTCACCCCGCCATGGTGGTCGCATGCTTCGAGGACTCACCACTGTCAGCTTCTACGCCGACGATCTCGCCGCCGCCCGCGACTGGTACGCGCGGCTGCTCGGCGTCGACCCCTACTACGCGTTCCCGCCCGCTCCGCAGCCACCCGCATACATCGAGTTCCGCATCGGTGACGACGAGGACGAGCTCGGCGTCATCGACCGCCGCTGGGCGCCGCCCGGCGCGCCGGGGACGCCCGGCGGGGCGATCGTGTTCTGGCACGTCGACGACCTGGAGGCCACGGTCGCCCGGCTGCTGGAGCTGGGTGCGACCGAGTTCGAGCCGATCACCCCGCGCGGCGACTCCGGGTTCGTGACGGCCTCGGTCGTCGACCCCTTCGGCAACGTCCTCGGGGTCATGACGAACCCGCACTTCGCGGCGCTGCACGCGTCATGAACACCGTTGCCGCCGCGGACCGTGCGCAGTGGCGGGCGTGGCTCGCCGCGCACGGCGACTCCGCGGACGAGGCGTGGCTCGTTCTCGGCAGGGGCGGGTCGACGACGCCGCGCGTCACGCACCGGGAGTCGATCGAGGAGGCGCTCGCCGCGGGATGGATCGACTCGCTGGCGCGCCGCCGTGACGACGAGTCGTGGGTCCTGCGGTTCACGCCCCGCGCGGCCACCAGCGCGTGGAGCCTGGTCAACCACGAGATCGTCGCCTCGCTCACCGAGCGCGGCCTGATGACGCCACGCGGTCGGGCAGCCGTCGACGACGCGATGCGCACGGGCATGTGGTCGCTGCTGGTCGACGCGCAGCGCGGCGTCGTGCCCGACGACCTGCGCGCCGCCCTCGACGCCGCCGCCGTGTCGACGGTGTTCGACGGCTGGTCGCACTCCGTGCGCCGCGCCGCGCTCGAGCACCTGGTGCGGGCGAAGCGCCCGGACACCAGGCAGCGCCGGATCGCGGCGATCGTCGCCCGCGCCCGGCCCGCTCCGTGAGGGGTGGTGGAACCAGGACGTCTGCGTGCCCGCGGCAGTGCCGCCCGGGCTGGGCGTCATCTCGCTGCGCGACGACCTATCATGACGGTCGTCATGGTCGACCGGGGTCCTCGCGAGCGCATCGTGCGCAGCGCCGCACTGCTGTTCCGTGAACGTGGCGTCGGTGCCACCGGGATGCGCGAGATCGTCGCCCACGCCCAGGCACCCCGCGGGTCGCTGCAGCACTACTTCCCGGGCGGCAAGCAGGAGCTGGTCGCCGAGGCGATGGCCTGGATGGCCGAGCGTGCCGCCCGCCCGCTGCGCGCGAGCCTCGACGCCGACCCGCCGCCCACGCCCGCCGAGGTCGTCCGCGGGGTCGTCGACCGGTTCCGCGAGGTGCTGGCGCTCACCGACTTCACCGGCGGCTGCCCGATCGTCGCCGGGGTCGCCGACGCGGCGTGGGACGGCGACACCGTCGCGACGGCCGCGCGGGACGCCTTCTCGCGCTGGCTCGGCCCCCTCGCGCTCGCGTTGCGCCGCGGCGGGATCGACCCCGATCGGGCCGACCGCCTGGCGCTGATGGTGATCAGCGCCGTCGAGGGGGCGCTCGTCATCAGCCGGGCGCGGCGCGACGAGTCGGCGCTCGACGCCGTGCAGGCCGAGCTCGACCTGCTCCTCGCGGCCGGTTAGGGCAGTCCGACGATCCCGACCGGGTTCGGGTCGGGAATCATCCCGGTGCGCACGACCGCGGAGGCCAGCGGCGTCAGCAGCTCGGCCAGCCGGGCCGTGGCGTCCGGGCCGAGGGCGTGCCACGGCGCCTCGGCGGCCGCGTCCGTCGCGGCCTCGACGTCGTCGTGCAGGGTCCGGCCGGCGGCGGTGAGCGACGCGTCCGTGTCGACGACGCCCGCGGCGCGCAGCTCGTCGAGACCCGCTCGCCAGGCCTCGTCGGTGAAGCGGCGGCCCAACTGCAGTGCGGTGGGGTCGGACTCGCCGGCGGCGACCTTGAGCAGGTGTGAGGCGAGCGGGGAGATGCCGCGGGAGACCAGGACCGCGATGTGCCCGTCGCCGCGGTGCTCGCGCAGCGTCGTCGTCGCCTGCCAGAGCGCCAGGTGCGGGGCGGCGGGGCGGGGGAGCGCCTGGTTGGCGGCGGCGAGTACGCGGCCCGCGGTGTCGGCGGCCGTGGCGGCTGCCCAGGCGAGGTCGGCGGCCTCGCGGACCTGCGGGGAGGCGACGACGTCGGCGCCCCAGACGGCGCGCAGCGCGGCGTCGACGCCGTCGAGGCGGGCCGCGAGGACGCGTGCCGGGTCGGCGACGTCCCATGCCGACGGGAGGGCACGTTCGAGCCGGCTCGCGTGGAAGCCGTGGAACGCGGCCGTCGCGACGGCGGGGCCGACCGCTCCGAGCGGCGCGGCGCGCAGTGCGACATAGCCCATCCAGAAGCCGCGCATGCCGATCGCATCGGCGGCGGCGAGGGCCTCGGGGGCGAAGTAGGTGACGTCGTGGACCGGCTCGAAGCGGGTCCACAGGTGGCGCGCGGTGCTGCCCATCCGTCCTCCGGGTCGTCGTCGTTCCGTCGAGACTATGACGAGCGTCATGATGCCTGACGCCCGCCGGATCGCGTACAAACACGTTCTATGACGACTGTCATAGAACGGATCGTGACCCGGTGGGAGCCTGCCACCGACGACGCCGTCGAGGCGCTGGTCCGCGCCTGCTCCGTACGGTCGCTCTCCGAACGGTTCGCCGCCGCCCACCGGCTCACCCCCGAGGCCGTCCTCACCCGGTACCGGCCCTGGCTCCTGGCGGGCGAGGCGGTCGTCGCCCGGGTGGGCGGGTGGCCGGTCGGGCTGCTCAACCTCGTCGACGACCCCGCCCGGCCGCGCACCACCGACCTCGCCCTGCTCGTCGCCGACGACGCCCAGCGCCGCGGCGTCGCCACCGGTCTGCTCCGGCACACCCTGGGCGCCCCGGCGCGCGCCGGGTGGACGGTGCGCGCCACCGTCCGCGCCGACAACCGCGCCGCCATCGGCCTGCTGCGTGGCCGGCGCCTCGGCCCCACCCGCCTGGCCCGCCTCGACCCCGGCCAGCTCACCTACGAGATCGCGGTCCCGTGACCCCGACCGTGGGGTTCCTCGGACTCGGCCTGATGGGCACCCCGATGGCGCTGCGGCTCGCCCGGGCAGGGACACCACTCGTCGTCTGGAGCCGCAGGCCCGCGTCGTGCACACCGCTCCGCGACGCGGGTGCGGCCGTCGCCGCCGATCCCGCGGAGGTCTTCGCCCGCGCCGACGTCGTCCTGATGATGCTCGCGAACGCGGACGCGATCGACGCCGTCCTGCACCGCGGAACGCCCGCCTTCGCCGACCTCGTCCGCAACCGCACCGTCGTCCACATGGGCACGACCGCGCCCGGGTTCTCCCGCGGCCTCGCCGACGCCGTCCGCGCCGCGGGCGGGCGCTACGTCGAGTCGCCCGTGTCCGGGTCGCGGGTCCCCGCCGAGCAGGGCGCGCTCGTCGCCATGCTCGCCGGTGACGACGACGCGATCGCCACCGTGCGCCCCCTGCTCGCCCCGATGTGCCGCTCGACCGTCCTCTGCGGCGCCGTCCCGGGAGCGCTCCTGACCAAGCTGGCGGTCAACCTCTACCTGGTCACGATGGTCGCCGGGCTGGCCGAGGCCTTCCACTTCGCCGACCGGCACGGTCTCGACCTCGACGTCGTCCGCGCCGTGCTCGACGCCGGCCCCATGGCCAGCGACGTCTCCCGGGTCAAGGCCGCCAAGCTCGTCGCCGGCGACGTCACCGCCCAGGCCGCCGCCACCGACGTCGCCTACAACGCCCGGCTCGTCGTCGACGCCGCCCGCGCCGCGGGGATCGCGTCCCCGATGGTCGACGTCGCACGGGCACTGTTCGAGGAGACCGTCGCGGCCGGGCACGGGGCAGCGGACATGGTCGCCGTACTGGGCGCGATCCAGGCGCGGACCCTGTCGGGGGCGCGCCCCGATCCGGGATGATGCGCCGGGGAGGTGAGCGGTGACCGACGAGGAGCTGATGGTCGCGTTCGCGCTCGTGCGGCTGGACAACCCGGGTCTGGACCTGGAGGAGGTGGCGGCGCTCGTCGTCGGGCGCCTCGGCGAGGACGTGATGCTGCAGTTCGCGTCGCGCACCCTCGCCGTCCGTGACGAGCTGCGCGGCCCCCCGTTCGCCGCGGCCGTCGACCACGTCCTCAGGGTCGTCCTCACGATGCGTGGCGACCGCGACTGAACCCGGCTCGCCGCTCACGAGGGCGGCGCGCGCGGCCCGTTCGACCGGGGTGGGCGATCCACCCGGGCGCCCACCCCGGTCGACTCACCCGTCCGCTCCCCAGCGACGGGCAGAGCCGGCGCGGTGTGGTCACGCTGTCCGGCGCTCGTGATGATGCGCCGGACACCGCGCCGGCGGGCAGGGCCGAAGGACCCGCGAGCGCCGGGACCACCCGCCCGCATCGGATGCGCACCGCCCGGCGGCGACACTACGGGGGAGGGTTCCCCGACCACCACGACCACCCGTCGGGGGTGACCTTCCTCTTCGTTCCTGCGCCGACACTCGACGGCACCTGGCGGGCGGCGTGCCGCACCGCGAGCCGAGGAGGCGCGAATGGCACAGCCCGCTGGTGAGCCCGGCCCGATGATCCTGCGACCCGTGGTCCGGGCCGCCCGTCCGCGAACCGAACAGGCCGCGCCCGCGCTGGTCGGCGACCGGGCAGGAGCGCTGCTCTCCTGTCTCGAGACCGAGGTCGAGGCCGCCGTCGCCCGCGGAGTCCTCACCCGGGGAGAGGGACAGGAGGTGCTGGCGCGCCTCGCGATCGTCGTCGACCAGGCGGTCGACGGACGCTGACCCCACGTGGTCGTCGGCCGGATCCGGCCCGGATTCACCCGCCGCGGGTGGGATGCGCGTGGCACGGGCGGTCGATCATCGCCACGACACCGGGAACGTCCGAGAGGAGCCGGGATGAGTACGCACGCCACGCCGCACCGGGACGACCCCGCCGTCCGCGCGGACACTGCGGCGGACAGCGGGATGAGCACGACCCTCGCCGTGTTCGCCGCGATCCTGATGATGCTCGGCGGCGCGCTCGGGGTGCTGACCGGTATCGCGGCGATCCTGCGCGACGAGATCTACGTCCGGACGCCGAACTACGTGTTCGGTTTCGACGTGACGACGTGGGGATGGGTCCAGCTGGCGCTGGCGGTGCTGCTCGGTGCCGCGGGTATCGGGGTGATCCGGGGCCGGACCTGGGCACGCGTCGTCGGCATGGTGGCAGCGGGGATCAACCTCATCGCCCACTTCGCGTTCCTGCCGTACTTCCCGATCTGGTCGATCGTGATCATCGTGCTCGACGTGCTCGTCATCTGGGCGCTCGCCGTGTACCGCGGTGAGAACGCCTGAGGCGACCGATCGTCGGCCGGACCGGAACCGGCCCCTGACCGGCACACCCTGGAGAGGGGATCGAGATGCTGCTCGCGCAGTCCGGCTACCCGTTGCTGGACGTGTTCTGGACGATGCTCGTGTTCTTCGGGTGCGTCATGTGGTTCTGGCTGATGTTCCAGATCCTCACCGACGTGTTCGGTCGCGACGACATCGGCGGCTGGTCGAAGGCGTTGTGGACGGTCCTGGTCGTCCTCCTGCCGATCCTCGGGTCGCTGGTGTACCTGGTGGCGCACGGGCGGGAAATGGGCGATCGTCGCTGGGCCGAGGTCAGCGCCGCCCGCACCGCCTACGAACGCGACGTCCGGCGGATCGCCGAGACGAACGGGAGCGGCGGAGATCCGACGACCCGAATCGTCGAGGCGAAGCGCCTGCTCGACGAGGGTGCCATCACCCACGACGAGTACGAGTCGCTGAAGGCCGCGGCCCTCGGCCGGTCGCTCGGCGAGCCCGCTCACTGAGCGGCGCCACAACCGGAGGTGTCATGACCACGGCCCCGACCACACCCGTGCCGGACCGGCGCCGGCACCCTGCGGGACGCCGGCCCCGTGCGCTCGCGGTGCTGCCGCCTCGCGCCGCACCGGCGTGGTGCACGTCGTGAGCGCCGACGGCGGCACCGCCGCCCAGGCGACGGGCGGGCGCGGCAGGCTGTTGGGCCTGCTGCTCGCCATGGCGATGTTCGTACTGGTCGTCGACACCTCGCTGATGAACGTGTCGATCTCCGCGGTGGTCCGCGATCTGGACACGACGGTCAGTGGCGTGCAGTCGGCGATCGCACTCGAGGCACTGGTGTCCGCCGCGTTCATCCTGATCGGCGGCAAGGTCGGCGACCTCGTCGGGCGCAAACGCGCGTACATCCTCGGGTTGCTCGGCTACGCCGTGGGCGCGACCGCGATGACGATGGCGCAGGGGCTCACCGCGGTCGTCGTGTTCTGGGCCGTGATCGGCGGGCTCGGCGCCTCGTTGCTGCTGCCGGCGATGCAGTCGCTCATCCACGGCAACTTCGAAGGGGCGGCGCGCCGGAAGGTCTACGCCCTCGTCGGTGCCGCAGCGGCGATCGCGGCCGCGGTGGGACCCCTGCTCGGCGGCTTCATCACGACGTACCTGTCCTGGCGGGTCGGGTTCGCCCTCGAGGTCGTCGTGATCATCGTGGTGCTGTCGGGCGCGAGGCTCGTACGGGACGTGCCCTACACCGGCCCGCGGGGTGTCGATGTCGTGGGCGCGGCGCTGTCGGTCGCCGGGATGGGCGGGCTGGTGCTCGCGATCCTGGTCTGGCAGGAGGGCGGCGACCGGGTCGGCCTCGTCATGGCGATCGGCGTCGCGGGGATCGTGGGACTGACGTTCTGGCTGCGCCGGCGGGCCCGGCGCGCCGAGCCCGCGCTGCTCGACCCGGCGCTGTTCTCCTCGGCGCACTTCCGGGTGGGCGTCTCACAGCAGATGCTGCAGCAGATAGCCCTGGGCGGCACCATGATCGTGCTGCCGATCTTCCTGCAGATGGTTCTCGAGTACAACGCCATGCAGGCCGGACTGGCGATCGCGCCGTTGTCGCTGAGCATGTTCGCGCTCGCGCTGCTGGCCGGCAGGCGCAGCGGACGGCGCCGACCGAGCACCGTGGTCGCCCTCGGGTTCGGCCTCATCGTGCTGGGGATCGCCGTCCTGCTCCCTCTGGTGCCGCGGGCCGGGAGCGGGTGGGTCCTCGTGGCGCCACTCATCGTCGCCGGCGCCGGGCTGGGACTGCTCGTCTCCCAGCTGAACGACTACACCCTCTCCCCGGTCCCCGAGGAGCGGGTCAGCGAGGCGGCCGGGGTGAACTCCGCGGCCGGGTCGTTCGGGCTGTCCTTCGGTCTCGCGTTCGCGGGCGCGATCATGCTGGCCACCCTGGCAGGGACGTTCACGTCGCAGACCGAGGCCAGCACCGTCCTCCCCCCGGCCGAGAAGCAGCAGATCGCGCAGGTCCTGCAGGACGACGCCGAGCTGATGAGCAACACCAAGCTCACCGAGCTGCTCGCCGGTCAGCCCGAGGCGATCCGCCAGGAGGTCGTCCGGATCAACACCGAGTCCCGCCCGTTCGCGCTGCAGATCGGGCTGCTCGTCCCGCTGCTCGCCGCCGCACTCGGGCTCGCCAACTCGCTGCGCATGCGCCGGCTCACCGACCCGGAACCGTCGGGTGCGGCGGAGACGACGTTGGGCTGACGACCACCCGGTTCGGGCGATGCCGCCGCCGGGACAGGCACCTACCTTGTGCCGCATGGGGATGGCGGCGAGTGCTGACGTGGTGGCCGAGCCGGGTGCGGTGCGGTGGGCGAACGGTCCCATCCTGTACTCCGGCGGGATGCTGGTGATCACCGGTGTGTTCCAGATCTTCACCGCGATCATGGCGCTGGCACACGACAGAATCTACGAGGGCACGCCGGGGTACCTGTTCGCGTTCGACCTCACCCTCTGGGGCTGGCTGCTGTTCGCCACGGCGATCCTGTCCATCGCCGCCGGCTACGGGGCGCTGCGCGGCCTGACATGGGCGCGGGTCGCCGGGATCGGAACCGCCGGGCTGAGCATGATCGTGCAGTTCATGTTCGTGCCGCACTACCCGGTGTGGTCGGTGATCGTCATAGCGGTCGACGTCACGATCATCTGGGGTCTCGCGTCCTACCGCCGCACCGCCGGGTGAGCGCCGGTCCCGGACCCGGGTAGCGACCACGCCGGCCCGGCGGCGACGCCGACCGGCCGGCTCCGTGGGCGCGCCTCCGACCCGGGCCCACCGACGGGGACGCCCCGACCGACGGTGCTGTCTCCGCCCGACGGAGCAGCCCGACCGGCGGGACAGCACCCGATCGGCGGGACAGCACCCGATCGGCGGGACAGCGCCCGACCGGCGGAGACACCACCGTCACCGGTCCCGGCCGCACGGTCACGCCGCCCGGACGAGGTCCGGGCGGCACGCCGACGTCGCCTCAGACGGCCGACCGCCGGGCCGGACGTGCCGGTGCCCGCCGGGCCCCGCCGCCTCGCGTCGCGACGGGTGCGAGCGGGTCCCGCGGGACGTCGCTGTCGCCGGGCCCGCCGAGGCTCACCTCGTGGACGAGAGCGCTGTGGTCGCGCTCGGTCTGGTCGGCGTACGCCGTCGCGAACTCGGCGACGGCGTTGTCGAACGCGGTGCCCGAGCCCAGGTACGCCGCGATCGCGATCCGGTCGCCGGAGCGGGCGTGCGCCCGGGCCAGCGTCCACGCGCACAGCTCGGCGTAGGCGAGCAGCCCTTCGGGTCGGACCCGGTCGAGGTCGAGGGAGCCCTTCATGTCCCGCAGCTGACGGACGTAGTAGTCGCGTACCCGCCCGTCGAGGCCGCGGGCCTGCATCCAGCCGAGCAGGACGTCGCTGACCGCCTGCATCAGACGCTGCCCCTCGACCACGCGCCTGCCGTGGTGGTCCACCGGCGCCGAACCGGCATGCTCCTCCAGTACCGCCGGTCCGGCCTCCTTGACCTGCAGGAACAGCGGATCGGTGGGGTCGCCGCGGCCGAGGAGCAGGATCATCCAGCACCGGGTCCCGACGCTGCCGATGCCCACGACCTTGCGTGCGAAGTCGACGGGCCGGTAGGCGTCGAGCAGGACCCGCCGGTCGGGGGCGAGCGACTCGGCGTAGTCGGCCAGCAGGTCGGTGAGCCGCTGCTCGATCCCGATGTCGTCGTCGACGAGGTCGCCGACGGGTACGACGAGGGGAGGGTCGCCCACGATGTGGGTCCCGGTGTCGTCGGTGTGTGCGAACCGGGCGAGCGCGCCGAGGTTGTCCCGCCGCCGGGCCTTCGACAGGAAGCGGTCGACCTCCCGCTTGCCGGACCGGCGGATCCTGGAGTCCAGATCCGCTGCCAGGCCCGCGGTGTCGATGTGGGCGTACCAGACGTCGAGGGTCGTCATCCGCGCGAACTCGCGCATCGCCTCGCGGTACCGCGCGACGGTCGACCGCACGATGGCGCGGCGGCGGCGGCCCGGGAAGTCGTTGTTCCTGGCCGCCACCTCGACGCTGGCCGCCAGCCGCTTGACGTCCCACTCCCACGGTCCGGGAGCGGTCTCGTCGAAGTCGTTGAGGTCGAACACCAGCCGGCGTTCCGGGGAGGCGAAGAGGCCGAAGTTGGCGAGGTGGGCGTCACCGCAGAGTTGCGCCCGCAGCCCCGTGGACGGGGTGCGGGCCAGGTCGGCGGCCATCGGCCCGGCGGAGCCGCGGAGGAACGCGAACGGGCTCGCCGCCATCCGCGAGTACCGCAGCGGCAGCAGCTCGCGCACGCGGTCGGCGTCGTCGGCGTGCAGCCGGACGAGGGGGTCGGCCCGGTCGGGGCCGAGGTCCAGCACCGCATGTGCCGACCGTGGGACCTGCCGGCGTAGCGCCCGGCCGTGCGCCTGCGAGTCCGGCCTGCTCGATGCGGAATCGTCCATGCCGGAACCGTGCGCCGTCATCACGGTCGGCGCCTCATCCCCGGCAGGTGAGTTCATGCCCGGTCCCGGCGCCCAGCCACTGCGCGACGCCGAGCTACTGCGCGGCGCCCAGCCACCGGTCGGTGCCCAGCCACCGCTCCGCGCCCAGCTCCTGCTCGTCGCGCAGCCACCGCTCGGCATGCAGCCAGGCGGCCCGCCGGGCACCCATGCCGAGATTGAGGGCGGCGATCGCGACGGGGTCGTCCGCCCGTCGCCGCCGGACCTCGGCCATGCGGTCGTCCAGTGACACCGGGCTGCCGCCCGGGTCGGTGCTCATGTCGGCGTACCAGAGCAGGTCGCGGACGAGGGAGCGCTCGTCGCGGAACTCGGCCATCTGGTCGGCGAGACCGAGCAGGTCGGCCTTGACCGCGGCGGCAGAGTGGAAGGCCACCAGGTGTGCGACCCGGTCGGGGAAGCCGAGCGCGCGGACGTGGCGGGCGCCGTCGAGAGGATGGAAGCCGGTCCGGACGATCGCGGGGCCGTACCCGATGTCGTGCAGCCACGCGGCGGGGACCAGGACGCACGCGTCGCCGGGCGGCAACCCGGCGGCGAGCGTGCGGGCACGCCCGGCGACGCCGCGCGTGTGCGACCAGCGCCGGGGCAGTGGCAGCTCCAGCGCTGCCCGGGCCGCGGCCTCCGCGGGCCC
Source organism: Pseudonocardia sp. (assembly GCF_050250275.1). Taxonomy (GTDB): domain Bacteria; phylum Actinomycetota; class Actinomycetes; order Mycobacteriales; family Pseudonocardiaceae; genus Pseudonocardia. The sequence continues at coordinate 65,250 of NZ_JBFWOY010000013.1, forward strand.
CGCACCGGGGCCCATCAGCTCGGCCCACCCTCGACGCCGGATGACGCCCCGTCGCCGGAACCGACGGTGGTACCGGCGGTGGCGGCGGTGGGCGTCGCGTCGGTGGAGCGGGGCTGGTCGAGCAGTTCGACGACCCCGAGCAGCACCAGGAGCAACAGGGTGACGACGAGGACCGTCCAGCCCGAAGGCCGGTCCCACAGCACCACGACGAGTGCCGCGAGGACGACGAGCCCCGTCCGGAGTGCGACGCGGTGCTCGTGCACCCACGGCCCGACCGGCCCCGTGGCCAGCCTGCGGGCGAGCCCGCCCCGGCGCAGGCTCCCGATGCCGCGCCCGAGCGCGCCGCGCAGCCGGACGGCTGTCGCGGCCGGGCCGGTGACCCACGCCGCGAGGGCGATGACGAGCCCGACGACGAACAGCGTCCGCAGGGCCGCCCGGACGAACCGCACCACGATGTCGAACGTCGCCGCGGCCGCGGCGGCGGACTGCGGGGCCGCCGCCCCCACGACGATCCCGCGGACCGCGAGCAGGGTGGCGGCCAGCACGAGCATCGTCGCCATCACCGCGAGACCGACGACCATCGTCGCGCGGCGCCGCCGCTTCGCGAGCAGGACGCCGCCGACCAGCAGCGCGAGCGTCACCCATGGCAGCCAGGTCGCTGCGACGTCGAGCACCGTGTAGAGCGACTGGGCCCGGACGAGCGTGCTCGCCGGGAACAGCGCGATCGTCGGATGGATCTCGGGGATCCGCGCCGCGAGCTCGAACCCCGAGGCCACCAGCTGCTGCTTCGCCGCTTCGATGAAGGGGTACAGGTCGAGGACGGTGTCGCCGCCCTGGACGACGACCGCGGACGACTCGCCGGCGAGCGCGGCCGCGATCTGCTGGTGGGAGACCGTGAGCGCCCGCTGACCGGCGGCGACGAACGCGGGGCTGGCGACGAGCTCGTGCACCTTGTCGTCGACGAAGGTGCGGGTGCCCGCGGCCAGCGGGCCGGTGAGCCCGCGCAGCCGATCGGCGACGGGCGCCGGCACGCCCTGGGCGGCCAGGGCGTCGACGGCCTGGGTCGCGAGCGCCTGCACGTCGACCTGCGCGAAGATCTCCGCCGTGACGCGGTCGGCCACCGCGGACTGGACGGCGGGATCGTCGAGGACCGGGCCGGCGGTGGCCACGAAACGTTCGGTGTCGGAGAGCTGGTTGTGCGTCCAGACCGAGAGCACGGACACCGGGACCAGCAGCAGGCCGAGGACGAGCAGGACCGCCGAGGCGATCGACGGCCAGCGGATCCGGGCCCGTGGGGGCGCCTCCGGCGGTGGTGTGGACCGCAGGGTGGCGAGCTCGGTGCGCAACCGTTCGAGCTCGGCGCGTTCGTCGTGGCTCAGGGCGACGGGCGCGCTGCGGCTGTCAGGGCTGTCGACGACGGGCATCGTGGCTGCTCCTCCCGGACGACGGGTACCGGCGACCCTCCGCCGTGCGGCCACGTCCGGCATCACCTCGTGAGGGCGAGGTGGCCGGACCGGATGCGTCGCACAGTCGGCCGGTGGGTCCGCGATCGGTGGGCCCGCGCGACGAAGGAGGACGACGATGACGATCGGTCCGGTCCAGATGCTCGTGCTCGGCTTCGACCACCCCAACTTCCAGGGGCGCCTCCGCGGCGAGCTGGAGCGGCTCCGCGACGACGACATGATCCGGGTGATCGACTTCCTGGGCGTGTACAAGGCGGTCGGTGGTGAGGTGTCGGTGCTCAAGGAGAGCCAGCTCGACGACGCCGAGCGCATCGAGTTCGGCGCGGTGGTCGGGGCCCTGGTCGGGATCGGTGCCGGCATCGGCGCCGAGGCGGGCGCCGAGATCGGGGTCGAGGTGATGACCGAGGAGGACGACATCGCCGACGAGGGAGCCTGGGACGTGGTCGCGGACATCCCGGAGGGGTCCGCCGCGGCCCTGGTGCTGATCGAGCACCGGTGGGCGATCCCGCTGCGGGAGGCGCTCGCCGACGCCGGGGGCGTGCGGCTGGCGTCGGAGTTCGTGAGTCCGTTGGACCTGGTGGAGGTCGGTCTGGTCGCCGCGCAGGAGGCCGAGGCGCTCGCCGCCCGGTCCCAGGACGCGGTCTGACGAGCGTCGGGCCGAGGATCGTCGAGGACAGGAGAGGGACGATGCTGGGACGTCAGCGCAGGATCGGACGGCGCGGTGGGCGGCGTGCAGGGCGCAGGGTCGCGCGGCGGCTGATGCGCCGCCGAAAGGGCTGAACAGGGCTGCCGCGGTCACGGCGTGGCCGGCGACGTCGCGGGCGGGGCGGCAGCGGAGAGGGTCGGCGGTTCCGAGGAGGTGGGCCGCCGCAGCCGTCCCAGGCGACAGAGCCGCTCCAGCCTGCGGACCGTGAAGGGGTGCGAGCGCGGGAGCTGGGCGAGACCCACCCAGAACCCGTGCAGCGCCCGGCCCTGCTCGAGCAGCTGGTCCACGTCGACGTCGGTCTCGGTGTGCCGGCCGGACGCGAGCAGGACGAGCCCGGTGGCCCCGTGCGGGGACAGGTGGGCGCCGTGCAGGTCGCAGGAGTACTCGCGCAGCCGCGACATGGTGGGGCCGAGCAGCGGGATGCGCTGGGAGTAGGCGAGGCTGAGCTCGTACCAGAGGGCGACGTGGTGCAGTCGGATGTGGCCCATCTCGTGGCCGAGGATGAACCGCAGGCCGTCACGGTTGTCCGCGTGCAGGTTGGTGAACAGCTCGTTGGACACCACGACGAGGTCGTGGCCGGCGGCCTGGGCGGCGAAGGCGTTGAGGGCGCCGTTGCCGTTGGCCAGGTAGATGTCGGGGCGACGGGACAGCCCGAGCGTCCTCGCGAAGTCCGCGGCCGTCCCGAACAGCTCGGGGAACTGGCGCTCGGACAGCTGCACCGTGGTCCCGCGGACGGTGGCCCGTTGCAGCTCGCGGACGACGATCAGGCCGGGAACCAGCAGCAGCAGTGCGACGGCCGCGCCGCGGACCGAGTCGGCCAGCGCGGAGCTCTGCAGCGCGTCGGGCAGGAACGGCACGACGATCGCGACGCGCACGATCGCCACCACGATCACCACGTTGAGGACGACCATGGCGACGTAGAACGGGACCTCGGCGGGGTGGCGCAGTGTCGTGGGTTTCGACGGAGCTCGACCGGACATGGGACTCCCTCTCCGACAAGGGGCACGTCGTCGTGCCGGCGCGCCGGCCCGGCGCCCAGCGCCACACTCCGGCCGACGGTCGCGGCCTGCACCACCCGGTCGGGGTGAGGTGTGCCCGTGGGGTCCCCGCCAGCGTGACGGCCGCGGGGGCGTCCCCGCGGTCGGGGACGAATCGTGGTGGACGGAGGGCCTGATGCTGCTGGTCGCGGTGCTGCTGCCGGTGCTGGTGCCGGTCCTGGTGATGGTGATGGTCGTGACGCTGGAGCGGGTGGAGGAGCGGCTGCTCGGGGGAGCTGCCCGGGCGTCAGCGGTCGGTGCCGGTGCCGGACCGGCGGCGCACGGCGACGTCGACCGCGCCGAGCAGCAGCTTCGCGACGACCCCGACGGCCAGCAGGCCGACGACCATCTGGGTCATCGTGAGGATTCGGGTGAGCGCACTGGTGGGGGCGATGTCCCCGAAGCCGACCGTCGTGAACACCGTCATCGTGTAGTAGAGCGCCCCCGTGCGGTCCAGTGGCTGCGAGAAGCTCGCCGGGACGTCCTGCGACAGCACCGCGTAGGTCGAGGCGTAGAGCACCAGCAGGATCGGCAGCCCCACCGCCACCGTCTCCGCCGCCCGCAGCCGCGGGGTGTCCGAGGCCATGATCATGCGCACCTGCCAGGTGAGGGCCAGGACGAGGCCGCAGAGTCCGATGCCGAGCCAGACGAGGACCTCCGCGTCGAGCCTGCCGTCGAGCGGGGCCCGGTAGTACACGAGCAGCAGCAGCGCCGCGGTGACGACGGAGCGGACCCCGGCGACGACGAGGAGCCGCCGGTTCAGCGCTCTCGTGCGTTCGACGTCCATCGTCGCCCCTCCCCGGTGGTGCGAACCGCAGGGTGGTGCGGGTGCGGCCCGTTGTGCTCACCCGCCTCGGGCGATCGGGCGGACCGGTCGTCCGGAACGGGTGATGCCACCGCCGCCCGCACGTCGCACCGTTCGGGTACCGACGACACGACAGGAGCCGACATGGCGACATTGACGGTGTGGAAGTTCGACACGGCAGACGGCGCCCGCGATGCGCTCGACGTCCTGAAGCGGCTGCAGAAGGAAGAGCTGATCCAGATCGTGGACGCGGCCGTCGTGACCTGGCCGGAGGGCAAGCGCAAGCCGAAGACCGAGCAGCTGCACGGCCTGACCGGCGCCGGGGCCCTCGGCGGCAGCTTCTGGGGGCTGCTGTTCGGGCTGCTGTTCTTCGTCCCGTTGCTGGGCATGGCGATCGGTGCCGCCATGGGCGCGCTGAGCGGGTCACTGGCCGACGTCGGGATCGACGACGGCTTCATCAAGAAGGTGCGCGACGAGGTCACCGAGGGGTCGTCGGCGCTGTTCGTCATGTCCGCGAAGGTCGTCCCCGACAAGGTGCTCGGCGAGTTCCGCGGCACCGGGGCGCACCTGGTGTCGACGAACCTGTCCGCGGAGCAGGAGGCCACCCTCCGCGACGTCTTCGAGGAACCGGCCGAGGACGCGAGCAGGGAGACCGCGACCCGGGCGTGAACCCCGGGGGGTGCCGGGTGCGGAGCCGGTTGCGGGACGACGGTCCCGGGCCGGCTCCGCCGGTGCCGGGACCGGCCCCGGCCCCGGCCCGGTCCCGGCTCAGCCGTCGACGCCGCGCCGTGCCGTCCGCCACTGCGCACCCGTCCGCTCGCGGAACGCGGCGACGGCGGTATCGATCGTCGGGAACAGGTCCGCCGCGTCGATCACGTCGGTGAGGCCCGCTCGCTCGACGGTGCGCCGCACCGGGTCCTTGAGCTCGGCGAACACCAGCCGCCGGTCGTGTCGCTGCAGTGCCCCGGCCAGGTCGCGCAGGACTTCCACCGCGGTCGTGTCGACGTCGGTGACGGGCTCCGCCGCGACCACGACCCAGCGCACGCCGGGGTCGGCGATGACGAGCCCGTCGACCCACTCCCGGAACGTCCGGGCATTGGCGAAGAACAGGGGCGCGTCGAAGCGTACGAGCAGACATCCCGGCAGCTGCTCGGCGTCGGGGTGGGTGTTCACGTCGTGGAACCCCGCGAGTCCGGGGACCCGGCCGAGCACCGCCCGGTAGGGCCACCAGGCCCGGCGGAACACGTTCGCCGCGGACAACGCGACCGTCACGGCCATCCCGGGCAGCACCCCGAGCACCACCACACCCAGCGCCGCCGTGGCCGACAGCACGAACTCGGCGCGGCGCACCCGCCACAGCCTGCGCGTGGCGGGCAGGTCGGTGAGCGACAGCGACGCGGCGATCACGACCGCGGCCAGCGTCGGCTGCGGGAGGTCGCGCAGCAGCCCGGGGGCGAACAGCAGGATCAGCGTGATCGCCGCGGCGCCGACGAGCCCGGTCAGCTGGGTCCGGGCCCCGGCCTGGGCGGCGACCGCGGTGCGTGAGCCGCTCGTGCTCACCGGGAACCCGCCGAACAGGCCCGCGGCCACGTTGGACGCGCCGATGGCCGTCATCTCCCGGCCGCCGTCGATGGTGCGCCCCTCCCGGGCGGCGAACGACGAGGACGTCGAGATCGTGTCGGTGAGCGCGACGACCGCGATGCCGAGTGCGCCAGGGACCAGGATCGCGAGGTCGGACAGGCGGACGTCGGGCAGGCTCAGCGGCGGGAAGCCCTGCGGGAGCGGGCCGACGACGTCGACCCCCCGCGCGGCGAGACCCAGCAGGATCGTCGCCCCGATCGACAGCACGACCACCACCAGGACGGCGGGCACCCGCGGCAGGGTCCGCTGCAGCACGAGGATCAGCACCAGCCCGGCGCCGCCCACGGCGAGCGCAGCGGGGATCGTGGCCCCGCCCGCCACCCCGGAGAGGAAGCCGCCGACCTCGGCGAGGAACCCGTCGGCGTCCACGGAGAAGCCGAACAGCTTGGGTAGCTGGCCGACGAGGATGGTGAGCGCGAGGCCGTTGAGGTAGCCGATCATCGCGGGCCGGGAGATGAGGTCGGCGACGAAGCCGAGTCCGGTGACCCCCGCGACGATCATGACCGCCCCGGTCAGCAGGGCCAGCGCCGACGCCAGCGCGATCGCCCGCGCCGGGTCCCCGTCCGCGACGGCCAGCGGCAGGATCGTCGCCGCGATCAGCGGGCCGAGCGAGGAGTCCGGGCCCAGCACGAGGACCCGCGACGGGCCGAAGATCGCGTAGCCGACCAGGCACAGGATCGAGGTGTACAGGCCGGTGATGGCGGGCAGGCCGGCCAGCTCGGCGTAGGCCATTCCCTGCGGTACCAGCAGCGCGGTCAGCACCAGCCCCGCGGTGACGTCGCGGCCGAGCCAGCGCGCGCGGTACCCGAGCAGGCCCGCGAGGCCGGGTGCGACGGCGGCGACCCTGCGCCGCGCCGGCTGCGGCCGCTTCACCGGACGCGGACCGTGCGTCGCGCCGGTGCCGTGCCGAGCTCCCGGCGCGGCAGCAGGGCGGGGGCCGGGAGGCGGGTGCGCTCGTCGGTCATGTTCGTCTCCTCCTCGTCGACCGCGCCCGTGACCGATCGTCCGGCGGCGAGCGTCGGCGGTCGGTCCGCGGTGCGCCTCACCTGCCAGGGATGAGGTCGGCCCGGCGCCGCACGGGCAGCCTGGGGGCTCGACCCGACGAGGGAGGCGACCGTGGACCCGACGACCGAGAGGCTGCTGCTCGGAGCCGGCGGTGGTGCGGCCAGGCTGGTGTGGCGGGCGGGTCGGCCCGCGCGCAGGGCGACGTCGGTCCTGCTGCGCGGCGGGGTCTCGGTCCTCACCCTCGTCGCTCCCCGGAGCACCACCGCGCTGGTGCGCCGCGGCAGGCGGGAACGGGTCCTGCTGGCACGCCGGTGGAACGAGCTGGTGCGTGAGGTCGTCGGCAGGGTCGTCGACGCACTGGTGCAGACGATCGACCTGACCGCGCTGGTCCGCGAGCACGTGGAGATCGACGCGCTCGCCGCGGGCCTCGATGTCGACGCCGTCGTGGCCCGGGTCGACCTGGACGCCGTGGTGCGCCGCCTCGATCTCGACGCGCTGGTGGGGCGGGTGGACCTCGACCGGGTGGTCGCCGGCGTCGATCTCGACCGCGCGGTCCAGCGGGTCGACCTCGACGCGGTGGTGCGGCGCGTCGACATCGAACCGGTGCTGGCCGAGCTGGACGTCGACGGGGTCGCGGCCAGGATCGACCTGGACGCGGTGATCGCCCGGCTCGACCTGGTCGGCATCGCCCGCGGCGTCCTCGACGAGCTGGACCTACCGGAGATCATCCGGACCTCCACCGGTGCACTGACCTCCGACACCGTACGCGCCGTCCGCTCCGAGGCGATGGCCGCCGACGGCGCCGTGTCCGGGGCGGTCGACCGGCTCCTGCACCGCGGAGGAGCCGCCCGGCCCCCGGGTTCTCCGTGAGCGGCGGTGACGGGTCCGACGTCCCGACGACGGCGACCGCCGGGATCGTGACCCGCACCCTGGCGGCGGTCGCCGACCTGGTCGTCGTCGTGGTGCTGATGGGCCTCACGCTGGTCGTCGTCGCCGGCGTGCGGTTCCTCGCCTCACCGCCCGGGTTCCGCTGGCCCAGCCCCACCTGGCCGCAGTCGCTGGTCGTCGGCGGGCTGCTCGCCACCGCGTACCTCACCGTGGCCTGGTCGACGTCCGGACGCAGCTGCGGCGCCGCGCTGCTCGGGCTCCGGATTCGGCCGGTGACCGGCGCGCACCTGGGCTGGCTGCGGGCCGGCCTACGGGCCGTGCTGTGCGTGGTGTTCCCGCTGGGGCTGCTCTGGGCCGTCCTGGGCAGGCGTCGCCGATCACTGCAGGACCTGCTCACCGGCACCGTCGTCGTCTACGACCCGGACCTCGCCGACGCCTACGTATCACCCCCTGGGGGTGGCCCGGGCGGTGCCGAACCCGGCCATCGTCGCGGCACGCGAGTCGAGGAGGAACCACGATGACCACCCGGACCGACGACACGTACGCAGCAAGGCAGACCGAGAGCTCCGCACAGAAGGGCCTCGTGCTGTTCGCCGGCCTCATGATGATCGTCTGCGGGGTGTACCACGCGCTCAGCGGCGTGGCTGCCGTCCTGCGCGACCAGGTCTACCTCACCACACCGCAGTACACCTTCGAGTTCGACCTGACGGCGTGGGGATGGACCCACCTGATCCTCGGCGCGGTCCTCATCGTCGTCGGCATCGCGGTCGTGCAGGGGGTCGCCTGGGGTGCGATGGTCGGGATCGGGGTCGCCGTGCTGAGCCTGGTGGCGAACTTCCTGTTCCTGCCGCACTACCCCCTGTGGTCGATCCTGATCATCGCGGTCGACGTGGCGATCATCTACGCCCTCACCGCCCGTCTGCGCAACGGCTGATCACCGTGACGACAGACGTTCCGCAGGGCCCGGTCACGGTGCCCGGCCGGTCGGCACCGCCGTCGGTGACCCGGCGGCTCGCCGCGGCGGCCGCGCTGCTCGCGGTGGCCGCGGCGATCGTCGTCGCGGTCGCCGGGCTGCTCAGCGACCCGCTGCGGCTGGTCGCGACCGTCGTGCTCATCGGCGTCGCCGTGGCCGTCGGCTGGGCGGCGCTGGTCCATCGCGGCGTCGTCCGCGTCGTCGCGACCGTGCTCACGCTCGCCGCCGTCGCCGGCATCGTGCTGCTGTTCGGCCTCGGGGCGCCGCTGCGCACGGCCGTGCTCGCCGTCCTGGTGCTGCTGGCGCTCGCCGCGACCAAGGTGGCGGTCGGCAACGACCTCGCCGAGGTGCCGGGCGACCTGCACCGAGTCGCGGCCGCCAGATGCGGCGTCCTGATCATCAACCCCCGCTCCGGGGACGGCAAGGCCGCGCGGTGCGACCTCGAGCGACACGCCACGACCTGCGGGGTCAGGGCGATCGTCATGTCGCCCGGCTCGGACGTGCGCGACCTCGCCGAGCGGGCGCTGGCCGACGGCGCGGACGTCATCGGGATGGCCGGCGGCGACGGGTCGCAGGCGCTGGTCGCGGACGTGGCCCGTCGTCACGACGTGCCATTCGTGGTCGTACCGGCCGGGACCCGCAACCACTTCGCGCTCGACCTCGGGCTCGACCGCGACGACGTCCCGGCTGCGCTCGCGGCGTTCGGGCCCGCTGTGGAACGCCGCGTCGACGTCGCGATGCTCGGCGACCGGCTGTTCGTCAACAACGCGTCGCTGGGCGTCTACGCCTCGATCGTGCAGTCGGCGGGGTACCGCGAGGCCAAGGTCGCGACGGCGGCACACCTGGCGCCGGACCTGCTGGGGTCCGGACGGCAGCGCGTCGGCATGCGCTTCCGCGGCGCCGACGGTGAACAGGCCGCGCCGGTCGACGTCATGCTGGTCTCCAACGGGGCCTACCGCATGCAGGGCCTCACGGGGGCCGGCACGCGGCCCCGGCTCGACGGGGGCGCCCTGGGGGTGGTGACGGTGAGCGTCGACTCGGCGCTCGACGCCACCCGGATGCTGGCCGCCGGCGCGTCCGGGATGCTGCACCGGTTCCACGGCTACCGGCAGTGGAGCACCGAGGAGCTGGTGGTCGACTCCGACGAGGAGCTGCTGGAGGTCGGCGTCGACGGCGAGGCGCTGCGCCTCCCCGTGCCGCTGCGGTTCCGGGCACTCCCGCGCGCACTGCGGGTCCGGCTGCCCACGACCGCGACGGCGGCGCCCGCAGCGCTGGGCCCGGCCGGGCCCGCCGAGGCCGTGGCGGGGCTGTTCCGCGTCCTGGCCGGGCACCCACCACGGCGCTGAGCAGGCGCTCACCCCGTCCGGGTGACGTGCACGGCCGGGGCCGGTGTCAGCGTTTCCCTGTGACCACCTCAGACTCACCACCGAGCCACGCGGCCGACCGCAACGGACGGCCGTCGGGCCCTCAGCTGTCGCTGCCCCGTGGGTTGGTGGTGCTGCTGGGGATGGCGGCGACGGTCGTCGCCGCCGCCGGCGTTCGCTCGATGGCATGGTTCATCGGGCCGGTGTTCCTGGCGCTGGTCCTGGTCATCGCGCTCGCGCCGGTGCACAGCCGGCTGCGGGGCCGCGGCTGGCCGGGGTGGGCGGCCACACTGGCGCTCGCCGCGGCCGTCTACGCCGCGGTCCTGTCCATCGCGCTCTGCGTCATCGTGTCCGTCGCGCAGCTGGCCACGACGCTGCCGCAGTACGCCGCCCAGAGCCGCGAGCTCGTGGCATCGTTGTCCTCGGTCCTCACCCGGTTCGGCGTCGGCCCCGAGGAGCTGCGTCAGGTGGCGCAGTCGCTGGACCTCGGCAAGCTGGTGCAGGTCGTCGGGACGGTTCTCGCCGACGTCGCCGGGCTGGCGAGCAACCTGATCTTCCTGCTCACACTGCTGCTGTTCCTGAGCGTCGAGACGGTCACCGTCGGCAAACGCGTCGGCCGGATCGCGGCCGACCGGCCCGAGGTGGCCGGGGCGCTGCTCGGGTTCGCCCGCAACACCCGGCAGTACCTGCTGGTCTCGACGGTGTTCGGCCTGATCGTCGCCGCGTTGGACACCATCGCGCTGTTGGCGTTGGGTGTGCCGCTGGCGGTCACCTGGGGTGTGCTGGCGTTCGTCACCAACTACATCCCGAACGTCGGTTTCCTCATCGGGGTGGTCCCACCCGCGCTGCTGGCGCTGCTCACCGGTGGACCGACACTGATGCTGATCGTCATCGGGGTGTACTGCGTGCTCAACTTCGTGGTCCAGTCCCTGATCCAGCCACGGTTCGTGGGCGACGCGGTCGGTCTCTCGGTCACCGTCACGTTCCTGTCCCTGGTGTTCTGGGCGTGGCTGCTCGGCCCGCTGGGCGCGGTGCTGGCCATCCCGCTGACGCTGCTGGCCAAGGCGCTGCTGGTCGACATCGACCCGCGGGCGCAGTGGGCGGACGCCTTGCTCAGTCAGCAGGCCCCCGATCCCGAACCGGACCCCGATCCCGACCACAACGGGGGCAGCGCCGGTGCGAGCGCCCGGTGGCGCCGCAGGCGCAGGGCCAAGAGCGACGACGTGGTCGAGGCGTGACCCGGCCGGCCCGGGGGCCGGCCGGGCGGCGCGCCCGATCCCGTCCAGCGCCGTCGGCCGCGGCTGCAGGTCACGGACCCGGTCGCGGCCACACCGGACGGCTGCCCGCGGCCTCCAGGCGGTCGAGCGGCTCCGCCCAGACCAGCTGCAGACCGAGGGTGCGGAACAACGCCATGATCGCGTGCAGGTGCGACTCGTCGATGACCTCACCCCGCAGGATCAGCCCCGGCGGCACCTCCTCGACATCGAGCTCGCCGAACACGTCCAGCGACGGCTCGGACACCCGTCCGTCCACCCGGAACTCGTACATCCTCGGTGTCATCACACCTCCTGCTGCGCCTGCCCGGCCCGTACCGGTGCCCGACATCATCCGCAGCCCACCCGGCCGGGCCTCCCCCGAAGGGGATGACCCGAGAGGGGCCAAGAGGCGGTTCCGCGCGATACATGGATTTGGGACGATTCTCTGCTGCTGAGGGGGTGAGCCGTGCGCGACGCGTATCCGTTCACGACGTCTCCACCGGCGCTGCCACGCGACCTCGTGCCGAGGCCGGACCTGCGTGCCGAGCTCGACAGCGGGGCGGGCGGCGCTCTCACCCTGGTCTGCGCGCCTCCCGGTTTCGGCAAGACCGTCGCGGTGGCCGACTGGGTCAGGCGATGCGGTCCGACCCCGTTCGCCTGGGTGTCGTTGACCGCGGCGCACGACGACCCGGCGGCGTTCTGGGCGGTGGTGCTCGCCGGGCTCCGGGCCTCCCACGCCGTTGCAGCGGCGGGGCTGAGCCGCATGTCGGGGCCGTACCTGCCCGCGGCCGGACCCGGTCTGCCGGCGTACGTGCTCGCCGAGCTCGCCGCCCTGCCCGGGCCGATCAGGCTGGTCCTCGACGACGCCCACCACCTGCGTGGCCGACAGATCGCCGAGCACCTGCGGCTGCTCGTGCGCGATCACGGACCGTCGGTCCAGCTGGTGCTGGTGAGCCGGATCGATCCGCCGCTGCCGCTGGCCCGGATGCGGTTGGCGGGCGAGCTCTGCGAGCTGCGGACCGACCGGCTGTGCTTCACCGAGCGCGAGACCCGGCAGTTGCTGCGCCGGACCGGCATCAGACCGACCGATCACCAGGTGGCGACGTTGCACGAGCGCACCGGTGGCTGGGCCGCCGGTCTCCGGCTGGCCGCATGCTCGCTGCGCCAGGTCCGCGACCCCGACCGGTTCCTGGCCGACTTCTCCGGAGACGACCACTCGGTTGCCGACTACCTGGTGGGGGAGGTGCTCGCCGGCATCGGCGAGGATCGTCGCGAGGTGCTGCGCCGGGTCAGCATCGCCGACCCGGTCCCGGCGGCGCTCGCCGTCGAGCTCTGCGGCCGCGAGGACGCCCCGGACGTCCTGGACGAGCTGGCCCACGAGACCGGTCTGATCAGCATCGCGTCCGACCGGGCCGGCTATCGCGTGCAGGAGCTGCTGCGGTCCCACCTGGAAGCGGCCCTGCAACGGCGGCCCGGCGGACCGGCTGCCGCGCTCCACCGCCGCGCGGCATTGTGGTGGGACGGACGGGGCCGGACCGCGGAGGCGATGAGGCACGTCGGACGGACCGGCGATCCGGTGTTCGCCGCCGAGATGGTCGCTCGCCGCGGCGCCCGGCTGGTCGCGATCGGGGACCGGGTGGCACTGCGCGAGGCCCTCAGGCTGTCGGGGGCGACGACCGAGGCGCGGGCGTGGACGGCCGCGCTCTCGGCCCAGGACAACCTCGTGCGCGGGGACCGGGAGGCCGTGGCCGCCGACGTCACACGGGCCCGCCGGGAAGGCCGTCCCGCCGCCGGCTCCGAGCTCGCGGTGCTCCTCACCGCGACCGCCCGGCTGGCGGGCGTGACCCGTTCGGTACCGACCGTGCCGCAGCCGCTCGCCGACGACCCGTTCCTCGCCGCCCTGGAGGTCACCGGGCGCGGCGCGGCCGAGTGCCTCGCCGGCACGTTCGCCGAGGCCCGCTCGGACCTGGGCATCGGGCTGGACGCCGCCCGCCGCTGGCACCTGCCGCTGCTGGAGGCCCAGTGCCTCCTGCTGCTCAGCGGGGCCGCATGGGCGGTCGGCGACCTGCGCGAGGCCGCCGCGAGGTCCGACGACACGCTGCGCGCCGTCGCCGACGGCGGGTGGCCCGCCTCCGGTCTCGCCGGGGGCGCGACGGCGGTGGCCGCACTGACCGCGGTGGAGCGGGGGCGCCCCGACACCGCCCTCACCCTTCTCGAGGACGTGTCGGCCGCCGGGGAAAGCGAGGTCGACCCGGTGCTGCGCCTCGCGCTCGGCGTCGCCCACGGCGCGGCACTCCACGACTCCGGGGAGGGGCCCGCGGGCCTGCTCCAACTGCAGCGGGCCCGCTCCGACGGTGCGGGGCAGGAGATTCCGGCCGCGCTCGCCACCGCGGCGGCGCTCATCGAGAACCGCATCTCGGTCCGGCTGGGCTACACGCGTGCGGCGGCCACGGCCGAGAGCAGGATCGACGGGCTGGTGGGCGCGCACGGCGAGCGCCTGCTGATGCGGGCGTGGGCGGAGGCCGCCGCGGGGTCGTACCGGGTCGCGCACCGCTACGCCGAGGCAGTGCTCGACCCCGGCGTCCCGTCGGCGCGGCCCGCCACCCTCGTCGAGGCCTGGCTGGTGCTCGCCGATCTCGCACTGCGCCGCGGCGACCGCCCGGCCGCCCGGTCGGCGGTGCGCGACGCGCTGGACCGCGCAGCGACCATGGACCTGGTGCGGCCGTTCGTCACGATGCCGTCGGCGGTGCGCGCCCTGCTCGTCGACGAGCTGATGGGGGAGGGGGTGCGGGCCAGGTTCACCGCCCGCGTGCTGGCCGTGCCCCGCAACGGTGGTGGCCGCAGGCCCGTCGCCGCGACGCTCACGGCCCGTGAGCAGGACGTCCTCGTGCTGCTGCCGTCGTTGCTCAACCTCGACGAGATCGCGGCGGAGCTCTCGGTGTCGGTCAACACCGTCAAGAGCCACGTCAGGTCGATCTACGACAAGCTGGGGGCCTGCTCGCGTCGGCGGGCGGTGCTGGCCGCGCACGAGCGGGGGTTCCTGCGCCGGTCGTCCCCGGTGCGCACGCGCGGCGTGCGGGAACAGCGCCTCACCCGCCGCGGATGAAGCCCACCCGGACCTGCTGGACGATCCTCCGAGTGCGGTGGGGGGCGGTGCGATGGAGATCCCGGGAAGCCTGATCGCCCTTCCGGAGCTGCCCGCGGCGGCGGCGCCGCGACCACACCTGATCGAGCTGCTCGACCGTGCCGGGCCGGGGCAGCTGGTGACGGTGGTCGCGCCGCCCGGCTACGGCAAGACCGTCGCGCTGACCCAGTGGGTGCGGGCGATGCGCACACCTCGGGTGGCCTGGGTGTCCCTCGACCGGACCTTCGACGCGGTCCGCTTCCGATCGGCGCTGACCGCGGCGCTGTCCGGGGTGCCGGGGCTGCGCCCCGACAGCCCCCTGCGCCGTCCCACCGGCGTGGCCGCAGGCCGCCCCGGCGCCGACGTCGTCGACGAACTGCTGGCTGCGCTCGACGAGGTCCGGCCGCCGGTCCGCGTGGTGCTCGACGACGTGCACGAGCTGACCGACCCGGATGCGCTGCGTGAGCTGCACAGGCTCGTCCGCAGCGGCGCGCGGGGACTGCAGCTGGTGCTCGCCAGCAGGCAGGACCTCCCGCTGCTGGTGCCGGGGCTGCGGACGCAGGACCGGACTCACGAGCTGCGGGCCGAGCACCTGCGGTTCAGCCTCGCCGAGACGGCGACGCTGATGCAGCTGTCGGGCCTGGAGCTGACGCCGCGCCAGCTCGCGACACTGCGATCGCGCACCGGTGGATGGGCCGCGGGACTGCGCTTCGCCGCCGTCGCCCTGCTGGCCACCGACGACCGGGAGCGCTTCATCGACCAGCTGTCCGGCAGCGAGCACTCGATGGCGGACTACCTGGCCGACGAGGTGATGGCGAGTCTCCCGCTGTGGTCGCGCGACCTGCTGCAGCTCGAGTCGGTGTGCGAGCTGCTGCCGGCGGGGCTCGCGCTGGCGCTGTCGGGACGGCCCGACGCCGAGCAGGCGCTGGCCGAGCTGGTGGAGGTCACCGGTCTCGTCGAACGACTCGACGCCACGACCTACCGCATCCAACCGCTCCTGCGGACCTACCTGGGCGCCGAGCTGGAACGGCACCTGCCCGGACGCTACCGACGCTCGCACGTGACGGCGGCCTGGTGGTGGCTCGCCGCGGGCGACCCGGTCCACGCACTGAGCCACGCCGAACGCACCGAGGACCCGGACCTGTTGCGCAGCATGCTGCCCGCCATCGGGCTCAGGCTGGTCGCGACCGGCGGGTTCGCCGCCCTCCGCCGGCTGCTCGACGCCGCGCGCGGGACCGACGGGCCCGATGCCCTGTGGGTGCTGCTGCTGGAGGCCTACCTCGAGTTCCAGCTCGGGGCGGGCACGGACCGCGCCGCCCTCGCGGCCCTGGAACAGGCCGGCCGGGCCTGGCCCGCGGTCCCGCAGCCACCGCTGGCACAGCTTCGGGGGTCCGTCGAGCTGCTCCTCACCGGCCGCGCCACGGCGGGCCCGCCGCGCCGGCCGGTCATCGAAACGGCCGAACAGGTGATGCTGGACAAGCTGTGCCGCGCCACCGTGGAGATCATCGACCCCGCGACGGACCCCCGCGACGCCAGGCCGGGCCTCGAGCTCCTGGTCCTCGACGCACGGGAGCACGGCTTCGGCTGGTTCGAGGAGTGGGCGTGGAACCTGCTGGGGGTCGTCGAGCTCGCCGCGGGGCGCTACCGGGCCATGACGGGCGCGGCCCACTCGGCCGTCGCCGTCGCCGTCATGCAGGGGCGACCGATCGGTTCGCTCGCCGCGTCGATCGCGACGATCGCGTACGCCGACCTGCTCGCCGGGAACCTGCCTGCGGCACGCGACCGGGCCGCCGCGGCCCTCGCCGAGGAGCCCAGCGGTGAGCCCGAGCGGACGCTGCGCGTGCTGCACACCGTCGCCCGCAGCGACCTCGGTGAGACGGGGATCGGCCTGCCGCGGTGCCGGTCCGCCCTGTTCGAGCTCTCGGCACCCGCGGTCGTGCTCGCCGCCCTCGCGGTCCCCGAGCACCGGGTCGAGCTCTCCCATGCGGGGGTGGCGAGCGCGGCCGGGACCACCGAATGGCTCCGGGACCGGACCGGTGAGGTCGCCGAGGTCCTCCTGATGGACGCCAGGGCCCACTGGGCCGCCGGACTCCACGACGAGGCGCGCTCCGCGGCCGAGGCCGTCGTCGCCGAGGCCGCCCCCGCCCTCCTCGCACACACGCCCGTCGAGGCGCATCTGCTGCTCGCCGACTGCGCGCTGCGCGGCGGCGAGCCCGACCGGGGCCGGGCCGAAGTCGTGGCCGCGCTCGAGGGCGCCGCGCGGCTCGACGTCGTCGGTCCGCCCGCGCTCGCCTCCGGACCGGTCGGGGACCTCCTCGAAACCATGAGCGCCGGGCTCTCGGACCCGCGGTGGCACGGACGCCTCATGACCGCGCGCGAGATCGTCCACGGGCGTCACCGGGCCGGGCTGAGCGACCGCGAGGTCGCCGTGCTCGAGCTGCTCGCGTCGCTGCTCAGCGCCGCCGAGATCGCCGACGAGCTGACGGTCTCGGTCAACACCGTCAAGACCCACGTCCGGTCGATCTACGCGAAGCTCGCCGTGGGGAACCGCCGCGACGCGGTCCTGCGTGCCCGCGAGCTCGACCTGCTGTCCTGAGTCCCGCTCCGAGCCCTGTTCACCTCCTGTGGGTGACGTCTCGGCAGACCCGCCGCGCCAGGGTTGGGGACGGATCGAGCAGCGATGCAGGGAGGCCGATCGATGGAGTCCGGGACAGCCGACCCGCCGGAACGTCACTACGAGTTCCGGATCATCGGGCGGCTCTCGGACCGGGCCCGGGCCGCGTTCCCGGGGATGGACGTCCGCGAGGTGCCCGCCGAGACGATCATCTCCGGCGACGTCGCCGACGACGGCGGCGTGCAGGACGTGCTCTCGCTCATGCAGTCGCTCGGACTCCAGGTCGTGTCGGTCCGGAGGGCCACCTGAGCGAGGGGGAGGCCGGCGCGATGCTGAGCCGTGAGGACCGACGCAGGCTGGACGCCATCGAGCGGCAGCTGATCGCGCAGGACCCCGAGTTCGTGCGCCGCGTGCGGCGCCGGGCGGCTGCGGTGCGTCGCGCCGGTCGCTTCCCGTCGGTCCGGACCGCCGGCGCACCACGCCTGGTGTGGCTGGGCATGCTGACCGGCCTCGTCGTCCTCGTCATCGGGATCGTGGCCGCCGCCCCCGAGCTGGCGCTGACCGGGGTGGTGTTCCTGACGCTCTCGGTGTGGGCGGGCCGGTTGCTCATGAGGCACTCCCGAGGTCACGAGTGACGCTCGCCGCCTTCGGACGGCGTCCCGGAGAACCCCTGCGGCGTATCGTGCGGTACCGACGAGGAGGGCTCATGGGTGAGGCTCCGGGTGCCGGTCGCGCCGCGTTCGCCGGTGAGGACCACGCGCGGCGGATCGACCGCGCCGGCGCCGCGGCACGCGCCGCGGGGCTCGCGGGGCTGCTCGTCACCCCAGGCCCCGACCTGACGTGGCTCACCGGGTACCGGCCGCCGGCCGCCGGGGGGCGGCTCACCCTGCTCGTGGTGACACCGGACGGCGCGTCGGTGCTGCTCGTGCCGAGCCTCGACCGCCCCGACGCCGAGGCCGCCGCCGGAATCTCCACCCTCACGCTCTGCGACTGGCGCGACGGCACCGACCCCTACGGCGTCGCCGCGGCCCTGCTGTCGCCCCGCGGCTGCTACGGCCTCTCCGACTCGGCCTGGGCGGCGCACCTGCTCGGCCTGCAGCGGGAGCTTCCCGGCGCCTCCTACGTCGCGCTCGGTGACTGCCTGCCGATGCTGCGGGCGGTGAAGGACGCCGCCGAGCTCGACCGGATCGCCGCGGCGGGCGCTGCCGCGGACCGTGCCTACGAGCTGGTCCGGCACGGACGGTTCAGCGGCCGGACCGAGCGCGCCGTCGCCGCCGAGCTCGCCGACCTGCTCGTCGCGTGCGGCCACGAGGAGGCCGAGGTGCGCGTCGGCTCCGGGCCCAACGGGGCGCACGCCCGCCATCGCGCCGGAGACCGGGTGATCGTGCCCGGCGACGTCGTCGTGCTCGACTTCGGTGGACTGTGCAACGGCTACGCCTCCGACGTCACCCGGACGGTGTGCGTGGGAGAGCCCTCCGAAGACGCCGTCGAGGTCCACGCGATCGTGGCGCAGGCGCAGCAGGAGGCGTTCGCCGCGGTGCGCCCCGGGGTGCCGTGCGGGGACGTCGACGAGATCGCCCGTGCCGTGATCACCGAGGCCGGCTTCGGCGACCTGTTCGTCCACGGTACCGGGCACGGCGTGGGGGTGACCACGCGCGAGCCGCCCTACCTGGTCCGCAGCGAGCGGCACCCGCTGATGGCCGGGATGTGCGTCGCGATCGAACCGGGGATCTACCTGCCCGGCGAGTTCGGTGTCCGGATCGAGGACACCGTGACCGTGACCGCGGACGGGGCGCGACGCAACAACACCGCCGGGCACGAGCTGGCGATCGTCGACCGACGATGACGGACCTCAGGCAGCGGGTGGCGGCGTCGATGCCGCGGGTGTGGGCCGAGCTGGGCCAGCTCGTCGCGTTCCGGTCGGTCGCGGACGCCCGGCAGTGGCCCGTGGAGGAGTGCGTGCACGCGGGGGAATGGGTCGCCGAGGCGTTCCGTGGCGAGGGTTTCGCCGACGCCCGGCTGGTCCCGACCGTGGAGGGCGGCGGCGCGGTCGTCGGCTCGCGAACCTGCACCGACCCGCGGGCGCCGACGGTCCTGCTCCACGCGCACTACGACGTCCGGCCGCCGCTGGACGACACCGCGTGGCGGACGCTGCCCTTCACGCTGACGGAGGTCGACGGCCGCTGGTACGGCCGGGGCGCCGCCGACTGCAAGGGCAACGTCCTCATGCACCTCACGGCGCTGCGCGCCCTGGGCGACGACCTGCCCGTCAACCTCGCCCTGATCGTCGAGGGATCGGAGCACCAGGGCACCGGCGGCCTCCGGGCCGTGCTCGCCGACCACGCCGACCTGCTGCGGGCCGCCGCGATCCTGGTCTGCGACACCGGCAACCTCGCTGTCGGGCGGCCCGCGGTCGTCGTCGCCGCGGACGAGACGGTGAACGCCGTGCTGACCGTCGAGGCACCGCAGCCGCGGCCGGGCACCGCCACCCCCGGTGGCGCCGCCCCCAACGCCCTCGCCGCCCTCGTCGCCATGCTGGCCGCGCTGTCCGGCGAGCGCGCCACCCCCGACCGGCCGGGTCCACCGGACGGCCACGGGCCGGCCGGCGCCCCCCACCGGTCGCAGCGGTCCCGGCCGGGTGCGCCGGCGTCGCAGGCCGTCGGGGTGATGGGGCCGGAGGCGGCCCCGGTTCCCACGCCGGTGTCGTCGGTCGCCGAGGCCGGGACGGGCTGGGCCCGCCCCGTCGTCACCGTGCTCGGGATCGATCTCCCGTCCGTCCTGGGGTCGGCCGCCGCCGTCGTGCCGAGGGCCCGCGCCCTGCTGCACCTGCGCATCCCGCCGGGCGCCACACCCGTCCA
Organism: Pseudonocardia sp.; assembly: GCF_050250275.1. Lineage (GTDB taxonomy): Bacteria > Actinomycetota > Actinomycetes > Mycobacteriales > Pseudonocardiaceae > Pseudonocardia. Next base: position 84,984 of record NZ_JBFWOY010000013.1, read on the forward strand.
GGCGCAGCGGGCGCTCGTGGCGCACCTCGACCGGGCAGCCCCGTGGCACCTGCACGTCGAGATCGAGATCGAGGCGCCGGTCGAACCGGGCACGCAGGGAACGGACCGTCCGGCCCGCCGGGCCATGATCGCCGCGATGCGTGAGGCATACGGCCGCGCACCGCGGGAGCTGGTTCAGGGGCCCTCCGCCCCGCCGTGCAGCGCCTTCGCCGTCACCTTTCCCGGGGCGGAGATCCTGCGGATCGGCGTGGAGGAGCCGCAGGCACTGGTCGACGCCCCGAACGAGAGCGTCGATCCCCGCGAGATCCGGGACATGGCCCTGGCGGAGGCGCTGTTCCTGCGAGCCTTCGGGCGGGCCGGCACCTGATCGCGCCGCCGTCGAGCGCCCGGGGCGCGGCCACGCGGCGCGATGCGGTGGGGTGCACGGGGACGTGTGCCGCGTCAGGACACCTCGTGACTCCCGAAGCGCGCCGGGCCCGCCGGCTCGTAGGTGAGGACGGTGATCCCGCCGGGTGTCGTCTCCTGGTGGGTCGCCCGCAGCGCGACGGGCTCGTCGCCGGGCCGGAAGAACCGCCTTCCCTCGCCGACGACGACCGGCGCGACCGTCAGCCGCAGCTCGTCGACCAGGCCCTCGGCGAGCAGCCAGGCGCCGAGCCGGGCGCTGCCGTGCACCTGCAGCTCCCCGCCCGGCTGTGCCTTCAGCCCCGCGACCTGGGCCGCGACGTCGCCGGACAGGATCGTCGACGGCGCCCAGCGGGCCTGCCGCAGCGTCGTCGACGCCACGTACTTGGGCAGGCCGTTGAGCCTGCTCGCGACGGGGTCGTCGGCGTCGGTGGCCTTCGGCCAGTCGCGGGCGAACGCCTCGTAGGTGCGGCGTCCGAACAGGAACGCCTGCGCCTCGCAGGTCCAGGCGGTGACGATCTCGAGGAACCGGTCGTCGAGGAACGGGACGAGCCAGCCGCCGCGGGTGAACCCGTCGGTGGTGTCCTCGTCGGGGGCGCCGGGGCCCTGGCAGACGCCGTCGAGCGACACGAACTGCATCACGGTGAGCTTCATGGCGTAACGTACTACCACATGGTTGTAGATATGGGGGAGCGTCGAGCCGTCGACCGGCTCTTCCACGCCCTGTCCGACGGCACCCGCCGCGACATCGTCGTCCGCACCCTGCAGGGCGAACACTCCGTCTCCGCGCTGGCCAGGCTCTACCCGATGAGCTTCGCCGCCGTGCAGAAACACGTGGCCGTCCTGCACGAGGCGGGGCTGGTCGCCAAGCGCAGGCAGGGGCGCGAACAGCTCGTGTCCGGCGACGTCGAGGCGCTGCGGCGCGCCGGTGCCGTGCTCGACGCGCTGGAATCGGAGTGGGTGGGGCGCGCCGAGCGGATGGGCGCGCTGCTGGACGAGGAGGGCTCGTGACGGTCGTGTCGGTCGAGAAGGACCCGGTGGCGCGCACGCTGACGATCACCGCCGAGTTCGGCGCCCCCGCCGAACGCGTGTGGCGGCTGTGGGCCGACCCGCGCACGCTCGAACGCTGGTGGTTCCCGCCGGGCGTCACCGCGACCGTGCACGAGCACGACCTGACGCCCGGCGGGCGCGTCACCTACGACTGCGAGACCCCCGACGGCCCGCGCTCGGGCAGCTGGGACGTGCGGCACGTCGACGAGCCGCGCCGGGTCGAGTTCGGGCTCGACAGCCCCGGCGTGCCGCCGACCAGCGCCCGCATCACCGTCGCCGACCGGCCCGGCGGGACCCGCGTGACGATCGTGGTGTGGTTCGCCGCCGACGCCGACATGGAGCTGCTGCTCTCGATCGGCTTCGACCGTGGGCTGTCGGCGGCCGTCGCGCAGGGGGACGCGCTGCTCGCCTGACCCGTGCGCCGCCACGCGCAGGTACTGCCGCTCACAGGGACAGGAGGGCGCGGGCGTCCGCCCACATGCGCGTGACGATCTCCCCGGCCGGTTCCGCACGGGCCAGGGCGGCCGACTGGCCCGCCCACATGTTCACCCTGTCGACGCCCGGCGCGTCGCCCCGGCGGAACCTGCCGACCAGCCGGCGCTGCTGCGGGTAGGGCGCGGGCCGGGGGCCGTCGTCGGCCGCCCAGGCCTGCACGAACGGTGTCGCGACCGCCCGGCCCAGCCGCCCGGAGTAGGCGCGCGTCGGGGTCGTGCGTTCCGGGGCGAGGCCGTCGAGGGTCTTCGCCCACCCGGCGTCGATCCCCGCCTCGGGTGAGCGCAGCAGCGCCGTCCCGACCTGCACCGCGCTCGCCCCCAGCGCCAGCGCCGCCGCGACGCCCCGGCCGTCCGCGATCCCGCCCGCTGCCACCACGGGCACGTCGAGGGCGTCGGCGAACCGGGGGACCAGCGCCATGAGCCCGACCGTCGTCGCCTCGGCCGCGGCCGGGTCGAACGTGCCCCGGTGCCCACCCGCCTCCATGCCTTGCGCGACGACCGCGTCGGCGCCCGCCTCCTGCGCGGCGAGGGCGTCGTCGAGGGTGGTCGCGCACGCGAACCAGGCGATGCCGCGCTCGTGCAGCCGCGCGACGTAGCCGGGCGCGAACAGGCCCATGATCGAGGAGACGACGGTCGGCGCCGCCTGGAGCATCGCCTCGCACTGCGCGTCGAAGTCGGGGCCCTCGGCGTCGGCGCCCGGCGTTCCGTACGTCTGCAGGAACGCCGCCGCTGCCGCGACGCGGTCCGGGGCGTCGACGGGCTCGTCGGGCAGCCAGATGTTGAGCTGCACCGCGCCGTCGGACGCCGCGCGGAACCGGGCGACCCAGTCGCCGATCTTCTCCGGCCCGTCGAGCACGACGCCGTTGGCGCCCATGCCGCCCGCGTTCGCGACGGCCGCCGCGAGTGCCGGTGGGCACGCGCCCGCCATCGGGGCCTCCAGGACCGGCACCGTCGTGCCGAACCGTTCGCAGAACGCAGCCACCCGCGCTGACACCGTCATGATCTTCTCCCCTTCGTCCTGCCGCGCCCCAGGTTGTCACGAGAACCCGGTTTCGGCGGTTCACGTCGTTCATTCTCGTTGTGCCGCAAGGGATCAGCCTCACGGACGGGCACCCGTTCCACGGTGGCAGTCTGTACCTCGGGGGTCTTCGTGACGGAGGCCGGAGGGGTGGGGTGAGGGCTGTCGTGAGAGCTCCGACGGGCCGGGTCCGGACCGGGCTGACGCTGTCGCTGGGCGTGGCGGTGCTCGCGTGCATCGTGCTGTCCGCATTGGTCATCGTGTCGCCACGCCAGGCCGAGGCGCTCTCGTCCGGCATCACCGGCGGCGCCGCGGGACCGGCCGCGCCCGCCGCACCGGTCCTCGCCACCAACGCCGACGCCGGCCCCGTCAACCCCGGCGACCCGCTGCACGTCACCGTCACCGGCGGCACCATCGCGGCCCTCGCCATGACCGACAAGGCCAACGGCAAGGCCGTCACCGGCGACCTCGCGCAGACCGGGACCGAGTGGACCTCCACCGGCGACCTCGGCTACGGCTCGACCTACACCCTCGGCATCGACACCGTCGGCCCCGACGGCAGCCGTCACCACGACGACAAGACCGTCAGCACGCTCTCGCCCACGCGGACCGCGTACCCGTCGTTCGTCCCGCCGCCCTCGGCGACCACCGTCGGTGTCGGGCAGCCCCTCGTCGTGCGCTTCGACCACGCGGTCAAGGACCACGCCACCGCGGAGAAGGCACTCACCGTCACCTCGAACCCGCCGCAGGAGGGCAGCTGGTACTGGCTGTCCGACACCGAGGTCCACTACCGGCCCGAGGTCTACTGGCGGGCCGGCAGCACGATCACCCTCAAGGCCGACATCTTCGGCGTCGATCTCGGCAACGGCACCTACGGCCAGACCTCCCGCACCGAGACGATCCACGTCCACGACTCCTGGGTCGCCAAGGCCGACGGCAAGACCGAGCAGATGCAGATCTTCCACGACGGCGCGCTCGTCGACACCATGCCGATCAGCCTCGGCTCGCCCGGCTTCCCCTCCCACACCGGCCCGCACGTCATCTCCGACAAACAGCCGAGCATCACCATGGACTCCTGCACCTACGGCGTCTGCGCGGGCCAGCCCGGCTACTACAAGGAGAAGGTCGACCTCGACCTGCGAATCTCCGACGACGGCGAGTTCGTGCACTCGGCGCCCTGGTCGGTGGGCTCGCAGGGCGGGGCGAACGTCTCCCACGGCTGCGTCAACCTCAGCCCCGCCAACGCGCAGTGGTTCTTCGACCACTTCGGCATCGGCGACGTCGTGGAGATCACCAACTCGGGCGGCCCCGCGCTGCCGCTGGGCGACACCTACGGCGACTGGGAGCTGTCCTGGGCGCAGTGGCAGGCGGGCAGCGCCGCGAAGTAGCCGCGACGTCGCTCCGGGGAGCAGCGCCGGGCAGCGCGGTAACGGTGTCTGCGCGGTGCGCGACGTCAGCGACGTGACGACCGTCCCGCCCGGTACCCCGCCGCGGTCCCGCCCGGCGCCGCTGCTCGTCGGGCGCGCCGTCGCGCTGGCCGTGCTCACGGCGGCGCTGGTGCTGTACCTCACCGGCGTCGTGAGCGTCCCGCAGCTGCTGACCGCGCTCGTGATCGTCCTGCTCGCGCTGCTGGTGCTCGTCGTCCGGCCCGCCGACGTGCGCGCCCTCCTGGGCCGGGTGCAGCAGGTGTCGGCGGGTGGGGTCAGCATCGAGCTGGCCGCGGCCGGCGCGAAGGCTGCCGCCGCGGCGCCGACGGGGTCCGAGGACGACCCCGACGGCGACCCGACCTCGATCGTCGAGCTGCGGTTCCGGCTCGAACGCAAGCTCGCCGACCTGGCCCGCGGCGTGCTGTCCGAGGTCGTCGGCGGCATCGTCGTGCCGACGCACGTGACGATCGGCGGGCTCGTCCGCGACCGGCTGCTCGGCCCCGCGGAGGCGACCGTCGCCGACACGATCCTCACGACCAGCGAACACGAGTTCGCCGCCTACGCCGACACCCAGCGTTCGGCGCTGCTGCGCGACGGCGGCAGGTTCGTCGCGACGTTCCGCGCCGCGGTGTTCCAGGCGCGCGCCGCGCAGCTACTGGCGCAGCAGGCGGGTGGGGTCGAGCGGGTCCGGCGCGACGACGCGGCGGGCGACGACCTCGTGGTCACCGGCGCGGGCGGGCGGCTGCGGTACGTACCGGTGTTCGCCGACGCGGGCTCCGACCTCGTGCGCCGCCAGCAGCAGCGCGCCGCCCTGCTCCCCGGTCGCAGCGTCGTCCTGGTCCCGGCGCTGTCCCCGAGCCCGCCGCCGGGCGACGCCCAGGTCCCGGTCCGCACCTTCGGCGACCTGCTGCGCGGCCCCTGACCTGTGCGTGGCTGAGGGGGTCAGGGGACGAGCACGACCTTCAGGCGGTCGGTCAGGTCGTGGTTCGACACCGCCGCGATCGCGGCCTCCGCGTCGTGCAGGTCGAAGCGGTGCGTCACGAGCTTCTCGAAGGGGAACCGGCCCGTCGCGGCGAGTGTCATCGCCCGCCGGACCGACGAGCTGTCGAAGCTGAACACCCCCTGCAGCCGGATCTCCTTGAGCGTCACGACGTCCATCGGCAGCGGCGTCAGCACGTCCTTGCCGGTGACGCCGCCGCTGACGACGGTCCCGGTCTTGCGGACGAGGTCGAGTGAGGTGCGCAGCGCCTGGGGGCTGCCGGTGGTGTCGACGACGACGTCCGCGAGCCGCCCGCCCGTCGCGTCCCGCACCGCGGCGACGACGTCCTGCTCCCCGGCGGTGACGACGACGTCGGCGCCGAACTCCGGCGCCAGCTCCCGGCCCAGGACGTCGCGGGGCAGGCCGGTGGCGATCACCGTGCGGGCGCCCGCGGCCCGGGCGGCGGCGACGCAGCACAGCCCGATCGGCCCGACGCCCTGCACGACCACGTCGTGACCCTGGCCGACCCCGCCCCGGGCGAGCGTCCACTGCACGGCGTTGGCGATCGCGACCGTGCACAGCATCCCCACCTCGGCGCTCGTCCCGTCGGGGACGCGGTGCACCACGGACCCGGGCGCGAGGTGCATCAACGGCGAGTAGGCGCCCCACAGGTGCGGGGCGACGTCGGAGGAGGTGACGGTGCCGTAGCCGTCGGCGTTGTCGCAGAACCGGCTGTCCCCGGCCGTGCAGTAGGGACAGGCGCCGCACGCGACCATCGGTTCGACGACGACCCGGTCCCCGGCCGCCACGCCCCACCTCTGGGCCGCGCGGGCCCCGACCTCCTCGATCCGGCCGACGATCTCGTGGCCCATGATCAGCGGCAACGGGGTCGGGTAGCCGCCGGTGACGATGTCGACGTCGGTGTGGCAGATGCCGGCGAGCTCGACGCGCAGCAGCCCGTCGTCGGGGCCGACCGGGGGCCGGGGGAACGTCCGGGTCTCGAACGTCCGCGCCTCGGTGAGCACGACGGCCTCGACGGTGTCCGGCATCGCGGGTCCTCCCTGTCAGTGGCAATGGGCGCTACCGCGACTATGGCCACTCACGGCCCCGGACGCCGCGTCGCGACCCGGTCAGGGGCCGCCGTCGGGGTGGCGGGTGCCGCCGGACGGCTGGCTGCGACGAGAAGGCGCCGGGCGGTCGGGGGACCGCCCGGCGCATGGTCGTCGGGAGTGCGGATCAGGCAGGCAGGGCGGCGGCGATCGTGTTCAGCACCGGGCCGTAGCCGGCCTTCGAGAACCGCTCGAAGCTGCTCATCGTGATCGTGTAGCCGCCCTGACCGGTCACGGCGACGGCCTCGCCACCGAGCTCCTTGGTGGCGACGTACCCCTTGCCGCCGGCCAGGTCCGACACCTCGTCGTACTGGCCGCTCGCCTGCTCGCGCAGGGTGTCGAGCATGATCTCGCCGGTCGAGGCGCTCGACGTCGTGATGCTCAGCTGGGCGACGCCCTTGCCGTCGCCGAACAGGCAGCTGCCGTCGTCCTTCATCTGCTGGCCGACGAGCGAGCTGATCTGCGCGGCCGTGAACGGGCAGGCCGGCGCGATGCTGCCGGCGCCACCGGCGACGACGGTGTCGTCGGAACCGGTGTCGGCGCCCCCACCGGCGACGGGCGCGTCCGTCGACACCGCGGCGGGCTCGGCCGCGCCCGAGCCGAACGGCAGCGAGCCGCCGAGGGCCCAGTACGCGGCGCCGCCACCGACGACGAGCACGGCCAGCACGACGACGACGATCGTCGCGATCGACCTGCCCGACCCGCCGGAACGCGGCCGGGAGATCCGGGTGTCACCGCCGCGGGACGGGGCCTGGGGCGGCGCGTAACCCTGCGGCGGGTAGTAGCCGGGAGCCTCGCCGTAGCTGCGGGCGCCGGGCATCGGCGGGCGGGGCGGCGGAGGCGGGTAGCCGTAGCCGGGCTGCTGACCGTACTGGGCGGGGCCGTTGCCGTAGGGGGCCATCGGGAGTCTCCTTCATGGGGGCGGGGGGCTCCCGCATGAGGAGAATCGTGCCGAGTCCGCAGCCCGGTCTCGACCGTGCCGACCCCCGGGCGGGGTGGGGAGAACCCCCGGCGTTCCCGTAGTTAGAACCTTGACGACGCCCCCGTGAATGGCGATAGTTCGCCATGGCGACCATCGCCGATCACGACCGCCCGCCGTCGCCGCTCAGCGAGGAGAAGTGCCGTGGCCCGCCTGCATGCCGTCGCGCCCCAGGAGTTCGACCCCACATTGAGGTCGACCCTCGGCCCCGCGCTCGACGACCCCCAAGGACTCGGCCTGCTCCGGGTCCTCGCCCAGCGCCCCGACGTCGCGCAGGCGTTCCTGACCTTCCGCAGCGCCATGGCCGCCACGTCGACGCTCTCGCCGCGGCTCGTCGAGCTGACGCGGCTGCGTATCGCGTTCCACAACCAGTGCCGCAGCTGCATGGCGCTGCGCACCGCGACCGGCGCGGCGGACGGCGTCACCGAGGGCCTCGTGTGCTCGCTGGAGAAGCCGCAGGAGGCGCCGGACCTGACCGACGCCGAGAAGGCGGCACTGCGCTACGCCGACCTGTTCGCCACCGACCACCTCGCCGCCGACGAGGCCGTCTTCGACGACCTGCGGCAGTACTTCACCGAGCCGGAGATCGTCGAGCTGGGCATGCAGATCGCCGTGTTCGTCGGCTTCGGACGGCTCTCGGCCACCTGGGACATCGTCGACGACCTGCCCGAGCGCTTCCACGCCCGCGACGTCGCCGTGACGCCGTGGGGTGCCGACGCGGTCGTCGCCGATCACCGCTGAGGCCTGGCTCCCGGGACCACCTCGGAGGACCATGCCCGGGTGAGCAGCGCGATCGAGGCCGTCGCCGCGACGATGCAGGACCGGCTCGACGCGATGCCGCCGACCCGGGCCGCGCAGCGGGACTTCCTCGGCACCTACCGGCGCACGACGCTCGCGGTGGGCGACGCCGTCGACCACGGCGTGTTCGAGGACCCGGCGTGGGTGGACGAGTGGGACGTCGCGTTCGCGGGGTTCTACCTCGCCGCACTCGACGCCGACCTCGCCGGCGGGTCGCCGCCGCGGCCGTGGCGGCTGGCGTTCGGGGCACCGGAGTCGCTGCCCTCGCTGCTGCACGTGCTGCTGGGTGTGAACGCGCACGTCAACTACGACCTGCCGCAGGCGCTGCTCGCCGTGATCCCCGACGCGGGGTTCGCCGACACCGCGCTGCTCGACCTGCGCCGCCGCGACCACGAGCGCATCGACGGCATCCTCTCCGCGCGGGTGGCGGCCGAGGACGGCGAGCTGGCCGCCCGCTCGGCGCGGCGGCTGCTCGACCGCGCGCTGACCCCGCTGAACCGCCGGGCGTCGCGACGGTTCCTGCGCGAGTCCCGGCAGAAGGTGTGGCACAACGCGATCGAGCTGCAGAAGGCACGCATGGCGGGCCCCGCCGACCACGCCGCCCGGCTCGCCGAGCTGGAGGTCCTCGCCGCGGCGAAGATCGCGGACCTCCTCGCGCCGGGCCAGGTGCTGCTCCGGCTCGCGGTCGCCGGTTTCGGCGTGACGTTGCCCCCGCCGTGACCCGGGCCCGTGCGGGGCCCGCTAGATCTCGATCCGCGAGCCCATCACCACGGTCCGCTCCAGCGGCAGCCTGAAGAACGCCGCGGGTGTCGCCGCGTTGTGCGACAACCCGATGAACAATCGCGTCCGCCACGACGCCATCTCCCCGGACCCGCCGCGCTCGATCGTCAGGCGGGACAGGAAGTACGACGCCGTGTCGGAGTCGAAGTCGAGCTCCGCGGCCAGCGAACGGCAGTCCCGCAGCAGCTGCGGGATGTCAGGCGCGTCCTGGAACCCGAAGCGCGCGGTGACGTGCACGATGCCATCCCCGGTGTCGCCCAGGTCGTCGACGGTGAGCCGGTCCGCCAGCGGTACGTACGGCACGTTCAGCGACTGCACCGACACGATCACCACGCGCTCGTGCAGCACCCTGTTGAACTCGACGTTGGCGCGCAACGCGAGCGGTGCCGTCTGGTTGGTGGGGTGCGGGAACACGGCGATACCGGGGACGCGGGCGACGCCGCTGTCGTGCAGCTCCTGGACGAAGTCGGGCAGCGGGCCCTCGAGCTCGATCCGTCTGCCGGTGACGATCTGGCGGCCGCGCTGCCACGTCGTCATGACGGTGACGACCACCGCCGCGATCAGCAGCGGCAGCCAGCCGCCGTGCGGGATCTTGGTGACGTTGGCGGCGAAGTACAGCAGCTCCAGCCCGCCGAACACGACGCCGGTGAGCACGAGCTGCCACATCGGCCAGTGCCAGCGCGTCGCGGCGTACATGAGGAACAGCGTCGTCGTCAGCATCAGGGTGCCGGTGACCGCGAGGCCGTAGGCGGTGGCGAGCCGGTCCGACGACTCGAACGTCACCATCAGTACCAGCACCCCGGCGAACAGCAGCCAGTTCACCGCGGGCACGTAGATCTGGCCGCTCTCCTGCGTCGAGGTGTGCTTGACGGTGAGCGTCGGCAGATAGCCCAGCCGCACGGCCTGCCGCGACACCGAGAACGCGCCCGAGATGACGGCCTGCGAGGCGATGACCGTCGCGAACGTGGCCAGGACGACCAGCGGCCAGCGCGCCCAGTCCGGGGCGAGCAGGTAGAACGGGTTGTCGACGGCCTTCGGGTCGTCGAGGATCAGCGCCGCCTGGCCCAGGTAGTTGAGGATCAACGCCGGCCACACCACGGCGAACCACGAGACCCGGATCGGCCGCTTCCCGAAGTGCCCCATGTCGGCGTACAGCGCCTCGGCACCGGTGATCGACAGGACGACCGCGCCCATCGCGATGAACGCCGTGAACGGGTGGTCGACGACGAACGAGACGATGTAGGTCGGGGAGAGGCCCGCGAGCACCGCCGGGTGCGTGATGATGTGCGGGACACCCAGTACCGCCAGCGTGACGAACCACAGCACCATGACCGGCCCGAACAGCCGTCCGACGCGGTGCGTGCCGAAACGCTGCGCCAGGAACAGCAGCGCCAGGATGCCGATCCCGATGGGCAGCACCAGGTCCGCGAGCCCCGGTTCGGCGACCTCGAGGCCCTCGACGGCCGACAGCACCGAGATGGCGGGGGTGATCAACGAGTCGCCGTAGAACAGCGACGCCCCCAGCACCCCGAGCAGCAACGCCAGGGCCGCCCGCCGCGGATTGGCCTTCGTCACCTCGCGCACCAGCGCGGCGAGCGCCATGATCCCGCCCTCGCCGTCGTTGTCGGCACGCAGGATGAACGACACGTACTTGATCGTCACGACGATCGTCACCGACCAGAAGATCAGCGACACGATGCCGTAGACGTCCGACGGCGTCGGTTTGACGGCGCCGTCGTCGATCGAGAAGACCGTCTGCATCGCATACAGCGGGCTGGTGCCGATGTCGCCGAAGACGATCCCCAGCGCCCCGAGCGCGAGGCCGGCGAGGCCGCCGCCGTGCGCTGCCGGATGGTCGGGGTTCCCGACGGCCGGCCGCGGTGCGGACGGTGGCGGTTCGACGGGCCCGGGTGCCCCCGCCTCCGCGACGGCGGAGGGCTCTGCGTCGGTCACGCGCACAGTGTGCACGGGTCACGGGTCGAGGCAGTAGCGATCATCGCCGGGCGTCGCAGGTCGCCGCGGAGGACCCGCCGTGACTGATCGCATACGTCCTGCTCAGCGGCGTGGAGATCGACTCGCCGAGTTCGGTGACCGGGTCCAGGCTCGGATGCAGGGCCGCATCGGTGGCCCACGACCGGAAGGAACACCCGATGCGGTTCATCCGTCTGTTCCGGCTTCCCCTGCTGCTGCTCGCCCTTGCGGTCGGCGGCGTCGCGCTCGCCGCACCGGCGAACGCGGGCACGCCCGCGCCGGCGGGCCACCAGAGCCACGACTGGCATCCGCACTCGCCCGCGAAGGTGAAGGTGAAGGGCGGGTCGACGTCGCTGACCGTCGACAAGGCGACGGCGGCGGTGCTCGCCGAGAACAAGGTCACCGTCAGGGCGGTGTACGGCGCCGGCGGCAAGGCCCCGACGTTCCGGTTCCCGATCACCGGTGGCTCGGTCGACCCGAGGACCGCCGCCGGGACGATCACCCACAGCGGCGGGTTGAAGATCGCGGCCGGGATGAAGTCGGTCGTGGTGAAGGACTTCACGATCGACACGAGGTCCGGGGTGCTGACGGCTCGCGTCGCCGGCACCTCGACCCGGATTCCGCTGCTGAAGCTCGACACGTCCTCGGCGGCGATCTCCGGTTCGAAGGGGTGGCTCGTCGTCACCGGTGTGCGGGCGACGCTGACCTCGCAGGCGGCGGCTGCGCTGAACACGACGTTCGGTGTCTCACTGTTCGAGGCGGGGCTGCCGATCGGGACCGCGGCGGTGTACGCCCGGACCTGAGCTGCCCGTCCACCGACGTGTCGTCAGCGCGAGACGATCGCGCTGACGACACCCTCGGTGGGGGCGGCCCCGGGTGCGCGCCCGGACCAGGCGAACCTGAGGCTTGTCGCGTGATCGCCGCGTTTCGCCCGCGACCGAGAACCTGCAGGTCACAGGCTTCCCGCGAGGAACGTGCGAATCAGGTGGTGGGTCTGTTCCGGGTACTCCGAAGGTATCCAGTGCCCGCAACGGCCGAAGACGTGAATCCGGACGTCAGGAATGTGCCGGGCGAGGTAGTAGGCCGCCTCCACCGGCACCACCGAGTCCTGCAACCCGTGCACCACGAGTGTGGGCTGGGTGATTCGGCGGAGGGCGGCCTCGGGGACGCCCACGGGTGGTCCCGAGGCGAACTGGGCCTCGAAAGAGCGCCGCACGTCCGGCCGGGACGCGACGACGTAGTTCCGCTCCGCGAGCGCCTGCAGGTCCACCGGCATCGCGGCGGGGTCGTGGACGAACCAGCTGTACAGCCGCGCCAACGCCGACGGACTCGGATCCACGTAGAACGACATGACCCGCTCGAGCTCCGCCGTGATGGGCAGGGGGGTGCCCGCCGTGGCGAGCAGGACTGCTCTGTCGAAGCGCTCCGGCGCCTCGACCAGCAGCTGCAGGGCGACGGAGGCCCCCATCGAGCTCCCGACCACGTGAGCACGCTCGATCCGGAGCTGGTCGAGGACGGCCAGCGTCTGATCGACGCGCAGCCGGTTCCACAGCCGCATGTCGCGCGGCGGCTCGGCGGGGTGCCAGCTGTCGGCGAACCCGACGAAGTCCGGCGCCAGGCAGAAATGGTCGCTCCCGAGTTCGGTCAGCGCGAGGCGCCAGTTCGACAGCCCGCTGGCGCCGGGTGCGGCGCCGTGGAGGAACACGACCGGGGTGTCGTCGACGGAACCCGAGCGGTGCACGGTGACCGGACCGTCGATGCCCGGAAGCTGCATCTGGACGCTCTCGAGGCCGGCGGGTGCGGTGAGTGTCGAAGCGGACATCGTGGGTGCCGTTCTCCTTCGTGGGCTGGGTCCGTGGTGTGGTGACGCGGTCGCCCGACCGTCCGTCGGGTCCGGGTAACACCCTGTGGTGCACCGGACCCGACGGACAGCCTCGTGAGGGCAGGTCCAGGCCGATCCTCGTCGCGGCGAGGACCCCCGTCTTCGTCGTGAGGTCACATCGCGAACCGCACCGTTGGTGCGGACGCACGAAGCCGCGGGACAGCCCCGGCGCTAGCGGGCAATGTCCTCGAGGACGGTCCCGGGCCGGATCCGCCGCATCCCGGCCGCACAACCAACAGCCACGAGCGGGCAGATCGTGAGCCAGATCAACAGCGTGGTGGGCACCCCGATGGCGTCGAACAGGTACGGGCCGAACAGTGCCGCGCAGAAGAAGCCGATCCATTCCATCCCCGCGACCAGGTTGGCACCCGTACCTCGTACCCGGGTCGGAAAGACCTCCGCTGCGTAACCGACCGCCGCGGTGATGTGACCGGCGAGGAAGAAGTAGATGAGCGAGTACCCGACGGTGAGCGAGACCAGGGTCGTCCCGGCGAAGGCCATGTACAGGCCGGCGCCCGCACCCAGCGTCAGCCAGAGCATCGAGGCCTCGCGCCTGCCGATCCGTTCACCCACGGCCGAGGACAGCAGGTAGCCGACGCCTGCGACAGCCGTCGCGATGGCCGAGGACAGGTAGGTGTGGTCCAGGCTGATCCCGTAGGCCCCGTACACGGTGGGGAGATAGCTCGCGATGCCGGCGAAGCCGAATGCGTAGACGACGTGCCAGATCGATACCAGGATCGAGGAGCGGCGCAGGTCTGCGGCGAAGATCTGGCGGAGGTGACCGCTGTGGACGCCAGGCTCCTGGGCTCGGCTGGCCCGGAACCGGTGCGACTCGTTCACCGCCCGGCGCGCCCAGATCATGACGACCACCGGCAGGATGCCGAACACGAACAGCCACCGCCAGCCCAGCAGCGGAACGATCGCCCACGACAGCAGCGAGCCGAGGAAGAAGCCGAGGGGATAGCCGACCTGGGCGATGCCGATGAGGCGCCCGCGCACGGCGGCGGGCGCCTCTTCGGCCACCATCACCTGTCCGGCCATCCACTCGGTGCTCGCGCCGGCCTGGGTGAGACCGCGGGCCACGACGAGAACGAGTACTCCGGGGGCCCCGGCGGTCAACACGCTGCCGAGGACCGCGGCGAACAGACACGCCTGGAAGACAGGCTTGCGCCCGACACGATCCATGATCGGGCCGGCGAGGAATGTCGACGCGGCGCCGACGGCGTAGATCAGCGCGTAGATCACACCGATCTGTTTGTCGGTGATCCCGAGATCACGTGCAATCAGGGGATAGTTGAGGTTGAACAAGCTGCTGTCGGCGTTGACCAGCGCCCATCCACCGAGCGACAGCAGGGTGACCTTCCAGGTTGTGCGCGAGAGTCCCCGCAACGACCCGGACCGGGCCGAACCGACCTCGGTACGTGATGTCGGCGGGGCCGGATCGCGCTCTTCTTCGTCGTTCACGCCCAGTCCCCGGGCGACGACATCGCCGGTGTTCTCCTTCGGCACAGCTCGGACCTCCTCGTTGAGGAACGGCGGATCGCACCATCGATGCGATCCGCAATGGACAGCCGCACCGAAGCGGCCTGACGCGCTCGGCGGTGACAGCCGCGCGACCACCCCACGGTGGCCAACCGGTGGACCACGGTCTGGTCCGCCGAGCCGATGCCGGGGGCAGTGCCGAGCAGGGGGCACGGATCGACGTCCTCAGGCGTCTGATGGATGAGGCCCCTGCCCCGCCCGGCAGGCGGTGGCCGCCCTCGGGCGTCTCGGAAGTATTGCCCGTCACATTCGTGGGCGTCATTGGCGAAACCCGCGACGCCCGATCTGCTCCGTTGGTACATCGGCCAAACCCGCGCAGCACGCCCGGCCGGGCCGGCATCGTCGACGCGCCCGACGCCGGCGCAGCGCGGCGGGCCCGCACACGTCGGCGACCGCCGCCTGTCCGTGCGAACCGTCGGGCGCACCCGCCCGCCGGAGCGGGGCCGGTCGGCGGTCGCGCACCTGCCATCGCGTCCCGAACCCGATCGCCCCGCGCGGCAGGCGGCCGAGTCGCCCGGACCTGACGGTCTCGGTCCGCCCGGCGACCCGTCCAGGCGTCGCCGCAGATGACGTGGAGGCGCGCCGCGCTCCATTGGACGGTGGCACAACAGTGTTCCGGACAGTCTGTGCGAGAGCCACAACAACGGGGACCTCGGACTGGTTAGGCTCCTGCGCGGACATTTGAAATCTGCGCAGCGATCGATAGGGAGCCCGCCGTCATGGTCGACAACCATGCAGATGACAACGGAAAGTTCGGCCTGGCCGTTGCACAGGTAGGCGGAATCCAGCCTTCCGAATCAAAGGCGGAGGTCGTCGAACGACTGACTCGCCTTCTGCGTGACGCCGCCGCGCAGGGCGCAGATTTCGTCGTGTTCCCAGAGCTGACCTTGACGACATTTTTCCCGCGATACTGGGTCGACGACAACAGCGACATGGATGCCCACTACGAGACGTCCATGCCGAACGACGAAGTCGCTCCGCTGTTCACCGCCGGCCACGACCTGGGGGTCGGCTTCTATCTGGGCTATGCCGAGCTGACCCCCACCGGCCACCGCTACAACTCGAGCGTCACGGTGGACAAGGGCGGAGCGATCACCGGCAAGTATCGGAAGATCCACCTGCCCGGCCACGACGACAACCGTGCCGCTCTGCGCAGCCAGCACCTCGAGAAGAAGTACTTCGAGGTCGGCGACCTCGGGTTCGGAGTGTTTCCGACCGACGGACTCAACATCGGTATGGCTCTGTGCAATGACCGGCGCTGGCCCGAGGTGTACCGGGCGTTGAGCCTGCAGGGCGCCGACCTGGTCGTCCTCGGATACAACACCCCGATGGACGTCCCCGGTTGGCAAGAGGAACCGCACGCCAAGATGGCCACCCATCTGCTGTCGCTGCAGGCGGGCGCCTACCAGAACTCCGTGTGGGTCGCAGCCGCGGCCAAGTCGGGCTTCGAGGACGGCGTCTACATGATCGGCGGGTCCGCGATCGTCGCACCCACCGGAGAGATCGTCGCCAAGGCCATGACCGACGGCGACGAGGTGGTCGTGGCACAGATCGATCTCGACATGGCGCGGCCGTTCCGCGAGAGCGTCTTCGACTTCGCCGCCCATCGCCGCCCCGAGCACTACAACATCCTCGTCGAGCGGACCGGCCGTGGTGAACCGATTCCGCTCCCCGAGGGCGCACTGGACTGACCTTCACACCAGCACGAACTCGGCAGGAAAGAGGAGCGAGCCATGTCATTCACGTGTTTCACAGGTGGCCGCATCGTCACCAGTAGCGGACAGTTCGATGCGGATATTCTGGTCGAGAACGGAACCGTCGTCGCGGTCGGCTCGTTCCCGCAACTCAACACCGAGTCGATCGAGCTGGTGGAATGCACGGGGAAGTATGTGCTGCCCGGTGGCGTAGACGTCCACACACATCTCGACTCACCTCTGATGGGCACGACGACGGCGGACGACTTCGAATCCGGAACGATCGCCGCGGCGTGTGGCGGGACGACGACGATCGTCGACTTCGCCATGCAGCCGACCGGTGTCCGCCTCACCGACGCGCTGGACACTCACCTCGCCAAGGCGAAGGGAAAAGCGGTCATCGACTACGGGATGCACATGTGCATCACCGACCTCTATGACGGTGCGACCCAGGAGTTCGACGAGATCGCGCAAGCCGGGGTGAGCAGCTTCAAGGTCTTCATGGCCTACCGCGGAACGCTGATGCTGCACGACGGGCAGCTCTACGACGTGCTCCGCGCAGCGAGTGGCGTCGGTAGCCAGGTCTGTGTGCATGCCGAGAACGGCGACGTGATCGACCGCATCGCGGCCGACCTCGTCGCGGCCGGCAAGACGGGCCCGGGAACCCATGAGATCGCGCGCCCCCCGGCCACTGAGGTGGAAGCTGTCGAACGCGCCATCCGGATCGGGCGAATGGCAGACGCGCCCCTGTACTTCGTTCACCTGTCCACGGCCGGTGCGGTCGAGGCCGTGGCCAACGCTCAGGGCAAGGACTGGCCTGTCGCGGCCGAGACGTGCACCCACTACCTGACACTCGACCGCGAGCTCTACGACCAGCCGGGCTTCGAGTCGGCCAAGGTCGTCCTGACGCCGCCGCTGCGGACCAAGGAGCACCGTGATGCTCTGTGGTCCGGCCTCAGCGCCGGGACGTTGAGTGTGGTGAGCTCCGACCACTGTCCCTTCTGCTTCGCGGACAAGGAACGGCTGGCGGGGGCCGACTTCCGGTCCATTCCGAACGGCGGGCCGGGCGTCGAGCACCGTATGTCTGTCGTGTACGGGAAGGGTGTGGCGCAGGGTCGCATCACGCTGGAGAAGTTCGTCGCACTGACCTCGACGATTCCGGCGCAGCAGTTCGGGCTCTACCCCCGCAAGGGACACATCGCACCGGGCGCGGACGCAGACCTGGTCTTGCTCGATCCGCGCGGCAGCACGACGATCACGGCTGCGACCCAGAACCAGGCCGTCGACTACACACCGTATGAGGGCTGGTCGTTGCCCGGCAGTTTCGACGCCGTGTACTCCCGAGGTGAGCTCGTCGCCCAGCACGGGCGCTATGTCGGTCGTGCCGGCCGCGGGCAGTTCCTGCACCGCGCAACCCGCTGACCCCACCGGTTCGCGAGTGCGGAGGCGAGTCCGGGACGGCGAACGAGAGGCGCACGCCCGACACGGCGGCGGCGCCGACCTCGTCCAGGGGCGCGCCGGTCGGGCCCGTCGCACCCGGCGGGGCTTGCACAGCGCCTACGCGGCCGTAAGGATGTTGACCTCCCACCATCGCCACCCACCTCGGACCTCGGTCGCGGTCCGCGCGGCAGTAGGCGCGGGTTTCGCAGCAGGACACCTCAGCCGCTACGAACAGGAGGGCCTGGTGAAGCTGGCGGAGATCGTGCGAGGGCTCGGTTCCCGGGTCGACTTCGTCACCGGCACCGCGCTGCTCGACTCCGACGTGAGCGGCGTCTGCGCACACGGTCGGCCCCAGCAGGCTGACCGGGCAGTACTGGTCGTGCAGGAACCGGTGACGAGCGAAGACGCAATCATGGAACTGCAGCGGTACTGCGCCGATGCCAACATCACCGGGGTCCTCGTGAAGGACCCTGCCCGCCACAGCCTGACCGCGTCGAACGAGCAACGACGGCCGCTCCACGCGGCGATGATCGTTGTTCATGAGCACGTCACGTGGTCCGATGTGTGTGGTTCTCTCGACGGCATCTTCAGCGCTGCCGGACGAGCCGCTCCAGACGATCACAGAGCGACCCTCGGCGCCATCACCGCCGCGGCCGACGAGCTGGGCGCCGCGATGCGGGGCAGCATCATCATCGAGGACGACAGTTTCGAGATACTCGCGTACTCCCGGGCAATGGAGGAACTCGATGATGCCCGCCGTGTGGCGATCCTGCAGCGGCGTCTACCGGAGGCCTACCAAGAGGCTTTCAATGCCCAAGGTGTGCTGGCACAACTTGCCGGCGGCCATGGGGTTCTGCATGTCGATGCGGTTCCCGAGATCGGACTCGGACCCAGGCTCGTTGCGGGCGTGAGATGCGACGGCGAACTTCTCGGGAGCATTTGGCTGGCACGCGACGCTCGCCCCTTCACACGCACGGACAATGAGACGCTCAGGGCAGCAGCAGCACAGCTGGGGCCACTCCTGCGGCAGATTCGACGCACCCGCGACGACCTGCTGGAAGCGCGGAACCAGAGCCTGCTCGCGGTGCTGCGCGAGAACGCACCCGCCAGCGCGGCCATCACTTTCGCCACGATCGCCGGTCTTCCTCTCCAGTCGCAGCTCCATGTCCTGACCTTCACCGCCCCACCAGTGCCGGAACCCGGGGTCGACGGCCGGACCGCGCTCCGGACGGCGGTGGAGACGGTGGCCCGGTCCGGCAGCACCCGGGCGTTCTCCGTACCGCGCGACCGATCACTCGCTGTACTTCTCACCGGGTGCCCGGCCCAGGACGGGCCCTGCGACGACACCCACCCGAGCCACTTCGCGAGCCGGGTGCTCACCGAGCTCGGTGACGGCGGGCGCCATATCGTTGCCGGGATCGGGACTCACTGCTCGACCTTGACATCCGCCTGGAAGTCGGCTCGGGATTCACTACGGGCGGGCGCCACACTTGCCGATCACCGCACCGGCCGACGTGTCGCATCTCTGCGCGAGGTCTGGTCCCATGCCGCGCTCGACGAGTGCCTTCCGCTGTTGAGCGCACCCCTCGAACAGTACGGTGGCGCCCTCGATCAGCTCGTGGAATCGGACACGACGGGGCGGACCGAATATGTCAAGACGCTCGCCGCGTCCCTCGAGAACTGGGGCGAAACCCGGAAAGCGGCCGAACTTCTGCACATCCATCCGAACACGTTGCGCTATCGACTCGCGCAGCTCGCTGAACTCACGAACATCGACCTCAACGATCCGACGCAGCGCTTGGTCCTGCAGCTCCAGTTGCGACTTCTCGGGCGATCTCGGCAACTCTCGAGGAGCGACGACGACCCGGCATGAGGCGGCTCGGATCGATGCCGGCGGACTGTCGCGTGGCCATGCCGCTACCGGTCCCGTTTCCGAGGCGAGGGCGGAGTGCGACCCCGGTGCCGTGATCGCCACCTGAGGTCGGTCGAGGTGGCGGCCGCCTTTCGGCGCTCTGCCGTGATGTCGTGGGGACCACGGGGCCGTGGAAGCGAACCACCAGCCCGCTCAGGACTCCGCGGGGCCAGGACGTGTCCGAGCGAGCGGTTTGCGTAGTTCGCGAAGCGGCTGTCGAGCGTCTGATCAGTGGGCGTTCCGTCGCGGGTGTCTCGTGCCGCCCAGCAGCCGAGGCGTCCGCGACACGTCGGCGGGCAGGGCAGCTCTAACGCCCTGACCAGGCTTTTTCGATGGTAGTGGCGGAGGGCGCGGCGGCCTGGGCCCCGTTCACGCACCGTTTACACGAGCGTGGTGGCAGCCCCTTGACAGGCGTCTGGGTGCCCCTTTACGGTGACGCACATCGCTATACGGAAGATTTCTTCGGTTTAGCGAATTCCGGACCGCGGCGCCCAGCGATGTGTCCTCCCTGGACGCGCGGTCGTGCACCCCGGGCTCTTCTCGAGCACCGGAGCATCGTCGGGCTCGTCATCCCCACATCACTGACCCAGCGCTTCGCTGGGCCCAGCCAGAGACGAAGGTGGATACTCCGGTGACCACAGAGCTAGCCACGGCACGGTCGGCGACCACGTCGGCCGCCAAGCCGTCAGTGATGCGACACGCCCAGAAGTACGCCCTCGTGGGAGTGTGGGCACTCGTCATCATCGTCTTCGGGGTGCTGCGGCCCGACTCCTTCCTGACCGGCGCGAACTTCAGCACGATCTTTGGTTCGCAGGCCGTCCTGGCGGTGCTCGCACTCGCCCTGCTGCTGCCGCTCGCGGTGGGGGAGTACGACCTGTCGGTGGCGGGAGTTCTCGGCCTCTCCCTCATCCTCACCCATTTCCTGACCGCGGAAGCCGGGTGGCCGTTGTGGGCGGCGGTGGTCACCGCGCTCGTGTCCGGTGTCGCGATCGGCGTCATCAACGCCCTGCTCATCGTGGCGGTCGGCGTCGAGTCTCTGGTGGTCACCCTGGGGATCGGGTTCATGCTGGTCGGCGTGGGGTACGCCGTCACCCCGGCAACCGTGGTCGGGACCTCCGGCTCGTTGTCGGCGGCAATGCGCACCCAGGTCGTGGGCCTCCCGCTCGTCTTCTTCTACGGGCTGGCGATCGTCCTGCTACTGGCCTACGTTTTCAGCCGCACACCCCTCGGCACGTACATGTTCTTCGTCGGTGAGAACCGCTCGGTCGCTCGGCTCTCCGGCATCCGAGTGAATGCAATCCGGGCTGGTGCGCTCATCGCGTGCTCGTCGCTGAGTGCGATCGCAGGCGTCTTCCTCGCGGGCCAGCTCGGGTCCTCCTCGCCCACCGTCGCTCAGGACTATCTGCTGCCGGCGTTCGCGGCAGTCTTCCTGGGCGCCACCACCATCACCCCGGGCAGGTTCAACCCTTGGGGCACGTTCATCGCCGTCTACTTCCTCATCACCGGTATCACCGGGCTACAGATGATGGGCCTCGTCGACTGGGTCTCACAGGTCTTCTACGGCGCGTCTCTGGCCGTGGCGGTAACGCTGTCGCGCATCGCCGGCGCGAAGTCGTCGCGCGACTAGCGGCAGGCCCGAACTCTCAGTCCGCCGAGCCGCCAGGCCTCGGCATGCACATCCCCGAAGAACCTTCACGGGTCAGCAGTCGCACGGCGCACCATGCAACCGAGCATCGAAGGAAGGTCGTTGACATGCGCGATTCAATGCCATTCAGAGGGATCAGGGGAGGGCTCGTCGCGCTGGCCGCGGTGGGTGCCATGACGCTGCTGGCCGCCTGCGGAGGTGCTGGGGCGGGAGACTCGGCGTCGCCGGGGGCGGCAGTCGACAGCGCCAGTGTCGAGGAGGCCAAGAGCCTGGTCGCCACGGCGCAGCAGCAGGTGGCCTGGCCGCAGCCCGGCCCGCCTGCGTTCGACGCATCGGCTGCCCGCGGTAAGACGCTCGGCTGGGTCGCGATCACCGCGTCGAACCCGTTCTCGCAGATCATGCTCGAGGGCGCCCGCGAGGCCGCGCAGCTGTCGGGGCTCAGCATCGACTACTGCGACGGCAAGGGGCGACCGTCGGAGTGGGTCCGCTGTGCCGACTCCCTCATCGCCAAGGGCGTCGACGCTCTGCTCATCCAGTCGATCGACCCCAAGATTCTGAGCGCGTCCATCGAGGCCGCCAACCGGGCCGGCATCCCGGTCATCGAGACCTCCAGCAACGACTCCTCGCAACCCCCCACTCCCGGGGTGTCCGCGGCGAACAACTTCGCGATCGCCGAGATGGGCAAGCTGCTTGCGGACTACGCCATCGCCGACTCCAACGGCCGGGTGAACGCCGTCTACTACGGAGCGCCGGAGGTGGCGCTGTCGCCGCCGCTGCACGCGGCGATCGAGGCCGAGTTCGCGCGTCTTTGTCCGGCCACGTGCTCGCTGAAGTCCTCCGATGTCCCTGTCGGCGAATGGGACACCCGCCTGCCCACGGTGGTGCAGTCCGGGATCAGTGCCGACCGCACCATCAACTACCTGATTCCGCTGGCCGACGGCGCCGTCCCGGCCATGATCCCCGCGGTGCACGCCGCCAACGCGACCGACAGGGTGAAGATCCTCAGCATCACTGCGTCGCCGTCGATCGTGAAGTTCATCGAGAGCGGTGACGTCTTCGTCGCCGACGTCGGCCCGTCGACCGAGTGGCACGGGTGGTCCACCGTCGACCAGGCGCTGCGCCTGATCGTGGGGCAGCCCAAGGGCTCCCCCATCCTGCACGACCCGCAGATGCCGATCCGCCTGTTCGACAAGGCCAACGTCGGCGAGCTGAACTTCGACGACCCGAGGATGCCGAACTTCTTCGGTCCGGTCGACCTCGCCGCCGAGTACGGGCGGGTCTGGGGGATCACCCAGTGATCAGCGGGTCCGGCCCACGACCGGGAGGAGGCGGAGATGAGTGACAGCGGTGGACAGACCGACGAACTGCTCGTCGCCTCCGGCTGGTCGAAGACCTTCGGGCCCCGTCGGGTGCTCTCCGACGTCGCGCTGACGATCAAGCGGGGCGAGATCCACGGGCTCGTCGGGCAGAACGGGTCGGGCAAGTCCACCTTCATCAAGATTCTCTCCGGCTTCCACAACCCGGATGACGGTGCGCGCCTGCAGGTGCGCGGTGACGACGTGGACCTGCCGCTGCACCCCGGGCGCCCGCACGAGCTCGGCATCGCATTCGTGCACCAGGACCTCGGTTTGATCGAATCGGCCACGGTGCTGGAGAACATGCGGGTGGGCCAGTTCGAGACGGGTCCGCTGTGGCGGGTCTCGTGGGCGCAAGAGCGGGCGCGTGTCCGCACGCTGCTGGAGAGCTTCGGGATGAGTGTCTCGCCGGACACCCCGGTCCGCAGCCTCTCCCAGGCCGAGCGAGCGCTGCTGGCGATCGCCAGGGCGCTCGACCAGGTCGACCATGTGGAGAACGCGATCCTCGTCCTCGACGAGCCCACGCCGCACCTGTCGCGGGAGGCGGCGGAGGTGCTGCTCACCCGGGTCCGCGAGATCGCCGCCAAGGGCGCGGGTGTGTTGCTGGTGACCCACAGTCTGTCGGAGATCCTCTCGCTGACCGATCGCGTGACGGTCCTGCGAGACGGCGCGCTGGTCGACACCGCGAGCACGGCACAGCTGACCGAGGACCGGCTGATCGAGCTGATCGTCGGGTTCAGTCTGGACAACCTCTACCCCGACAAGGCCGAGTCGGCCGGCGACGTCCTGATGCGGGCGCGCGGGCTGACGTCGAACGTCACGGCGCCCTTCTCGATGGACCTTCGGCGCGGCGAGGTCGTCGGACTGACTGGCCTGCTCGGATCGGGCTGGGAGCAGATCCCGTACCTGCTGTTCGGGGCAACGCCCAGTTCCGCAGGCGAACTGACGATCAACGAACAGGCGTTCGCCCCCGGCACATTGACCCCCGGTGCGGCCATCCGTGCCGGGGTGGCGCTGATCCCGTCGAACCGTCCCGTCGACGGGGCGGTCGCCGGCGCGACCGTGATCGAGAACCTGACGTTGACGACGCTGCGGAAGTACTTCGCCGGTGGCTTCCTGCAGAAGAGGCGCCAGCTCAGCGACGTTCGTGAGCAGCTGGACGTGTTCGATGTCCGCCCGCGCGATCCGCACGCGGGGATGGGCACGCTCAGCGGCGGTAACCAGCAGAAGGTGCTGCTGGCCAAATGGTTCCGCAGCGACCCGGACGTCCTGCTCCTGCACGAGCCCACCCAGGGCGTCGACATCGGGGCCCGGACCCAGATCTTCGAGCACATCCGGGCGGCTGCCGTCGACGGGACCTCGATCGTCATCGCCAGCGGGGAGCACGAGGACCTGGCCGCGCTGTGCGACCGCGTTCTCGTGTTCTGCGACGGCGTCGTCACCGCCGAGATCGCCGGCGCCGAGCTCACCGCTGGGCGCCTGAGCGAGCAGTCACTACGCACACACCGGGCCGTAGCCGCCGGCGCAGCCGGCTAGCGCCGGACCCGACCCGCTCGACCGGCTCGCCGATTCCACGCAGAAAGGTGTCATCAGAAGTGAGCACTACAGGCGCGATCGACCTCACCTGCCTTCCGTTCACCCCGACCACGAAGGAAGGCGCCTACCAACACCCCGGCCAGAAGTCCGTCCTGCAGCGGCTCGGGATCTGGGACAAGCCCTCGACCGCCGACGACCTCGTGCAGGCGATGGACGCTGCCGGAGTGGACAAGCTCATCGTTCCCGCGCAGGCGGGCAACGAATGGGACATTCCGTGGGAGATTCCCGCGGAGATGGCGCTGAAGCACCCGGGTCGGCTGTACGCGGTCCAGAGCGTCAACCCCAGCAACATCTCGCGGGGCCTGCGCAGTCTGGAGGAGGCCAGCAAGGCCCCCGGATTCGTCGGCGCGCACAGCTACCCGCACTGGTGGCGGCTCGCCCCCGACGACCGCGTCTACTACCCGTTCTACGCGAAGTGCCAGGAGCTGGGCGTTCCCATCCAAATCCAGGTGGGGCAGGCATTCCAGAACAATCTGTACAACGTGGGCCACCCCAGCACGATCGACCGTATCGCTGTCGACTTCCCGGAGCTGCCGATCATCGGCCTGCACGTCGGCTACCCGTGGGAGCGGGAGATGGTCGCGGTGTCGTGGAAGCACCCCAACGTCTACATCGCCCTCGACACGCATCACCCGAGCTCGTGGTCCAGTGACGTCACGGACTTCATCCGCGGAGACGGTGCCACAAAGGTGATGTTCGCGACGAACTACCCGATTCTTGATTTCGCGGATGCTCTTTCCGGAATCGCGGACCTGAAGTTCGGAGACGAGACCGAGCAGCTCGTCCTGCGCGGCAACGCGGAGCGGGTGTACCGCTTCTGAGCGGCGCCCGACCCGACCACCCGATCGAATCGCGACAATCGCGCTGAAGGTAGTGAGTACATGTCCCACGCACGTGTGAACGACTGCAACATCTGGTACGAGATCACTGGCAGCGGTACGCCGCTGTTGCAGATCGGCGGATCCGGTTTCGCGCACGAGAACTTCGCCCCGGTGTCGGGCAGGATGGCCGAGCATTTCCAGGTCATCGACTTCGACCTGCGTGGGTACGGCGGCTCGGATCGTCCCGAGCAGCACTACGACATGGAGGTGTGGGCCGACGACTGCGCCGCGCTCATCGACGCCCTCGGGTTCGATGCGGTGCATGTGCACGGAACCTCGATGGGCGGCATGGTGGCGATGAAGCTCGCGGCCAAGTACCCCCAGAAGCTGCGCGGCCTCATCCTCAGCTGCACCGCGGCGCGCTGCGACCGGATGTTCGCGTCGAACCTGCTGGTCCAGAAGGCGCTCGCGGAGGCCTACGGCATGGGCAGCGAGCCACTCGCACTCGCGATGTCGGCAGGCGCGCTCTCCGCGGCGTTCCTCGACACCCCGGACGGCGCGGCCACTGCCACCACCATCCGCGAGGTGCTCGAGCGCAACTGCTCGCTGTCGGTGTTCCGCGCCGCCGTCGACGCGATCGTCGCGATGGACCTGAGCGCCGACCTCGACCGCATCACCGCGCCGACGCTGGTCGTCTGTGGTGACGTCGACCTGCTGGGCGGGCTCGACCCGGGCCCGAGCGGTATCGGCAACCGTGAGATCTCGCAGCGCATTCCCGGTGCCGAGCTCGCGGTGATGGAGGGCGTCGGTCACGCGAACATGCTGGAGTCGCCGGACGAGTCGGTTCGGATCATGGTCGACTTCCTCGAGCGCGTCGACAGGTCGGTGGACGTCGGCGTGTGATCGCAATGTGTCGGTCGTCGGGCAGACTTTGCCGGTGGACGACTCCGTGAACGATGGTCCGCCGCCGGCTCTCGGGGCGGCGGCGGACCTGGCTCGTGACAGGACGCCGCAGGTGACGCAGCGTCTTGTTGATGCAACCGTGAAGGCGGCAGTGTGCAACCAGAAGACGGCGACGGAACCGGCCTCTCGGCCCGGGCGGTGCCGGGTGCGAGCGACACGACCTTGCACGACAAGCTGAGAGCGCTTCGAAAGCAGCGCGGTCTGTCGATCGCGCAGGTCTCGGAGATGACAGGCATTTCCAGCGCCTTTCTCTCACAGGTCGAGAACGGCAAGAACGACATCACCGTGACCCGGCTCATGCGGCTCGTCGAGGCGTTCGGCGTCAGTGTGGCCGACCTGCTCCCCGGCGACCAGGCGGGGGAGAGGGGGCTGACCGTGGTCCGCGCCGGCATGGAGCGGCGCCTGACCTCGCCGTCGGAACAGATGGAGGTGCGGGTCATGTCGGCTCGCGGGCATTCGAAGTTCATGCCCGCACTGACCGTCTACGAGCCGGGCGGCGGAATGTCGGAAGCTGCTGCATTCGAGTCCGAGGAAGTCGTCTACGTCCTGGAAGGCGAGATCGAGCTCGAATACGAGGGTGAGGTGGTGACGCTGAACCCGGGTGATGTCGCCTACTTCGACGGACGAGGCGTCCATCGGTACCGCAACCTGTCCGACGGGGAGGCCAAAGCATTCTCCGTGACGTGGCCGGCCATTTTCTGACCGTGTCCGCCGCTCGGCGACCCCGAGCCTGGCGAACCTCCGGGTGACACGGACGGCCGGCCCACCGACCCGACGCCCACAACGGCCGGGCCCGTGCGACCAGCCTCCGCCGACCGACGTCGGCACCGGTCCGCCTCGGGATGGCCGCGACCCGGCCCTCCGAGGCGCCTCCCCGCCGCAATGCGCCCGGACACGCCGGCGCGGCCGGGAGGGGCGGTGGAGGCCGGCCCGTGTGGTTCACCGCGTCGGCGGGTCCCACCCGAGCCAGGTCCGGTCGACCCCCTCCGCCGAGCCGGCAGGTTCCTATGGTCGCCTCCGCGAGTCCGATGCCTGGGCCGGCGCTTGCACCGTGATCGCATCCGCGGGGACTCAAGGGGGCGACGCGCTCCTTCTCGCGCGCGGCTCGTGGTCGCGAAGGAGTGTGAGGGTCTCGTCCGACGGCGTTGACGCCAGTATCGCTGCAGTGGTGTCCACGAGATGGCTGACGAACAATCGGTGGTCGCCGCCGCGGTCGGCGCGGGCGCGCCGGCCGAGTTCGGTCAGGGTGTGGCAGATGGCCGTGTAGCGCAGGTGGAGCTGGACGGCCATCGGTTCCAGGAGCGGCTCGATGGCCCGCCGCCACCGGTACAGACTGTTTCCCGGGTCGTCGAGCGTGCCAGGCTCCAGCATCGGGTTCGGCCCGTTCACGAGCTCGGCGTAGACCTGGAGGAACGCCGACCCCTGCGGCGGTTGGGTCAGTTTCTCGGCATACGGACGTACGAGTGCGGCCGTCAGCGCACGGAGATCGTCAACGCCTGCTGCCTCGTAGCCGTCCAGCATCACGTGCCGCCGCGCCTCGACCGAGGCGAGGTGAGTGTCCAGGATGGCTCGCAGCAAGCCGTCGCGCCCGCGGAAGTGGTACTGAACGGCGGCTGCGTTCGTCGCTCCTGCTTCCCGGTTGATCTCGCGTAGGCTCACACCTTCCACGCCGCGTGCGGCGAACAACCGGGTGGCCGTTGCGACCAGACGGTCCGCGGTCGTCGAGCTGCTCACCCGGGCATCATCCCGCAGCCCCCCAGCTCCGTTCAGTACTGGGCAACGACATGCTCGAGAAGGCCGTCGAGGTGTCTACGTGCTGCCGCCTCACGGGAAGGCAGGTGGTAGGCCGGGAACAGTGTGGTGCTCGGTGTGTAGTGGCGCAGCACCTGCCGGGCCAGTACCTGCTTGTGCACCTCCGTCGGGCCGTCCGCCAACGCCATGGTCTCGGCGTCGACCAACATGCGAGAGAACGGCATCTCGTTGGAGATGCCGATCGAGCCGTGGAGGTGCAGGGACCGGAGCACGACGTCGTGGGCGACCTTCGCCATGGCGACCTTGACCGCTGAGATGTCGCCCCGGACGCGCCTGTAGTCCTGGTGCTTGTCGATCAGCCAGGCCGTGCGTAGCACGAGCAGCCGGAACTGCTCGATCTCGATCCAGCTGTCGGCGATGCGCTCCTGGGTCATCTGGAGATCGCCGAGGGTTCCGCTGCGCACCCGCCGCGAGACGGCTCGTTCGCACATCATGTCGAAGGCCTGGCGTGCCATCCCGATCGTGCGCATGGCGTGGTGGATGCGCCCGCCACCGAGGCGGGTCTGCGCGATCGCGAACGCCTCGCCCTCGTCGCCCAACATGTCGTCGGCGCGGACCCGCACGTTCGCAAGCCGCAGGTAGGCGTGCTCACCACGCTCCGCAGCCTCGGTCCCCACGCCGACATGTCGGACGATCTCCAGGCCCGGTGTCCCTGCCGGGACGATGAACAGCGACATGCCGTGGTGGGCGCCGGCGTCGGGGTCGGTCAGTGCCATGACGATGAAGAACGCCGCGTAGCGGGCATTGGTCTGGAACCACTTCTCACCGTCGATGACCCAGTCGTCCCCGTCGCGGCGGGCGCTCGTCGTGAACAGCGCCGGGTCCGAGCCGGCCTGGGGTTCGGTCATGGAGTAGCACGAGGCGATCCGCCCGTCCAGCAGGGGATACAGGTAGTTGGCCTTCTGCTCCTCGGTGCCGAAGCGCGCCAGGATCTCAGCGTTCCCCGAGTCCGGCGCCTGCGAGCCGAAGACGGATGGCGCCCACGACGACCTGCCGAGGATCTCGTTGAGCAGGGCGAGCTTCACCTGTCCGAAGCCCTGCCCGCCCAGCTCGGGCCCGAGGTGGCAGGCCCACAGTCCTTGTTGCTTGACCTTCGTCCGGAGATGCTCGAGCACTCTCACCGTGTCCGGGTTCGACTTGTCGAACGGTGACCCCAGCACGAGGTCCAGCGGCTCCACCTCTTCCCGAACGAAGCGGTCAGCCCAACCGAGCCGCTCCGCGTACTCACCGTCAGTCTCGAAGTCCCATGCCATGCGTCCAGATTAATTCATGTGCATCAGCCTGAACAGCAGTGATGACCGTGTGCTGGCATACAGGCGATCATCTGAATTCGCTCGCACGGGTCGGGCCCTTCTCGGCACGCGCCCGTGGGTGTGGTGCCGTGTCGAGTCGGACGAGCCGGCGCTGACCAGCCGCGAACGCAAGCCGGCCGCTCGCACCGCCTCCGGACCCGGTGCCCTGAACGAGTCGGTGGGACGCACCTCCGCGGCTCAGCACGGGCGGCCAGCATGGCGCGTCGTGGCACCGGGTCGGGATCGGTCAGGCGCGGATGCCGTCGATGAGCGCGTCGAGAAAGAGGTCGGCCAGCTCCTCGGGGGCCAGCTCTCCCTCGGGAGCGAACCAGAGGTAGGTGTAGTTGAGCATGCCGAGGATGCCCTTGACGAGCAGCGGAGGCGTCGGCCGGAGGGCTCCGCTCGACACCCCGTGGTCGAGCGCTTGGCGCCAGTACCCCTCGTATCGTTCCCGGGCAGCGATCACGTCGGCGCGGCGCTCGCCTGTGAGAGCGTTGTACTCGCGGAAGAACACGGTCCATTCCGCGCGGTGGTCGGCGATGTTGCGCAGCAGGCCACGGGCCATCTCGCGCAACGACTCACGGGGTTCGAGGTCGCGGCTGAGCACCGCCTCGGCGTGGCTGTTCATCTTGTCGACCTGGTCCTTGCTGATCAGGTAGAGAACGGCCTCTTTGCTGCCGATGTAGCGGTAGAGCGCGCCCCGGCCGAGCTCGACGGCGCGGCCGAGCTCGGCCATGCCGGTGCCGTGGTAGCTGTTGCGGGCGAACAGCTCCGCGGCCGTGCTGATGACACGCTCGCGGTTGAACTCGTAGTAGGCCGTGCCAGCCATGGTCCGGTACCGTCCGTCGCGCCTGTGGTCGACATGCTCGGCAACAGGTTACCGGCGGCCGGTGGGCCGATCGACAGGGAGCCGGGACGTCGGCGACGGCTGGTGCCGACGACGCCCGTCGAACCAGCGGGCCGACCGGCCCACTCGGCCGATGCCTGGCTCCCGGGATCCACCCGCCCGGCCCGTGCCGACGAACGTGCGGGCCGGGGCGCCGCGGCGAGGGAGTCGAGCGATCAGTGCCCGTGGGTTCCTGTGATCAGAGTGACCAACCACCGTCGGCCGTGAGCACGGTACCCGTGCAGAAGGTCGCGTCCTCGGCGAGGAAGACCGCCGCGCGGGCGATCTCGTCCACGGACCCGAAACGGCCGAGCAGGGTGGCGTCGACGATGGCTTGCCGCGAGCCCGCAGGCACGGCCGCGGTCATGTCG
This sequence comes from Pseudonocardia sp., assembly GCF_050250275.1. Lineage (GTDB taxonomy): Bacteria > Actinomycetota > Actinomycetes > Mycobacteriales > Pseudonocardiaceae > Pseudonocardia. The sequence continues at coordinate 115,202 of NZ_JBFWOY010000013.1, forward strand.
GTGTCGACGAAGCCCGGCGCGAGCACGTTCACCCGGACTTGCTTCGAGGCCAGCTCCTTGGCCAGTGAGCGGGCGAAACCGACGGCGGCGGCCTTGGCGCTGGCGTAGGCGGTGTCGCCGGCGAAGCCGATCTCGCCGACGACCGACCCCACGACGACGATGCTGGGGTTCTGGCCCGTGACCAGGTGTGGGATGGCGGCCCGTACCAGGGCCGCGGTGCCGCGCAGATTGGTCTCCACCACCCGCCACCAGGCGTCGGGGTCCATTCGGGTGAGGCGTCCGCCGTCCCAGACCGCCGCGTTGAGGACGAGTGTGTCGAGCCGGCCCCAGTGCTGGTGGACCTCCTCGACACCCGCGGCGAGCGTGTCGGGGGCGGCGAGGTCGAGGTGCACCGGCAGGACCTGTCCCGGGCGCTGAGTGGCGAGTTCGGCGACGGGATCGCGCCACGAGCGGTACGCGCCGGCAACCCGGATCCCGCGCCCGAGCAGGTGGCGTGCGATCGCTGCACCGATTCCGCGCGACGCACCGGTGACCAAGGCGACGCGGCCTTCTTCGCCGTTCGATGTCATGGGCTGATGGTACCGATCGGTCTCATCCGTGAAAGCTCGGTTCGTGTGACACTCGACCCGGAGCTGCCGTGCGTCCTGGGAAGAACCCGCTCCTAGCCGCCCACCCGCCGTTCGCGGGTCGCCCAGAACCGGTCACGCAACGCGCGGCGCATGATCTTGCCAGAGCCGGTCTTGGGCAGCTCGTCGACGAAGTCGACAGAGCGGGGCTTCTTGTACCCGGCGACCTGGGACGTGCAGACCTCGATGACCTCGTCGACGGTGAGCGTGTACCCCTCTCGCACGATCACGACTGCCTTCAGCGCCTCGCCCCACCTCTCGTCGGGGACACCGACGACCGCCACCTCGGCGACCGCGGGAAGGGTGCTGACAACGTTCTCGATCTCCGTCGGGTACACGTTGAAGCCGCCCGTGACAACCATGTCCTTCTTGCGGTCGACGATGTGCAGGTACCCGTTCTCGTCGATCCGGCCCAGGTCGCCGGTGCGGGCCCAGCCCGAGGCGTCGATCATCTCCGCGGTCGCCTCGGGGCGACCCCAGTAGCCCATCATCAGCTGCTCGCCCCGGACGGTGATCTCGCCGACCTGCCCGGCCGGGGCCGGTCGCCCCTCGTCGTCGCGCAGCGTGACCTCGACGAACGGAGTCACCCGGCCTGCCGAGGCCAGCCGCTCCGGGACACCCTCGTCCGGGTCGAACGTGTGATCCTCCCGCGAGAGGCATGCGATCGGGATGGGCATCTCGCTGAGCCCGTAGAACTGGACGAAGACGTCGCCGAACGCGTCGCGGGCGCGCACGAGCCGTTGGGGCGCGATCGCCGACCCTGCGTACACGATCGTGTGCAGCGAGGAGTGATCGTGCGGGCCCTGCTCGGCTGCCGGCACCAGCAGGTTCAACATCGTCGGGACCATCGGCAGGATCGTCACGCGGTGGCGCTCGATCAGCTCGAGAGTCCGTTCGGCGTCGAATCGGGAACACGTGACGTGTGCGGCCCCGCGGACGACATAGGCCGGGCCCACGTACCCGCTGAGGTGGCTCAGCGGCGCGACGTGCAGGACGACGTCGCCGTCGACGACGGGCGGCAACTCCAGCAGTTCGTTGCGCACCATGGTCGCCCAGTTGGCCTGGCTGAGCGTGGCGCCCTTCGGCAGCCCGGTGGTGCCACTGGTGTACAGGATCGCTGCCGGGTCGGTGGCCGCGGGCGCGACGGGGTCGACCGGGTCGGCGATCCGCAGCGCGTCGAGCGTGAGGTCGCCGGCCCCGCCGGCCACGGTCACCACGAGCCGCAGATCAGGGAGCTGGTCGCGCACGCCCGCCAGCTGCGTTGCCCAGTCCGAGGAGACGAAGGCGACCGCAGCCGCACAATCGGTCAGGATGTGCAGCACCTCGCGCAGGTGCAGCCGCACGCTGAGCGCGCACCGCACGAAGCCGCCGACGAACAACGCCTGGTCGATCTCGAGGAACTCGGGACAGTTGTCGAGCAACAACACCCCGCGCTCGCCGGGTGTCACCCCTCGATCCGTGAGGCCTCCGATGATCCGGTGCACCCGCTCGCCCAACTCTGCGTAGGTCCACTCGCCGTCGTCGGTGAGCACGGCTGTGCGAGCACCGTAGTGGTGGTAGGCACGTTCGTAGAGTTCGGCCGTGGTCGCGTGTGTCGTACGAGCCTGCCGATCGAGCCCGTCGGCCCCGATCGCCGGCACGGTTGCGTTCGGCCTCGTCGTGTTCGGCACGGGTCGTTCCTCCAGTCCGGGGCGGCACCGGCCCGTCCGTCGACTGTCGGGCCGGTGCCGGCCCGGGGCGGGCGATGTCGACGGCGGCGCCGAGTGCGTCGTCCTGTTCGGCCACCGGCAACTCCCTCGGTCGTCACCCCGGGGGCGAGGTCTTTGTACCAGACGGTCCACGGCCAGGGACCGGCCAGTTGTGCCGTGCGTCCCGTGATGACGCCGTAACCGGGCGGGCTCGTTCGGCGGGGATCGGACGGCAGTAGTCAGGTCTCGGTGGGTCCCTCGTGCCCGGCGGCGTCACGCAGGACGTCCGCTGCCCGCCGGCGGCTGTCCGGCGGCCGCCGCCTCCGGGCGAGGCATCCCGCGCTGGTCACGAGCCGGCCCGCCCTCGGGGTTCGGCGCAGGCCCCACAGGACGGGGACCACTGATGCCGGGCTCACGTCGGGGAGGTCGCGCATCCCCGCGCGATACGGGCCTCAGTCCACCTTCACGACGATCTTGCCGAACGCCCCACGGTTCAGGTGCTCGTACGCGGCGATCGCGTCCTCGAACTCGTAGACGGTGTCGATCACCGGGAGAATCTCGTGCTCGTCGATGAACGTGTTCATGTCGAGGAACGAGGCCCGGTGGCCGACGGCGATACCGTGGACCTGGGTCTGGCGGAACAACAGCGACATGAGGTCGACGGGAGCGGTCTGCCCGTCGAGGAAGCCGATGACGTTGACATGTCCACCGGGTCGGGTAGCCGCGATCGACCTGTTCAGGCCACTACCCCCGACCACGTCGAGCGTCACGTCCACGCCGAGACCGTCGGTCAGCTCGAGGACCACCTTCTCCCAGTCGGGGTGGCTCCTGTAGTTGATCAGATCGGTGGCGCCGAGCTCGCGGACGCGTTCGAGCTTCTCGTCGCTCGAGGAGGTGGCGATGACGCGCGCGCCGAGCGCGGCGGCGAACTGGACGCCGAAGATCGAGACGCCTCCGGTGCCCTGGATCAGGACCGATTGCCCGGCCTGCAGCCGGCCGTTCTCCACCAGCGAGTACCAGGCGGTCAGGGCGGCGATCGGGAGGGTGGAGGCCTGCTCGTCGGAGAGCGACGCGGGAGCGGGGACGGCGGTGTCCTCGTGCAACAGCATGTATTCGGCCAGGCCGCCGTGCAGGGGGCCACCGAGGGAGAAGTCCGGTTCGTTGTGGGCAGGCTGTCCCTCGAGCCACCGCGAGTAGAAGTGGGATGTGACCCTGTCGCCTTCGGTGAAGGCCGTCACGTTCTCGCCGACCCTCACCACCGTTCCGGCGGCGTCGGCGACGGGGATGAGGTCTGCGGGCATCTTGTCGGGTTCGTAGATGCCGTCGACGATCGCCTTGTCCCGGAAGTTGAGCGCCACGGCGCCCACCTTGACGAGCACCTCGTGGGGGCCGGGCTCCGGTGTCGGGGTCTCGGCCAGTTCGAGGTTGTCGAGCCCGAAGGTCCGAAGTTGCCACGCCCTCACGGCAGTGTCCTCTCTTGGAAGTCATGTAGGTGTCGGTCCTGCCGGATGTCTGGCGGCAGAAGGCCTCGACCGGGAGCGGTGGTCGCCGCGCCCGGTCCGGAACGCAGTCGAAGGGCGAGTGCAGGCCCCGGCCTCGATGACCGTGTCCGGCACGCGCCCTTCGACTCGGCTCCCGGGTGCCGCGGCAGATCGTGCCCGGCCCGGGAGCCCGTCGGTCGGTCAGACCGTGGTGGTGTAGGTGCGGGGGGTGAACTTGCCGGTGCGGCGGGCTTCGTCGAGGAAGTCGGGTCGCATGAAGGCCTTGGGCTTGTTGCCGGCGACGACGACCATGATCAAGGCAGGCTCGTCGGGGTCGCCGGACTGGCTGGTCAGGCAGGTGAAGCGGCGGGAGACCCCGACGGGGAAGGTGATGGTGTCGAGGGGTCCGAGGTCGATGTACTCGTCGTCGGCGTCGTTCCAGGTGAAGCGCCAGGTGCCACTGATGACGGTGAAGGTCTCGTTGGTGTCGTGGTGGTGGCTCATGACACCGTGGCCGGGCTGGGCCTCGACGTAGCCGAGGTTGAAGCCTTCCGAAATCGGGATCGCCGAGGCCTCGGCACCCTTGTCCCCGACGGGCGACATCACCTTGTCGGTGGATCCGGGCACCTCGTCGGGCGGGTCGAACCCGATGACGTTGAGCAGGGTGCGTTCGCAGCCGGGGATGTCGCTGTCGGGGAATCCTCCGACGGAGCGGGTCAGGTCGGTGAACTTCGCGACCCGCTTGAGCATCTCCTCGCGGGGGACATCGATCGTGTCCATGTCGAACTCCTTTCACGGCATCACTACCTGTCGGCAGCTTGTCCTGTAACCCGATTGTCATCACCTGCCGGCGCCGGGTCATCGTGTGTGGCCACGAGGCGGCGCGGCAGGTTTCGTCCGATCGGACGAGGACCGAGGGCGGCTGGTGTGGACCTCGGTCAGGTCACCGAACCGGGTTGTGGTTGAACCCGGGAAGGACGCAGTGCCCGCCGTCCACCGGGACGGTGATACCGCTGATGTCGGCGGCGTCGTCGGAGGCCAGCCAGAGCACCGCGTTGGAGATCGACTGCGGCGTCAACAGCGACCGTCCGCGCAGCACCGGCCAGTGCCGGACGCCCTCGACACGGTCTTCCGGGGTCCCGCCCGGATGCCCGGCGATCATGTCGTATCCGCCCTGCCAGTCGTTGAGCTTCGTGTCCACCACGCCGGGGGCCACCACGTTCACCCGGACGTTGAACGGACCGAGCTCCAGCGCAGCGTTCTGGGCCAACCCGATGACACCGAACTTCGACGCGACATAGTGCGCGTAGTTGTGCGCCGGTTCCAGCCCGTTCGCCGACGAGGTGACGACGATGCTGCCCGACAGCCGCTCCATCATGTGCGGAGCCACGGCCTTGATGGTGCGGAAGACGCCCGTGAGGTTGACGTCGATCATGTCCTGCCACTGCTCGTCGGTGATCTCCCACACCGGCGCCATGCTCCAGATCCCGGCGTTGGCGACGAGGACGTCGATGTGGCCGAACTGTTCGAGGCCCTGGGCGACGACGGCGTCGAGCGCCACCTGCGACCGGACGTCAGCCGCCACGCCCAGGGCTCGCCGGCCGTGGGACTCGACCGCCGCTACCGCGTCGTCCAGGTCGGCCTTGTTCGCCAGGTCGTAGGGAACGGTGTCGATGTTGGTGACATGGTCGACCAGAATGACGTCGGCGCCCTCACGGGCGAAGGACGCCGCGTGGCTGGCGCCCTGACCACGCGCCGCGCCGGTGACGAGCGCGACCTTGCCGTCGAACCTGCCCATTTCTCCTCCTCGGGTTCACCCGATCACGGGTGGTTGGATGATGCTGCTCGGAGTCCGGGCGAGCCGGGCACGTCACGGCTCGTCCGGGACGGCCGCGGGCTCCGGCGCCCCCGGGTCGATCTTCAGGACGAGGTTGCCGCGAACCTTGCGGGCGACCAGGTCCGCAAGGGCGGCGCAGGTGTCCGACCAGGGCCGGACGTCGCCGATCTCCGGGTGCAGACGTCCTGTGTGGACCAGGCGCACGAGCGTCGCGAGATCGTCGCCCTCGCCACTGTCGGAGTCGGCGTAGCTGAATTTCCGCAATGTTCCGCTCTCCGCGCCCGACCAGTCGAAGAAGTCGAGTGTCACCGGTTCGCGGGAGGCCTGCCCGAGCCACACCAGCAGGCCTCGGCCGGCGAGCCGCGCCCATGCCTGGGGGAGCACGTCGCCGCCCACGGACTCGATCACGACGTCGAAAGGGCCGACCGTGGCGGTGACGTCGTGGACGATGTCGGCAGCTCCGAGCTCCCGCAGGCGGCGGCCCCGTTCCGGGGTCCCGACGACCACCGTCAAGATCGCGCCCTGAGAGGCGGCGAGCTCCACGAGGTAGTGTCCGACCCCACCCGAGGCGCCGGTGATCAGAACCGTCTTCCCGGCCAACGGCCCGCAGACCTTGAGCAGGCGCAACGCCGTGAGCCCCGCGAGGGGCAGAGCGGCGGCCACGACCATGTCGATGTCGTCGGGCAGCACGGCGAGCCTGCTGACAGGCACGACGACGCGCTCGGCCCAGCCCCCCGACTCGGGGTGGGCGACGACGCGGGTCCCGACCTCGGGCCACGTCACGTCCGGCCCGGTGGCGGCGACCGTCCCCGCGACATCCTTGCCCGGCCGCCACCCCGGCCGTGGTGACTCGAGGAGGAAGGCCTCCCCACGGTTCGGCGAGTACGTCTCGATCGACACCAGTACCTCTCCGGGGCCCGGCACCGGGTCCTCGACACGTTGCCACTGCACAGGTTCGGTCGGTCGCAGTGTCGGGACCCACGCTCGCATCGACTTCTCCGTCTCGGTGTGTGATCGAGCGGTGCGCCGTCGTGCCGTTGCGCTCCGCCGGGGTGGACCGGCCGTCGCCGGTGTCGTCAGCTGCCGCCGGCGACCTGGGCCCGGTCGGCCGCCGGCCGCTCCGCGGGCCTGCGCACCTGCGCCTCGTGCAGGGCATCGAGCTCGGCCATGCTCTTGTCCTTCGTCTCGACCGCGGGCCAGATGTAGGACAGGGCCGCGAGCAGGGCGAAGATCGCGAAGAATCAGAATGCGGGTCCGATGGCGTCCGAGGTCGCCTTGGGCGTCAGTACGGTGCCCGCTCCGGAGATCGCGGCCAGTGCCGCGGGACCCACGATCTTGCCGAGCCCGCCGAAGCCGTAGGCGGCGCCCACGCCACTGGCGCGGATGTTCGTCGGGAACATCTCGGACCAGTAGGGCAGCCCGACCGAGAAGGAGGCGTCGAGAAAGGCCCACCCGATGATGAGGATCGGGTAGAACAGCGCGACGCCGCCGATCGTCTGACTGTGGAACAGTGCGATCGCCACGATGGCGAGCGTTGCGCCGAGCATGGCGACCAGACCGGTCCGGCGCCGCCCGAACACGTCGCTGGCGCGGGCGCCGACGACGCGGCCGATGAACCCGGCGAGGCTGACGAACAGGAACAGGAAGGCGGCGTCGGCCGGCGACGTGCCCATGGTCATCGCCACCAGCGTCGGTCCCCAGAGGTTGATCCCGTAGTACGCCATCTGGACGGCGAGGCTGTTCAGCCAGGTGAAGCCGATGCTGCGCCGGTAGCGGAACATGTCACGCCAGCGAGTGTCGGGAGTGTCGATCGACTCCGGCAGGATGACTTCCGACGGGGGGATGTCCAGGATCCACGCCACCGAGCTGCGGGCGTCCTCGGGGCGGCCCTGCTGGATGAGCCAGGTCGGGGACTCGGGTACCTGGGTGCGCACGTAGATGCTCACCAGCGCAGGGAGCAGGCCGAGCAGGACCAGCCCGCGCCAGCCGATGAGCGGTCCGAGGAACGCGGCGCTGGCACTGCCGAGCAGTGAGCCGAGCGGGACGAACATGACGACCAGTGCGCCGAGGAAGCCGCGGCGGCGCGAGGGTACGAACTCCTGGACCAACGGCACGTCGACCACGATCAGGCCACCGACACCGAACCCGACCACCAGACGGAGGAGCCCGAAGACCAACCAGCCGCCCTCGGGCACCAGCGCGAGCGCGCCGGTTCCGATCGAGAAGATCAGGATCGTCGCCATGAACATCTTGCGCCGACCCCAGCGGTCGGCAAGGGCGCCGAAGACGAACGAACCGATGATCGCGCCGACGCCGGCGGTGAGCAGGATGAACGCGCTCTGGCCGAACGTCAGGTGCCACGGTCCTGAGACCACCGTCAGGATGAACGCGACGATGAAGAAGTCGAAGAACTCCAGCATCGTGCCGAGGACCGCGGCGGTGATGAGACCTTTCTGGCGTCTGTTGAGGGGCCGTTCGTCGATCTGGACGAACGACGCTCCACTCTGAGGGTGCATCGAGGCTCTCCCGGTCCGTGGTCGGTCAGACCGTGGTGGTGGGGGTGTGGGGGGTGAACGTGCCGGTGCGGCGGGCTTCGTCGAGGAAGTCGGGTCGCATGACGGCCTCGGGCTTGGTGTCGTGGTGGTGGCTCATGACACCGTGGCCGGGCTGGGCCTCGACGTAGCCGAGGTCGGAGCCTTCCGAGGGGCGAACCCGATGACGTCGAGCAGGGTGCGTTCGCAGCCGGGGACGTTTCTGTCGGGAAATCCGCCGACGGAGCGGGTCAGGTCGGTGAACGTCGCGACCCGCTCGATCATCTCCTCGCGGGGGACGTCGATCGTGTCCATGTCTGTCGTCCTCCGCCTTCGCTGTCGACTCGGGAGGCGCCGCGCACCGGGCTCGGCGCCGGCGTCGGCACTGATTGCCGTGTTGAGGAGTGTGAGCCAGGCGACGTGCCGTCGTCTGTGTGCCAGTGCCAGAGATGTCCCACCAACGCTTGTCCGATCGGCCAAGCACAACGCGGCCCGTGGCGCGCGGACCGGTGGCCCCGGTCGCCGTCGACGATCGTAGAAGATTCACGAGATGTCGGGCCTCGCGAATCGACGAAAGTCACCGGCTGTCGAACCGGGTGCGTGCCCCGAGTGTATCGATCGGTACAGAAAAGCCTTGTGGAGGCTCCACGTGAGGTGCTAGGTGTTGACGCCCAGGTCAATCACGAGGCAGGTGAGCAATGCCGCCCACCCATCCGGGCACACGCACGATCGAGAACCTGCCCGCGGAACACACCACCGTTCGGCAGTTCTTCGAGGCCGCTGTGGATGACGCCCCTGACGCTCTGTTCCTCGTCCACGGCGAGCGGGCATGGTCGTTCGCGGAGTTCGACGCAGCGTGCAACCGCGTTGCCGACGGACTCCTCACTCGAGGGGTCCGCGCAGGCCACGGTCTGGCCTACCAGTTGCCGCACGGTCTGTCGCTCCTGCTCCTCGAGCTGGCCGCGCAGAAGATCGGCGCCGTCACCATCCCCCTGATCCCCGGCTCCACCGCACACGAGACCGCGTACGTGCTGGGCCACGCCGCACCCCGGTGCGTCGTCACCGACCCGACGGACGAGCCGGCAGTCCGCGCAGCGGCCGTCCTCGCGCGCCGGGAGGACGGCGCCGACGTCGAGGTGATCGTCGTCCCCGACGCAGCGGGCGACCTGGGGCCATTGCGAGGTCGGCGCGAGGACCGACCTCCCGAGCCCGCGCACCGTGAGCCCGCCATGTCCATCCGGTACACCTCGGGCAGCACCGGCCGGCCGAAGGGCGTCGTCCAGCCTGCCGCCGGGTTCGCGCAGGCCGGCCGCGGCATCGCCGAGCGGCTCGGGATGGGGCCGGGCGACCGGATGTTCTGCGCCATGCCGCTGTTCCACACCGCCGCGACGCACATGATGCTGGCGCCGGCGATCGCCGCACGCTGCCCGTTCGTCCTCGTCCCCAGGTTCTCCCGCACGTCCTTCTGGTCGGACGTGCGCAGCTCCGGTGCGACCCTCGCGCTCCTGATGCCCACCCAGCTGTCCATCCTCATGACCGCCCCGCCGTCGGACGACGACGCCGACAACCCGATGCGGGTGATGTTCTCCCACGTCCGCAACGAGGCCTTCTGCCGCCGGTTCGGTGTCGACATCTGCACGACGTGGGCGATGACGGAGACCTCCGGGATGGGCACCCTGCAGGCACCAGGGACCTCCGAGCATCCTCCGAAGATCATCGGCAAGCCGGTACCGGACTCCGCCGAGATCTGCATCCTGGCGCCGGACGGGACGCCCGTGGAGGCCGGCGAGCTCGGCGAGCTGTGCTTCCGGCACCCCGACGTCATGATCGAGTACCACCGCGACCCCGTGAACACGAACGCGACACTGCGCGACGGATGGGTCCACAGCGGCGACCTGTGCTCCATGGACACGGCGGGCAACGCCTACTTCCACGGGCGTCTCAAGAACGTCATCAAGCGCGGCGGCGAGAACATCGCAGGAGAAGAGATCGAGTTCACGATCATGGACCACCCGGCCGTCGAGGAGTGCCTCGTCACCGGGGTCGAGGACGAGATCTACACCGAGGAGGTGTGTGCGGTCGTCGTCGGGCGGCAGGGCCAGGAACTGACCCAGGACGACATCGTGGGGTGGTGCTCACAGCGACTGTCGACGTGGAAGGTGCCGCGCTATCTCGACGTGCGCACGGAACCGCTGCCCAAACTCGCCAACGGCAAGACCGACCGCAGCACCGTGACCCGCGACGTCCGGACTGCTACGAACCTGTGGGACCGGAAGGCAGATTCCTGACATGCCGAAACTCGCCGCGTCCTTCGTGTTCGCATCCACCCCGCTCGCCGTTCAGGTCGACCTCGTCCGCACCCTCGAAGCGGGCGGCGTCGAACACGTGTTCTTCGGTGAGGCCTGGCGCGAACCGGTCGTGCCCATGACCGCAGCGCTGCTCGGGTCGTCCACCATCGGGGTGGGTTCCGCCATCTCCCAGATCTATCCGGTGAACCCGGTGGTGGTCGCCCAGCAGGCGGCGCAGCTCGCGGAGCTGGGGCCCGGGCGGTTCAGCCTCGGTCTGGGCCTCGGCGCCTCCTTCGTCGTCGAGCGCTGGTTCGGCGTCCCCTACGACAGGCCGTTGCGCCGCGCCCGCGAGTTCGCCGACGTCGTCCGGGGTGTGCTCGCCTCGCCGGAAGACGGGCCGTTCACCTACTCGGGCGAGATCTTCTCCGTCAAGCGGTACCAGCTTCCGTTCGCCGACGCCGCGGTGCGGGTGCCCGTACACCTGGCTGCGGTCGGCCCTGCGATGCAGACGCTGGCCGGGGAGGTCGCCGACGGCGTGGTGGTCGGCGCGCTGCACTCGGAACGGACGATGGAGCAGACCGTCGCCCGCCTCGAGCGTGGAGCGGCCCGGCGCGGCCGAACGCTCGACGACCTGACGATCTGGTACTACCTGGCCTGCTGCGTGTCGACCGACTCCGAACGGGCCCGGGCGATGGCCAGACGCAGCCTCGTCTATCTGACCCAGTATCCCCACTATCGGGCGGTGTACTCCGAGGAAGGCTTCGCCGCCGAGGCCGACACGATAGCGGGCCTCGTGCGGCAGAAGGAGATGGATCGGGCCGAGGATGTGGTCACCGACGACATGATCAACCGGTTCGCGATCGCGGGGACCGTCGCCGAATGTCGTGAGCAGCTGAAGCGATACGCAGGCTACCCCGGCGTCCCGGTCCTGCACCTCATCCCGTTCCGCATGGACGAGGCCGAGGTGCAGGAGTCGTTCCGTCTGGCCGCGAGCCTCGCCCGATGACGAACGGCGCACCTCCTGCCGGTGGCGCGCGCCCGTCCACCGAACCGTCGAACAGGAGCGCGATGAACGCGGGACCGCTGACCGGAATCCGGGTTGTCGAACTGGGTGGCATCGGCCCCGGCCCCTTCGCGGCCATGATGTTGGCCGACCTCGGGGCCGAGGTCGTCCGCATCGACCGTCCGCCGCGTGCGGCCCTCGGCGAGCATCAGCAGCACGACCAGGACCTGCTGCTGCGGGGGCGTCGCTCGGTGGCCCTCGACCTGAAGTCCCCTCGCGGCGTGGAGGTCGCGCTGCGGCTGATCGACCGCGCGGACGTCCTGCTCGATCCCTTCCGCCCGGGGGTCACCGAGCGGCTCGGGATCGGGCCGGACGCAGCGACATCGCGTAATCCGGGGCTGGTGTACGCCCGGATGACGGGGTGGGGCCAGACCGGCCCGCTCGCCACCGTGGCCGGCCACGATCTCAACTACGTCGCCCTGGCGGGTCCTCTGGCGGCGATGGGACGGCGTGGTAGCCCTCCGCCGCCCGCGCTCAACCTGGTCGGTGACTTCGGTGGTGGCGGGATGCTGCTGGCGTTCGGCGTTGCCGCGGCGCTGGTCGAGCGCGACCGGTCCGGGCTGGGACAGGTGCTCGACGTCGCGATGACCGACGGAGTCGCGGCACTCGCCACCAGCATTGTCGGATTCACCAACATGGGTGTCTGGGTACCCGAGCGGGAGAGCAACTTCCTCGACGGAGGAGCTCCCTACTACGACTCCTACGAGACCGCGGACGGTCGGTACATCACCATCGGGTCCATCGAGCCGCAGTTCTACGCGCTGCTGCTCGACAAGCTCGGTCTCGATGCCGCGGAGTGGCCCCAGGACGACCGCCGTCGGTGGCCCGAACTGCACAGCCGGCTCGCCGAGATCTTCCGGGAACGCACCCGGGACCAGTGGTGCGAGATGCTGGAGGGGACCGACGTGTGCTTCGCACCCGTCCTCGGGTTCGACGAGGCTGCCAAGCACCCGCACCTCGTCGAGCGTGGCACCTACGTCGACGACTTCGGCCAACTGCAGCCGGCCCCCGTGCCGCGCTTCAGCCGTACCCCTGGAGCCATCCAGTCCCCACCGTGCAGCCCCGGCCAGCACACCCGGGACGTGCTCGCCGACTGGGGATACTCCCACGAGGAGCTCGAGGCGGTCATCGCGTCGGGCGCCGCGGTGGCGGTTCCCGCCCCCACCGACTGACCCTCGCCGCCTCCGGCCTCGCCGGCTGCGCCTACCGGGCCGGCGGGGCCGCGGCGGTGGCGTCGTCGCGGAACTCGGCGACGCCGCCACGCAGCACCGTGCGATCACCCTGGGAGGCGGTGAAGTGCACGGACGTTGCACCGGCGGACACACCGACGATGCCCGAGAACTCGATCTCCTCCTCGGGCACCCCGACGCCGCGGAACTGCACCGAGATCCGTGTCAACGCGCGCGGATCCCCGCCGACCTGTTCCAGACACAGCCGCGCGGCCAACCCCAGGGTGGACAACCCGTGCAGGATGTTGCCCGGCAGGCCCACACTCGCAGCGGCCTCGGCGTCGATGTGGAGCGGGTTGAAGTCCTCGGCGGCACCGGCGTAGCGGTGCGGGAAGTAGCGGTCGGGCGTCACGACCGCGTGGAAGTGCCCGTTCGACGTTGCCCCGCTCATTCCCTGCCACCCCGGACGATCATCGTCCAGCGACCCTCCGATGCCAGTGCTGCGCCGGACCCGGACTGCACCAGCGAGACCGAGGACAGCACGAAGAACGTCAGGTCCTTCTTCCTGGAGACACCGTCCACACGGGCCGTCGTCGTCACGACGTCGCCGGAGCACACCGGCGCGCCGAAGCTGAACTCCTGCGCGCCGTGCAGCATCCGGCGGTAGTCCACACCGAGCGCCGGCTCCATGATCAGCGGCTCCATCCACCGGCCGTACACCACGGCGAACATCGGCGGCGCGACCACGTCGCGGAATCCGGCGGCCCTCGCCGCCTCCGGGTCGTAGTACCAGGCCTCACGATGGCCCAGCACCCGCGCGAACTCGCGGATCTTCTCCCGGCCCACCTGGTAGGACCAGGGCGCGACCTCGAGGCCCACGCGGCAATCGGTCCCGGTGCTCATCCGACCACCAGGACCGACTTGCCGCGCGTGCGCCGTGCTTCCATGTCGCGCAGGGCGGCGGCACCGTCGGCCAGCGGATATACGGCCTCGACCAGTGGCCGGACCACCCCCGACGCGAGCATCGTGTCGAGCGCGGCGCCGACGCGCCGCGGCATCCCTGGATCGTGCGGGATGAAATGGCCCCACGCGCCGCCGACCACCTCGATGTTGCGCAGCAGCAGCCGGTTGCCCGCGATCTGCGGGATGGAGCCACTGGCGAACCCGATGACCAGGATGCGGCCGCCCGGACGCAGCACGCGGACGCTCTCCTCGAACCGGGCGCCGCCCACCGGGTCATAGACGACGGCAGGCCCGCCGTCGGTCAGCTCACGGATTTCCGACTGCCACGACGACGTCCGCAGGACCTCGGTCGCACCTGCCCGGCGCGCGACCTCCTCCTTGGCGTCGTCGCTCACGACGGCGATCACCCGGGCCCCCACCCCGAGAGCGACCTGGATCGCCGCAGTACCCACGCCACCGCCGGCCCCGTGCACCACGATCGTCTCACCCGCAGTGAGCCGGCCACGTTCGACGAGGCAGAAGTAGGCGGTCTGGTAGTTGACCATCAGGGTGACGCCGACGACGAAGTCCGTGTCCGGTGAGAGCGGGACGACGTGGTGGCCCGGCACGGCCACGGCCTCCGCGTAGCCGCCGGTTCCGGTGTAGGCGATCACGCGGTCCCCGGCGGAGAACCCGCTGCCCGCGGCGGCTGCGGCGACCACACCGGCAACCTCGAGCCCGGGAGCGAACGGAAGGTCCGGCCGTTGCTGGTAGAGACCCCGGGTCATCAGCAGGTCGGGGAAGGTGACACCGGCCGCGCGGACGTCGACGACCACATCGCCGTCGCCGGGCCCGGGGCGCGGTGCCGCACGAAGCCGAAGACCATCGGGCCCGATCAGGTCGACGACCTGCAAGCTGCGGATCTCGTTCTGCACAGGAGAACTCCGGGTTCGTCGGCGACGTGGCCCGATCGATGATGGGGCGCGGGCCACCCCCGGATCTCCGTCGCAACGCACGAAGTTCCGGCCCCCGGTTCAGCCGATCGGACCAGGGCTGCCCTCGGCCAGCAGGACGAGTTGCAGCACGAGCCTCACGTCGGGGTCCTCCAGGTCGAGCCCGCCCAGCTCGGAGAGCCGCCGCACGCGGTAGCGCAGCGAGTTCGGATGGATGTGGAGACGGGCGGCCGCCTCCCGGATGTCACCGAAGGACCGGAGATAGGCGTCGAGCGTGGAGACGTACTCGGTCCCGTGCCGACGGTCGTGGTCGGCGAGCTGATCGGTGACGCCACGAACCAGGTGCGGGTTCGCACGAAGGTGGGCCCGGAGCTGGTGGAGCACGATGCGGTAGCGCATCGCGGAGAAGCGGCCGATGGTGTCGCCGCCCGGCTCGCTCTTCAACGCCATCAGCGCGAGGTCGGCCTCCTGCCGTGATGCGCCTGCGTTGTCCAGCCCCTGGTGGAGGCCGCCTGCCGCGGCGAGGACACGGGTTCGCAGCGAACGCTCGAGATGGGCGACGACCTGGCGGAGGAGGCTGTCGAGGTCGAGCACGTGCCCGCGGTTCGGCATCGTCTGCAGGAGATAGAGCTGTTGATCGACGTTGCCGACCAGCGACGGCGGGCCGTGAACCTGCATGTGCATCGCGAGGATGCGCATCGCCCGGCTCCGCAGAACGACGGCCTCCGGCGTCGCCGCCTCGACCTCGATGGCGACCACCGCCACCGCCGAGTCCTCCGCGACACCCATGATCTCCGCGAATCGGGAGGGGGCGAGCCCCCCGCCGAGGTACTGGCGGAGTACCTGTCCGCCCGGGTTCTCGGTGAGTGCGCGGCTGCGCCTGGCCAGTTCGGGTGCCAGCGCGGCCGCGAAGTCCTTGGCGAGGCGCGCGAAGTCCGGCGCCAGGTCGACGTCGCCCTGCATGACCCAGAGATAGCCCACGAGGGTGTCGGCGGCGCGGATCGGCTGGATGTAGCGCGGGAGGAACGTCGCCCAGGGGAACTCCAGCTGCACGATCTCCTCGCTGCTGAGCAGCTTGGCGCGGACCCCGGACTCCTCCATCCACCGCAGCCAACGATCAGGGGTGCGCCGGTGGAGTATCGCCGAGCGTCGCGCTTCGTCATTGGGCTGCCCGGCCACGGTGGAGTACGCGAGCACCCGGAAGTCGAGGTCCTCGATCACGACGGGCCCGCCGACGATCCTGGCCACGGCGTCCGCGACGTCGAACAGGTCGTCGACGTGGTCGATGTCCATCAGCGGGCACGCCCCCGGGCCGGGGTCGGTGTCGCCGGCCGACCCGCGCGACAGGCCGCAGCCTCGCGCAGCCGGTTCACCCGGGCAAGGACCCGCAGACCGCGGCCGTCCCCGGCACCGTGCGCCGGTCCTGCGGACGCCTCTGCACCCATGTTCCTCCTCGGTGAGGAGAACATCGTGCCTCGCCCGGCCGCCCGGCATGAGCACACGCCCGGCTCTGCTCAGCACTCCTCGTCGCTGACGCAAGGAGTATAGGGCGCCGACCCGCAAGTGTTAGACCGATCGGTACACGAATCTGCGACACCGCGCGGCGGCATTCGCTGCGCCGGCGCCGGGATTCGCGACGGCTCCGGCGACGACGTGGGCTGTCCGTGGTGACCCTGTTCACCGAGCGCCGCGCGATGGCCACCACCCCCGTGAAGCGCCTGCAACATGCGGACCCGGCCAGCTGACCACGGCGTCCGACCAGAAGGCGACGGCGCGAGCTCGTGTTCTCCCAGGTCACCGGCCAGCGCGGCGACGGTCGCCGCCGACATGCGGACCTTCTCGCCCCGCATGGACCCCGAGACGTCGACGATCAGCACGACGCTGCGGCGGGTGCCGATGCGCTCCCGCACGACGATGTCGGTGTCGTCCGGGAACGGATGCTCGGTCGCCGCCGGACCGTCGACACCGCTGTCACAGCCGGGCCGGGCGCCCAGCGGCCGGGGCGCGCCGCCGAGCTCGCCGTCCATCCCGTCGAAGTAGAGATGGATGCCGACGAGGCAGAATGCGAAGACAGCGACTCCACCCCAGGGCGAGGAGCATGGTCGAGCCGCCGAGTACACCACCGAGGACGAGCGCGACAGCTATGTCGACGAGAGCGAACAGCAGCGTGACGGCCAGCGGCAGCCGCAGTGTTGCGAGGGTCAGGGTCACGAACACGACCAGCCAGGCGATCAGGAACGTCGCCTGGATCGGCTGGACCTGGGTCGCCGCGACGGTGGTCTCGGAGGAGACACCGAACAGATTGTTGACGAGGTCGACGACGAGGAACCCGAAGCTCGTCCAGAACGCGCCGAAGATCGCGACGATGCTCGCGACGGCGCTCCGGCCTTCTCCGGTCGGCACGCGTCGACGTGATGCAGCGAGCTGCGACGTTCTCCCGAGTCGATGAGTTGCTGTCGGAAAGACGCTAGCGGCGTCAGAAGGTGATGTGCTGTCGCGTTCCCCGACTATCGAGGCGGTTGTTCTCGGAGCGCGAACGCACGGTGCCCCGTTCTCGGGACAACCGTTTGCGCCGAGGCTCGCGCAGGGCCGAGCGGCGAACGTTCTCCGCACGTGACCGGCCGTGTCCGAGCCGGCCCGACAATGGCTGCAGCAACGAGGGAAGGTCGACACCGTGGCCGCACACGGCGGCGCTTCATACACCACCCGTGCGGGGCCTGCCATTTCGAGAATTAGCTGTATCGCGGCCTGTCGGCGTGATGTCGTCCGCGGTAGCTGGTCTATGCAATAACCCGTTCGACCGGTCCGCCGGAGTCGACCTCGGTGGACGCCTCGGCAGTCAGCTGCCCGTGCAGGATCATGTCGGTCAGCCGTTCCGCGAGCGCCTCGACCCCCAGGCCTCGTGCGGGATCGAACCATACGTACGTCCAGTTCAGCGCGCCGAGAATGCCCAGGACCGACACGGAGTCGGCCTCTCGGAAGACTCCCAGATCGACGCCTTCCTGCAACACCGTCTTGAAAAGTGACTGGTGCTCGGCGCGAAGGGCGCGCAGTCGTTCGGCGCGGTCGCCGGTGAGCGCGTGCATTTCCCGCATCACAACTGTGACCTCGGCCCGCCGCGCGGCGACGGCGCTGAGGTGTTCGAAGGCGAGTCGGCGCATCTTCTCGACAGGCGGGAGATCGCTGGCAACGACGGCGCGTCCGCGGACCAGGGCCTCCTCGACATGACGTTTCGACAGGTCGTAGAGTAGGTTTTCTTTCGAGCCGATGTGATAATAGAGCGCGCCTCGCTGCACCTCGGCAGCTTCTCCAATCCTTGCGACGCTGGTGCCATGAAAGCCCCGTTCCGCGAATAGCTCGGCAGCCTTACGCAAAATCCGTTCCCTGGTGGACTCTCGAGACGAGTCGCCTGACGAATCCATCGAGATCGAGCCCTTCCTGATTGGTGCGCGTATCGGGCTCCCGGCAGGGGAGCGGGCCGAGAGGAGCCGAGCTCGTCGGACCGGGAATCTCACGCGGGCCCGCACGCTAGCCCGCGGTGGCCGCCCTGCGGAAGTACATCGTTGTCAACGCCCCGGCGGACCCGGTCCCGAAATCGACTCCCTCCATCATCCGCCGGTCGAGCCTGTCGGCGGCACCGCATCGGGGGTTGTACCGATCGGTCAATACTCGTACAGTCTCGACCGTGCGCCACGCCAGGACGATGTGCTCCTCGGGCCTGACCTGCACGAACACACGGTCGGGCCACATGCGGGCATCTCGGCGAGGCGAGCAGTCGGGCGTATACCGGCACGAACAGATCGAGCATTAGGCCTCAGCGAGGCGCCCGTGGGGCACGTCCGCGACGCGGCCGCGCCTTCACTCGGCTTCACGGCACTCAGGTGCTCGGCCGGTCCTCCGGCCGGCGTCGCACGCGACTGGTGGCGTGTGTCGAGCAACGTCGCTCGTCATAGCTAAGCGAAAGGAGCTCTCGTGGCGAATTCTGACGCCACGCTGCCGTGGTGGGTCGGGGTCGACGTCGGTGGAACGTTCACCGATGTCATCGCCATGCACCGCGATACCGGCGAAACGCGCGATCACAAGGTCCTCACCACTCGCGGCCAGCTGCAGGACGGCGTACTGGCAGCCCTGGGAGGTCTGGGCATACCGCTCGGCGACATCGCCGAGATCGTCCACGGGCACACATCGGGCATCAACGCGGTCCTGAGCCGCCAGGGCGCATCGGTTGCACTCCTGGCGACCGAGGGCCACCGCGACCTCCTCGACATCGGTCGCATGGATCGCGAGTTCGGCCCCCACTTCTACGACCCGACCTGGCTGCGCCCCCATCAGGAGCGCCCGGTGGCCCAACGGCGACACCGCTTCGGAATCCGGGAACGGATCGGTTGGGACGGAGCCGAGGTCGTTCCCCTCGACAAGGATCAGGTCCGCGAGGTCGCCGCGCGAATCCGCGACACCGGTATCGAATCCGTGGCCATCTGCTTCCTGAACTCCTACCTCAACCAGAGCCACGAGCAGCAGGCTGCGGAGATCCTTCGCGAGGAGCTGCCCGAGGTCTACATCCAGACCTCGCAGATCTACCCGGTCACCAAGGAGCACGAACGCACCGTCACCGTCGCGCTCGACGCCTACGTCGGGCCTATCGTCACGACCTACCTCAACCGCCTGGAAGATGCTCTGTCCACGGCGGGCTTCCGCGGCACCCTGTGGATGATGACGATGAACGGCGGTGTCGGATCGGTCGCGGAGACCTCCAAGGCGCCGGTGTTCCAGCTGGTCTCGGGGCCGGTGGGCGGTGTGGCAGGGTCGGTCGACCTGGCCCGTGCATCGGGTGACAGCAACCTGCTGACCATGGACATGGGCGGCACGAGCACCGATGTCGCGGCAGTCCGTGACGCGGCGACGCCGATGACCGACACGTGGGCGGTCGAGTTCGGGCTGACGATGACGATGCCGGTGGTCGACGTCGGGTCGGTCGGGTCCGGGGCCGGCAGCATCGTGCACATCGACTCGGTCGGCACCCTGCGTGTCGGCCCGGAGTCCGCCGGCTCGGTCCCCGGGCCTGCGTCCTACGGTCGGGGCGGTGAGCGCCCCACGCTGACCGACGCCTGCGTGGTACTCGGCATCCTGCAGCCCGACCTCTTCGCCGGCGGCGCACTCACACTGGACATCGAGAAGGCCCGCGCCGCCCTGAAGACCGTCGCGGACCCGCTGGGGATGTCGGTCGAGGAGCTTGCCGACGGCGCCTACCGGCTGGCGTGCTCGGACGTGGCAGGGTCGATCCGGTCCATCTCGACCTACCGTGGGTTGGACCTGCGCGATTTCGGCCTGCTGGCGTTCGGCTCGGCCGGCCCGATGATCGCCCACCAGGTTGCCCGTGAGCTGGGGGTCGACAAGGTCGTCGTCCCGCAGGCACCGGGTGAGTTCTCCGCGTTCGGTCTGCTCACCAGCGACCTGCGGGTGTCGGCCGCACGCTCGCCGATGACCGTGCTGTCCACCCAGAACGGGACCGACTGGGAGGGACTCTTCACCGAGCTCGAGGAGCAGATCACCACGAGCCTCGGCACCCAGGGGGCGGCGAAGGAGGACATCGTCTTCGAGCGCGCGATCTTCGCCATGTACTCGGGCCAGACCTGGGACAACCGGCTCGACATCACGCCGGGCGAGATCGACGACGTCCGGATCAAGGAGATGACCGGCCTGGTGCACGACTTCTACCAGCAGCGCTACGGCTTCAGCGCCGAGGAACTGCCGATCATCGTGACCACCGTCGAGGTCACCGGGCGGGCACCTCGCGCGACCCTGCCCAAGCATGTGTCGCACGCCGGCGAGGGTGATCCGGTCCTGCGGCGCGCCACGGTCCGCCTCGAGGGCGTGACCCACGACAGCGCCCCCGTCTACAAGCGGGACCTGCTGCCGGTCGGCGAGGGGGTGTCGGGCCCGGCCCTGATCGTGGAGGACTACGCCACCACCGTCGTGCAGGCCGGCTCCACGGCGACGCAGGACGCGGCCGGGATTCTCCGGATCGTCACCGACGGAAAGGACGGGCACAGCGCATGACCAGCACGATCGAGTCCGCCGGTGCACGGAGCGTGGCCGAGGGCGACGCGCAGCACCTGATCGACCTGGAGACGATCCGGTACGGCCTCATCGAGGTCGCCCGTGACATGCACCAGGCGCTGATGCGCTCGGCGTTCTCACCGATCGTCCGCGACATCAACGACTGCACCGCCGCCATCCACATGCGCACCGAGAACGGCTGGGAGATGGTCGCGAGCTGGGAGGGCTGCATGCAGCACGCCTTCACCTCCCAGCACATCTGCAACTTCACGATGAACGAGTGGGACGAGGAGCACCTCGACGACGGCGACGTCATCCTCGTCAACGACCCGTGGCGGGGCGCCATCCACTGCGCGGACATCAACATCCTGCGCCCGGTACGGATCAACGGGCGCGCGGAGTTCGTGCTGCACTCCACCTCGCACGTGGTCGACCTCGGTGGCCCGATCCCGGGCGGCTTCGCCAACGGCGTCCAGACGGCCTTCGAGGAGCAGCTGCGGTTCCCGCCGACGCTGCTCTACGCCAACGACCGGCCGGTCAAGTCTGCGTTCAACTACCTGCTGGAGAACGTGCGCGTCCCCGCCTCCGTGCTCGGCGACGTCCGGGCGCTCAACGGCTGCCTGGTCATCGGTGAGCGCCGGCTGCGCGAGCTGATCGGCAAGTACGACCCCGAGCTCGTCCACAAGGGTGCCGTCTACGGCATCGAGATGACCGAGGCCGCGATGCGCGCCGGTATCCGCGAGATCCCCGACGGGGACTACACGGCCGAGGACGTCATCGACGAGGACGGCGTCACCGGCGAGTCGGTGCCGCTGGTGATGACGCTGAAGAAGCGCGGCGACTCCATCGAGGTCGACTACTCCGGGACGGGCCGGCAACCGCTGGGCAACGTCGGCACCGCGTGGTGCGAAGCGACCCGGTGCATCGAGGGCATCAAGTTCATCGTCGACCCGACCTCGGCGGTCAACAGCGGGACGCTGCGGCCGATCGAGTCGATCCTGCCGCCCGGTAGTGCTGTCTGCTCGCTGCCGCCGACATCGGTGTCCAACCACGTCGACATCGGTGGCCGGATCGTCAACCTCGTCGCGCAGGCGATGGGGAAGGCGATGGGGGACAAGGCCATCGGTTGTGACTCCGGCACCCTGGGCATGCTCACCCTCGGCGGTGTGGACGACCGGCCCGGTCACGTCGGCAACCCGTGGGCGTCGTTCGCGCTGGCCGGAGGCGGTTGGGGCGCGACCTGGAAGGGCGACGGCCTCACGTTCTGCACACTGGCGATCGGCAACTGCCGCACCTCGGTGCAGGAGCACGTCGAGCGGGAGTCGCCGCTGGTCGTGGTGCAGCACGAGATCATGCCCGACTCGGGCGGCGCCGGACAGCACCGTGGCGGCAACGGCGCGGTCTACACGATCACCGCGCTGTCGGAGACCGCGATCACCGTGACCGGCGACCGCACCCGGATCGGCACGCCGGGCACCAAGGGCGGCGGGCGCGGGATGCCGTTCTACGGCTGGCTGATCCCGGACTTCGACGCGAAGGACCCGGCGAGCCTGGACGTGTTCGACCTCCGCGCGGCCGAGCCGCTGTTCGGGATGTTCGACGACAAGGGCATCCCGACGCCCGACGGCGGCACCTTCGGTCTCGGCACGAAGTACGCCAGCGCGAAGGTCTCCGGCATCGTGCTCGAGCCGGGCCAGGCGATCCGGGTGATCATCGGCGGCGGCGGCGGCTGGGGCGACCCGCTCGCCCGGCCGACCGCCGACGTGCTCGACGACGTCCTCGACGGCATGCACACCCGCCGGTACAGCGAGAAGGCCTACGGCGTCGTCTTCTCCGACGACACGACGGTCGACGAGGCGGCGACGACGGCCCGGCGGGCCGAGCTCGCCGCCGCTCGCGAGGCCGGACAGTGGTCGGTCCCGACCGCCTGCCCGCTCGAATGGAGGACCGCGTGAACTCCCGTACCCACCGGCGTCCCGCGGCGCCGGGTGGCACCGTCCAGGAAGGAGCCCGCCATGGGCGTTGAGCGCATGCTCTTCCCCCGGCCGACCGAGGAACGCATCTACGTCACCCGGGTACCGGTCGACGCGACCTGCCCGGAGTGCGGATCCACCTCGGTGGCCCGGTACCCGGTCGCCAACTACACCGGCCCACGCATGGTGACCAAGTGTCAGGACTGCTTCCACCATCTGGCTGTCGACGTCCCCGCCGACGACGACCACTGGCCGCCGTGGCGGCCCGCCACCTGGGGCTGGTCGGGCACACGCGCCGGCTGACGCTCCCCGCGGCAGGTGCCCCGACCGGACCCGGTCGGGGCGCCTCCCGGGCTGTCGTTCTGCCCTCCGACCGGATCTCTTGCAAAGGCGCCTGATGAGCACGTATGACTCGCTGGACCGCGCGGACGGCCGACAGTGAACCGCGCGGCAGCACTGGTCACCGGCGGCGCCGGTGACATCGGCCGCGAGGCGGCTCGCCAGTTGGCGGGCCACGGCCTGCACGTCGTGGTGGCCGACATCGACCGCAACGGTGCCCGAGAAACCGCTGCGCAGGTCGGTGGTACCTCGGTGCCCCTCGATGTCGGCGACCCGTACGCGTGGCGCTGCGTCGTGGACCACATCACCGGGCAGGGCCTCTCGCTGAGCGCCGCACTGTTCAATGCCGGCGTCGCGCTCGGCGAGGCCGACGTCGTCACCCTCGATCTCTCGTCCTATCGCCGCGCGTGGTCGGTCAACGTCGACGGGGTCGTGTTCGGGCTGCGTGCGCTCGTGCCGTTGCTGCAGTCGGCGCGCGGGCACGCCGTCGTGACCTCCTCGCTGGCCGGTCTCACCGCGGTCCCGTTCGATCCCGTGTATGCAATGACGAAGCACGCGATCATCGGTCTCGTCCGGGGGTACGCCCCGACGCTGCGTGATCGTGGAGTGGGTCTGCACGCCGTGTGCCCCGGGCTGGTCGACACCGCCATGCTCGGCGCCGCCCGCGAGGAGCTCGACCGCCTGGAGTTCCCGCTCGTCCGGGTCCCCGACGTCGCGGCGGCGCTCGTCGGTTGTGCGTTGGGCGCCGACCCCAGCGAGGTCGTGGTCGTGCAGCCCGGGCGCGCCCCGCTGCCCTACCAGTTCCCGGGGGTGCCCGGGGGCCGCACCGGCACGCCGATGCCGGCGCTGCCGTCGCTGCTGCCGATCGGCACGCACCGCAGCGGCTGAGCCGCCGTCCTCGCGGTTCTCGCTGTGCCCGTAACAAGGGGCCTCCGCCCCGGAAAGGCAGACTCCATGAGCACCCCACGCGACGCCGTCATCGTCGACGTGCTGCGCACCCCCGTCGGCAAGGGCAAGAAGGGGGGTGCACTCCACCACGTCCACCCGGTGGCGCTGCTCGCGGACGTGCTCACCGCCCTGGTCGAACGCAACGGGATCGACCCGGCCCTCGTCGACGACGTCATCGGCGGATGTGTGACCAAGTCCGGTGAGCAGGCCGTCAACCCGACCCGGTCCGCGGTCCTCGCGGCGGGTTTCCCGCTGACGGTGCCGGGCACCACTGTCGACCGCCAGTGCGGGTCCAGCCAGCAGGCGGTCTCCTTCGCCGCCCACGCCATCCGGGCGGGTGCGGCGGACGTCGTCATCGCCTGTGGCGTGGAGTCGATGTCGCGGGTGCCGATGCACTCCGACGCGCAGGGCGCCGACCATCTCGGTGAGCGCATCGCGCGTCGCTTCCCGGGCGGGCTCGTGGGACAGGGCATCTCCGCAGAGCTGATCTGCGCGCGCTGGCAGCTCGGGCGCGACGAGCTCGACGCCTACTCGGCGGCGTCGCACCAGCGGGCGGTCGCGGCCGCTGAGACGTTCACCAAGGACCTGGTCATGGTGACGGAGGCGCCGGAGCTGACCGTCGACGAGACCATCCGGGCGTCGACCACGGTCGAGGGCCTGGCCGGGCTGCGGCCGTCGTTCCGCAGCGACGCCGCGGCAGAACGGTTTCCCGAGATCGGCTGGAAGATCACCCCCGGCAACTCCTCGCCGCTGACCGACGGTGCAGCCGGTGTGCTGATGATGAGCACCGAGAAAGCGGAACAGCTCGGCCTGACGCCCAGGGCGCGGGTACACGAGACCGCCGTGGTCGGTGACGACCCGATCGTGATGCTCATGGGTGTCGTGCCCGCAACGCGGAAGGTACTCGAACGGGCCGGTCTGACCGTCGACGACATCGACCTGTTCGAGGTGAACGAGGCGTTCGCCTCGGTGCCACTGGCCTGGATGCAGGACATGAAGGTCGAGCACGACCGGCTCAACGTGCACGGCGGCGCCGTCGCCCTCGGGCACCCGCTCGGCGCGAGCGGCGCCCGGATCCTGACCACCCTCGTCGGCGCGCTCGAGCACCGCCGGGCCCGGTTCGGCCTGCAGACCATGTGCGAATGGGGCGGGATGGCGAACGCGACGATCATCGAGCGGATCTGAGGACACCCGAGATGGACGCCTACACCCTGCGCGACCTCCTGACCAAGGCCGTCACCGACGCCGGCGCCGGACCCGGCACGACGGCCCTGACCTTCGACGGCCGTGACATGACCTACGGCGAGCTGGACGCGCGTTCGACGGCGCTGGCCGCCGGGATGGCGGCGGCCGGCTTCCGCAAGGGCGACCGGGTCTCGGTGATCATGTACAACCGGCTCGAGTGGGTCGAGCTGTTCTTCGCACTGGCCAAGCTCGGCGGGGTGATCGTCCCGGTCAACTACCTGCTGGCACCTTCGGAGATGCAGTACATCATCGAGGACTCCGACTCCCGCTGGGTCGTGGTCGAGGACGCGCTCGCCCCCGCCGTCGCGCCGATCGTCGACCACCTCACCGGCCGGACGATCGTCGAGGTGGGGGAGCGCACCCGGCTCGGCACGGCCTACGAGGACCTCGTGGCCGAGCCCGGGACCGCCGCGGCCTTCTCCCTGCCCGACGTCCGTGCCGACGACCTGTTCCTGCTGCAGTACACCTCCGGCACCACGGGCTTCCCCAAGGGCGCCATGCACACCCACTCGACGGTGCTGTGGAACTCCTACCACCAGATCGTGGACTTCGACCTGCGCACCGACGACGTCTACTACGTCGTGCCGGCGCTGTGCTGGGCCGCCGGGTTCCACGACTGTGCCCTCGCGACGCTCTGGCGCGGTGGGCGAGTGGTACTCGGGCGCAGCACCGGGTTCGACGCGGGCGCTTTCCTCGAGCAGGTCGAGAGGCACGGCGTCACCAAGGTGCTGCTGGTGCCGACGGTGCTCAAGCGCGTGCTGGACCACCCCGGACTCGACAGGTACGACACGTCGACGCTGCGCATGGTGCTCTCGGGCGGGGAGCCGGTGCCGCCGTCGTCGCTGGAGGGCCTCAAGGCGAAGCTGCCCGCGTGCGACGTGCTGCAGGTGTACGGCATGAGCGAGTTCCCGACGCTGATGCTGCTCATGTCCGGCAAGGACGCCGCCACCCGGAGCGGGTCGACGGGCAAGGCGTGCTCGGCAGCCGTCATCAAGATCGTCGACGAGAACGACGTCGAGGTGCCCCCGAACACGGTCGGGCAGATCATCTGCCGCTCGCCCGCGAACATGATCGGCTACTACAACAAGCCGGACGCCACCGCGGAGGCCCTCGAAAACGGTTGGCTGCACACCGGCGACCTCGCGAGCTACGACGAGGACGGCTTCGTCCACATGGCGGGCCGGGCCAAGGACATGATCATCTCTGGTGGTCTCAACGTCTACCCGGCCGAGATCGAGCGCGTGCTCGCCGCGCATCCCGATGTGGTCGAGGCCGCCGTCGTCGGCGAACCCGACGAGAAGTGGGGGGAGGTCGGCGTCGCTCACGTCGTCGTCCGCGACGGGACGACGACCGATTCCGAGTCCGTTCGTGACTACCTGCGCGCCCATGTCGCCGGCTTCAAGGTGCCGCGCGTCTACCGCATCACCACCGAGCCGCTTCCGCGGACGACTTCGGGGAAGGTGCAGAAGCACCGGCTCGAGAAGGTGGGTCGCGATGTGTGAGGCCCGTGTGGGGCCGGGGCGCGCCGGCGCGTGAACGAGGTCGCGCGCCCCGCCACCGCGGGGAGCGCGACGTGTCGCGCCAGCGCCGTCCACTTCGCTGACGGTGCTGGCTTCTGGGGATACGAGGAGGAAATCCGTGACTGTTGGCCTGCCCGCCGACGAGTACGCCAAGCTGCGCGAGACGGTGTTCACCACGATCTGGAACGAGCTCGACCCGCTCGAGCACCAGATCGAGGACACCGAGACCATCCCACACGACATCGTCCTGCCCGCCCTGAAGGCCTGCGGTGCGTTCGGGCTGATCGTGCCCCGCGAGTACGGCGGGGCGGGGCTGTCGATCGCCCAGTACCTGCCGATCCTCGCCGAGTTCGCCAAGATCCAGGGTGGCATCCGGACCATCGTCCACGTCCACAACTCCTTCGCCCATGCGCTCTCGGAGATCGGCAACGACGAGCAGAAGCGCGCGATCCTCCCCGGTGCCGCCACCGGCGCGAAGTCGCTGGCCTTCGCCCTGACCGAACCGGGCAACGGCACCGGTATGGACCTGTCGACCCGGGCCCACCGCGACGGCGACCACTACGTTCTCAATGGCCGCAAGTGGCTCATCACGAACTCCGACATCGCATCGCACTTCCTCGTGCTGGCCAAGACCGCGCCCACCGAGGTCTCGGCGATCATCGTTCCCCGGGACGCCGCCGGGTTCACGATCGCGGCCCTGCCGGAGACGATGGGCTGCAAGGGCGCCGAGCACGGCGAGCTCACCTTCACCGACGTCCGGGTCCCCGCGGCGAACCTCGTGGGCGCTGAGGGTGACGGGATCGCCCATCTCGAACGGGCTCTCGAGATCAGCCGGGTGTTCATCGCGGCGTCCTCGCTGGGCACTGCCAGCCGCGCCCTGGAACTGTCCCTCGCGTTCGCCAAGGAGCGGGTGACCTTCGGCAAGCCCATCGCGCAGCGGCAGGCCATCCAGCGCTACCTCGCCGAGATGGCCGCTGACGTCTACGCGTTGCGCGGCATGCTCGCCGACGTGGCGGCGAAATGGGACCGCGACCAGCGAGTACCGGCCGAGTCGAGCCTGCTCAAACAGTTCGGCCTGGAGGCGGTCGGGCGGGTCACCGACCGGGCGCTGCTCGTCCACGGCGGGATCGGCTACACCCGCAAGTACCCCATCGAACGTCTCTACCGCGATGCCCGGCTGAACTGGCTCGAGGAGGGCCCTCCGACCGTGCAGTACCTCGTCGCAGCCCGCGAGCTGCTCGACGGGTTCCGGTTCGACGACGCCTTCGACAGCCCGGCTCCGTAGCTGCTCACCCGCAGGCGCACGCGCCGACGGCCGCCGACGCCACGGGTCGGCGGTCGTCGAGATGTCGCGCGAAGGTCCCGGGTCAGCCGCGTGGCGCACCTGTGCCTCGTCGGCCGGCTTCCCGGGCGCCGCGGGCGTAGCGGGTAGGGGCCGATCTCGGCAGCGTCGCGTTCGGGAGCCCCGAACTGTCGTGCCGTTGGGGATCCTGCAGACGAGCAGCGGGTGACGGCCGGCGCGCCACCACCCGCCGGGCGGCCGCAAGCTGGTTGGGTCCACCCTGCAGCGCGGCATCGCGCCGAAGATGCCGGTTCCGGCGTGGACGCCCCGGTCCTGGCAGCCGCGCCTGCGTATGTTGCGCGACGAGATCGTCGCCGATCCGGTCGCGGGCCACAGCCTCGCGGCCCTGGTTCACCGCGCGGGACCGAGCGTGCGGCACCTGAGCCGGCTGTTGCGCGAGAGCTGGGCTACAGCCGGCACGGTGGGGGGCGTGGTGTGCTTCAGCTGGGCGCGCTGTCCATCCCCAGATGCGCCACCATCGCGTCCCGGGCAGCGGCCAGATGGTTCTGCATCCGCATCTGCGCCTGCGCCGTGTCGTGGTGTCCGAGTGCCTCGAGCACCGCATCGTGCTCGGCGACGATTCGGTCCCGGCCGAGAATCAGCCGTGACTGGACCATGGACAGATGAATCTCGCCGCTCAGGCGCTCGTAGTGCGCGGCCAGACGGGGGCTGCCCACGGCGTCGACGAGTGCGCGGTGAAACCTCAGATCTGCATCGACGAAGGCACTGTGGGGGGCGGTGGCGGCGATCGAGCGGAGGTCGTCGACCGCTTGTGCGGCCGTCGTCAGGGGTGCGGCCCGATCCGCCACGAGGCGGACCGCCTCGAGTTCGAGCGGCATCCTCACGAGGAAGAGATCTTCGACGTCGGCAGCCGCCAGGCGCGGCACCCGGGCCGGTTGCTGGCGACCGGACCGGCGCAGGAGACCCTCCAGCTCGAGCTGCGTGATCGCGACCCGGGCGGTGGGGCGAGACACCCCGTACTCCGCGGCGATCTCGTTCTCCGACAGAGCGCGGTCCGGCTCCAGGTCGCCGTCGAGGATCTCCGCGCGCATGGTGGCGATCAATGAGGTGGTCACCGTCATCGCGTTGAGCCGGCTCACACACTCCTGCTTTCGTCGATGCTTCGCCATGGTCAGGCTAGCCGACACCTCGAGACAGCGAGCCGCGGTCGAGACTGCAACGAACGTTTGACGGTCCCAGTCATGTTGTCATACAACTAAGCAATGTCATGGAGCCGCGGCCCGCGTGCCGATGTCGGGACGAAGACCTCGTTGCAGCACCTGCACGAGGCCTTGCGCGGACACTGCATCGTCCACGACCGCCTCTCGGACCGACTGGCCCACGCTCACGACGCATCGCACTTCCGCCTCGTCCCTGCTGCCGTGGCACGCCCGCACGACGCGCAGGCCGTGGGCCGTCTCTTCGCTGCGGCCAAGACCGCCGGCCTTGCCCTGACCTTCCGTTCCGGCGGCACGAGCCTGTCCGGCCAGGCCGGGACGGCCGGCGTCCTCGTCGACACCCGAGCACGTTTCCGCACCATCGAGGTGCTCGACGGCGGGCTCCGGGTCCGGGTCGGGCCCGGTGCCACGGTTCGACAGGTCAACGCCAGACTGGCCGGATTCGGCCGCAAGCTCGGGCCCGATCCGGCGAGCGAGGTGGCCTGCACCGTGGGCGGGGTCGTCGCCAACAACTCCAGCGGGATGGCCTGCGGAACCGCCGCCAACAGCTACGCCACTCTCGAGTCGATGGTGATCGTCCTCCCGTCCGGCAGCGTCATCGACACCGGTACACCGGACGCGGACACCACTCTGCGCGCACTCGAACCCGAGTTGTATGCGGGACTCGGCCGGCTTCGTGATCGTGTCCGCGGTTCCCGCGAGCTGCGGAACAGCATCACGCGACAGTTCTCCATGAAGAACACGATGGGCTATGGCATCAACGCCCTGGTCGACTTCGCCACGCCGGCCGACATCCTGGCCCATCTCGTTGTCGGCAGCGAAGGCACGCTCGCGTTCATCACGTCCGTCGTGTTGCGGACCGTCCCGGCACTGCCCTACGCCCGGACCGGGCTTCTGATCTTCGAGAACCTGTCTGCCGCCACCGGTGCGCTTCCCGATCTGGTCGACTCCGCGCCGACCTCGATCGAACTACTGGACGCAACCTCGCTGCGGGTCGGGCAGCGCGACTCCGCCGCGGGCGAGGTCCTGCGCAGCCTGGCCGTGAAGGACCATGCCGCGTTGCTCGTGGAGTATCAGGCCACGACCTGCCAGGAGGTCGACGAACTCGCCGCCGCTGCGCAGTCCGCCATCGAGAAGCTCCCGGTCACCGGGCCGCGCGACCTCAGTGCGGACGCAGCCGACCGTGCCGACATGTGGCACATCCGCAAGGGCCTCTACGCGATGGTCGCCGAGGCGCGGCCGAGCGGCACGACCGCTCTGCTGGAGGACGTCGTGGTCCCGGTGCCACGGCTGCTCGCCACCTGTCAGCGGCTCACGGCTCTGTTCGACCGCCACGGCTACTCCGATGCCGTCATATTCGGTCACGCCAAGGACGGCAACATCCACTTCATGCTCACGGAGCGTCTCGCCGGCGACAACGCGTCGTTGGGCCGGTTCCAGCGCTTCACCGACGACATGGTCGACCTCGTCCTCGATCAGGGAGGATCCCTCAAGGCCGAGCACGGCACCGGCCGGATGATGGCTCCGTTCGTCCGCCGCCAGTACGGCGACGAGCTCTACGCCGTCATGTGCGAGATCAAGCGACTCTGCGACCCCGACAACGTGCTGAACCCGGGCGTCGTGATCTCCGACGACCCGGAGGCACACCTGCGCGACCTCAAGACCACCCCCACGATCGAGCCCGAAGCCGACCGTTGCGTCGAGTGCGGATTCTGCGAACCCGTCTGCCCCAGCCGAGAATTGACCACCACACCGCGCCAGCGCATCGTCCTGCGCCGCGAGATCGAACGGGCGCACCTCGACGGCGACAGCGAGCTCGCCGGCCGGCTCGAGGCCGAGTACACCTATGACGCCGTCGAGACGTGCGCTGCGGACGGCATGTGCCAGACCGTCTGTCCTGTCACGATCAACACGGGCGATCTCGTGAAGCGACTCCGATCCGACCGGGCTGGTCACGCATCCGAGACGGCGTGGAAGGTCGCGGCGCGACACTGGGACATCGCGACCCGCGCGGCGTCAACGGCACTGACCGTCGCAGCCGCGCTGCCGACGCCGGCGGTCGAAGCGGTCAACCGTGTGGGCCGTGCCCTCGGCGGCCATGAGACCGTTCCACTGTGGTCCCCGGAGCTACCTGCGGGAGGATGCAGAACCGGTCTCCCGGCCGAGCACGATCGTGCTGCTCAGCCCGCCGATGCCGTCTTCTTCCCTTCCTGCACCGGGACGATGTTCGGTCCCGCCACCGCAGGCAGCCCGGGGGCCTCGGCGGCTTTCACCGCCCTGTGCGATCGCGCCGGGATCACCCTCCGACTTCCGCCCGCAGCCGGCGAACTCTGCTGCGGCACTCCATGGCGGTCCAAGGGTATGGCCCGCGGCTATGCCGAGATGTCGGCTCGGGTCCTCCCCGCACTCTGGGAGGCGAGCTCTCACGGAGCACTACCCGTCGTCACCGATGCGTCGTCGTGCACAGAAGGACTTCGGCAGATGGTGGACCACGGCGCCGAGCGCTTTCACTCGATCGACGTCATCGACGCGGTCGAGTTCTGCGCGACGCGACTGTTGCCGCGGCTGACCGTGACCGCGCCCGTGGCCGACCTCGCGCTCCATCCCACGTGCTCGGCCACGCGAATGGGTCTCGTCCCCGTGCTGCGCGCCATCGCCGATGCCGTCGCGACAACGGTTCGCGTTCCCGAGAGCTGGGGATGCTGCGGCTTCGCAGGCGACCGGGGACTCCTGCACCCGGAACTCACCGCGTCCGCGACACGAGAGCAGGCAGCCGAGATCAACGCTGACCCACACGAGGCCTACGCATCCTGCAACCGCACCTGTGAGCTCGGAATGACCCGTGCCACCGGGCAGCCCTACGTGCACGTTCTGGAAGTGCTCGAGCGCGCCACGCGCCCCGAGCGTCGATCGAACGAGCCTTCGCTGTCCGATCCGAGGCATGCGGTGCAGCCACTGCCGGCGCACGGCGGCGGAGCACGCTCATCTCGGCCCGGCGCCGACGGCCGAGGCGTCTGACCGGGCGGAGCAAACTCCGCGACACGGATCGCCCTCCGCGGGCCGGCATCGCCGCGGCGGACAGGGCGAACAGCCCGGGACCGGTCCACTCCGGGTCGAGCTGCACACCGGCGATCACCGCCGGGGCGATCGCGCTGAGCCGCCCCGTCACGAACGCCGGCCACCACCAGGGCCCCGGGCGTCAGCACCCAACGGCCCGGATTCGACCAGGTCCGCAGGTGGGCTGCGGTGTGCGCGTC
Organism: Pseudonocardia sp.; assembly: GCF_050250275.1. Taxonomy (GTDB): domain Bacteria; phylum Actinomycetota; class Actinomycetes; order Mycobacteriales; family Pseudonocardiaceae; genus Pseudonocardia. The sequence continues at coordinate 147,642 of NZ_JBFWOY010000013.1, forward strand.
GCTGAGACGAGCATTCGGACCGCACGCCTCACCTCGTGCACGAACTCCGGCCGCCCCCGACCGCACAACGCCCCCGGACCGGGTGGTCCGGGGGCGTTGTCCGCGGGGAAGGCTCAGTGGTGGCCGTAGCTGCTCGAGGAGTGGCTGTAGTCGTCGTTGCAGTGCTTGTAGCTCTGGTCGTGGCACGAGGACTTGTCGTCGTAGGACTTGTCGTCCCAGCAGTCGTCGTAGCGCTTGTCGTCCCAGCAGTGGGTGTACTTGTCGTCCCACTCGTTGTGGGTCTTGTAC
>NZ_JBFWOY010000014.1:0-111239 GCF_050250275.1 Pseudonocardia sp.
TCGCGGCGGAGCTCAACGGCCGACCGCGGGAGACGTTGGGCTGGGACAGCCCAGCCCAACGTCTCGCTACCGTGTTGCCCACACCGAACTAACAGCAGTGTTGCCACGACCCCACGAATCCACCTCGCTTGCGCCACTGTGCCGTTCGTGCAGAAGAGAAAGCCGGGGGCTGCCCGGGGCGGCAGGGGCCGAGGGGTCAGACGCCCTTGACGGCGCGCCAGTCGCCGCGGGGAGGGGCGTCGGACTCGGGGTCGTTCACGTCGAACGGGCCCATGCTGACGATGTAGAACTGGCAGCCGTCGGGCCCTGCGGACTCGGAGCCGTAGGCGGTGCCGCCCTTGACCCAGCGGATGTCGCCGGGACGGTAGGTGCCTTCGCCCTCCACTGCGAACTCGCCCTGCGTGATGATGTAGATCGTGTCGGACGGGTGCCAGTGCGAGGGCGCCTGGTAGTTCGGGGCGAAGCGGGTGAGCATGAACGTGTGCCCGGACTCCGGGTCGATCAGCGGCTTGACGGCGGCTCCGGGCGGGATGAACCCCGTCTCGTCCTCGTAGTCCACCCACGCCTGGTCGTCGACATGGATCACCTGCATCTGGTCGAGCGGGTTCGTGGCGGTCATCCGGTACTCCCTACGTCATTGGGGGGTCTGTGGTGGGCGTGATCCAGTTCATACCCAAACAAGGGACATTGTTATCAGTGATTCGGTGCCGGGGCAACCATCCGGTGCGACTGCCCGGGCAGCAGGCCGGGGGAGGCGGGGCGCGGGCCCCGGGGACCCCGTCCGGCGGAGCCCGGGCCGGGTGAAAGCCGGCCGGGACGTCGGCTCGTGGCCGCCGTGCGCCCCCGCCCGTCGCAGGGCGACGCCGGGTGGTCTGCGCAGCACGGTGCGGCCCGACGCGGCACGGCTGCAGGCGGTGACGGCAGCCTGGACGCGGCGTCGACCACCGGGGTACACCCGGTCGCGCCGCCGCCGGTGAGCACGGGCGGCGCCGGGCGCAGCACCGCCGACAGCCGGCGCCGACGACCGACGCCACGCCGTGGACGCGCGTGCACGCCACGAATCGCGCGACGGCGCGCAACCTCACGGTCGCGCGTCACGCCGCGGACAGCAGTGGGGTTGCGGTCCCCGGTCCCCGGTCCCCGGTCCCCGGTCAGGCGTCGTGGGTGGCGGGCACCTCTCGGGGGACCCAGACCCAGTCGATCTCGGGGCGGTTCTCGATCACCCCGGCGTGCACCCGGCGCTCGGCGAGCTGCCAGCCCTCGCGCGTGTGCGCGAGGACGTCGACGTAGCGCAGGTGGGCCCGCCACTGCCGGCCCTCCCACTCCTCGTGGGAGGCGGTCACGTAGGTGACGGCGGTGGCACGGTCGGGGTCGGCGGGGTCGAAGGTGACCCGGCTCTGCCCGAGCTGGTGATGGGTCCGCCGGAACTGCGCCTGCCCGCCGGCGATCCGGTCGCGCACCGCCTCCCGCCCGCTGACGAGCCCGCCGCGGCCGGGGCCGTAGTCGGTCACGCAGTCGGGGGTGAAGAGGGCGGCGACGGCGTCGATGTCGTACTCGTCGACCCGTTCGCAGTACAGGGCCATCAGGTCACCGATGGCCACCCGGTCCTCGATGCGCATCGTCAGGTCTCCTTCAACCGTGGCAGCACCTGCTCGCCGAGGGTGGCGAGCCGGGCGAGCTGGACGTCCAGATCGGGTTCGGGGAAGAGCACGCGCAGGACGAGGTGCACGTCGGCCCAGCCGCGCAGGCCGTCGAGGACGGCCCGGAGGCCGGCGACGACGTCGTCGACACCCCCGGCGACCTGGATGTAGGACTCGATCGAGCCCTGGGCGAGCCCGGCCGAGCCGGAGGGGTCGCCGACCAGACCGGCGTAGACCGGGCGGCCGGCCTGGATCGACTCGTAGACGAGCTGTTGCGCCTCGAAGCCCACGCGGGCGGAGGCGGCGCCGCCGCCGGGGGCGTCGAGGACGCAGGTGACGTTGACGGCCCGGGTGAACGTCGGATCGGACGGGTCGCGGACCGCGGCGAGCTGCGCGGACGCGGCGTCGACGATGTGCGGCGCACCGCGGCCGACGAGGTGCCCGTCGGCGATCCGGCCGGCCCGGGCGACGGCGGTGGCCGCATACCCGCCGAGCCAGATCGGGACGGGCCGGGTCGGGGTGGGGGTGACCCGGACGTCGTGCAGCCCCAGCTCCTCCGAGGAGAACGGCTCCCCGGTCCAGGCGTCCCGGAGGACGCCGACGAGCGCCGCGAGCCGAGCGCCGCGAGACGCGGGATCGACCCCGAAAGCCTTGTACTCGTGCGCTGCGTACCCCAGCCCGAGCCCGAGGATCAGCCGCCCGCCCGACAGCCGGTCGACGACGACCGCGTCCTCGGCCAGGCGCAGCGGATGGTGCAGGGGCGCGAGGGCGAGCCCGGTCCCGAGCTCGATCGTCGACGTCGCCGGGGCGAGCGCGGCCAGCAGCGGCAGTGGCGACGGCAGGTACCCGTCGGGGAGCCCGTGGTGCTCGGTCACCCAGAACGAGTCGAAGCCCGCCTGCTCCGCGGCGACGGCGAGGGGGACGGCGTCGCGGTAGTCGCTGCCCTGGCCGGTGTAGAGCCCGATCCCGACCCGCAGCCTCATCCCCGCAGCCCCGTCATCCGAGGACGTCCCCGAGCCGGGCCCGCCACAGGCCGAGGTCGACGTAGTCGCGGAACGCGGTGATCAGCCCGGACGCCGGGTCGATCTCGACGACGCCGTTGCACTCGATGGCGTACTCGCGGCCGTCGATGCGGAAGCGGTCGACCCGCTCCAGCCAGGCCCGGGTCTCGGCGTAGCTCGCGGTGACGATCTCCCACTCGACGTACTCGGCCCGGTCCAGGATGGGCGCCAGCATCCCGCGCACGCCGGCGGGCCCGACGACGGGCGGGTGCGGCATGTTCGCGTACGTCGCGTCGGGGGCGAAGCAGGCTGCGGCGGCGTCGGGGTCCCCGGCCCCGACGGCGGCGAGGAACCTCTCGACGACGTCCCGGGCGTTCGTCATCCTCCGAAGACGACCGGGTAGGACGAGAAGTGGTCGCGCGCCGAGTGCGGGTCGCGCTGGGGCGCCCGGTCGGGGTCGGGACGTCCACCGGCGCCGAGCAGCGCGTCGAGCATCAGCGTGACGGTCCCGAGCACCTGGTCGTGGGCCTCGTCGGGGGACGGGGACGGGGACGACGGGACCCCACCCGCCAGCTCGGTCCCGATGCACGCGTGCATCCCGCCGCCGAAGGCGTGCCCCCAGCGCGGCACCTCGGCGGGGATCTCGCGCAGCGGGTCGAAGACGTCGGGACGGTCGAAGACCGAGGGGTCGCGGTTGGCGGCGGCCAGGTCGAGGACCACCGACGAGCCCTCGGGGATCTCGGTCCCGCCCTTGAGTGTGATCGGGGCGAGGGCCCGGCGCTGGGCGACGGGGCTCGCCGGGTGCAGCCGCAACGTCTCGTAGACGCATGCCTGCAGGACCGCCGGGTCCTTGCGGGCGGCGGCCGCGGCGGCCGGGTCGCGGGAGGCCCAGGAGAAGTAGTCGTCGGCGGCGTGGGTGAAGGCGTCGGCCGTCGAGTGGGAGCCGGCCTGCAGGTAGAAGGCGCATTCGCGGCGCAGGATGTCGTCGTCGATGTCGAGCTCGTCCCAGTTGCGCAGCAGCGCGGTGAGGACGTCGCGGGGCAGGTCGTCCTCGGTGATCTCGCCGGCGTCCAGCTGCGCGAGCAGTGCGCGGCGGCGGGTGATCGACGGCTGCAGGAACATGGCGTCGAACTCGTCGAGGGCCTGCTGCACCTCCGCGCGCACGGCCTCGGGGTCGCGGGTGGTGTGCACGAGCGTCGCGCCCTCGGAGAACTTCTTGGCGAAGCGGTAGAGCGCGTCGGTCTCCTCGACCGAGCCCGTCGGCTGGTCGAGCCCGGCGACCATGGCGGTGAGGTTCATGATCGTGCGATAGCCGAGCTCCTGCAGGTCGGCATGCCCGCGTTCGACGAACGGTGCCAGGGTGTCGCGGACGACGTCGCGCAGGAACGCCTTCTCCCAGTACCGGAAGGTGCCACGCCGGAACAGCCGGTTCTCGACGCGGCGTCGTTTGCGGTGGTCGGATCCGTGCAGCACGAGCAGGCAGTCGGCCATGACGACGCCACCGGCGTCGTACAGCGACTGCTGCAGGTCGTGTTGCCGGAAGGCCTCGCGGACGTCGGCAAAGCCGTCGAGGGTGATCGTCTGCATCGGCGTGTCCCTGCCCGGTCGGTTCGGCGTGATACTTCTAACGACGCTATCAAGCGGCAATGGGGTCGTCCAGGCTCCGGAACTGGAGTCGGCGGTGGAGTTCGGCGTACTGATGATGGACCCGGTGACCTCCCGTGCGCAGTGGCGCGACCGGGTCCGGCGGATGGAGGACGACGGCGTCTCGACGCTGCAGGTGTCCGACCACTTCGACCGTTCCCCGGTCAGTCCGCTGCTCGCGCTCGCGGCGGCCGCCCAGGTCACGAGCCGGATCCGGCTCGGAACCCTGGTGCTCAACAACGACTTCCGGCAGCCGGCCGTGCTGGCCAAGGAGATCGCGTCGCTGTCGGTGCTGTGTGACGGTCGCCTCGAGATCGGTGTCGGCGCGGGCTGGATGGACGGCGACTACGAGGTCTCCGGCATCGTCCGCGAGCCCGCGGGCAGGCGCATCGACCGGCTCGACGGAACGCTGCAGCTGCTGCGGGCCCTCGCGAGCGGCGGGCCCGTCGACCTCGACGCCCCGGGCGTCGTCGTCCGCGACCTGCGCAACGTCCCCGCCGTCACCACCGCGCCCCGGCTGTTCGTGGGCGGCGGCGGACGCCGGGTGCTGACGCTCGCGGCGCGCAACGCCGACGTCGTCGGCATCAACTTCGACGTCCGGGAGGGGCGCCTCGGGGCGCACGCGACGGCGTCGGCGTCGACCGCCGCGACCGACGAGAAGGTGGGCTGGGTCCGGGCCGCGGCCGGGAGCCGCGAACCGCTGCTGCACCTGGTCGCGTACTGGTCGGAGGTCACCGAGGACCCGCAGGCCGCGGCGGCCCGCCGGATCGCCGCGCTCGGGCTCGACCTGACCCCCGACCAGCTCCTGGCCTCGCCGCACGCGCTCATCGGACCTGTCGGTGCCGTCGCCGAGCGGCTCGCCGAGCTGCGGGAACGCTGGGGGTTCGGATATGTCTCGTTCTACGAGTCCGACATGGCGTCGATGCTGCCTGCCCTGGAGCGCGTGGCACGCTGACCCCGCTCGCGGGCGGCGGAGCCGGCGCGGCTCCCGACCACCGTCGTTAGGGGGTTGACGCCGCTTCGTCTGCAAGAGAAGGTTCGGTGACTCCAGTCACCCCTCGTCACCACTGCGAAAGGCGGTCACCGTGACCGAGACCCACGAGGCCGACGTCGTCGTCCTCGGCACCGGCCCCGCAGGCATGGCCGCCGTGTCCGCGGCCGCCGCGGAGGGTGCCCGGGTCGTCGCGGTCGAGGCCATGGACCACATCGGCGGCAACGCCGTCTGGTCCACCGGATACCTGGCCTTCGTGAACTCGGGGATGCAGGCCGAGCAGGGGATCGTCGACAGCGAGGAGACCTTCGTCGCCGACGCCCGGCACATGGTCGACCTCGCGCGCGACCAGTTCGGCGTCGAATGGGACGAGGCGCTGGTGCGGCTCTACGCCCGCGAGTCGGCCGAGACCTACCGCATCCTCACCGAGCGGGGAGTCCGGTTCAGCCGGTTCATCCCGCGGCCCAAGCAGCACAGCGTCGACCGGATGGCCGCCGTCGAGGACACCTGGATGATCGGCCGGGCGTTCCAGCCCGACTTCGAGCGCGACAACGTCACCACGCTCTACCGGACGCTCGCCGACCGGCTCGTCGTCACCGACGGCCGCGTCACCGGGGTACTGGCCCACCGCCGCGACGACCCCGACGCGACCGTCGAGATCACCGCCCGGCGCGGCGTCGTGCTCGCGACCGGCGGATACCAGTCCAACCCGCAGCTGCGGCGTCGCTACCAGCCGGAGTTCGTCGCACAGGCCCCCTACCTGGGCGTCGACTCCTGCCGCGGCGCCGGGCACCTGATGGGCCAGGCCGTCGGCGGCGATCTCATCAACATGACGTTCGTGCCGCCGCTGGTCATCGTGTCGTCGTCGGTCGTGGAGGACGCGATCGCGGTCAACGCGTCGGGAGAACGCTTCCACGACGAGGCCGGCCCCTACGAGGAACGCGTCGAGAAGCTGCACGCCCAGGCCGGGCGGCGGGCCTGGTACGTCGTCGACGCCGTCGTCGCCCGCGAGAAGGAAGGCCTGATCGGGCAGATGCCCGAGCCCGCGGTGCAGGCCGACACCCTCGACGCGCTGGCCTCGACCATCGGGGTCCCGGCCGACGCGTTGCGCGCCACCGTCGACCGCTGGAACGCCTTCCTCGCCGGCGACGCCGACGTCGACCCCGACCACGGGCGCGTCGTCCTGCCGCCGAACCGCCGCCCGTGCGCGACCGGACCCTTCACCGCCGTCCCGATGATCGAGGGCATCAACTTCTGCTGCGGCGGCTTCCGCACCACCACCGACATGCAGGTCGTCGACGTGTTCGGCACGCCCATCCCGGGCCTGTTCGCGGGCGGCGACTGCGTCGGCGGGCTCAACCCCGTCTCCGATCTCGGCGGGATCCACATCTGCGGCGGGCTCACCCTCGGCCGCATCGCCGGGCGGGCCGTCGCGCGCGGGGTCGACGACCGCACCGACCACGGCAGCGTGATGCACGTCGGCATGCCGAGCATGCTCGACACCAGGATCGCGCTGGTACACCTGGATCCCGATACCGAGAAGCAGTCCGTCGAGCCCTGAGCTCGACCCGAGCCGGGCGGGTCCCAACGCCGTGACCCGCCCACCCCACCACCACGAGGAGCGTCATGTCGGTCGGAGTCTTGTTCACCCAGGGGCTCGTCACGGGCGATCCGCACACGGTCCTCGGTGAGATTCTCGAACAGGCCGAGGCCGCCGACCGGCTCGGCTTCTCCCACGCCCTGACCACCGAGCACAAGTACTCCGACGAGTACTTCGGGTCGCCGCTGCACCTGTCGTTCGCCATCGCCGCGCGCACGCGCAACGTCAAGGTCGGCACCGCCATCGCGATCGCGCCGCTCTACAACCCGATCGAGCTCGCACAGGACTCCGCGATGCTCGACCAGCTCTCCGGGGGCCGGGCCTGGCTGGGGCTCGGCGTCGGCTACATGCCCGTCGACTACTCGACCGTCGGCGTCTCCTGGGACGACCGCGCCCAGCGGTTCGACGAGACCGTCCGCATCCTGCGCGAGGCCCACACCAACGACCGGTTCTCCTTCGCCGACGAGATCTACTCCTTCGACGACGTCTCCGTGATCCCCAGGCCGGTCCGCGCCGAGGGCGTGCCGCTGCACCTCGCGGCGTGGACGCCCGGCGGCATCCGGCGCGCCGGGCGCCTGGCCGACGGCTGGATCACCAACGCCCTCATGTCGCTGGAGACCATGACGGCGATGGCCGGGCAGTACCGGGAGGCCGCCGCGGCCGGGGGACGCGACCCGCACGTCACCTCGATCCGGTTCTGCTGGCCCTACCGCGACCGGCAGGCGGCGCTGGACAAGTTCGGCGACACCGCGCTGGCCATGGCGCGCACCCTGTTCGACTACGGCGCCATCACCGACCTGCCCGGCGTCACCTCCTCGGACCAGATCACGCTGGAGGAGTTCGTCCGCGACCGCTTCGTGTTCGGCACGCCCGACGAGTGCGTCGACACCATCGGCCGCTTCCGCGACCAGGCCGGCGTCGACGACTTCCTGATGATCTTCCGGTACCCGACCGGCCCCGACAACGCCGCCGTCCTGGAGGCCATGGAGCTGTTCGGGACCGAGGTGCTGCCGCAGCTGGACACCGCCGTGGTGCAGGCATGATCGCTCGTCCACTGCGGGTCGGGGTCGTCGGCGCGAGCTACGCCTCCGGCACGCACCTGCCCGTGTACGCCGAGCTGGCCGAGGCCGGCATCGTCGAGCTGGTCGCGGTCGCGACCGCCCACCTCGAGACCGCCGACGCCGTCGCCGCCAAGTTCGGCATCCCGCACGCCCACGTCGGGTTCGAAGCCCTCTGCGAGGACCCCGACGTCGACCTCGTCGACGTCGCCACCCGGCCCAGCCGGCACAAGGACATGGCCCTCGCCGCGATCGCCGCCGGCAAGCACGTGCTCTGCGAGGCACCGCTCGCCCCGACCGTCGACGACGGGCTGGCCATGGCCCGCGCCGCCGCCGACGCCGGCGTGTGCGGGGTCGTCGACATGCAGTCGCGGTTCCGGCCCGGCATCGCCGAGCTCCGCAGGCTCGTGCTCGACGGCTGGGTCGGACGCGTCGACAACATCGTGGCCCACGCCTTCTACCCGACGTTCACGCTGCCCGCGGCCGCGGCGGCGTCGGGCTGGTGCGCCGATGCGGGAGACGGCGCCAGCTCGTTGCGCGTCCACGGCCTGCACACCACCGACATCCTGCGCTGGACGTTCGGCGAGCTCTCCGACGTCACCGGCACCGCCGCGACGCGGCAGCCCGACTGGCCCGGTCCCACCGGCCCGATCCCCGCCACCAGCGTCGACAGCTCCGCCTTCACCGCCCGCACCGCCGGCGGTGCCGTCGTGTCCGTCCACACCTCGTGGGTCGCGCCGTTCGGCGCCGGCTGGCGGCTCGTCGTCCACGGCTCCGAGGGCGTCCTCGTCGCCGAGGCCGCCGGCCACACCGGGCACTTCCCCGTCGGGCTCAGCGGTGCCCGGCTCGGCGACGACGGCCTGCGCACGCTGCTGCCCGCCGAGGGCACCGCCACCGAGCCGTTCGCCCTGCTCGTGCGCGCGCTCGCCATGGGCGACACCGACGACATCCCGACCTTCGACGACGGCGTCGCGGCCCTGCGCGTCGCGGCCGCCGTCGACGCCGAGAGTTTCGCGACCGTGCCCACCACCACGGAGGAGTCATGACCGCAGTCGCCGAGGGCGCCCCGCCGATCGTGCTCAGCACCTTCGCCGACGCCAAGGACGCCTACCGCAACAAGGACCTGCGCCAGGCCCTCTACGACGAGGGCGAGGTCGTCATGTCGGGCGTCCTCGTGAACCTGCACGGGCGCGAGCACCGCGACCGCCGCCGCGTCGAGAACCGGATGTTCCGCCGGGAGGTGTTCGAGCGTTACGAGCGCGAACTGTTCCCGCAGGTCACGGTCCAGACGCTGGCCCCCTACCTGGAGTCGGGCCGCGTCGACCTCGTGCACCTCGGGCACGAGCTGATGCTCAACCTCTCCGCGCTCACCGCCGGTATCGACCGGCCGCTCGGCACCGCGGAGGAGACCGGGCGCCTCTTCGACTACAACGCGAAGTTCATCGAGGGTGCGACCATGGCGCACCACACCGGTGACAAGGACGCGCTGCGCCGCGAGATCGCGAAGGCGCTCGACGACTGGGACGAGGAGTTCCTCGCGCCGTCGGTCGCGCGCCGCGAGGAGCTGCTGGCCCGCGAGGCCGCGGGCGAGGACGTCGACGTCCCGCGCGACGTCCTCGCCACGCTGCTGCGTCACCGCGAGGAGCTGGACGTTCCGCACCACGTCATCCGCCGGGAGGTGGCGTTCTACCTGCTCGCGGGCGCGCACACCAGCGCCACCGCGTTCGTCCGCTCGATCGACCACATCCTGGGCTGGCTCGAGCAGCACCCCGAGGACGTCGACAAGGTCCGTGACGACGCGCTGTTCGTGCAGCGCTGCATCCACGAGACGGTGCGGCTCAACCCGTCGAGCCCCACGGGGCGGCGCCGGGCGCTGGCCGACGTGACACTGCGCTCGGGCGTGCACATCCCCGAGGGCTCGATCGTCGTCCTCGACCTGCAGGCGATCAACCGCGACACCGAGCTGTTCGGGCCCGACGCCGCCGACTTCTGCCCGACGCGCACCCTGCCGCCCGGCGTCGCGCCGTTCGGGCTGAGCTTCGCCGCCGGCATGCACGTCTGCATCGGCCAGGACCTCGCCGCCGGGGTCGTCGCCGTCCCGGGCACCGACCCCGACGACCACCTCTACGGGCTGGTCACCGGGGTGGTGCGGCACATGTTCGGGGTCGGCGTGCGCCGCGACCCGGACAACCCGCCGCAGCGCGATGCGTCCACCGCCCGCCCCTACTGGGGCACCTACCCCGTCCTGCTGGGGAAGTGAGCCGACCGTGTCCTACCGCATCAGTGTCGACAGTGCCGTCTGCATGAGCTCCGGCAAGTGCGTCGCCGACGCCCCCGACGTCTTCCGCTTCGACGACGACGAGATCGCCGAGATCGTGCCGGGCGCCACCCAGCCGGCCGACGAGCGCATCCTCGACCTCGCCCGGGCCTGCCCCGCAGGCGCCCTCGTCGTGACCGACGTGGACTCCGGCGAGGAGATCGACGTCGACTGACGGGTTCGGCGTCTGCTGCAGGAACGGCACTTTCCTGCAGCTGGGCTACGGGAAAGTGCCGTTCCTGCGCAACGGTGGGGGCGGCGCAGGAGGATGAGGGCATGGACTTCGGGATCGCGGGAAAGCGCGCGGCGGTGGCCGCGGCCAGCGCAGGGCTCGGCTACGCCAGCGCGGAGGCGCTCGTCGCCGAGGGCGCGCAGGTCACCATCTGCAGCTCCGACGCCGACCGGGCCCGCGCCGCTGCCGAGAAGCTGGGCGGCGGCACCGACTGGCTGGTCGCCGACCTGCGCGGACCGGACGGCGCGACGGCCTTCGTCGAGGGTGCCGCCGACCGGATGGGTGGCGTCGACATCCTCGTCGTCAACGGTCCGGGCCCGGCCCCGGGGATCGTCACCGAGGTTCCCCTCGACGCCTACCAGGCGGCGCTGGACCGGAGCCTGCTCGCGGTGGTCGCGATGTGCCTGGCCGCGACGCCCGGGATGCGCGAGCGCGGGTGGGGGCGGGTCGTGGCGATCACGTCGCTCGGCGTGCGCCAGCCCTACATGAACCTCGCGCTGTCGAACACCGCGCGCACGGGCGCCACCGGTTTCCTGCGCACCCTGGCCCGGGAGATCGCGGGCGACGGCGTCACCGTCAACTCGGTCCTGCCCGGCCTGCACGAGACCGACCGGGTCACCGGTGTCTACGGAACCGGGGGCCCCGCGCTCGACGGCGCGCTCGCCGGTGTCCCCGCGGGCAGGCTCGGCAGCCCGGCCGACTTCGGCGCCGTCGTCACATTCCTGTGCTCGCAGCAGGCGGGCTTCCTCACCGGCGCCGCGGTGCCGGTCGACGGTGGGGCCTACCAGGCACTGCTCTGACCGACGCCACGACGCGGGCGGTGCCCGGTCCGGCGGTGCCGCCTGCGATCACTCCGGCCACGCGCTGCTGCGGATGACCTCGACGAAGTCCGTCCGGTGGAAGGACGGGTCGAAGTGCGCGAGCACGTCGTCGTTCATGGTCCCGAACGTGGTGTCGGGCCGGTCGGCCATCCCGTCGTGGAACGCCCGCAGGATCCGGTTCTTGAAGTCCGGTCGCGGGTGTGCGGCGACGACCTGGGCGCGCTGCTCGTCGGTGATCTCGTGCAGGTCCAGTCCGAGGACGTCGGTCTCGACGCCGAGGGTGACGACGGCCACCTCCGGGGCGAGGTGCAGCGGGACCTCCGGGGTGGTGTGCAGCGCGATGCCCAGCCAGACGGCGCGAGCGTCGGCCCGGGACGCGCCGTGGTCGAGCAGGAAGGCCTGGGCGGCCTCGGCCCCGTCGATCTCGAACCGGCGGTCCCGGGTGCGGTAGGTGTCGGTGAGCCCGAGATCGTGGAAGAGCGCGCCGACGTAGGCGAGTTCGGGATCCACCTGCAGCCCGCGCGCCGCGGCCTTGAGCGAGCCCCAGAGGAAGACGCGCCGCGAGTGGTGGAACAGGGTGTCGTCGGCGGCGGCGCGGACGAGGTCGGTGGCCTGGCGGACGAGGTCGGTGTCCGGGATGTCGATCCCGGCGATCGTCTCCGGCATTGGGTGCCTCCTGGAGCTGCTCGTGTGTACTGGACTGGTTCCAGTCTTGCGAGCGGTCTGCGGTGTGCCCACCGCGAGACCTGCCGGGCGCCCCACAGATCCGGACATGGCACGCCCACCGGTGTCAGGGCGTGCGGCGGGGCTCCGCGGCGCGCCGCGTCGTGCCGAACCGTGCCCGGTACTGGCTCGGCGACAGGCCGAGCCGGCTGACGAAGGTGCGCCGCATCGTCTCCGCGCTGCCGAACCCCGACCGCCGGGCGACCTGCGCGACACCGTGCCCGTCCGCGAGCAGGGCCTGGGCGTGCTCGAGACGGACCTGCTCGACGAACCTGGCCGGGGTGGACTGCAGCTCCGTGGCGAACATCCGGGCCAGCTGGCGCGGACTCACCCCGACCCGGGCGGCGAGGGCGTGTGCGCTGTGGTCGAGGTCGGGCCGGGCGGCGACCAGGTCGACCACCGTGCGCAGGCCGGCGGTGCGGGGAGGGTGCCGCTGCAGGGGCGCCGAGAACTGGGACTGCCCGCCCGGGCGCTGCATGAACATCACCAGGTCGCGGGCCACCGTGCGGGCCAGCTCGGGCCCGTGGTCCTGCTCGACGAGCGCGAGGGCGAGGTCGATCCCGGCGGACACCCCGGCCGAGGTGAAGACCCCGTCGTCCTCGACGAACAGCGCGTCCGGCTCCATCCGGACCAGCGGGTGGGTCCGGGCCAGCAGCGCGGCGTGCTGCCAGTGGGTGGTGGCCCGCCGACCGTCGAGCAGACCGGCCGCTGCGAGGGCGAACGAGCCGGTGCAGATCGACACGACGCGGCGGCTGCGTGGCGCCAGCTCCCGGACCGCCCCGACCAGCTCCGGCGCGACGGGCTCCTCGGCGAGCACGTCACCACCGGCGACGATCACGGTGTCGGGATCGGGGGCGGAGCCGGGGCAGCCGTCCACGGGGAGCTCGAGCCCGATCGAGGTCCGCACCGGCCTGCCCGAGGGCGAGACGTAGCGGAGCCGGTAGCGGGCACCGAACCGGTGGGCGTCGGCGAAGACCTCGGCGGGGCCGGTGACGTCGAGCATCTTCACGCCGTCGAACACGACGAAGACGACGTCGCGGGCATCAGGCTCGCCGAGGTCGCCGTGTCGGCCTGACATGGCGTCGCCGCCCCCTCGCCCGGACGCCGGTCGTCCGGGCACCAGTGTCGCAGCCGCCCCCCGGGTGGCGTCGCCTCGTCGGCGACGCCACCGGGGGCCGCTCACGGTCAGAGGCGCAGCAGGCGGGCGGCGTTGGCGGAGAGGGTGGGGCCGAGATCGCCCGCGGGGTGTTCGCCCGCGCCGGAGTCCCAGCCCGCGAAGTTGGTCCCGAACACCAGGCGCTCGGTTCCCGCGTGGCTGACGAGAAGATCCAGCGACTCCTCGTCGTGCACGTGGGTGTCGAACCAGATGCGCTTGTAGTAGTGGTCGAACCCGTTGTCGCGCAGGGCCTTGCTGGCCCACGGGCGCTTCTCGACGGCGCGCGCGAACCGGCCCGACACGAAGGCCGCGGCTCCACCGCCGTGCGAGATGCAGATGTCGAGGCCCGGGTGGCGCTCCAGCACCCCGCCGAAGACGATCGCCGCGACGGCGAGGGTCTCCTCGTAGGCGAAGCCGAACGTCAGGTCGAGGTCGAAGCGGCGCAGCCGCACGTCGTCGGCCGGGCCGTTCTTCCCCAGGGGGGACGGGTGCACGAACAGCGGGGCGTTCAGGTCGACCAGCGCCTCGTAGAGCGGGTCGAGCTCGGGGTCGTCGAGGGTGCGCCCGGCGGGGTCGGTGTCGATGTAGACGCCGGGCATGCCGAGGTCGCGGACGGCGCGGCGGGCCTCGGCCACCGACGCGGTGATGTCCTGCACCGGCAGCTGCGCCGTCGCGAGCAGCCGCCCCTTGTGCTTGCCGACCAGCTCTGCCAGCCCGTCGTTGTGCTTGCGCGCGAAGTCGGTCGCGGCGTCGGCGGGGAGGTCGTTGAAGTAGGTGATCGGGTTGGGGGACAGCACCTGCAGGTCGATTCCGGCGGCGTCCATCGCGGCGAGCCGGACGTCGACGTCCATGAACGGGCTGCCCGCGTACTTGACGCCCATGAGCCGGTACTCGCCGACGCGGTAGAACGGGACGCCGTCGTCGGTGGCGCCGAGCTCGGGGCCGGCGGCGCCCGCCGCTCCCTCGGTGAGCTCCAGGACGGCGTGCGCGTGCACGTCGATGATGCGGGCCTCAGACATGCGACATCCGCTCCAGCTGCTCCTCGGTGAACGCCAGGGACCGGGTCAGCGGACAGGCCGCCAGGAACCGCACCTGGTCCGACGTCCGCTGCTTCTGCTCGGGGATCGGGGTGACGAGGTCGATCCGCCTGCCCGCCTTGATCACCTCACGGATCCGGGTCTTGTCCTGCAGGATCCGCACGTCGGCGAGCGGGTCGCCGTCGATGACGAGGACGTCGGCGACCTTGCCGTGCTCGAGCGTGCCGAGGTCGTCCTCCATGCGCATCGCGAACGCGCCGTTGCGCGTCGCGGCGACGATGGCGTCCATGGGCGACATCCCCATGTACTCAACGAACATCTCCAGCTCGCGGGCGTGCCACTCGCCGACGGGCGTGACGGCGAAACCGGTCTCGGAGCCGGTCAGGAACTTCACCCCGGCGGCGTGGGCCTTGGTGAGCTGCTTGGCGGTCACCTCGATCTCGGCGCGGAACACGTCGAGCAGCTCGGGGGCGGTGCCGACCTTCTCGCCGTAGTCGGCGAGGTTGCCCAGCAGGGTGAACGTCGGGCACATCGCCGAGCCGGCCTCGATGACGGCCTCGATGGCCTCGTCGTCGAGGTAGGAGGCGTGGTAGATCAGGTCGACGCCGGCGCGGGCGGCGTCGCGCGTCGAGTCGGAGTTGCGGCAGTGCGCCACGACCTTGGTGTTCAGCTCGTGCGCGGTGTCGCAGACGGTCCGCAGCTCGTCGATGTTCCAGACCTTGACCTCGGGGCCCTTCATCGACGGGATCAGCCCCGTCACCATGATTTTGATCCAGTCGACGCCGTACTTGATCTGCCGGCGGATCTCGTTGACCATCACGTCCCGGCCGGAGACGACCGTCGCGTAGCCGGTGGTGCCCTCGTCCTTGATCATCCGGCCTGCGGTGCCGCCGAGCATCGTCATCAGCGCCTGGCCGCCGGCGCGCATCCGCGGGCCCTCGACGATCCCGGCCTCGATCGCGTCGCGCAGCTCGCAGCCGATGTTCCACAGGCAGTCGGCGTCGAGCACGCTCGTGACGCCCGCCCGCAGCACCTTGCGCGCGTTGTAGGCCGACAGCATCGAGCTGTAGGCCTCGGTGCGGTGGTTGAACAGCTCGTCGTTGCCCGTGGGCTCGCCGAACGTGAGATGGGTGTGCGCGTCGATCAGGCCGGGCATCACGGTGCGGCCGGTGGCGTCGATGCGCTCGTCGACGCCGTGGGCGTCCGCGTCGTCGACCGCCTGCGTGCCGAGCGCGGTGACGCGCCCGTCGCGCAGCAGGACCGCCTCGCCCGGGCGGGCGGGGGAGCCCGTGCCGTCGATGACCGTGCCCCCGCTGATGAGGATGCTGCCGCTCACGGCGCCTCCAGGAACGTCGTCGTGGCTGGGTGGTGGGTGGCGCGGACCCGCCGTAAGAAGCCTGACGACTAGTCCCGCCCTGTGGTCAGTGTCGCACAGCTGCGGGGCATGCGGGGAGTCCTCGTGAACGGCGCATTCACGCGGATTTCTGACGTTCGCCCGGCGTGAGGACGCCGTGTCACCCCGGAGGATGTGGACGTCGACCCCTCGCGCCACTAGCGTCGTCAGAAAGCCAACGCCGCACCTCGGTCAGGCGCGGTGGTGGAGTGCGATCGACGACGGAGGTCGGGCCGTGGGGAACGAGTGGGCCGTGGTCACCGGCGCGGGTAACGGCATCGGTGCCGTCATCGCGCGCAACGCCGTCAAGGAGGGCTACCGCGTCGCCGCATGGGACGTGGACCGCGCCGGGGTGGAGGCGCTGGCCGCCGACCTCGGCGGCGCGTGCACGGCGTCGGTCGTCGACGTCACCGACGAGGCCTCGGTCGCCGGCGCCGTCGCGGCGCTCCCCGCGGCGCCCGCGCTGCTGGTCAACAACGCCGGCATCGCCCGCTTCGGCCCGCTGCTCACGCTGCCCGCCGCCGAGTGGCGCGCGGCCGTCGAGGTCAACCTCACCGGGACGTTCCTGGTCGGCCGGGCCGTCGCCGCCCGGATGATCGAGGCCGGGGGCGGCGCCATCGTCAACATGGCGTCGATCAACGGGCTCGCCGCGGCCCCCAATGCCGGCGCCTACACCGCGTCCAAGGCCGGCATCGTCATGCTCACCGAGCACATGGCGATCGAGTGGTCGCCCGCCGGTGTGCGCGTCAACTGCATCGCGCCGGGCCTCATCAACGCCGGCATGTCCGACGCCGTCAACGCCGACCCGGAGGTGCGGCGGCTGCGCGCGAGCCGGGTCCCGCAGGGCCGCCTCGGCACGGCCGAGGACATCGCCGACGCCGTGCTGTTCCTCGCCTCGGCCAAGGCCTCCTACATCTCGGGGCAGACGATCGCCGTCGACGGTGGCATCAGCAAGGGCGCGCTGGCCTCGCTGCCGCGGCCGAAGTCGGTCGACTCGGTCGGCATCCAGTAGGGCGCACCCGGTCCGACCAGCGGCGGGGGAGTGCCGCGGCGGGACGTGCGGATGCGACGATGGGCCGCATGTCCCAGCAGAGCGTCATCGAGGAGCTTCAACGCCTCGGGATGTCGGGATACGAGGCCAAGGCCTATGTGGCGCTCGTCGCCGCCGGCACACCGCTCAACGGCTACGAGGTCGCGAAGCGCTCCGGCGTGCCCCGCAGCACCGTCTACGAGACGCTCGCGAAACTCGTCGTGCGAGGTGCCGCCTACGAGGTGCGGGCGGGCGAGGCGAGCGTCGGGTACATCTCGCTGCCGCCGTCGGCCCTGCTCGACCGGATGCGCCGTGACTTCGACCACTCCATCGACACGCTGCGCGAGGCGCTGCCGCAGGTCGCGTCGCCGCCGCAGGTCCGGCTGGTGCACAACCTGTCCGACCGCGAGTCGCTGCTCGCCCGCGCCGAGGACGTCGTGGCCGCCGCGCGCGACGACCTGTTCCTCTCCGGATGGCCGACCGAGATCGAGCCGCTCAAGCCGGTGGTGCGGCGCGCGGACGCCGAGGGCGTCGACGTGTCGGTCGTGATGTTCGGCGACGACCCCGACCCCGTCGGCACCACGATCCCGCACCGGTTCTCCACGCCCGAGGTCGCCCTGGAGAACCTGGGCTGCCGGCTGCTCGTCGTCGCCGCCGACCGGGAGCAGGCCGTCATCGGCGGCGTCGTCAACGGCGACGCGTGGGGTGTCTACACCGACGACCCCGCCGTCGTGCTGGTCGCGGTCGAGTACGTGCGCCACGACATCGCCATGCACCTGATCGCGGAGAAGTTCTCGCCGGAGGACTTCGAGTCGTTCTGGACGTCCGACCCCGCGCTGCGCCGGCTGCGCGCCGACCACGGCATCCCGGCCGCGTTGCTGGCCCGTGGCCCGGTGGGGACGACGGCCCCGCCGCGGCGCAGCGGCCGCCGGGGGAGCTAGGCGTCCCGGGCGCAACGCCCCCTGGTCGCACCGCCCCCTGGCCACACCGCCGCCGGCGACGGCGTGCAGGTCCTGACCACTACCGCCTCGGGGTCGTCCCCGGGCTGCGGCGCGGCTGCGGGCGTCGGCCGCGGCGTGCCGGTCAGGCCTCGGCGCGCGCGGCCCGGGCCCGCGCCGTCACACGGCGGCACCGCACGAAACACAGCACGCTCGCCGCGGCCAGCACGACGCTCACCCCCCAGCCCAGCCCGTAGCCGCCGGTCACGTCGACCGCGAGGCCGAACAGCGGGGCGCTGAGCAGGGCGCCGAGGTAGTAGCCGGCCATCGTCGCGCCCGAGGCCCGCCCGACCAGGTGCGGCGCGGTCGCGACGACCGCCGCGTGCATCAGCCCGATCGCCGTCAGCTGGGCCATGCCGCCGAGGACGAGTCCGGCCGTCATCGACACCGGCCCGGCGACGATGCCCAGCCACAACAAGCCGACCCCCACCGTCGCCACGCCGGTCAGGAGCACGACCGGGCGGACCCGGTCGCCCCCGATGCGGTCGGCGCGTCCCGCCAGCACGATCATCGCGGCGACGGCGACCGCCGCACCGATCGAGGCGAGCGCCCCGGCCGTCGGCAACGACAGGCCACCGACCTCGTCGAGGTAGAGCACCGACCACGAGTAGATCGGCTGGGTGCCCGCGATCATCAGGAACGCCGCGATCGGGTACCACGCGAAGCCCGCGGGCAGCCGGACCC
Organism: Pseudonocardia sp.; assembly: GCF_050250275.1. Classification (GTDB taxonomy): domain Bacteria; phylum Actinomycetota; class Actinomycetes; order Mycobacteriales; family Pseudonocardiaceae; genus Pseudonocardia. Next base: position 18,326 of record NZ_JBFWOY010000014.1, read on the forward strand.
GCCGGGGGGTCCCCGGCCCGTCGCCGACCAGGTCGTGGGCCTCGACGACGGCCGCCGCCGGGTCGCCCGAGCTGCGCGCGGCGGGCAGCAGCCAGAAGCACAGCACTGCCACCACGAGGAGCACCGGCACGACGACCGCGAGGACCGGCCGCCAGCCGAACGTGACCGCCGCGGCGACACCGGCCAACGACTGCAGCGCACCGACGGCCGGGACGCCCGCGGTGCGCACAGCCATCGCGATGCCGTGCCGGGCCGGCGCGATGCTCGTCGCGATCGCCATGTTGGTACCCGCATTGGCCAACGCGTACCCGGCGCCGGTGACGGCGGCCATGACCAGCAACGACGCGAACGTCGGCACCAGCACCGCGAGCAGCAGCCCGGCCGCGAGGACCAGCATGTCGAGCCCGACCGCCTTGTGGGCGCCGAGCCGTTCCGCCCACGCCCCGCCGACCGTCGACGCCAGCCCGGTCGCCCCGAAGAAGACCCCGATCAGCACCCCGAGTGCGGACTTGGAGACGCCGAGGTCCTCCTCGAACACCGCGCCGAGATAGCCGAACAGGAAGCCGGGGATGCTGCCGAGCCCGATCGCGACCGTCGCGACGGCCAGCACGACCCCGCCGTGGCGGGGCCTGCGCCCGCCGCTCACGACGGGTCAGCCACGAATGGTCCACCCGATCGCCCGGCGCACCATCTCGCGGTGCTCGGGCACCTCGTACGACGGGACGTGATGGCCCAGCGCGTCGTAGACGACCCGGCCGCCGCCGTGCTCGCGCGCCCACAGCAACGGCTGGGCCGGGCCGGCGTCGTCGCCGGGGCGCCGGGCCGCGAGCAGCGGCTCGATCCCGGGGCGCATGTCCAGGTCGGAGTAGACCTCGTCGACGATCGAGAAGTCGTCGAGCCCGTCGACGATGGGGTGGGCGCCGGTCACCGCGACCGACACGTCCGGGCCCAGCGGCGGGTGCGACGACGACCCCCACACCCACGCCCCGCCGAGGGTGTCGCCCCAGCCCGGCCAGTCGTCGAAGCAGATCCCGGCGGTGTGCATCCCGAGGACGCCACCTCCCGCGGCGAGATGCGCGGCCAGCGCGTCCCGGGCCCGCGGGGACGGGCTCGCGCCCTCCTCCGCGGCCTTGTCGCGGTAGCGCTGCGGCGTCTGCTCGCCGGTCATCGACCAGCGCAGCGCGTTGACGACGAGCAGGGCCGCCCCGGGCAGGGCCGTGAGCGCGGAGTCGACGCCCCCGGTCCCGGTGTGCACCTCGACCTGCAGCCCCGCGGCCTCGAGCAGCCCCGACAGGGCCGCCGTCGTGGCGGGGAAGTCGTGGGTGAGCCCTCCGGACAGAACGACGGCGCGCACGACCACCTCCGACGGCGTGATGCTTCTGACGACTAGCAGACCCTAACTGTCGGGACCGTCGCGTGGCACCCCCCGCGCGGCCCGCCGCCGCAGGGCTCAGCGGGCGGGGGCCGGCGTCGGTACGGACCGGCGCCACGCCACCGCGGCCGCGGCGAACCCGACCGCGGTCAGTGGCAGGCTGCTGCTCGGCGGCGCGGTGTTCCAGGGGGCGACGGCCGTTCCCGGAGCTCACGCCACGGGAGCGGGAGGTGCTGACGCTGATGGCCGGTGGCCTGCCGATGGCGACCATCGGGGCCCGGCTCGGTCTCGCGCCCAAGACGGTGACCAACCATGCGTCGGCGGTGTTCGCGAAGCTGCAGGTCGCCGGGCGTGCGGAGGCGGTGGAGCGGGCCCGTCGGGCGGGGCTGCGGCCCGGACCGCACTGAGCACGCGTCACATGCGAGAGCAGTGCTCTTGACAGTGCGGGCGGCGAGCGGGATGCTCTCCGTGGTCGAGAGCACCGTTCTCGTTGAGGAGCAGCGATGACAACCCAGGTCCACCGACCCGCACCCCTTGCGCCCGCCGCCACCGCACGCGCGTGGGCCGGTCCCCTCGCCCTCGCCCTCGCGGGGGTGCTCTTCCTCGTCCATCCGGCGCTGCGGCCCGCCGGCGACGCCGTCCCCGCCACCACGGCCGCCGCGTTCGCCGGCTGGAGCTGGCCGGTCGCGCACCTCGCGGGTGTCGCCGGGTTCGCCCTGGTCGCGGCCGGTCTGCTCGCGCTGCGCGACCGGCTCGCCGGCACCTCGGGCCGGGGCATCGCCGGCTGGGCGCTCGGCACCTGGGCCGCGGGGGCGGCACTCGTGCTGCCCTACTACGGCGCCGAGGCCTTCTCCCTGCACGCGCTCGGCGCGAACGTCCCCGACACCACCACGCTGCTCACGCTCACCGAGGCCGTCCGGATGGGCCCGATCCAGATGACGGTCTTCGGGGCAGGACTGGTGCTGCTCGCCGTCGGCGGCATCCTGGCGGCCGTCGCCGCGGCCCGGTCGCGTGTGCTGCCCCGCTGGTCGGGGGTGCTGTTCGCGCTCGGGTTCGCCCTCTACCTGCCGCAGTTCTGGTTCCCGATGGAGCTGCGCATCGCCCACGGGGCGCTGGTCGCCGTCGGCTGCATCGTCCTCGCCGCGGCCCTGCGCCGGCCCCGCCCGGCCCGCTGACCGGGGAGATGGGGGACATGCGCGACGGAGCCGTCGCGAATGTCCCGCTTCCGGTGATCAATCCGGGAGCCGAGGGTCACGCCTCGGCGGTCTGCCTGCTGCCGTTGCCGGTGTGCTCGGGGGCCGCGACGGGCGCCGCGTCGGCGTCGGCGGAACCCGCGGGCCCGACCTCGTAGGCCGGGGCCCCGGGGGTCGGGTAGGCCCGGTGGAGCGGGGCGGTCGGGGTGTCGTTGAGCACCAGCGACACCAACTCCGGGCGCGAGTAGTGGCCGACCGAGTCGAACATCCGCTTGCGCTTGGTGATCAGCGACATGTCGAGGTCGGCGACCAGGATGCCCTCGCCCTCGGTGATCGGCGGGACGATGTGCTGCCCCTCCGGCGAGATGATCGCGGTCATGCAGCCGCCGCGCAGGCCCCGGCGCAGGCCCTCGTCGGGGGAGATCGTGGCGATCTGCTCCTCGGTGAGCCATGCGGTGGCGCACACGACGAAGGAGGCGCCCTCGGCGGCCTGGTGCCGGATCAGGGTCTCGACCTGGTCGGCGAACAGCTGGCCGACGAGCGAGCCCGGGAAGTGCGCGAGGTGGATCTCCTCGTGCTGGGCCTGCAGGGCGTAGCGGTTGAGCGGGTTGAAGTTCTCCCAGCACGCGAGCGCGCCGACGCGGCCCACGGCGGTGTCGACGACCGTGAGGCCCGAGCCGTCGCCGCGGCCCCAGATCATCCGCTCGTGGAAGGTGGGGACGGTCTTGCGGCGGCGCAGGACGAGCGAGCCGTCGGCGTCCCAGAGCAGCTGGGTGCAGTAGAGCGAACCGTGGTCGCGCTCGTTGACGCCGAGCATCACGACGATGCCGTGCCGGCGGGCCGCGGCCGACACGGCATCGGTGACCGGGCCGGGCACGACGACCGCGTTCTCGTACAGGCGCATGTGCTCGGCGCCGCTCGTCATCGGCGGCTGGACGAACGAGAAGTACGGGTAGTAGGGGACGACCGTCTCGGGGAAGACGACGAGCTCGGCGCCCTGCGCGGCCGCGTCGCCGATCGCCGCGACGACGCGGTCGACCGTTCCGGTGGGGGTGTCGAGGTCCGGGTTGAGCTGGACCGCGGCGACTCTGACCTTCCGTGCCATGTGTTGCCTCTTCCTCGAACCGTTCACTATGCGATGCGTCGTGTCGGATCGTAGGAAAGCTATAGCGGAACGTCAAACCACATGAACAGATCTTCAGTAAACAGGCGCTCACTCGACGCGACACAGCCCGGCCGCGAGTGGCGGCCGGGCTGCGGACGAGGGCGGGGCGGGGATCAGGCCAGGTGCACGTACTCGTACTCGAACGGCTGGCCGTTGATGCCGTTCGACGGGGGCGCGATCCAGCCCGCGATCTTCCCCGGCTCGTAGACCGGCCGCATCAGCGAACGGACGTGGGTCTTGTCGGCCTCCGAGGGCAGCCAGCGGTCGGCCTTCGCGTTCCAGGCGTCCTCACCGACGAGCTCGCCCGCGGGGGTGACGTGGTGCCCGGCGAACACGCCGACGTGCCTGTTGAACCCGACGTGCGGCAGCGTCAGCGTGCGGTCGACACCGGCCTTCTCCAGCACCCGGTTCCAGCGCTTGAGCCCGGACTGGCAGTCCTTGACGTACTCGTTGCGCAGGTCGTGGTTGAGCGCGAGCAGCGCCGGCACCTCGTCGGTGGCCAGTACCCCGTCGCGGACCACGTCGACGTGCGCGGCGTCCTCGGTCAGGAGATGGTCGTCCTTGCGCCGCTCCTCCTGCCAGCGGCCCTTCAGGCCGGCGGTGAAGTAGTTGGCCGCGTTGGTCGAGCGCTCGGAACCGAACAGGTCGAGCGAGACCGAGTAGTGGAAGTTGATGTACTTCTGGATCACGTCCAGCGGGATCCCGCCGTGGGGGGCGACGTCGTCGCTGTCGTGCTCGCGCATCAGCTCGGCGGTGCGCCCCACCACGCGGTCGACACCGGTGGTGCCGACGAACATGTGGTGCGCCTCCTCCTTGAGCATGAACTCACAGGTGCGCGAGAGCGGGTCGAACGCCGACTCCTTCAGCGTCCCCAGCTGGTACTTCCCGTCGCGGTCGGTGAAGTAGGTGAACATGAAGAACGACAGCCAGTCCGGGGTCTCCTCGTTGAACGCCCCGAGGATGCGCGGGCTGTCGACGTCGCCGGAGTTGCGCTGCAGCAGCGCCTCCGCCTCCTCGCGGCCGTTGCGGCCGAAGTAGGCGTGCAGCAGGTAGACCATCGCCCAGAGGTGCCGGCCCTCCTCGACGTTGACCTGGAACAGGTTGCGCAGGTCGTAGAGGCTCGGCGCGGTCTCGCCGAGGCGGCGCTGCTGCTCGACCGAGGCGGGCTCGGTGTCGCCCTGGATGACGATGAGCCGCTGCAGGTCGGCGCGGTACTCACCGGGCACCTGCTGCCAGGCGGGCTCACCCTTCTGCTCGCCGAAGGCGATGCGCCGGTCGTCGCCGCGCTCGGCGAGGAACACGCCCCAGCGGTACTCCTCCATGGCGACGTGGCCGAACTGCGCCCACCCCTCCTTGCCGACGTCGACGGCGGTGCGCAGGTAGACGTCCTGGGTCGGGACGGCCGGGCCCATGGTCTTCCACCAGTTGAGGAAGTTGGGCTGCCACGACTCCAGTGCCCGCTGCAGCTTGCGGTCGCCGGCCAGGTCGACGTTGTTGGGAATCTTCTCGCTGTAGTCGATGCTCACGATCTAGACCCGCTTCCTGTCGAACTCGGCCTTGCGTCCGGTGCCGTAGCGGCGCAGTGCTCCTTCGGGCCCGGACGCGTTGGGCCGCACGAAGATCCAGTTCTGCCACGCGGTGAGCCGGGAGAAGATCCGCGACTCCATGGTCTCGGGGCCGACGAACCGGTGGTTGGCCTCCATGCCGGTGAGCGCGTCGGGTGACAGTGACGCCCGTTCCTCCAGCATGATCCGGATCTCGTCGTCCCAGTCGATGTCGTCGGGGGCGTCGGTGACCAGTCCCAGGTCGAGTGCCTCACGGGCCTCGATGCGCCGACCGGTCTCGCCGCGCAGGGCCTCGACGTGCTCGTCGTCGCCGTAGAAGCGCGACGCGAGGCGGGTGAGGCCGTTGCTCATCGGGAAGGCTCCGAAGTTGGAGTCGGACAACATGATCTGGGCCTCGTCGCCCTGCTCGGAACCCTCCTCGTCGAGGGTGCCGTCGAGCATGTACTGCCGGTCGCAGGCCAGGGCGAGCTCCAGCAGTGCGCCCGCGAAGCAGGAACCCGGCTCGATCAGCGCGATCAGACTCCGCGAGGTCACGTCGAGCCGTTTGAGGACGCGCTTGAAGTAGTGGCGTACCTCGTTGACGAGCCAGTCGTCGCGGGAGTGCTCGGCGATGACGCGTTCCATCGCGAGCGCGTCCTCGACGTCGCCGCGGGTGCGCAGGACCCAGGTGCCGAGCTCCAGCTCGTTGGCGCGCAGGCGCAGGACCAGGTCGTCGAGCTCGCGGGTCATGGCGAGCGGCCAGAAGTCCGCGCCCAGCTCGTGGACGCGCTCCAGCGACTCGGGCACGCCGCCCTCGGGTCCGCGCACGACGATCTCGACGAGCCCGCGCTCGCGGTCGAACTCCGCGGACACGTGCCGGTAGCGGATGCCGTCGGGGGTCTCCTCGCGCTGCAGGGGCGGCAGTGCGATCCCGGTGGCGTCGGCGGGCCGGCTCGACGCCTCGGCCGCCGCCGCGGCGCGGGCGGCGACGGTCTCGTCCCAGGCGCGCTTGGGGATCGTCTCGTCGACGAACCTCCACTCGACGGCCTGCTTGCCGCGCACGCCCTCGGGGCGGGTGGCGAAGACATCGGCCCGGTCCTTGCGGACGCGCCGCTTGTCGGTGACGCGGGTGAGCCCGCCGGTGCCGGGCAGCACGCCCAGCAGCGGGACCTCGGGCAGCGACACCGCGGAGGAGTTGTCGTCGACGAGCAGGATCTGCTCGCACGCCAGGGCCAGCTCGTAGCCGCCGCCGGCGGCGGTGCCGTTGACGGCGGCGATCCAGGTCTGGCCGGAGTTGGCCGTCGCGTCCTCGATGCCGTTGCGGGTCTCGTTGGTGAACTTGCAGAAGTTCACCTTCCACGGGTGGCTGGACTGGGCGAGCATCCGGATGTTGGCGCCCGCGCAGAAGTTGCGGTCCTTCGCGCTGGTCACGACGACCGCGCGGACCTCGGGGTGGGAGAACCGCAGCCGTTGCGTGGCGTCGTAGAGCTCGATGTCGACGCCGAGGTCGTAGGAGTTCATCTTCAGCTCGTAGCCGGGGACGATGCCGCCGTCCTCGGCGACGTCGAGCCGCAGCCAGGCCACGCCCGTCTCCGCGGCCTGCGAGAGGTCGAGCTGCCAGTGCCGGTACTGCTCCGGCGACGTGTCGAAGGAGACGGCCGGGGTCTCGGCGGTGTCCGGAGCGGCCGCGGCGGCTGCCGGTCCGGACACCGTCGTGGTCATCGCTGTGGTGGTCATCGATGTGCCTCCTGCGCACAGGCGCGGTGGACGGCGCGGTGGGATGAGGAAACTCTACAACGTGAACGCGCGACGCGCTAGTTCTGTAGAACGTCAGCGCGGACGGGTGCCGCCGCCCGCTCCCGCAGCCGGTACCGCTGCACCTTGCCCGTGGCCGTCTTGGGCAGCTCGTCGACGAGTACCACCGCGCGCGGCCGCTTGAACGCGGCGAGCCCGGCCCGGCAGAACTCGACGACCTCGTCCGGGTCGACGGTCATCCCCGGCCGCGCGACGACGTAGGCGACCGGCTTGTCCAGCCCGTCGGCGTCGGGCACGCCCACGACCACGGCCTCCGCAACCGCCGGGTGCTCCAGGATCCGGGACTCCACCTCCACCGGGCTGACCCAGATGCCGCCGACCTTCAGCACGTCGTCGGTACGGCCCAGGCAGGTGTAGCTGCCGTCGTCGTTGCGGACGTACTGGTCGCCGGTGCGCATCCACTCGCCGTGGAACACCGCGCGGTTGACCTCGGTGCGGCACCAGTACCCGGTGCACAGCGACTCTCCGGCGACGTAGAGCATCCCCGACTCGCCCGTGCCGTCGACGACCGTGCCGTCGGTGCGGCGCAGCTCCACGCGGTAGCCCGGGACCGGGTAGCCGGAGCTGCCGGGCACGACCTTCCCGGGCACGTTGGAGATGAAGATGTGCAGCGCCTCGGTCGAGCCGATACCGTCGAGCACCTCGAAGCCGAACCGGTCGCGCACGCCGTGGAACATCCGCGGCGGCAACGCCTCGCCCGCCGACACGCCGCGGCGCACCGTCGCGAAGGCCGCCGGGTCGACCGTCGCCTCGTCGGCGGCGATCAGCGGACCCCAGAACGACGGGACGGCGAAGAAGAGGGTGACCGCGTGCTCACGGGCACGCCGCGCGAACAGCGCGGGGGAGGGGCGCTGCGGCTCCAGCACCACCGAGGCGCCCACCGACAGCGGGAAGAACATGCTGTTGCCGATGCCGTAGGCGAAGAACAGCTTGGCCACGGACAGGCACACGTCGTCGCGCTCGATGCCGAGGACCTGCTGTCCGTAGGTCTCGGCGACGACGCGGATGTCGTGGTGGCGGTGCATGGCGCCCTTGGGCTTGCCCGTCGTCCCCGACGTGTAGAGCCACAGCGCGGGCGACTCGTCCCACGTCGGCGCGGGGGCGCCGACCGGTGCACCCGCGCCCGCGTCGAGCAGTTCCTGCCAGGTCAGCGGCGTGACGTTCGGGCCGAGCGCGGCCGGGTCGGGCCCCGCGTCGCCGGTGAGCACCACGTGGCGCAGGTCCGGCGCGCCCGCGGCCGCGGCGTGCACGGCGTCGGAGAACTCGGCGCTGCCCAGCAGCGCCCGGGCCCGTGAGTCGGCGACGAGCACGCCCAGCTCGGGGCCGGTCAGCATCGTCGACGACGGGACCGCGACCGCGCCGACGTACATCGTCGCCAGGATCGCCGTGAACAGCTCGACGTCGTCGGTCATGCAGAGCAGGACGCGTTCCTCGGGGCGCACCCCGATCCCGACGAGCCCGGCCGCGACGCGCCGGACCTCGTCGGCGAGCCCGGCATAGGTGAGGGTGCCGCGCGGGTGGTGGACCGCGACCCGATCGCCGTCGCCGGCGAGCACTCGCCTGTCGGTCAGGTACTCGGCGGCGTTGAAGAGTTCTGTCATCGACGGCTCCTGTGCCGGTTCGGAAGTGGGAACTCTACTGGTGGGCGACGTGTCGTCAACGTTTCGTAGAAGAAGGGGGTCCGGGCTCGGCGCAGGTGCTCGGCGAGCGATCTTCCCAACGCCCGGCCATGCTGTTAGGCAGTGCCATGCACGCCGGTGAATGTGACCGTGCGCACCGTCGCATCGTCGCCCCCCGCCGGTACCCCGGACAACCACGCCAGGAGGGTCAATGAAGACCAGGGCCGCCGTGCTTCGCGGTGTCGGTCAGCCGTTCGAGATCGAGGAGCTCACGCTCGACCCGCCCAAGGAGGGCGAGGTCCTCATCAAGTACGTCGCAGCGGGGCTCTGTCACTCCGACGAGCACCTGCGCCACGGCGACATCGTGCCGCGGTTCCCGATCGTCGGCGGCCACGAGGGCGCCGGGATCATCGAGGAGGTCGGCCCCGGTGTCACCCGGCTCAAGCCCGGTGACCACGTCATCTGCTCGTTCCTGCCCGTCTGCGGGCACTGCCGCTTCTGCTCCAGCGGCATGACCAACCTGTGCGACCTCGGCGCCACCATCCTCGACGGCGTCCTCCCCGACGGGACCTACCGGTTCCACGACTCCAAGGGCGAGGACCTCGGCGGCATGTGCATGATCGGCACCTTCGCCGAGCGCGCCACGATCTCCGAGAACTCGGCGATCAAGGTCGCCGACGACGTGCCGCTCGACAAGGCCGTCCTGATCGGCTGCGGCGTCCCGACCGGTTTCGGCTCGGCCACCAACGCCGCCGACACCCAGGTCGGGGACACGATCGCGATCTACGGTGTCGGCGGTATCGGCGTCAACGCCGTCCAGGGCGCGGCGCTCGCCGGCGCGGCCAACGTCGTCGCCATCGACCCGCTCGCCAACAAGCGCGAGATGGCCGAGCGCGTCGGCGCCACCCACTCGGCGGCCACCGCCGAGGAGGCGCACGAGCTGATCCAGCAGCTCACCAACGGTGTCGGCGCCGACAAGGCGATCGTCACCGTCGGCATCGTCGACACCGAGGTCACGACGAACGCCTTCAACGCCATCCGCAAGGGCGGCACCGTCGTCGTCACCGGGCTCGCCGACCCGGCCAAGAACACCATCGAGATCCCCGGTGCGCTCCTGACCCTGTTCGAGAAGCGGATCCAGGGGTCGCTCTTCGGTTCCGGCGACCCGTTCAAGGACATCCCGCGCCTGGTCAACATGTACCAGTCGGGCCAGCTCAAGATCGATGAGCTGATCACCAACACCTACACGCTGGACCAGATCAACCAGGGTTACGACGACCTCATCAACGGCGTCAACGTCCGCGGCGTGATCATCCACGACCCCGCCGCCTGACCGACCCTGTCCGAACGGCCAGGCCCCGTTCCGACGTCTGTTCCACGACGCGCGGCCATCCGGACCCTCTCGCGGGGCCCCGGGTGGCCGCGCCGCCGGAGGTAGCCCCGCACGTGACCACCCTCACCCCACCCGACTCCCGCACGCCCACCCCCGTCGTCGGGCTCCAGCGCGAGCGGGAAGTCCTCACCGTCGCCCTCGCGACCGGCCGCCACGTCGTCATCGAGGGGCCGCCCGGCACCGGCAAGTCGACGCTGCTGCGCTCCATCGCGCGCGCGGCCGGCAGCCACGTCGTCTTCGTCGAGGGCAACGCCGAGCTCACCCCCGCGCGCCTCGTCGGCGCCTTCGACCCGTCGCAGGTGCTCGCCGAGGGCTACCTGCCGGCGAGCTTCGTCGACGGCCCGCTGCTCACCGCGATGCGCGGGGGACCCGACCTCGGCCCCGGCGGCGCCCCGGGGGGTGGGCTGCTCTACCTCGAGGAGCTCAACCGTGTCCCCGAGGAGACCCTCAACGTGCTCATCACCGTCCTCACCGAGGGCGAGATCGCCGTCCCGCGCCTCGGCACCGTCCGCGCCGGGCCCGGCTTCCGGCTCATCGCCGCCATGAACCCGTTCGACGCCATCGGCACCGCACGCGTCAGCCAGGCCATCGCCGACCGCATGTGCCGCGTCGTCCTCGGCTACCAGGACGAGCACGCCGAACGCGCCATCACGTCGTCGGTCAGCGGGGTGCAGGGCTGGGTCACCGACCTGTCGGTGATGCTGACGCGCGCCACCCGCGAACACCGCGACCTGCGGATGGGGTCGTCGGTCCGCGGCGCGATCGACCTCTCCCTCGTCCTCACCGGGCTCACCGAGATGCGGGGCGAGGCCGTCATGGCCCGCGACACCGCCCGTGACGCCGCGCACGCCGCGCTGTCCGGACGCGTCCGCATCGCCGACGGCGTCGACCGCACCCCCGAGTCCGTCATCGACGAGCTGCTCGAACGGTTCTGGCCCGAGAACGAGGCGCAGCCACCGCAACGCCCGTCCGACGACTCCGGCGGAGGTGAGCCGGGAAAAGCTGAGGGCCCGCCGCCCCCCGCGGCGGGCCGCAGCAAGGAACCCCCGCACCGCAACCGCGGCCAGCGCACGCTGGGCCGCCAGGAGCTCGGCGCGCGCCACGAGCTGTTCGACGACATCTCCCCGGAGCTCGGTGAGCTCGACGAGGAAGCCTTCGACCAGGCGCTCGCCGAGGACCCCGAGGCCGCTGCGGCGTTGCTCGCCGACCTGGCCGTCGCCACCGACGGGCAGCTGCGCGCCGCCGCGCGCCGGCTCGCCGGGCGGGTGTTCATCCAGCTCGGCAAGGTCGGCCCGGCCAAGGCCCGGGGCACCCGGCGGATCGCGCCCGTCCGCGGCGGGTCCGGCGACCTCGACCTCGACCGCACCCTCGACGGCTGGCAGCCCGGCATCTCCCGACGTCCCGCCGCCGACGAGCTCGTCACCCGTGACTGGACGGCCCACCGGCGCGCCGTCTGCCTCGTCGTCGACATCAGCGGGTCGATGCAGGGGCTGGCCGTCGCGCTCGCCGCCGTCGCCGCGGCGGGCGTCGTGCTCGCCGCGGAGGACGGCGGGTCGCGGCTCGAACCGGGCGTGCTCGCCTTCGGCGCCGACGTCCGCACCCTGCAGGCCCAGGGCCGGCGCAAACCGCCGGACCAGCTCGTCGGCGAGCTCGTCGCGCTGCGCGGGCACGGGACCACCGACCTCGCGGCGGCCCTGCGCGCGGCGTCGCTGGGGCTGGCGGGCGCGGTCGCCGAGGAACGCATGGTCGTGCTGCTCTCGGACTGCCTGCACACCGCCGGCGACGACCCCGCCTCCGCGCTGGCCGGGATCGACCGTCTGCACGTCCTCGTCCCGCTCGGGCCGGGGGAGGACGGCCGCGACGCCGAGGCCGCCGCCGCGGCGCTGGCGGCGAAGGGGGGCGGCACGTCCCGGACGGTCCGGCGGCTCAAGGAGATCGGCCCCGCGCTGACCCGGGTCCTGGGCTAGCGCCTGTGGGTGAGGGTCGCCCGGCTGCCCGGATAGGGTCGCGTCCGTGGGGACGATCGTCAGCTTCCATGCCCATCCCGACGACGAGTCGATCGGGTCAGCAGGCACGCTCGCGCGCGCCGTCGCCGAAGGGCACCGCGTGGTGCTCGTGTTCGCCACCCGTGGGGAGCTCGGCGAGCCGGTGCCCGGGGTGCTCGCCCCCGGCGAGCAGCTGCCCGTGCGCCGCTCCGCGGAGTGCTACGAGTCGGCGAAGATCATCGGTGCCGCCCGCGTCGAGTTCCTCGGCTACGTCGACTCCGGGATGATGGGGCAGCCGACCAACGACGCGCCCTACTGCTTCTGGCAGGCCAAGGTCGAGCACGCGGCCAAGCGGCTCGCGCTCATCCTCGACGAGGAGGAGCCCGACGTCCTCACCGTCTACGACGACAACGGCGGCTACGGCCACCCCGACCACATCCAGGTGCACCGCGTCGGCAAGCGCGCCGCCGAACTGTCGGCGGTACCGGTCGTCGTGCAGGGCACGATCAACCGCGACTGGATGGTCCGCGGGATGACGGGGCTGGCCAAGGAGGGCGGGCTGCCCGACGGCTGGGAGCCCCCGAACCTCGACGAGGCCACGTTCGGCAAGCCCGAGGCGGAGATCACCCACCGCGTCGACGCGGTCGACTACGTCGACAAGAAGCGGGCGTCCATGCGGGCGCACGCCAGCCAGATGGGCCCCGACCACTTCATGCTGAGCATGCCCGAACCCATGTTCGCGATGGGTATGGGCACGGAGTTCTACATCGTCGACCCGCCGCCGAACCCGGCGTCGGCACCCGACGTGTTCCTCGACCTGTTCGCACCGATGCGCTGAACGGTCCCCGGCCCCGATCCGTGCGCCGCTCGCCCGCCCACCGAGTGTGACGTGGTCCGCGGTGGTCGTTCTACCTTCCGTAGAGCACAATGAGCCCGCGGCGCGGTCGCCCGCCCCGGGCCCTCACCCGGGGGCCGGAGGGCCGATCCGCGCGATATAGAGTCCGGGCCTGCCCACCACAGGCCAGTGCAGGAGGCACCAGTGACAGCCGTCGCGCCCAAGCCGATCACGTCGCGCCCGTACCCGGCGCGACGGTCGGTCAAGGGATCCACGCTGCTCAAGATGATGCGGACGACGGACCCCAAGGACATCGCGATCCTGTACATGGTCACGTCGTTCGGGTTCTTCCTGGCCGGCGGGGCGATGGCGCTGCTCATGCGCGCCGAGCTGGCCGTGCCGGGGATGCAGTTCCTGTCCCCGGAGCAGTACAACCAGCTGTTCACGATGCACGGCACGATCATGCTGCTGCTGTACGCGACGCCGATCCTGTTCGGGTTCGCCAACTACATCGTGCCGCTGCAGATCGGTGCCCCCGACGTCGCGTTCCCGCGGCTGAACGCCTTCTCCTACTGGCTGTTCCTGTTCGGTGGCCTCACGGTGCTCGCCGGCTTCCTTACGCCGGGTGGCGCGGCCGACTTCGGCTGGTTCGCCTACTCGCCGCTGTCGGACGCCGTGCACTCGCCCGGTGCGGGTGGCGACCTGTGGATCATGGGCCTGGCCGTCGCCGGTCTCGGCACGATCCTCGGTGGTGTCAACTTCATCACCACGATCGTCTGCATGCGCGCGCTCGGCATGACGATGTTCCGGATGCCGATCTTCACGTGGAACATCCTCGTGACGGCGATCCTGATCCTCATCGCGTTCCCCGTGCTCACCGCCGCCCTGCTCGGCCTGGCCGCCGACCGGCACCTCGGTGCCCACGTGTTCGACCCCGCCAACGGCGGCGCGATCCTGTGGCAGCACCTGTTCTGGTTCTTCGGCCATCCCGAGGTCTACATCGTCGCGCTGCCGTTCTTCGGGATCGTGACCGAGGTCTTCCCCGTGTTCAGCCGCAAGCCCGTGTTCGGCTACAAGGGCCTGGTGTACGCGACCATCGCCATCGCGGCGTTGTCGGTCGCGGTGTGGGCCCACCACATGTACGCCACGGGCGCGGTGCTGCTGGCGTTCTTCTCCTTCACCACGTTCCTCATCGCGATCCCGACGGGTGTCAAGTTCGTCAACTGGATCGGCACGTTGTGGAAGGGGAAACTGACGTTCGAGACGCCGATGCTGTTCGCGCTCGGCTTCCTCGCGACGTTCCTGTTCGGTGGGCTGACGGGCATCCTGCTGGCCTCGCCGCCGTTGGACTTCCACGTCTCCGACAGCTACTTCGTGGTGGCGCACTTCCACTACGTGCTGTTCGGCACGATCGTGTTCGCGACGTACTCGGGCATCTACTTCTGGTTCCCGAAGATGACCGGCCGGATGATGGACGAGACGCTGGGCAAGGTCCACTTCTGGCTGACGTTCGTCGGCTTCCACACCACGTTCCTGGTGCAGCACTGGCTGGGCAACGAGGGCATGCCGCGGCGCTACGTGGACTACCTGCCCACCGACGGGTTCACCACGTTGAACACGGTCTCCTCGATCGGGGCGTTCGTCCTGGGTGCGTCGACGTTGCCGTTCATCTGGAACGTGTTCCGGTCCTACCGGTACGGCCGGGTGGTGACCGTCGACGACCCGTGGGGTTTCGGTAACTCGTTGGAGTGGGCGACGTCGTGCCCGCCGCCGCGGCACAACTTCACCGAGCTGCCCCGGATCCGTTCGGAGCGTCCGGCGTTCGAGCTGCACTATCCGCACCTCGTCGAGAGGTTCCGGCAGGAAGCCCACGTCGGCGGCCACGCCGCACCCTCGGAACTGGCCGCCTCGGCCACCGGGCAGGAAGCGATGTCGGGCGACGACCCGAAAGACCGGTGACGACCGGCGAAGCCGCTGACACCGTGACGGGACCGACGTCCGCCGCCCACCCGGCGGCGGACACGGTCCTCGTCACCGTGTCGGGCCCCGACCGTCCCGGCGTCAGCTCCGTCCTGTTCGCCGCGCTCACCGCACACGGCGTCGACCTCATCGACATCGAACAGGTCGTCGTCCGCGGCAGGCTCACCCTCGCGGCCCTCGTCGCCGCGCACCGCGACCCCGAAGGGCTGCAGGAAGCCGTCGAGCAGGCCATGGACGCCATCGGCATGCACGTCGAGACCTCCCTGCACCACGGCGACGACCCCTCGCCGCGCCCGACGTCCACCCACGTCGTGGTCGTCCTCGGCCGGCCCATCACCGCGCGGGCCTTCGGCGCCGTCGCCCAGGAACTCGCCGCCGTCGGCGCCAACATCGACTCCATCCGCCGCGTCGCCGACTACCCGGTCACCGGCCTGGAACTGCACGTCTCCCCGGACCCCGGCGGCACCACCCGCTACCCCCACGGCACCCTGCGCGCCCGCCTCGTCGACGTCGCCCGCCACGCCGGCGTCGACGTCGCCGTCGAGCGCGCCGGCATCGCCCGCCGCGGCAAACGGCTCATCGTCTTCGACGTCGACTCCACCCTCATCCAGGGTGAGGTCATCGAGATGCTCGCGGCCCGCGCCGGCAGCGCGGCCGAGGCCGAGGTCCGGCGCGTCACCGAGGAAGCCATGCGCGGCGAGCTCGACTTCGCCGCCTCCCTGCGCCGCCGCGTCGCCGTGCTCGAAGGCCTGCCCGCCACCGTCCTCGACGACGTGGCCGCCGAGATCGAGCTCACCCCCGGCGCCCGCACCACCGTCCGCACCCTCAAACGGCTCGGCTACCGCTGCGGCGTCGTCTCCGGCGGCTTCACCCAGGTCGTCGCCGGCCTCGTCGACGAGCTCGGGCTCGACTTCTGCGCCGCGAACGAGCTGGAGGTCCTCGACGGGGTCCTCACCGGCAAGGTCGTGGGCGACATCGTCGACCGCCCGGGCAAGGCCGTCGCCCTCCGGCGGTTCGCCGACTCCTTCGGCGTGCCCCTCGACCAGACCGTCGCCGTCGGCGACGGCGCCAACGACATCGACATGCTCTCCACCGCCGGCCTCGGCATCGCCTTCAACGCCAAACCCGCGCTGCGCGAGGTCGCCGACACCGCACTCTCCCAGCCCTACCTCGACGTCGTCCTCTTCGTCCTGGGCATCACCCGCGACGAGGTCGAGCGCGCCGACGCCGCCGAAGGTGTCCTGCGCCGCGTCCCGATCGCGTGAGCACCAGCGTCCTCGACGCCGTCGTCCGCCGGTACGTCGGCGTCCGTGAGGTCTTCCCGGAGGCCGACGGGATCGTCCGCGCCATGCCCGTCGTCCTGCGGATCGAACGCGAGCTGCCCGGCCGCACCGCGCTCCTGGAAGCCGCCGCACGGGCCGCGCTCGCCGTCTGCGTCGACCCCCGCGCCGGGGCCGAGGGCGAGTGGCACGACCAGGTGCTCACCTGGATCGACGGCCGCATCCGCAAGATCGCCCGGCGGGCCCGCGGCGCCCACTGGGCAGCGGTGCAGGAACTGCCCGGCGTGACCGTCTCCGTCGACGGTGCGCACGCCCGCGCCCTGCTGCCCGGCCCGGTCGACGACGTCCCGCGAAGCGTCGCACGCCTGCAGATCGGCGGCACCGACCTCCCCACCGACGACCCGGGCCCCGCCCCGGCCGGGGCGCCGGTGATCTGGCTGAACCCCACCGTCACGATGACCGTCGGCAAGGCCGCGGCGCAGGTCGGGCACGCCTCGATGATCGACGCCGCCGTCCGCGGCCTCGTCGAGGTGCCCGACTACGCCGTGCGCGTCCCCACCCGTGAGCGATGGACCGCGCTCCAGGCCGACGCCGACGCGGGCGCCGCCGTCGCCGTCCGCGACGCCGGCTTCACCGAGGTCGACCCCGGCACGGTGACCTGCGTCGTCACCGTGTCCGGCTGACGGGCCCGCCACCGCTCACCGGGCGTGCGTGACCCCACCCTCGCGGTCCTCCGGCATCACGTAGCCCGGGTCGAGCAGACCACGGTGCTCGACCACCGAGGTCAGCGCCGCGACCCAGTGCTCGTAGTACTCCCACCGGCCCCGCGCGTCCGACGGTGCCTCCTGCCAGTCGCCGATGGCCCCGATCAGCTGCTGCTGGAACTCGCCCCACGGATAGTGACCGAACTCCGACAGTGCCACTGCCAGCCCGAACGCCCGCCGCTGCCACTGCGCGTCGAACTCCGGACGGCCCACGTCGCCCACACAGGACGGGTGCAACCCCGCCTCCGGGTCGTAGTCGTCGTGGTGATCGCCCGACATCACGCCCCCCGGGACGCGGGAGCCGACGCCAGCGCGACACCCATCATCGCCTCGGTGGTGACCAGCTCGGCCAGCTCGTCCTCGCTCAACCCGTCCGTACCCGGCGGCCGCTGCGGGACGACGAACCACCGCGAGTGGCCACTGGAGTCCCAGACCCGGACCTCGGTGTCGTCGTCGAGCGGTACCCCGAGCTCGGCGAGCACGATCCGCGGCTCGCGGGCGGCGCGGGCCCGGAACACCGGGTCCTTGTACCAGTAGGGCGGCAGCCCCAGCACCGGCCACGGGAAGCACGAGCACAGCGTGCAGATGACGACGTTGTGCACGCCCGGCTCGTTGCGGACCGCGGCCAGGTGCTCGCCCTCGGCCCCCGCCATCCCGACCGGCAGGTCGAGCTCGGCGACCGCGGCGGGGGTGTCGGCGACGAGCCGGTCGGAGAAGCCCGGGTCCACCCAGGCGCGGGCGACGATCCGGCGCCCGTTGAGCGGGGTCATCTCGGACTCGAAGTAGCCGAGCACCTTGTCCACGGTCCCGCTGGAGATGATGCCCTTCTCGATCAGCAACGCCTCCAGCGCGCGGACCTGCGCGGCGCTGGCCGCCTCCCGGTCGTCGGGATAGCTGAACCGTTCGGTCATCGCCGTGTCTCCAGGTCAGGGGTGAGGTAGGGCTCGTAGAGCTCGGCGTAGAGCGGCCCGGGTGTCGCCTCGGTGCCCGCCCCCCACAGCTCGTGCGGGTCGAACTCGACGACGTAGACCGGGACGGGCGCGCCGAGCCCGTCGTCGCCGGTCGACCGGAAGTAGCCGTAGGCGCCCTCGAAGACGCGTCGCACCGTGCCGTGGCGCCCGCGCAGGTAACCGGGTAGCCGGGTGTGCTCGGCGGCGGGCGGGTCGGCCACGACGACGGTGTCGCCCACGGCGAAACCGGGCGTCGCCGCACCGCGCCGGGGTGAGTCGCCCTCCCGCAGGTACCGCTCGACCTGCGCGTCGACGGTCGGCTCGGCGCGCTCGGGCAGGGGCGCGGTCGGGTCCGCGCGATAGCGCTCGGTCGCGGCCGCGAGCTCGTCGGCATCGACGTAGCCCTGCTCGACGAGGAACGCGGTGATGCCGCCGAGCCACTTCTCGTAGTAGCGGAACCGGAAGTAGTCGAACGGGTCCATCGCCTCGGCCCCGCTGCGCAGGTCCGCCCACGTCCAGGTGCTGTCGAACGCGGTGGGGACCGCGTCCATGTCGTAGCCCGGCAGCGCGTCACGCAACGACGCGCTCAGCCCCATCATCGCGGTGTGGATCCCGAAGATCCGCTTCTCCCAGTCCTCGACGAAGACCCGGCGTTCGAAGTCGATCGGCCCCTGGATCCCCTCGAGCCCACCCAGGTGGTGTTGCAGTTTCACGGTGCCCCCGTCTCGATGCGGCGGCTCGGGACGCTACCGGCCACGGCCCGGCGCAGTGGGCCAAGAAACGATCACATTCGGCCATCCGGCCGCTCCGGCCGTGCGGCGCACTACGCTCCGGCGGTGCCCGTCGAGACCCGGCCCGCCCGGCGGCCGACGCTGCCCGTCGCCGTACTCGTGGCCGACGGCGTCCGGCTCCTCGACGTCACCGGGCCCCTGGAGGTCTTCGACGTCGCGACGACCCTCGGCGCCCCCTACGAGGTGGTCGTCTGCTCGCCCGACGGCGCCGACGTGCGGGCGTCGAGCGGGCTGCGGATCGGGGTCGACCGGGCCGTCGCGGACGTCGACGACGTCGACACCCTGGTCGTGCCCGGCGGCGAGTTCCTGGTCCGTGAGGCGCCGCCGCGCGCGCTGCTCGACGGCGTACGCGAGCTGGCCGCGGGTGCCCGGCGCGTCACCTCGGTGTGCGCCGGGTCGTTCGCGCTCGCCGCGGCCGGGTTGCTCGACGGCCGCCGCGCCACCACGCACTGGCGGCACACCGCCACGCTGGCCCGCCGGTACCCGGCGGTCGACGTCGACGAGGAGTCGATCTACGTCCGCGACGGTGCCCTGCTCACCTCGGCGGGCGTCACCGCCGGTATCGACCTGGCGCTGGCCCTGGTCGAGGAGGACGCCGGCGACGAGGTCGCGCACGCCGTCGCGCGCGACCTCGTCGTGTTCATGCGCCGCTTCGGTGAGCAGCCGCAGCTGTCGGTGCCCTCCCGCACGCTGCGCGCACGCCGCCGGTCGCTCGCGGCGGTGTGCGACAGCATCGCCGCCGATCCCGCGGCCGACCACAGCGTGCCGACGCTCGCCGCGCGGGCCGGGATGAGCGTGCGCCACCTGGGGCGGACGTTCCGGCAGGAGGTCGGGTGCACCCCGGCCGAGTACGTCGCCGCCGTCCGTCTCGAGGCCGCCGTCAACCTGCTGCGCTGCGGGGAGACCGTCGCCACCGCCGCCCGGCGCGCCGGGCTGGGCAGCGAGCAGACGCTGCGCCGCCGGCTGCGGACCCGACCGCCCGACCCGGTCCCCACCCGCGACTGAACGGGCCACCCGAGCGCAACCTCACGGTCGTCGCGGGGCGCCCGGACAGCGGTGGGGTTGCGCTCGGTCGTGGGCGCGCAACCTCACGGTCGTCGCGGGGCGCCCGGACAGCGGTGGGGTTGCGCGCGGGTGAGTCAGGCGTCGCGGAGGCGGGTGAGGGCGGCGCGGACCTTGTCCGGGTCGTGGGTCTGCCAGAACGGCGGCAGCGAGGCGCGCAGGAAGCCGCCGTAGCGGGCCGTGGCGATGCGCGGGTCGAGGATCGCGACGACCCCGCGGTCGTCCATGCCCCGCAGCAACCGCCCGGCGCCCTGGGCGAGCAGCAGGGCGGCGTGGGTGGCCGAGACGGTGAGGAACCCGTTGCCGCCGCGGGCGTCGGTGGCGCGCTGGCGGGCACCGATCAACGGGTCGTCCGGGCGGGGGAACGGGATTCGGTCGATGATCACCAGCGACAGCGACGGCCCCGGGACGTCCACGCCCTGCCACAGCGACAGCGTCCCGAACAGCGAGGTCTCCTCGTCCTCGGCGAACCGCTTGACCAGCAGCATCGTCGAGTCGTCGCCCTGGCACAGCAGGGGAGTGGACAGCCGGCCGCGCAACGCCTCCGTGGCCTGCTTGGCCGCGCGCATCGAGGAGAACAGCCCGAGGGTGCGGCCCCCCGCGGCCTCGACGAGCTCGGCGATCTCGTCGAGGTAGGCCGGCGGCAGCCCGTCGCGACCGGGCGGGGGCAGGTGGCGTGCGGTGTAGAGGATGCCACTGCGCGCGTGGGCGAACGGGGAGCCGACGTCGAGGCCCGACCAGCGGGGCAGGTCGGGGTCGGGGACGGGGTCGCCCGCCGTCGCCGCGACGGTGGCCTCGGGCGGCAGCCCCCACTGCCGGGCGAGGGCGTCGAACGAACCACCGAGGGTCAGCGTCGCGGAGGTGAGGATCGTCGTCGACCGGCCGAACAGCCGTTCCCGCAGCAGCCCGCCGACCCACAGCGGCGCGGCGCGCAGCACCGGGGTGCGCGCGCCCTCCGGTCCCTGCTCACCGAGCCACACCACGTCGCGGCGGGCCGCCGGGTCGTCCTCGGCGAACACCCCGAGGACGCGGACGGCGACGTCGAGGACCTCGTCGACCAGCGCGAGGGCGATCTTGCGGGCGGCGGCCCCCTCGGGGTCCTCGCGGCGTTCCCCGCCCAGGCCCTGCTTGCAGGCGGCGGCGCAGTCGCGGATGACCGACAGCACCCCGGCCACCCCGCCGGGCAGCGAGTCCCAGCGCCCGGGCGCCAGGTCGGCCAGCACCATGGCGAGGCCCTCACCGGCCTCGGCGAGCCGGTCGGCGACGTTCTGGTCGACGAGCTTGCCGCAGCGACGCGCGGCGGCGGCCACGGTGGCGGGGGTGAGCTCGGCGGTGGCGGCGCCGGTGACCCGGTCGACGAGCTCGTGGGCCTCGTCGACGATCACGACGTCGTGCTCGGGCAGGACCTGCGCCTCGCCCATGGCGTCGATGGCGAGGAGGGCGTGGTTGGTGACGACGACGTCGGCGCGGCCGGCCTCGGCCTTGGCGCGCTCGGCGAAGCAGTCCTCCCCGACGGGGCAGCGGGTGGCGCCCAGGCACTCCCGCGCGGTGACCGACACCTGCCGCCACGCCGTGTCGGGGACACCGGGGACGAGCTCGTCGCGGTCGCCGGTCTCGGTGTCGGAGGCCCACTCGTGGAGGCGTTTGACGTTGCGCCCCATGGCCGAGATGGCGAACGGGTCGAACAGCTGCTCCTCGCCGTCGTCCATCATGGACTCGTCGCCGTGGAGCTTGTTGAGGCACAGGTAGTTGCGGCGGCCCTTGAGGATCGCGAACGTGGGCAGCCTGCCGAGCGCGGGCTTGAGCGCCTTGGCGAGCCGGGGCAGGTCGCGGTCGACGAGCTGGCGCTGCAGGGCGATCGTCGCCGTCGACACCACGACGGTCGCGTCGGCGGCGACGGCGTGCCGGATGGCGGGGACGAGGTAGCCGAGCGACTTGCCGGTTCCGGTGCCGGCCTGCACCGCGAGGTGCTCGTGGCCGGCGATGGCCTTGCGGACGGCCGCGGCCATGGCGTCCTGGCCCTCGCGGCGGGCCCCGCCGAGCGCCTCGACGGCCACCTCCAGCAGCTCGGCGACGCCGGGGAGGTCACGGGTCGACGGCAGCGCGGCAGGCACCCCGGGAGGCTACCCGGCACCGGCGACGGCACCGCGCGGTGCGGGGCCGGGCGTTCGCACCCGGCACCGGACGGCTGCGGGGTGCGTCGGGGCGACCGGGTATACACGGGCCCGACACGTGGGCGCCCGCCACACGCTGTCCCGACAGCGTCGTGGGACGCCGAGGAGTGACGACGCGATGATTCCGGCCTTCGCCCCACCACGCCAGGAGCCGTCGCTGTACCCGGTGCGGTTCGACCGCACGGCGCGTTTCCACGAGCTGGGGCCCGGCGGCGAGATCGCGCGCACGACTGTGCTGCGCTGGTTCGAGCAGGCCCGCCGCGCCGTCGAGACCCGTGCGTTCGGCCCGGACCGGCCGGTCACACGGCCGCCGCTGAGCGCGGTGCGGGTCGAGATGCTCGGCCCGGTCCCGGCGGGTGCGTCCTACGAGATCGGGGCGGGCGTCGCCACGATCTCGGCGGCGTCGTTCACCTGCACCTACGGCCTGTTCCGCGACGGCGAGTGCGTCGCGCTGGGCGAGTCGGCGAGCATGCACAGCCGCGACGGGATGCCCGCCGAGCTGCCGGGCGACGTGCGGCACCGGCTCGCCGCGATCGGCGGCACCCGCATCCCGGGGCGTGACGTCGAGCGGGACCCGGCCCGGCTGGTCCGCGACGCCTACCCCTTCGGCGTCGACGTGCGGGCCCGCTTCGGTGAGCTCGACACCGGCCGCACCGTCGGCAACGTGGCGCTGGCCGGCTGGTACCTCGACGTGCTGGCGGAGCTGCACCTCGACGTCCTCGGGCACGTCCACGCGCAGCCGGTCGGCAGCACGCTCGACCTGCTGGCACCGCGGTCGTTGTCGGTCGGGCACCTGGCCGACGTGATCTACCCCGGGACGTACCGGGTCCAGGTCGGGGTGCTCGACGTCGACGACACGTCGGTGCACTACGCCTGCGGCCTGTTCGAGGGGGTGCACTGCGTCGGGTTGGCCGAGGCGATCGGGACGCACGCGGTCGCGGCGGCCGTCGGCCGCGGTGCGATCGAGCTGGCGGACCGGTTCGACCGGCTCCGGATGCGGCGCTGACCCGCACCCGCCACCGGCGCCGCTAGCGCAGCGTGACGCCCGCCCGGCGCATCCGTTCCAGCGCGGCGCCCGTCGTCTCGGGGGCGACACCCGCGCAGTGCTCGAGCAGCACCGTCGTCGCGAAACCGCCGGCGACGGCGTCGAGCGCGGTCGCGAGGACGCAGTGGTCGGTCGCGAGGCCCGCGACGTGCACCTCGTCGACGTCGCGTGCGCGCAGCCAGTCGCCGAGGGTGAGCCCGCGGGGCTCGCTGCCCTCGAAACCCGAGTAGGCGGCCTCGAACGAGCCCTTGTCGAACACGGCCTCGATCGGGGCGACGTCGAGCGCCGGGTGGAACGCCGCACCCGGGGTGTCGGCGCGGCAGTGCACCGGCCAGGTGTCGACGAAGTCGGGCGCGTCGCTGAAGTGCGGGCCCGGGTCGACATGGTGGTCACGCGTCGCGGCGACGTGGTCGTAGCCGTGCTCACGCATGTGCGTCGAGACCGACGCGGCCACCGCCGACCCCCCGACGACGGCGAGGGAGCCGCCCTCGCAGAAGTCGTTCTGGACGTCGACGACGATCAGGGCACGCACTCAGGAACCTCCGGTGACGTCGGTGAACACGGTCGGGACGGCGGGCTCGCCACGGGAGAGCTTCAGCCCCTCCCAGGGCACGGAGACCAGGGCGGCACGCAGCCGCTCGCGGCCCTGCTCCAGGGTCTCCAGGTCGGGGACGGGCCGCCCGCCACGCATCAGCGGCACCGGCACCACCCGGTCGTGCGGGCCGACGACCGGCGGCGCCGCCCACGGGTGCACGACCTCCTCGACGGCGGTGCCCGTCGGCTTGTGCCTGCGCACCGCCGACTTGCGCCCGCCCCGCGACTCCTTCGACGTGCTCCGCTTGGCGACGGGCCGGCCGTCGACCTCCACCAGCTTGTAGACCAGCCCGGCGGTCGGCGCGCCGGAACCCGTCACCACGGAGGTGCCGACACCGTAGGAGTCGACGGGTTCGGCGCGCAGCGAGGCGATCGCGTACTCGTCGAGATCACCCGACAGCACGATGCGGGTGCCGGTCGCGCCGAGGGCGTCGAGCTGCTCACGGGCCTGGTGGGCCATGACGCCGAGGTCGCCGGAGTCGATGCGGATCGCCCCCAGCCCCGTCCCGGCCGCCTCGATGGCGTTCGCGATGCCGGCGCGGATGTCGTAGGTGTCGACCAGCAGCGTCGTCTTCTCCCCGAGCGAGGCGACCTGGCTGCGGAACGCCGCCGGCTCGTCGTCGTGGAGCAGGACGAACGCGTGCGCCGCGGTACCGGTCGTCGGGATGCCGTAGCGGCGGCCCGCCTCGAGGTTCGACGTCGCCGCGAACCCGGCCAGGTATGTCGCGCGCGCGGCCGCGACCGCCGCCTCCTCGTGGGTGCGCCGCCCACCCATCTCGATGATCGGTCGCCTGCCCGCCGCCGACACCATCCGCGCCGCCGCCGCGGCGACCGCCGAGTCGTGGTTGAGGATCGACAGGGCCAGCGTCTCCAGCATCACGGCGTCGGCGAACGTGCCGGTGACCGACAGGATCGGCGACCCCGGGAAGAACAGCTCGCCCTCGGGGTAGCCGTCGACGTCGCCGGAGAACCGGTAGCCGGCCAGCCAGTCGAGGGCCGCCGGGTCGACGACCCCGGCCAGCATCTCCAGCTCGGCCTCGCCGAACCGGAAGTCGGCGATCGCGTCGATCAACCTGCCGGTGCCCGCCACGACCCCGTAGCGACGGCCGTCGGGCAGCCTGCGGGCGAACACCTCGAACGCGCACCGCCGGTGCGCCGTGCCGTCGGCGAGCGCGGCCGCGACCATCGTCAGCTCGTAACGATCGGTGAACAGGGCCGTGCTGGCCGACCCGGGAAGCCCGCTCATGGAACGGGAGCCTATGTGGCCTGCACGCACCGGTGCACGGATGACACCATGTGGTCATGTCCGCGCCGCTACCCGTCCCCACCCGCCAGGTGGAAGAGGTCACCGACGAGGCAGCGTCTGCCGACACGCCCTGGCAGGCCATCGTCTGGAACGACCCGGTCAACCTCATGTCCTACGTCACGTACGTGCTGCAGAAGCTGTTCGGCTACCCCGAGCCGAAGGCCACCGCGCTCATGCTCGACGTGCACCACAAGGGCAAGGCCGCCGTGTCCTCCGGCGACAAGGACAAGATCGAGGGTGACGTCGCGAAACTGCACGCGGCGGGCCTGTGGGCCACCATGCAGCGCGCATGAACGGCTGGAAGAGGTCGGGTCGCGGCGCGAAGCTGCGCCTGGTCGCGACGATGGAGCCGCAGGAGGTCGTCGTCCTGCGCGGACTGATCGGCGAGGTCCGCGACATGCTCGCCGCCCGCACCGCCGAGACCCCCGCCGACGAGCTGGCCGAGCTCACCGGCATCCGCACCGGCTCCCCGGTCCCGCCCGAGGACAAGGTGCTCGCCCGGCTGCTGCCCGAGTTCAGCCGCGACGACGCCGCGCTCGCCGGCGCCCTGCGCTCGCTGCACGAGCCCGCGCTGATCGAGGCCAAGGAGGGCGCGGCCGCGGCGGTGCTCGACACGCTGCCCGACGGTGGCGGCCGCATCGAGCTCACCGTGGGCCAGGCCGACGCCTGGCTCGCCGCGCTCAACGACGTCCGGCTCGCGCTGGGTACCGCGCTCGACATCAGCGAGGACATGCCCGACGAGCTGCCCGACGACGACCCCCGCACCGCGCACCTGGGCGTGTACCAGTGGCTGACGTTCGTCCAGGACGCCCTCGTGCAGTCGCGGCTGCAGGTGCGGTTCTAGGCCGTCCCCTTCTCGGAGTGCCCCAGGCTGCGGCCCGGGGCGACCCGGTCGCGCACCAGCCGCTTCAGCTCCGGCAGCTCCGGGAAACCGCCCTGCTCACGACGGTCCCACAGCGTCTCGCCGTCCAGCCGGACCGTGAACACCCCACCCGTGCCCGGGACGAGCGCGACCTCCCCGAGATCGGCGGCGAACGTCGTCAACAGCTCCTGCGCGGTCCAGCCGGCGCGCAACAGCCAGCGGCACTGCGTGCAGTACGTGATCTCCAGGCGGGGTGCGGGCACGCACCGAGCATGGCATTCCCACAGTTCGGGAAATGTGAGAGGCGACCGACGTGTTCGCCCCCGCGCGGGGCCACAACGTAGTCTTGAGCCGTGCTGGTGATCCGGAAAGACCTCGTGGACGGGATCGTCGCCCACGCACGCCGCGACCATCCCGATGAGGCCTGCGGCGTCGTCGCCGGTCCCGAGGGCTCCGACCGCCCCGAGCGGTTCATCCCGATGCTCAACGCGGCCCGCTCGCCCACGTTCTACGAGTTCGACTCCGGCGACCTGCTGCGCCTCTACCGGGACATGGACTCGCGCGACGAGGTGCCCGTCGTGATCTACCACTCGCACACCGCGACGGAGGCCTACCCGTCGCGCACCGACATCTCCTACGCCTCCGAGCCGGACGCGCACTACGTGCTGGTGTCCACGCGCTCGCAGAACGACGAGGCGAGCGGGCCCGGGAACGAGCCGGAGTTCCGGTCCTTCCGGATCGTCGATGGCGTGGTCACCGAGGAACAGGTCGAGGTCGTGGAGACTTACATGTTCGCGCACACCGGCGCGGACGACGTCCCCGACAACGCCTGACCTGCTGTTCCCCCAGGGGCAGTCCGACCACGAACCAGCCGATCCAGTACGACCGACCAGGAGCACAACGACATGGCCACCGTCTCCATCCCCACCATCCTGCGCACCCACACGGGTGGCGAGAAGGCCGTCGAGGCCAGCGGTGGAACCGTCGCCGCGGTGATCGACGACCTCGAGTCCCGCCACAGCGGCATCAAGGGCCGCCTCATCACCGACGGCGCCCTGCACCGCTTCGTGAACATCTACGTCGACGACGAGGACGTCCGCTTCGCCGGCGGCCTCGAAGCCCCGGTCAAGGACACCTCGACCGTCACCATCCTGCCCGCCGTCGCCGGCGGTATGCGCTGACGCAGGCCCGCGTGGGCGGCGTGCGTCACGGGTAACCCCCGGTACGCACGCCGCCCGGCGACGCCGTGTCGACAGGCGGCTCGCCGCCCGAGGGAGACACCCATGGCCCGGTACGACTCGCTGCTCGCCGCGGTGGGCGACACACCACTCGTCGGCCTCCCGCACCTGCAACCCGCACCCGACGTGCGGCTGTGGGCCAAGCTCGAGGACCGCAACCCCACCGGCTCCATCAAGGACCGGCCCGCGCTCGCGATGGTCGAGCGCGCCGAGGCCGAGGGTCTGCTGCGACCCGGCTGCACCGTCCTGGAGCCGACGTCGGGCAACACCGGCATCTCGCTGGCCATGGCCTGCAAGCTCAAGGGCTACAAGCTGATCTGTGTCATGCCGGAGAACACCTCCGTCGAACGGCGCCAGCTGCTGCAGATGTACGGCGCCGAGATCATCTCCTCGCCCGCGGCCGGTGGTTCCAACCAGGCCGTCGCGATGGCCAAGGAACTCGCCGCCGCCAACCCCGACTGGGTGATGCTCTACCAGTACGGCAACCCCGCCAACGCGGACGCGCACTACCGCACCACCGGGCCCGAGATCCTGCGCGACCTGCCCACGATCACGCACTTCGTCGCGGGCCTGGGCACCACGGGCACCCTCGTCGGCACCGGCCGCTACCTGCGCGAGCACAAGCCCGACATCCAGATCGTCGCCGCCGAGCCGCGCTACGGCGAGCTCGTCTACGGCCTGCGCAACCTCGACGAGGGCTTCGTCCCCGAGCTCTACGACGCCGAGGTGCTCACCTCCCGCTACTCCGTCGGGTCGCACGACGCGCTGCGCCGCACCCGGGAACTGGTGGAGAAGGAAGGCATCTTCGCCGGCATCTCGACGGGCGGCATCCTGCACGCCGCGCTCGCCGTCGCGGAGAAGGCGGCGGGAGCGGGGGAGTCGGCCGACATCGTGCTGATCGTCGCCGACGCCGGCTGGAAGTACCTGTCCACCGGTGCCTACTCCGGCACCCTCGACGAGGCGACCGAGGGCATCGAGGGTCACCTCTGGGCCTGACGGCCTCCTCTTCCCGTTCGTGGGAGTCGGCTGAGAACACTGTTTTCCGCGTACGCTCGGCGTCATGGACGCGACCGTGCCTCCGCTCGGCCCGACCCCCGCCCCGGCGTCGCGGCGCCCGCTCAACCGGGTACTGCCCGCGAAACCGGTGCCCGCGGCGATCACGATGGTCGCGTTCACCGTCGTGCTCTACCTCATCGAGCTGGTCGACCAGCTGACACCGCTGAACCTCGACGACGACGGCATCGTGTCGCGCCGCGTCAGCGGGCTGCCCGGCATCATCTGGGCGCCGCTGCTGCACGGCGGGTGGGGGCACCTGTTCGCCAACACGCTGCCGTTCCTCGTCCTCGGCTTCCTGGTGATGGCCGGCGGGATCGGGCAGTTCATCGCTGTCACCGCGCTGATCTGGATCCTGTCCGGGCTCGGGGTGTGGCTCGTCGGGCCGTCGAACACGTCGACGATCGGCATGTCCGGCGTCATCTTCGGCTGGCTCGTGTTCCTGCTGGTCCGGGGCTTCTTCGCGCGAAGTCTCGCCCAGCTGGCCGTCGCGGTCGTGCTGTTCGCGGTGTGGGGCAGCATCCTGCTCGGCGTCATCCCCGGCCGCCCGGAGATCTCCTGGCAGGGCCACCTGTTCGGGGCGCTCGCCGGGCTCCTCGCGGCGTTCATGGTCTCCCGCGCCGACCGGGGGGCGCGCGCCACGTCGACTACTCTCGGGGCGTGACCGGCCCCGACCACTCTGTCGATCGGACCGTCGATCGGGACGCGCCGATCGGCATCTTCGACTCCGGGGTCGGCGGGCTCACCGTCGCCCGCGCCGTCATCGACCAGCTGCCCGCCGAGCGCATCGTCTACGTCGGCGACACCGCCAACGGCCCCTACGGCCCGCTACGCATCCCCGAGATCCGCCGACACGCCCTCGCCATCGGCGACGAGCTCATCGAGCGCGGCGTGAAACTGCTGGTCATCGCGTGCAACACGGCCTCCGCCGCCTGCCTCGCCGACGCCCGCGAGCGCTACCCCGTCCCCGTCGTCGAGGTCGTCCTGCCCGCCGTCCGGCGCGCTGTCGCCGCCACCCGCAACGGCCGCATCGGCGTCATCGGCACCAAGGCCACCGTCGCCTCCGGCGCCTACGCCGACGCCTTCGCCGCCGCCCGCGACGTCTCCGTCACCTCCGTGGCCTGCCCCCGGTTCGTCGACTTCGTCGAACGCGGCGTCACCAGCGGCCGCCAGATCCTCGGCATCGCGCAGAGCTACCTCGAACCGCTGCAGCAGGCCCGGGTCGACACCGTCGTCCTCGGCTGCACCCACTACCCGCTGCTCACCGGGCTGCTCCAGATCGTCCTCGGGCCCGAGGTCACCCTCGTCTCCAGCGCCGACGAGACCGCGAAGGACGTCGTGCGCACCCTGATGGGTGCCGACCTGCTGCGTGACCCCGAGACCGACCCGCCGCCCGCGGCCCACGAGTTCCTCGCCACCGGCGACCCCGAACCCTTTCGCCGCCTCGGCCGCCGGTTCCTCGGCCCCGAGATCGGGCCGGTCGTCGGGCGGGCGGGCCTGCAGCGCCTGTGACCCGGGGGAGCGCCCGGGCCGGGTCCCGCCCGCGCACCCGCGCGCGGCGCTCCCGCGGCGACCGCCGGGGTGCACCGCGGGCGTTCGGGGCCGCGGCAACAGCCACGCAGGGCGGCTCCGGTAGCGTCGTCGCGTGATCGGCGCGCTGGTGATCGTGGTGTACGTGGCGGCTGGACTGCTGGCCCTGTACGGCCTCGTGCGTACCGCACAGGGCCACCACCCCGGCCGCGACATCCGCATCGGCGTCGGCATCGTCGAGGCGCTCCTCGTCGTGCAGGCCGCCATCGCGGCCTTCCGCGTCCTCGGCGGTGGCGTCACCCTCCCCGAACAGGGCACCTTCCTGATCTACCTCGTCGTGACGGTCTGCGTGCTGCCCATCGGGATGCAGTTCGCGGTGACCGAGCCCACGACGCGCTGGGGCGGAGCGGTCGTCGCGGTCGCCGCCATCGGGACCGGCGTCGCGGTCTGGCGCACCGCCGAGCTGTGGGCCGCCGCGAATGTCTGAGCACCCCGACGCCGACGCCCGGCACCCCGGTGCCCGGCCGACCTCCAGCGGCCCCGGCCGCGTCCTCATCGCCGTCTACGCGATCTTCGCGCTGTCGGCCACCGCCCGCGCCGGCGTGCAGATCGCCACCTCGTTCTCCGAGGCACCCGTCGCCTACCTGCTGTCGGCGTTCGCGGCCGTCGTCTACATCCTGGCGACGATCGGCCTCGCCGGTTCGAGCCCCGGCCATCGCACCGTCGCCTGGGTCGCAGTCGGCATCGAGCTCGTCGGCGTCCTCGCCGTCGGCACCCTCACCGCGGTCGACACCACCGACTTCCCCGCCGACACCGTCTGGTCGCTCTACGGCCGCGGCTACGGCTTCGTGCCGCTCGTGCTGCCGATCATCGGCCTCTGGTGGCTGCGCCGCACACGCGGACGGTAGGAGCGGGCGTTAGCGTGTCGAGCCATGCGGCTCACCGTCCTCGGCTGTTCGGGCAGCGGACCCGGCCCCCGTTCGCCCGCCTCCGGCTACCTCGTGGACGCCGGCGGCACCCGGATCGCCCTCGACCTCGGTAACGGCACCGTCGGTGCGCTGCAACGACATCTCGACCCGTGGGAGCTCGACGCCGTGGTCCTGTCCCACCTGCACCCCGACCACTGCGCCGACACCTCCGCGCTCGTCGTGCACCGGCGCTACCACCCCTTCCCGCCCCACGACGCCGCAGCCCGCACCCTGCCCGTCCACGCGCCCGCCGGGGCAGCCGACCGGCTCGCCGCCGCCTACGCCCCGTCCGCCGCCGAGCGCGCCGAGGCCGACCTCGGCGACGTCTGCACGTTCGCGACCATGACCGACGGCGGCACCGCGACCGTTGGCGACGTCACCCTCGGCTTCGGTGCCGTCGACCACCCCTGCGAGGCCTACGCGATCCGCGTCCACCACGGCGGGCGCAGCCTCGTCTACAGCGGGGACACCGGCCCCTGCGAGGGGCTCGTCCGCACCGCCACGGGCGCCGACGTGCTGCTCTGCGAGGCCACCTGGCCCCACGTCACGCAGTGGTGGCAGGAGCCGCCACCGGGAGTGCACCTGTCGGGGCGACAGGCCGGCGAGCACGCCGCCGCGGCCGGGGTCGGGCGGCTGCTCCTGACCCACGTCCCCGTGTGGTTCGACGGCGACGCCCTCCTCGCCGAGGCACAGGAGGTCTACGACGGCCCCGTCGAGCTGGTCCGCCCCGACGCCACCTACGAGATCTGACGCGCGCGTCCCCCGCGCCGGGGGACCGGGTTCCCGCCGATCGCGACCGTGGCGGACGCCCGGCCCCGACCTCGCCCGAGGTGCGATGAACCGGCCCGTGAACCGCTGCCTAAGCTGTCGCGGTGACGCGAGCAGACGGCAGGACCGACGACGAACTGCGCCCCGTGCGCATCACCCGCGGCTTCCAGAAGCACCCCGCGGGCTCCGTGCTCGTCGAGTTCGGCGACACCAAGGTGCTGTGCGCCGCCAGCGTCACCGTGGGCGTCCCGCGGTGGCGCAAGGGCAGCGGGCTGGGCTGGCTCACCGCCGAGTACGCGATGCTCCCGTCGGCCACGAACACGCGCAGCGACCGCGAGTCGGTCCGCGGGCGCATCGGCGGCCGCACCCACGAGATCAGCCGGCTCATCGGCCGCTCGCTGCGCGCCTGCATCGACCTCAAGGCCCTGGGCGAGAACACGATCGCGCTCGACTGCGACGTCATCCAGGCCGACGGCGGCACCCGCACCGCGGCCATCACGGGCTCCTACGTCGCGCTCGTCGATGCCGTCACCTGGCTCGCCGCCCACGGCAAGCTGGCCGACCCGAAGCCCATCTCGTGCCAGGTCGCCGCGGTGAGCGTCGGGGTCGTCGACGGCCGCGTCCGTCTCGACCTGCCCTACGAGGAGGACTCGCGGGCGGAGGTCGACACCAACGTCGTCGCCACTGACACCGGAACCCTCATCGAGGTCCAGGGCACCGGCGAGGGCGCCACCTTCTCCCGGGCGACCCTCGACGCCATGCTCGACTCCGCGCTCGCCGGGATCTCCACCCTGGCGACGATCCAGGCCGAGGCCCTCGCCGCGCCGTACCCGGGCGAGCTGCCGGGGGCGTCGGCGTGACCGCACTGCTCGTCGCCACCCGCAACACCGCCAAGCTCTCCGAGCTGCGCCGCCTGCTCGACGCCTCCGACCTCGGCAGCATCGCCGTCTGGGGGCTGCGCGACGTCGAGGAGTTCCCCGAGGCCCCCGAGACCGGCGCGACGTTCGCCGAGAACGCGCTGGCCAAGGCGCGTGACGCGGCGGCGGCCACCGGGTTGCCGTCGGTGGCCGACGACTCGGGCCTGACCGTCGACGCCCTCAACGGCATGCCCGGCGTCCTCTCCGCGCGCTGGTCCGGCCGTCACGGCGACGACGAGGCCAACCTCGACCTCGTGCTGGGCCAGATCGGCGACGTCCCCGACGAGCGTCGTGGCGCCGCGTTCGTGTGCGCGGCGGCGCTGGTCGTGCCGGGCGGCGAGGAGCGCGTCGTCGAGGGGCTGTGGCGGGGCAGGCTCGTGCGTGAGCGCCGCGGCAGCAACGGCTTCGGCTACGACCCGATCTTCGTGCCCGACGGTGAGCATCGGACCTCCGCCGAGCTCTCCCCGGAGGAGAAGGACGCCGCCTCGCACCGCGGCATCGCGATGCGCGCGCTGCTGCCGCACCTGCGCACCCTGACCTGAGCACCGCGCGCAACCCCACTGTCGTCCCGGGCGCCCGGGACGACAGTGAGGTTGCGCGCGACCCGGTCGGTCCCGGGGCAGGCTTCGGTCGGTCCTGCGGGCGCCCTCGGTCGGTCCTGGGGGTCGGCCTCGGTCAGTCCTGGGGGTCGGCCTCGGCCAGGACACGGCGGGCCACGCCGAAGGCCGCGTTGGCGGCCGGGACGCCCGAGTAGATCGCGCACTGCAGCAGCACCTCGACGATCTCCGCACGGCTCAGCCCGTTGCGCAGCGCTCCGCGCAGATGCAGCTCCAGCTCGCCCAGATGCCCGTGCGCGACCAGCGACGTCAGCGTGATCGCGCTGCGCATCCGGCGGTCGAGGCCGGGACGCGTCCAGATCCCACCCCACGCGTAGCGGGTGAT
The DNA here is from genome assembly GCF_050250275.1 of Pseudonocardia sp. Taxonomy (GTDB): domain Bacteria; phylum Actinomycetota; class Actinomycetes; order Mycobacteriales; family Pseudonocardiaceae; genus Pseudonocardia. The sequence goes on from NZ_JBFWOY010000014.1 coordinate 51,471, forward strand.
CATCTCCTGGAACGCGGCGGTCGTGTCGTCGGCGCGGGCCAGGGCCGCGTCGACGTGCGCGGGGCCGAGGACCTCGCGGCGCACCGCGAGGCCGTCCGGGTCGAGGTCGAGGTGGGGGGAGTCGTCGGTCGTCACGTCCGGACGCTAACCCGTAGCCGTCCGTGGCGTGCCAGACCGTTTCCGGATGGCGGGAGCCTGAACGCGGGGTGACGGCCGGACCGGACACGCCGGCGTACCCGGAGCGGTCGGTACCGTCGACTCATGCGGTGGTGGCGCCAGGTGGGGACGACTGTGTTCGTCGTCGCCGCCGCCGTCGGCGCGGTGCTGGTCCTGCGGGCCTACGGGGTGCCGGGAATGTCCGACGTCCGCGCGACGGTCGCCGCCGCGGGCGTCTGGGCGCCGCTGGCGTTCCTCGCGCTGCAGACGGGGCTGACCGTCGGCCCGGTACCGCGGACGGTGTTCACCCTCGTCGCCGGGGCGCTGTTCGGTTGGGCGCTCGGGTTGCTCCTCACCCTGGTCGCGACGACCCTCGCCGCCGTCATCGCATTCGCCCTCGTCCGCGCGACCGGCGGACGGCTGGTCGAGCGCTACGCCCGGGGGCGGGCGGTGAACTGGGTGCGGCTGCGGCTGGACCACCACGGACTGCTGGCGGTGACCTCGCTGCGGCTCGTCCCGGCCGTGCCCTTCGCGGTGCTCAACTACCTGTCGGGACTCTCGGCGGTCCGGTTCTGGCCCTACCTGCTGGGCACCGCCCTCGGCATCGTGCCGGGGACGGTCGCGATCGTCGTCCTGGGCGACGCCGTCACCGGGACGCCCCCGCCCGCGCTGATCGTGGCGTCGGTGGTCTGCGGGCTGATCGGGCTCGCGGGTGTCGTGATTGCGGCCCGGCGGCCGATCCCGGAGGACGTCCCGGAGCCGGAGCCGCAGCACCTGTAGGGGGCCTTCCGCTCGTGGGAAGTTCGATGAGCAGCGCTGTTCAGGGTTGTGCCGGCGGCGGGATTCGAACCCGCACTGAATCGGTTCTAAGCCGAATCCCTCTGCCAGTTGGGGCACGCCGGCCGTTCTTCCGCCCGCACCAGGTGTCGGTGAGGGCGTGGCAGTTCGGGCACAGGATACGGAGGTTCTCCAGCCTGTTGTCGTTGTGGATCCCGTTGACGTGGTCCAGCGCCAGTGGGAGCGGTTCTCCTCGCCACCTGTCGAGGCCGCAGTGTTCACACCTCGCGGACTTCATGCCCGCGGCGACGAGACGGCGACGGAGGTCTCCGGCGCTCGAGTACGTCGAGTTCTCGACGAGAATCTCCTCGAGCGGAAAGGCGTTGCGCGCAGGAAACCGTCGCCCCTTCGCCCATCGCTGTCCGAGGAAGTGGGAGGTGTCCAGGCCCATGGTCCGGATATGGGCGGTCACGGCGCGGAACATGCCGCCGTTCGGGTTGTATCCCAATGCCCGCAGCACGTCGTGCACCGTGACCGCTTCACGTACGGCCTCCCTGAGCTGCTCGTCCGTGTAGCGGCGCCGCGTTCGGGGCGAGCCGTCCCCGCCGCGCGGGAGGTGCGAGGCATCGATCCCCAGCCGCACGATGTGCCTGCGCAGTGCGTCGTACTTGCCGGGCAGGATGCCGATGCGGCGACACACTTCCGCCAGCGTCGCGCTCCTGGCGACGGCCTCGATCAGCTGCTCGTCGGTCCACCGTCTCGCTCTGGGCATGCGGCGATCATGGCGAACAGATGTTCGAGGCGGAACGGAAATGTCCGCGAAGATCACACCGCGAGGTCCTTGCGCAGCTTGGCGACGTGCCCGGTGGCGCGGACGTTGTACATCGCCTTCTCGATCTTTCCGTCCTCGTCGACGAGGAAGGTGGAGCGGATGACGCCGGTGACGGTCTTGCCGTACATCTTCTTCTCGCCGAAGGCGCCCCAGGCCTGCAGGGTCTCGCGCTCGGGATCGGAGAGCAGGGGGAAGGTCAGGCCCTCGGCGTCGCGGAACCTGGCGAGCTTGGCGGGCTTGTCGGGGGAGATGCCGACGACGTCGAGGCCGGCGCCGCCGAGCTCGGCGAGGTTGTCGCGGAAGTCGCAGGCCTGCTTGGTGCAGCCGGGGGTGGAGGCGGCGGGGTAGAAGTAGACGATCACCTTGCGGCCGCGGTAGTCGGCCAGCGACACGGGCTTGCCGTCGGCGTCGGGCAGGGTGAAGTCGGGTGCCGGGTCGCCCTCGGCGAGTCGCTCGGTCATGGTCGCCGATCCTTCCAGGTTCGCGCCGGGTTCGGCGCGGGACGGCGCGGGTAGGGCCCCGGCACGGGCCCGCGGTGCAGCCCGCCCGACGCGATCGGGGGCTGTGATCTACGGTGTTGCCTCGCAGGCACTGCAGACCGCAGCCGGGCCACCCCGCATCCCGAGGAGGAGTCGTGGCGCGCGACCCCGAAGCAATTCAGCGTGAGATCGAGAAGACGCGCGACCAGCTCGCCGAGAGCCTCGACGCGCTGACCGAGCGTGCGCACCCGAAGCGGTTCGTCGACCAGGGCAAGCAGCAGGTCCAGGCGAAGCTCGAGGACCCGAGGATCAAGTATGCGCTGATCGGAGTGGGTGCGATCGTGGCGCTGGCGGTGCTGCGCAAGCTCTTCAGGTAGGCCTCACGCCAGCGAGGCGGCCATCTCCTCGACCTCCGCGAGGCTCGCTCCGGTGCCGACGAGCCCCCGGTAGCGCGCGACCCGGCGGGCCGCGCCGAACCCGGCGACGGCGACGAGGGTGTCGTCGTGCAGCAGGCCGACGACGGTGCCCTTGACGGGGCCGCCGTCGAGGCCGTCGCCGTGCAGGGGGACGTGCCGGGTGGCGGGTTCCGGTCGCCCGAACAGCTGAACCTTGAGTCCGAACTGGTCGGACCAGAAGTAGGGGACGCCCGCCGCGGGGGGTTCGCCGCCGGCGATGGCGGCGCCGACGGCGGCGGCCTGGTCGACGGTGTTGGTCCAGTGCTCGCGGCGGGCGGGCCGGCCGAGGACGTCGTCCCACCAGGCGGCGACGTCACCGACGGCCCAGAGCCCGTCGACGCCCTCGACGCGACCGCCTGCGTCGCAGACGAGGCCTCGGGTGACGTCGATCCCGCTGTCGGACAACCAGTCGAGGCGGGGTTCGCCGCCGATCCCGACGAGGGTGACGTCGGCGGCGACGCGGTCGCCGTCGGCCAGCAGCAGGGCGCCGGAGTCGTCGAACCCGTCGATGCCGACGCCGGTGCGCAGCCGGGCGCCGGACTCGACGAGCAGCCGGGCGCAGAGGCCGCCGAGGTCCTCCCCGAGGGCCCGGGCGAACGGCACGGAGAGTGCTTCGAGGACGGTGACGTCGATGCCGCGGTCGCGGGCGTTGGCGGCGACCTCGGCGCCGACGAACCCGGCGCCGACGATCGCCAGCGACGACGCGGTGTCGAGTGCGGCGCGCAGGGCGAGGGAGTCGTCGAGGGTGCGCAGCGTGTGCACGGTGTCGGGCTGGTCGGGGAGGCGGCGGGCGACGACCCCGGTGGCGACGACGATCGCGTCGGCGTGCAGGGTGGCGCCGTCGTCGAGCTCGATCCGGCCGGGCTGCCAGCCGACGGCGCGGGTGCCGAGGTAGGTGCGGACGCCGAGGTCGTCGTAGGCGTCGGCGGCGCGGAGGGCGACGCGGTCGGCGTCCCAGGTGCCGGCGAGCAGCTGCTTGGACAGCGGGGGCCGGTCGTAGGGGAGGTGCTGCTCGGCGCCGACGAGGCTGATGCGACCGTCGTAGCCGTTGCTGCGCAGGGCCTCGACGGTGCGGAGGCCACCGAGGCCCGCGCCGACGACGAGGACGTGCCGGACGTGCTCCGCCTGCACCGTCGTGATCTCCGTTCCGCCCCGGACCGTCCCGGGCCAGGGTCCATCTTGGCCGATGGACGCTGCGTTGCGCGGTGACCGCCGTCTCCCTCGATCGGGTCGTCAGTCGGGTGCGGCGTCCTGGTCGAGTCCGGAGCGGAGCCGGTCGAGGGTCTGGGCGAGCAGCCGGGAGACGTGCATCTGGGAGATGCCGACCTTCTCGGCGATCTGGGTCTGCGTCATGTTGCCGAAGAACCGCAGCATGACGATGGTGCGTTCGCGGTCGCCGAGTTCGGCGAGTGCGGGGCGCAGGGCCTGGCGGGTGTCGACGCGGGCGAGCTCGGCGTCGGCGGCTCCGACGAGCTCGCCGACGGTGGCGCTGCCCTGTTCGGAGGAGAGCATCTCGTCGAGCGAGGAGCTGCGGTAGGCGTCGGCGGCCTCGAGGCCTTCGAGGACGTCGCCGACGGGGATCTGGAGGTGTTCGGCGAGCTCGCTGGGCTTGGGGGCGCGGCCGAGCTGCTGGGACAGGTCGGCGACGGCGCCGTTGAGGGAGACGTGGAGGTCCTTGAGCCGCCGCGGCACCCGCATGGACCAGCCGAGGTCGCGGAAGTGCCGGCGGACCTCGCCGCTGATCGTGGGGACGGCGAAGGAGAAGAAGTCGTGTCCGCGGTCGGGGGCGAAGCGGTCGATGGCGTTGATGAGCCCGACGGTGGCGACCTGGGTCAGGTCGTCGAGGGGTTCGCCGCGGTGGGCGAAGCGGCGCGCGATGTGCTGCGCGACAGGCAGGTAGCCGCGGACCAGCTCGTCACGGAGCTCGTCGCGTCGGGGGTCGTCGTCGGCCAGGCCCGCGAATTCTTCGAGGAGCGGGACGAGGTGGCCGTACTCGGGGTCGGTCCTGCTCACCTCTCGGTCGCGCCGGCGCTCTTGCCGAGGACGATCCCGACGAGCGGGCGTCCGTCCGGGCCCGGGCTGAGGCTGACGGTGACGTCGTCGGTGAGCGTCTCGAGGACGCGCCAGCCGAAGGTGTCGGTGGCGACGGTGGTGTCGGCACCTGCTCCTTCGACCTCGGCGCGGACGTCGATGCGGTCGTCGCGGACCTGGAAGCGGCAGCGCAGACCGGAGCCGGGGGCGGCGACGTCGACGAGGGTGGCGCAGGCTTCGTCGACGGCCATCCGCAGGTCGGAGATGGCGTCGAGGTCGAAGTCGGCGCGGGCGGCGAGATCGGACGCGACGGCCCGGATGGTGGGGATCAGCGCTGCCGACGCGGCGGTGCGCACCTCCACGGTGGGGCTGCCGGGGTCGGTGAGGTCGGCGGAGTCCCAGTCGTCCCTGTCGGACACGCGGGCGCTTCTCCCTTCGCGGGCTGTAGCTGTGTCCGGGCGGGAGCCCGGTCGCGGCGGTAAGTCTCTCGGGCATCTTGCTACCCGGGGTGGGCGGGTATCAATCATCGGCGGGCGGGGCACGCCGCGGCGGGGGCGCGGTGGGCTGCGGTGGTCCTCAGTGGAGGCTCCTGCCGGACGCCGGGTCGACGTCGTCGCGCCACGAACGGTCGTCGCGGACGGTGCTGCGCCGGGTGCCCCGTTGGGCCGTCTGTCGTGGCAGGTGGCGGCCGTTCGTCCGAGTGGATCGACCTCAGGGAGCAGTCCCGTCGACCGGCCGACGACGCATCCTCCCCGCTCACGGATCATGTCGGACCGTTCGCCGTTCGGTCCCGCCGAGGCGGCGGGCGGCGTCCGGGCCGGTGTTTGACTTCGGTGTCAGAGGGGCCGGCGCAGCGTCGCACCGGATGTCGTGAGCAGGGGGATTGCAGGGAATGACAGCGGTACCGGAGATGCGTGGGTCCGGGCCCGTCGTCCCGTTCGCGGGGCGGGCACAGCCCCGTACGGGTCCGGCGCGGATCGTCGCGATCACCGAGTCCCTCACCGAGCTCCGGCGTCCGGAGTCCGACCTGGCGCGTGTCCTGGCGGGTGTGGGTACGGCCGATCTGCTCGTCGCGTGTGACGACGTGGTGTCCGGTCGCCCGGTGGCGGCCCCGCCGACGCCGTTGTTCAGCTACCTCGACTACCCGGACTACGACGACCCGGCGGGCGACCTCGGTGAGGACATCGGGTCGGGCGGGCCGGACGAGTGCGTGCCCGGTGGCGACGAGGTGGACCTGACCGGTGTGCAGGTGCACCGGCTCGGCCTGCGCGGGGTGACCGTGGGGTCGGAGAGCGACGTGGTGGCCGCGCTGAGCGAGCTGGTCGGGTTCGACCCGGAGCCGGGTGTGTACTGCCTCGCGCCGGTGAGCTCGGCCGACGACGCGGCGCGCACGGTGCTGATCTCGGCGATGGAGCGGATCGCGCAGGTCTACGGACTGCCGCTGCTGCGGTACCGCTGCCTGGAGCTGTCGATCGTGCCCTGCGAGGGCTGACCCGCCGGCGGGCGGGGCTCTGCGCCGGCACGGGTCCGCCTGGCGACGGGCCGACCGGGCCGCGTGATGCGACCCGGTCGTGACGTCGCGGCACCGGCCTCGTCCCGCCCCCGACGGCCGGGACGTGACCGGTGGCCGTCAGCTGGCGGCGGCCAGTTCCCGCCGCTCGATGATGGCGCGCCGCTCGGCTTCGGCGAGGCCGCCCCAGACGCCGAACGGCTCACGTGTGGCGATCGCGAACTCGCGGCACTGTTCGAGGACGGGGCACCGGTGGCAGACCTCCTTGGCCTGCGCGGTCCGGCGCGCACGGGACGGGTTGCGCTCACCGTCCGGGTGGAAGAAGACGCCGCTGTCCATGCCGCGGCACGACCCGAGCCGCTGCCACTGCCATGCGTGATCCATCGGGCCGGGGAGTCGTGACACATCGCTCATCGCGGGCCCACCTCGTTCTTTCCGCTCCGTCCCGGCGGGCGTACCGGGAGACCGACGTCGTTCTTCCCGACGGCCCAGCGCTCCAAACGCGACGGACGCGCAGCGGGTGGCGGCGCGGCGGTGGGGTGGCGGCTGGGCCGGGGCGCGGTTGTGACGCGGGCCGGCGAGGCAGTGCGGGGAGCGGCCGATCGTCGCAGCTCAGAGGCTTGTCGGCCCGGATCGGAGGGGCAGCGAGTCTGCCCTGGTTGATCGAGTCCTGCTCATCGGAACGCTCAGAATGTGTTCTACATCACATTTGATGGGTCAGGTGGGTGCGAGGGCGGCGTCGACGGTGTCGTGGATGTCGAACATCGGCAGCAGCCCGGCGATCGCCAGCGGGCGCAGCACCCGCCTACCGGTGCACGCGAGCCGGAGCCCCACCCCCGCGGCGTGGGCGGCCTCCCGCACCTCGATCAGCGCCGCCAACCCGCTCGTCCCCAGGAACGTCACGCCGTCGAGGTCGACCACGACCAGCTCGGCGGCCTGGTCGCCGATCCGCGCGACCAGCGCCGTCCGCAGCTGCGGGGAGGTGAGCATGTCGACCTCGCCGCCGACCGTCACCACGACCGTCCCCGGTTCCGGCGTCACGACCGAGACCGTGATCTGGTCGGGTCCGTCGGCCCCTGACGCGGGGGCCGGCTCGGAGGCGGAGGAGGCGTGCATTGCCGTGACGGTAGGGCGGGTCCTGCGGTCCTGCCACTCGTGGCTCGGCGCCCGCGTGGCCGGCGCCGTGGTCAACGGCGCAGGCGGTGCGCCCCGGACCCGGTACGGACGGTGCGCCCCGTGCGGCCCAGGTGTTCCATGAGCGGGACGGCGACGCGCCGCGTCGTGTTCAGGGCCTGCCGGACCTCGCTGAGGGTGAGCTCCTCGGCGCCGATGCCCGCCAGGAGATCCAGGGCCCGGTCGTCGGCCCCGGCGAGCAGGACGACACCGTCGGCGAGGCGCAGCAGCTCGCCGGCCCGGACGAGGGAGGCGACCTCCCGTGGCCCCAGGCCGAGCTCGGCCAGACGGTCGGCGCCGGGCGCGGCGAACGGATCGGCCTGCAGGTCGGCGCGCAGGGCGTCGAGGCCCGCGCGGACGGCGGCGGGCAGCCCGGCCGCGACCGAGCGCGACACCCGCCCGTCGCGGTGCACGAGCCCGGGCGCGTCGGCGGCGTCGAGGAGGGCGTCGATCAACCGGGAGTCGGGCAGGTCGGCGGCCCGGCGGGCGGCCTCGGTGGGGAGCCCGGGGTCGAGGGGATCGGCGGCGTCGACGGCGGCTCCCAGCGTCGCCAGGACGGGATCGACGACGGTGGGGTCGACGAGCCAGCCCGCCGCCGTCGGAACGGTCAGGGCGGCGACCTGCGGACGGGGCACGCCCATCGCGACCAGGTCGGCGGCCCGCACGACGCGGCGGCGGGCGAGCTCGGCCGCGGCGTCCGGGACGGGGCCCATGCTTGCCAGCTCGGCGGCGCGACGTTCCCCGGAACCCCTGCGGCGCAACACGGGCGGCGCGACGTCGAGCACGGCGGCGCCGGCGGCGATGCGGCGACGCCCGGGGTCGCGCAGGACGACGACGTCGCCGATGCGCAGCGGCAGCGGCCGGGCCAGGCGCAGTCGGGCGGTGTCGGCGCCGAGCGGCCGCACCCGCACCGGCACGGCGGCCGACCCGGCGTGGAGGCTGAGCTCGGCGGGCAGCTCTGCGGGCGCGCCCCCGTGGGGGTCCCGCAGCCGGACGTCGACGAGGTCGCCCACCAGGAAGGCGCCCGGTGTCAGCAGGAGGTCGCCGCGGCCGACGGCCTCGCGGGCGACACCGCGCAGGTTCACCGCGACCCGCGCGACCCCGGAGACCGCGTCCCGCGGCTCGCCGAGCGCCTGCACGGCGCGGACGGTGACGCGGCGGGTCCCGTCGGCGCCCAGCAGGTCGAGCTCGTCGCCGGTGTGCAGCGTCCCGGCGGGCAGCGTCCCGGTGACGACCGTGCCCGCGCCGCGGATGGTGAACGACCGGTCGATCCACAACCGCACGTCGGCGGCCGGGTCCGGGGTGGGCAGCGACGCGGCGAGGTCGGCGAGGGCGGCCCGCAGGTCGTCCATGCCCGCGCCGGTGACCGCGGAGACGGCCACCGCGGGCGCGTCGGCGAGCCCGGTGCCGGCGAGCCGCTCGCGGGCCTCCTCCAGCGCGAGCGACGGGTCGAACAGGTCGCTGCGGGTGACGACGAGCAGACCGTGCCGCACACCGAGCGCGGCGAGGGCGTCGAGATGCTCGGCCGACTGCGGCATCCAGCCCTCGTCGGCGGCGACGACGAGCATCGCCGCGGGCACGGGGCCGACGCCGGCGAGCATCGTCGTGACGAAACGTTCGTGGCCGGGGACGTCGACGAACGCGACGGTCGCCCCGCCGGGCAGGGTCGTCCAGGCGTAGCCGAGGTCGATGGTCATACCGCGGCGGCGTTCCTCGGCGAAACGGTCGGGTTCCATCCCCGTCAGGGCCCTGACCAGGGTGGACTTGCCGTGGTCGACGTGGCCGGCGGTCGCGATCACCTGCATCCGCTCACCCCCGGGCGGCGACCACGGCGGCGGCCACGGCGGGGTCGGCCGCCGGGGGCAGCGCGCGCAGGTCGAGCAGGCAACGGCCGTGTTCGAGCCGGCCGACGACGGCGGGGTCACCCGCCCGCAGCGCCGCGGCGAACCGCTCGGGCAGCGACACCGCGGCGCTGTCCAGGGTCACGCCGGGCGCGCCGCCACCACCGACCGTGGCGACGGAGGCGACGTCGGCCGCTTCGATTCCCTCGGCCCGCAGGGTCGCCGCGAGGTGCGCCGCCCGGTCACGCAACGACTGCGGGGAGGCGTCGAGCGCCGCCCGGGTCGGCGTCGCGGGACCGGTGAGCGTGGCCTCGACCGCGGCCAGGGTCAGCTTGTCGACCCGCAGCGCCCGCGCCAGGGGATGGCGGCGCAGCGACTCGACGAGCCCGGCGCCGCGGCCCGGCCCGCCCAGCAGCAGCCCGGCCTGCGGGCCGCCGAGCAGTTTGTCCCCCGACGCCGTGACGAGCGCGGCACCCGCGGCGAGCGTGGACGCGGCGTCGGGTTCGTCGGGCAGCAACGGGTGCGGGGTGAGCAGCCCCGACCCGATGTCGACCACGACGGGCACGTCCCCGGCCAGCCGGCTCAGGGACGCGACGTCGACGGACCTCGTGAAGCCGCTGATCGTGAAGTTCGACGGGTGCACCTTGAGGATCAGCCCGGTGTCCGGCCCGACCGCGTCGGCGTAGTCGCGTGGGTGCACCCGGTTCGTGGTGCCGACCTCGCGCAGCCGCGCGCCCGTGGAGACCAGGAGGTCGGGGATGCGGAAGCCGTCGCCGATCTCGACGAGCTCCCCGCGGGCGACGACGATCTCGCGGCCGGCGGCCAGGCCCGTCGCGACCAGGGCGAGCACGGCGGCGCCGTTGTTCAGCAGGTGCGCGGCGGCGGCCCCGGGGACGGCGGCGAGCAGGGCGTCGAGCGCCGCCGCGCCGCGGCGGCCACGGCCGCCGGTGGCGAGGTCGAGCTCCACGTCGCACGTCCCGGCCGCGACCGACAGCGCCTCGACCGCCGCGGCCGAGAGCGGGGCGCGGCCCATGTTGGTGTGCAGCAGCACGCCCGTGGCGTTGAGGACGGGCCGCAGCGACGTCGCCGCCGACGGCAGCGCGGCCAGCGCCGCATCGGTCACCCCGGCGGGCGGGATCTCGCCCGCCCGCGCCCGCTGCTGCGCCTCGACGACCGAGCGTTTCACCAGCTCGCGGCCCAGCCGGGCGACGGCCGCGGCGACGCGGGGCTCGGCGAGGACGGCATCCGTGCGAGGCACGAGCCGTCGATGATCGGCACTCACCCCGGTCACCCTATGCACAACCCGCGGGTGGTGTTCGGCCATGGCCGACAACGCCACCCCCGGGGCCTAGGGTCGGGGCATGCCCGTCGCCGCGCGCCGCCTCACGGAGTTCAGCCACGGCGGGGGGTGCGCGTGCAAGCTCGCCCCGGGGCGGCTCGCCGACGTCCTCGCCCGGATCACGCCGCCGTCGCACCCGGACCTGCTGGTGGGCACCGAGACCGGTGACGACGCGGCCGTCTGGCGCCTCGACGCCGACCGCGCGCTCGTCGCCACCACGGACTTCTTCACCCCGATCGTCGACGACGCCCGCACCTGGGGCCGGATCGCGGCGGTCAACGCGGTGTCCGACGTCTACGCGATGGGCGGGCGGCCGCTGTTCGCACTGAACCTGGTGGCGTGGCCGTCGGACGACCTGCCCGAGGAGCTGCTCGCCGAGGTCCTCGCCGGCGGGGCGGACGCGGGCGCCGAGTGCGGGTTCGCCGTCGTCGGTGGGCACTCGATCGACGACCCGGAGCCCAAGTACGGGCTGGCCGTCGTCGGGGAGGTGCACCCGGACCGGATCCTCACCAACACCGGCCTGCGCGACGGCGACGCCCTCGTCCTCAGCAAGCCGCTGGGGGTGGGGATCGTGTCGTCGGCGGTGAAGGGCGGTGTCGCGCCGGTCGATGTCGCGGCCGCCGCGGTGGCGTCGATGACCACCCCGAACGCCACCGCGTCGGTCGCGGCCATCGCGTCGGGCGCGACGGGCTGCACCGACGTCACCGGGTTCGGGCTGCTGGGGCACCTCAAGAAGATGGCCGCGGCGTCCGGTGTGGACGCGACGATCGACGTCGACGCGGTGCCGGTCATCGACGGGGTCCGCGAGCTGCTGGAGTCGGGCGTCGTGCCGGGCGGGACGCGGCGCAACCGCGACTGGACCGCCGACGTCGTCGACGCGGGGGAGCGGTCGGAGCAGGAGCGGCTGCTGCTCGCCGACGCGCAGACCTCCGGCGGCCTGTTGTTCGGGGCCGACCCGGCCGCGGCCGCGGATGCCGTTGCGGCACTGCGTGAACAGGGGCTGCGGGCGGCGGTGGTGGGCTGGGTGACCGCGGGCACCGGTCGTATCCGCCTGACATGACCGGTGAGTGGCGACCGTCGCTGTAGCGACTGTCGCCACTCGCCAGGGTCGTCCCGTTCACCCGATCGTCGACTTCGTCCTGCAGCGTCCCTGTTCGCCACCACGAGCGGATCAGGAGCCGAGGACGAGATGACCGAACCGTCCCGCCGCAACTTCATCCGGCGCACCGCGGCCGTCGGCGCCGGTGTGCTGCTCATCGGCAGCGTCGACGCGCTGCAGGCCGTACCCGCCGCCGCCACGCCCGGCAGCCCCCTGGGGTACGGGCCGCTCGTCGCCGACCCCGCGAAGCGCCTCGCGCTGCCCGCCGGGTTCCGGTACTCGATCGTCGCCGAGGCCGGGCGCACCGTGCTGGAGTCGGGTGAGCCCACCCCGCGCAACCACGACGGCACCGGCGCGTTCCGGGGCCGCGGCGGCGCGACCGTGCTCGTCACCAACCACGAGATCCGCGAGCCGTGGGGTACCGAGCTGCCCGTCCCGCACGTAGACGGCCTCGTCTACGACCCCGCCGCGGCCGGTGGCTGCACGATCGTCGAGATCGGTCGCGACGGTGGCCGGGCCCGGGAGCGGGTCGGTGTCGCCGGCACCGCGACCAACTGCGCGGGCGGGCAGACGCCGTGGGACACGTGGCTGACCTGCGAGGAGATCGACGCCCGCGCCGGTCAGGACGGTTTCGGCAAGGACCACGGGTACGTCTTCGAGGTGGACCCGTTCGACCAGCGGGCCAACCGCGACCCGCAGCCGATCAAGGCCCTGGGCCGCTTCGAACACGAGGCGGCCGCGGTCGACCCGCGCAGCGGCGCGATCTACCTGACCGAGGACTCCGCGAAGCCCAACGGCCTGCTCTACCGCTGGACACCGCCGCGCGGCCACACCGGTGGCAAGGGGGCGCTGCGCCGGCTCGGCCCGGTCGACGGTGTGCTCGCCGCGCTGCGCGCGACCGACGGCGCCGGGAAGCACGTCGACGACCTGTCCCGTGCCACCGGGGCGGCGAGGGGCGACGGTGGCTGCGACGACCATCGCCGCTCACAGGCCCTGCAGGCAGGCGGCCGTCGCCAGCAGGAGGGGTTCGCTGCCCGGTCGCCCGACGAGCTGCACCGGCACCCGGGCGGCCCCCCACCGGACCGGGACGACGAGCGCGGGGAGCCCGGCGAGGTTCCAGGCCTGCGTGTAGGGCACCGGGACGGGGCGCGACCCGCGCATCGCGGGCGCCCGGGACCCGACCGCGGGCAGGACGAGGACGTCGTAGCGGCCCCCGTCGAGCCAGCCCGCCATCCGGTCGCGCCACGTGTGCACGGTGCCGGGAACGACCCGTGCGCGGCGCAGGTCGCGACGGCCGCGCCGGACCACCGCCGCCGTGCGCCTGCCCAGCTCCCCGTCGTCGACCCGCAGGGCGGCGGCCTCCTGCGCCACCCCCGCACGCCAGCGGCGGGTCCACTCGCGGTCGAGCCCCGACGGGTAGGGCGGGTCGGCGTCCACGGCCTGCACGCCCAGCTCGGTGAACCGCCGCGCGGCCTTGCGGATCGCGTCGTGGTGCGCGGGGTCGAGCCTGCCCCGGCCCGACGGGCTGGCCGTGGAGACCGCGACCCGCCGCGGGATGCCGACCGCCGCGAGGTCGCCGATCGTGGTGGCGGACAAGGCTTCGAACAGCAGCGCGACGTCGGCCGCGGTGCGGGCGACGAGGCCGGTCTCGGCGAGCCCGAACCAGCGTTCCTCGGCGCCACCGGGCAGCGGCAGCGTGCCGTGACCCGGTTTGAGGCCGACCTGCCCGCACCAGGCCGCGGCCAGCCGTACCGAGCCGCCGCCGTCACGGCCCAACGCCAACGCGGTCATGCCGGCGGCGACCGCGGCCGCGCCGGCCCCGCACGGGTTCGACGCCGGCAACGCGATGTCGACCGGACCGCCCGCACCCGGCGCCATCCGGGTGAAGCCGCACACGCCGAGCTCGGCGGTCCTGGTGCGTCCCAGGACGATCGCGCCCGCCGCGCGCAGGCGGCGGACGAGCGCGTCGTCGCGGATCGCGGGCTCGCGGCGACGGTCGCCGACCACCCCGTGCCCGGTGGGCACCCCGGCGAGCGCGACGTCGTCCTCCACCGCGACCGGGACCCCGGCCAGCGGCAGGGCGAAGCGGTCGGTGCGGGCGTCGATCCCCGTCGCCTCGGCGCGCACCCGCTCGGGATCCACGGCGCAGAACGCCCCCACCCGCGCGTCGACGGCGGCGATCCGGGTCAGGTGGGCGTCGGCGACGTCGGCGGCGGTGGCGTCCCCGTCACGCACGTGCGCGGCGATCGTCGCCGCGTCGGCGCCCGCGAGCCCGGACATGTCCGGGCCGGCACGGTCGGAGAGCACGCTCGCCATCGGCTCACTCTGGCATCCGCGCCGGTCGGGGCCGCACCGACCCGCCGGGAGGACGCCGAGATCGATCACCGCGACGCGGCTCGTTCACCCGTACGGCCGCGGGTCGGGCCGGATGGCGGAGGCGGACGGGAATCGAACCCGCCTGACCGAGATGCTCGGCCACGTCGGTGTTGAAGACCGCGGGGGCCACCAGGCACCCAGACGCCTCCACGGCGCCACCGACCGTCAGGCCGTGGGGCGCAGCGCCTCCGGCACGCCGTCGGCCGTGTCGAACAGGCCGAGCAGGCCCGTGGCCTCCAGCGCGCGCGTGACGATCCGGGAGCCGCACACCAGCGTGAGCCGCCGGCCCTGCTGCTGCGCGTCGTCCTTGGCCGCGACGAGCGCCGCGAGACCGGCCGAACCGAGGAACGTCACCGACGACAGGTCGAGGACCAGCAGGTTCGCCGTGGGGAGCCGGTCGGCGATGCGCTCGGACAGCATGGGCGCCGTCAGCGTGTCGACCTCGCCGCTGACATGGAGGACGACCGCCCCGTCGCCGTGCTCGACGGCGTCGAAACGGATGACCTCGGCGGTGGGCTCGCCGACCTCGTCGGCAGGTCCGCCCGTCTCACCGTTCATGCGCACCGTCGCTCCTCGGGCTCTCCGGACAGGTGACGCGGACTGTTGTTCTCAACCGCGCGCCAACCCTACGACCCGCCCGGAGCACCACACAACACGCCCCCCGGGCACGCCCGGACGGCCCTCCGACGGGGTGGTCGCCGCCGCCGGTGGGTGTACTCGCCACACCCCGAACCGGCCGGGCAGCATGATCTCCGGCGACGGCCGCGGCGGGCAGAGTTCACCTCGTCACCGGGACGGCAGCAGGGCCGGACCGGACACCCGACGAGGAGCACCACGATGAGCGCCCCGACCCTTGCCGACGCCACCCGTCACGCCACCGACTCCGCCACCGACCCGATGCCGACGGTCGAGTTCCTCCCGGGCTTCCCGTCGCCGCGCCACGTGGCCCGGCCCGTCCCGGCCCCCGCCGACGCGAGCGTCCCCGCGTCGCCCGCCGGTGCCGGCCCCGGCCCGACGACCGCCGCCGAGACACCCAGGCTCGGCCGCCGGGCGCTGCGCCGCGAACAGGACGCCACCCTCCTCGCGCCGCGGCGCCGCTACAGCCTCGTCGCGAAGCTGCTGTTCGCGACGATGGACCTGCTCTACGGCCGCCGCCGCACCATGGAGAAGTTCCAGGTCCTGGAGATCGTCGCCCGCATCCCGTACCAGATCTGGGAGAACGCGGCCTACCGCGCGCTGACCCGCCGCCACCGGGACATGGGTGTGGCGGCCCGCATCCGTGAGCGCATCGAGGAGAACCGCGAGCAGCAGGACAACGAGCAGTGGCACCTGCTCATCACCGCCGAGCTGGTCGGGCAGAGCGGGCGGACGCTCAACGCGTTCCGCTACCGGTTCCTGCCGTGGCTGATGGCGGTCGGCTACTACCACACCTCCTGGCTGCTGTTCGTCCTCGCGCCGCGCTGGAGCTACCGGCTCAACGCCGACTTCGAGGACCACGCCGAGCACGAGTACGCCGAGTTCGTCGCCGAGCACCCCGAGTTCGAGCACCGGGCGCACGGCTCCGTCTTCGCCGCGCAGTACGGCGCCCAGGGGTCCCTGGCCGACCTGCTGCGACAGATCGGGTACGACGAGCGGATGCACAAGCAGGAGTCGGAGCGCTACCTGCGCGAGGACAAGCTGGGCTGACCCGGCCCGCCGGGTCGAGGATGATCGCGAACGGGACAGTTCGTCGGAACGGGCACCGGGTAACGGATCCGGGGCCCGTTCCGACGATCCGGACGTCGGCCGGCGCCGGACGGACAGCAGTCGGGATGTGGTGGTGGCGGTGAGCGCGAGTTTCGAGGCGACGGCGCGGGCGGTCGTCCCCGTACCCGACGCCGTCCCCGAGGCGGCCCCCGACGCCGCCGGGCCGGCAACCGCCCCGCCCGAACTGGTCGTGCGCGGCCTGCGCAAGACCTACGAGGCCGAGACCGCCCCCGTCCGGGCCCTGCGCGGGGTCGACCTCACCGTCGGGCACGGCGAGTTCGTCGCCCTCATGGGCCCCTCCGGCAGCGGGAAGTCGACACTGCTGCACCTGCTCGCCGGCCTCGACCGGGCCGACGAGGGATCGGTGACGCTGGCCGGGGTCCGCACCGAGGAGCTCGGCGGGGCCCGGCTCGCGCGGCTGCGACGCCGCCACGTCGGCCTCGTCTTCCAGTTCTTCCACCTCATCGACCACATGTCCGCGCTGGAGAACGTCGCGCTCGCCGCGCTCGTGGCCGGCGCGAAACCCGCCGAGGCCACCGAACGGGCCCGCGACCTCCTCGACACCCTCGGCCTGCTGGAGAAACAGGGGGAGCGGCCCGCGGCGCTGTCCGGTGGGCAGCGCCAGCGCGTCGCGATCGCCCGCGCGCTCGCCAACCGGCCCACACTCCTGCTCGCCGACGAACCCACCGGCGCGCTCGACTCCGACGGCGCCGCCGAGGTCCTCGACCTGTTCACCCGCCTGCACCGCGACGGCCAGACGATCCTGATGGTCACCCACAGCGCCGACGTCGCCGGAGGTGCGCAACGGATCGTGCGGATGCGCGACGGTGTGCTGCTCGACGACGGCCCCGACACCGCGGGAGACCTGCCGTGATCCGCGCCGCCTCCGCCGCGCCGGGCCGCCGCGCCCGCCGGTCGCTGCTGCTGTCCGGGCTCGTCGTCGGGACCGGGATCGCGTCGGTCGCCGTGTGCGTCGGGCTGCTGCGCGGCGGCCCCCCGCTGTGGGTGTCCGCGGTCCTGGCCGTGGCCCCGGTCGTGATCGCCGTCGCCGCCGGGTTCAACGCCCGCGCCCGCCGCGCCAGCACCACCGTGCTCGTCGCCGCCGCCGACTTCGCCGGGCTGGCCGTCGCCGTCGACGCCGGGCTCGTCCTCACCCTGCTCGCCCTGGGCAAGCTGCCGTCGGGGGCGCAGCAGGACCTCGTCGACCCGGCCCTGCTCGGAATGCTGCTGGTCGCGACCCTCGCGGGGCCGCTCGGCCGGCGCGCCGGGCGGGCCGCCCGCATGTCGCTGCTCGGCACCCGCCGCTCACCCGACGAGCTGCTCGCCGACTTCGCCGAACGCGCGGGCCGCGGCACCCCCGTCGACGACCTGCTGCGCCGCCTCGCCGAGACCATGCGCCGCGACTGGCGGCTCTCCAGCGTCCAGATCTGGACGGGCGTCCCCGACGCCCCCGGGCTGCACCGTGGGCTCGTCGTCCCCGAACCCTACGAGGAGCTCCCACCCCCGGCCCCGCTCGACGCCACCGAGATGGCCACCCTCGAACGCGCCGGCGTCGCCGGTCCCGGCTGGCTACGGCTGTGGCTGCCCCGCCTGCTCGCCGAGCACGACGCCGACGGCACCACCACCCAGCTGCGCCTCGCCCCCGCCGTCCACGGCGGCCGGGTGCTCGCCCTCGTCGTCGTCGAACGACCCGTCGACGCCGACCAGTTCACCGCCGCCGACGAACGCGCCCTCGCCGAGGTCGCCCGCCGGCTCGCGATCGTGCTGCGCAACCGCGCCCTCGACGAGGCCCTCCAGGCCACCCTCGCCGACCTGCGCCGCTCCAACGCCGACCTGCAGGCCTCCCGCGGCCGCCTCGTCCGCACCGCCGACGCCGAACGCCGCCGCATCGAACGCGACCTCCACGACGGCGCCCAGCAGCACCTCGTCGCCCTCGCCGTCGGGCTGCGGCTGGTCCGCGACAGCCTGTCCGAGGCCGGCGACACCGCCGCCAACCTGGAGCTGCTCGACGAGCTCGACACGGGTGTGCGCGAGTCCATCGAGGAGCTGCGCAACCTCGCCCACGGCATCTACCCGCCGCTGCTGCGCGACTCCGGGCTCGGCGAGGCCCTGCGCGCCGCCGCCCGACGCAACCCCCTCGACGTCACCGTCGCGACCCAGCACCTGACCCGCCACGGCGAACAGCTCGAAGCCGCCGTCTACTTCTGCTGCCTCGAAGCCCTGCAGAACGCCGCCAAGCACGCTCCGGACGCGAGCGTCGTCGTCACCCTGGAGGAGGACGACGACGAGCTGCGTTTCGCCGTCGTCGACACCGGGCCGGGCTGCGACGTCGACAACATGGCCGCGGGCGCCGGCATGCAGAACATGGCCGACCGGCTCGGCGCCATCGGCGGCACCCTCGAGCTCAGCTCCGCCCCCGGCCGCGGCACCACCGTCGGCGGGCGGGTGCCCCTGCACACCGTCGCGCCCGTCACCACCGTGACCGGTCCGGTCACCGTTCCCGCCCGCGTCGCCGCGACCGCACCCCGGCATGGGTGACGCGTTCGGCGCGATCCGCGCCGTCGCCCGCGCCGAGCTCCGCGTCGGCTGGCGGGCGACCCTGCTCATGGGCCTGGTGTTCGGGCTGGTCGCGGGCATCGTCCTCGGCGGCATCGGGCTCGCCGGACGCACCGCCACCGCTTACCCGCGACTCGTCGAGGCCGTGCACCTCGACGACGCACGCGCCCTCGTCGCCGCCGACCAGCCGCAGCTCGCCGCCGCCGTCCCGTCCCTGCCCGCCGTCGCGCAGGCCCGCACCGACGAGACCTGGATCGCCCAGCTCGACGGGCCCGCGCTGCGGTTCGTCTCCATCGGCGCCCCCACCACCGCACACGAGGCCCTCGTCGACCCCGTGATCATCGACGGCCGCGCCCCCGCCCGCGACGCCCCCGACGAGATCATCATCAGCGAACCCCTCGCGCAGAGCAGCGGACTCGGCATCGGCGCCACCCTCACCCTCGGGATGCTGACGCTCGACCAGGTCTCCAAGTTCGACGTCGGCTTCGGCCCACCCGCAGGCCCGACGACGAGCGTGCGCGTCGTCGGGATCGCCCGCATGCCCTCGTGGGGCGGAGCGCTCGCCAACGTCCAGGCCGGCCCGGCGTTCGCCGCGAAGTTCCTGCCCGACATCGTCGGCTACTCGATCTACGTGCGGTTCACCGCCGACGCCGACGCCGCCCAGCGATTCAGCGCCGCCTTCGCCCGCACCGCCGCCGTCGTCGACCAGATCTCGCCGTCGGTGGTCAGCCAGTACCTGCCGCACACCGTCGAGCTGCCCAGCGCGACCGTCGACCCGTCCGTGCGCGCCGCCGAACAGGTCCTCGTCGGCGGCCTGATCCTGTTCGTCGTCGTCCTCGCCCTCGGCGGGCTGCAGGTCCTCGGCCAGACGATGCTGCGCCACCACGGCACCCGCGGCGGGACCCAGCGCGTCGAGTCCGCCCTGGGCATGCGCGCGAGCGAACGCACCGCCGCCCGCGCCCTCGCCGCCGCGGGAGCCGCCGTCGTCGCCGGGATCGTCGCCGGTGGGGCCGCGCTCGCCTCCGGCTGGCTCGAACCGCTCGGCAGCCAGGCCCGCTTCGAACCCGCCCCGGGGTTCCGGCCCGCCTGGGCGCTCGCGGTGCTCGGCGCGATCGGCACCGCCGTCGTGTTCGTGCTCGTGGTCGCCGCGGCCGCCGCGATCGCCGGCCGCCGGCGCGCCGCCGTCGTCCCACCCGTGCGCGCCGCCGCGATCAACCCCTTCCGGCGCTGGCCCGCCGCCGTGCTCGGGATGCGGCTGGCCATGCACGGACGCCTCGGCCGCGGAGGCGTCCCCGCCGTCGCGACGGTCGTCGCCGCCTCGCTCGCCATGGCGGGCGTCGTCGCCGCCGTCGCGTTCGGGGCCAGCCTGCAACGCCTCGTCGACACCCCCGCCCGCTACGGGCAGGCCGCCGACCTCACCATCGTCGACGCCCGCGAACACGACATCGGCCGCATCGTCGCCGACCCCCGCGTCGCCGCCCTCGACGTCGGCGCCGCGGGCACGGCCGAGCTCGCCGACGGCGAGTACATCGAGGTCGCCAGCCGCGACGTCCGCAAGGGACACATGCCGATCGCCGTCGCGGGCGGACGGATGCCGGCCGCCGACGACGAGGTCGCCGTCGGGCCACGGCTCGCCTCACGCCTGGGGGTCGACGTCGGCGACACCCTCGAGGTCCGCCGCGTCCACGGCGGCACCATCGCCCTGCGGATCGTCGGGAAGGCGGTCCTCATCTCGCAGAACCACAGCGGGATCGGCGACGGCGCCGTCGTCACCCCCGGCGTCATGCGTGCCGTCACCCCCGGCCAGCCCCTCTACGACGCCACCGTGCTCGCCGCCCCCGGCACAGCCGACGCCCTGTTCGCCGAGCTCAGCCAGGGCCTCGAGGTGTTCCAACGCACGGTGCCGACGGCCGTCGGCAACCTCGCCGACCTCGTCACCCTGCCCGAGCTGCTCGCCCTCGTGCTCGCCGTCGTCGCCGGGTCCGGGCTGGTCCATGCCCTGCTCACCTCCGGCCGCCGGCACGCCCGCGAGGTCGCCGTCCTGTCCGTGCTGGGCGCCACCCCGGGGCAGGTCCGCGCCACCCTCGCCGTCATGGCCGCCACCACCGTGCTGCCCGCGCTCGTCGTCGGGGTCCCCCTCGGCCTCGGCGCCGCACGGGTCCTGTGGTGGCAGCTCGCGACGGCCACCGGTGTCGCGGGCGACCTCGCCGTCCCCGGCCGGCTCCTCGTCGTCATCGTCCCCGCCGTTCTCGCCGGGGCGTTGCTGCTGTCGCTGGCCCCCGCCGCGCGGGCCGCCCGCACCCCACCGGCCGTGGCGCTGGCCACCGGCTGACCTGGTCACCACTCAACGGGGGTGTGGAAAACCGCACCCTGCCCCCGCGGGAACGCGCCCCCGCACCGGCCTGGAACCAACCTCGAACCGGACCCCTCCGGGCGGCATCGTTCTCGATGTCAGCACGACAGCCCCGAGGCACCGGCGAACCGCACACGGACTCGGTCGAGGAAGGACCCCCACCATGGCACTGCGCACCCTGTCCCGCGTGGCCACCGTCGGTGCCGCCGCCGTCGCCGCCGCACTCATCGCCGCCGCACCCGCGACGGCGCAGACCTCGGCCCCGCCGGGGTCACCCCAGGCGGCGACCGCCACCGAGAAGACCGCCGCCGCCGTCCGCCCCGCCATCACCTACCTGACCAGCACCTTCACCGGCTACGTCGCCGACGAGACCGGCACCTTCTTCAACAACGGCGCCCCCTACCAGCTCAGCACCACCTGCACCGGCTTCGGCGTCAACCCCAACGGCTACGTCGCCACCGCCGGCCACTGCGTCGACACCTCGACCGCGCAGGGCATCAAGTCCGAGTTCGTCCTGGCCGCCGCCCAGCAGGTCGTCGCCGCCATCCCGGGCATCGACCTCGCCACCGCCTACCAGTTCGGCATGGCCAACTGGTCCGTCGAGGGCGCCACCAAGGGCTCGCCCATCGACGCCCAGATCTCCGTCATCACCGGCTCGAACACCAACGCCAACGCACTGCCCGCCCGGGTCGTCGACTACCGGCCCCTCGACCAGGGCGACGTCGCCCTCCTGAAGGTCGAGACCACCGACCTCCCGAGCGTCGAGCTCGCCACCGACGCCGACGTCCAGATCGGCACCCCCGTGCTGTCCATCGGCTACCCGGCCAGCGCCGACGCCGTCACCGACGCCAGCCTCGAACCCTCCAACAAGGACGGCCAGGTCAGCTCCAAGAAGACCCTCGGCACGGTCCCTGTCTACGAGACCAGCGCCGCCCTGTCCGGTGGCATGAGCGGGGGCCCGACCGTCGGCCTCGACGGCCGCGTCATCGGCGTCAACAGCTTCAAGCCCGCCTCCGAGTCGCAGGCCTTCAACTTCATCGCCCCCTCCAACGGCCTCTCGGAGCTGCTGTCGCGCAACGGCGTCCGCAACGAGCTCGGCCCGGAGGACAGGAACTTCCGCACCGCCCTCGACGCGTACTACGCCGGCCACTACAGCGACGCCATCGCGGGCTTCGACAAGCTCCTGCAGGTCCACCCGCAGCACGCCCAGGCCACCCAGTACAAGACGCTCGCCGCCAAGGCCCGCGACAAGTTCGGTGACGTCCCCGTCGCGCCGCCCGCCGCCGAGGGCATGTCGCCGATCCTGATGTGGTCGCTCATCGGCGGTGGCGCGGTCGTCGTCATCGGTGGGGTGCTGACGATGGTCCTGGTCTCCCGCAAGCGCCGCTCCGGCGGCTCGACCCCCGCGATGACCGGGGCGAACCCGCACCTGCCCGTCGCCGGGCCCGGCTACCCGCAGCACCACCCGGCGCAGTACCCGGCGCAGCAGGGCTTCGCGCAGCCGCCGCAGTACCGGCCCGCCCCGCCGCAGGGCTACCGCCCGGACCCGGGCCGCCCCGCTCCGGCGCAGCCGGCGAGCCCGCCGGCCGGGTTCCCGGTCGTGGACCAGCGGCAGGGCTGGCAGCAGGACGGCGCCCTCTACCGCCCGGCCCCGTACGCGCCCGCCGACGCGACCTTCGACCCGGGCGCCACGACGGTGGTCGTCGACCACCCCGCCCCGGTCGGCTGCGGTACCTGCGGCACGACCCTGGCACCCGACGCCGCCGCCTGCTCCACCTGCGGCCGCCCCCGCGGCTGACCGCGACAGCACGACCCGACCCCGAGGGGCCGGCCGGGAGACACCCCGGCCGGCCCCTCGGCCGTTGCGGGTGCCGCCCGGTGCGGAGCGCCCCGGCGCCTCCCACCCGAGCGCCCTGTACGCGCCGCCCGCCCGCCGCCCGCGCGGTCCCGCTGTTGACGCGGTCGCCGGGCTCACGCGCGCAACCTCACGGTCGGCCGGTGGCCGAGGTGGAGCAGTGAGGTTGCGGGCGGCTACTTCGTCATGGTGACGACGACCAGCTGCGTCGTCGGGACGGCGGTGCCTGGGGCGGGCTCCACCTTGGTGACGGTCCAGTTCTCCGGGAGCACGACGACGGAGCGGCCGGACCTCGGGTCGGCGGCGAGGCGGACCTCGGCGAAGCCCAGCTCCTGCAGCGTGTTCCGGGCGATCGCGCCGTTGCGGCCGACGAGGTCGGGGATCGCGACGACCGCGGGTGCCGTCGACGGCGGCGGGCCCGGCAGCGGGGCGTCGCCGGCGCCCGGGGCAGTGACGGTCACGGTCGTCGCGGGCGCGGCGGCGCTTCCGCCGCAGGCGGCCGGCCCGAGGGCGACGAGCAGCCCGACGACGAGCGCGGCGGCACGGTTCGGCACGGTCGCTCCCGTCGGTCGTCCGGCCCGGCACGACGTGTTCGCGTGCGGTGCCGGACACGTTACGGCCGGCGGCGGCCGGGCTACGAGTTCTGCAGGTAGACGAGCACGGCGCTGACGCGGCGGTTGAGGTCGCGCTCCTCGGACAGGCCGAGCTTGGAGAAGATCGAGTTGGTGTGCTTCTCGATCGCGCGCTCGGACAGGACGAGGGCGGCGGCGATGGAGGCGTTGGCCTTGCCCTGCGCCATCTCCCCGAGGACCTCGAGCTCGCGGGGGGTGAGCTTGTCGAGCTCGGAGGGCTTGGCGCGCTGGGCGTTGACGAGGCCTTCGATGACGGTCGGGTCGATGACGGAGCCGCCGTCGGCGACGCGGTGGATGGCCTCGTTGAGCTCGGCGCCGTCGGCGACGCGTTCCTTGAGCAGGTACCCGCGCCGCGCGGTGCCCTCGGCGAGGAGCTTGAGGGCGTAGGTGGCCTCGGCGTACTGGCTGAGCAGGATGACGCCGGTGTCGGGGCTGCTGGTGCGCAGGTCGGCGGCGAAGGAGATGCCCTCGTCGGTGTTGGTGGGGGGCATCCGGATGTCGGTGACGACGACCCGTGGCCGGTGCTCGTCGACGAGCGCGCGCAGTCCGGGGAGGTCGGCGGCCGAGCCGACGAGCTCGAGATCGTCGTCGGCACCGACGAGCCTGACCAGCCCGTGGCGCAGCAGCGCGTTGTCCTCGGCCAGAACCACACTGATCGTCACACCCCCAACTCTAGGGAAGCCTCCCGGCCCGCACAGGTGTGGTGGCCACACCCCGTGGGGTCGGGTGGGGCGCACACCGGATCCTCGTGGCTGCAGGGTCGGGCGGGACCTGTTGCGGCGGCAGGGTTGTCCCCAGCAGATCGGCCCCGACGACCTCCCAGGAGCTCACGATGACCGCCACGACCGCCGCCACCAACGCCCCGACCGTCGCCGCCGCGGCTGCTGCCACGAGCAGCGTCGAGGTCGCTCCCGCCACCCGGTTCCGCCGCCGCGCCATCGGCTCGGTCGCGATCGTCGGCGGGGTGCTGACCGCGGCCGGGTTCGCGGCGACGGTGTGGGAGGCGAGCCCGTCGAAGGCCGACTACCTGGCCTCGCTGGTGTCGAACCCGGTGCAGAGCCAGATCGCGGCGGTGCTGTTGCACTTCGGCTACATGGCCTTCATCCCGGTGCTGGTGGCGTTCGCGGCGATGACGCGGCGGCGGTGGCGCGTCGGCGGGACGCTCGGCATCGGGCTCTCGGCGATCGGCGCGCTGGCGTTGCCGGGCCTGCTGGTCACGGACTTCTACGACATGGCGATGCGTCAGACGTTGCCGGCGGACCTCGCGGTGAAGGCGTCGGACGCGGCGCAGGAGCTGCCCCTGGGTGCGCTGGTGGGCGGCCCGTTCATCATGATGATGTTCGTCGGTTTCCTGGTGGCGACGATCGCCGCCTGGCGCGCCGGGTTCGCACACTGGGTGATGGCGCTGCCGCTGGTGGCCGGTGTGGTGCTGCCGATCGTGCTGGGTGTCGACCCGATCGCCAACATCGCGTCCGGGGCGTGCCTCGGGCTGTTCGTGGTCTCGGTCGGGGTGGCGGCGCTGCGGATGAGCGACGCGCAGTGGGTGACGGGCCGCAAGGACGCCTGATCCCCGCAACCTCCCCCCGTGAGTGGCGACTGTCGCCACTCACGGGGGCGTTTTACGGTTCACCCATGGGTGAGGGAGCCGACCGGCCACGCGCCGGGATCGTCGTGACGGGCAGCGAGCTGTTGACGGGGGCGATCAGCGACGCGAACGGGCCGTGGCTGGCGCGGCGGCTGGCGGATCTGGGGTTCGAGGTCGCGCACGTCGTGTCGGCCGGCGACCGGCCCGACGACCTGGTGCGCGCGTTGGAGTTCCTGGCCGGTGCGGGGGTGGCGCTGATCGTCACCAGCGGGGGTCTGGGTCCGACGGCCGACGACCTGACCGCCGAGGTGGTAGCGGGGTTCGCCGGCGTGGAGCTGGAGCCCGACGAGGCGATGCGCGCCCGGATCGAGGAGATCCTGGCCGACTGGGGTGCCCGGACGGGGTTCGCGGGTCCGGCGCTCGACGAGGCGACCCGCAAGCAGGCGCTCGTCCCGCGCGGTGCGACGGCGCTGGCGCCGGTGGGGACGGCGCCGGGGCTGGTGGTGGACCGCCCGGGCGGCCCGCTGGTGGTGGTGCTGCCGGGGCCGCCGCGTGAGCTGCAGGGGATGTGGCCGGCGGCGATGGCGGCGCCCGCGGTCGCGACGATGCTGGCGACGGTCCCGCCGGCGAACGCGCGGCTGCTGCGGTTCTTCGGCCTGCCGGAGTCGGAGATCGCGGCGACGCTGCGGGAGGTGCCGCTGGACCTGTCCGGTGTCGAGGTCGGGACGTGCCTGCGGCGGTCGGAGCTGGAGGTGGACCTGCGGCCGCGGCCGGGCGCGGAGGCGGTCGCCGAGCAGCTGGCGGCGCTGATCGTCGAGCGCCACGCCCGCAACCTGGTGTCGGCGGTGGGCGCGACGGTCGACGAGCTGGTGGCGCAGGCGTTGCTGGACAGGGGGTTGACGGTCGCGACGGGGGAGTCCTGCACGGGGGGTCTGCTGGCGGGGCGGCTCGTCGACCGGGCGGGGTCGTCGGCGTACGTGGCGGGCGGGGTCGTCGCCTACTCGAACGAGGCGAAGACCGCGCTGCTCGGTGTCCCGGCGGCGATGATCGCCGCGCACGGGGCGGTGTCGCCGGAGGTGGCGCGGGCGCTGGCCGACGGGGCGCGGGAACGGTTCGGTGCCGATGTGGGCGTGGGCATCACGGGCGTCGCGGGCCCGGGTGGGGGGACGGCGGCGAAGCCGGTCGGGTACGTCTGTTTCTGCGTGACGACGTCGGACGGCACGGTCCTGGCGCGGGATCCGCAGCTGCGTGGGAGCCGGGCCGACGTCCGGGAGCGGTCGGTGGACACGGCGATGCACCTGATCCTGCGCGCGGTGGCGCCGCGGGGTGCCTGACCCCGGGGCGCGCCCGGCCCGGGGCACCGGGGCGACGCGCGGAAGGGCCGGTGGTCGCCCCAGCGCACCACCGGCCCTTCGCCTGGCGTCGGCCCCCGCCGTCGCCGGGGTGTGTCAGCGCCCCTGCTGCACACCCGAGTTGGTGTTGTTGTTCGCGTCGGCGTTCTGCAGCTGCGTGCCACCGAGGTTGAGGATGTTGCCGACGTTGAGGGCGGGCGAGACGTCGGCGGTGATGCCGATCAGGTTCGGGCCCTGCACGGCGGTCTGGTCGGCGCCGTCGTGGCCGCCGCGCTGGTGGCGCCCGCCGCGGCGGTCGTCGTCGCCGCGCTGGTGGCGGCCGGAGGCGGCCTGCTGGATGCCGGAGTTGGTGTTGTTGTCCGCCTCGGCGTTCTGGATCTGGGTGCCGCCGACGTTGCCGATGTTGCCGACGTTCGCGGCGGGGTTCACGCCGACCAGCGCGGAGACGAGGTCGCCGGCCTGGAAGGCGCCCTGGCCGCGGCCGTCGCCGCAGCCGAACTGCTGGATGCCGGAGTTGGTGTTGTTGTCCGCCACGGCGTTCTGCGCCTGGGTGCCGAAGAGGTTGAGGATGTTGCCGACGTTGAGCGCCGGGTTCACCGCGGCGGTGACGTCGGCGAGGCTGCCACCCTGGGCGGCGGTCTGCGAGGTGTCGCAGTCGTTGTCGCGGCCGCCACCGTTGCCGCCGCCACCGTGGCCGCCGCCCTCGTGGCCGCCGTGCCCGCCACCGTTGTGCCCGCCACCGTTGTGCCCGCCGCCGTGACCGTGGCCGCCACCACCGTGGCCACCACCGTTGTAGCCACCGCTGTGGCCGCCACCGTGACCGTTGCCGCCCGCGAACGCGACGCCCGGGACGCCGAGGACCAGCGGCAGGGCGACGACGGCACCGACGGCGGCGCGGCGAGCGGTCTTGGTGATCTGCATCCGACGTTCTCCTCGTGATCTCGCATCACCGGTCGTTCCGCGTCCGATAGTTCATCCACTGTGGACGAACTCGGGAGTTCGGTGTCGCGGTCGGGCCGGCGGGGGATGGGCGGTGAGCATCACCGCGTCGATCACTCCAACGAGGGCCACTCGAAGGGGTTACGAAAATTGCTCCGTTATGACCCAGCTCACATGATTCCCGGCTGAATCAGACAAACTGGCGCATAGTCACCACGAACCGTGACGCTCGATCGAGGAATTGCTCACGCAAGGTGATGGTCGCTCTGGGTCAGTGCGCGGGAGATCCCGCGCGCGGCCGCCCGGACGGCGGGCACGAACGAATGCGGGTTCGTGCCGTCCGCCGGGACCACGACGGACAGTGCCGCGACCACCTCGCCGTTCGGGGCCCGCACCGGGGCAGCGACGCTCAGCGAGATGAGCTCGATCTGCCCGTCGCTGATCGCCACGCCGGTGGTGCGGACGTCGGCGAGCATCCGGCGCAGCTCGCCCGGGTCGCAGACCGTCTTCTCCGTGTAGCGCCGCAACGGCGCCCCCAGCACCCGCTCGCGCAGCTCCGGGTCGGCGTGGGCGAGCAGCACCAGCCCGACCCCGGTGGCGTGCAGCGGCAGCCGGCCGCCGACGCGGGTGAACACGTGCACCGACGCCCGGCCCGACAGCCGCTCGACGTACACGACCTCCGTCCCGTCGAGCACCGCCAGCTGCACGTTCTGCCGCGTCACCTCGTAGAGGTCCTCCAGGAACGGCATCGCCGTCTCCCGCAGCCCGAGGCTGCGCGGGGCCAGCGCGCCGACCTCCCACAGCCGTAACCCCACGTGGTAGCGACCGTCGTCACCGCGTTCGAGCGCGCCCCACGCCGCGAGCTCCCCGACGAGCCGGTGCGCCGTGCTCAGGGGCAGTCCCGCGCGGACGGCCAGCTCGGACAGCGTGAGCCGCGGACGGTCGGCGCTGAACGCCGCCAGCACGTCGAGGACCCGCGCGGTCACCGTCGCCACCCTGCCCATCCTTCCGTTCAGTGGAAGCATGGTCGAGTCGGGATCGTGGGGACGGGAGGGTCGTGCGGATGCGGACCCAGGTCGGGATCGTCGGCGCCGGGCCCGCCGGACTGCTCCTCTCACACATGCTCGCCCGCCGCGGCGTCGACTCCGTCGTCGTCGAGGCCCGCAGCCGCTCCTACGTGGAGCAGCGGGTGCGGGCAGGTGTGCTCGAACACCCGACGGCCGAGCTGCTGCGCGCGGAAGAGGTCGGCGAGCGGATGGACGCGCAGGGGATGCCCCACGACGGCATCTCCCTGCTGTTCGACGACACGTGCCACCACATCGACTTCGCCGACCTCGTGGGCCGCGGGATCGTCGTCTACGGCCAGCAGGAGGTCGTCAAGGACCTCATCGCCGCCCGGCTGCGCGACGGCGGGACCATCGAGTTCGAGGCCGCCGACGTCGCGCTGCACGCCCTCACCACCGACCGCCCGTCGATCACGTTCACCGACACCGCCGGCATCGCCCGCGAGATCGAGTGCGACGTCGTCGCCGGCTGCGACGGCTTCCACGGGGTGAGCCGGCGCGCGTTCGCGCCGACCGTCGTCGAACGCGCGTACCCGTTCGGCTGGCTCGGCATCCTTGCGAAGGCCGCCCCCACCCGCGACGAGCTCGTCTACGCGAACTCCGACCGCGGGTTCGCCCTCTACTCCATGCGCAGCCCCCACATCACCCGCCTCTACCTGCAGGTGCCCGCCGACGAGGACGCCGCCCGCTGGTCCGACGCCCGGATCTGGGACGAGCTGGGCGCGCGCCTGACCGGGATCACACTCAACGAGGGCCCGCTGCTGGAGCGGCCGTCGGTCACCGGGATGCGCAGCATGGTCGCCGAACCCATGCGCCACGGCCGGCTGTTCCTCGCCGGTGACGCCGCGCACATCGTCCCGCCCACCGGCGCCAAGGGCATGAACCTCGCGGTCGCCGACGTCGCCGTCCTCGCCGACGCGCTCGAGGACCTGCTGCGGCGCGGGTCGTCGACGGGTGTCGACGCCTACTCCGCGACCTGCCTGCGCCGGGTGTGGCGGGCCGAGCACTTCTCGACGTTCATGACGTCGATGCTGCACCGCTACGGGCCCGGCTCCGAGCACGGCGACGCGTTCGGCCGCGCCCTGCAGCTGTCGCAGCTGCGCTACACCGTGTCGTCGCGGGCCGCCGCGACGAGCCTGGCCGAGAACTACACCGGACTGCCGCACGGAGGTCTCGCGTGACCCGTTTCCCGCCCCCGCCCGACGGCACCCACCCGCCGCTGGACTTCGCCGGCTACCGCAGTACGACGCTGCGCGCGCCGTCGCAGCCGCCGGTGGTGCTGCCGCACCGGCTCACCGAGGTCACCGGGCCGCTGCTGGGCGCGGACCGGATCGGGCCCACCGACCACGACCTCACCTCCCAGCACACGGGCGAGCCGATCGGACAGCGGATCGTCGTGTCCGGGCGGGTCCTCGACTCCGACGGCCGCCCGGTGCCGGACACGCTCGTCGAGGTCTGGCAGGCCAACGCCGCCGGCCGCTACGCCCACGCCCGCGACAACTGGCCCGCCCCGCTCGACCCCAACTTCACCGGCGGCGGCCGCGTCATGACCGACTCGGCGGGCACCTACTCGTTCACCACCATCCGCCCCGGCGCCTACCCGTGGGGCAACCACCACAACGCCTGGCGCCCC
Organism: Pseudonocardia sp.; assembly: GCF_050250275.1. Taxonomy (GTDB): domain Bacteria; phylum Actinomycetota; class Actinomycetes; order Mycobacteriales; family Pseudonocardiaceae; genus Pseudonocardia. The sequence continues at coordinate 81,254 of NZ_JBFWOY010000014.1, forward strand.
GCGCACATCCACTTCTCGCTGTTCGGGACGTCGTTCACGCAGCGGCTCGTCACGCAGATGTACTTCCCCGACGACCCGCTCTTCGGCCAGGACCCGATCTTCAACTCGGTGCCCGACGCGGCCGCGCGGCAGCGGATGGTGTCGCGTTTCGACCTCGACGCCACCCGCGCCGAGTGGGCGCTCGCCTTCACCTGGGACATCGTGCTGCGCGGCCGCGAGCAGACCCCGTTCGAGGAGCCCCACGATGACTGAGACCCCCGGGCCCACCCCGTCGCAGACGGTCGGGCCGTTCCTGAGTCTGGGCCTGACCTGGCCCGACGGCGCCGACGTGGCCGGCGAGGACACCCCCGACGCCCTCCGCATCGGCGGCATCGTGGTCGACGGCGCCGGGGAGCCGGTGTTCGACGCCGTCGTCGAGACCTGGCAGGCCGACCCCGACGGGCACTTCGACCACCCGGACTCGGCGGCGGGAAGCGCGTTCCGCGGATTCGGCCGGTGCCCCACCGACGGTGACGGCCACTGGGAGATCCGCACCCTCAAACCCGGACCGGTCGACGGCCAGGCCCCGCACATCGACGTCAGCGTCTTCGCCCGCGGGCTGCTCGACCGTGTCGTGACCCGGATCTACTTCCCCGACGAGGCCGCCGCCAACGCCACCGACCCCGTCCTCGCCACCGTTCCCGCCGAGCGCCGCGCCACCCTCGTCGCCGTCGACACGGGCCGCGGCGACCTCCGCTTCGACATCAGGCTGCAGGGCGAGGACGAGACGGTGTTCTTCGCGGTCTGAGCGCGCCGGGACCCTCGCGGTGCGAGGGTGCCGGACCGTGGGATGGGACACGTCTCACAGGTGATCCACAGGTCCCACCGAGCACGACCCCACGCCGGGATGAGAAAACTGTCGTAGATGGTTGAAACCGGTAGGAGGGTCGTGATGGCGAACGGTGTGGTCGAACAGGGCGGGCGCGGACCGCGTCTGCAGCTGCCGACGCCCACGCCCGCCCTCACCGACCGCCTCGAACGGCTGCGCCGACGCCACCCGACGTTCGTGCAGCTGGCCCGGTTCGCGATCGTCGGTGGCACCGGGACGGCCCTCAGCGCGCTGATCTATCTCGCGCTGCGCACCTGGATGTCGCCCGTGCCGGCCAACGTCGTCGCCCTGTTGCTGAGCACCGGGCTCACGACGGAGCTCAACCGCCGCTTCACCTTCGACGGCGCCGCCGCGCACCGGCTGCGCGCCTCGGTGCAGGACGTGGTCACCGTCGTCTTCTACGCCTTCTACACCTCCGGTGTGCTCCTGCTGCTGGAGTGGCTGGTCCCGGGCGCGACCCAGTGGGAGGAGGCCCTGGCCATCGCCGCGGCCAGCGTCCTCGGTGGGCTGATGCGGTTCCTCGCGATGCGGTACTGGGTGTTCGCCCCCGGCCGGCCGGGACGGTCGGCAGCCGCCTGACGGCCCGCGGCCGGCCGGGACTCACAGGTCGCCGGAGGCGACGCCCCACAGGTCCAGCAGGGCGGCGCGGCGGGCGGGGCGGTCGAGGCCGCGCAGGTCGACCACCCCGCGTTCGGTCACGACGACCCCGATGTCGTGGGAGGCCGTCGTGACCGGGCGGGACAGCCGCGACACCAGCGTCGGACGGTCGCGGTGGCGGCTCGCCAGCGCGATCACCGAGAGCCCGCCGACGCAGCGGGCCCCGGCGGCCGCGAAGTCGGGGTGCCCACCGATCAGGCCGGTCGTGCGCGACCCGATGCCCTCGACGTTGACCTGCCCGTCGACGTCGATCTCCAGCGCGGCATTGAGCGCGACCAGCGGCGGCAGAGCGGCCGACGACAGCCGCCCGACGTCGTGGGTGACCTCCACCGGGTGCAGGAGCCGGCGGCCGTCGGCCCAGTCGTGCAGGCGACGCGTCCCGATCAGATAGGCGCACACCGGGTCGTCGAGCAGGAGACCGGCCGCGTCGAGGTCGACGACGGGTTCGGGCAGCAGCCCGGAGTCGACGCGGACGGGCACCCGCAGCGCCGACACCATCGCCGCCGCCAGCCGTCCGGGCCCCACCTGCACGCGCGCCCCCTCCGGCACGAGCCCGGCGACGTGCTCGGCGATCGCCACGTCGACAGCGGTGGGTGCGGGGGTGGGGATCTCCGCGGGCCCGGCGGAGGTCTCGGCGACGACGGTGATCGCGGCGTCGGGCAGCGGCGGGCCGGCGTCGGCGTGCGGCGCGGTGCCCGACACGAGCGCGGCGACGGGGATGCCCGCCTCGATCAGCCCCCGCGCCCAGCCGGCATCCCCACCCATGCGGTAGCCGTCGGGGTCGCGGACCAGGGTCGCGACGACGAGGTCGGGCCGCAGCGGTCCCGCCAGCAGCGACGGCACCGCCGAGAGCCGCGACGGCGTGAATCGGACGGTCCCGGCGTCGATGTGCTCGCGCAGCGCAGGGCCACCGGCGACGCAGACGACGTCGGCGAACGCGGTGACGTCGAGGTCCGGGGCGGGCGCGGGGTGCCAGCCCACGACGAGCCGGACGTCACCGGCGGCGGCCGCGGCAGCCGACAGCGGTGCGTGCAACTGCTGCGGGGTGCTCGTGCCGTCGGCGAGGGCGATGCGCATGCCCGGGCGGACGAGGTCGGTGAGGGCGGCGGCGGCCATCAGCCGATTCGATCACAGCGCGGGCGGCTCCCGGGTCCCCGGCCTAGATTCGGGGACATGGCTGACACCGGTGCGTTCGTGCGCGCCCCGCTCGGAGTGCAGGAACGCATCACGGCCGACGGGTCGTCGCCGTGGCCGGTGGAGGCGGGCCGCTACCGCCTCGTGGTCGCGCGGGCGTGCCCGTGGGCGAACCGGACCGTCATCGTGCGGCGGCTCCTCGGACTGGAGGACGCGTTCTCCCTGGGGATCGCCGGCCCGTTGCACGACGAGCGGTCCTGGCGCTTCCACAACGACCCCGGCGACAAGGACCCGGTGCTGGGCATCGAGTACCTCGGCGAGGCCTACCGCGCCGCCGACCCCGACTACACCGCGGGCATCACCGTGCCGGCGATGGTGGAGATCGCGAGCGGCAAGGTCGTCAGCAACGACTTCGCCAACATGACGCTCGACTTCACCACCCAGTGGACGGCCTTCCACCGCGAAGGTGCTCCCGACCTCTACCCGCAGGCGTTGCGCGCCGAGATCGACGAGGTCAACGAGGGCGTGTACCGCGACGTCAACAACGGCGTCTACCGGGCGGGTTTCGCGAGCACCCAGCAGGCCTACGAGGACGCCTACGGGGCCGTGTTCCGGCGCCTCGACCTGCTGGCCGACCGCCTCACGACGCAGCGGTTCCTCGTCGGCGACACGATCACCGAGGCCGACGTCCGGCTGTGGGTGACGCTCGTCCGCTTCGACGCCGTCTACCACGGGCACTTCAAGTGCAACCGGCAGAAGCTGTCGGAGATGCCGGTGCTGTGGGCCTACGCCCGCGACCTGTTCCAGACACCCGGCTTCGGCGACACCATCGACTTCGCGCAGATCAAGGCCCATTACTACGGCGTCCACCACCAGGTGAACCCGTCGGGCGTCGTGCCGCTGGGCCCGGACCCGCGCAACTGGCTCGACCCGCACGACCGCGCCGAGCTGGGTGGGCGCCCGTTCGGCGACGGCACCCCGCCCGGGCCGGTCCGCGAGGGGGAGCGGGTCCCGCCCCTGTCGTGATCTGCACTGTCGTGATCTGCACTGTCGTGACGGTGGGTCGGGTCGTCGGCTGCGGCCGCGCCTGGGACGATCGAAGGCGATGTCATCCCGTCGATCGCCCCGCAGCCTGCGCACCGCCGTCCCCGTGCTCGTCGGGCTGATCGCCGGCTCGGTGCTCGCCGGGGTCGGGGTCGCCGCCACCGGTGCGGGCGGCGGGCCCGGCCTGACGTCGCAGGTCGTGTCGACGACCCCGACGCCCTCCGCCGACGCGCCACCGTCGACACGAGCCCTGGCCGAGTCGACCTGTGCCCCGATGGTCGCCGCGATGTCGACGCGCGACCGGCTCGCCCAGCGCGTGATGGTCGGCGTCGACCCCTCGAACCCGGCCTCGGTGGCCGCCACGGTGAAGGCCACGCACGTCGGCGGCATCTTCGTCGGCGGCAACGCCACGGCCCTGCTGCAGAACGACGCGCTCGCCGCCGTGCAGAAGGCGTCCCCGGTGCCCGTGGCCGTGGCGGTCGACGACGAGGGCGGCCGCGTCCAGCGCATCGACGACCTCGACGGCTCCCTGCCCAGCGCCCGCACGATGGCGGCGACGAAGACGCCCGAGCAGGTCCGGGCGATCGCGAAGAAGCGCGCCCAGCAGCTGAAGGCCCGCGGCGTCACGATCGACTTCGCCCCGGACGCCGACGTCAGCGACCAGCCCGCGAACGCCGTCATCGGCGACCGCTCCTTCTCGAACGACCCCGCCGTCGTCACCGAGTACGCCCAGGCGTTCGCGCAGGGGCTCGAGGACGGCGGGATCGTCGGCACCCTCAAGCACTTCCCCGGTCACGGCCACTCGACCGGCGACTCGCACAAGGGCCGCGTCAGCGTGCCGCCGCTCGCCCAGCTCCGCAACGCCGACCTGCTCCCGTACGGCGACCTCGTCGGACCCGGCAAGCCGTTGCACGGCACCCGGATCGCGGTGATGGTCGGCCACCTCGACGTCCCCGGCCTCACCACCGACCTGCCCTCGTCGCTGACCCCGGCGGTCTACCAGCTGCTGCGCGACGAGTACGGGTTCGACGGGATGGTCGTGACCGACGACCTCGGCGCCATGAAGGCCATCTCGGCGCAGTTCACGGTGCCGCAGGCGTCGGTGCGGGCGCTGGCGGCGGGGGCGGACATGGCGCTGTCCTCGGACATCACCTCGCCGGGCCCGGTGATCGACGCCCTGGAGAAGGCGCTGGCCGCGGGCACGATCACCCCGGCCGACAACGACGCCGCCGTCGCACGCATCCTGGCGAACAAGGGCCTCTGCGGCTGAGGCCAGGCTCGCCCCCCGATGTGCAGGAACGGCACTTTCCCGCAACCGGGCTGCGGGAAAGTGCCGTTCCTGCATTGCGGGCAGGTGCGCCCGCCGGACCTCGTTACGAGCGCAGGGCCTTCGCCATGCCGCGCTGGACGGCGTCGGCGAGGTAGGGGCGCAGCTGGGCGGGCGGGACGATCCGGTCGACGGAGCCGACCTGCTGGGCCCGCTCGATGCTGTGCTTCGCGTCGAACTCCTCGGCCACCTGCCCGAGCTTCACCGACCGCACCTGCGCCCGCAGCTGGGCGAGCTCCGAGCGCAGCCGCGCGACCTCCGTCTGCACCCCGCTCTCGACGGCGTCGGCGAGCTTGGACTCCAACGCGGCGACGTCCGGGTCGGCGGCGGTGCGCCGGTTGACCTCCCCGGCGAAGACGACCGCGGCGGCGGGGGCGCCGCCGAGCACCGAGGCGTAGGAGCCCTCGATGGCGGCGACCTCCATGTTGTCGTTGAGCGTCTTGGAGAACACGACGAACGCGCCGCCGTGGTAGCGGGACACGACGCAGAACACGATGGGCCCGTCGAAGTTGACGACGGCCCGGCCGATCTCGGCGCCGTACTCCAGCTGCAGGCCGCGCAGCGACTCCGGTGAGCCGTCGAAGCCGGACAGGTTGGCCAGGATGACGACGGGCCGGTTGCCGCTGGCGGCGTTGATGGCGCGGGCCATCTTCTTCGACGACCGCGGGAACAGGGTCCCCGCGGTCCACTGGGAGGGGCCGTCGACGGGGGAGAGCCCGCGGCGGGCCAGCGGCCGCGACTCGACGCCGACGAGCGCGACGGACTGGCCGCCGAGGTGGGCGTCGAGCGCGACGACGGACTCGGCGTCGTGCATGTCGGCCCAGCGCTCCAGGGTGGGGTGGTCGCTGTCGGCGACCCCGTGCAGCAGCGAGCGGATGTCGAAGGGCTTCTTGCGTTCCCGGTTGGTCTCGGGTGCGAAGACCTCGCCGAGGCGGGTGAAGTCGCAGCCGGCCCCGGCGTGGGGGGAGTCGCTGATGTCCCGCTCGACCGGGTCGGTCGAGGGCGCGGGCCGCGGGAACCGCTCGCCGGGCGCGGTGTAGGTGTGCGCGTAGTGGGCGAGCAGGACGTCGACGGCGCCGGAGAGGTCGGGCGCCCAGTACTGCGCCTGGCCGTTGGGGCCCATGATGCGGTCGTAGCCGCCGATGCCGAAGTTGTCCTCGGCGGAGACGCCCCCGGAGTAGTCGAGCGACTGTTTGCCGGTGAGCACCATCGCGGAGTCGGGCGTCATGACCAGGATGCCCTTGGTGTGCATCAGCATCGTGGCCTCGGCGTTCCAGTACGGCTGGGCGCCGACGTTGATGCCGGTGACGACGACGTTGATCTCGCCGCCGTCCTGGGTGAACTCGACGATCGCCCGCAGCGCGCGGGAGATCCAGTCCATGTTCTCGACCCCGGAGTCCATGGCGATCTTGGCGCCGGCGGACACGGCGAACCATTCGACGGGTGCGCCGAGGCGGCGGGCCAGGTCGATGGCGGCGACGACGCGCGCACACTCGGGTTCGGCGAGCGCCCCGAGGGCCTTGGTCGGGTCGCCGATGAGGACGACGCGGGTCATGCCCTCGGGGTAGCGCGCGGTCGCGGTGGTGACGACGCCGAGCACCAGGTTGGCGGTGTTGCCGCCGGGGGCGCGGTCGACGGGTACGGCGGTGCCGGTGTCGTCGAGGTCGTACTCGACGAACCGGCCGGGGGGCCCGGCGGCGTCGGGGTTGCGGGTCACGAGCGGGACGAGCTCGTACGGGTAGACCGCGCCGCGGCGCCGCGCCCGGATGACCTTCTGGGTGTAGGCGTCGAGCTCGCGCAGCGGCAGCGTCGGCGGCTCGGTGACGCGCAGCGTGAGGCCCGCGCCGGGCGGGCGGGACATGCGCAGCATGTGTTCGCGGGTGCTGCCGTCGGGCAGGCTGGTCCGGAACTGGACGAGGACCTGTTCGAGACCGAGGCCGTCGGTGCGGGGTGCCAGGGTCCGGACGACGGCGTCGAGGGCCTCGAAGGGGACGTCGACGGGCGGCCACACGTAGAGCAGCAGCCGGTTCCAGTCGAGCTTGGCCGCCCGCGGGTCGGACGCGCGGGCCGCGCGCATGCTGTCGAGGCAGGCGTCGAGCGTCCGTTCCAGCTCGGGCAGGCCGCTGATGCGCCCGGTGTCGTCGCGCACCAGGGTGAGGGCGCGGACGTCGGCGAGCGCGATGAGCCGCTGGTCCTCGGGCATGGTGCGGCCCTGGGCGCGGAACAGGTGCACGTCGACCGCGGACGGGAGCCGGGTCAGCTCGAACCCGGACAGCCGCCACAGCCCGAGACGTTCGGCGACCATGGGGTGCAGCCCGCGCAGGGTGCGGTCCTCGACGGGGGCCCCGTCGGGGCCGGCGCGGAAGGTGAACCACATGGTGGTGCCGTTGCCGTCGCCGTCCGCGCGCCGGACCGCGACGGCGACCCGGCCGACGGACGCGGGGATGGTGCCGACCTTGTCGGCGATCCGGCGGGCGCGGGCGTCGGGGTCGACACCTGCGGAGTCGTCGGAGGTCACGTAGAGGTCGATGAGCGCGGTGCGGCCGGGCGGCAGCGTCGCGACCATGCGGTTGAGGTCGGTGGAGACGGCGGCGGGCGCGTCGGAGCCCGGGTCGTCGGTGGCGGCCCGGCCGCTGGCGACGGTCGCGAGGATCAGGTAGTCGTGCCCGTCGGCGGTGTAGCCGGCCGTGAGCACCGGGCGGCCGCCGTGGTCGACGATCTGCACCGGGCCGGTCTGGCGGATCCGGTAGTAGCGACGGGTCATCACCTCCAGCATCGCGGCGTGCTGGGCCTCGGTGAACACCTCGAGGATGGGCTCGCCCGCGGCGACGATGCGGTCGATCTGGGCGGCGCGCTCGGGCCCGTCGGTGGCCAGCGAGGCGAGCCGCTGCGCGACCTCGGCCTGCACCTGGTGGCGGGTCTCGGTGATGCGGGGGGCGTCGAAGAGCCGGTGCCGCACCTGCCGGGCCACGTCACCGATCAGCGGGAACCGTAGCTGGGTGGCGGTGACGAGGTTGTCGAGCATCTGCCGGTAGGCGTCGCGGGCGCCGGCGGGCAGCGTGGCGTGCTGCAGCCGCCAGCGCAGCAGCTCCGAGAGCACCGAGGCCTGCGCCGTCGCCCGGCGGTGCGCCAGGAAGATCCGGTACAGGGCGGGCCCGAGGTCGGCCGACGGCTCCAGGTCGGTGACGCCGTAGTGCGCGAGCGCGCGGCGCAGCCGCAGCCGGAACGACTCGGGCAGGCCCTCCGCGTCGGCGTCGCGGGACCGCAGGTAGGCGTGGAGGAACTCCTGAGGGTTGCGGGCGGCCTCGGCGTCGACGGTGGAGGCGTCGGGGGCCTGGCCGTCGGGGACCCGCTTGTTGCGCGACAGCGCCGACAGGTCGGCGAAGATCTGCAGGACGGCGATCTCGGCGGCGAGGGTGCGCGGGTCGTCGTCGGGCAGTTCCTCGCGGGCCGCGGCGAGCCGGGCCAGCAGCGGCCGGGCCTCGGACTCGTCGACGTCGAAGCCGAGCACGAGGGCGCGCAGCGCGGCGAGGGCGTCGGCGGCGCGGGTCGTCGCGTCGGCGGTCGCGGTGGGGTCGCCGAACGCGGAGAGGTCGACGCGGTCGCTCGCCTCGCCCCCGCCGTCGCCGGACTCGTCGGGCTCCAGCCGGACGAGCTTGGTGCCGCCCTCGACCTGCGTGTTGGCCGCGACCAGGATCTCGGCGACGGTGCCGGACACGGGCGCGCGCAGCGCCGTCTCCAGCTTCATCGACTCGACGACGGCGAGCACGTCGCCCTCGGCCACCACGTCACCCTCGGACACCGGGATGGCCACGACCATCGCCGGGGCGGGCGCGCGGACCATGCCGGCCTCGCCGCCGGAGATGCGGTGCACCGCACCGTCGACCTCGACGAGGTAGTCGGGGCCCTGCGCCACCGACAGCACCGAGTAGGTGCGCCCGGCGACGGTCACGCGGCGCTCGAACCGGCCGGAGCGCTCGACGTCGACGTCGACGGACTGGCGGTTGGTCATGCCCGGCGCGGCGGGCAGGTCGAGCTCGACGCGGTAGCGCCGCGGTCGCGACCGGGCGACCCGCAGCCGGTAGGCCTCGCCGCCGGCGCGGACGTCGACCTGGTACCAGGTCTCGTGCCCCACCTCGGGGCGCCCGCGCTCGGCCGACAGGAACAGCCGCTGCTGCTGGCGTTCGACGTGCGCGTCGTGCGCCTCGACCGCGGTGGCCAGCAGCGCGACGTCGAGGCGGCGCGGCGGGGTGTACCCGTCGGCCATCATCGTGTCGAGCCAGGTGGTGTCGAGCTCGCCGGAGGCGACCTCGGGGCGGTCGAGCAGGTCGAGCAGGAACGCCTTGTTGGTGGTGCCGCCGTCGATCACCGCGGCGGTCTGGCGCAGCGCGCGGGAGAGCCGGGCGCGGGCCTCGCCGCGGTCGCGGCCCCACGCGATGACCTTGGCGATCATCGAGTCGAACTGCGAGGGGATGACGTCGCCGGTGGCGACGCCGGTGTCGACGCGCACGCCGGGCCCGCTGGGCAGCGCGAGGTGCATGATGCGCCCGGGTGCGGGGGCGAAGCCGCGGTCGGGGTCCTCGGCGGTGAGCCGCGCCTCGATGGCGTGCCCGCGCGGCTCCGGGGCCGACGGGGCGATCTCGGCGAGCGTGCCCCCCGCGGCGACGTGCAGCTGCAGCTTGACGATGTCGACGCCGGTGGTGGCCTCGGTGACGCAGTGCTCCACCTGCAGCCGGGTGTTGACCTCCAGGAACGACAGCAGCCGCTCCTTGGGCTCGTAGAGGAACTCGACGGTGCCCGCGTTGACGTAGCCCGCGGCCCGCACCAGCTCGGCCGCCGAGGAGCGCAGCAGCGCCTCCTGCTCGGCGTCCAGCGCGGTCGACGCGGACTCCTCGATGACCTTCTGGTTGCGCCGCTGCACCGAGCAGTCGCGCACCCCGAGCGTCCAGACGTCGCCGGTGGCGTCGGCGACGACCTGCACCTCGACGTGGCGCCCGCCGCGGATCGCGCGCTCCAGGAACACCGTCGCGTCACCGGCGGTCTTCGACGCCTCCGACGACGCGCGGGTGAACGCCTCGTCGAGCTCGTCGGCCGACGAGACGTACCGGATGCCGCGCCCGCCGCCACCCGCGGTGGCCTTGACCATCAGCGGGTAGCCGATCGTCTCGGCGTGCCGGCGGGCCTGCTCCACGTCGGCCACCGGGCCGCCGCTCCACGCCGCCATCGGGACGCCGACCTGCGCGGCCAGCAGCTTCGACTCGATCTTGTCGCCGAGGCGGTGCATGACGTCGGACGCCGGGCCGACGAACGTGATACCCAGCCGCTCGCACATCGCGACGAAGTCGGACTTCTCGGAGACGAAACCCCAGCCCGGCCACACGGCGTCGGCACCGCAGGCGCGCAGCGCCCGCTCCAGCTCCGCGTGGTCGAGGTAGGGGCTGGGACCCATGTGGTCGGGGTCGTCGGGCCCGATGAGGACGGACTCGTCGGACTCCCGGACGAACATCGCGCGCGCGTCGACGGCCGTGTGCACGGCGATCGTCGTCAGTGGCGTGCGGCCCTCGGCGTTCCACTCGCGGACCGCGTTGATCAGTCGCATCGCGGGTTCTCCGCGGTTCACGACGGCCAGGCGCGTGAAGGGTCTGGTCCCTGGGTTCATGCAGCGATCATCCTCGGGCTCGTCCTCGTGGTGGTCGTCGCGGCCGACGCGACCGGCGACCCCCGGCACCGTCCGGACGTCGTCGTTCGGACGTCGTCGACCGTCGTCGTCGTCCGTGACTCTGCTATGGATCGTCGCGGCACGGCACCCCGGCCCACCCACCTCACGTCGCTACCGACGGGTATCCCCGTTCGGGGCGTTCGCCGACCCAATCCGATGTGACCGGGCTCTCGCAACCGCCCGTGTGGGGGACGGCGTGGCCGCCTACCCTGCGGGCGTGGCCAGAGTTCAGTACGTGACCGCCGCCGATGCCCCGCCCGAGACGGCGCCGGTCCTGGCGAAGCTGCCCGATCTGCACGTGTTCGCGATGGTGGCCAACGCACCCACCCTGCTGCGGCCCTGGCTGCGACTCGGTGGCGCGTTGCTCAACGACCTGGCGATCGACCCGCTGCTGCGCGAGCTGGTGATCATGCAGGTGGGTCGGCTCGCGGCGCGCTACGAGTGGGACCAGCACGTCGAGATCGCGCGGGCCGCCGGGGCGACCGACGAACAGATCGCGGCGCTCGACCGCGGTGACGACGGCGCCGACTGCTTCGACGCGGTCCAGCGCGCCACGCTCGCGGTGGTCGCCGACGTCGTCCGCGACGGCGAGGTGCCCGACGAGCGGCACGCCGCGCTCGCCGCGCACCTCGACGACCGGCAGGTCGTCGAGGTGATGGTGCTGGCCGGGCACTACCTGGGCCTGGCCCGGATGATGACGGCACTGCGGATCGACGCCGACGACGCCGCCGCGGTCGGCGCGATCCGCGCGAGCACCTGACTCATCCGCCGCCGGCCGCGGCGGCGGTCTGGGCGTCCCACATGCAGATCACGACGGCGACGACGAACACCTGCAGCGCCTCGTGCATCCGGGGCAGCTCGGCCAGCGCGCCGCCGCGCCACGCGCTGAGCCGCGTCACCGCGCCCGCGGTGGTGCCGTCGGGGCCGAGCAGGTCCTGCTCGCTGCCCCAGAACGAGCGGCGCCGGAAGCGGTAGCTCGTGCCGTCGGCCTCGGTGATCGACCACTCCTTGCGGCCGACGCGCTCGGCGACGGCGAGGGGCTCCGACAGGGTGCCGGCGGAGTCGAGCAGCCGGCACAGCTCGTAGCGGCTGCCGAACTTCCGCGCGACCACCCGGTAGGACTGCCCGTCGCGGACGGTGAACGTGCCGCCGCCCTTCCAGGTGGTGCCGTCGAACGTCGCGACCGGCCGGTCGTCGACGCTCACCTCGTAGCGCGACCGCCAGAATCCGGTCTTCTCCGCCCTGACCGTCACCCGGCCACCCCCTCCGTCGGCCCCGACCCCACCAAACCGGGCACGCCCGTGCAACACCGGACCGTCCGGTCGGTCGGGATGCTGCGCGGCGGCCGGTGGGCGTGCATCATCAGCGGCGTGGACTTCGCCGAGGACGACGATCACCGCGCCATCCGCGAGGGGGTGCGCACCGTCTGCAAGGGCTTCCCCGACGAGTACTGGCGCGCCGCCGACGCCGAGCACCGCTTCCCGTGGGACTTCTACGACGCCATGGCCGAGGGCGGCTGGATCGGCATCGCGATCCCCGAGGAGTACGGCGGGGGAGGGCGCGGCATCACCGAGGCCTCGATCGTGCTGGAGGAGGTCGCCGCCTCCGGCGCCGGGATGAACGGCGCCAGCGCGATCCACCTGTCCGTGTTCGGGATGAACCCCGTCGTCAAGTACGGCAGCGACGAGATGCGCGCGACGTACCTGCCCCGCGTCGCGTCCGGCGACCTGCACGTCGCGTTCGGCGTCACCGAGCCCGACTCCGGCACCGACACCACGTCGATCACCACGCGCGCCCGCCTCGACGGTGACCACTACGTCGTGCGCGGCCAGAAGGTGTGGACGTCCAAGGCGGGCGACTGTGAGAAGGTCCTGCTGCTCGTGCGCACCACGCCGATCGAGGAGTGTGCCAAGCGCACCGACGGCATGACGCTGCTGCTGGCCGACCTGCAGGTCCCCGAGGTCGACATCACGCCCATCCCCAAGCTGGGCCGCAACGCCGTCGCCTCCAACGAGACCCGCTACGACGACCTGCGCGTCCCCGTCGCCGACCGCGTCGGCGAGGAGGGCAAGGGCTTCCGCTACCTGCTAGACGGCCTCAACCCCGAACGCATCCTCATCGCCGCCGAGGCCCTCGGCATCGGGCGGGTGTCCGTGCGCCGCGCCGTCGAGTACGCGAACGGCCGGCAGGTGTTCGGCCGGCCCATCGGCAAGAATCAGGGCATCGCGTTCCCGCTGGCCGAGGCGCACATGAAGCTGCGGGCCGCCGAGCTCGCCGTGCGCGAGGCGTCGTGGCGCTACGACCACGGCCTGCCCTGCGGCGAGCAGGCCAACACGGCCAAGTACCTGGCCTCGGAGGCGGCGTTCTTCGCCGCCGACCGCGCGATGCAGACCCACGGCGGCTTCGGCTACGCCACCGAGTACGACGTCAGCCGCTGGTTCACCGAGTCGCGGCTGATGAAGATCGCCCCGATCTCGCAGGAGATGGTCCTCAACTACGTCGCCGAGCACGTGCTGGGGCTGCCGCGCTCGTACTGACCACTAGGGTCGGGCCGCGTGGAGATCCTGAGCAGCCGCGCGATCCTGCGGCCCGCCGATCCCGACGCCGCGCTCGGCTTCTACCGCGACGTCCTCGGTCTGGCGGTACACCGCGAGTTCCCCGGCGGCACGGTGTTCTTCCTGGGCAACGGGTTGCTCGAAGTGTCCGCCCACGCCGCCGAGCCCGGGGCCGAGGGCGCCACCGCGGGCGCCGAGGGGGCGGGACTGCGGCTGTGGCTCCAGGTGCGCGACCTCACCGCCACCCACACCGAGCTCGCCGGCAAGGACGTGCGCGTGCTGCGCGAACCGCGCCGGGAACCCTGGGGGCTCGACGAGATGTGGATCGCCGACCCCGACGGCACCCGGATCGTCGTCGTCGAGATCCCACCGGAACACCCGATCCGCCGCGACGTGCGCCCCGACCGGTGAGCGAGGGGCCCGGCGCGCGATCCTCAGGACGTCGACGAGCCCTCGACCGCGATCTTGATCTCCGCGAGCGTCTGCTCCAGACCGGCGCGGATGCCGGGCCCGTCGGCCCGCTCGGTGTGCAGCGTCACGGTCACCGTCGCCTCGCCCGGTGAGCCACCCACCTCCAGCGCGCCGCCGTAGCCGTTGGGCCCCTCCGAGCCCCACGACAGCACGCGCTTGTCCTTGTCGGTGTCGATCCACGCCTCGCCCTCGCGACGTGACCCCTCGACCTCGGCGACGACGTGCACCTCCTCGCCGCCGTGCGACGGCTTGCCCGTCGGCACGGCCTCGCGCATCGCGGCGAAGTAGTCGGGGAGGTTGTGCACGTCGGACAGGTAGTCGAAGAGCTCGTCGGGGTCCGCCGCGACGGTGGTGGAGTGCTCGTAGTCGCCCATGCCGCGCCGGGTACCCCGCAGCCGCTCAGCGAACCGGCGGCGGGTCGATCCACGCCTGCAGGATCGGACCGAGCCGCTCGACCAGCGCCGCCGGCGGCTCCGCGACCGTCGCGGGCGACGTCAGCAGCAGCCGCACCGCACCCAGGCCGATCAGCTGCGCGCACACCAGCTCGGCGCGCAGCCGGGCGTCCGGGCCGGTCAGCCGGGCCGCCAACGGGCCCACGAGCCGACGGTCCAGCTCCTCGACGATCCGCTCCCCACCCGGGCGCGGACCCGTCAGCACCACCCGCAGCAACGGGTCGGCCTCGGCGCGGTCGTGCAGCGCGAGCAGCGCCGCGACGAGATGACGGCCCAGCGTCTCGTTCGGGGCGTCGAGCAGCTCCGCCGTCTCGGCCTCCAGGTCGGACGCCGCGGTGAGCAGGGCTTCCTTGCTGCCGAAGTACTTCACCAGCAACGCCGCGCTCACCTGGGCCTCGGCCGCGATCCCCCGCAGCGTCGCCCCCGCGTAGCCGTGCACCGAGAAGTGCCGCCGCGCCGCGCGGATCAGGGCGTCGCGGGTGTCGGCGGCGCAGCGGCGCTCCGTGACCGTCGCGTTCATGCCGCCCTCGCCCCCACCGTGGCGGGAGCCTCGTGCTCGTCCGCACCCGCAACCGTCTCCGGCGACGGCGTCACCGCGGCGATGATCGTCCCGACCAGCGCCGCGGCCGCCGCGACGACGAAGACGATCGTGTAGGTCCGCGGCGGCACCACCGTCCCGCCGGCGCTCACCGTCATCGCCGACGTGACCGCCGCGATCACGGCCGTGCACGTCGCCGTGCCCAGCTGGCGCATCAGCGTGTTCAGGCTGTTCGCCGCCGCGGTCTCGCTCTGCGGCACCGCCCGGATCACCAGCAGCGGCATCGCCGAGTACGCCATCGCGCTGCCGATCGAGATGACCGTCGTCGCCAGGATCAGCAGACCCAGCGCACCGGGCAGCATCGCCGCCATCAGGTTGCCGGCCAGCAGCATCAGCCCACCGAGCACCAGCGTCGTCCGCGGCCCGCGCCACGCCGACAGGCGCGCCGACACCGGCGACAGCACCGCCATCGCCGCCCCCATCGGCAGCATCGCGATCCCCGCACCCACCAGCGACAACCCGAACCCGTACCCCGAGCTGGGCGCCGCCTGCATGATCTGGGTCGTCATCACGAACGACGCGAACATCGCGAACCCGATGAGCACCGTCGTCACGTTCGTGAGCAGCACCGCCGGTCGCGCCGTGACCCGCAGGTCCACCAGCGGGCCCGACGTGCGCAGCTCGTACCAGCCCCACAGCGGGAACACGATGATCGCGCCCGCGATCAGACACAGCACCACGGGACTGTGCCAACCCCAGTCCGAGCCCTTCGACACCGCGAGCAGCACACACACCAGGCCGATGGTGATGCCGAACGCGCCCTTGACGTCGAACCGTCCGCCGGAGCGCAGCGGTGACTCCGGCACGTATGCGCGCACCCCCGCGACCAGCAGGAACCCGAGGATGCCGACGCCAAGGAACAGCCACCGCCACGACACCACCTGCGCGACGACCCCCGCCAGGGGCAGCCCCACCGCGGCCCCGATGCCCAGCGACGAGCTCATCAACGCGATCCCGCTGCCCACCTTCTGCTCGGGCAGCTCGTCGCGGATGATGCTGATCCCCAACGCGATGACGCCGAACGCCGCGCCCTGCAGCACCCGGCCGACCAGCAGCACGACGATGTCGGGCGCCGCCGCGCCGAGCACCGACCCGACCGACACCAGGGCGAGCGAGAACAGCAGGATCTTCCGCTTGCCGTACATGTCGCCGAGGCGTCCGAACACCGGCGCCGACACCGCACCCGCCACCAACGTGGCCGTGATCAGCCACGACACCGTCGACACCGTCGTGTCGAGCAGGTGCGGGAACTGGGGCAGGAGCGGAACGACGATCGTCTGGACCAGCGACACGGCGAGGCCGCTCGCGCACAACAGGCCGATCACGACCGCAGAACGTGACCGGGTGGGGGCGGCTGTCGCCACAGGCACTCCATTTCGGGTGAACACAGGTTCACCCTTAAGAGAGCACGTGCGCCGCATCCGGCACAAGTTGGGACGAACCCATGCGAACAAGCTCACGCAGGGCGGGCAACGCCGCTCGCCCGGGGCCGGGGCGCACGAGCTGCCGCACCCGTTCCGCGCGTGTCGCACCCTTGCAACGGGTGCGGCGGCGACGCAACGGGTGCGGCACCGGGCGCCGCGCGGGTTGTCCGGTCGGGGCACGCCGTTCGCGGTCGTCGCGGGCCCCGCAGCGTGCGCGGTGTGGATCGAACCTGCGCGAGGCACGACGAACCCGCGCGGTGCCCGGAGGTGGTGATCGAGGGGAGTGATCAGCGGGTGGGGGTCGACCACGTCCCGGACGACAGGGGCCGGCGCGGAGCGGGGATCGTCGGCGACCCGGCGGCCCTGCGCCGGGGCCCGCCGCCGGACTCGCCGAGCTCGACGGCGGACTGCTCCCGGCCACGATCGTGCCCGCGGGAGGTCGAGCCCGGCGGGATCGTGGCCAGCAGCATCCGGACCGAGACGACGAGCGCCGCCACCCCGGCGACGAGCAGGAACGCGACCATCGCGAGGCCGCCCACCAGGGCCGCCCCGCCGGCGCGGTCGAAGGTCGCGCCGGCCGAGGTGCCGATCGGCCCGGCGGGCGGCAGCGGCAGGGGAGCGGCCCCGGGGGCGGCGGCCGCGGTCAGGGAGAGGGCCGCGACGACCAGCACGGCGGTGGTGGTGACCTGGCGGAGGCGGTTCCTGGGCAGCACGAGGTGACCCCTTCTCGACGGTCGGTCGGGGTGAACGGTGGGCCGGTGTGGTGGCGGAACGTTAGCCCGGCAGGCCCGTGACCTGCGCAGACGTCACTCGATGGGGAATCCCTCGATGCGGTGGCCACGAAGCGCGAGCAAACCGGCCCCGGCTGCGGGCGCCGGCGAGGGGTGGGCGACCCTGGTCGGGTGATCGTCGACCCGTCGCCGGAGTTCCGGCAGTTCTGGACCGAGCGCCACCTGTGTGTCCTGGTCACGCCGCGCCGCGACGGGTCGCCCCACGTCGTCCCGGTGGGCGTGACGATCGACGTCGAACAGGGAATCGCCCGCGTGATCTGCTCGGGGACGTCGCAGAAGGCGCGCAACGTCGAGGCCGGCGGGCCGGCGGGGGTGCGGGCGGTGGTGTCGCAGGTCGACGGGCGCCGCTGGTCGAGCGTGGAGGGGGTGGCCGTGCTGCGCACCGACGCCGCGTCGGTCGCCGACGCCGAGACCCGCTACGCGGCGCGCTACCGGGTGCCGCGGGAGAACCCGCGGCGCGTGGTCGTCGAGATCACCATCGACCGGCTGCTCGGGATGCAGTGAGCCGATCGTGGTGCCCGGCCGGGCATAGTCTCCCGACGTGCCCGACGCACTCCCCGGCCTCAGCTTCCTCGGCCACTCGACGGTGCGTGTCGAGCTGGGCGGGCGGGTCGTGCTCACCGACCCGGTGCTCACCCGGCGCGTCGGCGGCCTCACCCGCGTCGTCGACCTGCCCGATCCGGCCCACCACGCCGACGTCGACGTCGTCCTCCTCTCCCACCTGCACGGCGACCACCTGCACGTGCCGTCCCTGCGCCTGCTGGGGAACCGGCCCCGGATCGTCGTGCCCCGCGGTGCCGGGGAATGGGTGCGCGACAAGGGGATCGACAACGTCGTGGAGCTGGGGATCGGGGAGGAACTCCGCGACGGCGACCTGCGCATCACCGCCCTCCCCGCCGCGCACAGCGGGCACCGGTGGGGGCCGCGGTTCACCCACGGCCCGCAGGCACCGGCCGTCGGGCACCTGCTCGAAGCGGCCGACGGGCGCGTCTACGTCTCCGGCGACACCGACCTGCACCCCGTCATGGACACCCTCGGCGACCTCGACGTCGCGCTGCTGCCGGTCTGGGGGTGGGGGCCGAACCTGGGCCCCGGCCACCTCGACCCCGACCGCGCCGCGCAGGCCGTCGAGCGGCTGCGGCCCCGGCTCGCGGTGCCGGTGCACTGGGGGACGCTGGCGCTGCCCGGCCTGGTCCGGGCGCCCGGGAAGGCCGGGGCGCGGATGCGGCGCCTGCTCGTCGACCCCCCGCGCCGGTTCGCCTCGCAGGTCGCCGCCGGACCGACGACGACACAGGTCGTCGTGACCGAGCCGGGCCGCCGCGTATGAGCACGCTCGCACTGTCGCTCGACGACCTCACCGATCCCGCGACGATCGGCTATCCGCTGCTCGCGCTGGGCGTGTTCATCGGCTCGGTGATCCCGATCGTGCCGACCGGCGCGGTCGTCGGCGCCGCCGCCGCCGTCGCGATGACGACGGCGCACCTGTCGCTGCCGCTGGTCGTCCTGGTCGCGACGGCCGCCGCCCTCGCCGGCGACCTCATCACCTACGCCGTCGCCCGCCTCGGCAGCGACGCCGCCGTCCGCTGGGTGACGCGGCGGCAGTCGACCGAACGGCTCGACGCCGCCCGCGCGGCGTTCGCGCGCCGCGGCTGGCAGGTGGTCGTCGTCGGCAGGCTCCTGCCCGCCGGCCGCATCCCCGTCCTCGTCGCGGCGTCGGCACTCGCCTATCCATGGCGGCGCCTCGTCCCGGCGGCCGCCCTCGCCGCACTGCTGTGGGCGCTGGCCTACTCGGTGCTGGGCGTCGTCAGCGGCGGCCTGTTCGACAACCCCCTGGTCGCGACCCTCGTCGCCACCGTCCTCGTGCTGCTGGTCGGGGCGGTCACCGGGCTGGTCTCGAGCCGGCGCAGGAAACGCCGCCGCGCGGAGCCGGCGCCGACCCAGGAAAGGAGCGCGCTCGTGGGCGCGACCGAACCCGGACCCGAGCGGGGCCGGATGCTGCGTGGCGGGCGCGTCGTCGTCCGCGCGCTGTGCGTGTGGGCCGCGACCGCCGGGGCCCTGCTCCTGCTCGACCGGCTGCTGCCCGGCTTCGCGATGGACTCGTGGTGGCAGCCCGTCGTCTGTGCGCTACTGCTCGGGCTGCTCACCGCGATCGGCTGGCCGCTGGTGATGCGCCTGGTGCTGCCGATCGCGCTGTTCACCCTCGGCATCGGCGGGTTCCTGCTGATGGGCGCCGGCGTCGCCGCGGTGTTCCTCGCCGTCCCCGGCGTACACATTCACGACTTCCGCAGCGCCGTCCTCGTCGCCGTCGGGCTGGCCGCGGTCGGGGCGATCATCTCCTCGGCGCTCGCGCTCGACGAGGACGAGATCTTCTTCCGCCGCGCCGCCCGGCGCGCCCGGCGAGCGGCCACCGAGCCCCACCAGGTGCCGGGCGTGCTGTTCCTCCAGGTCGACGGGCTGGGCTACGACGTGGTGCGCCGCGCGGTCCGCGACGGCGACATGCCGACGCTGGCCCGCTGGCTCACCGACGGCGGGCACCGGCTCACCGACTGGCACTGCGACTGGAGCTCGCAGACCGGCGCCAGCGTCTGCGGCATCCTGCACGGCGACAACACCGACATCCTCGGTTTCCGCTGGTACGAGAAGGACCGCGACCACGTCATGGCGTGCGCGCACCCCGGCGACGCGGCCGAGATCGAACGCCGCCACTCCGACGGCCGCGGCCTGCTCGCCGTCGACGGCGCCGGGCGCGGCAACCTGTTCACCGGCGACGCCGAACACGTGTCGCTGACGATGAGCGCGATCCCGCTCGTCGAGAAGCGGCGCCGCCGCGGCCGGGGCCAGGAGAAACTGTGGGCCGGCTACTACGCCTACTTCGCCAACCCGGTCAACGCGCTGCGCACGTTCGTCGCCTCGCTCGTCGACGTCTTCCGGGAACTGCTCGCCTCCGCCCGGCAGCGCCGCGCCGACGTGCGGCCCCGCACCCGTCGAGGCGGCTGGTACCCGCTGGCCCGCCCCGGCACGACCGTCATCGCCCGCGACATCGTCGTCTCCGCGATCATCGAGGACATGATGGCCGGCCGCTCGGTCGTCTACGCCGACTTCCTCGGCTACGACGAGGTCGCCCACCACTCCGGGATCGAGCGCTTCGACACCCTGGAGGTGCTGCGCGGCATCGACCGCCAGATCGGCAGGCTGCGTCGCGCCACCGACCTCGCGCCGCGGCCCTACGAGATCGTCGTGCTCTCCGACCACGGCCAGACCCAGGGCTGGGCCTTCGCCGACCGGTTCGGCGAGTCGATCGAGCAGTTCGTGGGCAGGCAGTGCGGCGCCCCGCAGACCGACGTGCCCGCGGCGCACGACCCGTGCCGTCCCGCCGAGGGCTGGCAGGCCGGGGCCGTGCTCGCGGAGGCGGCGTCGGGCACCGGGCCGATCGCGCGGCGGCTGCGGGCCCGCGTCGAGAAGGCGGGCGCCACCGAGCGCCGGACGCGCACCGAGAGCGGCAGGCCCGGCGCCGTCGCCCGCGTCGCGCCCGGGGTGGTGGCGGTGGCGTCGGGGCACGTCGCGATGGTGTCGCTCACCGAGCACCCCGGGCGGGTGCCGCTCGAGACGATCGAGCAGGAGTTCCCCGCACTGCTGCCCGCGCTCGTCGACCATCCGGGGATCGGGTTCGTGCTGGTGCGCAGCAACGAGTACGGCCCGGTCGTCCTCGGCCGCGACGGAGTCCGGCGGCTCGCCACCGACCCGGCCTCGGACAGCGTCGAGGGGACCGACCCGCTCGCCGGCTACAGCCCCCACGCCGCCGACCTGATCCGGCGCGTCGACGGCTTCGAGCACTGCGCCGACATCATGATCAACAGCCGTTACGACCCGAGGACCGACGACGCCCCACCCTTCGAACCGCACGTCGGGTCGCACGGTGGGATGGGTGGCCCGCAGTCGCGGGGGTTCCTGCTGCACCCCGCCGCCCTGCCCGCCCCCGGCGAGATCGTCGGTGCCGAGGCCCTGCACCGTGTCCTGCGCGGCTGGCTCACCGACCTGGGCCACCCCGAGCCGCCGCCGCCTGCTGCCCCGGCCCGCCCCGCCCCCGACCCCGCTCCCGAACTGCAGGAACGGCACTTTCCCGCAACCCGGTTGCGGGAAAGTGCCGTTCCTGCAGAAGGCCCGAACCCCTCGTGAGGGACGACGGTCACAGGCTCAGGGGGCCTTCACCTCGCGCCGCAGGATCTTGCCCGTCGGGCCTTTCGGGAGCTCCTCGACGAGCCAGATCCGGCGCGGGTACTTGTACGCGGCGAGCCGGTCCTTGACGAAGTCGCGCAGCTCGTCGGGGTCGGCCTTCTCGCCGGCCTTGAGCGCGACCGCGGCGCCGACCTCCTCACCCCACTCCGGGTGCGGGATGCCGACGACAGCAGCCTCGGCAACGGCCGGGTGCTCGTAGAGGGCCTCCTCGACCTCCCGGGGGTAGACGTTGTAGCCGCCGCGGATGATCAGGTCCTTCTTGCGGTCGACGATGAAGTAGTAGCCGTCGGCGTCCTTGGTGGCGATGTCGCCGCTGCGGAACCAGCCGTCGGGGATGGCCTCGGCGGTGGCGTCGGGGCGGCCCCAGTAACCCTTCATGACGTTCTCGCCGCGGATGACGATCTCGCCGGGGGTGTCGACGCCGACGTCGGCGCCGTTGTCGTCGACGACGCGCATCTCGCAGCCGGGGATCTCGAAGCCGATGGAGCCGGGCTTGCGGTCGCGGTGCGGCTGGTTGAACGAGGCGACGGGCGAGGTCTCGGACAGCCCGTAACCCTCCAGCACCATGCAGCCGAACTTCTCCTCGAAGGCGCGCATGATCTCCACGGGCATGGCCGAACCGCCGGACGCGCAGGTGCGCAGCGTCGACATGTCGGCGCCGTCGGCGTCGGGATGGTGCAGCATCGCCGCGTACATGGTGGGGACGCCCTCGAACACCGTGACCTTGTCGCGGGCGACGACCGCGAGCGCCTTGGCCGGGTCGAACCGCGGGATCAGCGTCAGCGTGGCCCCGACGCTGACGGCGGCGTTGAGCCCACAGGTCAGGCCGAACACGTGGAACAGCGGCAGGCAGCCCATGATCACGTCGTCGGTGCCCAGCGACAGCACCGACGACGCCGTCGTCGCCGTGTTGCTGCGCAGGTTGGCGTGGGTGAGCTCGGCGCCCTTGGGCTGCCCGGTGGTGCCGGAGGTGTAGAGGATGACGGCGGTGTCGGAGTCGTCGCGACCGACGGCGTCGGGCGCCGGCGCGGCGTCGCCGAGCTGCGCGGCGTCGGGACCCATCGGACCGACGAGCACCGCGGGGATGCCGACGGTCCCGGCCGCGGACGCCACGGCGTCGCCGCCGGAGTCCCAGCCGAACACGAGCGACATGCCGGAGTCGCGCAGGTAGTACTCCACCTCGCGCTCCTTGAGCAGCGGGTTCATGGGGACGACGGTCGCGCCCGCGAGCAGGGCACCGTGGAACAGGATGGGGAACGCGGGCAGGTTGGGCAGCACGATCCCGACCCGGTCGCCGGGGGAGATGCCTTGTGCCGCAAGCATCCCGGCGACCCGGGCGGCCGCCGCGTGCAGGTGGGCGTAGCTCAGCTCGACGTCGTCGAGCCGGATCGCGACGCGATCCGGGTGGGCGGTGGCGGTGGCCACCAGGTTCTCGGCCAGGTTCGTCATCGTCGGCTCCCCGAGGTCGGCGCGAAAGCGTGTCGCCGCAAGAACCTACTGCCGGTAGCCCTGTCGCGGCACGCGTTGACGGGCCGGACGACACCGACCTAGCGTCGTGATCAGCAACACGCCCCCCCGTGCGACACAGGAGCCCACCCATGACCGCGCCCCCGTCGGTGCCGCCCGCCCTCCTCGAGTTCCAGACGACCTTGCGCGTCCCCGAGGGCGACGAGTCACCGGTGGTGCTGTTCCGCTCGTTCGACGACTACATCAACGGCGGCGCCCCGGAGGTGGCGCGGGTGGTCGAGGGGATGCCGATCCGCGAGTCCGGCGGCTGGCGGCTGGGCGCCGACGTGCACGTCCCCTTCGGCGAGCCGCCGTTCCCGACCGTGGTGCACCTGCACGGCGGGGCGTGGGTGATGGGCGCGCCGTCGACGCATCGACGGCTGTCGGCGGAGCTGGCGTCGCGGGGGCTGCTCGTGGTGTCGGTCGACTACCGGCGCGCCCCCAAGCACCGCTTCCCCGGGGCGGTCGACGACGTCGCCGCCGCGCTCGACTGGGCCCGCACGCACGCCGCCGAGCTGGGCGGGGACCCGGACCGGCTGATCGTGTCGGGCGACTCGGCGGGGGCGAACCTGGCCGCGGCGGCGCTGGCCACCGGCGCGGGTGCCGACGTCCGCGCGGCCCTGCTGTTCTACGGCATCTACGACTACCACCGGGCCCTCCCGACGCTGTCGGGGCTGCTCGGCGGGGAGGATGCGGCGTCGCAGCTGTATCTGCCGCCCGAGGAGTTCGAGCTGCTGCGTGGTGACCCGCGCTGCGCCCCGGAGCGGCAGGTGCAGGGCTTCCCGCCGACGCTGCTCTCTGTCGGGGAGCTCGACCCGCTGCGCCCGGAGTCGGAGTCGATGGCGGCGCGCCTCGCGGTGGCGGGCGTACCGCACGAGCTGCACGTCGCCGCGGGTGTGCCGCACGCGTTCCTGCAGCTGCCGTCGCTCCCGGCCCACGACGAGGGTTTCGACGTCGCGGCCGCATTCCTGCGCCGCCACGGCCTCCTCTGACGCGCCCGCCGCCCGCCGCCCGTCTCCCGACGCCGAGCGTGTTGTGAGCGCGCCCTGCCCGCGCTGATGACACGTCGGGTGGGGCGGGGGCTCGACGTCGGCTGCCGAGCGTGTGGTGAGGGCTCCGCGTTGGCGCCTGACGACACGTGGGGCGGGGCGGGGGTTCGAGGCCGATCGCCGAGCGTGTCGTGAGCGCGCCCTGTCCGCGCTGATGACACGTCGGGTGGGGCGGGGGTTCGAGGCCGGGTGCCGGGCGTGTGGTGGGTGCGCTCCGTTCGCGCTGACGACACGTCCGGTGGCGGGTGGCGGGCCGTGGTGCCAGTACCCCCTGCCGACCGGGGTGCTGGCCGACCCGACGTGTCGAGCCCTCGTCCGTAGCGTTTCCCCGCAGGCCGGACGGATGCGGAGGAACGGGACATGTGGCTCATCGGGGTCGTGGTGGTGCTGGTCGGCGCCGGGTTCCTGTGGTCGGCGGTGAAGGCGCAGCGGTCGGTGCACGCGATGCTGGCCGCGGACACGCTGTCGGTCCCGGAGCTGGAGGATCTGCGCCGGACCTCCGACGAGCTGGGGGGCCGCGGAGGCTTCCGCAAGGTGTGCGAGGTGGTCGGTGCCGCGCACCCGAGCCCCGAGGGCGTGCTGCACTCGGAGCTGTCGGGGACCGAGTGCGTGTGGCACAGCCACCGGGTGCAGCGCCGCTACAAGCACTACGACCGGGATCGTGACGGCAACACCCGTGTCTCGACGCGCACCGAGACCGTCGCGGAGCAGTCGTCGGGGCACGGGTTCGCGCTGATCCGCGACGGTCTCACGATCGGGGTCGATCATGCGGGCCGCCGTCCGGACGGCGTCGAGCAGGTGACCGACCGGTTCGAGGAGTCGCGGGAGCCGTCGAACGGCTGGGCGGACGTGGTGGGCGCGCTCGTCGGCGGGGACCGTGACGAGACGATCGGCTTCCGGTACACGGAATGGGTGCTGCGTCCGGGGACGCCGATGTACGTCCTGGGTGAGGTGCACGACGCGGTCGGCCCGCTGGTCATCGCGCCGCCCGCTGACGCCGCGCGGCCGTTCGTGATGTCGACGAGCACGGAGGCGCAGCTCACCGACGCCGCCCGCGGGAGGCAGCGGTTCCGGTCGCGGCTGGGTGCGGCGCTGGTCGTCGCCGGGATCGTCGTGGTGGTCCTCGCGCTCGTCCTGTGACGAACCGTGGGCGGCCCTGTCGGGTGCCCACCGACCGGCGCAGCGCACCGACCCACGCAGCCCGCCCGCCCTTGGCGCCGACTCGGCGGAGGTGCGGGCGTGGCCGGCGGGTGGGTGACCGGGTGAGGACGGCGGCGGTCGTCCCCGCGACCGCCGCCGTCGGGCTCAGTTGCCTCCGCGGCCGAAGGGGTTGCCGCCGAACGGGTTCTGGCCGCCGAACGGGCTGCCGCCCTCGCCGGAGCCGCCCCCGGATCCGCCCGGTTCCGAACCGCCGGTGCTGGTGGTCGCGGCCTGGTCCTGCTGGCTGCCCAGCGTCACGTCGACGGTGCGCGACGAGCTGCCGGTGCCGATCGTCAGGGTGACCTTGTCGCCGGGGGCGTAGGAGCCGATGCGGGCGACGAGGTCGGAGAAGTCGCCGACCGTCGCATCGCCCACCTTGGTGACGACGTCGCCTGCCTTCAGTCCGGCCGCTGCGGCGGGCGAGCCGTCCTGCACGGCGGCGATCTGTGCGCCGGCGGAGTCGCTGTTGCCGCCGGTGGAGCCCTGCACGCCGAGCACGGGCTTCGTCGCGTGGCCGGTGTTGATGATCTCCTGGGCGACGCGCTTGGCCTGGTCGACGGGGATCGCGAAGCCGAGGCCGACGCTGCCCGTCGAGCCTTGTGCCGTGGCGATGGCGGAGTTGATGCCGACGACCTGGCCGTCGAGGTTGACCAGCGGGCCACCGGAGTTGCCCTGGTTGATCGGCGCGTCGGTCTGCAGTCCGTTGTAGACGACGCCGTTGCCGTCCTCGCCCTGGACGGCGACGGTCCGGTTGAGGGCGCTGACGATGCCGGTGGTGACGGTGCCGGTGAGGCCCTGCGGCGATCCGATGGCGACGACCTGCTGGCCGACCTGGACGTCCTTGGTCTGGCCGAGTGTCGCGGGGGTGAGCCCGGAGACGCCGTCGAGCTTGATGACGGCGAGGTCGTAGCTCGGTGCGGTGCCGACGACGGTCGCGGAGTGCTGGGAGCCGTCGGAGAGTGTCACGGTGATCTTGCCGGTCGACCCGGCGACGACGTGGTTGTTGGTCAGGACGTTGCCGTCGGCGGTGAGGACGACCCCGCTGCCCTCGGCGGTGCCCTGCGCGAGGGTCACCCGGATGTCGACGGTCGACGGCGTGGCCTTGGCGGCTGCGGCTGCGACGGTGCCGTTGGTGGTGGCGGCGTTGGAGGCGCTGGCGGGGCTGGAGCTCAGGGTGACGGTGCCGCCGTTGTTGTCGAGGACGGCGTAGGCGGCGCCGAACCCGGCGCCTCCGCCGACGAGGCCCGCGATCAGCGCGGCGGCCACGATCCCGACCATGGGCCGGGCCTTCTTGCGCTCGTCGCGTTGCGGGGCGGGGGATGTGAGGGTCGTCGTGCCGGGGCCGGCACCGTGCTGGGCGTGCGCCCCGTAGGGCTGTTGCTGGCCGTGGTGCTGGCCGGACGGTGGGGGCCAGCCGTGGCTGTTCCACTGGCCGGCGTGCCCGCCCGGTGCGGCGGCGCCCCAGCCGGCCGCGGGGAACCGGGTCGTCGGCGGGCCGGCGGTGGGGTGGTCGGTGGTGGATGCGGACGTGTCGGTGGGCGGGCCGGCCGCTGCCGGGGTCCCTGCCTGGGGTCCGTGGGTGGACGGCTCGCCCGTGGGCGGCACGGAGGTCTGCTCGGTCGGGGGTCGACCGGCCGGATCGGCGTCTCCGTCGGGACGGCCGTACCCCCGCTGCTCGTCGGTCATGGTGACGACTGTGGCCGTCCAAGCTGAGACGTCGCTGTGCTGTCCCTGGGAAATGGCGGGTGAATCGGCCTGCAGTCGCTGAGGGCTGTCAGGGCGCACTCGACATGTCCACCTCGCCGCCGGCCTCGACCCGCTGCCCGACCTGATCGGGCTGCGCCGCATCGGGATCATGTGGGAGGTCATCGCCCGCGCCGCCGGCGTCACCCGGCAGTCGGCTCACGAGCGCTGGGCCCGACCGGGCGCCGACGTCCTCGACGGCTACGGCACCGGCGAGCTTCCCGGCGGACTACTTTCGACGCCATGACGTCGCTGGACGCTGTGTGGGCCCTGGCCGCCGCCGAGTCGTACCTGGCCGTCGTGTCGGTCACGCGCGCCGACGGGACGGTCGCGTCCTCACTGGTCAACGCCGGTCCGGTCACCGACCCGACGACGGGGGAGGCCGTCGTCGGGTACGTGACCTACGGGCCGGTGAAGCTCGCGAACCTGCGTGCCCGGCCCGCGTCGGCGCTGACGTTCCGCTCCGGCTGGCGCTACGCGACGATCGAGGGCACCTGCCGGATCATCGGTCCGGACGATCCCGCCGACGGGGTCGACGCCGAGCGGCTGCGGGTGCTGCTGCGCGAGGTCTTCACGGGCGCGGGTGGGTCCCACGACGACTGGGACGCCTACGACGCGACGATGCGCGCCGAGCGTCGCGCCGCCGTCCTCCTCGCTCCGACGAGGGTCTACGGCAACGCGTGAGCGTGTCCGGCGCCACGGAGCGAGATCCGCGGCGCCGTCGGCCTGTACGGTTCCTGCAGCGAAGGGGAGTAGCTCCCAACGTCGCGGTCGACATACTGATCACGTAGCAGTGATCCGGCCGCACGGCCTGCACCACCAGGCGAGCGAGACCTTCGATCCGGTAGAGCTGTCGGGTCGAAGAGGTGGTCCTCTCGGTCCGGCACGAGATCGAGGAGCGCTCGATGCCCGACGTCCTGACCGCGGCCGCGGTCAGTTCCGGCGTGATCTTCGTCGCCGAGCTCGGTGACAAGTCCCAGCTCATGGCCCTCACGTTCGCCACCCGTTTCAGGATGGTGCCGGTCCTCGTCGGCATCACGATCGCCACGTCGGTCGTGCACCTGGTGTCGGTGGCCGTCGGCCACGGCCTGGGCGCGGCGCTGCCCACCGGGTGGATCGCGCTGGTCGCCGCCGTCGCGTTCCTGGGGTTCGGCGCGTGGACCCTGCGCGGCGACTCGCTCAGCGACGAGGAACGCAGCAAGGTCTCCCGCGTCGCGCGGTCGGCCGTCATGGCGGTGACCGTCGCGTTCTTCCTCGCCGAGCTGGGCGACAAGACGATGCTGGCGACGATCACGCTCGCCACGCAGCACGGCTGGGTGGGGGTGTGGCTGGGGTCGACGCTGGGCATGGTCGTCGCGGATGCCCTCGCCATCGTCGTCGGCCGCCAGCTGGGCAAGCGGCTGCCGGAGCGCACGATCCGCTTCGGCGCGGCGGGCCTGTTCGCCGTGTTCGGCGTGTGGCTCGCCGCCGATGCGGTCGAGCAGCTCACCGGCGAGCGGGTCGGTGCGTTCTTCGACCACCATGCGGTCGGCTGGGTCGCGCTGGTGCTGGCCGTGGCCGGGATCGTGCTGGGTGTCCGGTACCGGCGGCACGCGGTGTCGACCCGTCCGGTGCCGGCCGGGCCGTGGCGCGTCGGGTCGGCGTCGCGGTGGGTGCGGGCGCTGTCCGTGGTCGCCGCGGTCCTGGGCCTCGCCGCGCCGCTGCTCGTCGCCGTCGACGTCATCCAGCCGCTCGCGTTGTTCAGTGACCCGGGTGTCGCGGCCGCGGGTGCCGGTGTGTTCCTCGGTGGGTTCGCGCTGTGGCGGGCCGCGATGGCGTCCTATGTGGCGTCGGGCCGGGCGGGCGGGCGGTGTTCGGGGTTCGCGCAGGTGGGCCTGCACGCGCGCACGCGCAACCCCGGCCTGACGGGCGTGGTCCTCGCGACGGCGGGGTTGCTGCTGATGGTGCCCACCGTGATGGGTGTCCTGGCGATGCTGCTGATCGTGGTGGCCGTGCAGGTGCAGACGCGGGCGGTGCGGGAGCCGAGGCTGGCGGCGGCCTACGGCGCGGCCTACGCGGGGTACGTGCTGCGGTCCGGGCGGTTCCTGCCCCGGCTGCGGCCCGCGGAGACCCCGGGCCTGCGCGACCGCGTGCGCGTCGGCTGACCCGGCGCCGGTCGGGCCGGGGTCGGCTGATCCGGCAGGCGGCCGGTCCGGGCGGTCCGGTCCCGAGGGCCGAGTACCCGGGCGCCGGCACGTGGTCCTGCGCCCTGGACCCTCTGGTCGGTGAGCTGACCCGTGAGTGGCGGTGGTCGCGGGCGACCGTCGCCACTCACGACCCCGGCGGGGGAAGGGACGCGCCCCGCGGCGGCGTTGTCACCCACGGGCGGCGCACGGTGCCGCAACGAGCCGGAGGTTGACCATGACCGAGACGACCCTCGTCGCCGAGTGGGACGGCTGGCACGCCGTCCGCGAGCGCTGGCTCGCGACCCCGCACGGCTGGCTCTCGCTGACCGGCCTGCACTGGCTCGACGACGACGCGGCGTCCTACCAGGACCTGCCGGGCACGTGGCGGACCACCGGCGACGGCGGCGTCGAGCTCGTCGTCCCCGAGGGCGAGGCGATGACCGTCGACGGCGCGCCCGTCACCGGCAAGGTCCGGCTCGAACCGGTCGACGGCCTGCCCGGCATCCTGGTCGGGACGGGGGAGCGGCGCGTCGAGGTCATCCGCCGCACCGACTCCTACGGTCTGCGGGTGCGCGACCCGCAGGCGCCGACGCGCACGGCTTTCCGCGGGGTCCCGCACTTCCCGGTCGGGCAGCGCTGGGTGCGTCCGGGCCGGTTCGAGGCCTACCCCGAGCCGCGGCCGCTGGTCGTGGGCGCGGTCGTCGAGGGGCTGACGCACCGCTTCGAGGCCCTCGGCGAGGTCGTCTTCGACGTCGACGGCGTGCAGCAGCGGCTCGTCGCGATGCCCGGGCACACCGGCGGGCTGGCGGTGCACTTCCGCGACGGCTCGTCGGGGACGAGCACCTACGGCGGCGGGCGGAACCTGCAGATCGCCGACCCGGCGGCCGACGGCTCGGTGACCGTCGACCTGAACCGGGCGTCGAACCTGCCGTGCGCGTTCACCGCCTACGCGACGTGCCCGCTCCCGCCGGAGGGCAACGTCGTGACGGTGCCGGTCGAGGCGGGCGAGAAGACCCCGGCCGCCGCGTGAGGTCGTGAGTGGCGGGG
>NZ_JBFWOY010000014.1:111249-147531 GCF_050250275.1 Pseudonocardia sp.
GTCGTCGGCCATGGCCGACGACGCCACTCACGGGTTGTAGAGGTCCGCGTGCTCGGCCCGCAGCTTGTACTTGAGCACCTTGCCGCCGACGGTGTCGGGCAGCGTGTCGGCGAAGACGATCGCCTTGGGTGTCTCGAAGCCGGCGAGGCGTTCGCGGCAGTGCGCGATGATCTCCTCGGCATCAGGCGTGGAGCCCGCGCGGGGGACGACGACCGCGGTCACGGCCTCGCCCCAGCGCGGGTGGTCGAGCCCGATCACGGCGGCGCGTTCGACGTCGGGGTGGCCGTAGAGCACCGACTCCACACGCATGCTGGAGACGTTCTCGCCGCCGGACTTCACGATGTCCTTGTAGCGGTCGACCATGATCCGCAGGCCGTCGTCGTCGATCTGGGCGCTGTCGCCGGAGTGGAACCAGCCGCCGCGGAACGCCTCGCGCGTCGCCTCCTCGTTGCGGTAGTACCCGGCCATCAGCACCGGCGACCGGTAGACCGCCTCGCCGGGTTCGCCGCGCACGGGTGTGCCCGACTCGTCGACGACGTCGGAGGCGAGGATCGGGCTGGGCACGCCCACGTAGTTGACCGCGGGGGCGCTGCGCGCGTACACCTCCGGCCACTTCGTCGGCCAGAAGCGGTGGCAGGCGATGGCCTCGGTCTGGCCGAAGATGCCCAGCGTCACGAAGCCGTC
Organism: Pseudonocardia sp.; assembly: GCF_050250275.1. Classification (GTDB taxonomy): domain Bacteria; phylum Actinomycetota; class Actinomycetes; order Mycobacteriales; family Pseudonocardiaceae; genus Pseudonocardia. The sequence continues at coordinate 111,934 of NZ_JBFWOY010000014.1, forward strand.
GGCGCAGCGCTTCTCCAGGTCGGCGACGACCTGCGGTTCGAGTGCGCCCCAGCCGTAGACGAGCGTCGTCAGGGTGGAGACGTCGAGCTCGGGGCGGCGGGCGAGCTCGGCCGCGAGGTTGGCCGCGAACTGCGGGGAGCCGTTCCACACCGCGGTGGCCCGTTCCTCGGCGATCGCGTCGGCGGTGGCGTCGGGCAACGGCCTGCGCCCGAGCACCATCGAGCCGCCGGCGAGGAACGCGCCGAACGGGAAGATCTGGTCGCCGATGTGGTAGATGATCGGCAGGAAGACGACGAGCTTGAGGTCGCTCTCGTGGCGCAGGCCCCGCGACAGCGACACCGAGAAGTTCAGCGCCGCCAGGTGCGTCATGGTGTGGGAGAGCATGGCGCCCTTGGGCATCGACGTCGTGCCCGAGGTGAACAGCAGCTGCCAGATGTCGTCGCCGTGGATCTCGACGTCGGGCTCGGTCTCGGGCTTGCCCGCGATGAACTGCGCGAACGACGGGCTGCCCGCGACGGGGTCGCCGCCGACGGTGATCGTCGCGCCGACCGACAGCCCGCTCGCCGCGAACGCGGCCTCGACCTTCGGCCACACCTCGGCGTCGACGATCGTGAACCGCGGCTCGAGTACCCCGACCAGGTGCGTGACGACGTCCGTCGCGAGGTTCGGGTTGATGGGCGCGGCGACCATGCCCGCCTTGGCGATGCCGACCTTGGCCAGGAACGCCTCGACGGAGTTCTCGCACACCATCAGGACGCGGTCGCCCGGTTCGAGCCCGGCGTCGGCCAGGGCGTGCGCGACCCGGCTCGCGACGGCGTCGGCCTGCCGGTACGTGACCGTCCGGAACTGCTCGTCGCCGTAGGCGCCGGGGCGGGCGGAGATGGCGACCTGGTCGGGATAGCTCCAGGTCAGACGCTCGAAGACGTCGCCTACCGACGTGCGTTCCCAACGGTTGACGGCCCGCCGGCCGCGCAGGGTCGTCACGTCGATGTGGGGCTGCTCGGTCACGTCCGGGCTCCTTCGCGCGGGGTGGAGAACCTCAGTCGGTCATCTCAGTACTTAGTCATCAGCAGTTCACTCCGCTCCCGGGGGGCGGGAGTGACGCCGAGGCAGGCGTGGGCCATCTCGTCGAGCAGCTCGGCGAGCCGGGTCTCGGCCAGCCCGCTGTGGAAGAACAACGTCGACTGGATCGCGCCGATCGCGGCGTGCACGGCGAGGCGCTGCTCGCCGTCGGCGAGGTCACGGCGCAGCGGCGCGAGCACGTGCACCCAGTCCTCGAGGTAGTGGCGCTGACGGTGCCGCAGCCGCCTGCGCTCGTCCTCGGGGAGGTTGTGGACCTCGCGGTGGTAGACGGCCAGCACGCTGCGGTCCTGGATGGCCACCCGGACGTGGTCGCGTACCAGCGCGGACAGCGCCGTCCGGTCGTCGGGGGCGGAGCCGACGATCCGTGCGGCCCCGGACTGCATCCGGTCCATCACCTGGTCGAGCAGGGCGATGAGGATCGCGTTCTTGCTGTCGAAGTGACGGTAGATCCCGGAGCCGACGATCCCGGCCTCGGCGCCGATGTCGGCCATCCCGACGGTGTGGAAACCGCGGCGCGCGACGAGCTGCGCCGCGGCGACGAGGATCCGCTCCCGGCGGTCGGGGTCGCGCTGACTGCGCGGGCGTGGGGCGGCCATCTGGTCATCATGACAGCCGGTCGGTACGGTCGTCACCAGTGAACTGCTGATCACTTCCCTTGAGTTTCTTCGGAGGTACCGCGTGGACTTCGCCGAGAGCGACGAGCACCGCGACCTGCGCGCCGCCGTCGCGGCCGTGACGGCCGACTTCGGCGGCGCCTACTTCGTGGAGCGCGCGCGGGCCGGTGAGCCCACCCAGGAGCTGTGGGACGCGCTCGGCAAGGCGGGGTTCGTCGGGGTCAACATCGGGGAGCGGTACGGCGGCGGGGGCGGCGGCCTGGTCGAGCTGGCGCTGGTCTGCGAGGAGTCCGCCGCCCAGGGCGCGCCGCTGCTGCTGCTGCTGGTGTCGTCGGCCATCTCGGCCGAGGTCATCGAGGAGTTCGGGTCCGACGAGCTCAAGGCGCGCTGGCTGCCCGGCCTGGCCGACGGGTCGGGCAAGGTCGTCTTCGCGATCACCGAGCCCAACGCCGGTTCCAACACCCACAAGCTGTCGACGACCGCGACCCGCGACGGCGACCACTGGGTGCTCAACGGGACCAAGCACTACATCTCCGGGGTCGACGAGGCGGAGGCGATCGTCGTCGTCGCCCGCACCGGCCGCGACGACGCGGGCAACGCCCGGCTCTCGCTGTTCGTCGTCGAGGCCGACGCCCCCGGCCTGCAACGCACGCCCCTGCCCGTCGACATCCAGGTGCCGGAGAAGCAGTTCGTCCTGCACTTCGACGACGTCCGCGTGCCGGCGGGCAACCTGATCGGCGAGGAGGGCGCCGGGTTCCGGCAGGTCTTCCACGGCCTCAACCCGGAGCGCATCACCGGCGCCGCCGTGTGCGTCGGCATCGCCCGCCACGCCCTCGCGCAGGCCGCCCGCTACGCCAACGACCGCACCGTCTGGGACACCCCCATCGGGGCCCACCAGGGCGTGTCGCACCCGCTGGCCAAGGCCGCGATCGAGACCGAGCTGGCCGCGCTGATGACCCGCAAGGCCGCCTGGTGCCACGACCACGGGCTGCCGGCGGGCGAGGCGTCGAACATGGCGAAGTACGCCGCCGCCGAGGCTGCCCTCAACGCGCTCGACGCGGCGATCCAGACACACGGCGGCAACGGTCTTGCGCGCGAGTACGGCCTGCTGCCCTACTGGGGAATGGCGAGGTTGCTCCGGATCGCCCCGGTCAACCGGGAGATGATCCTGAACTTCGTCGCCCAGCACACGCTGGGCCTGCCCAAGTCGTACTGATCTCCGGAGGCTCGACACCGATGTCGACGAATCTGATCCAGCGCGTCAACGTCGGCGACTCGCTGACCCGGTCCGCCGCCGCGCGGCCCACGCAGCTCGCCGTCGTCGACGGGGACCGGCGCTGGACCTACGCCGAGCTCGATGCCTGGGTCAACCGGCTCACCCACGGGCTGGCCGCCCGCGGCTACACCCGCGGCGACGCGCTGGGCCTCGCGTCGGGCAACAGCGCCGAGTTCCTCGCCGTCTACTACGCGTGCGCCAAGCTCGGCGTCGTCTGCGTCCCGATCAACCTCGGCTGGAAGGCCGGCGAGGTCGCCTACGTGCTCGGCCACTCCGGCGCCCGGGGGCTCGTCGTCGAGTCGCAGCTGGTCGCGGGTGTGGCGGAGGCCATCGAGAAGGTCTCCGACGTCGCCGACGTGTTCGTCGCACCCGGCCTGGGTGCGGGGTGGGAGCCGGCGGTCGCCGACCGGAACTGGGCGACGCTGGCCGAGCTGGAGTCCGCCGACGAGTCCCCCGCGGAGTACCACGTCGAGGACCGCGACGGGCTGAGCTACCTCTACACCTCGGGCACCACGTCGTTCCCCAAGGGCGTCGTCGGGTCGCACCTGGCGATCTACATGGAGTCGATGTCGGGCGCGCTCGACTCGGGCTGGAACAGCTCCGACAGCTTCCTGTGCCTCATGCCGTTCTTCCACACCGCGCAGCTCAACGCCTTCTGCACGCCCGCGCTGCTGGTCGGCGCCACCATCCACGTGCAGCGCGGCTTCGACCCGGACAACTTCCTCGCCGGTATCGAGCGCGAGCGGATCACCCAGGTGTTCGGACTGCCGATGATGTACCGGGCGGCGCTGGAGCACCCGTCGTTCGGGTCCCGTGACCTGTCGAGCCTGCGCCGGGCCGTCTACGCCATGGCGCCCATGCCCGAACCGCTGATCAAGGCATGCCTGGAGCGCTTCGGCTGCGAGTTCGCGCTGCTGTTCGGGCAGACCGAGATGAGCCCGGTGACGACGTTGTTCCGGCCCGAGCACCAGCTCACCCACATCGGCGCCGTCGGCACCCCGATCACCGGCGTGCAGGTGGCGATCATGGGCCCCCAGGGTGAGCTGCTGCCCACCGGGGAGAAGGGCGAGATCGTCTACCGCGGCCCGTCGACCATGAACTGCTACCTGGACAACCCCGAGGCCACCGACGAGGCGTTCGCGCACGGCTGGTTCCACTCCGGCGACGTCGGCTGGTTCGGCGACGACGGCGTGCTCTGGTTCGCCGACCGCTACAAGGACGTCATCAAGACGGGCGGGGAGAACGTCGCGTCGCTGGAGGTGGAGCGGGCCGTCTACGCCGCCGACCCGCGCGTGGGCGAGGCCGTCGTCATCGGGCTGCCCCACGAGCGCTGGACCGAGGCCATCACCGCGGTCGTCGTCCCGAAGCCGGGGGAGAGCATCGACCCCGACGAGCTCAAGGAGGCCATGCGCGCGCACCTCGACGGCTACAAGATCCCCAAGGCGATCATCGTCGTCGACGAGCTGCCCAAGACGTCCACGGGCAAGATCCAGAAGAACGTGGTGCGCGACGGGCTGCAGGGGCACTACGGGTAACCCTGCTCACGAGGGCGTCACCAGCCCATGAGCCGCACGATGTCCTGGCGCAGGCCGGGGACGGCGTAGCGGTTCCAGGCCATCCGCACGTCGGTGGTGCGGCCGTCGGCATAGGTGCGGATGCCGGTCAGCAGGATGCAGATCAGCGCGAGCGCACCCAGCACCGAGTAGCTGCGCACGACCTCCGGGTCGACGGTGGTCGCGCGCAGCTTCTCGTAGGCGCGGAAGAACCAGTCGCGGTCGCACACCGCCTCCAGCAGCGCCGAGCCCGGCTCGATGAACTTGCCGCCCAGGTAGTCCAGTGCGGCGTAGCCCAGGTCGTAGCGGGGGTCGCCGAGGTAGGCCAGCTCCCAGTCGACGACGGCGGCGATCCGCCCGTCGTGGATCATCGTGTTGCCGATGCGGTAGTCGCCGTGCACCAGCGCGGGCGGCACCGGGTCGGGCTCGCGCTCGCGCAGCCAGGCGAAGGCGTCCTCGACGACGGGGTCGCGCACCAGGCGGTCGTGCTCGTAGGTGCGGGCCCAGACGTCGATCGCGTCGGCGTAGGTGCGGGGCGGGCCGAGGAAGTCGAGCCTCTCCGCGGGGATCGCGTGGATCGCGGCGAGGGTCTCGACGAGGTCGCGTCCCAGCCGGCCCCCGTCGCGCCAGTCGGCCTCCAACGTCTCGCGGTCGCGGCGCAGCCACGTCACCGGTGCGGCGCCGGGCACCCAGTCCATGACGAACCACGACCCGCCGAGCGGGGTGTCGGTCGCGTGCTCGATGCCGTACGGCGTCGGCACCGTGACCCCCGCGGCGGCGACGGTCGCGTAGAGCCGGTACTCCAGGTCGAGATCGGAGTCGAGCAGCGACGCCGGCGGCTTGACCCGGACGACGAACGCCTTCCCCGGTTCCGGCTCGCCGTCGCTGAGCAGCCAGGTGTGCCGCGACCAGCCGCCGGCGAGCTGGCGCAGCTCCCAGTTCCTCGCCCGGTCCGCCTCGCCCAGCCGACCGGCTCGGACGAGGAGGTCGAGGACGGTCTGCGGCGAGGTCACGGGTTCTCGACGCGCCCGGCGAACTCGACGTTCGCCCAGCCCGGGTGCCCGTCGACCGTCGTCGACAGCAGGGACCGGTCGTTCCACGACCGCTGCAGCGTGCCGTCGGAGCGCCGGTCGAACAGCACCGGCAGCACCCGCACGACCGTGCCCTCCAGGTGGTGGACGCCCGCGCCCGTCGTGATCTCCGCGGTCAGCCCGGTCGGGATCGGCTTGCCCGGCACGTCCGGCCGCGCGGTGGTCGCCACCGTCTCGGTGTATCCGACGATCGCGCGCTCGTCGCCTCCCGCCGGGTCGGTGAACACGGCGCCGTCGCCGATCCAGCCGCCCAGGTCGGCCCGCCACATCGCGACCTCGGGGCCGGTGTCGGACACCAGGTCGATCCAGCGCCAGTCGTCGGGGGCGAACCAGTTGCGCACACCCCAGGAGTGGTCCTTGCCGCCGCGGCCGTCGATCTCGATCGTCGTGCCGTCGATCGTGATGGTGCCCTTGACCAGGCCGACCTCGTCGACGTGTCCGGTGAACAGCTCGGACCAGCGGGAGTCCTCGCGGTACACGTACGGCGGGTGCGTCGGGGTGAACGTCAGGTCGTAGGAGACGTCGACGGAGTCGGCCGCGCTCTTGGCGACGGGGCCGAGCGCGGCATGGTCGCACTCGACGCCGTCGCCGCCGTCGTTGAGCCTGCCGTCGAACTCCAGGCGCCAGTCGCCGAACGGCTGCTGCGACGAGTACGTCATCCCCGCGACGTGGGTGTGGTTCTCGAGCGTGTCGAAGGAGTCCCACTCCGAGGCGACGAGGCTGTGCCGGTCGGGGCCCCACAACACGTTGACCGAGCCGGAGTGGCCGGTCGCGACGCGGCGGCCGATCGAGGAGAAGCCGCCGATCCCGTGGCGGGTGTCGTAGAAGGAGAAGTAGTAGCTCTCGCGCCAGCGCCGGTCGTCGCCCGCCGGGTGGACGAGGTCGTGCCGGGCGACGTCGGCGGGCAGGTCCGCCGGTGAGTAGGCGGTGACGGTGCGGGTCATCGGGATCCTCCGGTGGCCGTGACGTGGGTGGAGAGCAGGTCGATCTCGGCGTCGACGAGGTCGCGCAGCAGGGCGCGGACGGCCGTGGCCAGGTCGTCGGCGCCGGCCGCGCGGGCTGCGGCGAGCAGGTCGCCGACCGGGGCGCCGAGCGCGGCGACGTCGCCGGACGGGTCGTCGTCCATCGCGGTGACGACGGCGCGCGCGGCGTCGGCGACCGAGCCGCCCGGGCCTGCGCCTGCGGGGTCGGCGGACGCCCGCGCGCAACCTCTCTGCACTTTCTCGGCTCCGGGACGACCGTGAGGTTGCGCGCCGGGGTCGTCGGCCGGCCCGTCGACGGTCGCGTCCGCGAGGAGCGCGCGCAGGTCGGCGCGGAACCGGGCCGCGACGGCGGGGCCGCCGGCGAGCTCCGAGGCGAGGTGGCGGCCGATGCTGCTCGCCGACTTGAGCTGGCCACGCTGGAACCCGTCGAGCGGCCGGGACCAGTCCGCACCCTCGCGCAGGACGCCCGAGAGCACCGCGGTGAGCTGCGCGGGGGACATCGCGTTGAACACCGCTCGCCTCTCTGCGTGGGGTGCCGGCTGGTCGTGGCCGGCGTCGGGATCGGCCCGTGGAGCCGTCGTAGTGAACCATGATGTACCAGAAGTCGTGGTGTCAACGGCGTCCCGGGCGGGCCTGTGGCGCGCCCGGCAACGGGTCGTCCGGACCGCTACGTTCTCCGCGGTGGAACCGCCGGACGTCAGCTCTAGGCATGGCCGGGGTCCGTCGGTAGAGTCCGCCGGTAGTGAATGGCTAGTTACTCCGGGAGTCGCCGTGGACGTCGTCATGAGCATCACCGGGCCGGCTGCGAGGTGCGGCTGATGCCGGTTCTGAGGTCGGCGGTCGACACCGCCTCGGAGACCTTCCAGAGCAACCGCAAGTTCCAGCTCGAGGTCATCGACGAGCTGAACGAGCAGCTGGAGCTGGTCATCGCGGGTGGCGGCGAGCGGTACATGCAGCGCCACCGCGACCGCGGGAAGCTCCCGCTGCGCGAGCGCCTGGAGCTGCTGCTCGACCCGGACAGCCCGTTCCTGGAGTTGGCTCCGCTGGCGGCGTGGGGCACGGGCTTCACCGTCGGCGCCTCGGTGCTCACCGGCATCGGCGTGATCGAGGGCGTCGAGTGCATGGTCATCGGCCACGACCCGACGGTCCGCGGCGGCGCCATGAACCCCTACTCGCTGCGCAAGACGCTGCGCGCGCTGGAGATCGCCCGGCTCAACCGGCTGCCGGTGATCAACCTGGTCGAGTCCGGCGGTGCCGACCTGCCCACGCAGGCCGACCTGTTCGTCCCGGCCGGGCGCATCTTCCACGAGCTCACCGAGCTGTCGTCGATGGCGATCCCCACGGTCGCGCTCGTCTTCGGCAACTCCACCGCCGGCGGCGCGTACGTGCCCGGCATGTGCGACTACGCGGTGCTCGTCGACAAGCGGGCCAAGGTGTTCCTCGGCGGTCCGCCGCTGGTGAAGATGGCCACCGGCGAGGACGCCGACGACGAGGCCCTCGGCGGCGCCGACATGCACAGCCGCGTGTCCGGCCTGTCGGACTACTTCGCCGTCGACGAGCTCGACGCCATCCGGCTCGGCCGCGAGATCGTGTCGCGCATCAACTGGCGCAAGCTCGGCCCGGCGCCCGCGCTGAACCCGGCGCCGCCGCGCTACGACCCGGAGGAGATCCTCGGGATCGTCTCCTCCGACATCAAGGTCCCGTTCGACCCACGCGAGATCCTCGCCCGCACCGTCGACGACTCCGACTTCGACGAGTACAAGCCGCTCTACGGGACGTCGCTGGTCACCGGCTGGGCGCAGATCCACGGCTATCCCGTCGGTGTGCTGGCCAACCACCGCGGCGTGCTGTTCAGCGAGGAGGCCAAGAAGGCCAGCGAGTTCATCCTGCTCGCCAACCAGACCGACACCCCGCTGGTCTTCCTGCAGAACACCACCGGCTACATGGTCGGCACCGACTACGAGCAGGGCGGGATCATCAAGGACGGCGCCAAGATGATCAACTCGGTCACCAACAGCGCCGTCCCGCACCTCACGATCAACATGAACTCGTCCTTCGGCGCCGGCAACTACGGCATGTCGGGGCGCGCCTACGACCCGCGGCTGATGTTCGCCTGGCCCGGCGCCAAGCTCGCCGTCATGGGCGCCGCGCAGCTCGCGGGGGTCATGTCGATCGTCGGGCGGGCCTCGGCGACCTCGCAGGGCAAGCCGTTCGACGAGGAGGCCGACGCGAAGCGCACCGCGCAGATCGAGGCCCAGATCGAGGCCGAGTCGCACTCGTTCTACGTCACCGCCCGGCTCTACGACGACGGCATCGTCGACCCGCGCGACACCCGCACGGTGCTCGGGATGTCGCTGTCGGCCGTGCACTCCAACACGATCGCCGGCCGTCGCGGCTTCGGCGTCTTCCGGATGTGAGCTCGCCGATGCCCCCGAAGACCATTCAGAAGCTGCTCGTCGCCAACCGCGGGGAGATCGCCGCGCGGGTCATGCGCACCGCGCACCGCCTCGGCATCTCGACGGTCGCCGTGTTCTCCGACCCCGACGCCGACGCTCCCCACGTCCAGCTCGCCGACGAGGCGGTCCGGCTCCCCGGGGCCGCCCCGTCGGACACCTACCTGCGCGCCGACCTGGTGATCGCCGCCGCCCGCGCCACGGGTGCCGACGCCGTGCACCCCGGCTACGGGTTCCTCTCGGAGAACGCCGGGTTCGCCCGCGACTGCGCCGCCGCCGGGCTGACGTTCGTCGGGCCGACGCCCGACGCGATCGCGTCGATGGGTTCGAAGCTGGAGGCCAAGGCGCTCATGGAGGCCGCCGGGGTGCCCGTGCTGCCGGGCGCGACCGTGACCGACTCCACCGACCTGGCCGCCGAGGCCGACCGCATCGGGTTCCCGGTCCTGGTCAAGGCCGCCTTCGGCGGTGGCGGGCGCGGCATGCGCATCGTCGGTGACACCACGGAGCTCCGGGAGGCCGTCGACGGCGCGCGGCGCGAGGCGGCGTCGGCGTTCGGCGACGGCACGGTGTTCCTGGAGCGCTACGTCGTCGATCCCCGCCACGTCGAGGTGCAGATCCTCGGCGACACCCACGGCGAGGTCGTGAGCCTGTTCGAGCGCGAGTGCTCCATCCAGCGGCGCTACCAGAAGATCGTCGAGGAGGCGCCGTCCCCGGCCGTCGACGACGCGCTGCGCGCCGAGCTGGGTGCCGCCGCCGTCGCGGCGGGCAAGGCCATCGGCTACACCGGTGCCGGGACCGTCGAATTCGTGATGGACCAGCAGGGGAGCTTCTTCTTCCTGGAGGTCAACACCCGGCTGCAGGTCGAGCACCCCGTCACCGAGCTGGTCACCGGGCTCGACCTGGTCGAGCAGCAGCTGCGCGTGGCCGAGGGCGAACCGCTGGGGCCCGCGGTCACCGGCGCGTCCATCGACGGGCACGCGATCGAGGTCCGGCTCTACGCCGAGGACGTCGCCGCGGGCTTCCTGCCCGCGACCGGCACCCTGCACTCCTTCACGATCCCGTCGGGTGACGGGATCCGCGTCGACACCGGGTTCGTCGACGGCTCGGTCGTCTCACCGCACTACGACCCGATGCTCGCCAAGGTGATCGCCCACGGCCCCACCCGCACCGACGCCGCCCGCGCGCTCGCCCGGGCGCTGGCGGGGGCCCGCATCCACGGCGTGACGACGAACCGGGACCTGCTCGTCGGCATCCTGCGCGAGGAGGAGTTCCTCGCCGGGGGCACCGACACCGGCTACCTGACGCGCCACGACCCGGCGGCGCTGGGCGCCCCGGCCGGTGGGTTCGCCCGGCACGCCGCCGCGGCCGCGCTCGCCGCGCAGGCCGCCAACCGGGCAAGCGCCCGCGTGCTGGCGACGGTCCCCTCGGGGTGGCGCAACGTCGGTGGCGAGCCGCAGCGCGCCACGTACACGGTGGGCGACGGCGAGGTCCACGTCGCGTACCGGTACCGGCGCGGGGCGCTCGACGTCCGGGTCGACGACTCCCCGCTCGGAGCGGCGGTGGTCGCGGCCGCGACGCCGGACGCGGTGGTCCTGGAGATCGACGGTGTGCGCCGCCGCTACACCGTCACCCGCGCCGCCGGGGTGTCCTACGTGGACGGGCCGGACGGCTCGGTCGCGCTCGCCGAGGTCCCGCGCTTCGCCGACCCCAACGCCGCCGCGGCCGCGGGGTCGCTGCTCGCGCCGATGCCCGGCGGTGTCGTCCGGGTGCTCGCGGAAGCCGGCGCAGCCGTGACGGCGGGGCAACCGCTCGTCGTCCTGGAGGCGATGAAGATGGAGCACACCGTCGCCGCCCCCGTCGACGGCATCGTGTCGGAGATCCATGTGGCGCAGGGCGATCAGGTCGACACCGGGCAGGTGCTGGCGGTCGTCGACGAGGTCGCCGAGGAAGCGGCAGCGGGATGACCGGGCGGCGCAGCGCAGGACCGACGCGGGTCGTGAGCCGCTCACAGGGAAGTGCTCGGTGACCACCGACGGGCTCGTGGCCGCGGCGTCCGGGATCACCCTCGACGCGCTGTACCGGCGCTCGTTCCGGGTGTTCGCCGACTGCACCGCGGTGACCACCGGCGACCCCGACGGTCCGGAGTGGACCTACCGCGAGCTCGGCGAGCGTGCCGAGCGGCTGGCCGCCGGGCTGGCGGCGAGCGGGGTGCGCCACGGCGACCGGGTCGCGGTGCTGTCCGAGACGCGGGCGGAGTTCGTCGAGATCTACGTGGCGCTCGCCCGGCTCGGCGTCACCGCGATCACGCTCAACATCCGCTGGCACGCCGAGGAGATCGCGCACGCCGTGGGCGTCGCGCAGCCCGTCGCGTTCCTGACGACGGCCCTGGGTGCCGACCGGGCCGCCGCCGTCCGCGACCGCTGCCCCTCGGTGCGGCACTGGTACTGCATCGACTCCGGGGTCGACGGCGCCGACGGGTTCGAGGCCTACGCCGACCTGCCCGCCGACGGCGAGGTCCCCACCGACGTCGCGCAGCCCACCGACGTGCACAACGTGCTCTACACGTCCGGCACCACCGGCCGGGCCAAGGGCGCCATGATCACCCAGGAGGCCGCCGCGGTCCGCGCGCTGCGCCTGGCCCAGTGGTACACCCTCACCCCCGGCGACGGGTTCGTCGGCTGGCTGCCGCTGTTCCACACCGGCGGCGACGAGTCGCTCAACGCCACGCTGCTCACCGGCGGCAACTTCTGCGCGCTCGCGACCGCCCACACCGAGACGATGTTCGCCGCGATACAGCGCCACGGGCTCACCTGGACGCTGCTGCTGCCCGGCGTCATCACCGACGTCCTGCACCACGAACGCCGCGCCGACTACGACCTGTCGACGCTGCGGTTCGTCATCGGCTACGCCAACATGATGCCGACGGTGGTCCGGGAGATCACCGCGGCGCTCGACGTCGACTTCAACGACGCCTTCGGCCAGACCGAGACCAGCTACGTCCTCGCGCACGGCTGGAGCGGGCCCGGCGAGGTGCCGCACCTGCGCAAGATGCCGACCCCGCTGATGGAGGTCCGCATCGTCGACGCGGCGATGAACGAGACGCCCGTCGGCGTCCCCGGCGAGTGCGTGGTGCGCGGTCCCAGCATGATGGCCGGCTACCTCGACGACCCCGAGGCCACCGCCGAGGTGTTCGCCGGCGGCTGGCTGCACACCGGCGACGTGCTCGTCCGCCACGACGACGGCACCCTGTCCTACGTGGACCGGGCGAAGTACCTGATCAAGACGGGTGGCGAGAACGTCTACCCGGCCGAGGTCGAGCAGGCCATCGCCGCCCACCCGGGCGTGCAGGAGGTGTGCGCCTACGGCGTGCCCGACCCGCGCTGGGGCGAGACGGTGAAGGTCGTCGTCGTCCGGGTGCCCGGCGGCGACGTCAGCGGCGAGGATGTCGTGGCGTGGTGCCGGGAGCGGCTCGCGGCGTTCAAGCGGCCGCACTTCGTGGAGTTCGTCGACGCCGCGGAGCTGCCGCGCAGCACCACCGGCAAGCTGCAACGCCATCTGCTCGCCGAGCGCGGGGCCGACGAGAAGGAGCGCGTATGACGAACCAGCCGCACATCACCGTCAAGGACGACGGCCGGGTCCGGATCATCACGATCGACCGGCCCGACCGGCGCAACGCGCTGACCCCACAGACGGTCGCGGAGATCGAGGCGAGCCTGCGCGAGGCGGCCGACGGCCCGGAGATCGGCGCGGTCGTGCTCACCGGCTCCGGCGGGCACTTCTCCGCGGGCGGGGACGTCGACCACATCCTCGACATCGCCGGCGGTGACGACGACGCCGCGCTGCTGACGATGATGCGCGCGTTCCACCGGCTCGTCGTCGAGATCTGGGAATCGCGGCTGCCGGTGGTCGCGGCGGTGTCGGGCATCGCCTACGGCGGCGGCATCAACCTGGCGCTGGTGTGCGACCTCGTCGTCATGTCCGCCGACGCCCGCATCTGCGAGGTCTTCGTCAAGCGCGGCATCGTGCCCGACGTCGCGGGGGCCTACCTGCTGCCGCGGATCGTCGGCATGCACCGGGCGCGGGAGCTGATGCTGCTCGCCCCGGAGATCGGGGCGCAGCGGGCGCTGGAGCTGGGGATCGCCAACGTCGTCGAGCCCGACGCCGACGCCGCGCTCGCGACGGCCGTCGCGAAGGCCCACGAGCTCGCGGCGATGCCCGACTACACCGTCGCCCTGACGAAGAAGCTGGTGAACCGCAGCCTCGACGCCGACCTGCGGGGATCCCTGGAGCTGGAGGCGGTCACGCAGGCCGCCGCGCTGCGGTCCAAGGCCGCGGTGGAAGGGTTCGAGGCATTCCGTCAGAGCCGAGGGAAGGGCCGTCGATGAACATTGCGATGTTGCTGCGCCGCAGCGCCTCCGACCATGCGGACCGGATCGCGCTCGGCCGCGACGACACCCAGGTCGGCTACGCGCAGTACGCCGACACCGGGGCGCGGTTCGCCGCGCACCTGCTCGCCCACGGCCTGGAGCCGGGGGAGCGGGTCGGGTTCTTCCTGCCCAACACCCTCGACTACCTGCCCGGCCTGCTCGGCGTGTGGCAGGCCGGTGGCGTCGGTGTCCCGCTCAACGTGCTGTTCCCCGACGCCCCGCTGCGCCACGCGATCCTCGACTCCGGCGCGACCGCCGTCGTCTGCCTGCCCGACGACGTCGAGCGCCTGCAGCGCCTCCTCGGCGACGCGCCGGTGCGGCTGCTCACCACCGGCCCCGGCGGGGGCTTCACCGACGCCGTCGCCGGCAGCGAGCCCACCGACACCGTCGTCCCGCGCCACGACGACGACAACGCGCTGATCATGTACACCTCCGGCTCGACCGGGGTGCCCAAGGGTGTGCGCCAGACCCACCGCAACGTCACCGCGCAGGTCGAGGCCGTCATCGACTGGTACGGCATCTCCGGCGACGACCACGCCCTCAACTGCATGCCGCTGTTCCACGTCGGCGGCCTGCACCTGGTCAGCCTGCCGACGCTGCTGCGCGGCGGGCGCATCACGTTCATGGGCAAGTGGGACCCGCTGGTGTGGCTCGACCTCGCGATGACGCTGCGCCCCACCTACGGCGGCCTGATCTCGACGATGCTGATCGACGTCGGCAACCGCACCGCCGCCTCGCCCGTCGTCCTCGACTCGTTCCGCATCTGCATGTTCGGCGGCTCCCGCACCCCGAACACCCCGATCGAGCGCCTCGCCGCCGGCACCGGCATCCGGGGCGTGGAGATCTACGGCCAGACCGAGCAGAACGGGCTGGCCATCAGCTACCGGCCCGACGAGCCGCGGCGCACCGGGTCGATGGGCCGGCCGCTGTCGCAGGTCGTCGAGACCCGGCTGGTGCCCCCCACCGGCGGTCCCGACGTCGAGCCCGGCTCCGACGGCGTCGGCGAACTGTGGGTGCGCGGGGACGCCGTGACCCCCGGCTACTGGAACCGGCCCGACCTCGAACCCGGCGCCGGCTCGGAGAAGTGGGCCGACGGCGGCTGGTTCCGCACCGGCGACCTCATGTCCGTCGACGCCGACGGCTACCTGTACTACGTCGACCGGATCGACGACATGATCGTCTCCGGCGGGGAGAACGTCTTCCCGCAGATGGTGGAGGAGCACCTCGCCGGGTGTCCCGACATCGCGGAGGTCGCCGTCATCGGCACCGCCCACGAGCGCTGGGTCGAGCAGGTCACCGCGATCGTCGTGCCCGCCAAGGAGGGCGTGACCGCGGAGTCGATCGCCGAGTGGGCCTCCACGCATCCGGACCTGCGCGGCATCTCCCGACCCCGGCGGATCGAGATCGTCGAGGCCCTGCCGCGCACCGGCTCCGGCAAGTTGAACCGCCCCGAACTGCGCAAGGAGTTCCCGTGACCGGACCGGTCCGCTACGAGGTCGACGACGGCATCGCCTGGCTGACGATCGACCGTCCCGAGGCCCGCAACGCCCTGTCGAAGGCCGTCCGCGACGGGCTGTGGGACGGCATCCGCACCTTCAACGGCGACGACGGCGCGAAGGTCCTGATCCTCACCGCCACCGGCGACCGGGCGTTCTGCGCGGGCGGGGACCTCAAGGAGATGGCCGAGACCTCCCTGCAGGTCCCGCCGCCGGACTTCCTCCCGCAGTTCGGCCGCAACATCGACGTCCCGAAGCCGACGATCGCCGCCGTCAACGGCGTCGCGTTCGCGGGCGGGTTCCTGCTGGCCCAACAGTGCGACCTCGTCGTCGCCGCCGCGCACGCCTCGTTCGCGGTGAGCGAGGTGAAGGTCGGCCGCGGCTCGCCGTGGGCGGCGCCGCTGTCGTGGCTGGTGCCACCGCGGCTGGCGATGGAGATCCTGCTGACCGGCGACCCCATCGACGCCGCACGGGCCCGCGACCTCGGCCTCGTCAACCACGTCGTCGATGCCGCCGACCTGCGTGACCACGCCCGCAGCCTCGCCCGGCGCATCGCCGCGAACGCCCCGCTGTCGGTGCTCGCGAGCAAGCGCACCGCCTACCTCTCCGCACAGTTCCCGATCGAGCAGGCCTACGAGAAGGCCGAGGAGATCTGGGAGCCCGTGTACCTGTCCGCCGACGCCCAGGAGGGCCCGGCCGCGTTCCGTGAGAAGCGCACCCCCGAATGGAAGGGACGGTAGCCGTGCCGGTTTCGATGGACGCCCTCGCCGACGACGTGGCCGCCGAGACGGCGGTGCTCCGCGAGATCCTCGTGGGCCTGCGGGAGGACGACTGGCGTCGTGACACCCCGGCCGCGGGCTGGACGATCGCCGACCAGGTCAGCCACCTCGCCCATTTCGACGCCACCGCGGTGAAGTCGGCCGTCGACCCCGACGGGTTCCGCGCCGACGTCGACAACTCCCCGCCGATCGACCCCGACGCCGTCGCCCTGCAGTACCGCGACCTCACCGGCGCGGAGATGCTGCGCTGGTTCGACGGTGAGCGGGAGCGGCTGCTGGACACGTTCCGGGGGCTCGACCCCGGGATGCGGGTGCCCTGGTACGGCCCGCCGATGAGCGCGGCGTCGTCGTTGACGGCCCGGCTCATGGAGACCTGGGCGCACACCCAGGACATCGCCGACACCGTGGGTGTCACCCGCGCGCCGAGCGCCCGCCTGCGCCACGTCGCACACATCGGCATCGGTGCCCGGATCTACAGCTACGCCGTCAACGGTGTGGCCCAGCCCGAGGCGCCCATCCGCGTCGAGCTCGCCGCCCCCGACGGCTCGACCTGGACGTGGGGCCCCGAGGATGCGGCCGACCGCGTCACCGGCCCGGCCCTCGACTTCTGCCTCGCCGTCACCCAGCGACGCCACCGCGACGACACCGCGCTCGAGATCACCGGGCCGGTGGCGAACGAGTGGATGTCGTTCGCGCAGGCGTTCGCAGGCCCGGCCGGTCCGGGCAGGAAGGCAGGACAGTTCTCGTGACCGACCTCGTCGACACCGCACGGCGACCGGTGATCATCGGCAACTGCTCGGGCTTCTACGGCGACCGCATCGGCGCCGCCCGCGAGATCGTCGACGGCGGCCCGATCGACGTCGTGTGCGGTGACTACCTCGCCGAGCTCACGATGCTGATCCTCGCGAAGGCGCAGGCCAAGGACCCGTCCACCGGCTACGCGAGGACGTTCCTCGCCCAGGTCGAACAGGTGCTGGGGACGTGCCTCGAGCGCGGCATCAAGATCGTGTCGAACGCGGGTGGGCTCAACCCGGCCGGGCTCGCCGCCGCCATCCGCGCCGTGGCCGACAAGCTGGGCCTGCAGGCCTCGGTCGCCCACGTCGAGGGTGACGACCTGCGCGGCGACCTCGGCGCGATCGTCCCCGCGGTCGAGGGCACCCCGGTGTCGGCCAACGCCTACCTGGGCGGCTGGGGTATCGCGGCCGCGCTCGGCGCGGGCGCCGACGTCGTCGTGACCGGGCGGGTCACCGACGCCTCCCTCGTGGTCGGACCCGCGGCCTGGTGGCACGGCTGGACCCCCACCGACTGGGACGCCCTGGCCGGCGCCGTCGTGGCGGGGCACGTGATCGAGTGCGGGCCGCAGGCAACCGGCGGCAACTACGCCTTCTTCTCGGAGGTCAAGGACCGCCGCTACCCGGGCTTCCCCATCGCCGAGGTCGCCGCCGACGGCTCGACCGTGATCACCAAGCACCCCGACACCGGCGGCCTCGTGTCGCCCGGAACGGTGACCGCCCAGCTGCTCTACGAGATCCAGGGCCCCGCCTACCTCGGCCCCGACGTGACGACCCATTTCGACACGATCGCCCTCGACCAGGAGGGCGAGCACCGCACCCGCATCTCCGGGGTGCGTGGCAGCGCGCCGCCCGACACCCTCAAGGTCGCCCTCAACGACAACGGCGGCTACCGCAACTCGATGACCATGGTGCTCACCGGGCTCGACATCGAGGAGAAGGCCGCCTTCGCCGAGGAGATGCTCTTCGACATCCTGGGCGGGAAGGACCGCTTCGACGACGTGGACGTCAGGCTGCTGCGTTTCGACCGGTCCGACGCCGGGGCGAACGAGCAGGCGACCGCGCACCTGAAGGTCACCGTCAAGGCGCAGGACCCGAAACTGGTGGGCCGCGCCTTCTCCAACGCCACGATGGAGCTCGCGCTGGCCGGCTATCCCGGTTTCCACACCACGACCCCGCCCTCGGCGGAGTCGGCCTTCGGCATCTACCGGCCGGCCGCGGTGCCCCGCAGCGCCGTCACCCAGACCGTGGTGCTGCCCGACGGGACGCGTCAGGTCGTCGCCGACCCGCCGACCGGGCCCGCGGACGTCCCGGCGCCCGCCGGGACCACGGCCGGCCCCGACGGGGCCGTCCCGGAACCCACCGGCCCGACCCGCCGCGTGCCGCTGGGGACGGTGTGCGCGGCCCGTTCCGGGGACAAGGGGGGCAACGCCAACATCGGGCTGTGGACGCGCGACGACGCCGGGTACGCCTGGATGGCAGCGAACCTCGACGTCGGCACCCTGCGGGGGCTGCTCGGCCCGGAGGCCGCCGACCTGCGGATCGAGCGGTTCGCGCTGCCCAACCTGCGCGCCCTGAACTTCGTGGTGCACGGGCTGCTGGGCGAGGGCGTGGCCTCCACGGCGCGACCCGACCCGCAGGCCAAGGGCCTGGGCGAGTACGTGCGCAGCCGCCTGGTGGACGTGCCGGAGCAGCTGCTGCAGGACTGACCGGGACACCGTCGAATCGAACATGTGTTCGACGCTAGCGGCGGGGTCCGACAGGAACCGCAGGATCAGGGCCCGCCGTCCCCCGTCCGGGTGAGCGGGCCCGCCACCCAGCTGTCGGCCTCCCTCCGCGAGCGCAGCCGCACCACCGGCAGATCGGGACGGCGCACCCGCAGCGTGGCGAGCCGCTCGGCCGTCGCGTACCGGGTGCGCCACGCCCACCGCACGATGTGGTCGCGGTCGGTCAGGAACGTCCGCAGCGGCGGCTCCAGGTTGCCGTTCCACAGCACCTCGCGCTGCAGCCGGCGCCGCAGCGTGCGTGCGGTGACCTGCCGCAGCACCGTCGCGTGCGGTGGGTCCAGCCACACCATCAGGTCGCAGCGGTCGGCCAGCAGGTCCCGGGCCGAGGAGTACTGCCACTCCGTGACCCACCCCGGGCGGGCGGTGAACCCCTCCACGTCGGCCAGGAACGTCGGTCGCCGGGTCCAGCCCGGCCCGTGGAACAGCGCGTCGATCTCGACGTGCTCGACCCCGAGCCGGCGCCCGATCCGGGCCGCCAGCGTCGTCTTCCCGGAACCGGACGTGCCGGCGACGACGACCCGCGCCGGCCGGCCGGGCAGCGGCTCGTCCCAGCGCAGCAACGCACGCACCGTCAGGGTGCGACGGCGCCCGTGTGCGCCAGCAGCACCTCGGCCAGCGCCGGCACGACGCACGTCGGCAGCGCGTGCCCCATCCCGGGAATCGTGACGAGCGTGGCGCCCCCGATCGCGGCCGCCAGGTGCTCACCGTGCGGCGGCGGGTTCACCGGGTCCGCGGGCGTCTCGACGACCAGCACCGGCACCGTCACCCCGGCCAGCTCCGGGCCGCGGTCCAGGCCGTCCTGGTCGGCCCTGGCGTGCGCGCTGGGGCTCTCGGGGCGCCCGGTGTGGGCGATGACCCGCCGTTCGAGGTCGCGGAACTCGGCGGCGTCGAAGGGGAGCCCGGTGCCGTTGAGCAGCCGCCAGTGCTCGACGCGCCACGCCAGCTCGCCGGCCTCGTCGCGGGGGTCGTCGAACTCGCCCCACATCCGCAGCAGCGCCGTCCCGGGCCCCGGCATGTCCGGCACCTCCCAGGCGCTCAGCGCGGCCGTGCAGAACAGCGCGGCGGACAGGAGCCGGTCGGGGTGGTCGAGCAGCAGGAGCTGCACCAGCGTCCCGCCCATCGACATCCCGACGACGTGCGCCCTGTCGACGTCCCAGGCGTCCAGGACGGCGACCGCATCGGCCGCGAGGTCGGCGACGGCGTAGGGGGACTCGTCGAAGGCCCAGCTGGACCGGCCGGTGTCGCGGTGGTCGTAGCGGATCACCGGGTGCCGGGTCGTCAGGCGGGCGAGCAGCTCCTCGGGCCAGACGATGCCGGAGGCGTTCGCGCCCATCACGAGCAGGATCGGGTCGGCGTCGGCAGGCCCGTCGAGCCATTGCGACCACAGGTGCACGTCGGGTTCCACCTCGACGAAGCGGTCCTCGACGAACGGGTCGGCTGGGGCGTCCACGGGGCAAGCCTGCCAACGTCGGTCCACGCGGCCGCGCGCGGGGACCCCGTCGCGGGGTCCGGGACGGTGGCCGTGCGAGCGGCCCGGCGCGGCGGTCGTGGCTGCCGTGCCGGGCCGGAGCTCATCGCCCGCCCCCGCCGACCCTCGGCCGGCGCTTCGAGCAGGCGCTGTGCCGGCGATTCGCTCGCCGGCGCTCGGTCACTTGAGCGCGTCGAGCAGGGCCTGGCGCTGGCGGTCGCCGAGGCCCGCGGCGCGGCGGGAGGCGTCGATGCCGGTCTTCTCCAGCAGTGCGGTGACCTTCGCGGGGCCGTAGCCCGGGAGGCTCTTGAGCAGGTCCGCGACCTTGGTCTTGCCGACGATCGCGTCCGACTTCGCGCGGTCGAGGACAGCGGGGATCGTCTCGTCGCCCCGGGCGATCGCGTCGCGCAGCTCCTTGCGGGCCGTACGCGCGGCGGCGGCCTTCTTCAGCGCCTCGGCGCGCTGTTCGGGAGTCAGCGTGGGCAGTGCCATGTGTCGAACTCCTCTTCTCGGTGGAGCGCCCGGCCTGGTCGAACGGGCCCATCTACGCCGCACAGAGTGGCAGAAGCCGGGAACGGCTCTCCGAGAACCCCCTGCTCAGGAGCGATGCGCGGGCCTCCGGATGCGCCCAGCGGGCCTCCGGAGGCCGTGTCGGGCACCCGATCGGGCCGGTAATCGCGGGTGGCGCGGGCCCGGCGGCACGCTGCGCGTCCGTTCGCGAGGAGCGAGGCCGCAGCCCCAGGTCAGCGCGTTGTGGTGGCCGCCGCGCCGGACGGCACCGGGCTGTCGCTCGCCGAACAGGACGACGCCAGGGACACGGGCGAGGTGGGCGGCGGGGTCGTCGGCGTCGCGGAGTCGGAGCCGGCGCGGCTGCGGGAGGCGGTCGTGCTGGGCGTCGGCAGCGGCCGGCCCTCGATCGACGACCTCACGACCTGCTGCATGAAGCGCACGTCCGGATCGCCCGGGTTGAACCGGCCGTCCCGTTCGCTCGGGTCCGGCAGCGACGGGTCGAACGTGACGCTGCTGAGGTCCACACCGTTGTCGGTGAGCAGCTCCACCAGCGGCGGCAGCAGGTCCTGGGGCATGTTCGTGTGGATGTTCTCCGTGGCCACCCGGGCCACGGACTGGAAGTTCGACAGCAGCGACGCAGGGCTCTTCTGGTCGAGCACCGCCTGGATCAGGCAGCGCTGCCGGCCCATCCGGTCGTAGTCGCTCGAGTCGCGCCGCGACCGCGCGAACCACAGCGCCTGCTCGCCGCTGAGCTGCTGGACACCGGGCGGGATGTAGCCGTCGGGACGCACGTGGGCGCCGTTGGGCAGCACGCCGCCGATGGGCAGCGGGACGGGCCCGACGTCGAGGGTGACGCCGCCCAGGGCGTCGATCAGTGCCGAGAAGCCCTCCATGTCGACCTCGAGGAAGTAGTCCAACGGCAGCCCGAGCATGTAGGTGACCGACTGCATCAGCAGGTTGATGCCGGGGTCGTCGGTGGGGCCAGGCGGCGCGACGCCCGGGGTCTCGTGGGCGTAGGCGTAGACGGCGTTGAGCAGGAAGTTGCCCGACAGGGGCTCGCGCGGGTCGCGGAACCCGGTCGGGAACTTCTCGGCCATCGGCGAGCCGGGCGGGAACTGGGCGCGCTGGATGTTGCGGGGCAGGCCGAACAGGATCGTCCGGGCCGTCCGCGTGTCGATGCTCGCGACCATCATCGTGTCGGTGCGGGTACCGGTGCGGTCGGGCCCGGCGTCGCTGCCGATCATCAGAACGTTGATCCGCGGCTTGTTGAACGCCTCCGCGGCGCTGGTCCCGCCGCCCTTGAACAGCTCGTTGAGCAGGTTGCGCTGCGAGTTCGCGAGGTTGGCGGCGAACCCGAACGGGGCCGCGACCACCAGGCACAACACGATCACGACGAGCGTGCCGAGGACCTTGTGCCCCGTCGGCAGGCCGGGTGGGCGGGCCAGGGCCCACGTCCGCACGATGACGACGATCCAGCCCAGCGCCGCGGCCAGCACGACGACCGCGACGGCCGCCAGGACGTGCGCGGACAGGGCCGACTCGATGAGCGCGGACCGGCCGAGGAACGCCAGCAGGACGAGCGCGACGATGGCGAGCACGTAGGTGATCAGGATCGGCAGGCCGGTGCGCCGCCTGCCGAGGACGAGGTGGCCCGATCCGGGGGCGATCGTCGAGGCCGCGGTGATGCCGAGGGCCGCGGCGAGGCTGCGGCGACGGGGCGTGGAGCCGCCGGGGCGGGTCTCGTCGCCGTGTCCGTCGGGGGCCGCTGGGCGGGTCGGCGACCCGGCCCCGGCGACGCGCGTCGGACGCGCGGTCGTGTGGTCCCCGACGGCGTCGACGGGGGTCGTGGCGGTCACGGCCGTCGCCGCGGCGCCCGTGGCCTCGGGGGGCCGCACGATCTCCTCGGTCACCGCGGTCTGCTCGACCGGGCGGGCGGGGGCGGCGCGGGGCATCGCGACGGTCGGCTGCGCGTCGGGGCCGGGAGGGCGCTGCGGGCCGGGGCGACGACCGCGGCGCTGCGAGGCGCCGACCGGCCGGCGACCGTCGGCTCCGGGCGGTCCGTCGGCAGCGGGGCGCATCGACGGGTCGGGGCGGCGCTCGGGCGGGCGTTCACGGCCACCGGCGGGGCGGGGCACGTCGGCGGGGCGGGGCGCGTCGGCGGGGCGGGGCGCGTCGGCGGGGCGGGGCGCGTCGGCGGGACGGGGGCCGTCGGAGGTGCGGGGTGCGTCGGCGGGGCGGGGGCCGTCGGCGGGCGGGCGCGGGGGCCGGCCGGGGCCGTCGGGACGGGCCGGACCCGGGTGCCGGAAACCCGGCGCCGCCGGTTGCGCAGCGTCACCGGAACCGGGGGTGCGGGGACCGTCGGAACGGGCCCACAGCTCACTCCGGCGCGCCTGGTCGCGCTCGGCGCGACGGGGCCACGGCGACGGGGCGGGACGGGCACGAGGTTCGTCCGGAAGGTGCATGCGATAACGCGGGTCCAGATCGTCCAACCGCAGGTCACCCCCCTCTCGACTGGAGGTTACCCGCGGGTCGCCCACACCCGGCGGGGTCGCCGGGATGAGGGGTACGACCGGCGTCCGGCACCTCAGGCCAGCGGAGCCTACTTGCAGTGACAGCGACCACTCTGCGCGACGGGGGTGTGTCGCCCCGGCCTGCGCGGACGGTCCAGGGTGATCGCCGGGAACTACAGTGGCGGACCGGAGGTGTGACCATGTCCGAGGTGTCATCCGCGGGCGGTGAGCGGGGCGGTGCCACGGCCCGGCTGGAGGCCCTCCGCGCGCGGCTGCGCGTCGAGCGGAAGGTGCTCGTCGCGTACTCCGGCGGGGCCGACTCCGCGCTCGTCGCCGCCGTCGCCGCGGCCGAGCTCGGTGCCGGGGCGGTCGCGGTCACGGCGGTGTCGGCGAGCCTGCCCGCCCGTGAGCGGCGCGCCGCCCGCGAGTTCGCCCGCGCGCACGCCATCACCCACGTCGAGGTGGCCACCGACGAGCTGGACCGCCCCGAGTACGTCGCCAACTCCGGCGAGCGCTGTTTCCACTGCAAGTCCGCGCTGCTCGACGCGCTCGTCCCGCTGGCGGGGCTGGCGGGTGCGGCGATCGCGCTGGGGACCAACGTCGACGACCTGGGCGACCACCGTCCGGGCCAGCGCGCGGCGGCGTTGCGCGGCGCGATCGCGCCGCTCGTGGACGCCGGGCTGACCAAGTCCGACGTCCGCGACGTGAGCGCGCTGCTGGGGCTGGAGACGGCCGACAAGCCGGCCGCGGCGTGCCTGTCGTCGCGGGTCGCCTACGGGGACCCGGTGACCGCGGAGGTCCTCGCCCGGATCGAGGCGGCGGAGGAGGCGTTGCGCGACCTGGGTTTCCCGACGTGCCGGGTCCGCGCCCACGCCGACGGGACCGTGGCGCGCCTGGAGGTCCCGGCCGGCGACCACGAGCGGGTGTCGGCGGTGGGGGCGGAGATCGACGCGGCCGTGCGCCGCGCCGGGTTCGCGTTCTGCGCGCTCGACCTGCAGCCGTTCCGCAGCGGCCGGATGAACGTGCTGCTGGGCTTCCCCACCGCGTCGTCGACCTCGTGACCAGCGGTTTCGACGATCTGGGCCACTCCCGTCCCGATACGGACCGGGAGGCGCGCCAGGGCCTGCCCGAGGTGGTGTTCGGGCCGGGCAAGACGGTCGCGGAGATCGCGGCCGTCGTCGCCAGCCTGCTCGCCGCCAACGAGGGTCCGGTGCTGGTCACCCGGGTCGGGCCGGACGTGGCCGCCGCCGTTCTGGCACAGGTCGGCGACGGCGGCACGTACGTGGCCGACGGCCGGCTCCTGGTGTGGCGCCCCGCCGCCCCGCGCGGGTTCGTGGTCGCGGTCGTGTCGGCCGGGACGTCCGACGGTCCGGTCGCCGCCGAGGCCGCGGCGGTGGCCGCGGCGGTGGGGCTCACGGTGCGCCGCATCGCCGACGTCGGCGTCGCGGGCCTGCACCGGCTGCTCGCCGTCAGCGACGACATCGCCGCCGCCGACGCCGTCGTCTGCGTCGCGGGCATGGAGGGTGCGCTGCCGAGCGTCGTCGGCGGCCTGGTGGGGGCGCCGGTGATCGCGGTGCCGACGTCGGTCGGCTACGGCGCGACGATGCAGGGGGTGACGGCACTGCTGGCCATGATGTCGTCGTGCGCGGCCGGGATGACGGTCGTCAACATCGACTCCGGGTTCTCGGCGGCGATGGCGGCGTTCCGGATCGCGGTGTCCCGCGACCGGGCCCCGTTGCGGCGCAAGGGCACCGTCGACGAGCCCGGCGACGTCGAGCGCCTCGTCCATCTCGAGACCAATGTGGACGACGTGACCGGTGAGGTGCTCGGGCACCTGGTCGAGCGGCTGCTCGCGGCGGGCGCGGCCGACGCGTGGGTGGCGCCCGTCGTGATGAAGAAGTCCCGGCCCGCGCACACCGTGCACGTCCTGGCCGCACGCGCGGTGGCGGGGGAGTGCGAGCGGATCGTGTTCGCCGAGACCGGCACCCTCGGGCTGCGGCGGACGCTCGTCGAGCGGGTCGCGCTGCCGCGCTCGACGTCGGTCGTCGACGTCGGCGGGCATCCGGTGCGGGTGAAGCGGGGGCCGTGGGGTCTCAAACCCGAGCACGACGACGTGGCGGCGGCGGCCACGGCGCTGGGGCTGCCGCTGCGCGCCGTGGCGGCGCGCGCCCTCGCGTCGGCTCAGCCGGCGGCGGACCCGGACCTGCCGGCCTCGGCTCCGGAGGGGGCCTCCGGCGGGTTGACCACGTAGGTCATCTCCGGCGGCGCGGCCAGGGTGCGGGTGACGTAGCAGACCCGCTTCGCGGCCTCGACGAGTTTGTCGAGCTCGGCGCCCTCGGGCGCGTCGGCGTGCACGTCGATGCGCAGCGCGTCGAAACTCGGGCCGGCGTAGTGGCCCGTCACGTCGACGCGCAGCCCCGACAGGGCGATGTTGCGCTTGCTCGCGCTGTAGGCCATCGCGGTGGTGAAACACGACGCGACCGACGCCAGGAAGAGCTCGGTCGGCTGTGGCCCGGTGTCGGTCCCGCCGGGCACGGACGCGGGCTCGTCGGACACGACCTCGAAGCCGCCCGCGTCGACCACGGACCGCAGCCCACCTGCCCATCTGGCGTGGACGGTACGCTCGGTGACTCCCACGTCCTACCTCCTCGGAACTGCTGCAACACCGGTGCAACCGGCATGGTGCATGGTGGCCGTCGTCACACGCCGGAAACGAACAAGGGGAGCTGTCGATGACAACCGTCGCTCACGCGCCCGTCCAGGTGATGACGTGCCGGGGTGAGTGCCCGGCCGCCGCACGTTACCCCGATCACCACGAGGTGCTCCTCGCCGTCGACACCGACCCGGGGGCCATGCTCGCCCTCCTCGAGCTCGCGGTGACGTGGCACGAGCTCGACTACACCGACGAGGCCGTCGTCGGCCCCGCCGAGTGGCTCGACTTCGCCGCCACCCACCAGTGGGTGTTCCCGGACCGTGCCGAGCGGGCGTTCAGCCTCGCCGTCGACATCGTCGGCCGGCGCATCGCGGGCCAGGGCGCCGCCGCCGATGTGGCGTCGAGCCTCGCGACGGTGATCGAGCTCGTCCGCAACTGACAACGGAACGCGGTACCCCGAAGGTGTTCACACCACCGAACTTCCTCGATCTCCCGCCCCGCTCGGTCAAGCCGAGGGCGGTCGGGCTGACGCACGTCATCGATCCGGGCGCCGGCGTCCTCGCGACCCGCGACCTGCTGGCGTCCGCGTCGGCCCACATCGACATCTGGAAGGTCGGCTGGGGCACCGCCTACGTCGACTCCACCCTCGCGGAGAAGATCGCGCTGCTGGTCGAGCACGACGTCGCGGTCTGCCTGGGTGGCACGCTGCTCGAGATCGCCTGGGCACAGGACAAGGCCGAGGAGTGCCTGGCCTGGGCCCGGGACACGGGGTTCACCCGCGTGGAGGTCTCCCGCGGCACCGTCGACATGAGCCTGCGCGAGAAGGCGGCGCTCGTCCGCCGCGCGACGCGCGACTTCACGGTCCTCGCCGAGGTCGGCGACAAGGCGCCCGGGGAGGTGCTGGCCGCGCGCACCTGGCCGCGGGAGGCCGCGTCCGATCTCGACGCCGGCGCCGCCCTCGTGGTCACCGAGGGGCGCCAGAGCGGCACGGTCGGCACGTTCGACGCCGCGGGCCGGGTCAGGGCCGACGTCGTCGAGGCCGTCGCCGCCGCGGTCGGGGTGGAGCGCATCGTGTTCGAGGCGCCCAAGGCGTCGCAGCAGGCGTGGTTCGTGCGCCGCTTCGGCGCGGAGGTGAACCTGGGTAACGTGGCCCTGGGCGACGTCCTGTCCGCGGAGACGCTGCGGCTGGGGCTGCGCTCGGACACCGCTGCCGTCGTCCGCCGGGACGAGGCCGGATCGGACACCGCGTGACGGCGGCCGACACCCGGAGGGTCCCGCTGTCCGGCACGGCCCAGCACGACACGCCCGCCCCCACGGCTCCCACGCCGGGGTTCGCCGGGCCCAACCTGATCCCGAACCGCTACCGCGGGGTGTCGGTCACCCCGATCCCCGACGACGTGCCGCTCACCGAGCAGGCGCTGCGCGACTACCTGATCGGCCGGGACGCCTACCGCCGCACCAGGTTCGTCGTCGCCCGCAAGCACGGCGACTTCGCGCAGGTCGCGCTGCTCCACGTCGAGCACGACACGCAGGGCGAGCTGTTCTCCCCGGTCACGGCGGTCACGATGCTGGCGCGTCCCGACGAGTGCACGTTCGTCGTCGACGAGTCCGTCGACACCGGGATCCCCTCGGATCTGGTGCGGTGTGCCAGGGAGAAGGCGCCCGGTGCCCGGGTCGCGGTGATCCAGGGCCGCTACGCGCACATCAGCTTCGTGCTCGAACCGCGGATGCTCCACGTCGGTGTCCGGGAGGTCGTCCCGCCGGAGCCGGCCAAGCTGCTCGACCAGGCGCGGCGGATCCTCGCGGTCACCGAGAACCTGCCGCCGATGGAGCTGGTCGGCGAGCTGACCGACCTGGCCGACCTCGCGACCCGGCTGCCCGACGCCCATTATCTGTTGCCGTGCAGGGGATCCGGGGGCGAGGTGCCCGGAGCGACGGTGTCCTACCTCGACGAGCACCCCGAGAAGGCCGACTGGACGCTGCTCGGGTGCGAGCGGTCCCGCCAGATCCACCACTGGTTCTACGGTGAGGACCCGCCCCGGGTCGACTTCTGCCCCAAGCGCACGCTCGAGGCGAACCCGCCCACCGACGGCATGGTGCTCACCAAGTGCTGTCTGCAGGAGGAGCACGTCGAGTCCGGCCCGGGCTGGGTGAGCGTGCCGTGGGGCGCGTCGCTGGAACACATCCGAGAGGCACTCGCCCTGCTCGCCGCACAGGAGGATCCACCGTGGGCACCCGTCTGAGCTCGTCCACCCTCTACGCGCACCTGTGGGGGACGCAGGAGACGGCGGCGATCTTCGACGAGAAGGCCATGCTGCAGACGTGGCTCGACGAGCTGGGCGCCCTCGCGCGGGCACAGGCGTCGCTGGGGATCGTGCCCGAGGGGTCGGCGCGCGCGATCACGGCCGCCGCGAAGGTGGAGTCGCTCGACCTCGACTTCGTCGCCGAGCAGACCCGGGCCACGTCGCACTCCACGCTGGGCCTGATCCGCGGGCTGCTGCGGGTGCTGCCCGAGGACGCCCGCGAGCACGTCTACATGGGCGCGACGGTGCAGGACGTGTCCGACACCTGGTTCGGGCTGGTCATGCGCGACGTCGGCGCGATCGTGTGGCGCGACCTGCGCGCGGTCGAGGCGTCCCTGCTGGAGCTGGCGCGCCGGCACCGCGACGACGTCATGGCGGGTCGCACGCACGGCCAGCCGGGCGCCCCGATCACGTTCGGGTTCAAGGTCGCCTCGTGGGCCGACGAGGTGCGCCGCCACCTCGACCGGCTGCGAGAGGGCCGGCCGCGGTGGGTCGTCGGCCAGCTCGGGGGAGCGGTCGGCGCGCTCGCCTTCTTCGGTGCCGACGGGCCGGAGCTGCGCGCGCGGTTCTGCGCCGAGCTGGGCCTGGGCGACCCGGGCATCTCGTGGCTCACCGCGCGCGACCGGGTCGCCGAGTTCGGCACCGTGCTCGCCATGGTCTGCGGGACGCTCTCGCGCATCGGGACCGAGGTCTACGAGCTGGCCCGCCCCGAGATCGGGGAGCTCGCCGAGGCCGCGCCGTCGGGTGCGGTCAGCTCGATCACCATGCCGCACAAGCGCAACCCCGAGGGCTCGGAGCACCTCGACACCCTCGCCCGGCTGGCGCGGTCGTCGTCGGCGGTGCTCGTCGAGGGCATGGTCGGGGGCCACGAGCGCGACGGACGGTCGTGGAAGGCGGAGTGGATCGCCCTGCCGGAGGTCTGCCAGCTCACCGCGACGGCCCTGCGGCTCGGCCGCGGGCTGCTCGACGGGCTCGAGGTGCACACCGGCGCCATGGCCGCCAACGTCGCCCGCTACGGCGGCGGGCTCGAGTCCGAGCGCGTCCTGGCCGGGCTGTCGGCCGAGATCGGCAAGCACCGGGCGCAGCAGGTGTTGCACGAGGTGCTGCGCGAGGAGGGGACCGGCCTGTCCGAGGGCCTCGTCGCGCGCGGTCTGGCCACCGCGGAGCAGGTGCACGCGTGGGGCCACGGCCCCGCCGTCGACGCCGCCGCCCGCATGGTCGACGCCGTGCTGGAGCGGGCCGCCGCGGCCCGCGCCGCGGAGCCCGAGGAGTGGGTGTGACCGGAGCGGTCCGGGACGTGTCGGCCCCGCCGTGGGCCGGGCTCGCGAGGTTCCCGCTCGCCGTCGGGCCCACGCCGCTCGTGCGCGCGCCGCGGCTGGAGGCGGCGCTGGGCCTGGGTCCGACGCTGGTCAAACGCGACGACCTCCTGGGCTTCGGCGTCGCCGGCAACAAGACCCGGCCGCTGGAGTTCCTGATCGGCGCGGCGGTCGCGCAGGGCGCGCGGGTGTTCGTCACCGGTGGCGGTCCGGGATCGAACTTCTGCGCGGCCGCGGCGATGGCCGCCCGCGCCGCCGGCCTGGCCTGCGAGCTGCACGTCTGGGGCGACCCGCGCTCGGCCAACCTGGCGCTGGCCACGGCCGCGGGCGCCACCCTGGTGCCGACGGGCGGGACGGTCCGCGAGCAGGTCGACGAGCAGATCGCGACGCGGGTGCGGCAGCTCGGCGACAGCGCCTACGGCGTCCCGCGTGGCGGGTCGACGGCCCTGGGCGCGGTCGGGTTCGCCGCCGGTGCCGCCGAGGTCGCCGCCCAGCTCGACACCCTCGACGTGCGTCCCGGGCTGATCGCGCTGCCCGTCGGGTCCGGTGGCAGCGTCGCCGGGCTGTTGGCCGGGCTCGCCGCCGTGGGTCTGGACGTCCCGGTGCTGGGGGTGTCGGTGAGCCGCCCGCTCGAGGAGATCCGCGCCAAGGTCGACGACCTCGCCGCCGGTTGCGCCGCGCTGCTGGGCACGGCCGCGCCCGACCCGGCGCAGCTCACGATGGTCGACGCCCGGGGCCCCGGGTTCGGCTCCGCGACCGACCGCGAGCGCATGCACGCCCGTGAGGCGCTGTGGGCCGAGGGCCTGTTGCTCGACGAGACGTACGGGGCCGAGGCCCTCTCCGCGGTGGTCGACCTGGTCGACCGCCCGGCGGGCCCGGTCCTGTGGTGGCACACCGGCGGGCTGCTGCCCGCGTTCGGCTCCATCCTGAAGGGACCAGCATGACCACCCCGACCCGGCCTGCGGGACGCGCTCTCGGCTTCCCGCAGACCGGTCCCGCCCCCGAGCTGATCGAGTCGGGGTTCGCCCTGGAGAACGCGGACGCGAGCTTCCTGCACCGCGGGCTGAACCTCGCCGACATCGCGCACGTGCTGGACCTGCGCCGTCGTGACATCGTCCCGGAGGCGGCGGCCCGTGAGCTGCTCGCGCTGCTGCTGGAGGTCACCGACGTCGAGGCCGGCGACTTCCCGTACGACCCGTCGCACGGCGAGCCCTACAACTCGCGCGAGCACTACTTCGTGTCCCGCATCGGTGACGTCGCGGGCTGGCTGCACGCCGGCCGGCCGCGCCGGGAGGCGGCGCGGGTGGCGCTGCGGCTGCACCTGCGCCGCCAGCTGACCGAGCTGGTCGAGGAGTCGGTGGAGTTCGCCCGCGATGCGGTCACGACGGCGGAGAACCACGCGTCGACGTACCTGCCCGACCAGACCTACCTCCAGCAGGCGCAGCCGTCGACGTTCGGTCACTACCTGTTGTCGTTCGTCTACCCGGCCGTGCGGGACGCGCGGCGGCTGCTCGACGAGCTCGACTGGGTCGACTCGTCACCGGGTGGCGCGGGCTGCGTCAACGGAACCCGGTTGCTCGACGACCGCGGCCCTGTCGCGGAGGCGCTCGGGTTCCGCGGGGTCATCCCGCACACCCGTGACGCGATGTGGCAGGTCGACGGCCTGGTGCACATCCTCGCGACGGCCGCGAGCCTGCTGTCGAACTTCTCCAAGCTGGCCGAGGACCTGGAGATCTTCTCCTCCAGCGAGTTCGACTTCGTCGACCTGGCCGACGCGTACACCCGGTCGAGCATCCTGATGCCGCAGAAGCGCAACCCGTACGCGCTGTCGATCATCCGTGGCGCCAACGGTGTCCTCATCGGACGGTTGACCGGTTTCCTCGCGGTCACGAAGAGCCCGTCGGCGCGCAGCGACAACCTGATCTTCGCCTACGGCGAGGTGCCGCGCGCGCTCGACCTGAGCCTGCGCATCACGCGCCTGACCAGCGGTGTCGTCCGCACGTTGAAGGTCAACCCGGTGCGGATGCGCGAGGAGCTCGACCGCGGCTACACGCAGGCCACCGACCTGGCCGAGCACCTGGTGCAGCGACTGGGCGTCGACTACCGGACGGCGTACGTCGTCGTCGGCAACACGGTCCGGGCGGCCAGCCGGGCCGGGATCCCGGGCGGTCAGATCACCGGCGCGATGATCGACGAGGCGGCCGTGGCGCACACCGGCCGGAGCTGGGGGCTGACGGGGGAGGACCTGTCCGGGGTGCTCGACCCGGTCAGTATCGTGGCCTCACGGCGTGCCGAGGGCGGTGCGGCCCCCGACGCGGTGGGCGACATGGTGTCGCGGCTGCGCGTCGACCTGGACGAGCTCGCTCGGGACGCGACCGCGCGTACGGCCGGTTTCGACCGGTCCGAGGAGCAGCTGCTCGCCACGGCCCGCGCGGTCGTCGGATGAGGTCGTCCCGGGGAGGATCGTTGTCACGGTGTGTGAGCGAGTGTCGGGGGAGCGCGTCGTTGCAGGTAGGCGCTCCACTACCCGGTGATTGACATCACGCACCCGTTGAGTATGGTGCTTTTCGTCTCCGATAGTGAATGCCACCCGGCGATTTCGGAAGACATTCGACAACACGGTGAAAGAGGTCCGAGTGCCGCGCAAGACAGTCATCATCGGTGGAGGAGCGGCCGGTCTCGGCGCCGCTACCGGCGCGAAGACCGCGGACCCGTCCGCTGACGTCGTCGTCTACACCCAGGCCGCCGACTCGGTCTACGGCTCCGCCGGCACCCCGGCCGACCCCGCCGACGTCGAGGACTTCGAGAAGCTGCTGGTCGCCGACCGGCAGGCCTACACCGACGCCGGGGTCTCCGTGACCTTCGGTGCCGAGGTCACGGCGATCGACACCGCCGCCAAGACGATCACCGTCGGTGGCGGCACGGTCGCCTACGACAGCCTCGTGATCGCCGCCGGCTCCGGCGCGGGCGACGCCGTCCCCGGCAGCGACCTCACCGGCGTCTTCCACGTCAACGGCGGCCGCAGTGTCGCCGAGTGGAACGAGGTCATCGCCGGCACCAAGAGCGCGGTCGTCGTGAACGCCGGCGGCGTCGGCCTCGAGATCGTCACGGCGCTGGCCAAGCGCGGCGTCGAGACCCACCTCGTCGAGGCCGCCGGGCAGGTGCTCCCCACCCTGCTCGACCCCGACTTCGCCGCGATCGTCCAGGACGGCTGGACCGAGCTCGGCGTGCAGCTGCACCTCAACACCTCCGTCGAGGAGTTCGTCGGTGAGGGCGCCGTCCGCGCCGTCCGCACCTCCGAGGGCGAGATCGTCGCCGACCTGGTCGTCGTCGCCACCAACCGCGCCGCCGACACGGCGGTCGCAGCGGCCGCCGGCATCACCGTGGGCCCCGGCGGCGGCCTCGTCGTCGACGACCACATGAAGACCTCCGCCGCCGACGTCTGGGCCGCGGGCGACGTGGCCGAGGTCGCGCACGGCGGCGGGGCCACCCCGCTGCTGGGCCTCACGACCTCGCACGCCTTCGCCGAGGGCCGCGCCGCCGGCACCAACGCCGCAGGCGGCGACCGCGTCTACAAGGCGGTCCGGATCCCGTGGAGCACCCAGGCCGGCTCGTCGGTCGTCGGTGGCACCGCGTTCAACGAGACGTCCGCTGCCGCCGCGGGCATCGCCTACGTCAAGGGCGAGGCCCAGGGCATCTCTCGCGCCCGGTACTACCCCGGCGTGAACATGGTCAAGGTGAAGCTCCTCGCGGAGACCGGCACCTTGCGCCTCATCGGTGCCCAGCTGCTCGGTGGCGGCGAGGGCATCAAGGAGCGTGCGAACTTCCTGGCCCAGGCCGTCAAGACCGGGCTGACCCTCACGGACCTCTCCACCATGGAGAACGTCTACTCGCCGGCGATCGGGGCCCTCAACGAGCCGATCGTCGTCGCCGCCACCAACGGTGTCGCGAACGCTCAGAAGGGCTGACCTGATGGCTTCGGGTGGTTTCTTCGGGTGGCTGCGCCACAACGCGGAGCACTATCTGCTCGTCGACTCGCAGAAGCAGATGGCCGAGCGTCACGGCACGGTCGCCCCCCGCTCCCCCAAGGGCGCGAAGGACTTCTTCTGGATGAAGATCTTCGCCCCGATCTATGCAGTACTGCCGTGGTCCCTGAGGTCGACGATCATGAAGTCGATGCCGGGCAGCCACCGCAAGACGTGGGCCACCCCGACGACACCGCAGGGTGCGTCGTCGGCCCTCGACCAGTTCGAGTTCGTGACTCCCACCGTCAGCGTCCGGAACCCGAACTCACACCGTCCCGAGAAGAAGGAGAGCACCGTGGCTCAGATTGTCGGTACCCGCGCCCAGGCCGGCGACGCGATCGTCGACTACGACCAGAAGCTGTTCGACGACATCCAGGCCGAGGCCGGCGAGAAGGCCTACATCTTCATGCACACCGTGCCCTTCGAGGGCTCGGTGGGTCTGGTCAACATGCTGACCTGTACCCGCATCAACCGTAAGGGCTTCGACACCAGCCTCGTTCTCTACGGCCCCGGCGTGCTCATGGGCTCCGCCACCCGTGGTTTCCCGACCGTCGGCTCGGAGGCCTTCCCCGGCCACCTCGCCTACAACAACCAGCTGCAGACGTTCATGAAGGAGGGCGGCAAGGTTCTTGCCTGCCGCTTCGCCATGGCCGCGCTCTACGGCATGCGGGAGACCGACCTGATCGAGGGCATCCAGCCGATCCACCCGCTGGACATCCTGGACTGCACCCTGACCGCCCGCCGCGAGGGCGCGCTGGTCATGCAGACCTGGACCCTCTGACATCGTCTCGACCCCCAGGTGACGGGCGGGCCGGGTCCACTTCGGACCCGGCCCGCCCGTTGCCCGTTCCCGACCTCCGGTCGGCCCCGGTCCACCCGACCCGCCGGGCCGACGTCATCCCTCCGAGCAACACCACGGGAGCTCCCGATGCCGGACGCCGGCACGTTCTCGCCCAACGTCGCGATGGCCCGCAACCGGTGGCGCGCGGCCGAGGACAGGCTCTACCCCACGCTGATCGCCGACCCCGGCTCGTACCAGCGCTCGATCAACCAGGTCCAGGCCGTCGTCGCCGAGCTGCGCAAACGCTGCACCGGCGTCGAGGACATCATCGCCGCCGAGGCCGCCCCCGAGGAGCTCATCGCCGCGGCCCTCCCCGGTGGCAGCGCCATCCCCACCGACCTGCTGCTCGGCGTGGCCTGCGGCATGGCCGACCGCGAGATCTCCTCCGACGCCGAGCGCCGCCGCCGCGAGGCCGCCATCGAGGCCGCCCGCGCCGAGGGCCGCGCCTGGGTCGTCGTCAGCGGGCCCGAGACGGCCGAGGAGCTCACCGACGGCCGCCGCCCCGAGCTGCACCTGCCGACGGGCACGATCGTCGAGATCGCCGTCGACCCCTGGTCCGGCGAGGACCCCTTCCAGCTGCAGGTCACCGCGGGCGAGACCGGGACCCTGCTCGTCACCGGCTCGTTCACCGACCGCGACGAGTGGCTCGCCGAGATCGCGCGCCAGCGCGCGGCCGTCGAGGCCGGCACGGTCGGCACGGTCGGCACATGAGCGCCGCACCCGACCTGGCGCCCACCGGCTGCCGCACCGCCCTCACCGCCGCCGACCTCGACCAGGTGCTCGCGATCCGCCGCGCCGTCTTCGTCGAGGAGCAGTCGCTGTTCACGGGTACCGACCTCGACGACCGCGACGACGACCCGGCCACGATCCACGTCGTCGGCACCGTCGGCGGGCTCGCCGCCGGCACCGTCCGGCTCTACCCGCTCGAACCCGGCCACCCCGAGGGCGACTGGCAGGGCGACCGGCTCGCCGTCCTGCCGGGCTACCGGTCGTCGGGTCTCGGCGCCCCGCTGGTCCGCTTCGCCGTGGCCACCGCGGGCGAGCTCGGCGGGGCGCGGATGGTCGCGCACGTCCAGATGCCCAACGAGGTGTTCTTCCGCCGGCTGGGCTGGCGCCGCCTCGGTGACCCGGAGATCTACGTCGGGCAGCCGCACCTGCTCATGGACATCGACCTGCAGGCCGCGCGCGCCGCGTCCTGACCGCGGTCCCGGTCACCACGGACGACGCCGGGACCCCGCTGCCGGGCCCGTCCGATCACGGTCCGGGTCTGCCGTCGATCCCGGCGCCGGGCGGCGTGCCCCGGGTCAGGACGTACGCGGGCGCTCGCTGACGAGGCGGCCCGAACGCCCGAACGACTCCCGCAGCTCGGTGGGCAGCGACTCGGCGATGCGGGCCAATGCCACGGTGCGTTGCTCGGGTGTGCCCAGCTGCCCGACGACCAGGTCGGACCTGGTGCGGGCGGCGACGCGGGCGGCGTCGTCGGGGCGGCCGAGCGCGGCGAGGGCGAGGGCTTCGTACTTGGGGCTGGAGTAGAGGCGGGCCTCGGTGAGCAGGGCGTCGGCGTGGTCGGGTTCCCAGCGGGCGCGCATCTCGAGGTAGCGCATGGTGGCGCGGGGTTTGAAGGGCAGGGAGCGGTCGA
>NZ_JBFWOY010000015.1:0-147392 GCF_050250275.1 Pseudonocardia sp.
AGCGGTCGTTGGCGCCCGCCGGCCACGGTGACAACACCCCCCAGATCATCGACAACAGGGGCAACGAGTCATGCCGTGGCCGGTGGCCTGCAAGCCCTCACCGGGCTTGATCAAGAAGGTAACGGGGGCACCTCGACGAGCAGCATCCGCTGCGCCCACAGGGGTGGGCCGACCCGGGCGTCCGGGAGTGCGGCGGTGAGCGGGACCGCCGCCTCGACGAACGTCCCCCTCGGCCACTGTTCGGAGATCGCGTCGCGAAGGCCGCCCCAGGTGCCGGCGGCCCCGGGGTCGGGCGTCTCGACGAAGGTGCTGTGCCCGATCCCGAAGCTCCAGACGTCCACGAGCGGGGGCCGGTCGCAGGGGCCGGGCTTGCCGAGCCCGGGCGCGCCGACCCGCCCGACCCGGTGCGGGAGGCGGGTCCGCAGCCGGGACCGCAGCGCGTCGGAGTAGGGCCACAGCCGCAGGTCGCCGAGGGCCGGGATGTCAGGCCGTAGGTCGGGGTCCTCGGTACCGCCGCCCCATCCGTCGACAACGAAAGGGACGAATGCGATGAGGGTGATCCGGCAGCATTCGGGTGGAACCGCCGCCGATTCCCGATCGTCGTCGTTGCGCTCTTCCGACGCCATACCCGACGGTATTGGCGCCATTCACCTCCCGGCGAGGCCGATGACACATTCGGCCCATTCACCGGGGCCCGCGTACGTACGTCGCGTACTGCTCAGGCCGCGAACGCCGCGATCGTCTCCCGAGCCGCCCCGGGAGTGACGGGTGGGCCGAGGATCGGCAGGTCCACCCCGCAGTCGCGGTACTCGGCCAACCGTTCCCGACACCGCGACACCGGTCCGATCAGGCAGAACGCGTCGAGCATGGCGTCGCTGAACGACGCGCCGCCGGCACCGGCCACCATCCGTGTCGTCTCCTCGACGAAGCCGCTGTCGCGCCACATCCGCTGGAAGAACGGGAGACCGGTGTAGAGGGCGAGGTTCTGTCGGGCGGCGGCCCGGCACGTGGCGAGGTCGTCACCGAGGAACGTCGAGATTCCCAGCGTCAGCTCGAACGGGCCGAGCCCGACCGAGCGCGACCGGCCGTCGGAGAGCCATTCCTTGCTCTGCGCGACCCGTTGCGGGGACCAGAACGTCGGCATCGCTCCGTCGGCGATCTCGCCCGCGAGCTCGACGGCGACCCTCCCCACCGCGGCCACGTGCACGGGGACCGCGCAGGGCGCGGGCCGTTGCGGCAGGTGCGTCGCCGGCCCGGTCCCCGCGAGCCAGACCCTGACAGACCGAGTCGTTGCGCACCCATGGCGACGCCCTTCCGTTTCCGGGGCGCGGACACTACGCGCGGGGCCCGACGCCGCCCAGGGTCGAATGCCGACATTCGTGGAGTGGCACAGCCGTTCAGCGCAGTTCCGCCGGCACGAACCCGGACGAGGAACCGCATTTCCCCGACGTATCGGAGCATTCGGACCGCGACGGTACGAACGGACCTGTCGGGGCGGGTCGTGCGCTCCTATCCTCACCGGCATGCAGCTGCTCGAACGCGAGCATCCACTGTCGGTGCTGCTCGAACGGGCAGAACGCTGCGCCCGCGGCGAGGGCTGCGTCGCGCTCGTCACCGGTGAGGCGGGCATCGGCAAGACCGTGCTGCTGCGCGCGTTCGCCGCACAGGTCCGGTCGACCGTGCCGGCGCTGTGGGGCATGTGCGACTCGTTGAGCACGCCCCGCCCGCTGGGCCCGCTGCACGACGTCGCCGCCCGGCTCGACCCGCGGCTGCCCGACCTGCTGCGCGGCGCCACCGCGCAGCACGAGATCTTCACCGCGGTCCTCGACGCGCTCGCCACCCGGCCGCACGTGCTCGTCGTCGAGGACCTGCACTGGGCCGACGAGGCGACGCTGGACCTGGTGCGGTTCCTGGCCCGCCGGATCGCGGCGCTGCCGCTGCTGCTCGTTGTGTCCTACCGGACCGAGGTGGGGGCCGGGCACCCCCTCGGTGCGGTCCTGGGCGACCTCGTGACCAGCCCCGACTCGACCCGGCTGCAGCTGACGCCGCTCAGCAGGTCGGCGGTGCTCGAACTGGTGGCCGACCTCGGGCTCGACGCCGCGCACGTGCACCGCAGGACGGCGGGCAACCCGTTCTTCGTCAGCCAGATCGTCGCCCAGCCCGACTCGCCGATGCCCGAGAGCGTCCGCGACGCCGTCCTGGCCCGCGCCGCCGCGCTCGACCCGTCCGCCCGGCATTTCCTGGAACTCTTGTCGTGCACGCCCGAACCCGTCGGCGGTGCGCTGCTGGCCGCCCTGGGCATCACGTCGGCGACGGTCGAGGCGCTGGGGCGCACCGGGTTGCTCGACCGGCACGGCAACGGCGTCACGTTCCGGCACGAGATCGCCCGTTCCGCGGTGCTGGAGGCGGCGACGCCGGGCTCCGCGCCGGGCCTGCACGCCACGATGCTCGACGCGCTGGAGACCGTCGGGGCGGGGTCGAGCGTGCTCACCCACCACGCCGTCGCCGCGGGT
Source organism: Pseudonocardia sp. (assembly GCF_050250275.1). Lineage (GTDB taxonomy): Bacteria > Actinomycetota > Actinomycetes > Mycobacteriales > Pseudonocardiaceae > Pseudonocardia. The sequence continues at coordinate 2,514 of NZ_JBFWOY010000015.1, forward strand.
GACACGGTCCGGGTCCTGCGCTACGCCCGCGACGCGGCCTCGCTCGCGGCGCGCGCCGGCGCGCACCGGGAGGCCGTCGCCTTCTACGAGACGGCCCTCGCCCACGTCGGCGACGACGAGCCCGCCGCCCGCGCCGACCTGCTCGAGGCGCTGTCCACCGAGCTCTACCTGACCGACCGGCTGCCCGACGCCACGGCCTCGCGCGTCCGCGCCCTGGACCTGCGCCGCAGCGCCGGCGAGGCCGCCGCCGTGGGCGCCGCGCACACCGCCATCGCCGGGTTCGCCTGGTACGCCGCCGACCGGGCCGGCGCCGAACGGCACGTCGAGGAGGCCATCGCGATCCTGCGCGACGCCGGGGACCCCCGCGCCTTCGGGTTCGCCCTCGCCCGCGACGCCTTCCTCGCCGCCCACCGCGGCGACACCCCGGCGGCCCACCGGTCGGGGGCCCGCGCCGCCCGGATCGCCGACGAGCTGGGCGACGACGTCGTCCTGCGCAGCACCGCGGCGGTCGGGGTGGCGGTGGCGCGGCTCTTCGACGGTGACGTCGGCGGCCGGGCCGACCTGCTCGCCGCGTCCGACGTCGGGCTGCGGTTCGGGCTCGACGACCTCGCGACCACCCCCATGAGCAACCTGTGCCATCTCGACGTCGAGCAGGGCCGCTACGAACAGGCCGAGCAGTCCCTGGCCCACGCGCTGCGGGTCAGCGAGGAGCGCGACACCCCGATCTGCACCGCCTGGCAGCTCGGCGTCCGGTCGCGGCTGCGGCTGCTGCAGGGTCGCTGGGCAGACGCCGAGGCCGACGCGCGTTCGGTGCTGACCGCACGCGACCTGCCGCTGAGCCACCTGTGGCCGCGGATGGTGCTGGGGCTGCTGGTCGCGCGGCGCGACGCCGCACCCGACAACCCGCACCTCGACGAGCTGTGGGAACTGGTCGGGCGGCTGGACAACCCCGGCATGGTCGCCCCGGCGGCGGCCGCGCTCGCCGAGAACGCCTGGATCACCCGCAGCCCCGACCCGCGCCTGGACGACCCGCTGGTCGCCGGGCTGTTCACCCGCCACTACACGGGCCGCGACGCGGTCGTGGCCCCGCTGCGGCGCTGGCTGGCCCGCCTCGGCGACGCCCGCGGTCACCGCGGGCCCGCCGACGCCCCGTCCGGTCTGCCCTACGACGACGCGCTGCGGAGCTGGGACTCGGGCGCGCCCGAGGACCTGCTGGCCGCGCTGCCCGTGCTCGACGGGCTCGGCGCGCGGCCGGTCGCCGACCTGTTCCGGGCCCGGCTGCGCGCGGACGGGGTGAGCAGCGTGCCGCGTGGCGCCCACGCGGCGACCCGGGCCAACCCGGCCGGCCTCACCGCACGCCAGCTCGACGTGCTGGCCCTGCTCGTCGACGGCCTCACCAACGCCGACATCGCGGCGCGGCTGGTGATCTCCCCCAAGACCGCCGACCACCACGTGTCGGCGATCCTCGCCAAGCTCGACGTCCGGTCGCGGGCCGAGGCCGCCGCGGCGGCGCGCCGGCTCGGCCTCGTGGCCACCGCGACCGTCACACCGACGTGAGCTGTTCCCGCCGCCTGCCCACACGCGCGGCGGCCACCTGCACGAACCCCAGCGGCAGCGGTGGCGCCGACGCCGACCGCAGCACGCTGCTGGTGTGGAACCCGTCGGGGGCGAGCCTGCGCAGCTCCCGTGCCACCTCGGCGTCCGCACCGGCGCCCGCCACCACGAACAGGATCGTCGCCGGCCCGTCGAGGCCGACCGCCGGCTGCGTCGTCACGGGGCGGCCCCGCGCTCGGAGCTGGGCCGCGACCTCCGCCCCGTCCCCCGCGACGACGACCCGGTGCTCCACCGGGTCCGCGGCCAGCCGCCCGCCGATCCCGACCCCGAGGTAGACCCCGGCCGCGACACCGACGGCGTACCCGACGACGTTCGCGGGGTTGTCCAGGTCGGTCACGACCTGACCCAGTGCGACGACCTGGATGACGGCACCCAGCGCGCCCAGCACGGCGGCCACCCGGCGACGGCCGCGCGCGGCCACCGCCATCCGGACCTGCCAGACCCCGACCTCCAGGACGACCAGCGCGGCGATCGCGGCGGGTTGCAGGAATGCGATCGACATGATCGCCCCTACGCCCCGTCACGGGCCGCGACGCGGGGGCCCGGTGGGGCGAGCGCTGCGCGCAGCAGGGATCGGACCGACCGTGCGCCGTCTCGGCGCGGCCACCGGCGGTACTCCTCGGCGGCGCGCCGGAGCTCGACGCCCCGCAGCACGGCCAGCTCGTGTGCCATGTCGTGACTGATCACGATGTCCTCCAGGTTCGGTTGATGGCCGGAACGGTAGGGAGCGGGCGGGCGCGGCCACATCGGGAGAACTCCCCATCTGCGCCGCGGCGACCTCCCACGTGCCGACATGGGGAGCCGGGGGGTCCGAGATGGGGAGCGCCCCCGACGCACCGGGTGGTCGCCGGTTCCTAGCGTTCGGCGGCGTCGGAGAGCCCGACACCGAATGCCGAACGGAGCCGAGATGTCCACCTTCCTGATCGAGCGCAACATCCCCGGTGCGTCGACGCTGACGCCGCAGCAGCTGCGCGACATCGCGACCACGTCGAACGGGGTCGTCGAGAAGCTCGGGGTCGCCTACACGTGGCACCGCAGCTACGTCGCCGGCGACAAGATCTACTGCGTGCACGAGACCGACGACGTCGAGACCGTCCGCGAGCACGCCCGCCGCGGCGGCTTCCCGGCCGACCTCGTCGTCACCGTCTCCGCCGAGTTCGGCCCGGAGACGGCGGAGTCCTGACCCGCCCGGCCGGGGCCCGGCGCGGCCGTGCCGCGCCCGGCTCCGGCGACGGCGGCACCGCCGCCGGTCCGGTGCCCGGGCGCACGGGCTCCGCGGCGGCGCCCGACGGTCGATACTCGACGCACCCGACCGGAGGAGGACCGTCGTGCTGCTCGACGGCATCAATCACGTCGCCTGGATATCCGCCGACGTCGCTCGCCTCGGACGTTTCTACGCCGACGTGTTCGACGCCGAGGTCGGCCCGACGCGTCCGCACGGGGAGGACGGCGAGGAGACGATGACCGTCATCCGGATCGGTCCACACACCGAGCTGAACATCGTCGTCATCCCCGGCAACACCCAGGCGCAGCGGCAGACCCCGATGTGGGGCCGCGGCCGCATCGACCACCTCGGTCTGCAGGCCGCTTCGGCCGAGGCCTTCGCCACGATCCGGCAGCGCCTGATCGACGCCGGGGCCTCCGACGGGACCGTCAACGACTTCGGCCGTGTGCACAGCATGTTCTTCCGCGACCCCGACGGCCTCGAGGGCGAGGTACTCGTCGCGAAGCCGCCGTCCTGACCGGACTCTCGGCGGGACCTTCGCGGGTCCCTCGCTGTGGCCGTCCACGGTGAACGCGACCCGGCGGTGGTCACTCAGACAGCGCGTCCGAATCCGCCGTCGACGACGACCTCTGCTCCGTTGACCCCCGACGACGAGGGGCCGAGAAGGAAACGGACGACCGCGACCACCTCGGCCGCAGTGACGAGGCGCCCGAGCGGGTGGGTGCGACCGAGCGAGACCTCCTTCTCTCCTGCCTGGTCCAAGACCGGCGCGAGAGCACGCAGCCGGTCGGACTCGACCGGTCCTGGACAGACCGCGTTGACGGTCACCCCGGCCTCCGCCCAGCGCCGGGACAGCGACTTGGTCAGCGTGCGCATCGCTGCGTTCGCCGCCGCGCCCACCGCGTAGCCGTCGATCGGCTCGCGCCCGGTGATCCCGGTGACAAGGACGATCCGCCCCCATCCGCTCAGCGCGAGCCGCTCCCCGAGCGCGGAGGCGATCAGTCCGGCCGACCACACCTTGGTGTGCAGCAAGCCGGCGAGCTCTTCGTAGCTCTTCTCCTCCAGCGGACCGCCGGACGCTCCGGACGACAACGCGACGAAGGCATGCGGAGGGTCCGGGCGGCTGCGCAGGTCCGCGAGCAGTGGGTCGAGTTCCTGCGGTCGGGACAGGTCCACGTCGACGACGGTGAGGTCACCGCCAGTGATGGCACCCAGCGTGTCGAGCCGAGCGCGACCGGTCTCCGACGAGGTCGTCGCCACCACCCGGGTACCTGCGCTCAGTGCCTCCTCCACGAGGGCCGCGCCGATGCTTCCGGAGGCACCGCTGACCAGCAGCGACTCGGGCCAGACCCTGGTCGGTGCTGTCACGGTTCCCGGCCGATGGCGAGCGCGGCCTGGTGGCCGTCCCAGAACGCCTGGTCGAGCAGACGAGGTGCGAGACAGTCCCCGACCCGGCGTACCGCGACGTCAGGTAGTTCGTTCCGCAGTGCGGGATAGAGATCGTCGACCACGCAGTTGCCGGTTGCGAGCAGAACGGTGTCTGCCGGTACCGCGAACACGTCCTGGGGCGCGTGCGTCGGATGACACAGCACCTCTGCGTCTCCGACGGCCGAGGCCCACGTCGCGGCCAGGATCCGCACGCCTGCCCGCTGCAGTCGGGAGTAGAGGGCGATCTGGTTCGCAGGTCCACTCCATTGGCCTGCGCTGATGCTGCGGCAGACGAGTGTGACGTCGTGGTCGGGTGCGAGGAGTTCCGCGACGGTGGTGGCGTGACCGTGCGGGTCGTCGTCCAGCACGACGACCCGGCGGCCGACAGCTTCGGGTCGGGAGAAGACATCAACTGCAGGCAGCACGTGGTCCTGGTCGTGGCCCGGCAGCACGTCCCGACCGGGGAATGCCGTCGAGAAGCCGGTCCGAATCGGTCGTGACCCGGTTGCGAGGATCACCTCGTCGGGGGCGAGATCACGCACCGCCGAGACTTCCGCCGGCCGGTCCAGTCGTACCTCGACGCCCGTTCGGGCCAGTTCCGCCTCCAGGAATGTCAGGATTCGCCCGAACTCGGCGCGGCTGGGTACCCGGGCCGCCAGCGCGATCTGGCCGCCGATGTGTGGGGCACGCTCCAGCAGGGTGACCCGATGTCCTACCTCGGCTGCGGTGACCGCGGCCTCGAGACCGGCCGGGCCGGCGCCCACGACGACGACGCGGCGGGCTTGTATCGATCGCTGTGGCAGGCGTGGTTCCCCGACTCGTGGGTTCACCGTGCAGCGCATCGACGCCCCGGACAGGACCCGTCCGATGCAACCCTGGTTGGCCCCGATGCAGGGCCGAATCTCGGTGGAGGCGCCGCGCTGCGCCTTCAGTGGCAGCCCGGGGTCGGCGATGAGCGCTCGGACCATCCCCACCATGTCGGCCGCGCCCGCGGTGAGGATCTGTTCCGCCTGCTCGGGGCTGGTGATCCGGGTGGCGACCAGGATCGGCAGGCTGACGGATGCCCGCACCCGGGCGGCCAGGTCGACGAACAGCCCCGGCGCGTGGCTCATGTCGGCGATCCAGAGCGGGTAGGCCTCGTTGCTGGCGCCGCTGATGCTCAGATAGTCGACGTGCCCGGACCCGGCGAGGGTCTCGGCGAGGACGACAGCCTGCTCCGGGCCGGCACCTCCTTCGACGCAGTCCGAGCCGTTCATGCGGACACCGACCAGCCAGTCCGGGCCGACAGACGCCCGGATGCACGCCAGGATGGTGCGCAGCAGCCGGGACCGTCCCGCCGGCGATCCGCCGTACTCGTCGGTCCGATGATTCATCTGCGGCGACAGGAACTGTGCCGGCCCGTAGCCTTGTGCGGCGAGAATCTCCACCCCGTCCCAGCCGGCCGCGCGCAGCGCTTCGGCGGATCGGACATAGTGATCGACAAGATCGTCGATCTCGGAGCGCTCCATCTCCTTCGGCACCTCGCGGACCACCGGGTCGGGCAGCGGAGAGGGCGCCAGCAGCGGGCCTCGATGCGCAGCCGTGTTTCCCTGTCTCCCCGACTCGTGTAGCTGGGCGACCAGGATCGATCCGTGGGCGTGAACGGCCTCCGCGAGCCTGGTGTGCCCGGCCACGGCCCGGGGGTCGGTCGCACGGTTGGTGAGCGCGTTCGGCATCGTGCGGGGCCACACCGCCCAGCTCCCCGTCACGATCATCGCCACGCCGCCGCGGGCCAAGGTCTCGTAGTAGTCGAGCTGTCGCCGACTGACCAACCCGTCCTCGGCGAAGTAGGTGCCGTGTGGTGGGGAGACGATCCGGTTCCGCAACGTCACGTTGCCGACCTGCAGCGGGGAGAACAGGCGGCCGGCCGACGCGCCCGCCGACGTCATCGGCGGGGTCACGGGCGGGGGGCCCCGTCCACCGTGAGCCGGGCGGTGAGTCCGGTCGTGTCGCCCTCGGAGACGACGGTGCCGAGGTCGAGGACGTAGCTGCGTTGAGTGATATGGGTGAGCCATGCCGGGTTCTGCTCGACGATCAGCGCCGCGGTGCCGCCGGAGGCGAGCCGGCCGATGCTCTCGTAGAGCTCGGCGGTGATCTTGGGGGCGAGCCCCGCGGACGGCTCGTCGAGCAGGAGCATCCGCGGCGCGGACGCGAACGCCACCGCGAGTGCGAGCGCCTGTCGCTGACCACCGCTGAGAAACCCCGCCCGGGCGTCTGCGTGCGCGGTGAGCAGCGGGAACATGTCCCACACCTCGTCGGTCGAGGGGGCGTCCGCCCCGCGCAGCCGGGCCGCGCGCAGACCGAGCTGCACGTTCTCGATGACGGTCAACGAACCCGGCATGGGTGCGCCCTCCCGGACCAGACACATCCCCATCCGCGCGATCTCGTGGGCGCGCAGGCCGGCAACCTGCCGCCCAGCGAACTCGACACCTCCGCCGGCGACCGGGTGGAGCCCACTCAGTACGCGCAGCAGGGTGGACTTGCCGGCGCCGTTCCGGCCGAAGAGCCCGACGACCTCGCCGTCGGCCACGGTGAGGCTCACACCGTGGAGAACCGTGGCGTCCCCGTAGCGGGCCGTGACCGCATCGACCGTCAGCATCAGCTGATCTCCTGACGCTCGGGGTTCTCCACCAGGCCGTGACTGAGGTACGACGCCAGCTCGGGCGACAGCTGCGCCGCCACCGAGCCGCGGGACACGATCCGGCCTTGCTCCAGGAGCACGACGTCGTCGCAGAACTCCATGACGAACGAGACGTTGTGCTCGACGACGAGCACGCTGATCCCGGTGGCTCGGATGCGCCGAACGAATCGACCGACGGCGCGGCGCTCGTCCGGGTTCAGCCCCGCCGTGGGCTCGTCGAGCAGCAGCAGCCGGGGCCGGACGGCGATCGCTCGTCCGATCTCGAGAACCCGTTTGGTCCCCAGCGGCAGGTCGCCGGCGCTGCGCCGCAGCGCGGCCGCAGGTATGCCGAGCGCCTCGACGATCGTGGTAGCGGCGACTTCCCGTTCGTGGGCGCGCCGGCGGGCGTTGGGCGTTCGGACGATGTCGGCGACGAACGCGGAGCCGCGGGTGTGGAGCAGGCCGAGCTCGACGTTCTGCCGTGCGGTGCACTCAGCGATGAGCTGCGGCACCTGGAAGGTCCGGCCGATGCCGAGCCGGGCCATCTCGTGATGGGAGCACCCGCCTACATCCGAGCCTCGGAACCGGATGCGGCCTCCGTCCGCCGGGTACACCCCGGCGATCAGGTTGAGGAGGGTGGACTTTCCAGACCCGTTGGGCCCCACCAGCCCTACGACTGCGCCGGACTCGACGTCCAGGTCCACGCCGTGCAGGACCTGGACCCCGGCGAAGCCCTTGGTCGCTGCGCGCACCTCCAGTACCCGGTCGCCGGGCGACCCGTCGTGCCGTAGGAAGGACAGGGATTCGTCAGGCTCGTCCTCCTCCACCTCGTCGTAGGCCTGGTCGGCAGCGTCGGCTCGCCCGCGCCCGGCGAAGACCGCAAGGTCACCTGCCCGAGCCAGGTAGGGCACGAGACCCTTGGGCGCGAGCAGCGCGGCGGCCAGCAGCGCCGCTCCGTAGACGATCGGCGACCACAGCGAGAATTCGCCGACGTAGAACTGGAAGATCACCAGGACCGCCGTGCCCAGGACCGGGCCGGTCACCGTTCCCTTACCCCCCACGATGACACCGGCGAGAAGCAGCAGGGCCATCTCGATACTGAAGGTGTCCGGGACGACGAACTGACGTTCGAAGGCGTACACGGTGCCGCACAACGCCACCGGGGCCGAGGAAACGAGGTAGACGACCATGCGGGTACGCGTGAGATCCAGCCCTGAGGAGGTGCCCGCGTACCGCGCGTCGCGCATCGCGCGGATACGCAATCCCCAGCCCGAACGCGACAAGGACCAGGTCCACGCGATCGACAGCACCAGGACCGACGCCATCAGCCAGAACCAGAACCGTCCGCCGACCTCGACGCCGAAGAACTCGGGGATCGAGATCCCGGCGAGCCCGTCCTCGCCCCCTGTCCACGCGCGCAGCAGTACCACGAAGTCGGGGAACGTGTACACCGCGAACAGCCCGATGACGCCGAGGTAGAAGCCCCGGACCTTGAGCCCCGGCAGGCACAGCACAACCGATACCGCGGTGCCGACGAGTGTCCCGGTCAGGATGCTGGGCAGCGACGCCCACCCCCAGACCGCGCTCGGGATCGCTGCGCCGTAGGCGCCGACACCGAGAACAACGGGAAAGTGCAGGACGAACTCCCCGGCGAAGCCGAGTGCCACGTTGAGATGGATCGCCGCCACCACGTAGATGATCCCGAGTGTGAGGGTCGACAACGAGTAGGGCTCGACGAAGGTCGGTGCCGCGAACAGGGCGACGCCGACCGCAAGTACGACGACGAGTCGCACCCGCCCGGACCAACGGCCGGAAGGCGGTCGTGTGTCGGTCGCGAGGGCGGCGCTCGGTCGTGGTGCACGGGAACCCATCGGGTCAGACCTCCCTGCTCCGGGCCGCCCCGAACAGACCCGGGGCGCCGAGGAGTCCGGTGGGCTTCAGAAGAAGGACCGTGACCAGCATCGCGAGCAGCACCGGCCCGGTCCACGCCGGTTGCAACAGCCCGGCGGACAGGCCGCTGACCACGCCGACCAGGCCGCCGCCCAGCAGGGTGCCGGACACGCTACCGAACCCGCCGATCGCCATCGCCGCGAACGAGGCGAAGACGAACGGGAACGAGGTGAACGCCGACGCCGAGGCGATCGGGGCGATCAGCACACCGGCCATTCCGGCCAGCGCCCCGGCCATGACGAAGGCCCACCGGACCACCCGCCGCACGTTGATCCCCAGCAGCGCGGCCCCGTCGGGGTCCTCCAGCGTGATCCGGAAGGTGCGTCCCAGGCTGGTCCGCGCGACCACAGCCATGAGGATGCCGACCGTCGCCACGCTGACCGCGATCATCAGCACGTAGAGCGGCCGGATCGGGATGCCGGCAACGGTGATCGGGTCCTCCGCCACGTACGACTGGACATGGCGCGGGTCGGCGCCGAAGAGCAGCGCGACCCCGGCGTCGACGGCAAGGGATATTCCCAGTGTGGTGAGCAGGACGATCTCGACCTTGTCTGCAGTCCGGCGCCCGATCGGAGTAACCGCGGCGAACTCGGTGACCGCGCCCGCGATACCCCCGACGATCAACGCCGCCGCCACGCACACCACGAGCGGCAGGTGCCAGGCCACAGTCATCCAATAGGCGAGGATCGTCCCGCTCATGATGATCGACGCCTGGACGAAGTTGAACACCCCGCTCGCCGCCAGGAGGATGTTGAAGCTGAGCGCGATCAGGATGTAGATGCTCGCCGACGCGAGACCCGACACGATCGACAGGGCGATGACCACCCGTCCGCCTCCCTCGTCAGCGCAGCATGCCGCCGCGGTCGATGGCCCGGAGCGCCGCCAGCTCGTCTTCGCTGATCGGTTGGTCGAGGCTTCCGGCAGCCGTGGCGTAGGTGAACCCGGTGCTCTCGGCGATCTGTGCCGCGGTGCCGGACAGGACCCGAACCAGCGTGGGCTGGCCGCGCCCGATCTCGAACTCGGCCTTCGGGGTGATGATGGCCCGGACGTTGCCCGCAGGTCTGCCGGTCACGTGGGAGACCTTGTCCACCAGCGCACGCCGGTGATGCCGGGTCATGTAGATCAACACGTTGCGGGAGCGGGCCATGCCGACCGGGAGGCCCGCCGGGCCCGGTCCCATGGCCCCGGACGACGTGACCGTGGTGTTCAACCTCCCCGCGCCGTCGACCTCGATGCCGCCGAAGAACGTGTAGTCGAATCCGCGCTCGAACAGGGTGGCGATCTCGTGATACGGCAGCACGCTCGTGGCGCCGTTCCGGTACTCGAACTGCGTCGAGGACGGCCAGAGCTGGTCGGGTAGTGGGTTCACGAAGCCTGTTCCGGAACAGATCCAGTCGATCGCCAAGCCACGTACATTCTTGGCATAGAGCACTGCCGTGATCGGGATCGCCGACGCTGCCCCGACGATGACGCGCCCGGGCCCGAGTCTCCTGCTCAGCGCCAGGGCCATGCGCTCGCTGGGAGTGGGCGGAGACAAGGTCGTGCCCGAAGGCATGCCTGAGGTCATGTCAGCACTCCTCGGCGGATGTGCAGGCGGCTCACACCCGAGCCTGCGGACGCCTTCTCGTGATCGAGGTAGTCCTCGACCGCCTCTTTGTCCTCGGGGTGGGTGCCGTGGCTGGCTGTGGGCCACGCCCCATCCCGGCACGGGGTCACCGCGTCGACCCAGACACCCGAGATGGTCGGGCCGGTCAACGCGAGCGAGGTGACCGGGACGAGGGTGTCCACCGTGGTGAGCACCCGCGCGGAGGCCTGGGCGAACATGAGGTCGAGGAACGGGGAGCCCCAGTAGTACAGGTTCCGGCTCTGGTCGCCGACCTGAGCGTGGAGCAGGGCCACGTCGACCGGTAGCGCTGCGGCCAGCGTCAGCGCACTTCCGTCGAACGGTGATGTCACGGTCCGGACCCGAGGCGACTCCTGGACCGAGTCGCTTCCGGTCTCCAGCACCGGCGCGCACGAACAGCCCTGCGCTGCAGCACGCAGCCCTGCGACCAGGATTTCCTGGTCGCAGAGCTCACGCTCGACCCGCCCCGAGGCGACCTCGCGCTGCAGTGCCGGCCCCGCTCCGCGTCCCTCGAACCCGACGTAGGGGCAGATCACCCGGTCGACCACGCCCGCGGCCACCAGCAGATCGACCCCGAGGCTCGCAGACGGAGCCGCCACGACCGTCAGGTCACGGACGCCCGAGTCCGCCACCGCGAGCAACAGCGCCACCGGAACGTTCTGCTCGAGATAGCCTCCGACAGCGACGGTCATGCCGGAGGCAACGCTGCTGACGTCAAGGGCGACATGGTCGGGCAATTTCAGACCTCCTCGAAGAAGACGGCCTTGGTGGCGCCTGGCTCGATCAACGAACCCGTCTCGACCAGAGTCACCGCGAACCGGCACGCCAGCGCGTCGTGCAGGACCTTCTCCAACGCGGTCCTGCGTCGCTCCTCCCGCCCCGTCGCCTCCACTTTCAGCTCGACGGGTCCCGGCAGCACGTATTGGCCCCGCGGCCTGCGGATCCGGAAGACAGGGCTGGGGCCGAGAGCGTCGGCGAGCACCTCCTGGATGGCCGACGGGAAGAGGTTCACCCCCTTGACGATCAGCATGTCGTCGCTGCGGCCGTTGCAGCGGATTCGCGGGGTTCGCCGGCCGCACGAGCACAGGCCCGTGCCGAGGACGGAGATCAGATCGCGGTGCTTGAATCGGAGCAGCGGTGCGGCTTCCCGCGTCAGGTGCGTGTATACGAGCTCGCCCTGGGCCCCGGTTTCGATCGGTAGGCTCTGTTCCGTGGCGGGATCGACGATCTCGGCATGCACGAGGTCCGGGGCAACGAAGTGCATTCCCTCCTGGCTCGCACACTCCGCCCACATCAGAACGACCAGGTCCGAGCCGCCCATCACCTCGCATACGCGGGCGCCCCACATCTCCTGCAGGGCGTTGCGAACGCTGGGGATACCCCCACCCGGCTCTCCTCCGGTGAGGATGACGCGGACGCCGAGACCACTCGGATCCAGTCCCCGCTCGTGCGAGCGAGTACCGAGCGCGTGCAGGAAGCCCGGGCTTCCCTGCAACCCTGTGGGCCGCAGCGTCTCCATGGCGTTGAGAATGCGGTCGGAGCCCGCCTCCGCCCCGAGTGGCAGCACCGTGGCGCCGAGGGCCAGGATCCCCTCGACCATCGGCAGACCGCCTGCCCAGCCGCGGCTCATCCCGAATCCGTGCAGGATCGTGTCGTCCGACGTGAACCCGACGGCGACGTAGCCGCGACGGATGATCTCTGCCCAGCCGGCCGCGTCGGCAGCCGTCAGCGGGACCATCGACGGGCGTCCCGACGTCCCCGAAGACATCTGCACCTGGCGGACAGCGGTCGGCGCCACGGCGAGGTGCTCACCGAGCGGCGGTGCCGCGTCCTGGCTGGCTCGGATCTCGGTCTTCTCGGTGAAGGGGACACCGCTGAGGTCCGCGAGGTCCGGCACACGATCGCGGCTGAGACCAGCGGCCTGGAGCTTGCGCCGGTAGAAGGCGGAGTCGTCCCACAAATGGCGCCACTGGCCGGCGAACCGTGAGCGCTGCAGAGCGAGCAGCTCCTCGGGCTCGAGCGCCTCGACCGCCGTGAAGGGCATGGCGATCTCGGTCATGCCTGCTCCCGACCGGCGGGCGTCCGGGCGAGCGCGATCGGAACCCCGGCGACATTCATCTCGCATGCGAAGATCCCGGCGTTGTTGTCGGGGTCGCCGTGAGCACCGGTCACGATGTAGAGCGTTGTCATCCCGGGGCCGCCGAAGCACATGCTCGTCACCATCGGCAGCGGGATCGCGATGCTGTCGACGACGTTCCCGTTCGGGCCGAGGCCCACGATCTCGCCCTGGTGGGCCAACGCCACCCACACGCCGCCTTCGACGTCCACAGCGATGCCGTCGGGTACTCCCTGAGGAAGCTCGGCGAAGACGGTGCGCTCGACGAGTTTCGGCGAGGTGCCCTCAAGATCGAGCTCGTAGGCGAAGACCAGCCGCCTGCCACTGTCACACTGGTAGAGCACGGTGCCGCCGGGATCGAAGGCCATCCCGTTGGACAACGCGATGTCGTCCGCGAGCGATCCGATCGACCCGTCGAGGTCGATGACCCATAGGCTCCCGGGCGGTCCGGCAGCGGCGCCGTCCACGGCTTCGTCCATGGCGACGAAGCCCAGCGATCCGACGTACACCCTTCCCGCCGGGTCCGTGGTCAGGTCGTTGAATCCGACGCGGTGGGTCGCGGGATCCTTGTCGAGCAGCACTTCCGTCGGGCCAGGCTCAGCCCGATCAGGCGTGAAGGGCTTGTAGGCGACGTTGCGCCCGGTGATCACTGCACCGTCCTGGTCGTGCAGCACGAGGCCGCCGATTCCGCGCCGGTGCGGGATCAGCGTCGTCCTTGCCCCGTCCTCCGCCAACGCGTGGACCCCACCGTGAGCAGCGTCCGCATAGATCAAGCCCCATCGGGGGTCGTAACGGGGGCCCTCCAACAACCCACCCTGTACCCGGCCGAGTGTCGTCGCGTCGCGGCGCGGGCTCACTGGGCAACCAGCTCCAGTGCCTCGCCGGCATAGATGCCGCGCTCAGGTGTGACGGCGCCGATGAGTCCCCAGAACTGACTGTAGTCGGCGTTGTTCGTGGTGTGGTCCTGCGGTGTGAACCCGGGATTGTCATAGACGAGCCGGTAGGCCTCCGGGTAATCCTGCCCGCCCACTGTCTGCAAGGCTGCTGCCAGAGCCGGGCCATCCGCGTTCGGGCCAGCCTTCTCGTAGGCCCATTTGACTTCGAAGACCAGGTCCGTCAGCGTCGCACTCAGGGTCGGGCTGGTCACCGGGCCCTGCTTGGCCAGCTCGTCGACGTAGCTCGCGGTCGCCGGGTCGACGGTCCCGCCCACCGCAGTCGCGAACCGGTAGTTCACGGCGTGGAACTGCGACGCGACGGCCGCGGGGACCTCAGCCTTGAGGTCACCGATGACCATGCCCGGCCCCACCAGGACGTCGGCGTCCCATCCGAGGGTCTGGACACCGGTCATGATGGTCGAGATCGCGCCGCGGCCCAGGTTGTCGAACAGCACGAGCCCGGCGCCCGCACCCCGCAGCTTGGCCAACTGGGGCGACAGGTCGGTGGCGTCCGGCGCCACCTTCTCATAGCCGACGACCTGCATCCCGGCCCCCGGCAACGCGGTCTGAAGGCCGTCGCCCAACGCCACCTGGGGTGGGGTGTCACTGACGATGATTCCGACCTTCGTCGTACCTGCCGAACTGGTCAGTCGAGTCGCCGCGGAGACCATCGCAGGAACTCGCTTGCTCGACAGGTCACCCAGGATGAACTGGTAGGGGTACTTCGTCGGGTCGCCGAGGGCAGGGGTCGAGGCGCCGGTGATCGTGAAGAGCTTCTTCGAGGTCACATAGGGCAGGGCGGCGAGCTCCTGGGACGAGATGTAGCCAGGCATGACGAAGTCGACGCGATCGCTCTCGACCAGTTCGCGAACCGCTCGCAACGTCTGGTCAGGCTGGCTCGCGTCGTCCTTGATGACGAGACGGACCTGCCGCCCGTCGATTCCACCTGCCTTGTTCACCCGGTCCACGCCTACCGTGAGACCGGCCTTGGTGATGGTGCCGTACTGACCGTAGACCCCGGTCAAAGGCAGCGAGGCTCCGAAGACGAACTCTTCGGAGCCGGTCGTACCGGAACTGGAACCGGCACCCGATCCACAACCCGCAACCACTCCGAGCAGGATCGCGAGGATTACGGCCACGTTGCCGCGTCGGCCACTCAGCATGCGGGTGACCGTAGTCACGCCGCGGAAAGTGCGTCAAGACCTTAGTGAACGGTGAATAACCTTTCGCTCACGAAAGTGCAGCTACTGACATGCCTGAAGCACAGAGTTGTTAATCGCGGGTAACACCGAGTACGCCAGGACACCCTCGCCCTCCACGACGAGCCGTCCCTCGACCCGCTGGTCCTGCACTCCGCCGACCCGTAGCATCACCTCGATGTCGGCCCGACCTTCGACCGGCGACCGCACTGAGATCTCAGCACGTCAGTACATACACGACCTGGCGATCGGGCAGCGTTTCGTCCGCTCAGACGATCTGTCACCCCCCGCCGCCAGACCTCGACTCGAAGGCCGGCCCCACTGAGTTGCAGCGTTACCCTGAACGTGAACAGCCGACAACCCGTGTTGGCTGTAGACGCCGCTACGGCGACGCTCGAAGACGCGCTAAGGCGCAGCTCGCGGGCGCTGCTACCGTTGTCCAGAGCGAGCGCAACGGCATTACCAGTGCCGGCTGGCGGTGAACCGCTGTGTACTTGGGGGGCGGGAGGGGTTCATGCGGAAGGCCGTGACCAAGCGACGGCGGGACCCGTCGCGCAGGGAGCAGATCCTTGCAGTGGCGGCGGAGTTGATCGCGTCGCAGGGTTTCCATGCTGTGGGCATGAGCGCGATCGGTTCAGCGGCCGGGATCACCGGGTCGGCGATCTACCGGCACTTCGACAGCAAGTCGGCCGTACTCGTCGCGTTGTTCGAGGACGTGATCGACCGACGGCTGCGCAATGCCGAGATCATCGCTGAGCACGCTGAGGACGACCGCGAGGTGCTGGCGGAGCTGATCACCGACCACGTGTGCTTCTCGCTGACGAACCGGCAGCTGATGCACATCTACCTACGCGAGATCCACAACCTGCCCGAGGAGGATCGGCGGCGGCTGCGGCGCAAGCAGCGTCGTTACCTCGAGGAGTGGCTGCACCCGGTACTCGAACTGCGCCCCGGCCTGAACGATGCCCAGGCCTGGGCACTCGTGCACGCCTGTATCGGGGCAGTCCAGTCCGTGCTCTACCACAACTCCGGCCTCCCCCTCACCGATCTCGGGTCCCTGATGGTGGCGGCCGCGAAAGGGCTCCTGGCCATCGACGGACTACCGGATGTCGAGCTGTCGCTGGACAACTACATCGTCCGCGTACCTCCTCCAGAACCCGTCGCACCTTAGGCCACATCACGACCGGACGCTCGCGCCGGCGGCTCGTCGATGCCATCGACGACCCTGCCTACTCGGACACCGTCGGACCGACCGAGCGACACGGGTCGCTCGACCGATCGCCTCGATCGCCGACCGTCGATTGCCGCTGCAGGTCGGCCGCGGGTGCGACAGAGGCCCGACCCGTCATTTCGACGTCTCGCGGTCGTCTCCGTCGGTCAGCATCCGGTGACGGAGCTGAATCGTGTGTTCTGTTGCGCGGCGCGGTCGGGCTCGCGGAGTCAGGGCGGGAGCAGTCCGCCGTTCAGCGGGTCCTGCGCGCCGTGGACGCGTCCCCGCCGACGCCGCGGCTGCCCGTTCGGCCGACCCTGCGGGTGAGCTGATCGAGCTGCGCAGCGACCACCCGGCGGGGACGACCTGCACGGTGTTGCCGGGTCGAGGTTTCCCGCGCGCCCGGACCGGCAACAGTCGCGGAGTGACCGACCGGTTCGACCGAATCCTGCTGATCTTCAACCCCCACAGCACGGGCGACGCGGCCGACCAGGCCGAGGAGCTCCGCGCCGAGCTCACCCGACGGCTGCCGCGGACGACGGTCGAGATGAGCCCCACCGAGCACGCCGGGCACGCCCGTGACCTGGCCCGGGAGGCGACCGGCTCACCCCGGACGCTGGTCGTGTCGGTCAGCGGGGACGGCGGCTACAACGAGGTCGTCGACGGGGTGATGCAGGCCGGCGACACCGACACGGTCTGCGCCGTCATGGCGGCCGGCAACGCCAACGACCATCGCCGTGCCACCCGGGAACGGCCATTGGCCGACGCCATCGTGGCCGGCGACGTCCGTCACCTGGATCTGCTGCGCCTCACCGTCGGTGAGGGGTCGGACGCGGTCGTCCGGTACGCCCACTCCTACATCGGCGTGGGCCTCACCCCGATCGTCGCGATCGACCTGGAGCGGGGCGGTAAGGGCTCGCTGCGGGAGATCCTGTCGGTGGTGCGGACGTTCGCACGGTTCAGCCCGTTCACGATCACGCTCGACGACGGCACCCGCACCTCGTTCGACAGCCTGGTGTTCGCGAACATCCCGCAGATGGCCAAGTACGCCACGCTCAGCGACGCGGACACCCCCGACGACGGCCGGTTCGAGGTGGTCTCGCTGCCGCACGTGTCGAAGTGGCGGATCCTGGGGGTCGCGGTCAGGGCCGCGACCCGGGGCCTCGGCCCGCAGCCCACGGCCACCCGCTACCGCTTCACCACGGGCACGCCCTCGCCGCTGCAGCTCGACGGGGAGGTCCTCGCCGTCGACGCGGACACCCCGGTGGTCGTCGAGATCGTGCCGGGCGCGCTGGCCACCGTCGGTTGAGCACGCACCGCGGCCGGCGCCGTCGCCACCGCTGACGCCCGGCGCCCCGGCCCGGTGACGTGCGCAGGGGCGGGCGGGAGGACGGTCCGGTGGCCGTCTCGGGTCAGGTCTGCAGCGGCCCGACCGCCGCGGCCAGCGACCCGAGCTCGGCGTCCCACCCGGCCACCGGCGGCCGGGTGGGGCGCAGCACGAACTTCGAGAAGCCCTGCTCGATGAAGCCCTCGAGCACGCGGCGCACCTCGGCCGGGCCCACGGGCACCATGTCGGCCGGATCGACGTCACGCCCCCGGGCCCGCGCCGCGATCGCGGCGAGCTGGGCGTCGTCGGGCGGTGTCACCGCATAGCCGATGCTCATCCCGAAGTGTTCGGGATCCAGCTCCCGGCCGGCGGCGTCGGCGGCGGCGTTGATGGCGGCGCGCGCCGCGACGGCCTCCGCCACGGTGCAGAACGCCCCGAGCCAGCCGTCGGCGAACCGGCCGCACCTGCGCAGCGACGCCGGCGCCAGCCCCGCGAGCCACGGCTCCAACGGTTCCTGGAGCGGTCGCGGCGCCACCCGCACCCCGTCGACCTCCTCCCCCGCCCACCAGCGCCGCAGTTTCGGCAGCACCTCGTCCATCACCGCGCCGCGCTCGGCGACCGGCACCCCGATCACGTCGCTCTCCACGCCGCGGGGCAGCCCCGGGACCAGCGTCAGCAGCAGCCGCCCGCCGGACAGCCGGTCGAGCGTGGCCACGGACTTGGCCAGCCGCACCGGGTTGCGGCCGGGCAGGACGATCGTCGCCCCGAGCCGCCGCGACGGGTGCAGGTGCGCCGCGGAGGCCAGGGCCACCAACGGGTCCGGCCCGGGCGAGGTCAGGATCTCCGACATCCACAGCGAGTCGAGATCATGGGCGTCGATGGCCGCCATGACCTCGGCGAGGTCGTCGGCGCTGACCTCGCCCTGGCCCAGCCCGATTCCGATGCGCACCTTCACCGGCCCCATCCTCCCCGTGGTGCCGATGATCCGCCCGGCGCGGGCCCGGGCGTCCGGGGCGGGCGCGCCGTCTCGTCCCGGGTCACCGGGTGACCGGGCGTCACCGTGTATCCGACGGCCCGCCCCGCTCCTGTCCGTCGCTCGGGGCTGTCCACCTCGAAGCGGGGAACCGCGACGGGGTCGTCCGCCCCGGCCCGGAACGTCAGTCTCGCAGGCTCCCCCGGCCGCAGGTCCGGATCACAGCGCCCGAGCACGCGGACCCCCTCGTCGAGGTCGACGAGCGCGATCGGCCCACGGCCGCCCTGCGCGGCCGTCGCGACGGTCAGGCCGCGGCCGGCCGCGACGGTCGGGGACACCGCTCCGCCGCACCGCGGGCACTGTGCCCGCCGCAGGTACCAGCGGTGGCCCCAGGCATCGCACACGCTCACCACGATTCGCGGTTCGCCGTCGGTCCAGTCGGCGCTCATGACGCACCGCCCGCGGTCCGCAGCACGGCGGTGACATGGGCCGACATCACGCCGCCGTCGGCGTGCACGAGGCCCTGCCGAGCACCGGCGACCTGGCCGCCCACCGACTCGCCCCGCAGCTGCGAGACCACCTCCACGAGGTGGGCGAGCCCGCCGGCGACGCCGCAGTGCCCGTAGGACAGCAGCCCACCGTGCGGGTTCACCGGTGTCGGGCCGACCAGGTCGAAACGGCCTCCGCCGCGTCGCCACCCGCCCGGCCGGGTCCGGCCAGGCCGATCTCCTCGAGCAGGGGCGCGAACGTGATCGTGAAGCTGTCGTAGATGCCGAAGACGTCGACCTCGTCGAGTCTGGTGCCCGCCGCGGCCAGCGCCCGGCGTGCCGACACGCGAGCACCGAGCTCGTGCAGGTCGGCCTCGCTGACGTGTTGGTGCAGGTGAGCCTGCCCGGTCCCGGCGATCTCCACATCGCGTGGGCCGCCCCCGGCCCCGATCAGGACCGCGGCGCCGCCGTCGGAGATCGGGCAGCAGTCCAGCAGGTGCAGCGGTTCGGCGACCGGGCGCGATGCCACGACGTCGTCGACGGCGATCGGCGTTCGGAACTGGGCGCCGCCGTGTCGGGTGGCGTGGGTGCGCATCGCGACGGCCAGCGGTGCCGGCCCGTCGCGGGGATCGAGCCCGTGCTCGTGCAGGTGCACGGTGGCGGAGACGCCGTTGCGATGTCCGGGCTGCGAGCGCTGTGCAACCGGCCGGCCGGGTCCCCACCGTGTCTGCGGAGCGCGCCGCATGCGTCGGTCCTGCGGGCCGGCGCCCGCCGTTCGTCCTCGGTAACGGATCTTCGTACGGTGCCGACTAATCCGGTGATCGTCGACCACGTCGGTGCAGGTGATGCGTGACCTCGAGGCACTTCGTCTCATCTGACCGGTTGAGATCGGCTCGTCCGGATGGTGGAGTAGCGGGGACGAGGGAGGCCTGCGATGGTGCTCGACGGGGGTCCGGCGGCGCCGCCGGGTTCCCTCGTGGGCCGCGACGAGCAGCTGGCGGCCCTGTCCCGCTGGTACGACCGCGCGGTCGCGGGCAGCGCCGCGCGGGTACTGGTGACCGGCTACGCGGGCGTCGGCAAGACGGCGCTGGTCGACGCGTTCGTCGCCGGGCTGCCGGACGCCGTCGTCGTGCGGGTCGAGGCGGACGGGGACCGACGGCCCGGCGCGTTCCAGGAGCTGGTGGGGGCCGAGCTGGGCGCCGACCGCGTCGCAGACCCGGCGGTCCTGCTCGACCGGCTCGGCGCGCGCCAGGAGGAGGGGCCGGTCGTCCTCGTCCTGCACGACCTGCACGACGTCGACGACGAGTCGGCGATCGGGCTGGCCCGCACCGTGCGCAGGCTGCACGCCGACCGTGTTCTGGTCCTCGCCACCGCCCGCGACGACGGGCTCGGCCGGGTGTGGGCGTCGTTGTTCGCCGACGGCCCCGACGCGGCGACGGTGCGGCTGGGCGGGCTCGACCCCGACGGGGTGCGGGCGCTCGTGTTCCGGCTGCGGCCCGGCCGGTGGAGCCGGGCGGTGACGGCGCGGCTGCACACCGAGACCGAGGGCAACCCGCTGCACCTGACGACGCTGCTGCGCGAGCTGCCCGACGACGTGCTGCGCGGGGACGCCCCGCTGCCCGCGCCGCGCGAGCTGGCCGCCGAGATCGCGGGCCGGACGGCACGGCTGTCCGACGGCGCCCGCAGGCTCCTGGCCTGCCTCGCGGTGCTCGCCCGTCCCGCCGGTCGCAGTCTGCTGGTGCGTCTGGACGAGCTCGCCGACGTCGACCTGGACGCGGCCGCGCGGGAGCTGACGGCGGCCGGGCTGGTCGACGTCCTCGCCCTCGGCGCCCGGTCCACGATGCGGGTGCGCCATCCCCTCGTGCGGGCGGCGGTGTACGACGCCATGGTTCCCGGGTGGCGCAGACAGCTCCATCTCGACGTCGCCGCGGCCGTCGGCGGGACCGCCGAGCTCACCCATCGCGTCGCGGCCGCCGCGGGCCGTCCCGACCCCGGCCTCGCCGACGACCTGGACGCCGCCGCGCGGTCCGAGCCGACCGACATCCGTGCGGCCGCGGCCCGGTTGCTCGACGCCGCCGATCTCAGCCCGACGGCCGAGCTGGCCGAACGCCGGCTGCTCGCCGCGTGCGTGCTGCTGGTCGACGCCTACGACACCGACCGGCTCCTCGCCCGCGCTCCCGCGGTCCGGGCCGCCCGGCCGTGCCCCGAACGCGACGTCGCGCTGGGGTTCCTGCTCAGCCGCGACGCGGACCCCGCCGCGCCCGCCCACCTGGAGAGCGCGCTGGAGGCCGCCGACGGCGATCCCGAGGTCCGTGCGCTCGCCGGGGTCCGGCTGGCGCTCGAACACATCTTCCGCGGCCGGGGCGTCCCTGCCGTCGCGGCCGCCGCGCGGGTGCCGGAGCTGACCCGCCGGCCGGTCCGCGCCGAGCAGGCGCTGATCGTGCGCGCCCTCGGTCGCGCGTTGAGCGAGGGGCCCGATGCCGGGCTCGACGAGCTGGCCGGCCACGTCGACCACGCGCTCGGAGCGGACCCTGCGGTGACGGCCGGGGCCCTGCACCTGGCGGCGGGACGGATCGCAGCCGCGCGGTCACGGCTGGAGGAGGGGATCGCCCGCTCACGGCGCGGCGCGGCCTCGACGAGCATCCACCGCGCGCACTGTCATCTCGCCGAGGTCCTCTACCGCACCGGTCGTTGGGACCTCGCCGACGCGCAGGCCGACGTCGCGCTCGGCTGGTTCGTCGACGGTGACCGGGGCTGGGCGGAGTCGATGGCCCACGCGGTCGCGGCGCTGGTACCGGCGGCCCGCGGGCAGCGTGACCGTGCCGCGGAGCACTGCGCCGCGGCGCGCGCGTCGTTGGAACGGACGTTCACCCCCCAGGGCGCCCATGCGCTCGCCGTCGCCGAGGCGACCCTGTGCCGGGCCCTCGGGGATGGGGCCGGGATGGCCCGGGCGTTGCGCCGGCTGCCCGCGGCCGCGGCCGCGGGCGGGATGTCGTCGGGGCCGTTCGCACCGTGGCGGCCGCTGCACGCCGAGGCGCTCGTCGCGACCGGTGACCTCGCCGGCGCCCGGGCCGCGCTGCGGTCGTGGCCCCGCGCCGGGGCGCCGCTGTGGTTCCGGCTCGCCCGCCACCAGGTCCAGGCCCGGCTGGCCCTGGCCACCGGTGACACCGCCGCCGCGGAGATCACGCTGCGGGCCGCGGTGGCGACGGCCGACCGCCACCCGGACGAGGTCGCCGACGAGTGCCCGGTGGAGCTCGCCGAGGTGCGTGTCCTGCTGGGCGGGCTCCCGAACGTCCCCGACGGTCCCGAGCAGCTGCGGGCCGCGGCCGCCGTCTTCGCCGAGATCGCCGCGACGCCGTGGCTGGACCGGATCCGCGCCGCGTCGACGCCGGTCGTGACCGACCACGGCGACACCGAGACGCCGCCGCTCACCCCGCGGGAACGCCAGGTCGCCGACCTCGTCGCCCGCGGCCTGACCAGCCGGGAGGCCGCGGAGGTCCTCTGGGTCACCCCGAAGGCCGTGGACTTCCACCTCGGCAACGTGTTCGCGAAGCTCGGCATCTCCTCCCGGCGCCAGCTGCGGGGCCGCACGTTCGCCTGAGCCTGGGTGTTTCTCCCAGTGCATGCGCGCGCGTGCGGGCGCACCGTCGTCGTCGGTGGTCCCGGCGGCTCGCCGGGGTCCGACGGCCGAGGAGGGACCTTGCGCAACAGCGTCGCAGCGGGCTTCGCGCCCTGGATCGTGTTCTGGGTGGTGTCCTCGCCCAGCACCTGGGAGTGGGCGTCGCTGGCCGCGCTCGTCATCTCGATCGGTCTCGTCATCCCCTCGCTCGGGCACCACCGGGGCGTCTCGGTGCTCGACGTCGTGAGCCTGGTGTTCTTCGCCGTCCTGTCGGTCGTCGCGCTCGTCGTGCCGCGGGACGCGCTGGAGACCCTCGAGAACTACGCACAGACCATCTCGATGGCGCTGCTCGCCGTCGTCGCGATCGGGGGCGTGCTGATCGGGCGACCGTTCACCGCCTACTACGCCCGCCGCGAGGTTCCGCGGGAGCTCTGGGGGACGCGCGAGTTCCTGCGGATCAACCGGGCCATCAGCCTGGTCTGGGGTGCCGCGTTCGCCGTGATCGCCGTCGCGGGGTTCGTCGCCGTCCGGTGGTCGGTCGCGGTGGACCTGCTGCAGTGGGTCGTGCCCGCGGTCGCGATCGTCGCGGCCGTGAAGTTCACCCAGGCCTACAGCAACCGGGACGACGGGCCACCCCCGTCCCGGGGCGCGGCCGCCGGGTCGACGCCGGGGCGTGCGTCGTGACGTTGCTCCCCACCGGGGCGCACCCGGTCCCCGTCGACGTCTCGCTGGTCCCCGAGCTGTCCGGGCTGTTCGCTCCGACGACGGCCGAGCGCGACATCGGCCCGCTGGAGGTCGTCGGCGACCTCCCACCCGAGCTCGACGGGACCTACCTGCGCAACGGCCCGAACCCGCGCTTCACCCCGATCGGCTCCTACACCTACCCGCTCGACGGGGACGGGATGGTCCACGCGGTCCGTATCGAGGACGGCCGGGTCAGCTACGCCAACCGGTTCGTCGAGACGCCTGCGCTGCGGGCCGAGGAGCGGGCCGGGCACGCGCTGTGGAGCGGGGTGATGGCGATGTACCGGCCCGACGCCGCGGAGGTCGGGGCCGGGCTCGCGGGCACCCGCAAGGACCTGCCCGACATCAACATCGTCCGGCACGCCGGCCGGACGCTCGCGCTCGCGGAGTCCGCGCCGCCGTTCGCGCTCTCCCCGGAGCTGGCCACGCTGGGCCGCGAGACCTTCGGCGGGGCGCTGCCGGCCGGGATCACCGCGCACCCCAAGGTCGACCCGCGGACCGGCGAGCTCCTCGTCTTCTGCTACGGCATCGAGGCACCGTTCCTGACCTGGTCGGTCGTCGGACCGGACGGGGCGGTCCGGCGGCCGCCGACCGTCGTCGACGGCGCCGAACGGCCCTCGATGATCCACGACATGGCGATCACCGACCGGTTCGTCGTGCTGATCGTCGCGCCGTACTACTTCGACATCGCCGCGGCGATGTCCGGGGGCGGCCTGCTGACGTGGCGCCCCGAGGACGGCACCCGGATCGCGCTGGTACCCCGCGACGGCTCGCCGACCCGCTGGCTCGCGACCGATGCGTTCTGGTGCTGGCACCTGGCCAACGCCTTCGACGAGGGGCCCGCGCCCGACGACGCCGTCGTCGTCGACTACGTCCAGTGGGACCGGCCCGAGACCGACGACGCCACCGCCGAGCAGAACGCCGTGCTCGTCCGCGCCCGCCTCGACCTGTCCCGCGGGACGGTCGTCCGGACTCCCGCCCACGACCGGCGGGTCGAGTTCCCGCGCATCGACGACCGTCTCCTCGGCCACCGCCACGACCGGGTCGCGACGATCGCGACCCAGCCCGACGACCCGCAGCTCGCCGACACCCTCGTCGTCACCGACCTCGCCGGTGGCCACGACGTGCACTGGCGCGCACCCGAGCTGGCGCTGGGCGAGCCGGTCCATCTCCCCCGCCCCGGCGACCCCGATCCCGGCCACGGCTGGTGGGCCACGCTCGCCGTCGACCGTCGCGACGACGTCAGCTGGTTCCTCGTGCTGCCCGCCGACGACCCGGCGGCGGGCCCGGTCGCGCGGGTCCGCATCCCCGTCCGTGTGCCGCTCGGCCTGCACGGCGCCTGGCTGCCGTCCACCCCCTGACCTTCCGCCCGGACCAGGAGGCTTTCGTGAACCCGTCGTACGGACCCGTCTTCGTCCCGGCGGTCGCGCTCATCGGCGCGCTCGTGCACATCGGGCTGGCCCGCCACCGCACACCGGAACGAAACCTGACGATCGCCCTGCTCTGGGGCCTGGTCGTGGCGGTAGGTGTCGGCGAGATCGTCACCGCCGGTTCGCACCTGCTCTTCGGCCCGGCCACCGCCGCCCAGATCGGCTTCCCCGCGGGCAACCCGTTCCAGAACGAGGTCGGCGTCGCGAACCTCGCCTTCGGGGTCCTCGGCATCACCTGCTACTGGGTGCGCGGCGGGTTCTGGACCGCGACGGTCCTCGGTTACCTCGTGTACTTCTGGGGCTGCGGGATCGACCACGTCTACCAGTACGTCGCGCACGGCAACACCGCTCCGTACAACTGGGGGCCGATCGTCCCGGTCGTCTTCGGCGTGCCTCTCGTCCTCGCGATCCTGCTCGTCGCGCTGCACCGGGTGCAGCGCCGGTCCGGCCCGCCGGCCGGGGCGCCCACCGAGCGCGGCGTCGCGTCGACACCGGCCGGCCCCTGAGCTGCGTCGCGGACAGCGGGCGTGCGGGTGGCAGGGTCGGCTCGCCGCCGCGGCAGCGTCGTCGTCTCGGCCGCGACCAGCGCGTCGATCGCCGCTCTGCAGGCCATGTCCACGGCGTCACGTTCGACGCGGCCTCCCGGGTGCTGCTCCACAGCGCGTGGAAGTCGAGGTGACCGCGGTGGAGCGCGACCAGGCCTCGACCCTTCCCGAGACGACGGCGGAGCTCGCCCGCCGGCTGCGCGACGGTATCGCCGCGGGCTTCCTGATGTACGCGAGCGTCGAGGCCACGATGCTGGCCCCGACGTTCGAGACCTGCATGCTGGCGCTGGGGCCGACGCCCGCCGATCCCGGGTTCGTCCGGCTCGACCGGGGGCCCGTCGACGGTCGCCCCCGCGTGCCGACCATCGCGCAACGGCTCATCCCCGACCTGAAGATCGTCGGCACCGCGACGGAGCGGCCCGGGGACGTGATCGTCGGGGACGTCACGCTGACCGGCACGTTGCCCGACGGCTGGCCGCTGCACCTGCACACCGAGTTCCACTGCCTGGTCGAGGACGGGCTGGTGACCCGGTACATCGTCACGAACGACCCGGCCGAGTTCCGGCGCTTCGCCGCGGCCCTCGGCGACCCCTATGCGGGCCTGGGCGTCGACGCGGCCGAGGTGCGTGCGGAGGCGGACCGTTGAGGTACTCGCTCGTGGAGCTCGCACCGGTCGCACCCGGTGCCGGCAAGCACACCGCTCTCGAACACGCCCTGGCGGCGGCCGAGGAGGCCGAACACCTCGGTTACCACCGGTTCTGGTACGCCGAGCACCATCACACCACCGGCTGTGCGGCCCAGGACCCGGCACCGCTGATCGCGGTCGCGTCGCAGCGGACCTCCCGGATCCGGCTCGGCTCGGGGGCCGTGCTGCTCAACCATCACAGCCCCTACAGCGTCGCCGAGCGGTTCCTGATGCTGCAGGCGCTCGCCCCGGGACGGATCGACCTCGGGCTCGGCCGCTCCTCGGCCGGCCCGCTCATCGACCACGCATTGCGCCGCGACCGCCGGGCGGCACCGCCCGACGACTTCCCCTCGCAGGTCGAGGAGGTCGTCGGCTACTACCACCGGGCGTTCGACCCCGGCCACCCCTACGGGTCGATCGACCTCACGAGCGGCATCGACGGCGTCCCCGAGGTGTGGGTCCTCGGTTCGTCCGGCGGGAGCGCCGCGCTCGCGGGCGGGCTCGGGCCGGGCTACACGTTCGGCAGCCACCATCACCGACGGGGTGATCCCGCCGCAGGTCTCGGGCACACCGGAGTCGTTGCGGTCCCAGCTGGAGCCGCTGGTCCGGGACATCGGGGCCACCGAGATCATGGTGCAGGACATGCTGACCGACCCCGGGCTGCGCAGCCGCTCCCGCGAGCTCGTCGCCGCGGCCCTCGCCCCGATCGTGGCCGGTGCGGCGGGGGCTCACCAGCCGCCGATCCACCCCTCGAAGATGCCGTAGGGCTCGGCCGCCGGACCCGCCGAGCGGCCCCGCAGGAAGTCCAGGTCGCAGCCGGTGTCGGCCTGCGTGACCCGCTCCGCGTACAGGGCCCCGTAGCCCCGCCGGTACGCCCGGCGGGGCGCGCGGGCCGCCCACCGGCGCGCGGCCAGCGTCGCCTCGTCGACCTCGAGCTCGAGCACGCCGCCGCGGGCGTCGAGGCGGATCACGTCACCGTCCTCGACGAGCCCGAGCGGCCCACCGACCGCGGCCTCCGGGCTGACGTGCAGCACCGTCGTCCCGTACGCGGTCCCGCTCATCCGTGCGTCGGACACGCGGACCATGTCGGTGACGCCCTCCCGGAGCAGCTTCTGCGGGATCGGCAGGGCCCCCCACTCGGGCATGCCGGGTCCGCCGACGGGCCCGGCGTTGCGCAACACCAGCACCGAGTCCGCCGTCACCGGGAGCGCGGGGTCGTCGATCCGCCGCCGGAGGTCGTCCATGTCGTCGAAGACCACGGCAGGCCCGCTGTGGCGCAACAGGTTCTCACTCGCGGCGCTGCACTTGACCACGGCACCGCCGGGCGCCAGGTTGCCGCGCACGACCGCGAGGCCGCCCGGTCCCTGGACGGGGTCGGAGAGCGGCCGGACCACCTCCCCGTCGACGGGTGGGGCGTCGGCGACGTTCTCCCCCAGCGTCCGGCCGTTCACAGTGAGCGCGTCCCCGCGCAGCAGCGGGGCCAGCTCCTTGAGCACGACGGGCAGCCCGCCGATCTCGAACAGCTGCTCGACGAGGTGCTTCCCGGCCGGGCGGACGTTCGCGATCAGCGGCACGTGCGCCGCGATCTCGTGGAAGTCCTGCAGCCCCAGCTCCACCTCGGCCCGCCCCGCGAGAGCCAGCAGGTGCAGGATCACGTTCGTCGAGCCGCCGAGCGCCACGAGGACGGTGATCGCGTTGTGGAAGGCGTCCGCGGTCAGGATCTGCGACGGCCGCACGCCCTCCTGGGCGAGCCGCACCGCGACCCGCCCGCAGTCCTCGGCGACCTGGCTGCGCCGGGCGTCCGTCGCGGGAATCGCGCTCGCCCCGGGCAGCGTCATCCCGAGGGCCTCGACGACCGCCGCAACCGTGGACGCCGTGCCCATCTCGGGGCAGTGCCCGACCGACGGTCCGGCGGAGGCCTCGAGGGCCTCGTACTCGGCCACGGACATGCGGCCCGCGCGCACGTCGTCGACGTAGCCCCACAGGTCGGTGCCGACCCCGATCTGCCGACCGCGGAAGGTCGCGGGGTTCGCCGGCCCACCGGGGACGACGATCGTGGGGACGTCCGCGCTCGCGGCGCCCATCAGCTGCGCCGGCATCGTCTTGTCGCAGCCCCCGAGCATGACCACCGCATCGAACGGGTAGGCGCGCAACGACTCCTCGACGTCCATCGACATCAGGTTGCGGAACAGCATGGTCGTGGGCTTCATCAGCTGTTCGCCGAGTGAGATGGTCGGGAACTCCAGCGGGAGCCCGCCCGCCTGCAGGACGCCGCGGCGCACGCTGTCGGCGAGCGCGCGCAGGTGCAGGTTGCAGCTGATCAGCTCGGACCAGGAGTTGCAGATCCCGATGACGGGACGGCCCTCGAAGCTCGACCGCGCGAAACCGGAGGCGCGCATCGCCGTGCGGTGCACGAACCCGGGAACGTGCTCGCCGGAGAACCACCGCGCACTGCGCAGCGGCGCGCTCACCCGGCTGCCGGCGACGGCGACATCCGCACACCGGGGTCCACGGTGGACGCGAGCTCCCGCAGGATCGCCGCGTGCCGCACCTTGTGCCTGATGAGCCGGTCGTGGAACTCGGCGTCGGTGTAGCCGTTGTACATGACCTCCTCGGACTCCCCCGGCTCGATCTTGAAGTAGACGGGGGCGGCGACCCGGGCGATGTCGGCCGCCTCCCACAGCCGGGTCATCCCGCCGAACGAGTCGAAGGTGATCGCCCAGATGTCCAGCGGGACGGACGTGACCGACCGGATGGCGCTCAGCATCGGCCTGCTCAGGTCTCCGACCGGGTTCACGCTGTCCGCGCCCAGGTTCTCCAGCACCCGTACCGACGCCGGGTTCGCGTGGCCCGCGTAGACGGAGACCTTGAAGAACGCGTCGGCGGGGATGTCCCCCCGCGTGCGCGCGGTGTTGAGCACGTCGAGGACGCCCTCGTCGATGACCAGGAGACCACGCAGGCCCGCATCGAAGATGCGCAGCACGTCGTGCAGCAGGTAGCGGATGTTGTCCACGCCGCGGATCCGCTTCCCCGAGGTGATGCCCTCCCGGCTGGTCAGCTGGCGGCCCGAGTCCCAGCCCGCGCGTGGCCCCGGGCAGGCCACGACCTCGATCCCGTTCTCCGCCGCCAGCTGCGCGAACGCCCGCAGCTCGCCCTTGTCGAGCAGGGTCGCGCCGCCGCCGAAGGAGATGATGCGGTGGACGAAGACGTCGTGCCGCTTCGCCTCGGTCAGCAGCGACTCCAGGTTGGACAGCCGCTCCACGCCCGACACCTCCAGCCGGAACCGGCCACCGTCGGCGAAGGTCCGCGCCGAGGTCGGGAGGGCGTAGTCGTCGGCGGTCGGAAGTCCCTGCGCCGCCAGGATGGTCTCGGGGGTCACGCTCGTGCTCATCTCTCTCCTCGCTGGACGTTCTCGCGGAGCCTGCTGGTCTCCGCCTCGTCTACGCGCCCGGCCACCACGGCCACCCCGTAGACCGCACGCGCCCGGTCGGGCGTGATCCAGCCCTCGACCACGTCGTGGGCGACCAGCGCGAGGTCCCGCCGGTGGGGCGCGCCGTAGCCGCCGCCCCCGCAGCTCTCCGAGACGACGGCCTCGCCGGGCTGCAGCTGTACGAGCCCGCTCGCCGGCAGGTCGACGAGCTCGCCGTCGACCCGGCGCAGCCGTTGCCGAGCCGGGGCCCCGGTGGTCCCGCCGCCGGCTCCGCGGGCGGGGTGGACCGCGCCGTCGCTGCCGTAGCCGAGGGTGAGCGGGGCGGTCGTGGGGCCGTACTCCACGAGGGCGCCGGGTGCTCCCCGGAACTCACCGGCGCCCTCGGTGTCGGGCAGGATGCGCTGTTGGGTCACGAGGATCGGGTGGTGGATCTCGTCGATCTCCACGCTGTCCCGCAGCATCATCCCGGCGTTGCCGGCGTGACCGAAGGTCAGCCAGCCGTCCGTCCACGGCGTGCCCGGACCACCGGTCACACCCGGGAACAGGATCTGGTTCACGAACGGCACACCCGTCCGCGGGTCGGACCCGGAGATCACCGCCCAGGCCGGTGGCTGCACCAGCCCGGCCTCGGCCATCCCGACCCCGGGACCCAGGTCGGCGATCGCCCGCTGCACCAGGTTGGTCACCCGGTCCGCGACGTTCGTGGTCGCCACCGAGCAGCTGGCCGGGTGTCGCGGGATGCCGACGACGCAGTTCTCCCGCAGCAGCACCTCGACCCGGCGCAGGCTGCCCGCGTTCGCCGGCACCGACGCGGGCAGCGAGTTGAACACGCCGACCAGCGCGGAGCTGGCGGAGGTGCTCTCGGTCAGGTTCAGCCCGCAGGGTTGACAGTCCGGGTTGTCCCGCAGGTCCACGACGACCCGCCCCCCGACCGGATCGACATCGACGGTGACCGAGACCGGCACGCCGCCGGGTACCCCCGGGAAGGGGTCGTGGGCCCCGTCGAGCGTGACCCGCCCGGCCGGCAGCTGCGCGATCGCCTCGGCGACCCGTTGCTCAGAGAAGTCGAACCACTCCCCGGCGTACTGCTCCAGCGCGTCCCAGCCGACGTCGGCGGCGAGCCGCTCGACCTCGCGCTCCCCGATCCGCGCGGCGCCGACCATCGCCAGGTAGTCGCCCCACCACTGGTCGGGAACCCGGATCCGCATGCGGCACATGCGGATCACGTCGTCGACGTCGGTGAAGTCGCGCTGTACCCGCACCGCGGGGAAGATCAGCGCGCCCTCCTCGTAGACGTCGACGGCCGAGGTCGAGTACGTGGTGGGGGTCCCGTTCCCGCAGTCGGCCTGGTGCGCCTTCACCAGCACGGTGAAGCGGTGCGTCCCGGCCGGGTCCACGACGGGCACGAGGATGCAGTGGTCGGCGGCGTGGGAGTTGCCGTGGTAGGGCGAGTTGTGCAGGTAGGCGTCGCCGCGGCGCAGGTCGGGATGCATCCGCGCCGTGTAGGCGGCCATGATGTCGGGACCGCGCATGACGTGCACCGGCAACGACTCGGCCGTCGCCACCAGCTGCGCGTCGCCGGTGAGGACGCAACAGGAGAAGTCCCGCGCGGTGTTGATCACCCCGGACCGGGCGGTGCGTGCGAGCGTGTTGGCCATCGCGCGCACCACCTGCTCCATCCGGCTGGTGAGGACCGCCAGCTGCAGGCCGTCGAGTGTCACCGGTCGTCTCCGTTCCGCCGCAGGACGAGCGCTCCGGTCGAGGCCCGGGTGGCCGTGGCGTCCGGGCGGACGACGACGACCGTCACCGGGGTCTCGACGATCGCCGGGCCGTCGACCACCTCCCCCGGCGCGATGTCGGCCTGGGCACGCACGGCGGCGTCGACGAGGCCGTGCCCGGCGAAGTAGACGCGCCGCGTGCGGCGGGCCGTGGGTCGTGGCGGGCCGCTCTCCACCTGGCCCAGCGGCGCCGTCCGGGTCCGGCAGGAGGCCCGGACCCGCCACCCGACGACCTCCACGTCGGAGCCGGGGTCGCTGATCGCGAAGAGCTTCTCGTGCATCTTGTGGAACGCGTCGGCGAGCGCCCCGACGTCGGCGGCCGAGGTGATCCGCAGCGTGGGCAGCGGCACCTCCACCTCCCAGACCTGGTGCGGGTAGCGGGCGTCGGCGAACAGCCGGACGTCCGCGAGCTCGGCGGCCACCCCCGTCGAGGCGACGAACTCCTGCGCGCGCCCGACGAGCCGGTCGGTCACCGCAGCGACCCGGCGGAAGTCGAAGTCCCGCGTGGTCGCGGGGCAGGCCGCCGCGAAGTCCGAGGACAGGTCGGAGATCGCGGCGCCCGCGGCGCTGAGCACGCTGCCGGTGTCGGGGATGACGGCCGCGGCACACCGCAGCCGGGACGCGATGTCGATCGCGTTGAACCCACCCGCCCCGCCGCCCGCGACCAGCACCGCGGCGGCCGGGTCGATGCCCTGCGCGACGGTGGTGTCCTCGATGGCGCGCACCATGTGCTCGGTCGCCAGCTCCATGATCGCCGCGGCGGCCTGCATCGTCGTGAAGCCCAGCGGCGTCGCGATCCTCTCCTGGATCGCCTGTTCGGCCCGCCCGACGTCGAGGGTGACCCGGCCGCCGAGGAAGTACTGCGGGTCGAGGTAGCCGAGCACGACCGCCGCGTCGGTCACGGTCGGCTCGGTGCCGCCCTGGCCGTAGCAGACCGGGCCCGGATGCGCGCCGGCGCTGCGCGGCCCCACGGTGAGCAGTCCGCCGGCGCCGACGGCGGCGATGCTCCCGCCGCCCGCACCGACGCTCTTGATGTCGATCGACGGCAACCCCGTCATGTGGCTCAGGTGGGGTGCGCCGAGCCAGGACTCCCGGGTCGACGACACGTCGCCGTCGCGGACCACGCCGACGTCGTAGCTCGTCCCGCCGGTGTCGGCGACGAGCACGGTCTGGTGGCCGGTCGTGCGGTCGACGACGTCGCGGCCGGCGATCGGGGCCATCGCCGGTCCGGACCCGATCACGTGGACGGGTGCCGCGGCGACCGCGGCGGCGTCCATGACCCCGCCGCCCGAGGTGACGATGAGCAGCCGGCCGCCCAGCCCCTCCTCGGTGAGCCGGGTGCGCATGGCGTCCAGGTACTCGGTCATCAGCGGTTTGAGAGCCGCATCGAGGACGGTCGAGCAGGCCCTCCGGTACTCGCGCACGATGGGGTTGAGCCGGTGCGAGAGCGTGTAGGGGATGCCGGGGGCGTGCTGTTCGATCAGCTCACCGATCCGCACCTCGTGCGCCGGGTTCGCGATCGACCACAGCAGACAGACCGCGATCGCCTCGATCCGGGCCTCGACGATCTCCTGCAGCTGCGCCACCAGTGCGGCCTCGGCGAGCGGGGTGACCACGGCACCGCCGGCCCCGATCCGCTCGTCGACCTCCCAGGTCAGGGCGCGTGGGACCAACGGCTCGGGGTAGCGGCGGGTGAAGTCGAACGGGTCGACGCGCCCGCCCTCGCGGAACAGCAGGATGTCCGGGTGCCCCCGGGTGGTCAGGAAGGCGGTGCGGGCGGTGGTGCCGGTGAGGATCGCGTTCAGCGCGCGGGTGGTGCCGTGCACGAACGTCTCGGTGCTCGCGAGCAGCTCGCGCCGGCCCACCCCGACCTCGGTCGCGGCCAGGTCGACGGCGTCGAGGATGCCGCGGATCGGGTCGTCCAGGACGGTGGGGCTCTTCACGATGCGGACGCGGGCGGTGTCACGGTCCTCGAGAACGAGGTCGGTGAAGGTCCCGCCCATGTCGGTGGCGATGGTGTACCGGTTCCCGGGCATCAGTGGTCGTCCTCCCGGACGGGGACGGGGATCTTGGCGAAGTCGAAGCTGATCGTGCGGTCCGGCTCGAGGCGGCCGCCGTGGAGCTGTCCCAGGACGAGGGCCGCCCGGATGCCCGCGTAGGAGGGCTCCCGTTCGTAGGCCACGCAGACCCGGGTGCCGTCGGGCGGGAGCGGGGCGGGACCGGTGGTGGCGAGCGCGAGCGCGGTCCCGTGAACGCTGCTCGTGACGAGCACGGCGGTGGGGTCGCCGTTCTCGTCGAGGTGGGCGAGGACGCCGCCCTCCTCGCCGGACAGGAACTCCTCGATCTCGGCCGGGGTCATCCGGACGTCAGGCCTGGGCATCGGTGGCCTCCAGCAGGGTGACCTCGGTGAGCGGGACGCGGAACCAGCGCCGCCGCCCGTCCAGCGACCAGATGGGGTCGCCGGGGACGGGTGCGACGACTCCCGGGAGCAGGTAGCCGGGCTCCACCACGGCCTGCGGGGGGTCGGCGCCCTCCGGCTGCAGCTCGGCCCGGCCACGCACGAGCACGGCGGGCGGTCGCGGAGCGCCGTCGCCGGACTCCACGACCACGACGGCGACCGCGGGATGGCGGATCATGTTCCGCGCCTTCGCGGACTTCAGGTACGTGTTCAACCACAACGCTCCGCCGCGGTGGAACACCGAGATCGGGTGCACGACCGCGCTCCCGGCCGCGGTCCGCGTGGCGACGAAGCCACGGGTGCCGGCCTGCAGGATCGTGTGCGCACGATCGGTCATCGGGGCGTCCTCTCTCAGCCGGCCGCGGGGAGCGTCTGCCGGCGCGCGAGCCCGACGAGGCTCGGCACCAGGGGACGCCAGTGTGCGCAGTAGGCGGTGATGGCGGCGAGGCCGGCGGCCCCG
Source organism: Pseudonocardia sp. (assembly GCF_050250275.1). Taxonomy (GTDB): domain Bacteria; phylum Actinomycetota; class Actinomycetes; order Mycobacteriales; family Pseudonocardiaceae; genus Pseudonocardia. The sequence goes on from NZ_JBFWOY010000015.1 coordinate 36,411, forward strand.
TCGGCGACCAGGTGCAGGGCGGGTGCCAGGCAGCACGCGCCGCGGCGGCGGAGCTCCGCCTCCAGCCACGCCGGGGCCCGCTCGGCCGAGTCCGGCCAGCCGCCCGTGACCACCCCGAAGACCGCGCGGCCGGTGAGCGGGCCGGCCGCGTCGAGCAGCCGGGTGGCGGCGCGCCGCCACCCGGGGAACGCGACGGGGATCGCGACCACGAGCACGTCCGATGCGCTCACCGCGCGGTGCAGCCCGCGCGGATCACCGGCCCCGTCCGCGACGACGACCCGCCGCTGCCCGGGCGGGAACGCCGAGGTCAGCGCGGTGCCGAGGGCTGCTCCCGCCGTGCCGGTGCCTGCCGCCGCCGGGACGTCGCGCGGGTCCGGGACGAGGACCGCCACGACCGGGGGCCGGCTCGCGCCCGCAGTAGCGTCATCCATCGGGGTTCAGCCCCTTCCCGATCACCTGTTCGGCTTCCAGGCTCGCGTACTCGTCGGCGGTCATGCCGAGGAGCTCGGTGACGACGTAGCGGTTGTGCTCGCCCAGCATCGGGGCGCGGCGGCGGTGCATCGGGTAGCGGTCGCGGGAGAACCGGACGGGCCAGCCGGCCACGACCGTCGTGCCCTCCCGGGGGTGCTGGACCTGCTCGTAGAACTCGCGCGCGGTGAACTGGGCGAGCTCGGGTTCGTGCGGCATCGCGACCCGGCCGGTGGGGACCCCGGCCGCCCACAGCAGCTCGAGGATCTCGGCGACCGTGTGCTGTGCGCACCACGTCGCGAGCCGGGCGTCGAGCTCGTCCTCGTGCGCCTTGCGGCCGTCGACGGTCGCCAGCTCCGCCCGGGTCGCCCACGCCGGATCGCCGAGGGCAGCGACGAGTACGGACCACTGCGCGTCGGTCTCCACCGAGATCGCGACCCGGGGCCCGCCGAGGCCGTCGGGCGGGTCCGAGGTCCGGTACAGGTTCTGCGGCGCCATGGCGGGCGAGCGGTTCCCGGTCCGGTGGGCCAGCGCGCCGTAGGCCGCGTACTCGACGACCTGCTCGGCCGCCACGTTCAGGGCGCTGGCGACCATCGGGACCTCGACCAGCATCCCCTCACCGGTCCGGTCCCGCACCGCCAGCGCCACCTGCAGCGCGAAGGCCGCGTGGGCCCCGGCGAGCGGGTCGCAGACCCCGCTCGGGACCTGGGGGGCCCCGTCGGGGAAGCCGGTCACCCAGGCCATCCCGGAGGCCTGCTCCATGGTCTGGGCGAACCCCGTCCGGTCCCGCCACGGCCCGGCCAGCCCGAACGCGGGCATCCGCACGACGATCAGCCCGGGGTTGGTCTGGCGCAGCACCTCGTGGCCCAGACCCCAGGCGTCGAGGACCCGCGGGCTGAAGTTCTCCACCAGCACGTCGCTGCGGTCGAGGAGGTCGACCAGCAGGTCGGGGCCCCGGGGACGGTCGAGCCGCAGACCGAGCCCGAGCTTGTTCGTGTTCGTCGCGTGGAACAGCGGTGCGTACTCCCACCACTGGTCCTGCTCGGGCGACCGGGTGCTCAGCGTCCGCATCCCGTCGGGGCGGGCCGGGGACTCGATCTTGATGACCTCGGCGCCGTGCATCCCGAGGAACTGGGCGGCCGAGGGACCGGCCCAGAACGCGGTCAGCTCGACGACGCGCAGGTCGTCGAAGGGGAGCCGGCCCGGCTCGGGCCGGTTGCCGGCGACCGGGCGGGCGGTGCGTGCCTGCGCGACCCGGTCCGCCCACACCGCGGTGTGCTCGCCGAGCGCCGGGGGCGGACCGAGCGGGGGCAGGTCGACCTTTCCGTGCAGCCGGTAGGGCGTCGCGGGCTGCACGAACCCGCCACGCGGGGTCTCGACGAACATCTCCTGGTCGACGAAGTGGTCGATCGTGGGGACCGTGGCGCCCGTGCCCACCGGCGCGGCGGGCACCCGCAGGGCCGCGGCCAGGTCGAGGATCTCCGCGGTGGTGCGGGTCGCGGCCCAGGCGTCGATGTGGGTGGTCACCTCGTCGCGGCGCCGCTCGCGCTCGACGGCCGAACCGAGCGACTCGTCGTCCATCCAGTCGATCCGTTCGACCAGCGCGCAGAAGTCAAGCCACTGCTGGCCGGTGACCGTCATGAAGCCGACCCAGCCGTCCGCGGTGGCGTGGATGCCCGGGAGCAGCGACACCGGGCGCGGGTCCCGCGGGTGTCCCGCCTCGGCGAAGTAGGTGACCGGGTGCATGTTGGTGAGGCTGAGCGCGACGGCGTCCAGGATCGACGCGTCGAGGATCTGCCCGCCCGGCTCGATCCGCTGCCTGCGGCGCGAGGCGAGCAGCCCGGTCGCGGCGAACGTGCCCGCCGCCCACTCCCCGACCCGGCCGCCGACGCTCACCGGTGGCCGTCCCGGCAGCCCCCGCCAGCCGATGGCACCGGCCCAGGCCTGCAGCGTGAACTCCGTCGCCGCCCGGTCGGCCCAGGGCCCGTCGAGGCCGAAGTGGGTGAGTGCCAGGACGTCGAGCGCGGGGAAGCGTTCGTGCAGGGCGGCGGGCTGCAGCTGCGGGTGGTCGGCCACCCGCGAGCCCGGCGACCAGACGACGGCGTCCGCCACCGCGAGCAGGTCCAGCACGGAGGCGAGGCCGGCGGGGCCGTCGGGGTCGGCGACGACGCTGTGCTTCCCGCAGGCGAGGAACTGGAACAGTGCACCGTCCTCGCCGGGCGGGGAGACGACGCCCGAGGCCGACCGCCGGCGTAGCGCGTCTCCCTCCGGGGGCTCCACCTTCACGACGACAGCACCCGCCCCGGCGAGCAGCCGGGTGCAGTAGGCCCCGGCGATCCCGCAGGACAGGTCGACGACGGTGTAGTCGTCGAGCGGAGCCATCTCGCCGTGCGCGGGGACCGCGCTCACGGCCGCCCCCCTGGTGTGGCGAGGTAGGCGTCGAGGTCGTCCCGGCGTGTCATCCGGTCGTACTCGACGACGGTGTACGGGCACTGGGTGACGACCCGGCCGGTGGGTGCGCGGTAGTACCTGCTGCCCTCGGCCTGCCAGGCCGCGACCGCGCCGATGTCGGCCTGCAGCCGCTCGTTGAAGGCGGCCACGACCTCGGGCCGGACCTCCAGTGCGTGCACACCGTTCTTGAGCAGGTACACGGTCTTGCCGACGATGTAGCGGGTCTGCGTCTCCAGCTTGTCGATGATGGAGCCGCCGTTGGTGTTGGGGCCGTAGAGCATGAAGAGGTTCGGGAAGTTCTCGACCGTCATGCCCAGGTAGGCGTACGCGCCGTCGGCCCACTGGTCGCGCAGTGCCACACCGTCGCGACCGACGACGTCGACGACGGACAGGAACTTGTGAGCGAGGTAGCCGGTCGCCAGCACGATGTGCTCACTGGGATGTTCCACCCCGTCGGCGGTGCGGACCGCGGTGGGCGTGACCTCGGCGATGGAGCTGGTGACGAGCGTGACGTCGGCCCGGTTGAAGGCCTCGTAGAACTGCGAGGACAGCAACGGGCGTTGGGCGCCGAGGCGCGCGGTCGGGCGCAGCGCCTCGCGGGTGGCGGGGTCCTGGACCGCCTCGAGGTTGGCGAGCGCGATGGCCGTCTGCTCCGCGGTCTTGGCCTCGTTGTCGAGGTCGGCGAACAGCTCGTCGAGCTCGCGGGCCGCCGTGGACCGGCCGGCCTCGACGACGGACGGGTCCTCGCGGCGGGCGCGTCGCTGTTCCTCGGTGTAGGGCCCGTGGTCCTTGGGGAAGACCCAGTTCGAGGTGCGCTGGAAGACCGTCAGGTGCCCCGTGTGCGGCGCGATGGTCGGCACGACCTGGGTGGCGCTGGCCGCCGTCCCGATGACCGACACCCGTTTGCCTGCGAGGAACCCCAGGTCGCCGTCGGGCCATTCGGCGGTGTGCGTGACCGGTCCCGCGAAGGTGTCGAGCCCGGGGACGGGCGGCCTGACGAACTCGTTGAACATGCCGACGGCGCCGACCAGCACCCGCGCCGACCACCGGCCACCCCGCGAGTCGTCGAGCGTCCACCGACCGTCCGCGTCGTCCCAGCGCGCGGACACGACGTGGGTGTCGAGCCGGATCGTGTCCCGGATCCCGAACCGGTCGACCGCGGCCTCCATGTACTCGACGATCTCCGCGCGGGTGGCGAAGGGCCGGACCCACTCGTGGTCGAGGAAGAAGCTGAAGGAGTACAGGTCGGTCGAGACGTCGCAGGTCAGGCCGGGGTAGCGGTTGTTGAACCAGGTCCCGCCGACACCCGCCGACCGTTCCAGCACCAGTACGTCGTCGATCCCGGCCTGACGCAGCTGGATCGCCGTGCAGATCCCACCGGGACCCGCACCGATGACGATCACGTCCGCACCGGTCTCGTCGACCTCGCTGTTGTCCGCTCCCACGAGGCGCCTCCTGTAGTTCCCGATCGTGTCGCGACGCTACCTTTTAGGATTCACTGCAGTCAAGATTGGATCCCACTTATGACGTCGTCGCGGACGACACGCCGCAGCAGCTTCCCGGTGTCGGTGTAGGGCAGCGCCGCACGGAAGACGACCACCGCCGGGGCGCACGTCGAGCGCAGCCGGGCCCGAACGTGACGGCGCAGATCGTCGGCGGACGACTCGCCCCCCGGCTCGAGCACCACCGCGGCCGCCACGGCCTCCCCCCACTCCGGGTCGGGGATCCCGAAGACGGCGACGTCCGCGACGGCCGGATGGTCGAGCACCGCCGCCTCGATCTCGCCGGGTGAGAGGTTCTCCCCGCCCCGGACGATCACGTCGTCGAGCCGGCCGAAGACGTAGAGGTACCCGCCGTCGTCGAGCAGCCCCGCATCCCTGGTGGGGAACCAGCCGTCGGTCCGGGTCGCCCGGTGCCCGACGTACTCGCCGGACACCTGCTCCCCGCGCACCCAGATCTCGCCGCGCTCGCCCGGTGCCAGCTCCTCGCCCTCCGTACCGCGGATGGACACGTCGAGGCCGGGCAGTGGACGGCCGACCGAGCCGAGCCGGGCCCGGACCCGGGGATCGGACGAGGCGAGCGCGGCCCGATGGTCGTCCGGCCCCAGCACCGCGACCGTGCTCGAGGTCTCGGTGAGCCCGTAGGCGTTGACGAAGCCGACGTCGGGAAAGACCTCGAGCGCCCGCTGGATCACCGGCAGCGGCATCGGCCCGCCGCCGTAGGACAGCGACCGCAGCGCGGGCAGTCCCGCGCCGTCCAGCTCGTCGAGGATCCGGGCGAGCATGGTCGGCACCACCATCGCGTGCGTGATCTGCTCGCGGCGGGCCACCTCGATCCAGCCACGGGCGTCGAAGGACTCCAGACGCACGACCCGCCTGCCCGCGAACAGGTTCGACAGCACCGCCGTGACACCGGCGACGTGGTAGGGCGGGACGCCGACGAGGGCCGCCTCGTCGGGTGCGGCGCCCGCGAACTCGACCGTGGAGACGATGTAGGACACCAGGTTCTGGTGTCGCAGGATCGCCGCCTTCGGCTCGCCGGAGGTGCCGCTGGTGAACAACAGGACGGCGACCGCATCGGCGTCGGAGGGGGCGTCGACCACGGCGGCCGCCCCCGGATCGGCAGCCGCGCCCAGCAGGTCACGCCGGTGCAGCAGCGTGATCCCGGCGGGCGTCCCGATCCGCTCGGCGACGGAGTCGTCGCCCACGACCAGGGTGGCGGGGGCGAGGCGCTCGACGACGGCGCGCAGCCGGTCGTCGGGCAACCGGTAGTTGAGCGGCGCGAACGGGACGCCGGCGTACGCCGCGCCCAGCAGCGCGAGCGGGACGGCGTCGGAGTTGAGGTCGACCATCCCCAGCCGTTGCACGGACCCGGCCGCGAGCAGGGCGCCGATCCGTCGCGCCCGCAGATCCAGTTCGGCGTAGCCGAGCCCGTCCGCGAGCCCGCCCGTCGCGACCCGCTCCCCCATCCCGTCGGCCGCCATCGTCGAGAGCATCGAGATGTTCACGGTCGACCGTCACTGCTTGATGTATCCATAGTGAGCAGTTTAGGATCCAGTTTCTCGGAAGTCGAGGACCCGACGGGAGGCGCCATGGAGGAGCAGGCAGGTGTCGCGGGGCCGACTGTGATCCGACAGACCCTAGAATGGATCCATGATGGCCGAGGTGACCGCCACCGACAGCACGCCCGCCCACGCCTCCACACCACGCCGCACCGACGACCACGACCTCGTCGACTCGCTGGTCACGGTGCTGCAGGAGCGGATCAACGCCGGCGAGATCCCCGCCGGCTCGTGGCTCCGGCAGGAGGCTCTGGCGAAGGAGTTCGGCGTCAGCCGCATGCCCGTCCGCGAGGCGCTGCGCGAACTGCAGGCGCGGGGCAGTGTCGAGCTCATCGCCAACCGTGGCGCCCGGGTTCGGCTCCCCTCGACCCGCGACATCATCGAGGTCTACGAGCTCCACGGCGTCCTGCAGGGGCACGCCGGGCAGGCCGCCGCCGAGCTGATCACCTCCGAGCAGCTCGGCCGGCTCTCGGCCGCGGAGGCGCTGTTCCGTCAGGCGGTGGAGGACCTGCGGGCCTCCGACGGCGACACCACCACCGCGCAGCGTCGCTGGCACGAGGCGAACACCGAGTTCCACGCGGTGATCATCGAGGCCGGCGGCAACAAGCACCTCGCGGAGGTCTACGAGAACCTGCACCACAAGGTGCCCCGCAACCTCACCTGGATCGCCCTGGGCAACGACGTGCGCCGGCTCGAGAAGGACGCGGCCGAACACGCCGGAATCCTCGAAGCGATCGGCCGCGGCGACGCCGCAGCGACCCGCACGCTGCTGACCGAGCACGTCAAGCGGGCCAGCGACCTGCTCGTCCGCACGGTGGACGAGATCGGACAGGACAGTTCCCCACGGCGGAGGTGACCGCTGGTCGTCCCCGCCGCACTCCCCCTCGGAGAGGCGAGTCATGACCACACCCCCCTTGCGCCCCGGCCTCCGGCTGCGCAGCCGGACGTGCACGGCCGAAGTCGTCGTCGTGCGTCCCGGACCCGGGACCGGCACCGTCGAGTGCGGCGGCGTGCCGATGACCCCGGGCGACGCCGCTGCACCCGCGGTCACGACCGACGGTCCGGGTGTACTGCTGGGCAAGCGCTACACCGACGAGTCCGGGACACTCGAGGTACTGGTCACCAGGGCCGGGGCCGGGCCGCTGAGCCTCGGCGGGGTCGCACTGACCGTCAAGGCGGCCAAGCCGCTCCCCTCGTCGGACTGACCCTGCGGCGTCCCGCACTAGGATCGACGTTCCGCGACACCGGCCGAGGGACGACCCATGACGAAGATCCGCAGCAAGCAGCAGCTCGTCGAGGCTGCGGCGAGGGTCTTCGAGGAGAAGGGCTACGCCGCCACCCGGATCGAGGACGTCGCGGCCGAGCTCGGCGTCATGCAGGGCAGCCTCTACTACCACGTGGGCAGCAAGGCCGCGTTGCACCGGCTCGTGGTGCAGCATCACCTCGGCCTGCTGATCACCGGGCTCACCGCGATCGTCGAGAGCCCCGCGGACCCCTCGGAGAAGCTGCGGCTGGCGATCCTCAGCCATCTCACCCACGTCGAGAAGCACCTGCTCGAGGCTCCCGGATGGTTCAGTGACCCCACCCGGTCGGCCGACATCACCGACGAGGAGACGGCGGCGCAGCGTGATCTGGTGCTGCGCTACCGCGCGGGATGGGCGCGCATCGTCGAGGAGGCCGTCGCCCGGCGCGAGATCGCTGCGGACACCGACGCCACGGCCGTCGCGGTGTCGCTGATCAGCATGTGCGACTACGTCCCGTACTGGTTCCGCCGCGACGGGGAGAAACGCATCGAGGAGGTCGCCGCGCTGCAGCACGCGATCGTCTGGTCCGGGATCGCCCTGCGCCGCGGCGACTGACCTCCGGCGCCCGATTCGAGGGACATTCGGTTCCACGGCTATCCTGGCCGGGTCGTCACCGAGGTGGGGCAGGGGCCGAACGGGACATGACCAAGATTCGCAGCCGGCAGCAGGTCGTCGACGCCGCGGCCCGGGTGTTCGCCGAGAAGGGCTACGACAACGCCCGCATCGAGGACATCGCCAAGGAGCTCGGCGTCCTGCAGGGCAGCCTGTACTACCACGTGAGCAGCAAGGCGGCACTGCTGCGGCTGGTGACCCGCCAGCAGTTCACCGAGGTCGTCGTGCGGCTCGAGAAGGTCGTCGCCGGGCGCGCCGCCCCCCGGGAGAAGCTCAAGAAGGCCATCCGCGCCCAGCAGCGTTACGTCGACCAGCACCGCACGGCGTCGCCGCGCTGGTTCACCGACACCCACGATCCCCGGCGCACCGAGATCGAGGCCGAGGAGGACGCGCGGCTGTTCGCCCGCTACCGGGAGGCCTGGAAGTCGATCCTCCGGGACGGGGTCGCCGCGGGCGACGTCTCGCCGGCGATCGACCCCACCGTCACCGTCCTCACCCTGCTCGGCATGTGCATCTCCCCCGCCGCGTGGCCCCCGCCCGGGCCCGGCCGGTCCCCCGGCACGATGGCGGCGCTCCAGCTCGACATCGTGTGGTCGGGCCTGGCCGCCGGACCGGCCTCCGCGGGCGCGGGCGAGCCCGGCCCGAGCTGAGAACACGAGGTCGCGCCCGTGCGCGGGGGCGCCACCGGTCGCTCCCGGAGCGTCGCCTGCGGGGCGCTTGACCCCGCACGTGGCGCGTGCCATATTTCGAAGGCAATTCGAATTTTTGGGTGGTAGGGCAACCTCTCGCAGCGGTCCCGCCGTCCCGTTCGACACCCGTTCGGCACTGCCCCGAGCGGACGCGCCGCCGCCCTCGTGGTGGGCGCCGAGTCCCTCGCCCGCCACAGCACTCAGGCCAGGCGTCATCCGTCGAGAGGATCAGCATGTCCAGCCACGGTCTCCCCACCTCGAAAGATCCACAGGCCGGACCGGATACCGTCGCCGCCGCCGCGGCGGACGGCACGGAACCCCGGGGCTCGTCCACCACGCTCGTGCTGCTCGTCCTCGGCGTGTTCGCCTACCTCACGATGGAGATGATGGTCGCCCCGATCGTCCCCTTCGTGCAGCAGGAGCTCGGCATCTCCGCATCGCAGAGCGCCTGGATGCTCACGGGGCTACTGGTCGTCGGTGCGGTGTGCCTCCCGCTCGCGACCCGCTACGCCGACATCGCCGACAAGAAGAAGGTCTTCCTCGTCGTGCTCGGGGTGTCCGGGATCGGCGCCGTCCTCGCCGCCGTCGCCACGACGGCTCCGCTCCTGATCGCGGGCCAGATGATCCAGGGTGTCGGTGTGGCCGTGGTACCGATCGCCATCGGCATCATGCGCGACAGCCAGCCCCTCGAGCGCGCCCGCACCGCCAACACGATCTTCGTGGTCAGCGGCGGCCTCGGCGCCGCGGTCGCGTACGTCGTCGTCGGCCCGATCGTCACCCACCTGCACTACTCCTTCATCTACTGGTTCCCGACCATCGTGATCGCCGCGGTCGTGGTGGTCGGTCTGCGCGCCCTTCCCACCTGTCCGCCGATCGGGGGCGGCACGGTCGACTGGACCGGTGCGGTGGTCCTCGGCGCGGCGCTGGTCGCACTGCTGCTGGGGCTGACGTTCCCGACCACGCTGGGCTGGGGTTCTCCCCTCGTCCTGGGACTGCTCGCCGCGACGATCCTGCTGCTCACGGTGTTCACGATGGTCGAACGGCGCCACCCGTCGCCGTTGGTCGACCTGCGCGGACTGGCCGAGCGTGAGGTCCTCGGCGTGATGTCGATCAACTTCGCCCACGCGATCGTCACCTTCGTGATGTACGTGATCCTGCCGACGGTCGCGCTGCTGCCGATCGCGATCGGTTACGGAATGGGTGGTGACGCCTCGACCGCCGGACTCGTCCTGCTGCCCTACGCCCTGCTCGTCGTCGTCGCCGGGCCGACCGCCCAGCGTCTCGAACCGATCCTGGGCCGGCGCGGCAACATGATCCTCGGCGCGGTCTTCATCATCGCCGCCGGCCTGGTCCTGCTCCCCATCGGCAGCGCGCCCTGGACGCCCTACCTGTGCTCGGCACTGATGGGCCTCGGCCTGGGCATCGGGTTCACCCAGTCGCTCAACACGATCGTCCGCGTGGTTCCCGCCGAACGCGTCGCCAGCGCCAGCGGCGCGGTGTACGTGATCCGCTCGGTCGGCGGCGTGCTGGGCGGCCAGATCGCCGCGGCCATCTTCTCCGCCGGCCTCACCGCACAGGGCGCACCGTCCTGGGGCGCGATCCTCGCCAACATCCTGCTCATCGTCGCCCTGGGCGTGGCGAGCGTGGGCCTGAGCTACCTGTTGGCCGGCCGGCGCGCGACCGCGGCCGCCACGGCGGCGCTGACACCCGCCCAGGCCTGACCTCTCCCGAAGGGACCTGTCGTGCAGGTTGGTGTGCTGTTCTACGTCACCGGACACACGATCGACCCCGTCACGCTCGGCCGGGCGGTCGAGGCGGCCGGGTTCGACTCGGTCTGGCTGCCCGACCACCCGGCCCTGCCGGTGAAGACGGACCTGCCGTTCCCGATGACCGGCGGCGACTTCCCCCGCCTCTACGGCGAGATGGCCGACCCGTTCGTCACCATGGGATTCCTCGCCGCTGCCACGACCACGCTCAAGGTGGCGACGGGTGTGTGCGTGGTACCCGGGCGGCATCCGCTCAACCTCGCCAAGGCGGCGAGCACCGTCGACAACTTCTCGGACGGACGCCTGCTGCTCGGCATCGGCGCGGGCTACCTGCGCGAGGAGATCGAGCTCTTCGGCGTCGACTTCGACACGCGCTGGACCTACACCCGCGAGACGGTCGACTTCTGCCGCAGGCTCTGGCGGGACGGCCAGGCCGCCTACGACGGCACGATCGTGACCTGCCCCGAGGTGATCATCGACCCGCTCCCGGTGCAGCGGCCGGGCCCGCCGATCGTCATCGGGGGCCTGAACACCCGGCACACCTACCGCCGGATCGCCCGCTGGGGCGACGGCTGGCTCGCCACACTCCCCTCGCCCGAGCAGATCGCCGAGGGGCGCAAGGCGATCACCGCCGAGTGCGAGGCCATCGGCCGCGACCCGGCCGGGATCGAGATCTCGGTGCTCACGCACGAGGCCGACCCCGCCCTGCAGGAGGCCTACGCCGAGGCGGGCGCGGACCGCCTCGTGGTGCAGCTCTACAACCACCCCGGCCGTGCCGTGACCCCGGACGAATGGCTCGAGGTCGGCGCCCTCGCCGCGACCTCCCCCGCACCCACCGCCGACCAGACCCTGCGTGCGCTCGACCTCGTCCGCACGCGCGCGCGGCTCTGACCGCAACCACGAGAGGACGACGCACGATGGCCAAGGACTTCCTGAAGGACCTGCTGGAGCGACACATCGCGGAGGGCTCGGACAACACGATCTGGTGGGACGAGGAGCGGATCCCCCTCCACACGATCGACCAGCGCGTCACGGACGTGATGAGCTTGAAGGGCCGCAAGGCCGTCGTGACCGGAGGGGCCGGGGTCAACCTGGGGCAGGCCGTCGTCAACCGCCTCGCCGGGCTGGGTGCCGACGTCGCGATCGTCGACATGGAACCCGCGAAGGCCGCCGCCCTGCAGGAGTCCTGGGGTCGCAGGCCGGGGCCGTCGGCCGAGGAGCTGGCCAAGACCGTCTCCGACCGGTGGGAGGTCGAGGCGATCGGGATCTACGGTGACGCGCTCGACCCCACCGGTGTCCGGGCCGTCCTGGCCGAGGCGAACGAGCGCCTGGGCCGGATCGACATCCTGGTCAACAGCGCGGTGGCGACCTACGTGGGCGACCTGGCCACGGCCACCCCCGAGCAGATCGACGCCGCGATCGCCGGCACCCTGGCCGCGCCGATCCATTCCTGCCGCGCGGCCCTGGACTACATGATCCCCCAGGGCTACGGCCGCATCGTCAACATCGGCTCCGAGGCCTCCCGGACGGCGCTCCCGGACCTGGGGCTCTACGGCACGCTCAAGGCCGGGGTCGCCGAGTTCAACCGCCACCTCGGCAAGGAGGTGGCCAGGCACGGCGTGTTCGTGAACGGCGTCAACGCGGGAAGCATGTGGGGCCCGGACAGGGAGCTGCTCCCCGACACCTGGCAGACCCTCTACGACCACGGCCGCACGGCGATCCAGCGCTACCAGCTGCCCGAGGAGGTCGCCAACATGGTGGCGTTCCTGGCCTCGGACGCGGCGAGCTCCATCGTCGGGACGACCGTGGACGTCGGGGGCGGGATGTCGCTGTGACCCTGCCCGGACAGACCCTCGACGAGCCGCGGGGCGGGGATCTGACCCCGGACAACCTCACCGACGTGCACCAGCGGATCTGGACCGGTCGCGGCGAGATCGCCGGTCTGCGGCTCGTCGTCCCGCCGTGTCCGTACACCGCCGCGGAGCTGACGGCGCTCGAGCGGGCAGGCCGTCGGGTCGGGTACCTCCCGCCGGAGGCCGCCACCCGCGCCACCCGCCACGTTCTCGGCACGATCTTCCCGTCGATGGGCTGCTACAGCCTGCAGCCGGACAACGAGGTGGAGAACCTCGTGAGCCGGGCGGGCTGGTTCGACTACGAGGCTGCGACCGACGCCCCGTACCCGGGGACGGACGAGGCCGAGCTGCTCGAGCAGGTGCGGGCCGCGGGTCGCGACCTGATCAGCATGAACCAGTACATCGTCGCCGCGCAGGACAGCAGGCTGTTCACCGGCCACTACCTCGACGAGCGTCGGACCTGGCCCCGCATCGGGATCCGGGTCAGCGGGCGCATCGTCTGCGCGCGCTTCGACGGCGACGAGATGGCCGAGGGGCTCGGTGACGAGCCGCCCGTCGCGGGTTCGCTGCTGACCGGCTACGACCTGCACCCCGACTTCCGCGCGCCCTACACCGGCGGGCGCTCCGCCGGCGTCGCCCGCAGCGAGCGCACGACCCGGGTCGAGCCGGAGCCGCCTGCCCCGCGCCGCGGCATCCATCCGTCGCAGGAGGGCGAGCCCCACCTGGAGGCGGAATGGCTGCGCCAGGTCGACGGGCTCGTCAGGGCCGGCTTCGCCGCCGAGCTGGGCATGGGCGCCGAGGAGTACACGGCCACGCTCCCCCGCTTCGCGGCGCAGCCGCCGCAGTACCGGGGCCGGTTCGACGCACCCGTCGTCGTCGAGACCCGGATCCCGTGGGAACGCCAGTACGAGCTGCTCGGGATCCGGGTCTCGCCGTTCATGGCGTTGTTCCCCGACCCCGTCGCGTGGCACCCGGACTCGGCCCACCGGGACGTGCCGTACGCGGCGTGGTTCACCCGGTGGGGGCAGCGGTTCGAGGAGCCGACGGCACCCGACGACGCGCGTGCGGCCCTGCGCCCCGACGAGGTGGGCGCGAACCTCCAGGAGGGCGGGGCCGTGCTGCACGCCCATCCTGCGCTCAACGCCGCGGCCCGCTTCTTCGACCTCGTCGGCTTCGTCTTCCCGGCGGCCGAGATCGGTGGCGGTGTGCCGTTCGAGCCGATCGAGCGGACCCCGGGCATCTGCCGGTGGCGCGGGCGCGCCGAGTTCGCCGCCAACCTGTACCCGTTGGCGTTCAGCGTGTTCCGACCGCTCGTGCGGGGCCGGGCGACCAGCTCGTGAGCCCGGGGGCCCCGGTCCGGATCAGGTCCGGGGCCCACCCGCCACGTAGAGGACCTGCCCCGAGACGAAGCCGGATCGCTCGTCGACGAGGAACGACACGGCCTGCGCGATGTCCTCGGGAGCACCCGCACGCCCCACCGGGATCTCGGCCACCCGCTGCGCGAGGTAGTCCTCCCACGGCACGTCGATGCGGTCCGCGGTCGCCCGCGTCATGTCGCTGACGACGAACCCGGGCGCGATGGAGTTGACCGTGATCCCGAAGCGGCCCAGCTCGAAGGCGAGAGTCTTGGTGAAACCCTGTAGGCCGGCCTTCGCCGCGGCGTAGTTTGCCTGGCCGCGCTTGCCCAGCGCCGAGGTCGACGACAGGTTCACGATGCGGCCCCACCCCGCCTCGACCATGTGCCGCTGCACGGCCCTGGAGACGAGGAACGAGCCGCGCAGGTGCACGTCGACGACCGCGTCCCAGTCGGCCTCGCTCATCCGGAACAGCAGGTTGTCCCGGGTGATACCGGCGTTGTTGACCAGCACGGTGGGCGGGCCCAGCTCGGCGGCGACGCGGTCGACGGCGACCTGCACCGCCTCCGCGTCCGCGACGTCGGCGGCGACCGCGACCGCGCTGCCGCCCTGGGCGAGCACCGCGTCGGCAGTGGCCTTCGCGGCGCTCTCCTCGAGGTCGAGGACGGCGACGGCGAGGCCGTCCGCCGCGAGACGCCGGGCGGTGGCGGCACCGATTCCGCGGGCGGCGCCGGTGACGATCGCGACGCGTGACTCGGACATGCAGGACACTCCTCGGTGGTGGGGGGTGGGGCCGGGGGTGGGTCAGGCCGGCCGGAGCGCCCGGCGCAGCCAGTCCGTGCGCCGGCCCACCGCGGCGGCGGAGACCGCGGCGGCGGGGGCGAGGATCTCGAAACAGTGGTAGGCGCCGGGCCACACGTGCAGCTCCGCGACTCCTCCGGCCTGCCAGATCCGCGTGGCGTAGTCGACGGCCTCGTCGCGGAACGTGTCGACGGAACCGACGTCGACGAAGGCGGGCGGGAGCCCGCCGAGGTCCGTCGCCCTCGCCGGGGCGGAGTACGGCTCGACAGCCGGGCCGCCCCGGCGGGCGCCGAGGCGTGCCTCCCAGGCCGTGCGGTTGGCGGTGCGGTCCCACACGCCCACGCCGTCGAGCTGGCGGCTCGCGGGCGTCAGCTCGCGGTCGTCGAGCATGGGGCACAGCAGGAGCTGCCCCGCGGCTCGGGGGCCGCGGCGGTCGCGCGCGAGCAGCGCCGTCCCGGCGGCCAGCCCGGCACCCGCGCTGTGCCCGGCCAGAACCAGCCGGGAGGGGTCGATCCCGAGCTCGGTGGCGTGCCCGGCCACCCACCGGAACCCGGCGTAGCAGTCCTCCACGGCGGCCGGATCGGGGTGCGCGGGCGCCAGCCGGTAGTCGACGGACACGACCGGCACGCCGAACTCGACCGCCCACGCGAGCGCCAGGTCGACGCCGAACCTGAAGTCGCCCAGGACGACCCCACCACCGTGGATCCAGTAGAGCGCGGCCGAGCCGGCCCGGCTGCCGGCGGGGTGCGCCACGAGGAGCCGCAGGTCGGGGGCGTCCGTGCGGGAAACGGTGACGGTCCGGACGGTGACCCCGAACTCCTCGGCGATGGCGGTGAGCGACGGGGCCGACTCGGCCGCGCCGCGCCGCAGGGCGGCGAGCATGTCCGGGGTGACCGTCGTCGGGACGTCCTCGGCGGCCGCGAGGGCGGCGGCGAGCTCCGCGTCGAACGGGGGGTGGGCCGGGGGGAGGTCCGTGCCGGTCAAGTCCTTCTCCATGGTCCGGGGTGGCCGAGGTGCTCAGGTGCCGAGCAGCAGTACCTCGCCGATCACGGCGACGAGCGCGATCCGGGCGTCGGCGACCTGGTTGGCCGCGCTCTCGCCGCGCAGCTGCCGCACCGCCTGGACGACCCGTTGCAGCCGCTGGGACTCACCGGTGTGCGAATGCGACATGGTGCCGCCGTCGGTGACGAGCGGGTACCGCCCGGTCGCCTCGATCGCGTCGCCCGCGACGAGGTCGGGGCCCTCGCCGACGTCGCAGTACCGCAGGGCCTCGAAGTACCGGACGATCTCCCACGAGAAGTTGTCGTAGAACTCGAAGACGTCGACGTCCTCGCGCGCGACGCCGGCCTGCGCGAAGGCCGCGTCCCCCGCCTTGCGGCCCCACATCGCGACACGGTCGTACGTCGGCGGGTGCGTGTAGGTCGGTCCCCAGCTGTCCCAGGCTCCGCCCAGCACCCGCACCGCTGCCACGTCGAGGTCGGCGGCACGTTCGGCGGTCGTCAGCACCAGCGCCGCGCCACCCTCGCTGGTGGTCGCGCAGTCCAGCAGGTGGTAGGGGTCGGCGATCATCCGCGAGGCGAGCACGTCCTGCGCCGTGTACGGGCCCCGGCCGAAGTACACCGCCTCCGGGTTGCGGGCGCCGTTGTTGCGGATGACCGCGGCGACGTGGGCGATCTTCTCCCGCGGCACCGAGAAGCGGTGCAGGTACTGCTGGGCCGCCATCGCCCACTCCCCCGGGGTCATCAGTCCCCAGCACTCGATGAACTCGTGCGCGGGCCGGGCCCACGGGGCGACGGCGGCCCGGTCGATGTACACGCCGGCCTGGCCACCGGCGAGCACCACCGTGTCGCAGGCCCCGGCCCCGATGGCGGCCGCCGCCTCGACGACGGCGGCCGGGCCGGGGACCTGTGCACCGGTCCAGAACCAGGGGATGCCCAGTGCGTAGCCGAACGCGTCGGCCCCGCCCCGGTACTGCAGGCCGGGCAGCACCGTCAGCCCGTCGACGTCCGACACGGTGAGCCCGGCGTCGTCGAGCGCGCCGGTGATCGCCGCGAGCGTGACCGAGTCCGAGGTCTGGCCTTCGAGCACCCGGGCCTGCGGTGTGTTGTACGCACCGACGACGACGACCTCGCGGCGGCTCACGCGGCGAGCTCGAAACAGGGCAGGGTGACCGTGTCGGTCACCGGGGTGAAGCGCACCCGCACCGGCGCCCCGATCACGACCGCGTCGGGTGGCGCGCCGACGATGTTGGTGACCATCTCGTAGCCCTCCTCGAGGCGGACGACGGCGACGACGTAGGGCACCTCGAACGCCGGCGTCTGCGGGCGCCAGATCACCGTGAACGTCACGACGTGCCCGACGCCCGCCGACTCCACCCAGGTCAGGGCGTCCGCGTGGCACTCCCGGCAGAACTCCTGCGGCGTGAACACGTGGGCCCCGCACTTGTCGCAGCGCTGGACGAGCAGCCGACCGTCCCGGCACGCGTCCCAGAAGGGCTGCGTGAGCGGCGACGGGTGCGGGACCGGCCGGTCCGGCGCGGTCACACCTCGTCCAGCGGCCGACCGTCGGCGTCGAGGTGGGCGTCGAAGGGCAGCTGGTAGAGGCGGATGGCGTTGCCCCGCACGATCCGGTAGGTGATGGCGGGATCGACACCGGCGAACTGGTCCGCGAGATGGCTGCGGGTGTGCGGGAACGGACCGTCGCTGTGCGGGAAGTCGACCTCGAACATCAGGTTGTCGACGCCGATGTGCTCGGCACTGGCGATCGCGTGCTTGTCGGCGAAGATGCAGCCCCACATGTTGCGGCGCACGTACGTCGAAGGCTTCTCCTTGAGCTTCTCGTCGCCCAGCGCCCAGGTGTGGTGGGCGTAGGCGTGGTCCATCCGCTCCATCGCGTAGGGGATCCAGCCGGCCTGGCCCTCGGAGTACGCGAGCTTGAGCCGGGGGAAGCGGTCCAGCACCCCGGAGAACACGAAGTCGGCCATCGAGGCGTACGAGTTCGCGAACTGCAGGACGGGCAGCAGGAGCAGCGGCGCCTCCGGCGGCAGCGTCATCAGCAGCGACGACGAGCCGATGTGCATGCAGACCACCGTGTCGGTCTCCTCGCACGCGGCGAAGAACGGGTCCCAGTTGCCGTCGTGGATGCTCGGGTAGCCCAGGTGCCCGACGATCTCGCTGAACGCGACCGCGTGCACTCCGCGGGCGGCGTTGCGCCGCACCTCGGCCGCGGCCAGGTGCGCGTCCCAGAGCGGCACGACCGGAGCCGGGACCAGCCGCCCACCCGAGTCGCCCGCCCACTCCTCGACCTGCCAGTCGTTGTAGGCCCGGATCAGGGCGACCCCGAGATCACGGTCGTTCTCGGTCTCCTCGCTGAACGCCTGCCCGCAGAACCGGGGGAACGACGGGAAGCCGATGGACGCCTCGACGCCCTGCTCGTCCATCGCCTTGAGCCGGGCCTGCGGGTCGTAGCAGGCGGGGTCCATCTCGTCGAAGGTCACCGGCTCCTTGTCCCGCATCTCCGCGCTGGTGTGGACGCCGTCGAGCACGACGACGGCACGGCGCGGGACGTAGACGGACTTGCCGAAGACCCAGACGTCGCTGGGCATGCCGTTCTCGTCCTCCTCGAACCCGAAGAGGTCCGTGTCCAGGCTGACCATCCGCCGCTCCACGCGGGGGGCCCCGTACTGGAACTTGGTCGGTAGCCAGCGCTCGAACAGGTGCGCGGGCTCGACGAGGTGGTCGTCGACGGAGATGATCTTCGGAAGGTCGGCTGCGGTCATCTGTTCCTCACCCTCGGGTCGTGGTGGTGTGAACGGCGCCGCCGGGAAGCGGCGCCCCGTCGAAGAGCAGACCGCGGTAGCGGCCGTCGGCCCGCCACTGCTCGACGATCCGCTCGAAGCGCCACACGCCGGGCGCGAAGGGACCGTTGCGGCGGAAGGCCTCGACGTCGGGGTTGCCCTCGTTGTTGTAGTAGCCGGGCGTGCAGGTCGCGAGGAACTCGCCGTTGCGGCGGGCCGACTCGATGACGGTCCGCACCCAGGCGTCCTCGGCGTCCTGCTCCACGTCGACGGAGGTGGCGCCGGCGGCCCGGGTCGCCGTGACGACGTCGGTGATGTGCCGGGCCTGGACGTCGAGCAGATGGGTCTGGTTCGACGAGATCCCCGCCTGGTTGATCGCGACGACGAAGAAGTTCGGGAAGCCACGGGTCTGCATCCCGTAGAGCGTCGAGATCCCGGTGGCGAACTTGGCGCTGAGTGCCCGGCCGTCACGACCCACGACGTCGTAGCCGAGCCGCCGTGAGAAGGGCGCGCCGACCTGGAACCCGCTGGCGAAGACGATGCAGTCGACCTCGTGGTCGATCCCGTTCGCGACGACCGCGGTCTCGGTGATCTTCTCGACGCCCTGGCCGTCGGTGTCCACCAGGGTGACGTTGGGCCGGTTGAAGGTCGGCAGGTACTCGTCGTGGAACGTGGGCCGTTTGCAGAGCGCCCGGTAGTACGGGCGCAGCGCGGCCGCGACGGCCGGGTCGGTGACGGTCTCGTCGACCCGGTTGCGGACCGCCTCCATGACCTCGAAGTCGACGTCCTCGTCGAGGACCCCGCCGTGCAGCGCCCGGTTGCGGAAGATCTTGGTCCAGCCGTCGTCCACGAGGTCCTCGCCGACCTCCTCGCCCGCGATGAAACCGGAGAAGTTCCGCACCCGCTCGCGCTGCCAGCCCGGCTCCAGTGTCGCGACCCAGTCCGGGTCCGTGGGCCGGTTGTCGCGGACGTTGACCGCCGACGGGGTCCGCTGGAAGACGTAGAGGTGCTCCGCGCTCGCGCCGAGGTGCGGGACCGCCTGGATCGCCGTGGCGCCGGTGCCGATGATCGCGACCTTCTTGTCGGCCAGTCCGACGAGGTTGCCGCGGGCGTCACCGCCGGTGTAGGCGTAGTCCCAGCGGGTGGTGTGGAACGAGTGCCCGCCGAAGTTCTCGATCCCGGGGATGCCCGGCAGCTTCGGCAGGTCCATCGACCCGGCGGTCATCGCGACGAACCGGGCGCGGAACCGGTCGTCGCGGTTCGTGGTGATCGTGTACCGCTGCTCGTCCTCGTCCCACCGGACGTCCAGGACCCGGGTGTGCAGCAGTGCGTCCCGGTACAGGTCGAAGTGACGCGCGATCCGCCTGCAGTGCTCGTGGATCTCGGGGCCCTTGCTGTAGCGCTCGGTGGGGATGTACCCGGTCTCCTCCAGCAACGGGAGGTAGATGTAGGACTCGGTGTCGCACGCCGCACCGGGGTACCTGTTCCAGTACCAGGTCCCGCCGACGTCGCCGCCCTGCTCGATCAGCCGCACCCGGTCGACGCCGGCCTCCCGCAGCCGGGCGCTGACCAGCAGCCCTCCGAACCCGCCCCCGATGACGGCGACCTCGACGTCGTCGGTCACGGGCGCGCGCCCGGCCACCGGGAGGTAGGGGTCGACGAGATAGCGCCCGAGGTCCTCGGTGATCTGCCGGTACTGGGCGGACCCGTCGGGGCGCAACCGTTTCTCGCGCTCCTGCCGGTACTTCTCCCGCAGGGCCTCCGCGTCGAAGGCCTGCTCGGTACGGGGCTGCTCGGTCACGGGTGAGTCCTTTCGCCGCCGCGGCGGCGGTCCTTTGCCGGCGGACGGTTTCCCCGCCTCGCCGGATTCCGGAAACGTTGTGGGCAATCGCAGGTCGTGCTCGGACCGGTGACGGCGTGTCAGCCGGCGCGCCGCGCGTTGGTGGTGAACTCCTCGACGACGGTCGCGTGCACCCCCACCGGCAGCTCGTGACCGAGTCCGGGGACCACGACCAGCCGTGCGTCCGGGATCGCGCCGGCCGTCGCCACTCCCCCGTCGACGCCGACCAGCGGGTCGTCGGCCCCGTGGACGACCACGGCCGGCAGGCGCAGCCGGCGCAGCGCGGGTGTGCGGTCGCGGGCCGTCAGGATCGCCGCCTGTTGCCGCAGCTTCCCGTGCGGGTGGTGGCAGCGGTCGTAGGCGTGCGCGGCCCCCGCGCGGACGTCGTCCTCGTCGAACGGGAACCCGCCACCGGCGAGCGCCCGCGCCGTGGCGACCTGGGCCTCGACGACCTCGGCCCTGGTGCGCGCAGTACTCGCCCGGATCGCGGCGAGCACCTCCGGCCGGGCCTGCCCGACCCTGCGGTCCCCGGTGGTGGACATGACCGAGCACAGCGAGGCGACGCGATCCGGGTGCCGGATCGCCAGCACCTGCGCGATCATTCCGCCCATCGAGGCCCCCAGCACGTGCGCACGGGCGATGCCGAGCACGTCGAGCAGGCTCGCGGCGTCGTCGGCCATGTCCTCCAGCCCGTACACCGCCGCTCCGCGCTCGCCGCGGCGAGCTGCGGCGACGTCGGGGACACCGCTGAGCTTCGACGACAGCCCGACGTCGCGGTTGTCGAACCTGACCAGGTGGAAGCCACGCTCGACGAACCGCCCGCAGAACGCGCGGTCCCAGGCGTCGAGCTGCATCCCGTGCCCCATGATCAGCAGCACGGTCGGGTCCGCCGGATCGCCGAGGGTCTCGTAGCAGAGGTCGATGCCGTTCGCCCGGACCGTCCCCGACCCGGGCCTGGTCGGAACCCGCGTCACCGGGCGGCGCCGAGGTCCAGGGGCTGCCTGCCCCGGCCGGCGCGACGGAGCGGCCCGGCGGCGCCACCGCACCCGGCCGCCGGGTCGCCGGTGCGCACGAACGCCCCGAAGGCGGCCCCGTACTCCTCCGCCGGCGCGCCCGCAGACGGCACCACCAGGGTCGAGACGCGTTCGGCGACACGGTCCTCACCGCAGCGCCAGACCGTCCACGTGGTCGGCCCGGTGGCGCGGGTGGCGCGGCCGACCAGCACCTCGACCGGGGACACAGCGGTGCGCAGCAGCTCGATCAGGTCTCCGGCGGCGAGGTCGTCGTGGGCCACGAGACCGAACGGGGAGCGGCCCCGGTGGCGGCCCAGTGTGGTTTCGGCCCGGAGGATCACCGCCGCCCCGACCTCGCGCAGGTCGCCGCGGCCGCCGGGGTCCGCGTCGAGGATGTCGAGCAGGGCCGCGGCGACGCGGGTCGCTTCCGCGGGGGTCTGGACCCGCCCCGCGGGCACACCCGCGGGCAGGACCAGCCGGCGCACCAGGGGGCTCGTACGGGGAAGGCCTGCCAGCAGCGCGGCGGCGTGCGCGCCCTCACCGCGCCCCGACACGGTGAGGTCCGCGGGGTCCCCACCGAAGGCACGGGCATGGGTCGCGACCCAGGTCAGGGCTTCCATCTGGTCCAGGAGTCCGAAGTTGCCGTTGCCGAAGCCGGCGCGCAGCTCGGTCAGATCGAGGTAGCCCAGCGCCCCCTGCCGGCGGCGGGGCGCCACCACGACCAGGCCGTGCTCGGCCACGAGGCCGGCGCAGAACCGGCGCGCCCGGCGGGTGTGCCCCGGCTCGTCGTCGAACCAGACGAGCACCGGCCGGTCGGTCGCATCGGCGGGTGCCCAGACGTCGAGCGTCAGCTGGGTGGCCTCGGCGAACGCCGCTCCGAGCGCGCCGGGGACGGCGGCTCCCAGCGGCGACCAGGAGTCGGAGCGCGGGCAGGGCGCCGGTGGCGCGAAGCGAAGCCAGCCGACCGGTGGCGCGGCGTAGGGGAGCCCGAGGAACGTACTGACGTGCGGGTACTGCCGGTCCCGGCTCCCCTGGACGGTTCCTTCGGACAGGGTGACGGTCAGGTGTGACATGGCGATCTCCCCTTCCTGGTCGACGCCGTGCCGATGGTGCACGTGCCCCGCGGAGTCCTCGGGCTGACACCGACCGTAGCTACGGGATTCATTCTGGTCAATATTGGATCCCGCGTTTCGGTCACACGTCGAGACGGCCACCAGCGATCAGAAACGGGGTAGGACCCCGGTTGACTGGGCCAGCATAAGGAGTGACCCCCCACTTGTCGAGACCACCACCGCCGAGGAGCCCCGCCACCGGGCCCGGACATGACGAAGCGCCGGTGGCGGTCTCGTCGACCACCACCGGCGCCCGGTGACGTCACTGCCCGTTCAGAGCCTCCGGCAGCGGCGGGTCGACGGCCTGCAGGCGGGGGAGCACCTCGGCCGCGAAGAGCCGCATGGAACGCTCCGCCGTCTCGGCGGACATCCCACCGAACCGCGGGTTGACGATGAACTCGACCGCACCCGTCTTCTGCTGGATGAACTGCAGCTTCTCGAACACCTGGTCCGGCGTGCCCCAGGCCTGCGGCCGCGCCGCGTACTCGAGCATCTGCCCGTCCTTGACCGGATCGGCGCCCGGCCCCAGGTACGGCGGGACCTTCGCGTAGTGCTCGTAGCCCTTCACGCCGATGAACTGCGACGGGTCGTCGAGGCCGTACTGCTTGGCACTGCTGTTGTAGCTCTCGAGCATGTGCGTGGACATCACGCTCCAGGCCTCGGCCTCACTGTCGAAGCACGACAGCATGACCTGGACCGTCGGCTGCGTGGGCTCGAGGCCGATGCTGCGGCGAATCTTGTTGACCTGCTGGATGTCCTCGGCGTACTCGTCCCAGCTCTTGGTGTTGGTCATGATCACGCCGTGCCCGGAGTTCGCCACGATCGGCAACGTGTCCGGGCTCTGCCAGGCGATCCGCATCCGCTCGAGCAGCCGCTCGGGATTGCGGAACCCGGGCCGGATCGACGTCTCCGGGATCTGGAAGTGTTCGCCCTCGAACGAGAACCACTCGCTCGTCAGCGCCCGGCGCAGGATCTCGACCGACTCGGCGAACCGGCCGCGCGCATGGGGCATCGGGACGCGGAACCGGTCGAACTCCTGCTTGGCGGCACCCCGGCCGAGACCGATGGTGAGCTGCCGGCCCTGCAGCATGTTGTCGAGCACACTGATCTGGTCGACCACGGTGAGCGGGTCGTACCAGGGCAGCACGACGACGATCGAGCCGAAGTCCAGCTTCGTGGTCCGCCCGGCCATGTAGGTGAGGTGCTGGAGCGCACCACCGGTCATCGCGTACGGGGTGAAGTGGTGGTCGACCGCCCAGTAGGAATCGAAGCCGAGCGGCTCGACCAGCCCGGCGAGGTGGAGGTCCTCCTCGTAGATCTGCTGGTCGGTGATCGCCGGCGGACCGGGCTGCCTCGACTTGAAACGGTCCCAGTCCGTGTAGTTCTGGAAGTAGAGATGGACACCGATCTTCATGGTCACTTCCTCGGGAGTCCGACGACGGCGGCCGCGTGCGGGGCAGTTGCCGGGGCGCATGAGCGCAGCAACTCAAATATGATTCGAATCTGACCGGGCCAGAATCGCAGGCGTCCCTGCGCCCGTCAAGGCCGGAACGGAAGACCCCCCCACTTGACGAGCCCGAGCCCGCAGGTGTCTCATTCCGACTCGGCTTCGAACCTACTGCGGTTCGAAAACGTCGACCGACATCGAGTCCGCGGAGGAACCCAGGTGCCCGATCCGACCCTGACGGCCCCGGCCGTACCGCTGACCGCAGGCCTCCGCTTCGCCGAGGCGCCTCGCTGGCACGCGGGATGGCTCTACTTCTCCGACATCTTCGCCCACCGCGTCCTGCGCGTCGACGAGTCGGGGAACCTGGAGACCGTCCACGAGTTCGGGGACGACGTGCACCCCTGCGGCCTGGGATTCCTCCCCGACGGCCGGCTGCTGGTCGTCAACATGGCCCGCCCGGAGATCCTCCGGATCGACGCACCCGGACAGGTCCGCATCCACGCCGACCTCGCGCACCTGGCCGTCGGGGGCCTCAACGACATGGTCGTCGATGCGCAGGGCCGGGCCTACACGGGCTCGATGGGCACCCACGACCCCGCCGCGCCGCGCCCGGTCCACCCCGACGGCCGGGTGATCCTCGTCGAACCGGACGGGTCCGCGCGCGTCGTCGCCACCGAGGTCGACGACCCCAACGGCCCGGTCCTGCTCCCCGACGGGACCTACGTCGTCGCCTCCTTCCCCTCCGCCCAGCTCCTCGGCTTCGACCGCGCCACCGACGGGACCCTCACCCGCCGCCGGGTCTGGGCCGATCTCGCGCCGGGCAGCGCCGACGGCATCGCCGCCGACCGCGAGGGGGCGATCTGGACGGCCTCGCCGCTGCAGGGAGTGCTGCGGCGGGTGGTGGAGGGCGGAGAGATCACCGACGTCGTCACGATCTCCGACGACATCGCCCACAAGATGCCGCTGGCGTGCGCCCTCGGTGGCCACGACGGCCGGACCCTGTTCGTGCTGTGCCTGCTGGGCGGGGTCGCGGCGATCACCGCGGGCACCACCGGGGCCGTCGTCGAGACGGTCCGCGTCGCCGTCCCGGCGTCCTAGGAGCCGGCGTGGAGTTCGGGCTCTTCTTCGGCCAGCAGCTGCCCCGCCCGTGGGGGCCGGACGCCGAGCTGGACCTGTTCCGGGAGAGCCTCGACCAGGTCGAGCTGGCCGACCGGCTCGGATTCGGCTATGCCTGGGCCCCGGAGCAGCACTTCCTCGAGGAGTACTCCCATTCGTCGGCACCCGAGGTGTTCCTGGCCGCGGCGAGCCAGCGGACCCGCACGATCAGGCTGGGCCACGCCGTCGTCCTGCTGCCCCCGGGCTACAACGAACCGGCGCGGGTCGCCGAGCGGATCGCGACCCTCGACCTGGTCTCACGCGGGCGCGTCGAGTTCGGCATCGGGCACTCGAAGACGCGCATGGAGCTCGAGGGCTTCGGCGTCGACCCGCAGCTGCGGCGCGAGATGTCGCTCGAGGCGCTCGGCCAGGTCACCGAGATGATGGCCCGGGAGCCCTACCCCGGACACGTCGGCAGGTACTTCTCGATGCCTGCGCGCAACGTCGTGCCGAAGCCGGCCCAACGACCCCATCCGCCGCTGTGGATCGCCTGCTCCGACGACGAGACCGTGAGACTCGCGGCGCGGCTCGGGATCGGGGCGCTCGCCCACTCGTTCTTCGACGCCGCCGAGGCCGCCCGGGTCGTCGAGGACTACCACGCGACGTTCGAGCGCGAGTGCGTCCCGATCGGGCACACCGTGAACCCGCGGGTCGCGACGATGGTCCCCTTCCACTGCCACCCCGATCCCGACGTCGCGCGGGAGCGTGGCGAGCGCGCCGGCAGCTTCTTCACCTACGCCGTACGGCACTACCACGTCTTCGGCAGGCACCGGCCCGGTGCGACGGACGTGTGGGAACGCTCGGAGACCGTCCGCGAGGAGCTCGGCGGCACCATCCCCCATCGCGGCGAGCACGCGATCGGCTCTCCCGCCGAGCTCACCGAACGGCTGCGCGCGTACCAGGGCGCCGGGCTGGACCAGACCATCCTGCTCCACCAGTTCGGACGGCTGCCCTACGACGAGGTCAGGGCGTCGCTGGAGCTGTTCGCCGCCGAGGTCATGCCCGGCTTCGCCGCCGACCACGCCGGTATCCGGGCGCGCCGGGACGCGGAGCTGGCTCCGCACATCAGCGCCGCACTGGCCCGCAAGGAGCAGGTGTCCGGGGCGGCGATCCCGCCCGTCGACGCCTACGGGCGGAGCCGGCCACCGCTGGAGGACCCCGATGCCCATCCCCCGCACGTCAGGGAACTGCTGGCCGAGCTCGCCCGGATGGCCGACGTGGCGGGGCGGCTCGACCCCTGACTGCGCGACCCGGCCCTCAGGGGCAGGGGTGGATGCCCGCGAGCGCGAGGCGCACCAGGCGCCGCGCGGTCACGGCGTCCTTCTCCGTCGCCGTTCCGATCGCGTTCATCAGGGTCATCAGGTCCTGACCGTTGACCCCGGGACGCAGCACGCCGGCGGCGGCCGCGCGGTCGACCAGGACCTGCAGCTCGTCGATCAGGCGGTCGGTCACGCAGATCTCGTCCGCGGTGAGGCCGTCCTCGCCCGGGGCGTCGGGGCTGCCCAGCAGCGCGATCCCGAGCCCGCGGTTGTCGGCGATGTAGGCCGTCGTGTCCTCGACCCAGGTGTCCAGCTCGGCGGCCGGGTCCGTGCCGGGCTGCGCCGCGGCGTGGTCGCACAGCTGCTCGACGCCCTCCCGGTAGACGGCCTCCAGCAGCGCGTGGCGCGACGGGAAGTGCCTGTGCAGGGTCGCCGAGCCGAGGCCCGCGCGGCGCGCGATCTCCTCCAGCGACGCCTGCGCGCCCTCCTGACGGATGAGTTCCGCGGCGGCTGCGAGCAGCCGCGCCCGGTTGCGCCGTCCGTCGGCGCGCAACGTCTTCACCGCAGGCACGGCGCTCCTCTCCTCGACAACCGGGGTGGCCCTCGATATCGTAGCCCAGGTATAAACGGGGTGGTACCCCATTTAATCCGACGTCGATCGAAGGAGTGCAGACATGGGTGAGTTCGTCCTGGTCACAGGGGCGACCGGGCAGCAGGGCGGCGCCGTCGCGCGGGCCCTCGCCGCAGCCGGTACCCCGGTGCACGCGCTCGTCCGCAACCCGGACAGCGAGAAGTCCCGGGCCCTGGCCGAACAGGGGGTCCGGCTCGTCCGCGGCGACCTCGACGAGCCGGAGTCGCTCAAACCCGCCCTCGACGGGGCCCGCGGCCTGTTCTCGGTCCAGACCCCGGACTTCGCGAACCTCGCCGGGGACACCGAGATCGACCGCGCCCGCACCCTCGCCGCGGCCGCCGCGGCCGCCGGTGTCCCCCAGATCGTGCACACCTCGGCCTCGGGCGCCACCAGGATCATCGACGAGGAACGCTGGGGCCCGTTCGTCGGGCACGCGTTCCGCGTCAAGACACTGACCGAGGACGCCCTGCGGGAGGCCGGGGCCGCGTCGACCACGATCCTGCGGCCCTCGGCCTTCATGGAGAACTTCCTGGCGCCCTCCTACTTCTACGCACCCGGGTCGAGGGAGAAGGTCCTGGTCGGTTACGACATCGATGTCCCCCAGGCGTTCGTCGCGGTCGCCGACATCGCCTCCGCGGCAGCGGCCGCGTTCGCCGACCCGCAGCGCTTCGACGCCGTCGAGCTGGAGCTGGCGGGTGACCGGATCAGCCTCCGCGAGGCCGCGGCCACCCTGTCACGGGCCTGGGGTCGGTCGATCACCGTCCCGGCGAGCCGCGACGCCGCGATCGCGGACGGGCTGCCCGAGGTGTTCCGGCAGTCCCAGGGATACCTGAGCGCGCACCCCGCGCCGGCCTTCCCGGAGTACCTGCGGGCGTTCGGCCTGCCCGCCACCTCGCTCGAGGAATGGGCGCGCGACGCCGCCCGACGAGGTGTCGCCTGAGGGCACCGCGGGGCCGGACGACGAGGAGGACCGATGGACACCGGGCCCGCGACCGCGCGGCGCAACGAGATCGAACAATCGGTCCTCGCGACCTACGACGACTACCTCGCCGCCTTCCAGCGCTTCGACGCCGCGGCCACGGCCGCGCACTTCGTCGCGCCGCTGTGCCGGCTGTCGAGCAGCGGCCCCGGCACGTCCGCGACCCGGACCGACATCCGGCAGTGGCTGGTCACGACCTGGGAGGCAATGGCCGCGCGGCGGTACGGGGGCGCCACGACGACCTCCCGGACCGTGACCGTGCTCGACGCGCGGACCGTCCTGCTCCGTGCACGGGGCGCCCGACACGACCTGTCGGGCGCCCCGCTCGAGGACTTCGACGTCCTCTACGTGCTGGTCCGGACCGACGACCACGGTCCCTGGCGGATCGCGGTCGTCACCTCCGTCGATCCCGCCGGGGTCACTTGACGGCGAGCGGGTTCACCGGCGACCCGACCGCACCGACGAACTTGATCGGCGGGCCCGCGAACAGGAACTCGTACACCCCGTCGCTCGCGCAGTCCGCGGCGAGCTCCTCGAAGTCGAGGATCTCGCCCAGCGGCATGCCCATGTCCCTGATCAGCACGCAGTGCACGGCGAACTTCTCGTCGCCCTCACCGGGCAGGACCTCGATCGCCCAGTTGTCCGAGCACAAGGCCGCCACCTCGTGGTCGTGGAGCCACTGTGCGCACGCCAGCCCGATGCCGGGCTCGCCGTCCATGAACGCCGCGGCGTCTCCCGTCGTCGTGAACACCCGGCGCCACCCCGTCCGGATCAGGAGGATGTCGCCCGCCCCGACCCGCACGCCCTGGGTCCCGGCGGCCTCGTCGAGGTCCGCGGGCGTGATCGCGTAGCCGCGTTCGAGGTGGTCCACGCCCTTGAGGCGGGCGACGTCGAGCAGCACACCGCGGCCGACGACGCCCTTGCCGAGCTTGTCGATCGCGAGCTTCGCCGCTCCCCGCGGGCCCACCTCGGCGGTGGGGTATCCGTTGTAGAGCATGCCGTCGTAGAAGACGTGGGACAGCCCGTCCCACTGGGAGGCGGCCTGCAGCGGCATGAAGACGTAGTCGTCGGCGAAGTGCATGCCGCCCGGGTACACCTGCCCGGCCCCGGTGTCGCGCATGAGGTGCACGGGGTTGATCCGGGCCCCGCCGGGCTGCGGGCCGTCGGCGGCGAAGGGGATGCCGAGATCGAAGATCCGGCCCGTCCGCACGAGCCCCGCGGCCGCGACGACGGCCTCGGGGGTGATGAGGTTCAACGTTCCCCGCTCGTCGTCGGGGCCCCAGCGGTGCCAGTTGCTGAGCCGGCGACCCACGTCGCGGAAGCGCTCCACGTCAGACCCCGATCGCCCGGCCGACCAGGTCACGGTGGTGGCCCGGGGTGCCCAGCAGGAACTCGCTGCTCCTGGCGCGTTTGAAGTACAGGTGCACGGGATGCTCCCAGGTGAAACCGACGCCGCCGTGCAGCTGGATCGCCGTCGCGGCCGCGCGGGTGTAGGTGTCCGAGCAGACCGCCTTCGCGACGGAGGCGGCCACCTCGAGCCCGGGGTCGTCGGCGGCGACGGCGCGCGCGGCCTCCTGCGCCGCCGACCGGGCCGACTCGACGGCGACGAGCATGTCGGCCAGCTGGTGCTTGACGGCCTGGAACGACCCGATCGGCCGGCCGAACTGATGGCGCACCTTCGCATACCCGACGGTCATCTCCAGGACCCGCTGGGCCCCGCCGACCTGCTCCGCGGCCAGGGCCACCGCGGCAAGCCGGAGCGCCCGCCGAACCCCCGCCCAGGCGTGCCCGCTGCGTCCGACGAGCACCGCAGGTGCCCGGTCCAGGACGACGCGTGAGAGCGGGCGGGTCAGGTCGAGGGTCGTCTCGACCTCGACCACGCAGCCCGGGCCCCGCGCCCCGACCTCGAACAACGAGAGCCCGTCAGCGGTGTGCGCGACGACCAGCAGCAGGTCGGCGACGTGCCCGGCGAGCACGAAACGCTTCACGCCGGTCAGCGTCCAGCCGGACCCGGCCGGCTCGGCCCGCATCCGGACGGCGGTGTCGTCCCAGCCCCCCTCCTCCTCACCGAGCGCAAGGGTCGCGACCAGCTCGCCCCGGGCGATCGCGGGCAGGTGGCGCGCACACGCGGCCTCGTCACCGCTGTGCCGCAGGACGTTCGCGGCGAGCGCGACGGTGGCGAAGAACGGGGACGGCAGCAGCGCCCGGCCCATCTCCTCGAACACGACGCACAGCTCCTCGTAGCCGAACCCGGCGCCGCCGTGCGCCTGTGCGATCGCCATCCCCTGCAGCCCCAGCTGGTCGGCCATCACCGACCACACGTCGCGGTCGTAGCCCGTGGCGTCGTCCATCAGCCGGCGGACGTCGGCCTCGGCGGACCGCCGCTCCAGGAAGCGGCGGACCTCGCGGCGGAGGTCGTCGCGGGCATCGTTGCCGATCATCGCCTCGTCCATGGCTCAGCCCCGCGGAATCCGGGAGAACGGAAGGTGCTTGTCGCCGCGCGGTTCGGGCGGCAGGCCGAGCACCCGGTCGGCCAGGATCGTGCGCATGATCTCCGACGTGCCGCCCTCGATCGACTGGGCCCGCGAGCGCAGGAAGCGGCGGCGCAGATCCGCGTCGCCCTGCCCTGCGAGCGCCTCCTCGGTGTACGCGACGGGTTCCCAGGAGTCGTAGAGCAGGCTCTCGTCGCCGAGCAGGTCGAGGCACAGCTGCAGGGCGTCCTGGTTCAGCTCGGCGTGGACGAGCTTGCCGATCGAGCCCTCGGGACCGGGGATGCCGGCCGTCCGGTTCGCGGCCGCCCGCACCGTGTTGAGGTGCTGGACCCGGGCCCGGATCCACAGGTCGATCATCCGCGTACGCAGCTCGGCCCCACGCTCCCGGCGCCGGTAGAGGTCCAGCGCGATGTCGGTGGGGCCCGCGTCGTCGCGCCGGCGGTTGAACAGGACGCGCTCCTCCATGAGCGTCGTCATGGCCACCTTCCAGCCCTCCGACACCGCACCGATGCGCGCGGCGTCGGGAACCCGCACACCGGTCAGGTAGACCTCGTTGAACTCGGCGTCCCCCGTCAGCTGCCGCAGCGGCCGGACCTCGACCCCGGGCGCACGCATGTCGAGCAGGAAGTAGGTCAGGCCCTGGTGCTTGGGCAGCTCGGGATCGGTGCGCACGACGAGCATCCCGATGTCGGAGATCGTCGCCATCGAGCTCCACACCTTCTGCCCGTCGACGATCCAGGAGTCGCCGTCACGCACGGCACGGGTGGATAGGCCCGCCAGGTCCGACCCGGCGCCGGGTTCGGAGAAGAGCTGGCACCAGCGCTCGTCGCCGACGAACAGCGGCCGCAGGTAGCGCTGCTGCTGCGCCCGGTCACCCCAGGCGACGACGGTCGGGGCACCCATCGCGTAGCCGAGCCGGTTGGCCGCGGCACCGT
Organism: Pseudonocardia sp.; assembly: GCF_050250275.1. Classification (GTDB taxonomy): domain Bacteria; phylum Actinomycetota; class Actinomycetes; order Mycobacteriales; family Pseudonocardiaceae; genus Pseudonocardia. The sequence continues at coordinate 67,430 of NZ_JBFWOY010000015.1, forward strand.
CGGGCGCGCCGGCCTCGGCGAGCCGCAGCACCACCTCCCGCTGCAGCTGCGGTGCGACGCCCAGCCCGCCGCAGCCGTGCGGGAAGTGCACCCAGGCCAGCCCGGCGTCGAACTGGGCCGCCAGGAAGTCGCGCCGGGCGGTCGTCGTCGGCGGGTGGTCGCGAAGCAGTTCCTCGATCCGGGCCCGGACGAGGTCGCCGTCGGCCGTCACACGAACCCCTCGGCCCGGAAGGCGCCGTCGCGCCAGTCGAGCGCCGCCTGCAGCCCGCTCTCGTCGAGCCGCTCGCGGAAGGCTTTCGCGCCGGGCCGGAAGTTGCCGCTGAAGGAGTGCCACGACCAGGACTGGTCGAAATGCGTCTTCATGCCCTGGATCTCGAAGGCCTGGTTGACCGAGTGCTTGTTCGCGGCCAGCAGCCCCGGGGCGATCGACGAGATCGCCCGCAGCTCGCGCAGCGTCTGTGCCTCGAGCTCGTCGGGCGGGAAGGACTTGACCACCCAGCCCATCCGGGCGGCCTCGGCGCCGGAGACCGAGTTCCCGGTCAGCTGGAGGTACTTCGCGTGCGCCATCGTCATCTTCCACGGGAAGAACGGGACGTCGGGGCTGGTCATCCCGCGCATCGGCGGATACCCGATCCGCGCGTCGTCCGCGACGAAGGCGATGTCGCACATGGACATGAGCTCGGTCCCGCCGGCCACGCAGTGCCCGTGCACCATCGCGACGACGGGCTTGAGGAGGTCCCAGATCGTGTACCAGTCCCGCACGCAGCTGCGCGCCCACTGGTCGGTCCAGCCGTCGAACTCCGCCGCGTCCACCCAGCGCTCGGGCCGGGTCCCGTCGTCCTGGTAGTAGCTCGCGCTCTGCCGGCCGCTGGTCTTCGGGCCGGTCGAGAGGTCGTAGCCGGCGCTGAACGACGGTCCGGCCGCGCGGACGAGCACGACCGACACGTCGTCGTCGGCCTCGGCGGTGCGCAGGGCGTGGATGATCTCGCGCCGCATCAGGTAGCTGAGCCGGTTCCGCTTGTCCGGGACGTTCAGGGTGACCGTCGCCACCCGGTCGGCCACCGCGTAGAGGATCTCCTCGTACGCGGGTTGGGGCTCTGTCGTGGTCACGGGCGGTCCGATCTGGTGAGGGGGTCCGGGTGGTCGAGGAGGGCGCGGAGCTCCCGTTTGAGCACCTTGCCCGCGGCGTTGCGCGGCAACGGGTCCGAGCCGATGAGGTACCGGGTGGGAATCTTGAACGGGGCGAGGTGGGGCCCGGCGTGCGCGCGCAGGTCGTCGGCGGTCACCGCCGCCCCGGGCCTGACCTGCACGACCGCGGCCACCTCCTCGCCGAGGTCCCGGTGTGGCACGCCGACGACGGACACGTCCTCGACGGCCGGATGGTCGCCGAGGCGTTCCTCCACCTCGGCGCAGTAGACGTTCTCGCCACCCCGGATCACGACGTCCTTGATCCGGTCGACGATGTGCACGAAGCCCTCGGCATCCCTGCGGACCAGGTCGCCGGTGCGCAGCCAGCCGTCGGCCGTGAACGCGGCGGCCTGGTGGTTCCAGTAGCCACGGGCGAGGGTGGGACCCCGGAACCAGGCCTCGCCGACCTCGTCGGTCCCGACGTCGGCACCGTCCGCCCCGACGACCCTGAGCTGTGAGGTCGGGAAGGGTCGGCCGACCGACAGCGGACGTCGGAAGTAGTCGCGCGACCCGATCATCATCATCGCGCCGGTGGTCTCGGTGAGCCCGTACCCGGTCCCGGTGCCGGTCCGGCCCTCGAACAGGGTCGCGATGCGGCCCACCAGGGCAGCGGTCGACTGCGCACCGCCGGTGGCCAGTGTGCGCAGCGACGGCAGCCGGCTCCCGGTCCGCTCCACCTCGTCCATCAGCTGTCGGGCCACGGCCGGGACCGCGGTGAGGGAGTCGACCTCCTCGCGCACGATCAGCTCGACGGCACGGCGGGCGTCCCAGCGGTACATCAGGACCAGGTGCAGGCCGGTGACCGCGGCCGAGACGACCCGGGGCAGGTAGGCGACGTGGAACAGCGGACCGGTGACCAGCATCGTCGGCGTGTCCGGGGGCGGCGGCACCGCTTCTCCGCGAGCCCTGGCGAGCTCGGCCTCGACCACGCCGTGCAGGCGCATGTTCATCGCGGTCGTGAGGTGTGCGCGATGGGTGGCGACAGCACCCTTCGGCCTGCCACTGGTGCCGGAGGTGTAGAGGATCGTGGCGTCGTCGTCGGGGTCCAGGGGCACGGTGTCCGGGTCGAAGCGGCGGTGCTCCCCCGCGAGGACCGCGGTCCACTCGTCGTCCCCGCGGACGCGCTCGCCCGGGCGGACCTCGACGACGGCCCGCAGCCCCGGCAGGTCGGCCCGCCGGGCCTGGACGGCCTCGGTGCGCTCGCGGTCGGCGACGAGCAGCCGCGCCCCGCAGTCCGCGAGGGCGCCGGCCAGCTCCGAGCCGGTCCACCACGCGTTGAGCGGGACGCACACGGCGCCGACGCTCACGGCCGCCGCGAACGCCACGATCCACTCGGGATGGTTGCGCATCGCGATCGCGACGCGGTCGCCCTTCCGGATCCCGTACCGGTCGACCAGCAGCGTGGCGAACCGGTCCACGGCGTCCTGGTGCTGCGACCAGGTGCGGTGCTCGTCCTCGTAGGTGACGGCGGGCCGCCGGCCCCACCGCCCGCCACCGGCCACGACCTCGCGCAGGTCGGCCGGGGCATGGACGTAGACGTGCCCGCCGCGGCCGGGGCGGAGGGCGAACTCGCCGTCCCCGCCCGTCAACCGGGCGATGATCGCGGCGCGGCGCTCGGTCTCGGTCACTCCCCGACTCCTCCGCGGCCGCCGCGACGGCGCGTCGGTGCGCGCGCGGCGGGCCGCTCAAATCCTCGACGAGGCTATCGTTCGGGATACCAAGTGGTCAATACTGGATCCTATTCGGTCACTGTCCCGTCCACGCCGGGGCCCGCTTCTCGACGAACGCGCGGGCCCCCTCGGTGGCGTCGGCGGAGGTACGGACCCGGTGGGCGTGCTCCGCCTGCCAGGCGAACCCGGCCGCGTCGGCGCGCCTGCCCGCCGTCAGCACCGCCTTGGTCGCGGCCACGGCGAGTGGGCCGTTGGCGGCGATCCGGGCGGCGAGCCCACGCGCGGCCGCCAGCGCCGTGCCGTCGGCGACGACGCGGTTCACCACGCCGAAGCGGTACCCGTCGGCGGCGGAGAACCGGTCGCCGACCAGCGCGATCTCCATGGCCTGATGGTGCGACACGGTCCGCGGCAGCCGCAGCAGGCCCCCGCCCGCCGCGATCAGGCCACGCCTGACCTCCGGCAGCCCGAAGACCGCGGACTCCGCCGCGACCACGAGATCACACGCCAGCGCGATCTCCGTACCGCCGCCGAGCGCAGCACCCTCGACGGCGGCGATCAGCGGGGTGTCCGGCGGTCGCTCCACCAGCCCGGCGAAACCCCGGCCCTCGACGACCGGGCGCTCACCCCTGCCGAACTCCTTCAGATCCATCCCGGCGCAGAACCAGCCGCCTGCTCCGGTGACGATCCCGGCCCGCAGCCGCGGATCGGCGTCGAGCCGGTCCATCGCCCCCGCCAGGCCGTCGGCGACCGCACGGTTCACGGCGTTGCGCACCCGCGGCCGGTTGATCGTCGCCACCAGGACACCGTCGGTGACCTCCACCAGTACCGCGTCGGTCACGCCTGCACCGCCCCGAGCACCTCGTCGGTGTGTTCCCCGAGGCGCGGCGTCGGGAGAACGCCGGCAGGGGTGAAGCCGCGGTACCGCGCGGGGGTGCGGACGGCGAGCTCGGCCCGCTCGCCCTCCCCCACCGTGACCGCGAGCTCCCCCTCGACGAACGCCGCCGAGCCGATCACGGCGCTCCACCCACGGACCGGCGAGGCCATCACCCCCGCCGCGGTGAGCAGGTCCACCCACTCGGCCACGGTGTGCGCGGCCAGGGCCCCCTCCAGCGCCACGGCCAGCTCGGCGGGATGGCGGGCGCGTTCGAGCTGGTCGGCGAACCGCCGGTCCTCGCGCAGGCCGGGGCACCCGAGTACGTCGACGAGCAGGTCCCAGTGCTTCGGCACGTAGGCGAAGAGCATCAGCCAGCCGTCGGCCGCGCGGAACGGGCCGGACGGGGCGACGGCCATCGACGAGCGCCCGGTCTCGGTGAGGTGGGCGTGCTCGGGCGCGGTGTGGAGCTGGCGGGTGATGTGGGGGGCCTGCATGCTGACCGCGACGTCGTAGAGGGCGACCTCGACGGCGTCGCCCTCGCCGTGCCGTTCCCGGGCCAGCAGCGCGGCCAGGATCGCCTGCGCCAGGACGTGCCCGCTGCAGGCGTCGACGACCGTCGGAGCCGGGAGCAGCGGAGCCCCGTCCGCCCTGGTCAGCCCCGTGAGCAGGCCCGACTCGGCCTGGATCAGCGCATCGATCCCGGGCCGGAGGTGCTGGTCGCCGTTGCCGGAGAACGCCGACAGGGAGGCGTGGACGAGCCGGGGGTTGCGGCGGCGCAGCACGTCCGCACCCAGCCCGAGCCGGTCGAGGACGCCGGGCCGGAAGCCCTGCACGAACACGTCCGCGGTGTCGGCGAGCGCGAGCAGGCGCTCGACGTCGTCCTCGGCGCGCAGGTCGAGCACGACCGACTTCTTGCCGCGGTGGTGCGGCAGGAAGTAGGGCCGCAGGTCCTCCTGGCCGGGAATCGTGGAACGGATGTTGCGGCCCGCCTCGCCGGTGGGGGGTTCGATCTTGACGACCTCCGCCCCGAGGTCGACGAGCACCTGGCAGGCGAGCGGTCCCGCCACGTTGGACGTCAGGTCGAGGACCCGCATCCCCGACATCGGGCGGTGGACCGCCACGGTTGTTCCGGTCACGGACCCTCCAGGGTGCCGACGGGGTACGACGCGCCCTCTGCCGGGTGCGCGAAGGTGATGCGGACGGGCGACCCGGCTGCGGGCTCGTCCGTCCCGGTGAGCCGGACCTGCAGCCACGGCCCCTCGGTCAGCTCGACGATCGCGGTCTGCAACGGCAGCGCGCCCGCGAACGCGGGATGGGGTGCGGCGTGCACGACGGCCCAGGTCACGACGATGCCGCGGCCGGCCGTGACCGCCCACCGCAGCGGCCCGCAGCAGGCCGTGACGTCCGGGGGGTACCACTCGCCGCAGCCGCTGCAGCGCGGCACCACCAGGACGTCGCGAGCGGCGGCGGCGAAGAAGGGAGCGGTCGCGGCGTCGGCGTCGATCGGCGGTCCCGGTGTCGTCACCGCCGGCCCCCCGGGCGGTGCGGGGAGAGCACCACGGTCGAGTGGTGGTCCAGGATTCCGCCGTTGCCGCTGACCATGACCACGTCCCGCTTCGGGACCTGGCGCTCCCCCGCGTGCCCGCGTGCCTGCAGCACGGCTTCGGTCAGCGGCGTCATGCCCCAGAGGTAGTAGCCCGACAGCTGGCCGCCCCCGGTGTTGACCGGGAGTGCGCCACCGGGCGCGGTGTGACCGGCGGCGACGAACGGGCCGCCCTCGCCCTTCGCGCAGAAGCCGTAGTCCTCGAGGGTGACGACGACGGTGTAGGTGTAGCAGTCGTAGGCCTCGACGACGTCGACGTCCTGGACCCGGACACCGGCCATCCGCAGCGCGTCCGCACCGGAGCGCGCGGCGCCGGTGGTGAGCCCGAAGCCCGAGCCGCGGGCGGCCGGATGGCCGGGGTGGCCCTGGCCGAGGCCGAGGACGTGCACCGGCGGCCGGGCCAGGTCGGCCGCCCGGTCCGCGCGGGTGACCACGACGGCGGCGCCGCCGTTGGAGACCAGGCAGCAGTCGAGCAGGTGCAGCGGCTCGGCGATCCAGCGCGACGACTGGTGCTGGTCGATGGTGAGCGGCTCACGCATCTGCGCGAGCGGGTTGAGCGCGGCCCACTGCCGCTGGGCCACGGCGACCGCGCCGAGCTGAGCGCTCGTGGTGCCGAAGGCCTGCATGTGCCGCCGGGCGGCCAGGGCGTACTGGACCGTCGGGTTGCCACCCGCGACGGTGCGCAGGGCGGGCGCGCCGGTGGTTGCGTACCGGCGGCGGCCGGCGTAGGCCGCACCCGACGGCTCACCCGCCCGCAGCGGGGCGTCGGCGAAGACACAGACCACGACGTCGGCGAGGCCCGTGCTCACGGCTCCGGCGGCGTGGCCGACCATCGCGCCGGCGGTCGCGCCGAACGCCTGCATCTCGCTGAGCAGCCGCAGGTCGCGCAGGCCGAGCCTGCGCTGCAGCGAGACGTCGACGTCGCGTGTCGTGCCCGAGCCGACCAGCAGCCCGTCGACGTCGGCGAGGGTCAGCCCGGCGTCGGTGACCGCGCGGCGCACGGCGTCCGCGGCGAAGTCCGGTGCGCTCCGGCCGTGTACCCGGCCGACGTCGGTGATGCCGAGGCCGACGATCGCGGCGTCCATGCGGGACCTTCCGTGTCGGGGTGCCGGGCTGTCGGAGAACGGCACAGGATTGAATCCAATCTAGACGATTTTGAATCCTCTCGATAGCCTGGTTTCCGCCAACGGACACCGGGAGACCGCATGACAGAGCACCTGCCGTTCGCCGGCGTCGTGGTCGTCGACCTGAGCCAGGGCATCGCCGGCCCCCTCGCCACGATGATGCTGGCCCAGTACGGCGCGACCGTGATCAAGGTGGAGCCCCCGGGCGGGGACTGGCTGCGCGCTCCCGCGCAGCTCCCCGGCGGCAACACCGGCGTCACCGTGTCCGGGAACATGGGCAAACGCAGCATCTGCATCGACCTCAAGACCGAGCAGGGCGCCGCGATCCTCAGGCGGCTCATCGTGGGTGCGTCGGTCTTCGTCGAGTCGTTCCGCCCGGGCGTCATCGGGCGGCTCGGCTTCGGCCACGACGCCGTGGCCGCACTGAACCCGGAGATCGTCTACGCCTCCGTCTCCGGCTTCGGCCAGACCGGGCCCGACGCGCAGCGCCCCGCGATGGACCCCGTCCTGCAGGCCTACGCCGGACTGATGGCCGAGCACGGGACCTTCCTCGACGGGCCGCACCGCCTGATCACGATCCCCGTCGACCTCACCGCGGCCCTGTTCACCTTCTCGGCCCTCTCCACCGCGTTGTACGGCAGACAGACCCACGGCCAGGGCACCTACCTGGACCTCACCCTCCTGCAGGCGGCCGCGTGGCTCGACCTGCACGCCCTGCACGAACGGCTCCTGCACGGCGGGCGCCTCGCCCCGCAGCCCACGATCTACGGCAACTACCGGACGTCGGACGGCGAGATGTTCGTGGCGGCCCTGAACGAGACCGAGTGGGCCCGCTTCCGCGCCGCCCTCGGCGACGACGAACGCCTCGTCGCCGACCGGTTCCGCCCCTACGGCGCGCTGCGCGCCCCCGAACCGCACACCGGGGCCTCGGCCGAGCTCCGCGCACTCGTGGCGGAGCTGCTGCTCCGCAGGACCACCGCCGAGTGGGTCGGGCGGTTCACCGAGCACCGCATCATGTGCGCCCCGATCAACGACTCGCTGACGTTCGTGCGGGAACCCCATGTCGAGCAGCTCGGGCTGTTCGCGCAGCTGACCCAACCCGGCATCGACTCCCCCGTCCCGGTCCCCGGGCTCGCCGGACTCCCGATCCGCGAGGGGTCCCCGCGTTCCGTCGCGCCGCTCGCGGGCGCCGACACCGCGGCCCTGCTCACCGAGTACGGCTACTCCGAGGCCGAGATCGCCGCCCTCCACGACACCGGTGTCGTCGCCTCCTTCGCGGAGCCGGTGCCCGCCGAGTAGCTCACGGCGCGTGGACGACGCCCGCGGCATGGAGCCTGTCGATCTCCCCGGTCGCGAGCCCGGCCGACCCGAGCAGCTCCCGGGCACCCTCACCCAGCGCGGGCGTGCGGGCGACCCGGTCCCGGCCCGGCGGCAGCAGCCGCAGCGGAGCCGCGGGAGCCTCCACGACCGAGCCGTCCGGGTGCCGGAGCCGGACCACCCCGCCGCGCTCCCGCACGTGCGGGAGCCGCACCCCCTCGGCCACGGTGAGCACCGGCGACACACAGACGTCCTCGTCGGCGAAGAGCTCGAGCCACTCGGACCGGTCACGCGTCGCGAGCACCTCCGCGACCGTGGCACGCAACCAGTCCTGCCGGCCGCGGTCGTGCTGGGCCCCCTCGTCGTCGATCCCGGCGAGCGCGCAGAACCGGCGCCAGAACCGCTCCTCGAGCGCGGCCACGGCGAGCAGCCCGCCGTCGGCGCAGGGATAGACCGCGTAGCAGGCGAGCTCGCCGCCGAGCATGCTGGTCCGCGCGCTCACGTCTGCGCCGAGCATCAAGGCCTGCGCCTGCGCGATGACCAGCGCGAACATCGCACCGTCGAACAGCGACGACTCGGCAACCACACCCGTGCGCGTCCGACCCGCCTGGTACACCCCGCTGACCGCGGCCAGCGCGGCCAGGCACGCGGCCAGCCAGTCCGCGACCTGCACCGGCGCCGGCGCCGGCTCGTCCTGGCGGGCCATCGACAGCACACCGGCCACGGCCGCGTAGTTGAGGTCGTGACCGGCCCTGGCCGACAACGGACCGCCCGACCCGTAGCCGGGCAGCGTGACGTAGCTGAGCGCCGGGTGGGCCTGCCGCAGCACCCCGGCACCGATGCCGAGCCGGTCCGCCACCCCGGGCCGCATCCCCTCGACGACCACGTCCGCCGTCGCCGCCACCGCCAGGAACACGTCCCGGCCCTGCGGCAGGCGGAGGTTCACCGGCAGGCTCTTCTTGCCGCGGTCGAAGACGAGGTGGTTCACGCCCACCCCGCTCACCAGCGGTTCCATGGTGCGGGCGTTGTCGGTGCCGTCGACCGGCTCGACCTTCCAGACGTCGGCCCCGAGCTCGGCGAGCAGCCACGTCGTGATGCAGCCGACGCCGATCCACGAGAGGTCCAGCACGCGGACACCGGCCAGCGGACCGGCCCGGTCGGTCACGGCGAGGACACCAGGGACGGGCGGACACCGTAGGACTCGACCAGCCGCCCCTCGTCGTCGTGGGTGTAGAGCAGGGCGGTCGAATGCCGGAACACCACGTCCACCCGGTCGTCGGGCCCGAACGGCCAGGTCCGGGTCCGTGCGGACGCGACGATGCGGGCGTCTCCCACCTGCACCACCCAGTCGCTGCTGTCGCCGCTGTACACCACATCGGTGACGACCCCCGGGACCCGGGCGACGTCGGGATCCTCGGGCCCGGACCCCGGTACGACGAGCGACACGTCCGCCGAGCGCAGGTAGAGGTCGAAACGGGTACCCGGCAGCTCGCCCGCGGCGGGCAGGGCGATCCGCGCGTCACCACCCCCGACGACCCAGCCGCCGTCCGCGTCCCGGACGAGCTCGAGCCGGTTGCCGATGCCGAGGAACCGGGCGACGTAGGCGCTGGCCGGCCGCGAGAACAGGCTCGCCGGATCGGCCAGCTGCTCGACCTTCCCGTCCTTGAGGACGGCGACGACGGTGCCGAGCTGCATGGCCTCCGTCTGGTCGTGTGTCACGTAGAGGCCGGTGAAGCCGAGGCTGCGGTGCAGGTCGCGCAACTGCCGCCGCAGCTGGGCCCGCAGCCGGTAGTCCAGGTTGGACAGGGGCTCGTCGAAGAGCATGAGGCCGGGCCGGGCGACGAGGGCCCGGGCCAGCGCGACACGCTGTTGCTGCCCGCCGCTGATGGCCGACGGGATCCGGTCCGTCAGCGCCTCGCACTCGACGAGCGCGAGGGCCTCCCGGGCCTGCCGGCTCCGCTCCTGCCGCCCGGTCCCGCGCACCCGCAGCGGGTAGGCGACGTTCTGCTCGACCGTCATGTGCGGCCAGAGCGCGTAGTTCTGGAAGACCATCCCGATGCCCCGCTTGTGCGTGGGCACCTGGGTCCGGCCGCCTCGGCCGAACATCACGGCGCCGCCGATCTCGATCGTGCCGCTGTCCGGCGTCTCGAGCCCGGCGACGCAGCGCAGCAGCGTGGTCTTGCCGCAGCCACTGGGCCCCAGCAGCACGACGAGCTGGCCCTCAGCGAGGCTCAGGCTCAGGTCGTCCACCGCCCGGACGCCACCGGAGTCGAACCACTTCGTCAGTCGGTCGATCCGTACTTCGCTCACTTCGGTGCTCCAGCGTTGTGAGGGACGGCGTTGTGAGGACGGCGTCGGGGCGGGTCAGATCTTGTCGACGGTGTTGCCACCTGCGATGGCCCAGGAGATGCCGATACCGACGAGCGTCACCGCGAGCATGAGCAGGGACAGGACCGCGACGTCGGGTGCGGAGCCGTTGACCGTCTCGTCGTAGAGCAGCGACCCGATCACCCGCCGGGTCGGTGAGGTCACCATCAGCGACACGGTGAACTCGTGGGCGACGACGATCGTCACCAGCGCCGCGGCCACCCCCAGCCCGCTACGGACGAGCGGGAAGTTGATCCGCCAGGCCGTGCCCAGCGCACCCGCACCCGACACCCGCGACGCCTCGGCGTACTCGGGCCCGATGGCCGTCAGGGCGGAGAGCTGGGGCCTGACGGCGAAGGGGATCGTCAGCGTCACGTAGGCGACGACCACCATCGCCGTGGTGCCGTAGAGCTGGAAGGGCGGCTCGGAGTAGGTGAACAGGAAGGCGAACCCCAGCAGCGACACCGGCATGCACAGGGCGATGCTGCTCAGGATGTCGACGGGCAGCCGGACCACACCCGGGACCCGGGTCCGCCTCAGCAGCGCCACCGACACGAGGTAGCTCAGCGGCAGGACGACCACCAGCGTGAGCAGCAGGGCCTCCAGCGTCGTCGTCACGGCGTCGACGGTGTTCCGGTCGGCCCACACCGACACCCAGTTGTCCAGGGTGAACGTCGACGGGTCGATGCGTCCGGACCAGAACGGGGACAACGAGACCGACACGAGCGCGACCAGCGGCAGGATCACGGCCACGAGCAGGTACCCGACGATCGGCACGAGGGCCCAGCGGGAGGTCGTGAGCCCGACCTGGCGGCTGCGCGCCGACACCGAGACGTAGCGGCGCTCGTCCCGCAGCGCACGTCGCTGCACGAGGATGACGACGATGCCCAGGACCAGCAGCGGCAGTGCGAGGGCGCCACCCAGGGCGTAGTCCACCGGGTAGTCGGCCGACACCTTGTAGACGGCGGTGCTCACGACGTCGATCCGGTCCGGCGTGCCCAGCAGGAGCGGCACGGTGAACTGGCCCAGTGCCAGCAACAGGACGATGGCGGTCGAGTACACGAGCGCGGGCCGCAGCATCGGCAGGGTGACCGTGAGGAACGTGCGTCCCGGCGAGGCCCCGCACGCCGCGGCCGCTGCTTCCAGCTCCGCGCCGCGCTGGCGCAGGCTCGCACTCACGAACATGAAGACGAACGAGGTCAGGATCGTCCCCGCCATCAGGATGATGCCCGCCATGGAGTACACGTCGAGCGGGCCGCTGTCCCCGGAGCCGATCCCCCATTCCCGCAGGTAGCGGTTGAGGATCCCGGTCCGCGGCGACAGCAGGTACGACCAGCCCTGGACACTCGCGACCGAGGGCATCAGCAGCGGCACGATCGGCAACAGCGACATCGCCTTGTACAGCCGCCTGGGGACGCGGGTGAGGCACCACGCGAGGCCCGTCCCGGCCACGACGGCGACCGCCGTCGAGCCGACCGCGATGATCACGGTGTCGAGATAGATCTGCCCGAGGTCGGGCACGGCGGCCAGTCCGCGCACGGCGCCCGGCAGGTCCTCGACGACCCGCGCCTGGAGCTTGACCAGGGGCCAGAGGATCAGCGCGGCCATCACCAGGGCGAGCAGGACCCACTGCCATCCCCTGGCCGCGAACGGCCGCCGGGCCGGTTCGTGGACGGGCTCGGGGGCGGTGGCCCGGTCCAGCATCGATGTCATGTCCCGGTCCCTGACGATTCGGTACCTGACGATTCGGGACCTGACGACCCGGTCCCCGACGACCGGGTCCCCGACGACCCGGCGGTCGATGTCACGTGCGTGCGCGCCACGGTGGTCAGCCCAGCCGCATCTTCGCGTTCCACATGTCGCTCACCCAGGTCTTCTGCTCGGGTGTGAGGACGCCGTCGACCACGGTGGCACCGGCCGGGATCGAACGCATCGTCGCGGGAACGCTGCCGAGTGCGGGAAGGTCGAGCGGGGTCAGGAGCGAACCACTGCCGTTGAGTGCGACCTGTCCGGCCGGCGAGAGCAGCCAGTTCTGGAAGACCTGGGCAGCGTTGGGGTTCTTCGCCCACCCGACGACCGCCGCGGTCACAGGGGTCGAGATCACCGGCTCGAGGGTCACGAACCGGATCGGTGCACCCTTGGCGGCCAACGCGTCGATGGTGCCCTTGATGTTGTAGGCGCCGACCGCTACCTCGCCCGAGGCGAGGTCGGTGGCCAACGTCGCGGGCACCGTGTAGAGGCGCGGCTGGAGCTCGGCGAGCCGGGTGACCGCGGAGTCGCCCCCCATCTGCTCGGCCGCATAGAACCACCACTGTTCCGCCGCCGGTGCGCCGGTTCCGGGGACGATCCCGAGGGCGCCCTTGAGCTGCGGCTGCAGGAGGTCCTTGTAGGTCGTCACGGCGGGGTTGCCCAGCTTCGCGAGCTGCTCCGTGTTGATCCCGGCGCCGAGCGGGGTGGCGGCGGCCAGGACGTACTTCCCACCGCCGTACACGTACCGGCTGCCTGCCCAGTACTTCGCCAGTGCCGGGCCGGAGGGCTCGACGAGGACGTCGAGGTTCGCCTCGAGCCAGGGTTTCGTGGAGACGGTGATGACGTCGGCGCCGACCACCCCGCCGCCCTTCTCGGCGTCGAGCTTGGTGGTGAGCTCGCCCGAGGCGTACTTGGACACGACGAGCTTGATTCCGGGGTAGGCCGTTGCCCACGCGGCTTCGAACGCGGCGTTGACCCCGTCGGAGTTGCTGTAGAGAACGACCTGGCCCTCGCGGTTGGCCGCGTCGACCACGGACTGCCAGGCCGGTCCCCCACCCTCGTTCGGGTCGACGGCGGACCCGCCTGCGTCGGCGGGCGTGGCGCTGGAACCGCAGGCGGCCGTGAGCGCCAGTGCTGTGGCGGCGAACGCGGCCACCACCACCGACCTGCACTTCCGGGAAAAGAACCTCATCGCGTCTTCTCCTTCTGACTCGCGCACGGACCCGTGCGGCGAACCGGGCGGCGTGCGGGGGCACGCGTCCGTCGAGCTGTGGTGCCGGTCGAGCGGCGCGCGGCGGCCGAAGCGTGCGCGCCTTGCGTCGAATGTGTGGCCAGGAACGTAAAGGAGGGATACTGTTCTGTCAATATTGGATCCGACTTGAGATCGCGACGAGAACGCGTCGATCAGCGCTGCGCGGAGGCGCCGCCGTCGACGACCGCGTCCACGAGACCCCACTCCAGGGCCACACCGGCCGACAACCCGACGCCGGAGAGAGCGAGATAAAGTGTCCTGTGCCGACCGATCCGCCGCGGGATCGACACGGTCCCACCCGCACCCGGGATCAGCCCCATCGCGACCTCCGGCAACCGGAACGTCGTATCCGGCGCAGCGACGACCCGCCCGGCGAACGCCGGGAGCTCGATCCCGGCGCCGACGCACGCGCCGTGCAGCCGGACCTCCACCCGCCCGGCCAGGGCGTGCAACGGGCGGGCAGCACCTCCCCGGGTCCGGACCAGGTGCGCGGTGACGGGATCCGGGGTCGTCCCGAACTCCGCGAGGTCACCCCCGGCACAGAACGCGGGCCCCTCCCCCGCGAGGACGACCCGCCCGATCGAACCGTCCAGCAACGCGATGTCGAGCGCGTCGACCAGCGCATCCCGCAGCAACCGGCCGTAGGCGTTGCGCCGCTCCGGCCGGTTCAGCGTCACCCGCAGCTCGTCCCCGACGCGCTCCACGCGGACCGGCTCGTCCACGTCCGGCGGAGCCGGCCGGGCACCCCGGCGGTCGAGCCATCCCCGGAACTCGGCGCCGCCCAGCAGCGTCGAGTAGGCGAACGACTCGGCGTCGAGCGCCGCGTGCACGGGCAGCCCGCCCGACCACCGCAGCAGGCCCGCCAGCACCGCAGCGGCCCGCGGCGCCGCCGCCACACCGGCACCGAGCTCCCCGAGCGCGGCCTGTGGGTCGGCGACCGCCACGGTCGCGGCGCCGTCGGCGACCGGCGAGACCGTGACGTCGAGGTCGGCGACGAGGCTCGCCCATCCGGCTGCCACCGGTCCGAGACCGACGAGTATCCGATCGTGGCTCCACGACGGCACGTCGGTGACCGGACCGCGCAGGTCGACGCCGACCAGCGCGTCGGCCGCGGACACGACGTCGCCGCCTCGACACCCCGACAGGGCGCCGAGATCGGCAGGGCGCACGATCGGGACATGGGCCATGGCCGCCGTAACCTATCCGCCCCTCGCGCAGCGGACGAACAGGACGCCACCGCCGACTGGGCGGCATCCGGCGTCGTGGCCCTCACCGGGCACCCCGACGACACGCCACTGACCCCTCCCGGCCGGGCCGCGTCCGTGGCACGCGAGCTGGGCGAGCTGTTCGACGTCGACGGGGCCGCGCTGCTCGGTGAGCGCGCCGCGTCGACAGGGCGCGGACGGGCGGGCCGGGTGTCGGTCGGCGGCAGCTGCCGGCTGCTCCCCCTGGCCTCCGGGTGGGCGGCGGTGTCCTGTGCCCGCGCCGGCGACGTCGCGCTGCTCGGGGCGCTCGTCGAGGACACCCTCCCCGACGCCGACCCGTGGGGCACCTTCGCCGCAGCCGTCCGCGTCATGGGACCCGACACGTTCGACGAGCGCGCCACCCTGCTCGGACTACCGGCCGGATCGGTCCGCGCGGAGCCGCTCGCCGGCCCCGCCGTGGACGGGCCCCCGCACGATCTCACCGGCCGGCTCGTCGTGTCGTTCGGGGCGCTCTGGGCGGCCCCGCTCTGCGCGCAGCTCCTCGCCCGGCGAGGAGCGATGGTCGTGACCGTCGAGACCCCCGCCCGGCCGGACGGCGCCCGCCGCGGCACGCCGCGGTTCCACGCGCTCCTGCACGCACACGATCGCGCCGTCCAGCTCGACCCCGACACCCACCGCGACGCCCTCCACGCACTCGTCCGAGCCGCGGACGTCGTCATCGAGGCGTCGCGGCCCCGCGCGCTGCGGGCCTGGGGTCTCGATGCCGACGCGGAGGTCGCCCGCGGCGCCACCTGGATCTCGATCACCGCCGCCGGCCGCTCGTCGGACCGCGTGGGCTTCGGCGACGACGTCGCCGCGTCGGCCGGGCTCGTCGCCGTCGACGCCGACGGGCTGCCCGTCTTCGTCGGCGACGCGATCGCCGACCCGCTCACCGGCCTCACCGCCGCGGCCCTGGCCCTGACCGCACCCGGCCGGCTGCACGACGTCGCGATGAGCCGCGTCGTCGCCGCGACCCTCGACGGAACCCCCGGCGGCCCGGCCACCGGCCCGGTCGCGCCGCCCCGCACCCGGCCCGTCCCCGGCCCGGCCCCGGCACCCGGCGCCGACACCGCGGCCGTCATGCACGAACTGGGCATCCCGTGGCCCTCCTGATCACCGACGCCGACATCGGCGGCCGGCGACGCGACCTGTGGGTGGACGGCGGCCGGATCGTGCACCCGGGCACCCCGACCGACGTGATCGACGCCCGGGGCGGAGCGGTGCTGCCGGGGTTCACCGACCACCACCTGCACCTGCACGCGCTCGCCGCCGCGCGCCGCTGCGTGCACGCCGGGCGGAGCCGGGACGATCTCGCGACCGCGCTGCGCCACACCGCACCGGACCCGACCGGCTGGATCCGCGTCGTCGGCAGCGACGACGACCTGCTCGACGCCACCACCCTCGACCGGATCCGCCCCGACGTCCCGGTCCGCGTGCAGCACCGCAGCGGAGCGATGTGGGTGCTGAACTCGGCGGCGCTGACCCGCATCGGCCCGCTCGACCATCCGGGCCTGGACCGCGACCCCGACGGCACCCCCACCGGGCGACTGCACCGCGGCGACGACTGGCTCCGCGACCGCCTGCCCCGCAGCGACCCACCCGACGTGCGCGAACTCGGTCGCGAGCTCGCCGGTTACGGCATCACCGCCGTCACGGACGCCACGCCCGACCTCGACGACGCGGCCATCTCGTCACTCACCGCCGTTCCCCAGCGCCTGACGCTGCTGGGCGTCGCGCTCGGCTCGGCACCACCTCCGGGCACCGAGGCCGGGCCGTACAAGATCGTCCTCGCCGACTCCGACCTGCCCGACCCGGACGAGCTCGCCGCGCGGATCCGCGAGGCCCACGCGGCCGGGCGGCCCGTCGCCGTCCACTCCGTCACCCGTGAGTCGCTGATCCTGCTGCTGGTGGCGCTCGAGGCCGCCGACCGGCTGCCGGGGGACCGGATCGAACACGCCGCCCTCGTTCCCGACGAGCTCCGGTCCGCGCTGCGCGGGCTGGTCGTGGTCACCCAACCCGGGTTCATCGCCGACCGGGGCGACCTCTTCCGGCGCGGGACCCCACCCGAGGAGCACGCGGACCTCTACCGCTGCGGCAGCCTCCGCGCAGCAGGTGTCTCGGTCCGCCTCTCCTCCGACGCCCCCTACGGCCCCGTCGACCCCTGGCTCGTCCTGCGCGCGGCAACCACCCGCCGCACTCCCGACGGCTCGACGCTGGGCCCGGCAGAGGTGCTCACGCCACGCGAGGCGATGGACGCGCTGACCGGCGTGGCGGGGCCGCGGACCCTGCGGCCGGGCGACCCGGCCGACCTGGTGCTGCTCCACGTCCCCCTCGACGAGGCGCTCCGCGTGCCCGACCGGGCCCTCGTCCGCACGACGTTCATCGACGGCCGACAGCCATGACCGGGCCTGTCGTCCTCCGCGACCACCGCCCCGCCCGAGCCCGCCACCACACCGGTGTGCCCGCGCAGCCGGTCGCCCGGTTTCCCGGCACGACGCCGCGGCGCACACGAGCAACCGCCACCCTCGCCCGCCGCCGCGATCCCCGCTAAGGTGAGCGGCCCCGTCGTCGCAGGTGGGGGTGGCTGATGAGCCGTGCAACCGGGGACGCACCCGTCGAGGACCCTCCCGGGGAACCGGCGACGGATCCGCTGCCCGGCGAGCTGCACCGGCTCTACGCCCGCCACGCCGCGGCCGCCGTCGTCGGCTTCGACGATCCCGGCGGCGCGCTCGACGCCGCCGCTCGCGCCCACCTCCGGCTCGCCGCCCACCGCGCCACCGGCACCGCGGTCATCGACATCCACGGCGACCCCGGCACGGACGTCACCGGCGACGTCGAGGAGGCTGCCGGGGCGGCGACCGTCGTCGACCTGGTCACCGACGAGACCCCCGCGCTCGTGCCGTCGGTGCTTGCCGGGATCGGCCGGGTCGGCCGGCAGGTGCACCACGTCGTGCACGCGATGGTGGTGGTGCGCCGCGACCCCGACGGGCGGCTGCGCGACGTCGACGCCGCCGCCGACCCCGGCGACCCGCCGACCGGTGCCCTCGTCGAGGCCTGGATCCGGCTCCAGCTCGACCCGGCCGCCCCCGAGGAGGGCGAGGACCTCGGCAGCGAGCTCGACGAGGTGCTCGCGGCCGTGCACCACGTCGCCGCCGACGCCCACCGGCTCACCGACACGGTCCGCACCGTCGCCGCCGAGCTCGCCGGGGCGGGGGCCACGCCCGAGCGCGACGACGCAGCCCGGCTGCTGCGCTGGCTCGCGGACGGTCACTTCGACTTCCTCGGCTACCGCCGCTACGAGGCCGCCGCCGCGACGCTGCGGGCCGTCCCCGGGTCGGGGCTGGGGGTGCTGCGCCACAACGGGTTCCGCGACGGGATCCCCGACGTCGTCGGCGACCGGCCGCTGGTCGTGCTCACCCGTGCCGACGTCCCCAGCCGGGTGCTGCGCCCCGAGTACCCCTACGACGTCGTGATCGGGATCCTCGACGACGACGGCCACACCGTCGGCGAGCACCGGTTCCTCGGCCTGTTCACGACCGCGGCACTGCACGAACACGTCCTGGACACCCCGATCGTCGAGGCACGGGTGCGCGCCGCGATCCACCGGGCCGGGGTGCCCGTGGAGTCCTGGAGCGGCCAGCAGCTGCTCGACGTGCTGTCGCGGTTCCCGCGTGAGGAGCTGTTCTGGGCCGGCGAGCAGGCCCTGCACGAGACCGCCGCCGGGGTGCTGACGCTGGCCCACGACCGGCGGCTGCTGCTGACGGTGCACGCGGAGCCCTACGGCCGGTTCCTGTCCTGCCTGGTGCACCTGCCCCACGACCGCTACTCCCCGCAGGCGCGCTCGGCGATGCAGCGGGTGCTGCTGCGCGAGCTCGACGGCTGGCGGGTCGACCACGACGTCACCGTCGGGGAGACGGGGCCGGTGCAGGTCCACTTCACCGTCCACGTCGGGCCGGCCGCACCCCCACCGGACCAGGAGCGGCTGCGCGCCCAGCTCGCGGCGGCGATCCTGACCTGGGACGACTGGGTCATCGACGCGGCCGGCCGGGACGCCGAGCAGATCGCGGAGTACCTGCCGGGGCTGCCCCAGGGCTACCGCGACGACGTCGACCCGGTGCGCGCGGTCGCCGATCTGCGGCGCGTGCGCGACCTGGGCGTGGATCCCCACCTGGAACTGGCCGGTGAGCCCGACGACCTGCACTTCCGGCTCGTGGTGGCGGGTGCCCCGGTGTCGCTGTCGGCGGTGCTGCCGGTCCTGCAGAGTCTCGGCGTCGACGTCCTCGACGAACGCTCCTACGAGATCGTCCGGCCCGACGGGGTCGGTTGCCGGCTCTACGACTTCGGGCTCGTGGCCGACGCCGCGACCCGGCTCACCCTGTCGGGCCGCGGCGGGCAGGCGGCCCGCGACCGGTTCTGTGCGGCGTTCCGCGCGGCCTGGTCGGGGGCCGCGGAGACCGACCGGTTCAACGCGCTCGTGCTGCACGCCGGCCTCGGCTGGCGCGAGGTCGCGGTGCTGCGCGCCTACGCCCGCTACGCCTCGCAGCTCGGCGGGCCGTTCGGGCGCCGCTACGTCGCCGACATCCTGCTCGCGCACCCGGACGCGGCGCAGGCGCTGGCCTCGCTGTTCCGGGCCCGCTTCGACCCGGCGCCACCGACGGCCACCCGGGAGCGGCGCAGCGCCGAGGCGCTCGCCACCGCGACAGCCCTGATCGACGAGGTCACCAGCCTGGACGCCGACCGGATCCTGCGGGGACACCTGTCGATGCTCATGGCGACGTCGCGGACGAACTGGTTCCAGGATCGGCCCTACTTCTCGTTCAAGATCGATCCGGGCGCGGTGCCGGATATGCCGTCGCCACGGCCGCGGTTCGAGATCTTCGTGTACTCGCCGCGGGTGGAGGGCGTGCACCTGCGGTTCGGGCCGGTCGCCCGGGGCGGGTTGCGCTGGTCGGACCGCCCGCAGGACTACCGGACCGAGATCCTGGGGCTGGTCAAGGCACAGATGGTCAAGAACGCGGTGATCGTGCCGGTGGGGGCCAAGGGCGGGTTCGTGGTCGCCGCGCCCGCACCGGACCCGGCCGAGGCGGAGGCCTGCTACCGGATCTTCATCTCAGGCCTGCTGGACGTGACCGACAACCGGGTCGACGGGGCGACGGTGGCACCGCCGGACGTGGTGCGCCACGACGGCGACGACAGCTACCTGGTGGTGGCCGCGGACAAGGGCACCGCCCGGTTCTCCGACGTCGCCAACGAGGTGGCCGCCGGCTACGGGTTCTGGCTCGGCGACGCGTTCGCCTCGGGCGGCTCGGTGGGCTACGACCACAAGGCGATGGGCATCACCGCGCGCGGCGCCTGGGAGTCGGTCAGACGCCACTTCCGCGAGCTGGGGGTGGACACCCAGAACCAGGACTTCAGCGTCGTCGGGATCGGCGACATGTCCGGGGACGTGTTCGGCAACGGGATGCTGCTGTCCCCGCACATCCGGCTGGTGGCCGCGTTCGACCACCGGCACGTGTTCGTCGACCCCGATCCGGACCCGGCGGCGGGCTGGGCCGAGCGGGCCCGGTTGTTCGCGCTGGCCCGCTCGTCGTGGGACGACTACGACCGGGCGGCGATCAGCCCCGGCGGCGGGGTGTGGCCGCGCACCGCCAAGTCGGTACCCGTCGCACCCCCGCTGCGGGCGGCCCTCGGACTTCCCCCGGACGTCGAGCGGCTCAGCCCACCGGAGCTCGTCCGGGCGATCCTGTCGGCGCCGGTGGACCTGCTGTGGAACGGCGGGATCGGCACCTACGTCAAGGCCGCGACCGAGAGCCACGGCGAGGCCGGGGACAAGGCCAACGACGCGGTCCGGGTCGACGGTCGCACGCTGCGGGTGCGGGTCGTCGGGGAGGGCGGCAACCTCGGGCTGACGCAGCGGGGCCGGATCGAGTTCGCGCGCGCCGGCGGGCGGATCAACACCGACGCCATCGACAACTCGGCCGGGGTGGACTGCTCCGACCACGAGGTCAACATCAAGATCCTGCTGGACCGGCTGGTGACGGCCGGACAGCTGGACCGCCCGGGGCGCGACACCCTGCTGGCGGAGATGACCGACGAGGTCGCCGAACTGGTCCTGGCCGACAACACGGACCAGAACGCCGCTCTCGGCATCGCCCGGGCCCGGGCCGCCGACACCCTCCCCGTGCACGCCCGGATGATCGACGCGCTCGCCACCCGCGCCGGGCTCGACCGCGACCTCGAGGCGCTCCCCCACCCGGAGGAGATCGACGAGCGGATCGCCGCCGGTCACGGGCTCGCCTCACCCGAGCTGGCGGTCCTGCTCCCGCACACGAAACTCGACCTCAAGGCGGCCGTTCTGCGGACCGACCTGCCCGAGCGGCCGGAGTTCGCACAGCGGCTGCCCGGCTACTTCCCGCGGCCGCTGCGCGAACGCTTCCCCGCGGCCGTCGCCGCGCATCCCCTGCGCCGCGAGATCGTCGCGACGATGCTGGTCAACGAGCTGGTCGACCGGGCCGGGATCAGCTTCGTCCACCGCCTGGGCGAGGACGCGGCCGCGGGTGCCGACGACGCCGTGCGCGCGTTCCGCGTCGCGGTCACCGTGTTCGACCTGCCGCAGCTGTGGGCACGGGTCGCCGCACTCCCGGGGACGGTGCCGACCGCCGCGCTCGACGCCATCGCCGTCGCGACGCGGCGGCTCGTCGACGCCGCCGCCCGCTGGCTGCTCGCGTACCGCCCGCGCCCGCTCGACGTCCCCGCCGAGATCGACCGGTTCGCCGCGGCGGTGCAGCGCCTGCTGCCCGAGCTGGGGTCGCTGCTACGGGGTGCCGAGGCCACCGCGGCGGCGGACCGCGCCGCCGCCCTCGCCGGCCACGGCGTCCCGGCCGCGCTCGCCGACCGCGTCGCGGCGCTGGCCGCGGCCCACGGCCTGCTCGACGTCGTCGAGGTCGCCGCACCCGCCCACCAGCTGCCCATCGAGGAGATCGCCCGGCTCTGGTTCACGCTCTCGGAACGCTCGGCGGGGCGGGTCACGGGCGGCTGACCCCGTGCCGACCCGAGCACACCGGGTAGCGAAGTGGGGGTGGGTCACATGGGAGGGCCACGCCGCAACCGACCGGGGTCGTCCTACCGCGGCCGAGGCACGGCCGGCGGGCTCAGCGCCGGCGCCGGGACGGCGCACAGGCGACGCACGTCTCGGCCGCGGGCAGCGCGTCGAGCCGCTCGGGTGGGATCGGTCCACCGCAGCGCGCGCACCGTCCGTACGTGCCGTCGGCGAGCCTGCGCTCGGCCCGCTCGAGAGCCTCCAGGTCGCGGCGCGCCCCGGCGAGCAGGCCCTGGAGCTGGGCCCGCTCGAACCCGATCGTCACGCCCTCGGGGTCGTGCTCGTCGTCGTGGGTGGTGAGGGCCTGCTCGTCGGCCAGCGCAGCAACCTGCCGGGTGAGCCCCGCGATCCGGGCCTCGGTGTCGGCACGCTCGGCCGCGAGCCGCGCGGCCCGGTCGACGTGGAGCGGGTGCGCGTCGTCCCCGCCGGGTTCGTCCATGTCCCCAGGGTCGCGCACCGCCCTGCCCGCCGCCGTCCACATCGGCCGGGTCGCCCGGTCGAGGTCCGCGGTCGGCGCTCGTGGAGCACCCGGTTCCGCCGGCACCGGACACGACCGCGCGTCGGCCGCGGCGATCCCGGGGACACGTGCCGCAACGGGCGGCCGCCTCAGATCGCGACGGTCGGCCCCACCGTGACCCAGTCCGGCGCCTTGCCGGAACGGCCGTCGCCGGACGAGCGGCGCCGCAGCCGGCGGCCGACCCACGGCAGGACGTGTTCGCGGTAGTACCGGACACCGTGCGGCGCGTCGGCCGGGTCGCCCACCTGCGGACCCGCGTCCGCGGCCGCGCCCGCGGGCTCGACCCCCAACGCCGCGAGGACGAGACCCGCGACGCGCCGGTGCCCGGCCGCGTTGAGGTGCAGCCGGTCCGCCGACCAGTTCCCCCGCGCACGGAGCTCGCGGTCGTGGAAACAGTCGACGAACGTGACGTCGTTGTGCGCGGCCAGCTCGGCCACCGCGGCGGTGAGCGCGCTCCCCCGCCTGCGCACGACCGATCCCAACGGGATGTGGTCGGACGGATCGGCCCCGCTGAGCAGGACCAGCCGCGTCCCGGCGTCCCGGCACACCCGCACCGCCCGCTCGGTGAGGGCCACCAACGACGCGATGTCGGTCCGCGAACGCAGCATGTCGTTGCCGCCGCCGTTGAGCGTCACCAACGTCGGCGGCGGGGTCAGCGCGAGCGCCGCAGGCACCTGCTCGTGCACCACCGGCGCCAGCAGCCGCCCCCGTACGGCGAGGTTGGCGTACTGCACCGGCTCCCCGTACGCGGCGGCCATCCCCGCCGCGACCCGGTCCGCCCAACCCACCATCGCCCCGGACGCGTCCGGGTCGCCGACGCCTTCGGTGAAGCTGTCGCCGACGGCCACATAGCGCATCGCTGGTCCCTCCGGTTCCCGGTCGTCGCCCGATCCTGCCGCAGGACCCGCGCGCCGCTCCCGATCGCGTCGACCATGAGACGCGGCTCGCCCGGCCGCGACCCGGTCCGCGGGCACGCCGGCTCGTACGCCCTGGACGGGGCTGCCCGCCGAGCCGATATCGTGGCGCGGCCGGGGCGGTAGCTCAGTTGGTCAGAGCAGCGGACTCATAATCCGTCAGGTCGTGGGTTCGAGCCCCACCCGCCCCACCGTCCGACCAGCTTCTGTTGTTCTCATCGGTTCCTGCCGACCGTTCTCGTGGCACGAAAGGCACGGTCGCGCCGTACTCGTGGGCGTCAGTCGGTGGGGGCGAGGGCGAAGCGGTCGGCCAGCCACGGGGCGATCCGCGCAGCGGCGAGCTCGTTGCCGGTGGGCTCGCCCTCGGCGAGGGAGTTGCCGAAGTGCAGACCGCGGACCCGCTCGCTGGAGAGGTCCGCGGCGCCGAGGGCGTCGATCATCGCCCGGGAGTCGGCCGGGAAGGCGGCCTGGTCCCCGGTGACCTCGAGGAACAGCGTCGGCACGGTGACGCCCGGGGCACAGCGGACGAAGTCTGCGTTCGAGCTCAGGCCCGACCAGGTCGACAGCCACGCCTCGGGGGTGGTGATACGGCCGAACCCGACCAGCCCGTAGTCGATGAGGTCGGGGCGCCGACCGAACACCGAGCCGTAGGGTCGCTCGCTGGGGTCCAGGGACAGGTCGACCGTGCGCAGGTCCGCGTCCGTGCGGTAGATCGTCATGATCCGCGGGGCCAGCGAGTGGCGCCGGTCCTCGGCCCGGCCGTGTGCCTTCCACGCCGTGCGGTACTTCGCTGCCTCCGCGAGGTGCTTGCGCGCGACGGCGTCGATCCGGGCGACCCGTTCGCGCTGCGCGGCCCGATAGCGCTCCACGAACTCCGGCGGGTAGGTCGAGCCGGCCGGCGGCTCGGCGAAGCCGTTGGCCGGGGCGAACGGGTCCAGCTCCGGGATCACCGACAGTGGGTCCGACTCGTCCGCCACCGACGGATCGATACACCCGAGCAGCAGCCGGCCCTGGCCGGGGTGCGGGGCGAGGAAGACCGCCCCGTCCGGCACCGGCATGTCCGCCTCGGGTAGCGGTACCGGCCGCCCACCCGGGGTCCGGGAGATCCGCCGGTCCCCGGGCAGCCCGGCCTGCTCGTGGTAATAGGCGTAGAGAGTGCCCCCGCCGGAATGGCCCAGGGTCACCACGGACTCGAACCGCTCGCGCACGAACGTCATCCCGGACGCGACGTCGAGCAGCGCCTGTTCGTGCACGAGGCTCAGGTCGTTGTTCACCGACCTGCTGTGCTGGGTCCACACCGCCACCCCTGCCTGCAGCAGCAGCGGCACCAGCGGGTGGTGCGTGACGTCCTGGCGAGGGTGCATCAGGCACACCACGGTCCGCGCGCCCGGCACCGTGGCGAGGACCCCCCGCACGGTCGCTGCGTCATGGGTCGAGAGTTCGTGCACCGAGGTCGTCGTGACCACGGGACGGCGACCGGGGACCAGGTAGCGGCCTGTGCCGAGGCCCGTCGTCACACCGGCTCCACGCGCAGCGCGTCCCTGTCGTGCTGGACGATGCGGCTGCCCCGATCCACCCCGGCCACGCAGGAGTACCAGACCGCGTGCCGACACGTCGTCGCCCGGCGGTCGACCACGACGGCTCCGTCGGCCTTGATCTGGAAGTACGGGCCGATCCGGTCGACTGTCACGTTCGGGTCTTCCGCCGCCACCTCCGCGACGGAGGTGTTCTCCGGGACGTCGAGCACGTAGAGAGTGCTCACGGCACCTGCACCTCGTGCGCCGGCGCCCAGGCCCCCGCCCGCTCGATGATCAGCTCGGCCTTGCGCGCCAACAGGTTCCCGAACGAGGGGTCCGGCCCGTCGACGACGTCGAGCAGCGCATCGATCGTCAGGTTCGCGTCCAGGTCCTCCTGAGGGGTGACCGGCCGCATGGCCCGGGTGATCTCGAACATGTAACCGTTCGGGTCGTGGGTGTAGATCGACTCGATCGTCTCGTGGCGGATCTGCATGAACACCGGCCATTCGCTGGCGTCCAGGCGGCGGCGGTACTCCAGCAGGTCGTTCTCACCGTCGACGTGGATCGCGAGGTGGCGGGAGTTGACGAAGTACTCGGGAACCTCCGGTCCGAACCGGGCGTAGTCGTCCCCCTTCGCCCCCGCCGCGCCGGCGACCGAGCGGTCGACGCCGAAGTAGTAGAAGAACGCGATCCGGTCACCCATGCCGATGTCGAAGAAGAAGTGGATGAAGTCCGGGTGGTCCGCAGGTCCCCAGCCCGCGGCGCAGACCGAGTGCACCACGGGGAAGCCGAGGACGTCCCGGTAGAAGCGCACCGTCTCCGCCGGGGCGAAGGTGGGGAAGGCGGCGTGGTCCACACCGCGCACCGTGTGCGCCAACGGCTGGTCCATGGTCATCGAGAGACCTCCCTTGAACTCGTCGACGTCCGCCACCGTAGGCAGCCCGAGGGAGCACCGTCAACGGATGCGTCATCTACGCGACGGATACGTAGGCCGATCCGGTGACGCTTGCGGTGAACCGTTGACGATGTCGTCGCGGAGCACGAGTGTTCCCGGCCATGGGTCACCGGCGGCCCGGCGATTCACCGCCACGCCGGCGGCACCGACGACGTTCCAGGAGGTGGCGGGCATGGCACGCGATGCCCCGCGCAGGGTCGAGGTGATCGGCGGCGGCCCGGGCGGGCTGTTCGCCGCGAGGTTGCTCAAGCGCAGGCACCCGGAGTGGGCGGTGACCGTCCACGAGCGGCTGGAACCGGGGCGGACGTTCGGCTTCGGAGTAGGCCTCACGGGTGCCCTGCTGGACTCGGTCCGGGCCGCGGACCCGGAGCTGCACCGGGACGTGCTGGCGGCGGGCTTCCGGTTCTCCGCGGGGCGGTTCCTGCTCACCCGTGGCGCCGTGCATCTCCCGGGCTTCAACAGCGGGGTCTCCATCGGCCGGACCGAGCTGCTCCGCCTCCTGCTCGCGCACGCCGAGGCGGCAGGCGTCGTGGTGCGGTTCGGGAAACCCGCCACGCTCGACGGCGTGCGCTCGGCCGATCTCGTCGTCGCCGCGGACGGGGTGTCGAGCGCCGTCCGCGACCGGCTGTCCGCGGCCTTCCGCCCGTCGATCACGACCGGTCGGGGGCTGTTCATCTGGTGCGGCAGTGACCTGGAGCTGCCCGGCAGCACGTTCCTTCCGGTCCACACGCCCGACGGACTCTTCGTCGCACACGCCTACCCGTATGCGGCCGGGCGCTCCACCGTGGTCATCGAGACCGATCCGGAGAGCCGACGGGCCGCGGGCCTCGACGCGGCGGAGCTGGACCCGCTGTCCGCGGACTCGGACGAGCGCTCCCTCGACTACCTGTCCGAGTGGTTCGCCGACCTCTCCGGCGGTCGGAGGCTGCTGGGCAACAGGTCGCGATGGGCGCACTTCCGCGTGATCACCAACGAGAGCTGGGTGCACGAGAACGTCGTGCTGCTCGGCGACGCCGCCGCGACCGCGCACCCGTCGTTGGGCTCGGGCACCAAACTGGCCATGGACTCGGCGATCGCCCTGCACGACGCCCTCGACCACGACGAGCCCGACATCGGCGAAGCCCTGGCGCGGTTCGAGACGGCCCGCCGGCCCGCGGTCGACCGGCTCCAGGAACGCGCCCGGCGCAGCCAGCTGTGGTGGGAGTCCTTCGGCCACCGGGCCGATCTCCCGCCCGACCGCGTCGCCCTGTCCTTCCTCAGCCGGGCAGGCGTGCTGTCACTGGAGGACCTGCATCACAGCTCCGGGGGCATCGTGCCGCGCGCCGTCGCCGAGTTCGCCGGGGTCCACGTCGATCAGACCCCCGCCGAGGGGCTGACCGGGTGGGTCCTCGACCGCCCGTTGCGCGCGCCCGGGATGGAGCTGTCGAGCAGGCTGATCTCACTCGCCGAGCGCACGGTCCCGATCAGCGGAGTGCTCGACGTCGAGGACGGGGACGCCTGGGGCCCCACCGGCCAGCGGCTCCTCGACCGCGCTGCGGACCTGCTGGCGGCCACCCCGGGAGCGCTCGTGCTGGCCGGCCCCGACGATCGGTCCGCGGTACTGAACCGGCTCGCCGTGGGCGAACGGCTGCGCGCGGAGCTCGCGGCACTCGTGGTCGTGGTGGTCGACCGCACGCACCTGCAGGATGCGGCCGATGGACTCGTCGCCGGCCGCGCCGATCTCGTGGCACTGACCGACGGGCCCGTCCTGGAGACGGTGCCCGCCTCCTCTCCCACACTGCGAGGAACCCCTTCATGAAGCTGACGCAGCGTCGCGACGGCGTCGTCCCCTACCCCGACGACATGGTCGCCCGGTACCGCGCAGACGGGCTCTGGCACGACCGCACCATTCCCGACGAGTTCCGCGCCGTCGCCCGGCGCACCCCCGACGCGCCTGCCCTGGCCGGCCCCCGTGGCCGGTACACCTACGCGGAACTCGACGCCGCGAGCGACCGGGTCGCCGCCGGGTTGGTGCGGCTCGGCCTGCCCGCGGGCGGCGCCGTCCTGATGCAGATCGAGAACACCGAGTGGGCGGTCGTCGCGTGGTACGGCCTGCTCAAGGCCGCGCTCGTTCCCGTCGCGACACTGAGCGTGCATCGCGAGCACGAGATCGGCCCGATCGCCGCGCAGACCGATGCCGTCGCCCATCTCGTCCAGGCCGACCTCCCGAACTTCGATCTGGTGGCCTTCGCCCGCGACCTCGCCGACCGCACGGACCCGTCCCGCGTCGTACTCGGTATCGGGGACCGGGCGCCCACGCCGGGCGTCGTCGCGGTCGAGACCCTCGGCGCCGAGCTCGACGACGACACCACGCGCGCTCTCGCGCAGGTCCCCGCGGCCTCGGACGACGTGGCGGTCTTCCAACTCTCCGGCGGTACCACCGGCGTTCCCAAGGTCATCCCGCGACTGCACGCCGAGTACTGGTACAATGCGCGCGCCTACGCCGAGCGACTGGGGTGGGACGACACGACGCGCATCGTCCACATGGGACCGCTCATGCACAACGTGGGTATCGTGTGCGCCCTGCACCCGGTCCACGGCGTGGGCGGAACCTTCGTCGTCGGCACCCGCGACCTCGACGTCATGCTCCCGCTGATGGCCGACGTCGGCATCACCGACACCACACTGCAGCCAGGCGTCGCGGCCGGTATGCGCGAGCACCCGCTCTTCGAGGCGGCCTTCGCCCGGGCCCGCCGGATCGTGCTGAGCGGGTCGGCCATCTCCGAGGAGCTCTTCGAGTCCTTCGACGGCCGGGGCATCCGCGTGGCCGGGCTCTTCGGCATGGGCGAGGGGCTCTGCACCGTGACCCCGCTCGACGATCCTGCGGAGTCCCGCAGGCTGACCGTGGGGAGTCCGATCTCCCCGCTCGACGAGGTGCGCATCCTCGAGCCCGGCACCGAGACCCCGGTCCCCGAGGGCGAGACCGGCGAGCTCTGCGCACGGGGGCCGTACACCCTGCGCGGGTACCTCTCCGCCCCCGAGCGCAACGCCGAGGCCTTCACCTCCGACGGCTTCTACCGCACCGGCGACCTGATGTCGCTGCGCCGAATCGAAGGCCTCCCGCGCTACGTGTTCGAGGGCCGGGCGAAGGACCTGGTCAACCGTGGCGGGGAGAAGATCAACTCAGCTGAGATCGAGGCGCTGGCGCTGCAGCTGCCCGGGGTCCGCTGCGCCGGGCTCATCCCGGTCCCCGACGCCCGGCTCGGCGAGCGTGCCTGCCTGTGCCTGGAGCTGGAACCCGATGTGCCCCCGGTCGAGCTGGACGACCTGCAGAGGTTCCTGGAGGACCGCGGCGTCGCGAAGTACAAGTGGCCCGAGTTCATCGAGCACTTCGACGAACTGCCCCGCACCCCCGTCGGCAAGATCGACAAGCGCCGGCTCGGCGCCACCGTCACCACCGCCTGACCCTGCGCGACAAGGAGGTCGTAGTAGTGAGATACGTGATCGGGATCGACGTGGGCGGCACCTTCACCGATGCGGTTGCCGCTGACGAACACGGCCGCATCGTCGGCGCGAAGACGCCGTCGACGCCGCACGACTACGCCGAGGGCGTACTGAACGCCGTCGCCGAGCTCGCCGCCAACCTCGGGACCGGCGAGCGCGAGCTGCTCACCGACACCGCCTACATCGCGCACGGCACCACCGCCAGCATCAACGCGCTGGTGACCAAGGACGTCGACCCGGTCGGGTTCATCACGACCAAGGGCCACGGCGACTCCATCGCGATCATGAACGTGGAGGGCCGCTACCTCGGCCTCTCGGCCCACGAGACCCAGGACATCCTCCACACCCGCAAGCCCGCGCCGCTCGTCCCGAAGGAGCGCGTCGCCGAGGTGACGGAGCGGGTCGACCACAGCGGCCGGATCGTGGTGCCGCTCGACGAGGACGAGGTGCGCGTCGCCGTGCGCGGGCTGCTCGACACCGGCGTCCACGCGATCGCCGTCTCGCTGCTGTGGTCCTTCCAGACCCCTGCCCACGAGCACCGCGTCCGCGAGATCATCGCCGAGATCTCCCCGGAGACCTTCGTGTCGCTGTCCAGCGACGTCTCGCCGCGAATCCGCGAGTTCGCCCGCAACGCCACCACGATCATGAACACCCAGCTCGGCCCGCCGCTGCGGCGGTATCTGCAACCGTTGGCCCGGCAGCTCGCCGAACGCGGGCTCACCGGACCACTGCTGATCATGCAGAGCGCAGGCGGCACCATCTCGGCCGAGGAAGCGCCGGCCTCCGCGATCACGACCGTCGGGTCGGTCCTGTCCGGCGGGGTGGTCGGTGCCTCCCGGCTGGCCGAACAGCTCGGCCACCGACACGTCGTCACGGCCGACGTCGGCGGCACGACGTTCCTCGTCGGAATGGTGGTCAACGGCGAACCCGTCCGTGCCTCGCGCACCATCATCGACCAACACCCCATCAACGTCCCGACGATCAAGGTCGACGTCATCGGGTCCGGCGGCGGGGCCATCGCCTGGATCGACCAGGGCGGCAACCTGCGCGTCGGGCCACGCAGCGCAGCCGCGGTACCCGGCCCCGTCGCCTACGACGCGGGCGGCACCGAACCGACCGTCACCGACGCCGACCTGGTGCTCGGCATCATCAACCCGGACAACTTCCTCGGCGGGCGCCGCAGGCTGCGGCGCGACCTCGCCGAGGCCGCACTGTCGGAGAAGATCGGCAAACCGCTCGGCCTCGACGCCCGGCAGGCTGCCGCCGCGATCTACGAGGTGCAGAACGCGCAGACCGCCGACCTCGCTCGCAAGGCCGTCGTCGAGTCCGGACACGACCCCCGCGGCTTCGCGGTCTACGCCTTCGGCGGTGCCGGCCCCATCCACGCGGCCGCGTTCGCCTCCGAGCTCGGCGCGAGCGAGCTGGTGATCCCACTGGGCGCGGCGGCCTCGGGGTTCTCGGCGTTCGGGCTCGCCGCCTCCGACGTCGTGGTCACCGCCGAGCTCTCCGACCCCGCCCCGTTCCCCCTCGACCCCGTCACCGTCGAGCACACCTACGACCGGCTCACCCGGCAGGCGCGGGGCGCACTGGAGCGCCAGGGCGTCGACTACGCCTCGGTGGAACTGCGCCGCGAGTTCGACGCCCGCTACACGACCCAGATGTTCGAGGTCACCGCGGAGGCCCCGGACGGCCGGATCGACGCCGAAGCCGTCGAACTGATGGCCAAGTCCTTCGAACGCCGCTACGCCGACCTGTTCGGCGAGGGCTCCGGCTTCGCCGGTGCGGGCTTCCAGATCATCACCTACCGCGTCCACGCCGTCGGCAGGCTGCCCTTCCGCCCCCGGCTGCCGCACCACACCACCGCGGACGGGCCCGCCCCGATCTCCCGGCGGAGACCGGTCTACCTGCAGTCCGAACGCGGCTTCGAGGAGACCCCGATCTACGACTACTCACTCCTGCACAGCAGCCACGTGGTGCCCGGCCCCGCGGTCATCGAGGTGCCCACCACCACCGTCGCCGTCCCCGCGGGCCGCAGCGCCCGCGTCGACGAGCTCGGCAACATCCGCATCACCCTCACCGAGGAGGCCCCGCGATGAGCGAGCCTGCGAGCGATTCATCGACACAGCGCCCTTGCGCGAAGCGCCGTCCGAGCGTCAGCGAGGACGAGCGATGAGTGTCGTTCCCGTCCCCGGCTCCGAGGCCTTCAGCAGCAGGCCGATTCCGATGGACCAGCTGCGGCGGTCCATCGACTCCCGGCTCGCCCTCCACGAGGTCGCGCCGGACGCCGAACCCGTCGACCCGCTGACCTACGAGGTCATCCGGCACCGCATCTGGTCGATCACCGACGAGATGGGTGAGACCCTCAAGCGGATGTCCGGCTCCCCCGGCGTCACCGAGGCCAACGACTTCGACTTCGCCATCTGCGACGAGCTCGGACAGGAGGTGCAGGTCGGGCTCTACAACACCGGCCTCGTCGCCTCCATGGACCTGGCCGTCTACTGGATCCTGCGGAACCGCTCCGGCAACCCCGGGATCGAGCCCGGGGACATGTTCCTGAGCAACGACCCCTGGGTGGGCGGCGGCCTGCACCAGAACGACACGGCGATCATCGCGCCGGTGTTCTGGGAGGGAAGGCTCTTCGGCTGGACGAGCGCCGTCTGCCACCTCATCGACATCGGAGGCACCAAGCCCGGTTCCGTGGACCTGCAGGCCGGCGACGTCTACAGCGAGGCCCTGCCCACCCCGCCGATCAAGATCGTGCGAGGCGGCGTCCTCCAGGAGGACGTGCTCGACGCGTTCGTCCGCCGCTCCCGGATGCCCCACCACGTCCAGCTCGACCTGCGCGCGGAGATCGCCGCCAACCAGGTCGGCCACCAGCGGCTCACCGCGCTCGCCGAGCGGTACGGCGCCGACCGGGTCAAGGTCGTGATGAAGGCGATGATGGACGACTCGGAGCGCCGCCTGCGCTCGCGCCTGTCCGGTATCGCGGACGGGAGCTGGAGCAGCGTCGGCTACCTCGAGCAGGCCTCCGTCGGCGATCGCGGGCTGCACAAGATCGCGCTCACCCTCACCAAGACCGGCGACCGGCTGACCTTCGACTTCACCGGCACCGACGCCCAGGTCGGGATGATCAACTGCCCGTACTCGGGGATGCGGGCCGGCGTCATGTTCGCCCTGCTGCCCATTCTCGCCGGGGACATCCCGTGGTCCGCGGGTGGGCTCATGCGCTGCTTCGACCTGGTCTCCGAGGAAGGCACGATCAACAACGCCACATTCCCCGCCGCCATCGGGCTGGCGCCGATCTCGTCGGCCTGGGCGACGTCCAACCTCGTCGCCGAATGCCTGGGCCGGATGCTCGACACCTCCGTCGAGCTGCGCGCACGGGTCCAGTCGGTGTGCACCGGCTCCTACGACGTCGTCACCCTCGCCGGGGTCGACCAGCGCGGGCAACCGAACGTCACCATGCTGTTCGACGTCATGGCCGGCGGCTACGGCGCCCAGCCCGACTCCGACGGCGCGGACACCGCCGGGATCCTGCCGATCCCCATGGGCCGCGCGCCGGACGTCGAGATGCAGGAGTTCCTCGCCCCCTACCTGTTCCTGTGGCGACGCGAGGAGATCGACTCCGGCGGCGCGGGACGCACCCGGGGCGGGTTGTCCATCTCGATCTGCCTCGTGCCCCACGACACCCCCTACCCGGTCGGCGGTGCGTTCTCGGCCAACGGGAAGGCGCGGGCGGAGAGCGCCGGGCTCTCCGGCGGCTACCCGGGCGGCGCCGGCCGCGACCTCATCGTCCGGGACGCGGACGTCACCGCGTTGCTGGCGTCGGGGGTGATCCCCGCGAGCCTCGACGAGCTCGGGGGCACCATCGAGACCGTCCACAACCGCACGGAGACGCTCATCGGGCTGGGCGACGCGATCTTCGTGCACCCCGGTGGCGGCGGCGGGTACGGCGACCCCGTACTGCGCGATCCCGCCGGCGTCGCCGACGACGTGCGGGCCCGCCGCGTCTCACCGCAGGTGGCGCTGGACGTCTACGGCGTCGTCCTCGACGACTCGCTCGCGGCGGACCTCGACGCGACCGTGAGCCGGCGGGAAGAGCTGCGGCGCGCGCGGATCGGCTCCGATCCTGTCGCCGTCGACCCGGCAGCGGGTGCGCGAGGGACACCGATCGACGACAACCTCGCGCTCCACGACGGTCAGGTCGGCTGCCGACACTGCGGCGGAATCCTCGGCGGGCTGCAGAACGGTCTGCCGACCGGGGCCGTCCTGCGGGAACTGCCGGTGCCGGTGGCCGTCCCGGGCATGGCGGGCGGAGACTACGTCGACCGCGAGCTCGTGTTCCGCACCTACTCCTGCCCCGGCTGCGCGACGCAGGTCCATGCGGAGGTGGCGGCGGCGGGATGACCCCTTCAGCCGCCCGCGGCCGGGTCCGCGCCGCCCGACGAGGAGAATCACGAGCCATGCCGGCAGACGACTCCTCCCTCGGCCCGGACCCGGCCGTCGAGCCCCGCGACTCCCGACGGCAGCGCGGACCCCGCTCGGCCACCGCCGAGCGGTCGGCGTTGCTCCGCCGGGACCTCATGGAGGGCGAGCTCTACGAGAAGGCCGCCCAGCTGTTCTCCGAGAAGGGGTTCGCCGGGACGACCCTGCAGGACATCGCCACCGCGATGGGGGTGAGCAGGCCCTCGCTCTACCACTACATCAAGAGCAAGGACGAGTTGCTCGAACGGCTGGCGGAAGACGTCACGGCCGCGGCCTCCGCCATCGTGGCGGAGATCGCGAACGA
The DNA here is from genome assembly GCF_050250275.1 of Pseudonocardia sp. GTDB lineage: Bacteria > Actinomycetota > Actinomycetes > Mycobacteriales > Pseudonocardiaceae > Pseudonocardia. The sequence continues at coordinate 101,092 of NZ_JBFWOY010000015.1, forward strand.
CGCCACGCTCGACGCGGCGCGCAAGCTCCATGTCGTCATCCGCCGCATGATCGAGTTCATCGCGGCCAAACCGTCCCGCTTCCGGTTGCTCAACCAGAGCGAGAGCGCGATGCCCGAGCACCTCGCCGCCACTCAGCGCCGGCTGGGCCGGCAGATCCTCAAGGGTGTCATCGCCATCATCGACGAGGGGCAACGGTCGGGCGTCTTCCGGCCGGTGGACCCCCGGGTCGCCGCGCTGGGGATCATCGGCACCTGGAACTGGGTGGCCTGGTGGCACACCCGCGGAGACATCGGCGAGGCTGCCGAGCAGCTCGCCGCCACCGCCGTCCTCGGCCTCCTCGCCGAACCCACGGATTCGAGCGACGTCGGCCCGGCCGCCCTGTTCGCCCTCGTCCACGAGAACCTCGCCCGGCTCGAGGCCGTGGTCGGTGCCGAGCGGAGACCTCGCGTCTGAAAGGACCGGGTTCGCGTAGTCACATCGGTCGACCTCGGTCGCGCGACAGTGCAGGTGGCGCTGTCCGGCGGGAACGACCAGAAGACGCCCCGCACGGAGTTCGAGACCCGCCCGGGCGCGATCACCGCCTTGTGGTTCTTCCGGCTGGAGATCGACCTGACGGCCGTCGTCCTGCTCCCCCAGCCGGGGTGCAACTGCCCGTCGCGCTCCAAGAGCGCGTCACTGACCATCAGCCGGCGGGGCTCCCCGATCGTTCGTCACCCGTCCAGCACGACTGCCCGAGCGCTGGAGCTGGGCGGGCTTTCCACAGCCGCGCCGTGATCGCTCTGTTCGACGCAGACCTGCTCGACGGGGCGCCCAGCCCAGCTCGTCGGGCCGCCGCGTGAACGGGCAGGGCATCGGCCGAGCTTGCGAGGCGACGACGACGCCCACCGACGGCGCGACGGCGCGACGGCGCGCCGATGCTGGTGTCGGCCAACCGGACCGGTGCTCCTGTCTGCGACCGCTGATCCCGAGCCACGGGCGGCAGCGCCCGGTGCCGGGTCAGTCCCGCGACCGGCCGGCCGGTCGCGGCTGGGGCACGTACTGGACGCTGCCCCAGGCTGCGCGGGCACCACTGTCACCGATCCGGACGACCTGCACGGCCGACACCGTGGCGAACACGACCGTCAGGGCCGCCAGCACGATCAGCGCCACCCGGGCCTGGCCGTCACGGATCCGCGGGGCGGCCATCGTGCCCGGCCCGGCATGCCGGGCCGACGACGTTGCCAGCCCGACCGCCCGCCGCCGCAGCCGGTCGATGACGACCAGGGCCGCGACGCAGACCAGCATCGGGGCGATGAGGATCAGCAGCTGATCACCCAGCTCGGCATGGGTCTCGATCGCGGCGGTCCGCGGAAGGTTGTGCTCCAGGCCTTCCCCGGTGCTGGTGGCGACGGGGACGGCAAGGGTCGCGAGCACGGCGATGACGACGACCGGCCATCCCCACCGGCCGCGGAGGCGGGGCCGGACCGCGACGAGGGCCGCCCCGATCACGGCTGCGGGGACCAGGACGACGACAGCGTGCACCACCAGCGGGTGCAGCGGGAGTCCGAACATGAACGTGGGCAACGGTGGGCCTTCCGCCGTGGTCGGGGAGCGACGTCGATCGTCGCGGCCGATTCTCAGAGGTTCCTTGGAACTGCACGGGCCGCGCTGGGCAGGGTCAGGCGGAAACACGCACCCGCCCCGTCCGAGGTGTCGACGAGCGCGACCGCGCCGTCGTGCGCGGCGGCGATCTCGGCGACCAGGGCGAGTCCGAGCCCGTAGCGGCGCCCATCGGGCGCTCCGACGCGCGATGGGCCTGCACGCGGTGTGGTCACGAACCGGTCGAACAGCCGCGGCGCGAGCGCCGGGTCCACACCGCTGCCGTCGTCGGCCACATCGACCACCGCGGTCGCCGCCTCGACACGCACCGTCACCTCGACGGTGTGGGCAGCGTGGTGGACGGCGTTGTCGGTCAACGCGGTGAGGGCCCGGCGCAGCGCCGCGGTCGACCCGGTGACCGGTACGTGGCCGGGCGCGTCGAGGCGGAGCGTGATCCTGCGCTCCTCGGCGTCCGCGCCGGCCGCGGCGAGCACCTCGCGGCACAGCTGGGTGAGGTCGACCGGCTCCCGCGGCCGCACTCCGAGCGGGTCGGCGGCCAGCAGCAGGTCCTCGAGGATCGCGGTGAGCCGCCCGGCGTCGGCGACCACCCCCTCCACCTCGGCCAACAGTTGTGGTTCGGTGTCGGGGTCTCGACGCAGCCGTCGGCGCAGCAGCTGTGCCCGGGTGCCGAGCAGCGTCAGGGGTGTCCGCAGCTCGTGGCCGGCGTCGGCGACGAACCGCCGCTGCAACGACAGCGCCCCCGACAGCGGTGTGAGCGCACGGTGCCCCAGCCAGGTCCCGGCCGCGCCGGCCACGAACAGCCCGGCGATCCCGGTGGCGAACATCGTGGCCAGCAGCTGATTGCGTTCGGAGTGGTTGGCGGTCAGGTCGAGGATCGCCTGAACCGTGACACCGTCACCGCGGCGCTGCGTCGCGATCTCGTACTGCACGTCCTCGACGTTGCGCTCGACGATCGGCGGGTCACCCCCGACCGCGGCCACCGACACCGCCGCGAGATCCGCGACCCCGGCGGGCAACCCGGGCGACGCGGTGAGCACCCCCGCCGGGTCTCGCAGGACCAGGTACATCCCGGCCGGCGGGTCGTCGACGTCGTCGGCCCGGTCGATCGCATGCTGCAGCTGCGCCCCGACCTGCGCCCGTTGCCCGTTGAGCAGGACGAGGACCGCGACCGCGGTGAGCGCGACGACGATCAGCCCGGTGAGCACGGCGGCCTGCACCCCGAGCCGTACCGCTGCCCGCCGGGCCAAGACGGCTTCCCCGGCCGGTCGGGGACGGCTCACCCCGGCGCGCCGATCCGGTAGCCGCGCCCGCGGACCGTCTCCACCACGCCGCGTCCCAGCTTGCGCCGCAGATAGTGCACGTAGGTGTCGACGACCACCGGGTTCTCCGCCTCCGGGAACGCCAACGCGAGCAGGTCCTCGCGCCCGAACACCTGCCGCGGCCGAGCCGCGAGGGTGGCGAGCAGGTCGCACTCACGCTGCGACAACGCCGTCCGCGACGAGCCTGCGACGACCTCGCGTGCGTCGAGGTCCAGCCGGGCCCCGCCGACGGGCAGCGTCCGTGCGGCGTCCAGGTGCCGGCGCCGCAGCGCCCGCAACCGGGCGAGCAGCTCGTCGATGTCGAACGGCTTGGCGAGATAGTCCTCTGCACCCGCGTCGAGGCCCGCAACGCGGTCTGCGGGGTTGCCGAGCGCCGAGAGCACGAGCACCGGGGTGGTGACGCCGCTGCGCCGAAGTCGCGCCAGCAGGTCCAGCCCCTCCACCGCGGGGAGCCCACGGTCGAGTACCGCGACGTCGTAGCTGCGGCTCAGTCCGTAGTGCAGGCCGGTGTGCCCGTCCGGGGCGACGTCGACCGCGTAGCCCTCCTCGCGGAACAACCCCGCCAGCATCCCGGCCAGCTCTGCCTCGTCCTCGACCAGCAGTACGCGCGGACGCAGCACGGAGTCCGCCTCGCCCCGCCCGGGATCGATGCTCACAGCGCCATGATGACGAACCTCCGGCGCCCGCGTCGCCCGAGCCCACGTCGTCGGTCCGAGCAGACGCCCTCGCTCCCAGGAACCTCCAAGAAGCCCGGCGTTGAGTGGGAGCCGTGAACGAGTCGCAACTTTCCCGCGCCGATGCCCGCGACCGTGGACTGCGCCGAGCCTCGCACACGACAGGAGTCCTCGCCGCCGGCGGAGTTGCGGCGACCGTGCTGGCCGCGGTCGTCTTCGCGCACACCGCGACGGGTACCGACGCCGCCGCCGCGGTCTCCGCCGACCCGCCCGTTGCCGGCGCGCAGGCCACGCAGGCGCCGTCGGGACCGGCCGCCGGCGATGCCCCCGCCCCCGCGCGGCACACTCGCTCCACCCGTCACACGCCGGGCGGATCGAGCACGCAGGGCCTGCAGCCGCCGGCCACCCCGGTCGCGCCATCCGTGGCGCACCGCTCACACGTCACGTCGGGGGCGTCGTGACCGTGGTCGTCGCGCCGGTCGCGGCCGAGTCGTTCCCGGCGATCGGTACCACCGCCACCGTGGTGGTCGACGACCGCGGCGCGCTCCCCCTCGCCGTCTCCCTCCTGCGGGCCGATCTCGACGACCTCGACCGCGCGTGTTCCCGGTTCCGGCCGGACTCGGAGATCCGCGCCGCCGAGCGGGCAGCGGGCACTCCCGTCCAGGTCGGCGACACCCTCGCCGCGCACCTGGACACGGCCGTGCGCGCCGCGCAGCTCACCGACGGCCTCGTGGACCTCACGGTCGGGACCTGCATGATCGCGCTCGGATACGACCGCGACTTCGCCGAGCTGACCGACTCCGACCAGGCCGTCGCGGCCCGGCCGGCGCCCGGCTGGTGGCAACTCGGCTGGGACCCCGCCAACCGGACACTGGTCGTCCCCGGCGGCATGCGGCTCGACCTCGGCTCGACCGCCAAGGCGCTCGCCGCCGACCACGCCGCCGGCCACATCGCCGACCGCACCGGCTGTGGCGTCCTGGTCGGCCTCGGCGGTGACATCGCCGTCGCCGGGCCGCCACCACCGGACGCATGGCGGGTCAGTGTCAACGATGATCACACCTCCCAGGGGCCCGGCCCGATCGTCGCGATCGCCTCCGGCGGGCTCGCGACCTCCGGCACCACCCGCCGGCGCTGGCGGCGCGCAAGCCTGCAATGCCATCACGTCGTCGACCCCCGCACCGGGCTGCCGGCCCACCGCGGCTGGCGAACCGTCAGCGTCGCCGCAGGCCGGTGCGTGGACGCCAACATCGCCGCCACCGCGGCACTGTTGCTCGGACCCACCGCCCCCGCCTGGCTCGACCAGGCCGGCCTGCCCGCCCGCCTGGTCGCCGACGACGGCGCCGCCCGCACCGTCGGCACCTGGCCGGACGAACCCCCGCCACACACCGGACGCCGACTCTGATGTGGACCTGGTACGCCAGCCGCGCCGCCGGACTCGTCTCCCTGGTCCTGCTCACCACGACACTCGTCCTCGGCGTGTCCGGCATCGCCCGCGCAGCGACCGCGGCCTGGCCGCGGTTCACCCTGGCCCGCCTGCACCGCAACGTCTCGCTGCTCGCCGTCGTCTTCGTCGCCGCCCACGTCGCCACCGCCGTCCTCGACGGTTACGTCCCGATCCGCTGGGTGGACACCGTCGTCCCCTTCCTCGCCGGCTACCAGCCGTTCTGGCTCGGCCTCGGTGCCGTCGCGCTCGACCTGCTCCTCGCCCTGATCGTCACGAGCCTGCTGCGCACCAGGATCGGTCTGCGGACCTGGCGGGCCGTCCACGTCGGGGCTTACGTGTGCTGGCCGGTCGCGGTAGTGCACGGTCTGGGCATCGGCGGCGCCGACACCACCACCGGCTGGGTGCTCGTCCTGACCCTCGGCTGCGTCGTCGCCGCCGGGGCCGGCCTGCTGTGGCGGGCGCTGATCTGGTCCGACGAGTCCGGGGAGCGTCTCCGATGACCGCCGTGCCCGCCCTGTCCGCCGCCCACCGGTTGCTCGCCCCCTGGTACGTCGACGGGACCTGTGACGACCTCGACGCGCACCACCGCCGCCACGGTCCACGACCTGTACTCGACGTGCGGGAACTGGCCGACCTCGCCGACGCCGCGGGGCTGCGCGGTCGCGGCGGCGCCGGGTTCCCGACGGCGACGAAGCTGCGCGCGGTCGCCGCGGCACGCCGGCATCCCATCCGCCGGTCCGGGCCGGTCGTCGTGGCCAACGGCTGCGAGGGCGAACCCGCATCGCGCAAGGACGCCCAGCTCCTGCGCCACTCCCCTCACCTCGTCCTCGACGGGATCGCGCTCGCCGCCGACGCACTCGGCGCCACCGACACCTACCTGTGCGTGCACGCCGACGGCACCGAGCTCCGCGACCACGCCGCCCACCGCGACGACCCCGTGCCCGTCCAGGTCGTGGAAGTCGAGCCCCGCTACGTCGCGAGCGAGGAGTCGCCCTCGTCAACCTCCTGTCCGGCGGCCCCGCACTCCCGACCACCACCCCGCCACACCCCGCCGAGCGCGGAGTCGGCGGCAGGCCCACCCTTGTCGACAACGTCGAGACCCTCGCCCACCTCGCGCTGATCGCCCGCCACGGACCCGACTGGTTCCGCAGCGTCGGAACCCCCGACCTGCCCGGCACCCTGCTCGTCACCACCGGCGGCGCGCTCGCCCGCCCCGGCGTCGACGAGGTCCCCGCCGCCACCACCGTCCGTGACGTCCTCGACCTCGCCGGCGGACCTGCCGAACCCGTCCAGGCGATCCTGTCCGGCGGATACGGCGGCGCCTGGCTCGGGATCGACGGGCTCGACACCCCGCTGACCCACGACGCCATGCGCGCCAGCGGGTCGACCCTCGGCGTCCCGATCCTGCTCGCCCTGCCCGCCCGCTCCTGCGGGCTCACCGAGACCGCACACCTGCTCGACCATCTCGCAGACGAGTCCGCCGGACAGTGCGGGCCCTGCCGGTTCGGCCTGGCCGCGATCGCGCTCGACCTCCGCGAGATCGCCCACGTCACCCCCGGGGCGCAGGCCGCGGCGAGCCGGCTCGTCCGCAGGCTCGACGCCATCGCCGGTCGCGGCGCCTGCGCCCACCCCGACGGCGCGATCCGCCTCGCGCGCAGCGCCCTGCGCGTGTTCCGCCGCGACCTCGACGACCACCTGCGCGGTCTGCCCTGCCGCGGCGCCACCGCGCCACCGTTGTTCCCGTTGCCGGGCCGGGCACGATGACCACGCACCGCCGCGCCGAGCTCCGGCTGCGCCTGGACCCGCTCTCCTGCGACGGCCACGGCCTGTGCGCAGACCTCCTGCCCGAACACGTCACCCTCGACGAGTGGGGTTACCCGATCCTCGACGACACGTTGCGGAGCTCCCCGATCACGCCCGAGCTCCTCGGGGCCGCCCGTGCCGCCGTCGCCGCCTGCCCGAGCCTTGCGCTGCGGCTGCGGCGCGCGACCCGACCGTGACGCACCCCGACCGGTGGTAGGCGGTGGCAGGGCCGGCTCGGGGCGGGCCGACGGGTCCAGGTCTGTCGCGCCGGCCGCAGGATCGCGACACGTCGTGGTCCCTGCCAGTCGTTTCCCTCGCCCACGAGACTGGCCCTCGGCTCGGGAGCACCGGATCGGATGCCGGCTCGATGCCGCAGCCGAGGGTGATCTCGGCGGTGTCCCGGTCCTCCGAGGTGCGAGCCGTGGTGCCGGCCGAGCCCGGTGCCTCTCAGGTGATCGTGCTGCCGGGGGACGCCGTCGAGCCGGTCGGGGATGCCGTCGAGGCGGACGTGTCCATCTCCGTGACCGCCGGCCCTGCGGCCGGCTTCTTCGCCCGATCCCCGCCGTGCCTGACCTCGGTACCCAGCCCGACCACGGTGATGCGTCCGGCGCCCCCCGGAGCGCACTCCTAGCGAGCCGCCTTGAGCGGTGCGCCCGCGACCACCGCCCGCGACATCACGCGCCGAAGACCGTGGTAGTCGTTGACCGCCAGGTGCCACACCTGCGTGTTGTCCCAGATCGCGACCATTCCCGGCCGCCAGTGGAGTCGGACGGAGAACTCGGGCCGCTGACAGTGCTGGAACAGATAGTTCAGCAGGCCGAGGCTCTCACGACGGGTCCACCCTTCGAACCGGGCGGTGTAGGCCGGGTTGACGAACAGGGATTTGAAGCCCCCAGGGTGACTGATGACGACGGGGTGGAGGACACCTTCCGCATCGTCATAGGCATCGACGGACGGCTCCGGCGGCACCGTCGCGGCCGAGCTCGGCGTGAGTCCGCGCACGTTCGCGTGCACCGCGCTGAGCCCTTCCAGTGTGTCCTTCAGGCTTTCGGAGAGAGCATCGTAGGCGGTCCGCATGCTTGCCCAGATCGTGTCACCGCCGTACCGGGGAAGTTCTCGAGCCACGAGCAGGGTCACGGCAGGCGGGGCGGCCGTGTACGTGCCGTCCACGTGCCAGGTGTCCCCGATGTTCTGGGTCTCGTCCGCTTCCTTTCGCAGCTCTTGTGTGGTGAGCAGGTCACCGAACCGCCGGGCGAGGCCCTGGTGCTGCTCCACCGTCAGATCCTGATCGGGGACGAACAGGACCCCGTTCTCGTCGAGAGCCGTCCGGAGCCGGGAGTACGTCTCGTCGGAGAAGTCCAGGCCGAGGTCGAGGCCGACGACCTCGGCGCCGATCCCGCTTCCGACAGGAACGATCTCCAGTTGCTGGGTCATACGTTCGACTCCCTCTTGTCCAGGAACATGGTGCGGCGACGTGGCGGTCGGATCGGACAGGCGCGACGCCAGAGGACTGTCGGCGGCCAGGCGTACACCTCGTCGCGCACATCCACCGCGACGAGAACCGCCGCGGGTCTCTCCTGCTGCTGCAGCATCACCCCGCTCGACCCGCCCCACGGACGGGGCGACGCCGAGGCGGTGTCCGACCGACATCCCGTCACTCGGAACGATGGTGCGATCGGTCGCACGGAGTCTGGCCAGTTCCTCCCACGCCGTCAAGCCACGCTTCCGACCGGGCGGCCGGCTCCTCCCCCGACCGGGCTCCCGCACGGCGGTCACCACGCCGACCGACCTGGGACGGGACCCGGTCGATCACGCGTCGCGAGAGCGTCGCGGGGGCGGTCCTCGGCTCGCGCCGCCGACGTCGGCGGACTGAACGGGGCTGGGACCATGGGGGCCGACGAGTGATCACTACAGCACGTCGTCGCGCCGCTCACGTGGCCTTGCGTGTGCGTCGACGCGGCTCCATCCGGCCACTTCCCGGGACGCCGTCGACGAGTCGCGACGGACCTCCGGTCGCGCACCCACGCCAGGTCGGCATCCCGCCGCACGGTCACCGCCGAGCGCGACCACGGTCCCCCGTTCGCCGCCCCGCCGCACGGGCGCACAGCGGGCCGGAACACGTGCCGAGAGGGGCGCCGACGGCACGTCGCGACACCTCACCCCCGGCGCCCCCGCGGTCACGTCGCGTGGCGCCGGTTTCCCCCAGATCGTGCGACCGATCCCCGGCAACGTGCTGTAGCGTTGCTGCGATGGACAAGCGCCCTACCGTGTCCGAGGTGGCGAAGCTGGCCGGCGTGCACCGGTCGACAGCTGCGCGCGCGCTCAGCGCCGCCACGAGCGGCCTGCTCCGGGCGGAGACCGTCCAGCGTGTCAACGCCGCTGCGCGCGAGCTGGGCTACAGCTCGAACTCCATCGCCCGCGGCTTGCGCACGAACCGATCGAACTCCGTCGGCGTCCTCATACCCGATCTCAACAATCCCCGTTTCCCGCCGATCGTCCGAGGAATCGAGGATGCCCTCCTTCCCCACGACTACACGGTTCTGATCGGGAACACCGACAACAACCAGGAACGCGCGCGAGCACAATTCGAGACCATGTTGTCACAACGCGTGGACGGATTCATCGTGGCGACCGCGCGGCTGCACGACGAGGTGCTGATCGACGCCCAGCGGCGCGGCGTTCCGGTCGTCCTGGTGAATCGCGCAGCCGACTCCAACACGTTCCCGATGGTCCTGGGGGACGACCGGAACGGCATGGCCGCCAGCGTCGATCATCTCGTCGAACTCGGCCACCGCCACATCGTTCACCTCTCCGGCCCGAACGACGTCTCGACGTCGATGGTGCGGCGCGCAGCCTTCCGTGAGTTCGCGTCCGCGCGGGGCCTGAGCGAATCGGACGCCGAAATCGTCGTGTGCGACGCATTCACCGAGGACGGCGGGGCAGCCGGGGCCGCCGAAGTCCTCGCACGATCTCGCCGGCCGACGGCGATCATCGCAGGCAATGACCTCATCGCGCTGGGCGTCCTCCGGACGATGAAGAGGCTCGGCCTGTCGTGTCCTGACCAGGTTTCCGTGGTCGGATTCAACGACATGCGTTTCACCGACGCCATCTCTCCGCCACTGACTACTGTGCACGTTCCACACGACCGCCTCGGCTACGAGAGCGCGAACCTGCTGGTCGAACTCCTTCGCTGCCCCACGAGCCCGCCGAAGGCGCTCCTTCTCCCCACACATCTCGTCGTGCGCGAATCGACCGCCCCGCCGGCGTCCGGCCGCCGCCCGAGGTAGCCGCCTGCCTCACGATTCGCCGTCGCTTCTCCCACCCATCCGTCCGCCCCGGGCACGAGGCCGGGAACATCGGCCGGCCCATCCGCCACCGCGTCATCCGGCCGCCGGCGGGCACCCCGCACCAGCCGGCCGGCGCCTGCGGTGAGGCGCGGTCACGGGTTCGAACTTCTGGACCGTGTGGCAGGTGACCGGCTCGGATCGGCCGCTGGACAGCGACGCCCGGCGAGACACCTGCGCGACGTACACCGATCCGAGGTCGTCGACCGCCAGGCCGTGCGCGCTGTAGAACTCCCCGGGACCGCACACCTCGCCGGAGCCTCCCCACCGTGCGAGCAACGCGCCCTCGGGCGAGAAGACCGATACCCGTGATCCGGGGGTGCCCGGGCCGACGGGCGGGAACTGGATGCCGTCACAGCATTCCGCTCGCGCCACCCGGAGCCCGAGCTCGGCGACGAACACGTTGCCGAAGGCGTCCAGCGCGACCCGGTTGGGACGGCACACGTCAGTCCATTCTGCACGAACCGACCCGTCGCGGCCGAGGAACTGCAGACGTGAATTCTCCCGATCCGCGACCACCATTTCCTCCTCGTCCCGGGCGAGCGCGATCGAATGCGGCAGCCTGAACTGGCCAGGGGCCTGTCCGGGTGATCCCCATGAGTCGACAAGTCGACCGTCGCGCGTGAAGCGGTGAATTCTGGCGTTCCCGTAACCATCCGAGACGAAGATGTCGCCACTCGAGTCGAGAGCTGTTGCCGTCGGCCGGTTGAACGGTCCGGCGCCACGCTTCACGGACATGTGTTTCCCCAGGACGGCGCCGGTATCCGACGGCACACCGAGGACACCGAGTCCACCCAGCACTCCACCCTCCTGGTCGAGATGGACCACCACATGAAGTTCACTGTCCGTACACCAGAGCGACCGGTCGCTCCCGAGAGTGATTCCGTGCAGAGTTCCCTCGTGGGGATAGCTGATCAGGCGAACGAGATCGCCGCCGGCGTCGAGAACGACGATAGCGTTCGCGGCTCGGCTCAGCAGATGGACATCGCCGCGACCATCCACCTGGACGTCGGCGACGTCGCCGAGGTCCAGGCCGTCCGGAATCCGTGGCCAGTCCGGCACGAGACGATAGGTGAAGTCGCCGGTTCCTACTCGGATGGTCCTGTTCATCTACTCCCCTGAGTGGCGGCGCGGCTGTCGCCGCCGAGACTTCGGATCAGGTCACGCACGTGACCACAGGCGGAAGGCGACACGGCGCCCGAGCGACCGTTCGACGCGAGGTCGCGGCTGCACCGCGACGACATCGAACGTTCGCAGCAGGATCGCGTTCCCCGCAACCCGGGATCAGCCCCGGAGTCCGACGCGTCGGAAGGACCTTGACGGTTCGGGTCGACTCTGGGCATTATCGTGCGACCGATCGCAAGCGATGCCGTCCTGCCGGCGAGGCCGCCCGAGTCGGACACGTCAGCGCAAGGCTCTCGACGCAGGCGTTCAGAGGAGAACGGCATGCAGACACGCGACGCCCGAAGGACCCGTACCCGAGTTCGGCCGGGCCCGTGAGACGGACAGCCCCCACGGCCCCCGGGAAGTACAACGCCGCGCTCCCCCACCCCGGACAGGGACAGTGGGCCATCCGGCGCGCGACGGCGGTGTCCACCGTCCGAGCAGTGCCGGGGCTCCACGACGTCCGGATCGCCGGCGAGTCCATGTCCACCGAGACCCGCTCCGCCGCCTCCTTCCGGCCGGGAACGCCGTCGATCGACGCACGCCGCCGCTCGCCGACGGCCGCGATCACTGACCCACATGCGCATCTCGGTCGCGAAGGTCTGCTCGCAGGATCGGCACCACCCGGCGTGCCGCTCTCACGCCGCGAGTGCTCGACCGAGCCGCCGAACCGGTCGCCCCTGACGAGCCTGCCGGGATTCGACGTCGTCGATCGAATGGCCGGCATCAGCGAAGCCGTACGTGGCCACAACCGCAGCGACACGACCCCGGTGTCCCAGGGCCGTGGACTTGCGACACCATCAGCCCGGCCGTACGGACCGGTCGCAGGAGGTCAGGCCGCTTCGATCAGTGCGACGATCATGCTCGGCGCGGACCGACGCTCCAACGCATCCGGACGTGTGGGCGAAGTCGTGTCCGAATGGCACAGGTGGGCGGCATCCCGATCGCGGTGCGTCCGGGTGCCCGGCATCAGGTCGAACCTGTCGCCGACGGTGACCATGTGCAGGGCCGGGCGCAGGACCCCCAGACTGGATGGGCCGGATTCGCGTCCGCCACGGTGCAGGACCGCCGAGCGCTGCTCGACGAGACCGCGCGGGCCCGGATCCGGGTATCGACGAACTCCTCCGGTGCCACCCAGGCGGTGGAGAGCATTGCGCGACGTGTTGACGTTCGCGACCTCCGCCGGGGCACGAGCCACCGACAGGTCTTCACCGGCGGGGACATCGGTCGGATCGCCCGGTCGGGGATTGCGGTGACGCCGATGACCGGCCACCAGCTCCATCAGACCGGAGAACGCGCGGCAGGCGACCGAGATCCACGCGCCCGCGAGGTTCCGCTCCGTCGGATGCTCGAGCGCGGCATCACTTCGCGCGCGGCAACGACAACCGCCCGCCCGGCCGGGTCGCCGACCAGGCACCCACGCCGTCCCGGAGGCTGTCTGCGATGACGACGGGCGAGGCACTCCTCCCCGGTGAGGGACGCGGGGATGCGGACGGATCTCGTTCTCCACCACGACGACCCTCTTGCCGTCCCGCCTGCCGACTCCCATCGGTCCGCATGAACGCCGTGTTCGTCGGAGCGCACTCCCACCTCGTCCCGAAAGGCCGCCAATGAGCGCTTTCACCCCTCTCGACACCCGTTCGGCCATCTTGCGTCGTATGAAGATCGCCGCGGCATTGACGACAGCATCCCTCGTCGCTGTCACCGGCTGTTCCAGCCCTGCACCCGAAGCGTCGACCGACACCGGCAACGCCGGAGTCGTAGCGCGCATAGTCACGGTCGGGTCTCCGGGCACGAGCTACGGCTTCGTCTCCGACAAGGTGCGGGAGACCGTCGCGAAGACGGGCGCGACGGCTGAGGCGACAGGGTACTTCCCTGCCACAGAGCCTGCCCTGGAGGCACTGAACGCCGGAGCCGCCGACATCGCCGAAGTCGCCACCTCGGGCGCGCTCAGCGGTCTCGCCGGACGTGGGGACTACATCTTCCTCGGCGTCAACACGAAGGCGCCCGGCACGAACACCACGATCGTCGTGCCGAACGACAGTCCGGTGAGGACGTTCGAAGACCTGGTCGGGCGCAGCGTCGCGGTTACCCGGGGAGGAGCGGGCGAGTACATCGTCGACATGGCACTCGCCAACCGCGGGTTGAGCGCCGACAAGATCAACAAGGTGTTCCTCGGCCCCGGCGATGCCGCCGCGGCGTTCACGAACGGTTCCGTCGACGCGTGGGCGGCGTTCTCGACCTTCATCCCCTCAGCCCTCGAGAGGATGAACGCCCGCACGATCGTCAAGCGCGAAGAGCTCGACGGGAAGTACGACTACGGAGTTCTCGTGGTCCGGCGTGAGTTCGCCCAACAGCACCCGACGGTCGCCAAGGCAGTACTCGACGGGTACGCCGCGGCGAGCGACGAGACGAGGGCCGACCCGACCGCGTGGCTCGAGAAGCAGCGGTCCACGAACGGCTTCTCCCCCAGCCAGCTCAAGTATCTCGAGGAGAACCTCGGGCGGTACGAGCCGTACGACGCCGAGACCACCGCCGACCTCCAGTCGAGCATCGACGCATGGGTCAAGATCGGGACACTCCAGCGCCCACTCGTCGCATCGGAGATCATCTTCGACTACGACGCCGCCGGCGACTGACCCGGACGACCTGAGACCGGAGACGGTGAAGGCCCACCGCGGTCGCCCCGCTCCAACCGTGCAGCGGGCGGCGACTGCGGGCACCACCCGGCTCCGGCGCGCAGCAAAGGAAGAGAGCGCGGGAGGAAAGACCGGCCGATATCGGCCCGTTCGATCGGTCGGCTCGCTCGGGTGATGACGGTCTGACAGACCCTCGGGTGCCGGAATCATCCTCGGACACCATTCTTCCTTCACCGATCATGGCCGTATCGGTCGGTGAAGGAAGAATGGTGCGCTGCAGGAACATCTGCCGATCCCGTCGCAGCAGGTCACTTCCTCCGTGCCGGCCGGAGTGAGCGTCGGCGCCGCACCGGCCGCCTTGTCCGCTCTGCAGAAGGTCGGCGAGGCTCGTCGACCCACTGATGCAGATGGTCGCCCCGTGCCGATTCTCGCGCTCGTGCCGGGTTCGTCGTCGGACTGCGCTACTCACTCGCGGTCGCCGCGCACGGAACGTGGGACCGAAGCCTCGACGCATGTCCGGGCCCACCACCACTCCGCCGGGGCCGGGGAAGCCGGGGCTGCGACAGCGCCGCAGTCGAGGGCCGGCTTGCCGATGTCGATCCTGCTCCCCCGGGCCGGTCCGGGGACGACCCGCAGCTGCTGCCGCTGCCCGACCGGATCAACTGTCCCGAGCGGGAGCCGGCCGCCGACGCGAGCGACCCGCCGGGCACGGATCGGCAGGCCGGCAGCCGCGTCAGCTCGTGCGTGACTGCCGGTTCGCGAACCGCTGCTGCACGCTCTGCTTCGACGTGCCGTACACCTCGCCGATGTCGGCCCACCGAGCCCCTGAGGCACGCGCCTCATCGACGACGTCGCGCTCGAGCTGCTCGGCCAGCTGCCGGAGCAGGTGCGCTGCGCCAAGGCGTTCAATGTGATCACTCGAGCCGTCGATTACATCGAGAGTGTCCCTGAGCTGCGAGAACACTTTCTTCTTGGTCAAATCTGTCAACTTCCTCTTGACTCGAGTGCGGTCAATGCTACCTTGACGAGAGTCGCCGCAAGGTTACATCGACCCCCCTGGGAGGTGTCACATGGGCAAGAAGAAGAAGGACAAGAAGAAGAAGAAAAAGAAGTAGAGCCCGCACGGACGCTCCCGATCGCCGACCGGGACCGCGGCGTCGGAGGCAGGCCTGAGGGCCGCTCCGACGCCGCCGTCCGAGAGCAACGCAAGGACGTCTCGCCATGTCCGTGGATATCCGAACCACACCGTCCGCTCGCACGTCGACCGGGTCGGCCGTCCAGCGGGCGGCCCGCGCACTGGACACCGCGGTGACCGCATTGCGCGCGAACCCGACGCACCCCGCCGTCGCCGAGGCGTTGCACGTCGCCGAGTTCGCCCTCACCTCGCTCCCTGCCGGGGTCGTCGCCACGACGATGACCCGCCTGCTCGAGACCGCCTGGGACTGCCATCGGTCCGGGGTGGTCGGCGAATCGCGCCTGGTGTGCCGGCACAGTGCTGCGGCGCGGGCCCTGCGCCTCGCCGGCTGACCGCTCGTCCGGACCTCGGTCGTCGCGACCGGTGCCGCGATGGTGCTCGCCCGGTTCGCGCCGTCCGGGGAAGCGCTTTTCGGGCACTGCGACGAACAATCGGCGTCGCGACCAGGGAGCGACCGCTCGGAGCCGCCCCCCTGCGTGTACCCGATGCCGCGATCGACGTCGACCTGCCGGCCGCCACGCCGAGCACCACCACCGGGCGTCGGCACCCGCGGGGCGCTATCGCATGCAGCACAACCGCGCGACCTCGACCGGAACTCGCTCGACCGGCGCCGCAAGGTCACGTGCTACCTGTCGGCGGAGTTCCTGATGAGCCCGCAGCTCGGCGCGACCCTGCTCGACCCCGGAATCGGGACCCCCGCGCGACGCGCTGCGCGCAACCGGCTCGCCGGGGGCAACCCCTGGGAGATGCGGACCTCAGCCCTGGACCGCCGCCAGCTCCTCACGCAGCAGCGCGGCCAGATCCTCGGGGTGGGACAGGAACGGCGAGTGCGCCGACGACAGCCGCACCACCCGGTCGGCGCGCTGCGCGAGCCGATCCTGGGCCCGCGGGGCCAGGGCCGCGTCGTTCTCGCACACGATGTACGTGCTGGGGACCGACCTCCAGGCCGCGGCCGTGAGCGCGGCGGTGTAGGCCGCGAGCGACTGGTGCTGCAACCGCGCGACGGCGGCTTCGGCGACGGCCGGGTCGACGTCGCCGTAGAGGAACTGCTCGGGGTGGCGGGCGTCGAGATATCCCTCGTCCTCGTGGACGTCCCACCACGACGGCCACTGACCGCGCACGCTCCCGGCGACGGTGTGCCCCACGTCCATCATCATCGCGGTGAGATAGACGAGGCGGGCGACGCCGTCGGTGTCCTGCAGGCCCTCGGTGATCGGGACGCCGCCGTAAGAGTGGCCGACCACCACGACGGGCCGGCCGGCGGCGGCGACCGCGGCGCGGACCACGGCGACGTCGTCGTCGAGGGTGCCGAGCGACGTCGGGTCGGGACCCGACGAGGGCAGGTCGACGGCGATCGTCTCGACGTCGGGCAGCTCGGTGCGCAACGAGTCCCAGGCCCACGCGCCGTGCCAGGCCCCGTGGACGAGAACGAGTGCTGCGGTCATCGAACCTCCAGGTAGGCGGCGGCGAGGCGTTTCGGGGCGCGGGCCAGCCAGGCCCCCTCGACGATCTCGGCGAGCTCGGCGGCGGCGATCGCGTCGAGCCGGACGAGAACGGCGCGGAAACCGTCGAAGTGCGGGGTGGTGAAGAAGACGGCGGGGTCGTCGGCGATCAGGGCGTCCTTGACACCGAGGTCGGCGACCCACGCCCCGAGGACGGGGCCGTCGGGGGCGGCGGCGCCGAGCGCGGCGAGGTCGGCACGGCGCAGGGGGCGGTCCCACACGAACCCCTTGCCGCGCACGCACCACTCGGGCTGCTCTCCCTCGCGCTCCGTGGTCTCGGGGAGCGCGAGGGCGAGGCGGCGGACGTCGCCCCACGAGGCCATCAGCGGTCGTCGTCGATGACGTGCACGGCGGCTTCCTCCGCGGAGGCGCCGGCACCGTCGATGCCGGCGTCGACCGCCCAGTTCTCGTCGTCGGTCACGAGCGGGTCCTCGTCGCGCTCGACGAGGCGGCCGGCGCGACGGTCGCCGACCTCGCCGGTCGAGAGCAGCTCGCCGTCGGTGTCGGAGGCGTCGCCGAGTCCGTCGCCGTCGTCGTCCTCCACGGACAGCGCGGGGTCGGGCAGCTCACGGGCGAGGCGGTGGTCGAGGTCCTCGCCCTCGGCCTCCTCCTCGGCCGTGGTGCCGAAGTCGTCGACGGCCCAGGGTCGCTCCGGTGGCGAGTAACCCTCGTCGAGCACGTCGGCGACGCCGCGGTCCTCGAGGGTGTCCTCCGGTTCGAGCTGCGCGTACTGGTCGAAGTCGTCGTCCTCGTCACCCATGGCCGACAGCCTGGCAGACCTCAGCCGAAATGGTCCTGGAGGGCCTTGATCCCGCCCCCGTACACACCGCGGGCGTAGGTCTTGTCGAGCTCGGCCTCGTCGCCGCCGTCGGCGTCGTACTCCGACCACCACTCGACGAACGCGTGCCCGGTGTCGGTGACGGGGGCGACCCGGATCGTGGAGACGTAGCGGCGCACGGCGAAGGGGCCCGGATCGGTGAAGGTGTAGGTGTAGCTGCGGGCGTCGTCGTCGAGCTGGACCAGGCGCTCGGACACCTGGGCGCCGCCGCCGAGGCCGAGCTTGCGGACGGCACCGACCTCGGCGCCCGACGAGCCGGTCGTCAGCTCGCTGCTCTCGATGCCGGGGTGCCAGTCGGCGATCCCGTTGAAGTCGCGGATGCGGGCCCAGACGTCGTCGGCGGACGCGGCGACGACTCCACTGGCGTAGGGACGGGCATGTCAGTTCTCCTCCAGGACGGTGGTCGTGAACGCGCGGGTCTGCTCGGTGACGGCGCCCGCGGGGGTCATGGCACGCAGCAGCACCGCCGTGCAGGACGGCTCGGCGGCCGTGGTGTCGTGCGTCCCGACGACGTCAGCGAGGCTCACGCCCTCCGTTCTAGCCCAACCTCGATGATGTTTCGACCGTCGACCCGCACCGGCTGTCCGGGCACGCGGGTCAGCAGCCGTCGAGGCGGCCGTAGGCGGTCTGCGGGGAGATGCGCGAGGCCCGGGCCATCGCCCGGATCTCCAGCCCGAGCTGCTTGCCCGCGCACAGCAGGTCCTGCTGGCGGGCGCGCAGCTCGTCGATGCGGTCGGCCACCTCGGCCATCTCCGCGAGCAGCGCCTCGGCCTGCGGCCCGGCACCGCTGCGGCTGCGGCCCGCGCCGGGGCGCGGCCACGCGCGGACCTCCTCGGCGTCCCACAGCTTGCGTCGCCCGCCGACGTCGAGTGGGCGCGGCGCCTGCCCACGGGAGACGTAGCCCAGCCACGTCGTCGTCTTGACGCCCCAGGCCTGGGCACACTCGTCGCTCGTCCAGGTCTCGCCGCTCATGGCCGTACATCATCGTCCACGAACGTCCACCATGGTCGACACACTGTGGCGACACGCACGAGGGCCCGGACACCGCGGCGGTGCCCGGGCCCTCGGCGGGGTGGGTCAGCCGACCTTCGACAGTCGCTTGCGGGTGTCGGCCGCGGCGCCCTCGGCGACCTTCGCCGCCGCGGTGCCCAGGTCGGACGCGCGGGACGCGAGGTCGCCGCGCAGCTTCGCGGCCTGCTCGGCGGCCTCGGACGCGAGGGTCGCGAGCTGGTCGGCGTAGCCCGGCGCCTTCTTGCGCGCCTTGGCCGCCGCCTTCGTGGCCTGCTTCTCCCACGCCGCCCGCCGCTTCTCGGCCGCCTTGCGCCACTTCTTGCCACGCCTGCCCAGCTCGGTCTGCAGGTCGTCGCCGCGCTCGGCGAGCAGCGCCTGCCACTTCGCTCCCCGCTTCTCGACGAGCTCCTGCAACCGCGCACCGTGCTTGTCGGCACGACGCTGCAGGCGGGCGGCCCGCTTGCTCGCGTCGGCGGACCGCTCGGCCAGGTCCTCGCTCAGCTCGGCGGCCTTGGCGATGAGGGTGTCACGCACGTCGGGGGCCCTGTCGGCCACCGTCGCCGACACCCGCGACGCGCGGTCGGCGAGCTGCGCACCCACACCGGGTGCCTTCTCCGCCAGCACGGCGCCGGCCCTGGTGGCCCGCTCGGCCAGCGCGGCGCCGACCTCCGGGGCCCGCTCCGCCAGCACCGCGCCCGCCTTCGTGGCCCGGTCGGCGACGGCCGCACCCACGACGGGTGCACGCTCGGCGACGACCGCACCCACCACCGAGGCCCTGTCCGCCAGCGCGGCGCCGGCCCCCGAGGCCTTGTCGGCGAGCCCGGACGACTTCGCCGACGCGGCGACGCCGGGGGCGAGCCCGGCCAGCCCCGCGGCGAGCCCGGACACCGCGCCGCCCGCATCGTGGGCGACGCCCGCGACCCGGCCGGAGAGGTCGTGCGCGACGCCGCTGACGGCGTCGACACGCTCGCCCGCGGCCGCGGTGGCGCGCCGGGCGGCTCGTCTGCCCCGGTAGGCGACGGACGGCTTGCCGTGGGTGTCGGCGGCCGCGATGAGCAGCCCGCCGAGCAGGCCGACATTCTTGAGGAAATGGATCTGCTGCGCCTTGCGCTCCTCGGGGTCCTCGATCTCCCAGAAACGGTGCCCGGCCAGTGTGGTCGGGACGAGGCTGGCGGCCAGCGCGGTCGACGCCAGCCGGGGGGCCTTGCCCAGCGCGAGCAGGGAACCCGCGGCGATCTTCACCGCGGCGTCGACCTTCACGAGCGTCTCGGCGTCGGGCCGGGAGTCGATCGGGGCCACCTCGACGGCCTTGTCCAGCACCGGGTCGAGCGCGGGCGCGGCGGCGTCGAGAACGGGTCTGGCGGCCTGCGCGTGGCCCTCCGGCGCGCGCAGGGCGGAGATGCCACCGCTGATGAAGATGGCGGCGAGCATGGGTCTGGCTACACGTCGCAGGACCGGCATGCACGCACGTTCCCCGCCACCTGGAACCCCAAACACGTCCGCGGATGGGCCATGATTCGGGCGTGAGCGAGCACCGCGAGCCGCACGGCGACCACGCGATCGGCCTCGACATCGGCGGCACCAACATCCGCGGTGCGGTCGTCGGCGACGACGGCACGATCCTGGCGGAGGTGTCGGAACGGACGCCGGAGACCTCCGACGGCACCACGATGACGAAGATCCTGCTGGGCATCACCGAGCAGCTGTACGCCGCGCATCCGGAGGTCAGCGCCATCGGCGTGGGCGCGGCCGGCATCGTCGAGTGGCCGGCCGGGCTGATCCGCTGGGCGCCCAACAACTCCTACCGGAACTGGCGGGTCCGCGACGAGCTGGAGGAGGCCACCGGGCTGCCCGCGACCGTCGACAACGACGCGAACGTCGCCGCCCTCGCCGAGGCCCGCCTGGGCAGGGACCACCTGCGCGAGATGGTGTTCCTGACGGTCGGGACCGGCGTCGGTGGTGGGCTGGTGCTCGGCGGTGTCATCTACCGCGGCCCGACGGGGCGGGGCGGCGAGCTCGGGCACATCATCGTCGCGCCCGACGGGCCCGTGTGCGGCTGCGGCAACCGCGGCTGTCTGGAGGCCGTCGCCTCCGGGACGGCGCTCACCAGGATGGCCCGCGAGGCCGCGGCCGCCGATCCCGGCGGCACGATCGCCCGGATCGCCCGCGACGAGCAGGACGGGCACGTCACCGGCCAGACCGCCACCCGCGCCACCGAGCTGGGCGACCCCACCGCGCTCGGCCTGTTCGCCACCCTGGGCCGCTGGCTCGGCATCGGTATCGCCTCGCTGGCCAACATGCTCGAGCTCGAGGCCGTCGTCATCGGCGGCGGTCTGGTCACCACCGGTGACCTGCTGCTCGCCCCCGCTCGCGCCGCCTACCTCGACCACGCCTACGCGCGGGAGGCGCGGCCGGTCGTCGAGGTGCGGGCCGGGACGTTCGGCACGGACGCGGGCGTCGTCGGCGCCGCGCTGCTCGGGCTGGAGCACGCACACGACGGCGAGGTCCACGCCCGATAGGTTGACCCGGTGACGTCTCTGGTCCTCGGCCCTGTCCTGCGTCACGTCGGCGACGACTCGGCCACCGTCTGGGTGCAGACGTCCGCGCCGGCGGCCGTGGAGATCCTGGGCGCCCGGACGCGGACGTTCGAGGTGTCGGGCCACCACTACGCGCTCGTCGTCGTCACCGGGCTGACACCGGACACCCGCACCCCCTACGAGGTGCACCTCGACGGTGAGCGTGTCTGGCCGCTACCCGGCTCGCCCTACCCGCAGAGCAGCATCGCGACGCGGGGGCCGCGGTCGGCGGGGCGGCACCGCATCCTGTTCGGCTCCTGCCGGTACGTGAAGCTGGCCGACCCGGCGCTCGCCTCGACCTTCGGCATCGACGCCCTCGACGCCTACGCCGCCCGGATGGCCGGCCGGCCCGCCGAGGAGTGGCCCGACGCGCTGCTGCTCATCGGCGACCAGGTCTACGCCGACGAGCTCACCCCGCAGACGGTGCGCCGCATCGCCCACCGCCGCGACGAGCACCCCGACTGGCCGGACGACGAGATCGTCGACTACGAGGAGTACGTCGGGCTCTACTGCGACTCCTGGTCGGACCCGGAGATCCGCTGGATCATGTCGACCGTCCCGACCGGCATGATCTTCGACGACCACGACATCCGCGACGACTGGAACACCTCCGACGTGTGGCGCACCCAGATGGCGCGCAAGTCGTGGTGGGCCCAACGCATCCGGTCCGGGCTCGCGTCCTACTGGGTGTACCAGCACCTCGGCAACCTCTCCCCCGAGGAGCTGGCCGACGACCCCGACTACGCGAAGGTCCTCGCCCACGAGGGCGACGCGTGGCCGCTGGTGGCCGACCTGGCCGACCGCGCCGACGCGGAGGTCGACGGGTCGAAGGGCATCCGGTTCAGCTTCCGCTGGGCCCTGGGGCACACCAGGATCGTCGTGATGGACTCGCGCAACGGGCGCATCCTGGGCGACGGCGAGCACCTCATGATCGGCGACCGGGAGTTCGCCTGGATCGAGGAGCGCGCGCTCGAACCCGGCCCCACCGACCACCTGCTGCTGGTGACGTCGGTGCCGTGGCTGCTGCCGCCCGCGATCGGCGACCTGGAGACCGTCAACGAGCACGCCGCCGCCCGCCCGGGATGGCGCGGCGCGCTGGGCGAGAAGATCCGTCAGGCCGCCGACCTGGAGCACTGGCCCGCCTTCTACGCCTCGTTCGAACGGCTCGCCCGCCTGGTCGCCGCCGCCTCGCACGCCCGGGGCGACGAGCCGGCGCCCGCGTCGGTCAGCGTCCTGTCCGGCGACGTCCACCACAGCTACGCGGCGCGCGCCGACGTCGTCGGGGCCGGCGAGGCCCCCGTCCACCAGCTGACCTGCTCACCGGTGCACAACCACGTGCCGCCCTACGTGCGGATCGGGTTCCGGCTGGCCTGGCACCGCGGCGCGGCCCGGCTCACCCGGGCCTGGGCAGCCCGCAAGGGAGCCGCGACACCACCGGTGACCTGGGACAAACTGGGCGGACCGTACTTCGGCAACACCATCGCCTCGCTCGAGATCGACGGTCGCCAGGCCGACGTCGTGTTCGAGCAGCCGACGGGCGCCGCGTCCCTGCGCGAGGCCGCCCGGCACACCCTGACCGTTCCCGACCGGAGGACCCGATGACGGTAGGACACTCACCCAGCTCCGCGGCCCCGCTGCGCGGTGCGCCGGCCCCCGACGTCGAGGGCACCGACGCGCTCGCCGGGCAGGTCGTCGTGCTGCGCCCCACTGGGTCCGAGCACGTCAGCGCGTTCATCGAGATCCTGCGCCACCCCGAGGTCGAGCGCTGGTGGGGCGGCTACGACCTGGAGCGGGTCCGCCGTGAGCTGCTCGGCCCGCACGGGTACGCGGTGGAGCTGGCGGGTGAGGTCATCGGGTTGGTGATCTTCCACGAGGAGGAGGACCCGGACTACCGGCACGCGGGCGTCGACATCGCGCTGCATCCCGACGCGCACGGCCAGGGCCTGGGCGGCGACGCGCTGCGGACCCTGGTCCGGTACCTGTTCACCCGGCGCGACCATCACCGCATCGTCATCGATCCCGCCGCCACCAACGAGCGCGCGATCCGCAGCTACGAGCGCGTGGGGTTCCAGCGGGTCGGTGTGATGCGCCGCTACGAGCGCGGCGCCGACGGCACCTGGCACGACGGCCTGCTCATGGACCTGCTGCGCGAGGACTTCCTGGGCTGACCCCCGGTCGGTGGCGGGGGTCGCCGGAGCGACCATCGCCGCTCACGACGTCCGGGCGGCCGCCGCGTCGGCTTCCGCCGCCAGGCCGCCGACGAGCAGGCGCAGGCCGAAGGCGAAGCGTTCGTCGGCGTCGCCGCTGGTCAGGTCGCCGCTGAGTGAGGCGAGCACCGGGAACAGCTCGGGGGGCAGGCTGCGGAAGTAGTCGGCGACCTGGCGGTAGTACGCCTCCTGGTCGACTCCGGCCCGTTCGTGCTGCGCGAACTCGATGGCCGACGCGGCGACGAACATGCCGATGATGTCGACGGCCCACGCGGCCGGTCGCGGCGGGACTCCCCCGGCGCGCAGGATTGCCGTCGTCGCCTCGGCCAGGCGCAGCGAGTTCGGTCCCATCGGGACGGCACCGATCGCGACACGGGCGATGTCGCCGTTGCGCGCCATGACCGCGCGGGACTCCGTCCACAGCTCGGTGACCTGCTCGCGCCATCGCCGCGGGTCGGGTTCCGGGAGCACGATCTCGCCCGCGACCTCGTCGAACACCAGCGCGAGCAGCTCGTCCTTGTTGGCGACGTGCGCGTAGAGCGACGCGGCGCCCGTGCCCAGCTCGGTGGCGACGCGGCGCATGCTGACCGCGTCGATCCCTTCGGCCTTGAGCACCTTCAGCGCTGCGCCGACGATCGCCTCCCGGCTGAGGGTGCGCCGGTTCGCCGGGTCCTTGCGCGGGGTTCGCCACGGGGGCTCGGGCAACGCGGGGGCCGTGCTCATGGCGGGCAGCGTAGTCGCCCGCGGCGCAGCACGAACACTGTTCTTGACGACGTACACCGTTCGAGAGTAGAACGCTGTTCGTCAACGAACGCCGTTCGAAACGAGACGCTCATGCCGCCCGACACCGAGACCCCCACCACCACGGCCCCGGCCCACCCACTGCGCTGGTTCGCCCTCGTCGTCGTCCTCGTGGCCGAGATCATGGACCTGCTCGACGCCACCGTCGTCGGCATCGCCGCCCCGTCGATCCAGCGCGAACTCGGCGGCGACGCGACGACCATCCAGTGGATCGCCGCCGGCTACACGCTCGCCTACGCCGTCGGCCTCGTCACCGGAGGCCGCCTGGGCGACCTCTACGGACGCAGGCGGGTGTTCCTCCTCGGACTCGGCGGGTTCGTCACGTTCTCCGCACTCTGCGGGCTCGCGCCGACGCCCGGGCTCCTCATCACCTGCCGCGTCCTGCAGGGCCTCGCCGGCGCGATCCTCATCCCGCAGGGCTTCGGCATCGTCAAGTCCGCCTTCCCACCCCGGGAACTCGGCGCCGCCTTCGGCGCGTTCGGACCCGCGATGGGCCTCGCCGCCGTCGGCGGCCCGATCCTCGCGGGCGCCCTGATCGCCTGGGACCTCGGCGGCGCAGGCTGGCGCACCGTCTTCCTCGTCAACGTCCCGATCGGCCTCGCGTGCCTCGCGCTCGCCCTGAAGGTGCTGCCCGAGTCACGCGGCGACCGCACGACCCGACCCGATCCCGTCGGGACCGCGCTGGTCACGGCCGGCCTGCTGCTCCTGGTGTTCCCACTGGTCCAGGGCCGCGAGCTGGGCTGGCCGGGGTGGTCGTACGCGATGATGGCCGCGTCCGTCCCCGTGCTCGGCGGCTTCGCGTGGCACCAGCTGCGGCGCGCCCGCGCCGGGCGCTCACCGCTCGTCGAACCGGCCCTGTTCCGGTCGCGTGCGTTCGCCGGCGGGATGCTCGTCGGGCTCGTGTTCTTCGGCGGGATGGCGGGCCTGTTCCTCGTCCTCGGCCTCTACCTGCAGCTCGCCCTCGCGTTCAGCCCGCTGCGTGCCGGGCTCGTCCTCGCGCCGTGGGCGCTCGGCGTCGCGATCGGCGCGACGCTGTCCGGGGCGTGGCTCGGTCGCCGGTTCGGCCGCCCCGTCCTGCAGGCCGGTGCCGTCGTCATGGCTGCGGGCATCGCCGGGATCGTCGTCACCCTGCACGTCGCCCCGCCGACGACCGGCTGGGAACTCACCCCGGCGCTGCTCGTCAGCGGGGTCG
The DNA here is from genome assembly GCF_050250275.1 of Pseudonocardia sp. GTDB lineage: Bacteria > Actinomycetota > Actinomycetes > Mycobacteriales > Pseudonocardiaceae > Pseudonocardia. Next base: position 126,401 of record NZ_JBFWOY010000015.1, read on the forward strand.
GGATGGGCCTGTTCATCGCACCGTTCTTCGACATCGTGCTCGCCGGCGTCACGTTGCCGATGGTCGGCTCGGCGTCGGGCGTGCTCAACGCCGACCAGCAGCTGGGGTCGACGGTCGGCGTCGCGGTCCTGGGCACCGTCTTCTTCTCGACGGCGACCGGCCGCGGGATGGGCGCGGCGTTCGAGACCGTGCTGTGGGCGACTGCGGCGATGGTGCTGGCGGGCGCCGCACTGTCGGTACTGCTGCCGCGCCACGCCCGCCCCGAGTCCTGACAGAGCACCCCGGCACGCGACGGCGCCGCCGCCTCCGGACCTAGAAGGGTGTCGCGCCCAGGAACCCGTCGAGGACCGAGCGGTCACCGAGCACCTCCACCCGGGGGTTCCCGGCGTCGAGGCGGCGCAGGATCGTGAGCAGCAGGTCGGCCGCCGAGCCGCGGACGGCGACCGTCGACTTCTCGTGGCCGTGGCTCCACCCGATCCGGTCACCGTCGGGCCGCACCACCCACTCCCCCGCCGAGCCGAGGCCGTCGGCGTCGTGGGAGTGCAGGTGCATCGTCGTACCGTCGGCGAGCATGGGTCCGCCGGTGCCGGGCCGCGCGGTGAGCAGGTCGAGCCACTCGGAGAGCCCGTCGGCGGCGAGGGCCGGGGCGATGTCGAAGCTCGCGCCGACGGCGATCGCGGCGTCGGCGCGGTGCACCGTCTGCTCGTGCAGCCGCCTGCGCAGCCACCACCCCGCAGGCTTGGGCCCGGTGAACGTCCAGACCGGTGTGTCGGGCCCGACGCTCTCCACGGCCTCGGCGAGCGCCGCGACCCCGCCGCGCATCCAGACACCGAACTCGTCGGCGGGCAGTGGCGCCTTCCCGTCGGCGACGGTGCGGGTGTCGACGGGCCCGGTCGCCCGGCTCGCGACGATCGCGGCCGCCCAGCGGTCCCCACGACCGACGTGCGCACCCAGCTTGCGCATCGTCCACTCGGGACACGTCGGGACGGGGAGGTCGGGGTCGGCGTCGCGGACGAGGTCGGCGAACAGGACGTTCTCGTCGAACAGGACGGGGATGATCTCGGCGGGCGTCCGGCCCACAGCGTCGATGCCGGTCATGGTGCAGACGCTAGCTTGTCGCCGGGACGGCCGGACGCCGTGCATGGTCGCCGCCGGATCGGGGTAGACCCCGGTATGGCAGACAGGGGGCAGGACTGGTCGCCGCCGGGCGTGATGCGGGCAATGCTGTGGTGGCCGCCGGTCGCCTTCGTGATCGCGGTCGCGTTGCCCGGTGCGGGTCTGGCACCGATCGCGGCCGCCGGCCTCGTGCTCGCCGTCATCGGACTGGGGGCCGCTGCGGTCTCACGCCGGCGTCGCGCCCCCGCGGTCGAGGCGCCCACCACCCTCGGGACGCCCGCCGCGCTCGACGCTCCCGACGCGGTCGCCGGGCACGTCGCGATGCCGCAGCGCCGCGCCGCCTGACCCACCTCCACCGCGCGCCGTGCTGTGGGAGACGTCGCGCCGGATTAAGTTGTACGTCCGATACTAGGATGTCAAACTAAATCGGTAGTCGTCGTACCGTTGGCTGGAGGACCTGTGGCGTCGTCGGAACTGCACGTGCCTGCGAACCCCGTTCGTTTCGTGACGGCAGCGAGCCTGTTCGACGGCCACGACGCGGCCATCAACATCATGCGGCGCATCCTGCAGAAGCAGGGCGCCGAGGTGATCCACCTGGGACACAACAGGTCGGTCGACGAGGTCGTCGCCGCCGCCATCCAGGAGGACGTGCAGGGCGTCGCCATCAGCTCCTACCAGGGCGGGCACGTCGAGTACTTCAGCTACCTCGTCGAGCTGCTGCGTGAGCGCGGCGCCGGACACATCAAGGTCTACGGCGGCGGGGGCGGCGTCATCGTCCACGAGGAGATCGAGCTGCTGCACGCCCGCGGCGTCTCGCGCATCTTCTCCCCCGACGACGGTCAGCGCCTCGGCCTGCCCGGGATGATCAACCTGATGATCCGCGAGTGCGACGTCGACCTCACGGCGACACCGCCCGCCTCCTACGACGGCGCCTTCGCCGGCGAGCACGCCACCCTCGCCCGCGCCCTCACCCTCGCCGAGACCGGCGCGCTCCCGGCCGACGTCCTCGACCGCGCCCGCTCGTCGACCCGCCAGGTGCCCGTCCTCGGCATCACCGGCACCGGCGGCTCCGGCAAGTCCAGCCTCACCGACGAGCTCGTCCGCCGCTTCCGGCTCGACCAGGAGGACAAGCTCCGCATCGCCGTCCTCGCCGTCGACCCGACCCGGCGCAAGGGCGGCGGCGCCCTGCTCGGCGACCGCATCCGGATGAACAGCCTCACCGGCGAGCAGGTCTTCTTCCGCTCGCTGGCCACCCGCGGCGTCGACGGCAACCTGCCCGAGAACCTCGGCGACGTCGTCTCCGTACTCAAGGCCGCCGGGTTCGACCTCGTGATCGTCGAGACCCCCGGCATCGGCCAGGGCGACGCCGGCATCGTGCCCTTCGTCGACCGCTCGCTGTACGTGATGACGCCCGAGTTCGGTGCCGCGTCGCAGCTCGAGAAGATCGACATGCTCGACTTCGCCGACGTCGTCGCCATCAACAAGTTCGAACGCCAGGGCGCGGAGGACGCGCGCCGCGACGTCGGCCGCCAGCTGGTGCGCAACCGCGAGGAGTTCGGCGCGAGCTGGGAGGACATGCCGGTCTACGGCACCAGCGCCGCGACCTTCAACGACGACGGCGTCACCGCGCTCTACCAGCACCTCACCGGACTGCTCGCCGACGACGGGCTGACCGTCCACGACGGGCGCCTCCCCCGGGTCGAGGGCAAGACCTCGCACCTGCACGCGGCGGTCATCCCGCCCGACAAGGTCCGCTACCTCGCCGACATCGCCGACACCGTCCGCGGCTACCACTCCGAGACCGCCTCGCAGACCGCGGCCGTCCGCCGCCGCGCACACCTGCAGACCGCCCGCGCCGAGCTGGAGTCGGCCGACGCCGACGTCGCGGCCCTCGACGGCATCCTCGAGTCCGCCGAGAAGGCCGTCACCCCCGACTCCGCCGCGCTCCTCGACAGCTGGGACCAGACCGTCGAGGACTACTCCGGCGACGAGCTCGTCGTGAGGGTCCGCGACAAGGAGCTGCGCACCCAGCTCACCCGGGAGACCTTGTCGGGCAACAAGGTCCGCCGCGTCGCGCTGCCCCCGTTCACCGAGGAGGCCGAGCGGCTGCGGTTCCTGCGCAAGGAGAACCTGCCCGGCCGGTTCCCCTTCACCGCCGGTGTCTTCCCGTTCAAGCGCGAGGGTGAGGACCCGGCGCGCATGTTCGCGGGCGAGGGCGACGCCTTCCGGACCAACCGCCGCTTCAAGTACCTGTCCGCGGACTCCGACGCCAAGCGCCTGTCCACCGCGTTCGACTCGGTCACCCTCTACGGCCGCGACCCCGCGACCCGGCCCGACATCTACGGCAAGGTCGGCACGTCGGGCGTCTCGATCGCGACGCTGGAGGACATGAAGGCCCTCTACGACGGCTTCGACCTCTGCTCACCCACGACCTCGGTGTCGATGACGATCAACGGTCCCGCGCCGACGATCCTCGCGTTCTTCCTCAACACCGCCGTCGACCAGCAGATCGAGAAGTTCCGTGCGGACGAGGGGCGCGAGCCCGACGAGGCCGAGCGCGAGGAGCTCGCCGCCTACGCCTACGCGAACGTCCGCGGCACGGTGCAGGCCGACATCCTCAAGGAGGACCAGGGCCAGAACACCTGCATCTTCTCCACCGAGTTCTCGCTGCGCATGATGGCCGACATCCAGGAGTGGTTCATCCGGCACAAGGTCCGGAACTTCTACTCCGTCTCGATCTCCGGCTACCACATCGCCGAGGCCGGGGCGAACCCCATCAGCCAGCTCGCCTTCACCCTCGCCAACGGGTTCACCTTCGTCGAGAGCTACCTGGCGCGCGGCATGGACATCGACGACTTCGCCCACAACCTGTCGTTCTTCTTCTCCAACGGCATGGACGCGGAGTACACCGTCATCGGCCGGGTCGCCCGCCGGATCTGGGCCATCGCCATGCGCGACCGCTACGGCGCGGGCGAGCGCTCGCAGAAGCTCAAGTACCACGTCCAGACCTCGGGGCGGTCCCTGCACGCGCAGGAGATGAACTTCAACGACATCCGCACCACCCTGCAGGCGCTCTGTGCGCTCTACGACAACGCGAACTCGTTGCACACCAACGCCTACGACGAGGCCGTCACGACGCCCACCGAGGAGTCGGTGCGCCGCGCCATGGCGATCCAGCTGATCATCAACCGCGAGTGGGGGCTCTCGATGAATGAGAACCCGCTGCAGGGGTCGTTCGTCGTCGACGAGCTCACCGACCTCGTCGAGGAAGCCGTCCTGCAGGAGTTCGACGCCATCGCCGCCCGCGGCGGGGTGCTCGGCGCGATGGAGACCGGCTACCAGCGCGGCAAGATCCAGGACGAGTCGATGCTCTACGAGCACCGCAAGCACGAGGGCACGCTGCCGATCATCGGCGTCAACACCTTCCTCAAGCCCGACTCCGACGAGCCGCCGATGGAGATCGAGCTGGCCCGCGGCACCGAGGCGGAGAAGCAGTCCCAGCTCGACCGGCTCGCCGACTTCCAGTCCCGTCACTCCGGCAGCGCGCCCGAGGCACTGCGGGCGCTGCAGGACGTCGCGACCGGTGAGGGCAACGTCTTCGACGAGCTGGTGAAGGCCGCCCGCGTCTGCTCGCTGGGGCAGCTGACCGAGGCCTTCTTCGAGGTCGGCGGGCAGTACCGCCGCAACATGTGAGACTGCTCAGAGCCTGTGAGTGGCAATAGTCGCTATAGCGACTATTGCCACTCACGAAGGCCGGAGGCCTGCCGTCGCCGGGCATGCCGTCCGCGGCAAGCCCCACCCCTCGCGCGCAACCTCACTGCTGCCTGCGAGCCCCGCTACGACCGTGAGGGTGCGCTCGGGGCGTCCCGGCTCCGAGCTGCGGCGTCCAGGACGCGGGTGAGGCCTGCAGTGATGGCGGCGCGCTCGGCGGCGGTGAGGTGGTCGGCGAAGTGGCGGGCGATGCCGTCGAGGTAGCCGGGGGCGGCGGCGCGCAGCCGGGCGCGACCCTCCGAGGTGATGACGGCCCAGCTGCCGCGCTTGTCGTGCGAGTCCTGCTCGCGGGCGGCCAGCCCGGCGCGGGCGAGCTCGTCGACGATCCGGCTCACCCGGGTGCGGGAGAGCACGGCCCGCTCCCCCAGCTCCTGCATCCGCAGCCGCCGATCGGGTGCGGCGTTGAGCTCAAGCAGGACGTCGTACCAGCCCAGCGGCATGTTCTGGCGCTGCTCGAGCTCGCGTTCGAGCAGTGGCACCACCGCGGCGTGGGTGCGCAGCAGCGCAGCCCAGGCGGCCACCCCGGAGTCGTCGGTCACGTCGACAGACTAACTCTTGTGCGTGGGCACGCACCATGCATACTCTGTGCGTGCACACACACTTCGATTCCGGAGGAGCTCCGATGACCCGCCTGCTGCACGTCTCCGCCTCGCCCCGCGCCGCCGCGTCCGAGTCGCTCGCGATCGCCCGCACGTTCGTCGACACCTTCGCCGCCACCCACCCCGACGCCGAGATCGACGAGTTCGACCTCTGGGATGGCACCCTCCCCGAGTTCGGCCCCGCGGCCGCCGCCGCCAAGATGGCTGTCTTCGCAGGCCAGACCCCCAGCGGCGACGGCGCCGCGGGTTGGGCGGCCGCCCGCACCACCTTCGAGCGGCTCGACGCCGCCGACCGCTACCTGTTCAGCGTCCCGATGTGGAACGCCGGCATCCCCTACATCCTCAAGCAGTTCATCGACGTCGTCAGCCAGCCGGGCATGGTCTTCGGCTTCGACCCGGAGGCCGGCTACGACGGGCTGCTGCGGGGGAAGAAGGCCGTCCTCGTCTACACCAGCGCCGTGTACGGGCCCGGTCGCGGACCGTCGTTCGGCAGCGACTTCCAGGCCCCCTACCTGCGCGACTGGCTCGCGTGGGCGGGTGTCGACGACGTGGAGGAGATCGCGTTCCGACCCAACCTGGTCACCGCCGACGCGGAGTCCGGGCGCTCCGCCGCACACGCCCTCGCCCGGGATCTGGGGAAGACCTTCTGAGCCGCAGGGCGACGACCAGCGCGGCGGCGAGCAGCAGGCCGGCAGCTGCAGACACGACGAGCGTCGCCGTCATCATCGGGGTACGGCCCCACGACCCGGTCACCGCCGAGCGGGACGACGGCCGTCGCCGACGACGGTAGGTGCCGCGGCACGAGACGCCCACGTGAGAACGCCCGCTGCGCACCCCGCCGCCCCCGGGTTACGGTCGCGGCGTGAGGCAGACGTTCACGGTCACCGACGATGAAGGACGCGACGTCGACGTCCCCCTGCCGGTGCAGCGGGTGGTGTCGATCGTCCCGTCGCTCACCGAGGCACTCGCCGAGTCCGCGCCCGGGATGCTGGTCGGCGCCACCGACTGGTGCACCCATCCCGCCGGCCTCGACGTCCCACGCCTGCGCGGCACCAAGAACCCGGACGTCGACGCGATCATCGCCCTCGGGCCCGACCTGGTCCTGGCCAACCAGGAGGAGAACCGGCTCCCCGACCTCGACGCCCTGCGCGCCGCGGGGGTGCCGGTCTACGTGACCGACATCCGCACCGTCGACGGCGCCTTCGACTCGCTGGGCCGCATGCTCGCCGCGTGCGGTCTCGACGAACCGCCGTGGCTGGTCTCCGCGCGCACGGCGTGGGCCGCCGTTCCGGTCCTCTCGCCGCGCCGGCGGGCCGTCGTCCCGATCTGGCGCAAGCCCTGGATGGCGTGCGGGAGCGACACATTCACCGGCGCGGTGCTGGCGCGGCTCGGCATCGACAACGTGCTCGCCGACGACCCCGAGCGGTATCCGAAGATCGACGTGGGGGCGCTGCCGCCGCACGACCTCGTCGTCCTGCCCGACGAGCCCTATCTCTTCACCGCCGACGACGGGCCCGAGTCGTTCGCGGCGCCGTCCGCGCTGGTCAGCGGCCGGCTCCTGACGTGGTATGGGCCCAGCCTCGTGGAGGCCGCCGCCGTCCTCCCGGGCGCGCTGGACGTCGGATGACCCGACCCGTCTGACGCCGGCGACCCTCGACGTCCCGCCGCTCACCTTCGCCTGACCCGCGCGAGATGCACGTGAGCGCGGTTCGCGCCTCCTCAGGCAGCGCTCATGTGCATCTCGGCGGGCGGAGGGCGCGGCGCAGGTCAGCCACTATGCGCTCCGGGCCGCGGAGGACGTCCTGCTTCGTGTAGCGGAACATGCGCCAGCCGGCGGTGACCAGGCGCGTGTAGCGGTCGGCGTCCCGGACGAGACCTTCCACGCCGGCGTGCTGGGCGCCCTCGTACTCCACGCCGATCCGCTGCTCCGGGTAGGCCAGGTCGAGCCAGACGGCCGTGCGTGCGTCGTCGTACAGCACCGGGTGCTGGACCGTCGGTCGCGGCAGCCCGGCCAGGACCAGCACCAACCGGAGCCGGGTCTCCATCGGCGAGCCCGCGGCAGCGTCGGCGAGGTCGACGACCCGCGGCAGCCGGGTGATGCCCCGGGCGCCACGGTTGCGGACCGCGACGTCCAGGACCGCCGACGGGGCGATGCGGCAGGCGTTGGCGACGGCGTCGACGGCAACGACCGCGCGCACCAGACCCGGCTCGCGACGGGCCAGGTCGTAGGCGGTGCGCTCCGGCGACGTGACGTGGACGCCACCCTCGGCGAGCACCCGGCTCCGGTCGGCGTGCGGGCGGCGGCGGCCGTCGGCGTCGAGGAGCCACACGTCGCGGCGGCGCAGGCGGTCGCGGCGGAGGACGAGCCCCTGATGGACACGCCTGCCGGCCGCGGGGACGACCACCTCGGCAGGTGCGTCGTGCGGCGCGGCCCTCACCCCGAGCAGCTCGGCCGCCGACCACCCGGCCAGCACCCCGTTCGCACCGACGTGCCGGAACGCGGCCACGGACCGCACCCGTAGGTCGAGCTCGACGCCGCGGGCGACGTAGGTGTCGGGCAGGACGCGCACCCAGTTCGGCCCCCGCAGCTGCGACTCCGTGACGACCCCCGCCGCGACGGCGGCACTCCCCCGCAGAACCTCCACCGACGCACCCTGCCGGGACCACCGCCCGGCCGAGACGGAACAGCCGACCCGTTCCCGCCCGCACACAGCCCGCCTCCGCGGCCGAGATGCACCTCAGCGCGGTTCGTCAGACCGCGGACCGCGCTCAGGTGCATCTCGGCGCGGGGGGTGGGTCAGCCGAAGGTCCAGGACTCCCCGCGGTAGGTCGGGGTGCTGCCGACGACGCGGCCGCCCTCCACCAGGTGCATCTCGGTGAATCGCTCGCAGACCTCGCCGGCCTTGGTGTGGCGCCACCAGACACGGTCGCCGATGGCGGGGACGGTCCGGCCGCGGACGGGCGTCTGCACCTCCCCGGCCCCCTCGGTGCCGAGCAACGACAGCCCGGCCGGGAAGACCGGGGTCGGGACGCGGGAGGCACCGGCGGGGCCGGAGGCGATGTACCCGCCGCCGAAGGTGGTGGCGATGGTCGCGGCGGGGCGGCGCACCACCGGGAGGGCGAACATCAGGGCGGGGCGCGGGGTGAAGGCGCGGTAGCCGTCGAAGAGGGTGGGGCCGTAGAGGCCGGAGCCTGCGGTGACCTCGGTGACGGCCGCGTCGGCGGAGCTGGACTCGAGGCTGCCGGTCCCGCCGCTGTTGACGATCTCCAGCGCGCCGACGGCCGCGGTGACGGCCTGCACGACAGCGGTGCGGCGCCGTGCGAGCTCGGCGACCGAGGCGCGTTTGACGAGGCGGACGGCGAGCGAGGCGTCGGGCAGCCCGGCGACCTGGGCCTCGTAGAACATGACGCCGACGACGGCGAACCCGAGCCGGCGTGCGGCGCTCGCGAGCGAGGCGGCCTCGTGCGGGGTACGGATCGGTGACCGGCGCACGCCCAGGTGCAGGGGCCCGATCCGCAGGGAGGCGTCGACGTCGATGCACACCCGCAGTCCGGTGCGGCCCGCGGCGTCGCGGGCGATCCGCAGCTGGGCGGGGTCGTCGACCATGAGGGTCACGCGCTCGCGGGCGACGGGGTCGGCGCCGAGCTCGGCGAGGGCACCGCGGTCGACGCTGGGGTAGCCGAGCAGGACGTCGCCGACCCCGGCGCGGGCGAGCCGGACGGCTTCGCGCACCGCGTAGGCCATGACGCCACGGAACCCGGGAGTCGACAGGGCGTCGTCGAGGACGGCGCGGCAGCGCACCGATTTCGACGCGACCCGCACGGGGGTGCCGCCGGCCCGGGCGACGAGGTCGGCGGCGTTGGCGCGCACCGCGTCGAGGTCGAGCGCGAGCAAGGGCGCGTCGAGGTGGGCGGTGGCGGCGTCGAGCCTGGCGGCGGCCACCGCGACGGAGGTGGTCGTGGTGTGACGCAGGGAGACGGTCATCGAGCATCCTTCGCGTGGGGGACGAACCCGCGCGCCAGTACGACGAGCGCGAACGCGAGCACGAGCGGGACGACGAAGCCGGCGCGCAGGTCGACGGTGGTGCCGACGAGCCCCACCGCGACCCCGCCGACGACGGCGCCGAGGTAGTTGAAGACGTTGACGCGGGCGACGACGGCGTCGGTCGCGCCGGGGGCGAGGGCGCCGGCGGCGGAGAAGCAGAGCGGGGCGACGACGGGCAGCCCGAGCCCGACGAGCGCGAACCCGGCGATGGCGACGCCGGCGTTGGGCGCGAGGACGACGAGTGTGAACCCGCCGATGCCGACGAGGGCGCCGATCCGCACCGTGGCCACGGCGCCGATACGGCGCACGAGCTGGTCGCCCGCGGCGCGGGAGGTGAGGGCGGCGCCCTGGTAGGCGGCGAACCCGAGGGCGGCGGCACCGGCGGCGGCGCCCAGGAGGTCGTGCAGGTAGAGCGCGGACCAGTTGGCGATGCCCGCGTCGGCGACGTAGAAGCAGGCCATGGCGGAGCCGAGGAGCAGGACCGGACGCCACGGCACGGCGGCCGCGGCGCGTGCGGTCCCGGCCGGGACGGCGACGTGCAGCTCACGCCCGGGCAGGATGCCGCGGCGGGCGGCGACGGCGAGCAGGGCGGCCGCCGCGGCGGCGATCAGCAGGCCCACCTGCAGGGAGAGCCCGGTCCGCTCCCCCAGCGCGACCCACAGCGCACCGACGATCCCGGCTCCCGACCACCAGGCGTGGAACGAGGTGAGGATGCTGCGGCCGTAGCCGCGTTGGACGGCGACGGCCTGCATGTTGCTCCCGGCGTCGACGGCCCCGACGCCGAGGCCGTAGCAGCCGAAGCCGACGAACAGCACGGCGGCGTCGGGGGCGAGCGCGATGACCACGGTGGCGGCGACGATCGTCGCGAGGCCCGCGGTCAGCGCGACGGAGCTGCCGCGCCGGCGGGCCAGTGCCTCGGCGACGACGCTGCCGGCGCCGGCGAGCAGCGACACCCCGAGGACGACGAGGGTGACGGTGGCGTCGTCGATGCCGTGGCGTTGCTCGAACTGCGGCAGGTGGGTGAGCAGGACGGCGAAGAGGAACCCCTGGGCGGCGAACGCGGCGGCGGTGGCGCGGCGGGCCGTCCGCAGGCGTGGGGTGACGATGCCGGGGCTGGTCGCGATGGTCACGACGGCTCCGCGGCCTCGTCGACCGGCCCTGTCTCGTCGGTGGCGACGCCCGGGGCGGCGTGGCGCGCCATGGTCTCGGCGAAGCCGTCGAGCCGGGCGAGCGCGCCCTCCTCGTCGCCGTCGACGAGCCAGCGCAGGCAGACCCCGTCGATCAGCGCGAGCGTCATGCCCGCGAGCTCCGGCACCGGCCGGGTCCAGTGGTTGCCGCTGTTGTGCGCGGCGCGGGTGAGGAACGCCTCGACGGCCTGCTGCCCGACTTCGTACTGGCCGACGGCGACGGCGTGCTCCCCGTGCTGGCGCAGTGAGTAGGTGGTGATCTCGTAGGTGACGAGCTGGCGGGCGCGGCTGGCGGAGAGCGCCGTCCACATGCCACGGACCCCGGCCCGCAGGGCCGCGACGAGCGTGTCCTCGACGGCGGAGAGGGCGTCGAGCCCGGCCTTCCCCAGTTCCGCGACGCAGCGTTGCGCCACGGCGGCGACGAGGTCGTTGCGGTCGTTGAAGCAGTAGTGCACGAGCCCGAGGGAGACGTCGGCGGCCTCGGCCACGCGACGGATGCTCATGGCGGGGACGCCCTCGCGCTCGGCGACCCCGACGGCGGCGTCGACGAGCGTCTTGCGGCGCTCCTGCTTGTCCATCCGGGCGGTCGCCATCCCGGCATCGTCGTCGGCGCCGCGGGTGCGGGTCAAGGTTGAACTGGACGCACGTCCAGTCCATCCTCGTCGGATGCCCACCACCGCTGCCACGGCGCGCCACACCTGGACGAACTGGGCCGGCACCGCGACGGCGACCCCCGCCGACGTCGCCGCACCCGCGACGATCGCCGAGCTGCAGCAGGCGGTGGCGCACGCGGCGGCGGCGGGGCTGCGGGTGAAGGCGCTCGGGTCGGGCCACTCCTTCACCGCCGTCGCCGTGACCGACGGGCTCGCGGTGCGGCTGGACCGCCTGCGCGGCATCGTCACCGCCGACCCGGCGACGGGACTGGCCACCGTCCTGGCCGGCACCACCCTGCACGAGCTGGGCCCGGCGTTGTGGGACCGCGGGCTCGCGATGCCCAACCTCGGCGACATCGACGTCCAGACCGTCGCGGGGGCGCTCGCGACCGGCACCCACGGCACCGGGGCGCGCCTCGGCGGGCTCGGCACCCAGGTGGCCGGGATGCAGCTCGTACTCGCCGACGGCACCCTCCACGACTGCCCCGCCGACGAGCTCCCCGCCGCGGCGATCGGCCTCGGCGCCCTCGGGATCGTCGCGACGGTGACGCTGCGCTGCGTGCCCGCGTTCGTCCTGCGCGCCGAGGAGCGTCCCGCCGCCTTCGACGAGATCCTGCGCGACCCGGCGACGTTCGACGCGTTCGCCGAGGCCCACGACCACGCCGAGCTGTACTGGTTCCCGCACACCCGCCGGCTGCTGACCAAGCGCAACGACCGCACCGGCGACGCCGCGAGACCGCTGCCGCGCTGGCGCCGCGTCCTCGACGACGAGCTGCTGTCCAACACCGTGTTCGGGTGGGCCAACCGGGCGTGCGCGGCGCGCCCGTCGCTGATCCCGCGGGTCAACGCGATCGCCACCCGGGCGCTGGGCGCGCGCACCTTCGTCGACCGCTCCTACCGGGTGTTCGCGACGCCGCGCCGGGTGCGTTTCCGCGAGACCGAGTACGCGCTGCCCCGCGTGGCCGTCCCGCAGGCCGTCGCGGAGATCGAGGACTGGTTGCGACGCAGCGGGGAGCGCGTCGCGTTCCCCGTCGAGGTGCGGGTCGCCGCGGCCGACGACGTGTGGCTCTCCACCGCCCATGGCCGCGACAGCGGCTACGTCGCCGTCCACCAGTACGTGGGCGCCGACCACACGCGGTACTTCGACGCGGCCGAGTCGATCCTGCGCAGCCTGGGCGGGCGCCCGCACTGGGGCAAGATGCACTCGCTCACCGCCGACGACCTGGCCGCCCTCTACCCGCGGTTCGACGACTTCCGCGCCGTCCGCGACCGCCTCGACCCCGGGCGGACGTTCACCAACCCCTACCTGCGACGGGTGCTCGGCGACTGACAGCATCGACGGCATGCGGCGCAGCGCGGGAATCCTGCTCCACCGGGCGGGCCCGGAGGTCCTGTTGGGGCACATGGGCGGCCCGTTCTGGGCGCGCAAGGACGCGCACGCGTGGTCGATCCCCAAGGGCGAGCACGGCGACGACGAGGAGCCGCGTGCCGCGGCGGTCCGCGAGTTCGCCGAGGAGCTGGGTTCGCCCGTGCCCGACGGCGAGCTCGTCGACCTCGGGACCGTCAAGGGCTCGGGCAAGCTGATCGCCGCCTTCGCCCTCGCCGGGGACCTCGACGCGGACGCGGTCGTCAGCAACACCTTCGAGCTGGAGTGGCCGCCGAGGTCGGGGCGGATGCAGGAGTTCCCCGAGATCGACCGGGCCGCGTGGTTCACCCTCGACGAGGCCCGGGAGAAGATCGTGAAGGGTCAGGTCGCGTTCCTCGACCGGCTGCGGGAAATCGTCTCGTCGTGAGACGGCAGCGGGCCCCGTGAGGCAATAGGGTCCGACGATGGCGCGCTCCGCACTCATGGTCGGTACCTCGGACGGCACCCGGCTCGTCGGCCAGCGATGGACCACCGACGCCGACGCGAAAGCGGCGATCGTCCTCGCCCACGGCATGGGCGAGCACTCGCTGCGCTACGACGCGCTCGGCAAGAACCTGTCCGCCGCGGGCTACGACCTGCTCGCCGTCGACCACCGCGGCCACGGCCGCACCGCCGGCATCGCCGGGACCGCACTGGGCGACTTCGGCGACGCCGGCTGGGACGGGGTCGTCGCCGACTACGCGCTGACCGTCCGCAGCACCGTCGGCGAGCGCCCCGACCTGCCCGTCATCGCGCTCGGCCACTCCATGGGCTCCTGGGTCGTGCAGCAGTACCTGCTCGACCACGCCGCCGACGTCACCGGCGCCGTCCTGTCCGGCTCCGGCGCGCTCGACCTGCTCGCCACGGCCGTCGACCCGTCCGCCGACGTCGACCTGTCCGCCTTCAACGCCCCCTTCGCCCCCGCCCGCACCGACTACGACTGGCTCTCCCGCGACGAGGCCGAGGTCGACGCCTACGTGGCGGAACCGTTGTGCGGCTTCGGTCTCGACGCCAAGAGCGCCGCCGGGATGTGGGCCGCGGCCGACCGGATGGCGCAGCCGTCGGTACCGAACGGGTTCCCGCTACTGGTCCTCGCGGGCACCGCCGACCCGGTCAACGCGGGCCTCACCGCGCTGGAGCCCCTCGTCGACCGCTACCGCGGCGCGGGCGCCGACGTCACGACGCACTACTACCAGGATGCCCGCCACGAGGTCTTCAACGAGACCAACCGGGACGAGGTCGTCGCCGACCTGGTGTCCTGGCTGGACGGGGTCGCTGCCCGCTGAGGGCTCAGGCCGCGCCGACGAGGCGCATCGCGAGGTCGCCGTAGCGGTAGGCGACCTCGTCGCTCGCGAACTCCTCGCCCTCCCGGAACCACACCGAGACACCGACGCCCATGTCGAGGATCGAGTACGTCGTGAGCCGGACGGAGCCGACGTGGAACCGGCCCTCGGCGACCCCGCGCTCGACGAGCACGCGGAACCCCCGCTCGTAGTCGCGGCGCCGCGCGGCCATCGCGGCCCGGTTGCCCTCCGACAGGTGCCGCAGCTCCCGGGTGCCGACGAACGCCTCCAGCCGGTGCCGCGCATGGAAGCGGACGTGGGCCTCGACGGCCCGGCGCAGCTGGTCGGCGACGTCGTCGGTGGAGCCAACGGCGACGAGGTGGTCGCGCAGCACGGTGGTGAGCGAGGTGTCCATGATCTCGACGAGAAGGTCCTGTTTGGACGCGACGTGCTTGTAGAGGCTGGGGCCTCGCACGTTCACGGCGCGCCCGATGTCGTCCATCGTCGTCGCCAGATAGCCCTTGTCCGCGAACAGTTCCAGGGCCGCGGCGACGATGTCGGCCCGCCGGACCCGGGGCCGCGCGAGGCCCGCGGTGCTCACGGGTCGATCCCGTTGCGGCGCAGCTCCGCGTGCACGCCCTCGTGGAAGTGCTGCAGCGCGATCTCGTTGCGGCCGAACGCGAGCTCGGACACCGCACCGGTACGCAGGTTGCGCTGCACGCGCTCCATCGTCGCGAAGTCCTCGTCGAGGATCGTGTCGAGCAGGATGCGCCAGTTGCGTTCCCAGTGCCGGCGGGCGCTGTCGGTCGTCGCGGGTTCCGGGGTGAGCATGAGCCCCTCGGCCGTGCACGTCCCGTCGCCACCCACGCCCGGGTAGAAGCGCCACATCTCGACGTGGTCCATCTGCCAGGTCAGGATCGTGTTGGGGAAGACGAGATGCACGAGCGAGCTGTGCGGGTACACCGTCCGCTCGTCGGCGGGCCCGGCCGCCATGTCCGTGAAGCTGTTGCGCACGGCGGAGTAGCGGTGGTGCAGCCCGTACCCGGTGTAGGCACCGACGTTGCCGACGAAGAACGGCCCGACCGTCTTCTTGTGCAGGTAGGCGAGGTGGAAGACCTCCAGGAACGTGTCCACGCCGCACTTCCAGTCGAACGGCTGCGACATGACGACCCGGTCCCACAGCGTGAACGACGCCAGGTCGAGGTCGGCGATCTCCGACTCGAAGTCGGCGCCGAGGTGGGCGGTGAGGTCGAGCACGCCGCCGGGCGTCGGGAGGGTCCACACGATGCCGTGCCGCTCCTCGGTGGGCAGCTCGACCAGGCCGTGCGCGGCGCGGTCGAGCCCCTCGAACCCGTCGCGGTCGACGGTGGAGCGCAGCCGCCCGGCCCGGTCGTAGGACCAGGCGTGGTACTCGCAGCTGAACGTCCGCCGGGTGCCCGCCGGCTCGGCGCACACGATGTTGCCCCGGTGGCGGCAGACGTTGACCAGGCAGCGGGCCACACCGTCGTCACCGCGCACGGTGAGGACCGGGAGATCACCGATCTGCGACGTCGTGAACGCACCCGGCCCGGCCAACTCCGCACCGGTGGCGACGGGCAGCGGGTAGTCGCGGAAGAGCACCGCCCGCTCGGCCGCGTGCCGGGCGGGGTCGGTGTAGGACGCCGCGGGCTCGAACCGGACCTCCGGCGCCATCGCGGTGGTGCGCCGCGCGACCAAATCGGCCAGCTCGGCGATCAGCTGCTGCTCGGCAGTGGCGTCCACGTCGACACCGTCCTTCCGCTCGACGACCCCAGGCTAACAACCGCTAGCCCCGGCAACCAGGGCCTCTCCGGGATGCACGCGACACCGCTACCGGTGCCTAGCCCCGTGGGACCGGGGGTTCACCCGATGCGGCCACCGCGCCCTCCTCCCCAGCGTCGAATCCCCGATCCACGACGGGGGGAGCAGCCGTGTCGACCGGACGCCGACACGGAGCTGGTCCGCCGGCAGCTCGACGAGTTGCGGAACACGGCCGACCGGAGCGACCTCGACAGGCTGTTCGCCCCCGGGTACCAGAACCACGACATGCCGATGACGCGCAGCGGCTCCGCACGATAACGAAACGGTACCGAACGAACACAGACCGCTAATGCCGCGGCCGTTCGGGACGACACGATCACGAACCCACTCTCATGATCGGAACCGGATGAACCCGCAACCTCCCAACGCCCAGTACCCGCCGCCCCCCGGCTACGCACCGCAGCAGCCCCGCCAGAACGGCCTCGGCACCGCCGGATTCGTCCTCGGCCTGGTCGGCCTGGTCTTCTCGTTCATACCGGTGATCGGCATCATCGCGTGGCCGCTGGTCATCGTCGGCCTGGTCCTGAGCATCATCGGCTTCACACGCACCCGGTCAGGACGGGCCGACAATCGCGGCCTCGCCATCGCCGGCATCGTCCTGTCGGTCGCCGGTCTGCTGATGTGCATCCTCTACGCCGCCGTCTTCACCGCGGCAGCGGGCGCTGCGAGCACCGCGGCCGACGACGCCGCGCGAGCGGGCGGCTACGCGGCCGGCTCCGGCGGGACGTCGGCTCCCGTCGCGTTCGGCCAGACCGTGACCGTCTCCGACATCGGCTACTCGGTGTCGACACCCGCGGCCTACACGCCGTCCGCCGGCGCTGCGGCGTTGGGCGGCGAGATCGCCCGGGCGGTCCGGTTCGACGTGACGATCACCAACAACTCGGCCACGCCGTTCGCGTTCAACCCGTTCGTCGTCGGAGCCAAGGCGTCCGCAGCGGGGGCCGACGCCCCGCAGATCACCGACATCCAGAAGAAGGTCGGCGTGACGACGTCGTCGACGATTCTGCCGGGCAAGAGCCTCACCTACGGCGTCGCGTTCTCCGTGCCGGAACAGAAGGGTGACGTCCAGGTGGAGCTGTCCCCGACAGCGCTGGGTTCGCCGATCGTGTTCACCGGTACCGCCTGACGACTCCGGCGACACGTCGGATTCGACGGCGGAGCGCAACCACCGTGGTCGAACCGGTCCGGCGTCGAGCCCGGCGTGTCGAACGGGCGTCGTCGACAGAACTGACCCGGATGCTCCCGGGGTTTACCCAACATTTACCCTTTCGGTTGAACATTCCTCTTCCGCGTGGCCGGCGCCGCGTGTAGTGACCGTCCGGCAGGAGGCCGACCGATGCGTGACCGTCCGGAAGGGGCGTGCTCGCTCCTGACGGTGGCGGCCATCGCGGCGGCCGGTTGGCTCGCGAGCCAGGCGTTGACGCTCGTGGCCTACGCCGGATGTACCGACGACGCGGTCGCCGACGGCATGCTGGCCGGGGCGGCCCGCTGGCTCCCGGCGACCCTCGCGGTCGCGGTCGCCGTCGCGGTCGTCGCCCTCGCCACGGTCGCCACGACCGGACGCCCGGGGTCCGCGGGGGAGGACGACGAGCCACGCTGCGGGGCCGGCTGGGCCGTCCTGGGGCCGCTCGCCTTCCTGCTGGTCGAGTACGTCGAGTACTTGACGGCGTGGCACGCCGCTCCCCCGGCCGCGCTGCTCACGATCGGTGTCGTGGTGCACGCGAGCGTGGCCGCCGCCCTGTCCCGGTCGGCGCCGGGATGGGTCCGGCGGGCGCGTGGTCTGGCCGCCCCGGCGTCCGCGCCGGTCCCGGCCGGACCGGTGGGCGCGGGGGCGCGCACCGGGGTGGCGATCGCCGCGCCGGGGTGGTCGCCGTGGGAGGTGCCGCACCGTCGTGGACCGCCGGGGGCCTGCCCGCAGGCATTTCACCCGTCGCCGGGCCCGCAGCGGGGCCCGTCCCACCCTCGAGGAACCCCGCATGTCCGCACCACCCAGCTCCCCTCCGAGACACGGTTCAGGAGTCCACAGCCATCCCGTCGTGACCCCCGACCTCGCCGCCGAGTGGGACGACCTCGTCGACCGCGTGGGGGCGACTCCGTTCGACCGGCCCGGCTGGTTCGCCGCGTGGTGGGACGCCTTCGGCGAGGGCACCCGCCGCATCGTCACCGTGCGCCGCGACGGTGAGCTGGTCGCCGTCATGCCGCTGGTCGAGCACCGCGGCGTCGTGCGCAGCGCGACGAACTGGCACAGCTTCGTCGCGGGGCCCGTCGCCCTGGACGACGTGGCCCGGACCGCGCTGCTCGACCACGTCGTCACGAGCGGTCGCCGTGTCGAGCTCAGCCACCTGACGACGCCCGGGAGCGAGTCGGCGACGCGGGCCCTGACGCGCCGTCGCGCCCACGTGCGTCGCGAGATCGTCCAACGCTCCCCGTACGTGCCGGGCAACGTGACGTTCGAGTCCTATGTGGAGCGTCGTGAGGCGCGCCGGGTCCGGCAGCTGCAGCGCAACCGGCGCAAGCTGGAGAAGCTCGGCCCGGTCCGCTACGTGCCCGACGCCGACGCGGCCGGGGTCGACGGGGCCGTGGCACGGTTCCTCGATATCGAGGCGAGCGGCTGGAAGGGCGACTCGGGGACCGCGGTCCTGTCCGACGCCCGGACCCGCGTCTTCTACGCCGGGATCACCGCGTGGGCCCACGCGGCCGGGATCCTGCGGGTGTCGTTCCTGGAGGTCGACGGCCGTGCCGTCGCGGGCGAGCTGTGCCTCGAGGACGACACGGCGACCTATCCGCTCAAGGCGAGCTACGAGCCCGACTTCCGCCAGTACTCCCCCGGGCTGATCCTGCTGTTCGAGCAGGTCCGCGCGTCGGTGGAGAGCGGGCGCAGCTACGAGTTCATGGGCTCGGCGGAGCCGTACAAGATGCGGTGGGCCGACGACGTCCGCGACATCCACCGCCTCGACGTGCACCCGGCGACGATCCCCGGCCGGGCGACGCTGCTGGCCGACGTCGCCGCCCGCACCGCCCGGCGTGGCGCCGGCCGCGGGAAGAGGCTCGCCGCCGATGCGCGCGACCGGGCCCGGACCCTCCTGGAACGCCGCACCCGGCCCGCGGCCTCGCTGCCCGAGCAGCGCGACGCCGTCGAGTAGACCGTGCGGGCCGCCGGGAGCGGTTCAGGCGAACGCGGCGCGGAACGCCTCCAGCGCCCGTTCGGGATCGCCCGACGCCCAGCCCTCCAGTGCGACGACGCCGTCGTAGCCGAGGCGGCGCAGCGCGGCGGCGATCGCCGGATGGTGGATCTCCCCGGTGCCGGGCTCGCAGCGGCCGGGGACGTCGGCGACCTGGATCTCCCCGATGGCGGGCAACATGGTCTCCAGCAGCGAGATCAGGTTCCCCTCACCGATCTGGGCGTGGTAGAGGTCGAGGTTCATCCGCAGGTGGGGGCTGGCGACGGCCTCGACCAGCGCGAACGTGTCCGCGGCACGGGCGAACGGGGTGCCGGGATGGTCGACGGTGGTGTTGAGGTTCTCCAGCGTGAACACCCGGCCGGCCTTCTCCCCCAGCTCGGCGAGGCGGCCGAGCGTGCGGGCGGCGGTGAGCCACATCGCCGGGGTGACGACGCCGGCGGGCCGCACGGGCAGGCCGCGGCCGTCGAGACCGGTGCCGTGGACGTTGAGCCGCGGGCAGTCGAGCCGGTCGGCGGCGGCGAGGGAGGCGGCGGCGGTGCGCAGCAGCTCGTCGGCGCCGTCGGGGTCGGCGAGCGTGCCGGTGACGTACCCGGTCATCGACGAGAACGTGGCGCCGGTGGCGGTGAGGGCGTCGAGGTCCTTGGTGGTCCAGTCCCAGATCTCGACCTCGAACCCGAGGTCGTGGATGCGGCGGACGCGCTCGACGAACGGGAGGTCGACGAACTGCATCTCCGCGCTGACGGCGAGGCGGTAGGTCATGCCGGCACCCCCGCCGTGCGGACGGGCCGGCCTTCGCGGACCGACCGGGCCGCGGCGAGCGCGATCGCCAGCGCCTCGGTGGCGTCCTCGCCGGACGGGGCCCCGGGCTCGGGCACACCGTGCGCGGCCGCCTCGACGAACGCCGTCAGCTCCGCGGTGTAGGCGTCACGGAAGAGGTCCTGGTCGTAGCGGACGGTCGCCGCGGAGATCCCTGCCGCGCCGTGGACGACGAGCCCGTCGGCGCGGGTGCTGCCCATGCTCAGCATGGCGCCGGGGCCGAACCACTCGGCGCGGACGTCGTAGCCGTGGGCGGCTTCGAAGCAGGCCTCGGCGATGCCGGTGGCGCCGTTGTCGAACCGGACGGTCATGACGGCGGTGTCGAGCAGCCCGCGGTCGCGCCAGTCGGGGCGGACGAGGGCGTCGGCGATCGCGTGGACCTCGACGGCGGTGGCCCCGGGGTTGAGGAACCGCAGCGTGTCGACGTCGTGGATCAGGGTCTCGCGGAAGATCGTGTCCGGCGCGACGCGGGCGGGGTCGAAGCCCCCGGGGTCGCGGGTGAGGGAGCGGATGGTGCGGGGTGCGCCGAGGCCCCCGTCGATCAGGGTGCGGGCGGCACGCCAGTCGGCGGCGAACCGGCGGTTGAACCCGACCTGCAGGACGACGCCGGCGGCCCGGGCGGCCTCGGTGGCACGGACGGCGTCGGCGACCTCCATGGCCATCGGCTTCTCGCAGAACACGTGCGTGCCCGACTGTGCGGCGGCGACCACCAGGTCGGCGTGGAACCGGGCGGGTGCGGCGACGACGACGGCGTCGACGGCCGGGTCGGCGAGCACGGCGGCGGGGTCGGTGGTGGCGGCGGCGCCGAGCCGGGCGGCCAGTGCGTCGGCCGCCCCGGGCTGGGGGTCGGCGACGGCGACCAGCCGTGCCCCGGGGACGCGCCGGGCGATGGTCTCGCCGTGGAAGGCCCCCATCCGCCCCGAGCCGATCAGTGCCACCCGCGTCATCGCAGCCTCCTTCTAGAGCGCTCTAGTTGTACTGCTCGGTGACGTTGGTGCAGCGGGTGATCGGGGGCTGGTTACCGAGCGCGGTGTGAGGCCGGTGATGGTTGTAGTGGTGCAGCCATGCTGGCAGCGCCTTGCGGCGTGCGCGTTCT
>NZ_JBFWOY010000016.1:0-145968 GCF_050250275.1 Pseudonocardia sp.
TGCGAGGCTCCACTCGTCGATTGACTATTTGCCTCCGATTGAACGGGAAATGGTGTACGCTACGTCCATCGCCCAACAGGGTGCGGTGGCCTGACCCTCAGCCTCTCGCAGACCCAGGACGGTTCATCGCCTACGTCGGCGTCGCCTGACCGCCCCTCACACAGCCCAGCCCCCCATACAGCCCGGCCCCTCACACAGCCCGGCCCCTCACACAGCCCGGCCCCTCACACAGCCCGGCCCCTCACACAGCCCGGCCCCTCACACAGCCCGGCCCCGATGCGGCGACCCGTGTGGCTCGCCCTCGGTGGCCCCGCACGTCCACGGCGCGAACGCCTGCAGCGGGCTGCCGGGCGGCGCCGCACCGCGGTGGACCAGCGGCTCCAGGCGCAGCGCCGCCGCGGTCTCGTTGCGGGTGCCCAGCCACAGGTCGATGAACTGGTAGGCCTGCCCGGACAGCGTGACGACGGTGCGTGCCTGCCCTCCGCACGACGTCGCCGAGATCGCCCGGCGCCCCGAGGGCGGCGCGCCCCAGTCCGGGTTGGTGTTGGGCGGGGCGGTCCACGGCCCGGCGAGCGACGTCGCCGTCGCGTACCCGGTCGGCGCGCCCGCGCAGTACCCGCAGTGGGGGTCGCTGTAGGTCATGATCCACACGCCGGTCGCGGGGTCGCGGTAGGCACCCGGCGCCTCGGTGTTCGTCAGCCCCGCGAGCCGGCGGGCCCCGCCACCGGCGCCCGCGGTGCCCGCCGGGGTCAGCCGTTCCGACGCGAGTGTCTGGTCGG
Organism: Pseudonocardia sp.; assembly: GCF_050250275.1. Lineage (GTDB taxonomy): Bacteria > Actinomycetota > Actinomycetes > Mycobacteriales > Pseudonocardiaceae > Pseudonocardia. Next base: position 780 of record NZ_JBFWOY010000016.1, read on the forward strand.
CCATCGTGCACAGCATCACCGGTGGGCGCGGGGCGTCGACGACGATCGAGAAGTCGCCGTTGTCGGTGCAGTCGTACATCGACGGCTTGGTCGTGGCCCGCCCGGCGCCGCCGCACGGCCCGGTCGGCCCCGCGCACTCCATCGATAAGTTGCCCGGAAGTCGGCCTTCGGTAGTCGCATCTGCCCAGGTCATCGACATGACCGGACGACGCAGCAGTGCCCCCGTCCCCCGGAGGAGTGCGGGCCGAGGCGGTGAACATGACGCTGCGGCGTGACTCGACTAGGGATCGTCCGGTACCACTCAAAAAGGTGACCACCACCACTTTCGATCAGCAACTCATAGATCGACACTGCCGCTGGTTCGACCTGAACGGCGCAACCCCGATCTCCGTGGGTCACCGCCGGGAGAACCTCCGGCGGCTTGCGGCAGCACTGCCGAGCCCACTCCTCGAGGCCACACCGGCCGATCTGCTCGCGTGGCAGAGCGCGCTCCGGAGCGGCGTCTCCCGGCTCGGCACCCCCTACAAGATGAGCACGCTCTCGACATACACCTCGAACGCGCGGGCCTTCTACGCCTGGGCGCTGGAGGCCGAGCTGATCGACACGGACCCCACGAAACGGATGGCGAAGATCAAGGTGCCTGCGGCTCACGCCCACCCCGTCCCGGACCGCGACTTGAAACTAGCGATCCAGATCGCGCCAGAGCCGATGCGGACGTGGCTGGTCCTCGCCGCGTTCATGGGGCTTCGGGCGATGGAGATCGCGCAGTTGACCCGCGACAGCATCGACGAGATCGAGGGGCGTCTCGTGCTGTCGGGGATCGGCAAGGGGCGCAAGCCCTTTCGGATCACTGTCCCGTTGCACGTGGAGCCGAGCCTGCGGCAGTACATGCACATGCGGGGCCCGCTGTTCTGGACCCGGTTCGGGAACGTGATGAAGCCGGCCACCCTGAGCAAGCTCGTCGGGCAGTTCTTCGCCCGGCAGGGCATGCCGTACTCGCTGCACTGGCTGCGGCACAGCTTCGGGACTGCGTTTTACGCGTCGACCCGGGACCTGCTGTTGACGCAGGACGTGATGCGGCACGCGTCGCCGAACACGACGCGGCTGTACGTGCGGACGACGGGCGTGGCTGCGACGAAGGCGATGGACCGGCTGTCGAAGTCGTTGCGTCCTCCTCGGCCGGCGCGTCGGGGCCTCAGTCAGGTCGACGGCGAGACGGGGGCGGCGGCGTGAAGGCTCTATTCGGCTTCGTCGCGTCGTCGGCGGAGGTCGCGCCGGAGCTCGGCGCGGACCCGGTCGACGTCCCAACGCATGTGCCCGCCCGCGGTGCGGAAGTCCGGCTCGATCAGCCCTGTCGCAACCCAGTGTCGGAGGGTGCGTTCGTTGACGTTCAGCTCCTTCGCGGCCTGCGGCGTCGTGAGGTACTCGGGCACGTCCGGCACGGTGTCGGAGGCGTTGCCGATTCCTCCGGCGTTCTTGCCGATTTCACCGTGCTCCACCGCGTTTTCTTCGCGGGTGTGAATGACCCGCGGGTGGGGAAGCCTGCGGGCCCCGATCGGGCGCCCGCGTAGATGAGTCGGTCCCGGCTCGGAGATTCCGCCTCCGGCCGGGACCTTGATCCCCCCGGGAGGGGACCCATGAAGGACGCTAACTGGCCCGAGCTGGTCGACACGATCGCCCAGAACGTCGAACTCGTCGGGCGGCTGGTGGTCGAGCACCGTCCGACGAACGACGGCCGCTGTGTTGTCTGTCGGGTCGCGGGGACGTCGTTGCATGCGGCGTTCCCGTGCAAGATCGCCGAGTTGGCGGCTGATGCGCTGACGGTGATCCGGTCGCGCGGGGCCACGCGGGGGCCCGGATGAGGTGCGCGGAGCCGTCCTGCCAGCGCGCGGCAGAGGTGGTGGTCCATGTCGGTGAGGTGGCCGTCGCTGCGTGTATGTCCGACGGGGTGCGGATCGCCAGTGTTCTGCTCGGTCGGGTGGTCCTGTTGGGCCGTCCCGGTGTCGAGCTGACGATCCGCCCGCGGGGGGCGTAACGCCGTGAGTACCTTCTGCAAACACGTCGTGCAGGTCCGAACAATCTGGGAGTCGGGGATGTCGAAGCGCGTCGTCGCGCTAGTCGCTGGTGCGGTCGCGTTGCTGCTCTCTGTCGGGGGGTGCAGCACTGCTGGCGTGCCGGTGCCCAGCCCTGACTCGCCGCCGACTGGCGTGGTCGAATCGGATGCCGGGTCGCCCGAGATGGCTGCGATGGTCGACTCTGGGGTCGGGGACCTGTCGACCCGGGGCGCGCGCCCGTGGAAGGTCGGAGAGCGGATTCAGCTCTGGGGCCCGCCCATGGCCGCGGGCATCGGGCAGTACGTCACCGTCAACTCGATAACCCCTGTGTCTTCATGCCCGGGGAAGGCCATCGGCCCCGGGGGCGAGACCATCCCGGCGAAGCCGGAGAACGGCCGGTTCATGGCGATCGACGTGACGATCGAGAACACCGCGGCCTACGACTCGACCCAGCCCGGCTACTACGCGGGCACGGCTCAGCAATACGACTTCGTCGGTGCCGACGGCCGCGCCGTCGACGACGTCGATACGACGGTCGCGTTCTACTGCACAGGCAAGGAAGCGCCGTTCTCCCAGCTCAAGCCGGGCCGCAGCTACCGAGGAACCGTGAACGTGGACGTCCCGACGAGCGCCGGTTTCCTGATCCTCGGGCAGAGCCGCAACACCGGGCCAGGCTTCGAGTTCGAGCTGCCCGCCGGCTGATCAGTCCCGGGGGCGGCGCTGCGGCGGGATCCGCGACCGCCGTGTCGCGAACGGCAGCAGCGCCCGGAAGTTCCGGACCAGGTCGGCGTCCTCGACGGCGCGGGCCGCGGACTCCCGCAGCAGCTGCTCGCTGGCCTGCCGGTGCTCGGCGAGCGCCCGCAGGAACCGCTCGTGCGCGACGAGGACCCGCCGGAACGCGGCCTCCTCCGCCTCGGCCGGGGTGAGCCGCTGCTCGGCCACGGTCAGCCGCCGGACGCCGACGTCGGGTCGACACAGGTGATCGCCCGCGAGTAGCGGGTGCCGTCCTCACCGAACACCGGGCCCGCCACGACGACCGCCTGATAGCCGTCGGGGCACGCCGGGCCCGCCGGCCCAGGCGGCCCCTCGCTACCGGGTTGGCCGTCCTGCCCGGCCGGTCCGGCGGGAAGTGGCCCGGCGTCGAGGGTCGACCCGTCGTCGAGGGTCAGGACCAGGCGCCCGCCGTCGGTCGCCGCCGCCGTGATCGAGCGCCCGGCAGGTCCGACGACACCGCCGAGGTCCACCCGGGTGCCGTCGGAGTACACGAGGACGAGGCGGCCCCCGTCGAGGGTGGTCGTGGCGATGCCGCGGCCGTCCGCGCCGACGACCTTCCCGACGTCGCGGGAACTGCCGTCGTCGTAGGAGACGGTGAGGTGCCCATCCGCGCCGATCGCGGTCCCGGTGATCCCGCGCCCCGCCGCACCGGTCGCGCCCGTGGCGCCGACCGCGCCGGGGACACCGCTGGCGACCGCCGACACCATCCCGCAGTCCGCGCCGGCCTCGGCCGCGGCCGCCGGGTTGGAGCCGCAGATCCGGGCGAGCGGCTTCGCGACCTCCACGGCGGTGGTCTCGGCCGCGGCCTTGTCCTCACGGGCGGTCTGCGTCTCCGCCGCGCCGTGCACCGACGTGCCGACGGTCCCGATCGCGCCGGCCACAACGAGGAGCACCGGCGCCCACCCGAAGCGGCGGATCAGGCCTCGTCCGCGGCGTGCCGCGGTGGCGGTCCACGCCGGATCGCGTCCTCCGCTTCCCAGCGGGCTCGGCGTTCGACGTCGACGGTGCGGCGCAGGTCCTCGATCTCCTCGCGGAGCCATGTCTCGTTCTCCCGCCATCGGGTCCGGTCCCGGGCGTGGTCCTCGTCCTGGGCGACCAGCCGGGCCTGGGCCTCGGCCGCTTGCTTCGCCAGGTCCGACCGCAGGGTCCGAATTATCAGAGCCATCCCGATCAGGAGCAGGGTGAACACCCCGAACCTGCTGAGGAGGTCGACGATCAGCTCCCAGAGCCCGTCCACGCATCACCTGCCACCTCTCGCCCCAACCGGGGCCCGCGCTAGTAGTTCGTGCCGCCAACGGCGACGGCGAGGCCGACGTCCTCGACGGTGATGCGGGCGGGCCAGGCATCGCTGGTGGCGCCGTAACAGGCTCCGGAAGACCCGATGATCGACGCGGTGAGCAGCAACCGAATGGTCTGGTTCGACGCCGGAGTGTAGAAGTCCTCGGTGCTCGCCGCGCCGACACGAACCCCCGCCTGGAGTGGCGCGGAGGTGTGCTCGAACACCGTGGATGACGTGGTCGGCGCTGTCCCGTTCGTGGTGTAGCGCAGGAACACGTCGGCGATGGTGGCGCCTGAGTCGGCGTAGAACCCCGCGCGGGAGGTGAACCGGTACATGCGCCCGGCCAGCAGCGCCGCGGACACCTCGACGATCTTGTAGGCGGTGCCGGAGGCCATCGTGAGGTTCCCGGTGTTGCGGCGGGCGCGCGCGATCACACCGCGGGGCATCGCGTCCGGGTAGTCGATCCAGCCGACCGCGTAGTCGCTGGCCGAGGTCTTCGCGAGGATCTGCCCGGACGCGCCGCCGGTGGGGAGGCCGCGGTTCCCCGCGGCGAGCGTCGTCGACGTCGTGCCGACGAGGTCGGCGGCGACCTGTGCGGGGGTGCGGTTCGTCCAGACGCTCGACTTCCGCTGGAGGAAGTCGTTGTTCGTCGGTGACAGGCCGGCGATCGCGGTGAGGTCGGCGTCGGCGTCCTGGTAGCTGTGGGTGTGGTTGCCGAGCGCGACCGTGGTTCCTGACGTGCCGGTCGGGACGCGCGCGACCGCCAGCGTGCCGGACGTGACGTCGCCAGCGGCGTGGGTGTGGCTGGTGTTCGCCTTGCCCGCGAGGCCCGTCGCCACCTCGCCGCGGAGCGTGTTGAACTCGGTGGCGAGCCTGGTCGCGAGCGCGGAGATCCGGCTCGCGAGGGTCACGACAGCCCAGCGACGAACGTCGCGACGAAGTCGGCGTCGGTGTCCCCGACCGCCACCGACAGCGCCGTCACGTCCGCGGCGGCAGCCGCGGCGATGTTCGTGCGCGCGTTGCCCTGCTGGGTCGTGGTGAGGCCCTGCGCGGCGGTGTCGGTCCGGACCCGGTTCCCGAGCGCGGTGGTGGTCGTCGCGGCGAAGTTCGGGTCGTCCCCGAGCGCGGCGGCGAGCTCGTTGAGGGTGTCGAGGGTGCCCGGCGCGGAGTCGACAAGGCTGTTCACCCCGGCGGACACCAGCGCGTTCACCGCGGTCGTGAAGTCGCTGATCGTCGACGAGGCCTGGGTGCCGGTGTGCGTCGACCGGTCGCGGAGCTGCGCGTCCGTCGCGTTCGCGGTGGCGCCGGCAGCGACGCCGGCGAGCTTCGACTTCTCCGCCGCCGTGTAGGCCTTGTTCGTGGTGCCGTCGGTGATGGTGTCGGCGGACTGGGTACCGGTGTGGTTCGCGCGGGCCCGGTCCGCGGTCGACGCCGCGGCGTCTTCCGACGCGATCTTCGACGAGGACCAGGTCGACGACGTGCCGGTCGTGCCGTCGTCGATGCCGGACGATCCGGCGACGGCCGAGTTCACCTCGTTGATCGCGGCGACGAGGTTGGACTTCGCGGTCGTGGTGAGCGCCGACAGGTCCGCGGCGTTCCCGTTGATCTGGGTGGCCTTGGCCTTGATCTCCGTCGCGACGCGCGTCGCGAGGTCGGTGACGTTGCTGGACAGGGACATCAGATCAGTCCGTTCTCGAACAGGAGCCGGAAGCTCGGGAGGTCGTCGTAGGCGGGGTGCGGCTCCGGGGCGACGATGTGCGGGGCGAGGACCTCGTCGCGGGTCACCGGGTGCACCCGGCCGTCGTCCTGCCGCTCGAGCAGGCCCGGGGCGCCGACGGGGGCGTCGACGTCGAGGAGGTCGTCGAGGCGGGCCGCGCCCCCGACGGCGGTGCCGGGCACGAACACCGGCACGACGGACGAGTCGGCGCCGACCTGCACGACGTTCGGGCCGGGGTCGCCGACCTCGACGATGACGACCTGTTCGCCGGGCAGGATCGGCGCCGTCACTCCGTCACGTCCTTCGTGATCGAGATGGCCCCGACGACGAGCGTGACCCGGTAGGGGTCGCCGAGCGGCCCGGCGGTCGGGTTGTTCAGCTCGACGTCGAACGCGAGGGACCGGTTCGCCTCGAGCTCCGCGGTCGCGGTCGGGGTGAGGTAGAGCCGCAGCGCGGTCGTCTCGATGGGCTGACCGCTGATGTCGCCGCTCCACGCCGCGGTGACGAGGTGCGCGCCGGGGGTGGGGTCGGTCGCGGCCCAGGTGGCGACGACCTCGTCGCCGCGGCGGGCCTGGGCCTTGACCGTCCACCCCGACTCAGGGTCGGCGAGGTCGACGCCGGCCCCGTCGACGACGACGACCCACCAGGGCGACAGGTAGGTGTCGCCCTGGTAGATCGTCAGGTCGGAGCGGACGGCCACGACGGTCAGGCCTGCTGCTCGCCGCTGTCGGCGGGCTCGGCCGGCTGCTCCGGGTCGGCCGGGACCTCGGGCTCGGCCGGGGCCTCGACGTCGTCGGGGCGCAGACCGCGCAGCCGCTCCGCCGCCGCCCGGATCTGGTCGGCCGTGGCCTGGTCCACGGTCGCGTCGTCGGCGAGCGCGGCCTCCAGCTTCGCGCTGACGTCGTCGAGCTCGCCGGCGACCTCGTCGATCGCGCTGGACAGCTCGGCCAGCGCGGCGTTCGTCTGCTCTGCCATCTTCCGGTTCTCCTTCACGTTGCGCAGCACCTCGAGCAGGGCCTGCTCGATGCGGTCGGGGGCCCGCCAGCGGCGGACGAGCCAGCGGATCAGCACGGCGGTCAGGGGCCGTCGAGCGTCGCGGCCGGCGGGGCGGGAACGACGGCGGGGACGGGTGCCTCGACGCGGTCGCGGACGACGATCGCGACGACGACACCGACGAGGCCCATGAGCGCGGCCTGCTGTTCGGAGTCCCACTGGACGCCGAACGCGAGGACCAGGGCGAGGACGGCCTGCGCGGCGCCGAGGATGGCGGGGACCATGCTGTCGGTGCGGACGAGGACGGCGGTGACGGCGCCCGCGATGGCGACGGCGGCGGCGTTGATCGCGCCCTGCACGGTGGGGTTGGCGTCGAACACGAACGCGGCGAGGACCTGCACGACGGGAGCGAGGAGCCCCACGTAGAGCAGGGCGGGTTCGCGCCTCACGACTGCGCCGCCGGCTTCGGCTCGACGACGGTGACCGGGCGCGGGTTGTCGCACAGGGCGTGGGAGCGGCGGTCGAGCTCGTTCCAGGTGGCCAGGCCGACCCACTGCACGGGGGCGCCCTTGGAGATCTGGTCGTCGGCGGAGGCGACTTCACCGCCGGTGAGGCCGACGAAGATCGGGCCGGTGAGGAGGGCTGTGCCGGTGACGCCCTTCCCGAGATCGCACTTGATGTACATGACGTCGTCCTCCGGTCGGAGCGTGGGAGCGGTGCCGGCGGGGCCGCCGCCGCGGGGGATGCGGTGCAGGGGGTCGGCGAGCATGGCCGCGACCCGGGCCCGGAACGCCGGCATGTCGATGCCGGTCGGGTCGATCTTTCGGCCCGGGGCGCACTCGCGGTGCGCGCACGCGCGGGATGCGTTGCGGCGCATGTAGTACAGGAGCGCCGCGACGAGCCGCGGGTAGCAGTCGAGCTGCTCGGGCGTCCAGTCGCCGGAGCCGAGCCCGGTGGACTCGGCCTCGATCCCGAGGAACCTGTAGTTCAGGTCCGTGAACCCGGCGTAGGACGACACACCGGCGTGGTAGGCCAGCCCGGCCGCGACCACGTAGACCGTGCCGGAGCGGCCGATCCCGAAGTTCGCCAGCGGCCCGGGCAGCCCGGTCCGGCCGTCACGCACCACCTGCAGCGACGGGTACTCCCCCGTCCGCGGGCCGGCCGTGTGGTGGCAGACAACGCCCTCGACGGCGGTCATGCCGCCGTGGCCGCGGGAGCGCCACCCGGACACCTCGGAGACGGGGTAGCCGGTGAGGCGGGCGGCGTCGGCCAGCCACGGCACGAAGATCCCGCTCATCGCGGGTCCTGCCGTCCGGCGTCCCACTCGTCCAGCTCGTACTGGCCGGGCAGGGTGAGCTCGGCGACCGACCGGATCGGGTCGTGCTCACGGACGAGGAAGTGGCGGATCTGGTCGTCGGTGGTGACCTGCTCGTCGGGCATGTCGCGGTAGGCCAGCGACTGCAGGTCCTGCTCCAGCTCGTGGCGCGCCATGCGGCCCCCTGGTCGGCATCGGGCGGATGCCACCTGGGGCGGGACCTCGGCCACCGAGGGCCGGTGTCGGGGATGCTACCCGCCCGTGGTGGCGCCGACGGGCTGTTGCTCAGGCCACGACCTGCGCCGGGCCCTTGTCCTCGATCACGAGCTTCGCCGGCCACGTCGGGGCAGCCTGCGCGGTGTAGGTGCCGGCGAGGCCCGCCCAGAACGTGACGAGGACCTTGAGCGGCACGGTCGTGACGCTGTCGTCGACGCCGACGGGGCGGGCCAGGGACACGAACCCGACCATGTGGAGGCCGCGGCCCGAGCCGGAGGTGTCGGTCGTGCCGGTGTCGAGGACCGTTGAGGATGGCGTCGGGTCGGACCCGTCGAGGGTGTAGGTGATCTGCGCAATCACGAAGCCCGTCGCCACGCTGGTGAACCCGAGGTTCGGGACCCGGACCTCGAACTGGCGGCCATAGGGCAGGCTCACCGCGGCGCTCAGGATCGCGGCGCCCGTGCCCGGTGTCGTCCCCGACGTCGACGCCGAGCCCGACGTCTTCACGACCAGCCCGCCCGCCACGATGCCGCGCGCCCCACCGGCCGCGGCCTGCTGCGCCCGCAGCGCCTTCCGGTCGAGCTCCCGGAACCGGGACTCGTCGCGGCGCGCCGCGGACGCCTCGCTCGAGGTCTCCCCGATCCGCCCCATCAGCCGCTCACCGCCTTCGTCACGAACTTCGTCTCCTCGGCCGTCACCGACACCCCGATCATGCGGGCGGTCGCGGTGCCGTCGTCGAGCCAGGGGTGCCCGGTGAACGCGAACGACGCGACGTCGCCGAGGTTCCACGCCGTCCGGTAGGCCGGGGCGAGGTCCGTCGGGGCGGTGTAGGTGACGGTCTCGACGGCGTGGCCGTACTCGTCGCCGTAGGACGCTGCGAGCGCGTCGAGCTGGGTCTGCCGCGGCTCCGACACGCTCGTGCGGTCCGCGCGTTCCAGCGCCGGCCACGGCTCACCCCGGTCGGTAGCCGACACCCCGATGAGGCGGGACGCCGAGTCCGACCCGGACGAGTCCCCGACGACGTAGGCGACCTCGGTGGTCTCGGAGTCATCGACGTCGCCGGTCGCGACGACGAGCGGGTAGTCCCACGTCGCGTCCGGGTTGTACGCGCCGAGGGTCGGGTCCCCGACCGCGGCGGTCCACGACAGCTGCGACTGGTCGTCCGAGAGCTGCGGGAGCAGCAGGACGTCCGGGCCGCCGTCGGCCTCGACGACGGCCTTGACCGCCTCCGCGGTCGTGCGCAGGTCCACACCGGCGTAGGTGACCTCGTCGCCCGCCGTGCCGGACAGCGCCGGCAGTGTCAACGGCAGCGAGCGGCGGGTGCCGGTCGTGGCGAGGTCGAGGAGCCGGATCACGCGGTCCCGCGGGGGGAGGGACAGGGTGACGTCGGCGGCCGGGTTCGTCGGGTTCGTCAGGTAGCCCGGCGAGAGGACCATGCGCTTGTCGAACAGCTTCCCCAGCGCGGCACACCCGATCGACACCGACCCGTCGTCCCAGCCCAGCGTGTACACCGGGCCCGCCCACGGGACGGCGCCGTCGCGCCGGACCAGGGCCAGCGAGATCGACGACATGCCGTTGCGGATGCCGCGCAGCGTGTCCCGGGTCAGCTTCCCGGCCCGGTCGGCGCCCGGCAGCGGCACGGTGATGGTCATCTTCCCCAGTGACGCCCACGCGAGGTTCTCCTCGAACGACCACCCGGGGTCGTCGAGGGCATCGACGACCTGCCCGGTGCGGGTCAGGGCGACGAGCACCCGGTACTCGGGCTCGTCCACGTCAGGAGATCTCGATCGTCCCCTGGATCACGAGGATCCCGGGGATCGGGTAGCCGCCGGGGACCAGCGGGCGGCCGGTCCCGGCCGTGCCCGCGGAGCTGTCCGACATGCGGTAGGTGCCCAGGTCGGAGCGGGCGCTGCTGAACGGGAAGTAGAGATACATGCCGTTCGAGTTCGGCGGGATGAAGCACTTCCCGAGGAAGATGCCGTAGAGCGTGCCGACCGGGTTGTGGGCGTTGAGCTTCGCGAGGATCTGCGTCTCCTCGGTCGGCGCGGAGGTGATCCCGGGCGGGAGCTGGGTGTAGATGTCGCCCCAGCCTGCCGGGGGTGCGCCGGCGCCGACTCGGAAGATGTAGCGCAGGTGCATACTCTTGCCCTGCACCAGGTACCGCGCGATCGCGGAGCCGTTGGGGCCGACGGGGACGCCGGAGGCGTCGCCAGAGGTGAGCAGCTGCGGGGTGAACTGGCTCCACGAGGCCGGTGCGACGACGCGCTGCCACGCGGACCCGGACCAGACGTCTTCGGAGCCGTCGCGGAACTTGCGGCGGTCCCCGATGTAGGCGCCGTTGCGGGTGTCGCCGGTCTCGACGAGCCGGGGCGCGCCCGGCGCCCGCGCCCACGACATGATCGGCACCGGGGTCTGCGGCCCGGCACTGGTGACCTGCACCCGGAACAGCGGCACGGTGTTCGACGGCGCGTTCGGGATGCTCGGGGACGCCGACGCCGCGGACTTCACGGTGTTGAGCCGGTACGTCGCCGAGTCCGACGAGTCCACGATCTCGCCGTAGATGATGTCGTAGCGCGACTGCCCCGACGTCGGGAGCGGGGTGTCCATCGGCACCGTCATCGTCGCCGTGGACGAGCACACGTACGTGCCGAGCGCGGCCTCGACGATGGCCTGGTGCGCGGTCACGAGGATGTTGTTCCCCGACACCGACGCCGACGGTCCCGCGCCTTCCACCGCGCCGGACTCGGCGAGGATCGACGATCCGACCTGCTTGGCCCACGACGCGGACAGCGCGAGCCGCGCCTCCGGGCTGGTGACCTTCTGGTTCGACAGCCACGGGTCGGTCGTGCTGACAGATGATGCGCCCATCCTGGTTCCTTCCTCAGACCCACGTGCCGCGGGTGTGCACCGTCAGCGCCGTCCCGGACCCGGTCGCCCCGGTCAGCCGGAACGTCCGGATCTCGCCCGGCCGCAGCCGCGGCCAGCCGCCGGTCACCCAGACCGCGCCGCGCGCGTTCGCCCCGCCGAGCACGGCGCCGTACGCGGGGATCGGGGTCGGGCAGCCCGGGACGTCGAACGCGACCCGCCCGCTGGTGTTGATGAACAGCGACTCGCCCGCGGCGAGGTTGCCGCGCACCCCGACGATCGACGTCCCGGACAGGTCGGCGACCTGGACGCCCGACGTCGGGCCGGTCACCTGCAGCACCACCTGGTTGTCGACGGTGCCCGCCCCGGTGACGGTCGCGGTCGCCAGCGTCGGCGCGGTCCCGGTCGCGATCCCGGGCGAGCTCGACGTGATCCCGCTGCCGGAGGTGACGATGCCCCCGACGCCGTCCGTGCCCGCCGACGACGGCCCGACCGACGCCCACGCCACCGCGTACCGGTACGGATCCGCCGCGATCACCGGGATCGACCAGTCCCACTGCCGCGGCCCGGTCTGGTCAACGAGGACCTCCCCGGCCTGCTCGACGTAGGACAGCAGCGGCCGCGTCGCGCCGTCGACGGTCAGCGGGTACCGCTCCCCCGGGTCCGGGCAGATCGCGAGGAGCTGCTCGGCGGTGTCCCAGCCGACGATGTCGTTCAGCGGGAAGAACCGGCCCTCGATCGACATGCTGCGGGTCTGCCGGTAGGCGGCCGAGCGGTGCGCGCCGTCGCCAGTCGGGCGCTCGTCGTGCTTTGTGCGCCGGGCCGGGGCGGCGAGCCAGCCCTTGATGCTGGTGCAGATCCACGCGGTGCCGTTGGCGTCGGTGTACTGCTCGTGCGTCGGGCCGTGGGAGGCGGTCAGCACGTCGAGGGTCACGAGCCTCATCCGGTCCTCCTGGCCCACTGCTGCTTGCGGACGACCTCGTCGGCCAGCCGCGAGATCTCCGACTGGGACATGGGCTCTCGGGCGTGGAGGTGGACCTCGGAGCCGTCGCCGCCGCCCGGGCGGACCTTGTCCCACTGCTCCGGGGTGAGGATCGCCTCGGGCTTCGACGTGCCGTTGTAGACCGTCGAGAGCCCGGGCGGCAGCCACCCACCCGAGTCGTAGCCGCCCGGTCGGTCGTAGGCCGCGGCGAGCGATCCGTACCGGGCTCGGGCGTAGCGCATCGACGCGACGACGTTCGCCATCGGGTCCCAGATGTCGTTGGGCAGGGACGGGTCGCGGTAGGCCCGGAACGTCGGGTCGATGACCTGCATCAGGCCCTTCGACGGCGTCCCCCGGGCGGCGTTGGAGTCCCAGTTGTTGATCGCGCGCGGGTTCCCGCCCGACTCCTGGTTCATCCGGCGCAGCGTCCGGTCGACGTCGCCGGCGGACAGCCCGAGCCGGGCCAGGGCCTGCGTGACGAGGCCTCGCCACTGCTCCACCCCGGCACCGCCGGTGTACGACGATGCCGCCGACGACTTCGCGTCTTCCTTCTGGCCTTCCCCGACCAGGAAGTCGAGCACCTTCTGCCGACCCCAGTTCAGGGTGTTCTTCGGGATGTCGAGGAAGGCCGGCGGGGCGTGGAACGGGATGAGCGCGGCGAGCCCGTCAGTGGCGGAGTTGACGAGGTCGCGGACCTTCATCTCGAACCAGTTGTATCCGACCGCGGACCCGGAGAACCCGACGGCGTTCGACCCGGCCGCGCCGGGGAACCCGTTCATGGCCCAGTGGACGTGGTTGTAGTGCTGGGCCTGGATGCCGGGGCTGTAGGTGAAGGGGCGCCCGTTCTTGAGGTTGATGCCCGGCGTGTGGATCAGCTCGGTCGAGCCGGGGTAGTTCGACGCGATCCACCGGTCGACGCCCAGCATGAACGCCGCATCGCCCGGGCGCGGCCCGGCGATGTCGACCGCCTTCCCCGCGCCGTGGTAGTCCGCCGCCCCGGGCCGCACGGACGAGGTGAGCCGCGCGGACGGGAACGCGCCGCGGATGATGTTCCACAGCGCCTGCCACACCGCGCCGCCACCAGCCCCGGCCGAGCTCGACCCGGACACGCCGCCGAGGCCGGCGCCGATCTCGACGTCCTGCTCGGCGAGCAGCTTGCGATGCAGCGCGTCCGCCGCGCCGAGCCCGCCGAGGGACTTCACCGCAGGCGCGGACAGGATGTACTCCGGCCCGGCCTCACCGGCGCGGAGCAGGGTGTCGCGCGGCACCGGGCCACCAGCGGCGTACTCCGGGATGCCGTCGAGAGGCTTCGCCGGCTCGACGCCGGGGAGCAGGTCAGCGACCCAGTTCCACGCCTTCAGGATGCCGTTGTTCCACACGGTGTTGATCAGGAAGTTCACGGGCTTCGCGAGGAGCCGCTTCATCCCGTCCCAGATCCGGCCGATCCAGTCGACGGCGGTCTGGAAGCCGTCCTTCACCCAGTTCACGCCGGCGACGATGGCGTCGAAGGTGGGCTTGATGACGTTGGTCCACACCCACGAGATGACCGTCCCGATCCCCTGGAAAGCGGGCTCGAAGATGTTGTGCCACAACCAGGTCAGGACCGGGGCGAGCACGTTCTGCCACAGCCACACCATGGCGTCGAGGTTGGGCTTGATGAGGTTGAGCCACACCCACTGCACGACGGCGCCGATGGCGTTGAAGATCGGCAGGAACACGTTCTGGTAGAGCCACGTCGCGGCCGGGGCGAGGACGTTCTGCCACAGCGCGACGAGGGCATCCCACGTCGGCTTGAGGACGTTCTCCCACAGCCAGCGCGCGGCCGCCCCGATCGCGGTGAACACCGGCGCGAGGACGTTCTCGTAGAGCCAGGTCGCGACGGCGGCGAGCACGTTCCACGCGACGATCAGGGGCCCGACGAGGACCGCCATGATCACGGCGAACAGGACCTGCGCGGCCTTCCCGATGAACGAGAACACCGGCTGCAGCACGGACTGCCACAGCCACGTCGCCGCCGCGGCGATCCCGTCGAACGCGGGCTTGAACACCGACTGCCACAGCCAGGTCGCGACCCCGGCGATCACCCGGAACGCGCTGTCGACGAAGTCGCGGAACCACTCGACGTTGTTGTAGGCCCAGATCAGGGCACCGACGAGCGCGCCGATCGCCAGCACGATCAGCGTGACCGGGTTGGCGTTCATGACGATGTTGAGCGCGGCCTGCGCCAGCGTCCACGCCTTCGTGGCGCCGACGACGGCCAGGAGCAGCCCAACGGCCACGCCACCCGACGTCGCGAGGAAGCTGAGGATCTCCGGGACCGGGCCCCAGTTGAAGATCGCCGAGCCCCAGTCGATGAGCGTGGAGAAGATCGGCAGGATCTTCCCGCCGATGAGGTCCACGACGGTCGTCTGCAGGGTCCGCTGGAACGACTCCATCCGCGCGGCCGGCGTCATCAGTGCCTCACCGGCCGCGTCGGCCGCCCCACCGATCTGCCCCAGCCCCGCCGCGGCCGTCTCCGGGTGCAGCGCGAACAACGCGGCGCCGAGGTCCTCGGCCTGGGTGCCGAACAGCCCGGTCGCAATCGCCGCCTGGTCGGTCGGGTCCTTCACCGCGCGGAGCCGGTCGAGGACCTGCCCAAGCGCGTCCTTCGCGCCCTGCCCACCCGCCGCGATCTGCGCGCTCGTCTTCTCCGCCGACAGCCCCAGCCCGTCGAACGCGGTCTTCGACGACTCCGACCCGTCGATCGCCCGGATCGAGAACTCCTTGAGCGCGTCGGCGACCAGGTCGCCGTCGCGGGCGCCGGCCTGCAGCCCTTGCGTGATCAGCCCGGTCGCGTCGGCGGCGTCGAGACCGAGCTTGCGGAACTGGGTGCCGTACTCGTTCAGGGTGTCGAGGAAGTCCTCGGCCTTGTCGGCGCCGGACTGGAAGCCGCGGTAGATGACGTCGAGGGCGACCTCGGCGTTCGGGGCCAGCCCGGTCCGCATGACCTGCCCGAGCGCGTTCGCGGCGCCGGCGGCGTCAACCCCGAACGCCGACGACAGGTTGAGCACGCTGCCGGTGACGTCCTGAATCTGGGCGTCGGTGGCGTCCGCGGCGAGCGCCCCGGACTGCAGCACCGACCGGATCGCGTCGTTGACGTCGCCGATCGACTCGCCGTACGCCTGGCTGTACAGCTCCCCCGCGATCTTCCCGTACCGGCCGGCGTCCGCGGAGGACAGCCCGAGCTGGGCCTGCAGCTTCCCGTTCGCCGCGGAGAAGTCCATGGCGTCGGTCAGCGCCTTCGTCAGCGCCAGCCCGATCGCGGCGCCGGCCGCGACCCCGGCCGCGACCATGCCGGGGCTCGACACCTGGTCCTCGGCCTCGTCGGTGTCGACGACCGGGGTGATGACGATGTCCGGCGGGGTGAACGAGTTGATGCGGGAGGTGATCTCCTCGAAGAACCCGCCGAACGACGGGACCATCGGGACGGCGATGTCACCCGCGGTGTACTGGCTCACGACGCCGCTTCCTCGAGCCGTGGGGAGAACATGTCGATGACCTGCTGCGCCTCGTCACGGTCCGCGCGCTTGCGCAAGTCGTCGACGAGGGTCCGGGGCCGGTGCGGCTTCGGGACCTCGGGCCCCTTGCCGGACTTGCTGTTGACCCCGATGAGCGTGGAGTGCATGGCGTTCACGGCGTGGAGAAGCTCGGTGAGCAGCTCCCGCTCCGGGGTCCACCCGACCAGTGACATCCGGGGCTCCTCTCCGCTGTCGGCCTGGCCGGCGACGAGCAGCGGCGCGATCTCGTCGTCGTCGTGGAGCGCGGCGATGTAGCGGGACTCGCGGGGGAGCTGCTCTGCGAGGCGGAGCAGCTTCCCCCACGGGTATCGGCCGCGGAAGAAGTCGTGCAGGTCCATCCCGTTGCACAGGGTCTGGAGGTCGAACTCGAGCTCGTGGCCGTACCGGTCGATCAGCTCGACGGCACGGCCTACCGTTCCGGGGAGGCCCCCGGGCCGCCGAGGTTGAGGTCCTGCATGACGTCGACGATCAGGTCACGCCACGCCGTGAACGGGGCGTCGGGCTGGGCCTCGGCGAGCCGCTCGTAGTTGTCCTTCCCGATCAGGACGGACACGGCGCCGGCGAAGTCGCCCTTGCGCTGGAGCTCCTGCAGGGACTGCAGGGCCTCGGCGGTCGGGATGTGCACCTCGACGATGTCGCCGGGCTCATCGGACACCGGGACCTCGGCCGTGACGTCGCGGGCCTCGGCGACCATCCGGTTCCACGACCGGCGCTCCCGACGGTTCGGCACAGGCGTGCTCACTTCGACGCGGCCTTCCCGCCGCCGCTGGTGGCGGTGTTCGTGTCGACCGGCTCCTTCGCGTCGGAGGCCTTCCCGCCGCTGCCCGCCGCGACGGTCGCGTCGTATGACCGCCCGGACTTGATCCGGTAGCCCTGCCCGTACACGAGGTTGTTCATCTCGACGGGGTCGCTGGTGACGTACTCGCGTCCGTCGGGGGCGATGAGGGTCGTGTTCTGCACGGTGGTTCCTTCCGGGTCGACGTGCTGGAGAGGGTTGGGACCGGCCGGCGGCGGGCTGCAGCAGGAAGCTCGCCGCCGGCCGGGCACTGGGGAGCGGTGATCAGGAGCCGTCGTCGAACCCGGCCGCCTCGAGCTGCGCCTTCCAGCCGGGCCCGCCGAAGAAGTGCCGCACCGAGTAGCCGAGGGTCGGGTCGACGAACGCGGTCCCGGTGACCGGGTACTGCAGCTCGGAGCCGTCGGTCCACGCCTGGTCGTCGACGGTGGTGACCGACATGCGGGGGCAGAACCGGCCGATGTAGACGGCGTCCGCTCCGACACCGTCGGCCATGATCGCGAAGAAGCGGCGGTAGATCGTGACGTTCGACGTGGCCTGGTTGAACGCCACCTCACCGGTCGTGATGTCGGGGACGACCGCGCCCAGGTCGACGCCGTAGTACAGCTCGAGGCTGGTCTTCTTCGTCTCCTGCATCGTGAACTTGAGGTTCGTGACGTCGGAGGTGATGTCGCGGCGGGTCGGCTCGAACGCACCCCAGCTCGTGGTGTCGGAGGTGTCCATGTCGCGCGACCACGACGCCCCGTCGTCCTTCGTGATGTAGCCGACGTCGGTGTAGCCCACCGGCAGCGCGGCCGGGTCCGAGGTGGCTCCGGTCGTCAGCGACGTCGGCGCGGCGGCGCTGTTCGCCGCGATCCAGATGCCGCCGTTGAGCGCCTTCCGGATCAGCTGCTGCTGCCGCTGCTGCAGCGTGGTGAATCCCGGCATGATGTTCCTCTCCTACGATCGCGGCCGGCGCCACGCCAGCACGAAGTTCGTTGTGACCGACCGCTTGTCGAGGTCGGGATCGGGAATCTGCTGCGGCGGCGTGAACGTCGACGCCGCGTCGATCAGAGCCCCGCCGACCACCGTGTTCGGGCTGGCGAGGATCACCTGCCTGCACTGCTCCGACAGCGCCCACGACTCCGTGCGGGTTGCGCCGATGCAGGTCACCTCCACCACCGGGGAGTCGGTGATCCCGTCGTCGGAGCCGCCCGTGCGGACCACCCGGATGAGCGGGGTGACGATCTTCTCGGGGGTCGCGGTGCATGCGGGCGCGACAGCCGGGTCGAGGAGTTCCAGCATCACGACCTCGGCGTCGGGCCACGCCGCGAGCAGTTCAGCCATGGGTCACCGACCCGACGACACCGACGACACCGCGGAACCGCGACTTCACGTCCGGCCAGCGGACCTCCCCGGCCGGTGGGGCCGGGACGACGACGGTCGCGCCGGCGCGGTCACGGCGCACCCCGGCGGCCGCGGACTGCGTGACCACCGGGGTGGGCATGCGGTCGTAGACCCCGGCGGGCGCGGACGCGACCCGGGCGGCGACGTCGTCGGCGTGGCGGCGCACCGCCTGGCGCAACGCGACGTCGCGAGCGAGGTACGCGCGGATCGCGTTGCTGTTGCGGCGGAACCGGGCCCTGGGCGTGCTCATCCCGACACCGCCCGCAGCGACACCGAGCACACCGCGCGGCGGCCCGTCAGCGGCGACGACCACTGCGCGGGGTCGCCGTCGACGTGCCAGCGCCGGCCACCGATCTCGATGACGTCCGTGGCGACGACGTCGCTGCCGTAGGGCAGGAACAGCGTCGCCTGCGTCGTGACCGTGTCGCCGCGGGTGACGTGGTCCTCCGTCGACGACACCGGCGCGAACGCCCCGGCCATCTCCGTGCGGGTCTCCGCACCGCGGTCGCCGAACCGGTTGACGCCACCGGGGCGGCACCGGACGACCGTGTCGGGGTAACGCATCAGGCCCACCCCGCCAGGTGCGACGGCAGCAGTGTGGGCACCTCGGCGAACGGGGCGATCGTGAACGCCCCGCCACCAGCGCCGAGGAGCTGCCACTCCTCGTCGAGGATCGTGAGGAACCCAGCCGCCACCCGCGTGTCGAGGGTGGCCGACCAGGGCCCGATGGACTCCTGCCGGAACCCCTCGGAGTTCCGCAGCACCCGCGCGACAGCCTCGGCCTCGATGTTCCGGACGAGCGTCGCGTAGGACGGGTCGGAGTCAGTCCTTATCCGCAGGTTCGGCAGCCGCGTCAGCAGCCTTGCCTCGGCGGCCTCGAGCTGCCCGCGGACGAACCGGCTCTCCTCCGCCGTCAGCTCCCGCCGCAGCGCGGTCGCCACGTCCGTCGTCTCCGCCAGCGCCATCGTCGCTGCCCTCCGCCGGGTCGCCGTAGTCGAGGTCGTCGGTGGGCTCGAACCCCTCCGGGGCAGGGCCGTCGGTCTCGACGACGGTCCCCGCCTCCGGGTGCCTGTAGACGGTCATCAGGAGCTCGGCGTGGTCTTGGTCAGCTTCACGAACGCCGACACGTCGTTGATGAGCAGCCCGAACTCCGTCTCGGCCCGCACCGCGACGAGGTTGTTCTCCCACAGCGACGTGAGCTCACCGTTGATCGTGACCGTGGCCTCGGTGGACACGTCGTAGGAGATGCCGCCGATCTGGCCCCACGCGACCTGCGACCAGTCACCCGCGTACCCGAGGGGGTAGGTCACCGACGTGCCGCCGGGGGTCGCGGCGCCGATCCCGTCCGCCATCGACGACGGGCGGCCCAGGAGCCGGCCGCCACGGGCCGCGGGCGCGGTGCCCTCGTACGGGGACTCGATGTAGAGCGGGCGGCCGGTGGTGTCGACGGCGCCCAGGAGGTCGGGCTCCAAGCGGGTGTCGAGCGCGAACCCGGTGAGCTTCTTCCCGCTGGAGACGAGCAACCGCAGCGCCGCGACGAGGTCGCCGTGCACGCTGCCCGCGTTCGCGGCGGTGCTGCCGATCCCGACGGCGTTCGTGGCCTGGTCGAGGTAGGCGCCGAACGGGGTGTTCGTGCCGTGGAACACGGCAGCGTCGAACGCGATGGCGAACGCCTCGCCGAGCTGGGGGCGGATCTCGTCGACGTAGCCGCCTGGGTTGGCGCGCACGACCTCGGCGGAGACGACCGCGATGGCCGCGATCTTCTTCGGGGTCATCGACTTGAGCGTCATGCCGCCCTTGGACGCGGGCTTCTGCCCGGCCTCCGCGACCCATGCCGCGGTGGGCTTCGACGTGATGACAGGGACTTCGGTGCCGGCCAGGCCGAGCGGAACCTTCCGCGCGAGCTGCTGCGCGGCGGAGGCCCGGTAGGCCTCGTTGAAGATGGGCTCCGCGCGCTCCTTGGTCAGGAAGCCGGAGAAGTCGCCGGTGACGGTGGGGGCGGTGATAGCCACTGGGCCCGCCTTTCGAGTGTGAGGATCCGATGTCGGACCGCCACCTCGGGCGAGCGCGCCCCCACCGCGGGGGACTGGATGCGGCGAGGGTAGCCGATCAGATGCCGAGCTTGGACTTCAACGAGTCCAGCAGCGGGTCACCGTTGAGCGCCATCCCCTGCCCCTGCGACGGGTCAGGAGCCTTCCGCCGCTCCTCGCGGGCGGTCGCCTGAACGTTCGCGGTGAGCGCCGCCAACGCCTTCGCGTCGGCCGTCAGCTCCTCCTCCGTGGTGCCGCGGAGCCGGTCGGCCAGCTCGTCGGGCAGCTGCGCGCGCCGCGCGACCCGCTCCCGGAGACGACCCAGCTCGGCCTCCTCGGCGCGCCGGTTGGCCTCGGCGAGTTGCTCGGCGAACCGCTGCGCGTCGGACTTCTTCGCGTCCTCGGCGGCCTTCGCCGCGGCCTCGTACTGCTCCAGCTCCTTGAGCCGCTTCCGCAGCCCGGCGTTCTCAGAGTTCGTCTTGCGGATCTTCTCCATGGCGCGGTCGGAGTCGAACGGCTCGTGCTGCTCTCCGCCCTCCCCCGCGCCGTTCGGGTCGACCGTCTCGGTGGTGTTCGTGGTCTGCTGCTGCTCAGTCACGAAAGACTCCAGAATCGCGGGGAGCTCGCCCACCCGGGGCTCACAGGTCGCGGCCATTCGGCACCGCTAGCGACCAGCAAATACTACTTCACTCAGCAGGGCGCTCCCATGCGCGCCGAAATGCATTCACCGCGTCCTTACCGGATTGCCCACTGGTCGAATCGGCATAGATTTCGCTGACCCGCTCGTATTCATCGCGGCCCGGCCAATCACGCGACCCCTTCGGCACCAGCACCGCCACACACCGGTCCCTATCGTGCGCGCGGAACCCGCCCGCCCCCGCAGCGTCGGAGTGATAGACCGGCCCACGGGAGATCATCAGCGCGCAGAACGCGCACGGCGACCCGTCCGACACCCGCGCCCACCGGGTCTTCGTCGTCGCCGCCGCCGACACCTGGATCGTGGTCTCCCGCCCAGCCTGCTCGACGTGGCGCACCAGCCGCGCCGTGCCGTCGGCGGCGACCTTCGCCGGGGACCAGCCCGGCGTGTTCCGCGGCACCCCGAACAGGGTCTTCTGCAGCGCCTTCACCGTCCACGGCAGCTCATACGGCAGCGCCGGCGGCCGCGACGCACCCGGCAGCACCGCCCGGGCGGCGAGGTAGGCGATCGACGCGGACTGCCCACGCCACCCCACCAGCTGCGGGTAGAGCATCGTCGCCAGCCGCACCCACCCCGCGTCGGGCAGCTCGGCCTCGGCACCGCGCAGCAGGATCGGCAGCAGCAGCTGGGTCGCTTCCTGGCTGATCAGGTCCTGCTGGCGGCGGAGCTCGATGAGCGGCACCCCGCGTCACTCCTCGACGGTCGCCGGCGCCGCAGCCACCGCGGCCGGCTGCTGGGCGCCGTCGGCGCCCACGGACCGGATCAGCGCGGCGAGCGGGTCGGACGCCATGAGCTGCGCGTAGTGAGCCTGCTGCTCCTGGGAGTAGCCGAGGGCATCCCACGCGGCCTCCTTCGGGATGATCCCGGCCTGCACGAGCTTCGTGACGGCGTCGGCCTTCGCCGCGAACGTCGGCGTCGACGGGTCCCGCCAGCGGGTCTCCAACCGGGGCACGTCGTCGGTGTCGTCGATCCAGCGCAGCGCGATCCGCAGCGCCGACTCCCACGCATCGGCGAACTGGGTACCGACCCGCTCCGCGCGCTTCACCAGCCGCGACTCCGACGACCGGATCGCGTCCGCGCTCGTGGGGTTCTCCGTGGAGTAGCCGAGGTAGTGGGGCGGCAGCCCGGTCATCGCGGAGACGAGCTTGCTGTACTGGTTGATGACCTCGGTGAAGTTCCGCAGGTCCGCGGCGGTGAACTGGCCGACCTTCGCGTCCTCGTTGCCGAGGGCGAGGATCCGGCCGATGTAGGCCTCCCACGCCGTCTTCGCGGTGCCGTCGGTGTTCTGGAAGTCGCCCGCCGTCGCGCCGAGCACGTACCGCTGCGGCACGGCGAGCAGCTCCTGCGCGCCACCGAGGTTCGTGAGGGTGCGGCAGCAGGCGTCGGTCAGCCCGATGATGTCGAGCATGTCCGAGCGGCCCCCGACGTCGTCCAGACGGTCCGCGTGCAGCATCGGCACCACCGGCACCGTGCCGAGCTCGTGCTCGACCGCGTCGACCTCACGGAACCCGGACCCCGCCCGGAGCTCGTAGAGCAGCGTGACGTCGGGCAGGTACAGCGCCGCCCGCTGCGGCACCCCGTTGTCGTCGGCCGCGTACACCCGACCCGCTGACCGGACCTCGCCCGTGCCCGGGTCGATGTCGGCGTGCAGGTGCGCCCCGGACTCCACGGTGATCAGCGGGGTCTCGTCGTCCCCGTCCCGGCGCCCGACGACGATGTAGGCGTCGCCGGTGACGAGGGCCTCCTTGTGCCCGAGCGGGCCGCGGGTGTCAAGGTTGTTCGCCTGCCACCACTCCCACAGCCGCTCCGACACCCGGGGCTCCCCCGCGAGGCGGAACCCCTCGACGTCGAGCCGCTCCTCGAGGCTGCGGATCGCGAGGCGGGGCCAGTTCACGACGACGGCGAGCCGGCGCATCTCCGGCGGCAGGGTGATGCCGAGAGCTTCGAGGCGCTTCTCGCCGTCGTAGTAGGCGTTGAGGCGGCGGCGTTCGGTCGCGCCGTCGGAGATCTTCTCGATCAGGCCACGCAGGACGTCGAGGTCGGCCACGCTGGGCGCCCTTTCGGTGCGCGGCCACCGGGGCGCCGGGAGCCCACCGAGGGGCGGATCTGGGCCCGATCCTACGGACCGGCGGTGGGGGCGCCAGACCTCCCGTTGTGCCCCTTCCTGCGGTCTGGACTTACCTGGGGGCGACCCCCGCCGGTCACGATCCGAGGATCGTAATGCGCCCGGGCATCGGAGCAGGGGCGTCGAGGTCCTTGACCGGCTCCCCGTCGACCGCGATCCGGCCGGTCTGCAGGTGACGCTCGATCCGGCCCGCGGACAGGCCTGCCGACACAAGCCGGTCCCGCACCGTCGGGACCGCGCCGGGCTGCTCCTCGCTCACGGCCGTCATCCTTCCCCTTCGCCGATGCCCACGAACGAGCAGCCCTCGACGGTGTCGGGGAACACCACGATCTCCCCGCACTCGCGGCCGCCGACGTCGGCGACACAGCGCACGCGGTGATGCCCGCGATGGTCCGGCCCGCGGCACGGCAGCCACGACGACACGAGCGGGGACACCTTCTGGTGGTCCCACGAGTGCCCGGCGGGGCAGCGCGCGGGCGTCACGGTCCGCCACTTCCCGTCGGGGGTCGGGACGAGCTGCCCGACGAGCTCGGCGCGGTGGGCGTCGACGAGCTGCCACGCCACACCGAGGTACGCGGACCAGCGCGCCGGGTCGTCGTGCTCCAGCGCCCACGCCGCGGCCTCGTCGCGGACCTCGGCGAGGAACTCCTCGCCGCCGTAGGCGAGGGCGTCGGCCTCGATGCGGTCGAGGACCTGGGCGTCGGTGCGGGGCAGCGCGGCGGTCACCGAGCCAGCCTCACCCCGTGCTGGCTTCCTCGTCAACGGGCCGCCATTCGTCGCGGTAACCGTCCCGCGCCGCGTAGGGCAGCGCGAGGGCCCGCAGCACGTCGCCCATGGCAGACGTGTAACCCCCATCCCAGTCCGGGAAGTCAGCCGGACCGGTGTACAGGGCGAGGATCCGGCGCTTGGCTGCGACCTCGGCCAACACGCGATCCGGCTGCCAGCGCTCGACATGGTCGATGATCTGGCCCAACGTCGCGGCGTCAGCGCCGGTCGGCATCGTCGGCCACTGCTCTAGCCGCGTCACCTCCCAAAACGACGGGCCGTCAGCGACAACCCGAGCCATCCAGCCCCGATCCGCGATCTCCCACGTCCCGGGATAGAACTCGGCCATCAGCTTGGCGGCACGCTCGTCGTCATCCAGACACGCGGACAACCACTCGATCAGCTCGCTCACCACGCCACTCTCCCATCACCCGAGGACCACGACCGCCCGCGAGCGGTGCCGCTTCTTGTACGACTTCGACTCCAACACCGCCCGCCGCGCCATCCTCGCGATCACCAACGACACCGCCGCATCCACCTTCCGGTCCCGGTCCGGGCCCTTCCCGATCGACACCCGATCCCGATACGGGCGCCGCCACGCCGAGTAGACGTGCCGGGCCATCACCCGGTCCCCCGAATGCACCAGCGTCCCCTGCTCGATCTCCGACGCCACCAGCTCCGCCCCCAACGCGAACCGGTAGATGTGGCGGCGCATGTCGAACGCGATCGGGTCCGACGGCGAGCCCTGCGAAGCCGGAGTCGCCGGCGCGTCATAGCCCGCGCCCCACCGGCCCGGCCACTCCACCCGCACCAACTGCTCCATCGGCCGCACGTCCGACCACAACGCGCACACCCGGTACCGCTCGTGCGCCTGCGTCACCCAGTAGTCCAGCTCCGCCACGTCGACCGGGGCGCCGGCGAACCGCGGCTCGTGAATCCAGATCGGCCACGAGAACCCGTCCGAGATGCGGCACGCGACCAGCGCCGTCGCGTCGTCGGACTCCGACGGGTCCAACCCCAGCGCGATCTCCTCGCCGTCCTCGACGACGACCTCCGGGTCCGCGCACGCGTCGTAGGCCTGCGCCGCGACCCACGTGCTGTAGCTCGACACCCGCCAGTTCCCGAACTCCCGCTGCGACTGCTCGATCGGCCGCCGCGGGTCGAGCACCTGCTCCAGGATCTGCTCCTGATCCACCCACGGGCAGTCGTGATAGATCGTGTGCAGCGCCGCCCGGATCGACTCCGGGTCCGACCAATCCGTGTCCGCCGGCGCCTCCCGCACCACCATCAGCAACCGCTGACGGCCACGCGTCCGGCCCTCCTGCTCCGCCGACCACGCCTCCCACAGGTCCTCAGCCACCGACCCCGAACCCGGCTCCGGCGCGTTCGCCAGCCCCAGCACCCGCGCCCCCGGCACCTTCGCCGCGTTGTCCGACAGCACCCCATAGAAGTCCTGCCCGTGGTTCGACACCGTCCACTCCGACAGCTCGTCGGCGAGGACAAACGTCGGCCGACCGCCACGCGCCGTCGACGGCGACGTCGTCGTGCGCCGCAACGCACCACCCGCGATGCCCGGCGCCGCCGGCAGATAGATCCGCTCCTGCCCCGGGTCCAGGTTGTAGAACCGCTGCAGCGGCGTCCCCCGCGCCGTCCACGCCGCCACGTAGTTCCACGTGTTCCCGACCTGCGCCGCCGACACCGCCGACAGCTGCACCAGCGGCATCGACACCGGCTTCCCCCGCGCGCCGCCCGGCACGTCCGGGTCCCACCCGGCGAACCGCACCGGCCCGCACAGCTCCGCCAGCGACAGGAACCCGCCCGTCGGGGACTTGATCGTGCCGCGCGCCAGCCGCACCAGCGCCGCCCGGTACAACCAGCGCGCGTGCTCGTCCAGCGCGTACCACCACAGCACGAACCGGATCTGGTAGTCCGTCAGCGCCATCGGCAGGCCCGCCAGCTCCCCGTCCGGGACGTAGAACAGCGGCTCCCCGTGCTGGGCCCCGGCGGCCCACTCCAGCACACCCCACCCCAGCGTCAGGTCCGGGATGCCCGGCGGGAGCGTGTCGAGCGGCTCCAGCACGCCGGGCTCAGGACCCGGCCAGCCGGCGCCGCGCGTCGTCGAGATGCGCGATCCCCGCGTCCACCTCAGCCGCCCGCCGCTCCCCCGCCGACCCCGCGCCCGCCGGCGGCCGCGACGACGCCCCCGGCGGCGCGAGCTCCACATGCGCCTGCCGCCGCGACCGCTCCGTGCACAGCAACTGCTCCATGCCGCGCATCACCGAGTCATAGCCCGACGCCTTCGTCTCCGGATCCAGCAACGCCCGCGACATCTGCTCCGCCACGAACCACGCCGCCATCCGATCCGACGGCTGGTAATAGAACGACTGCCCCGAATCGCGCAACGACAGATACCAGTCCCGCGCAGCCGTGTGCCATTTCGACGAAGCCCGCCGCCATTCCGACGCCCGCCGCGGTACCGCCGATTCCGGCGGTGCGACCGGGGGCGTGTCGACGACCCGCTTGTTTCGGCGCTGCCGCTGCTCCGCAGGCTTCGGAATCGTGGCCATTCGAGAACCTCCAAGGGCGTGCCCACCGAAACAGGACATCCAGAATGCTAATCGGGCCGGGGCATTGCCCCCAGGCGTTGCCCCAGGCGTACGGGGCCGGAGCGGCTATGCCTACCGAGTGGGCGGTGGCCGGGGGCGGGGGGCGGCCCCCCTGGGTCAGCTCGCGAGGTGCTGGTCGTCGTACATCGTTGCCCACTGGCCCGGGGCGAAGATGGCGATGATCTCCTCGCTCCGGGTGTTGGTCCCGGCGTCCCAGGGATAGAGATGGAGTGAGCCACTCGCCTTGTGGACGAACGCTGTCCTCTTAGCGGGCCAGGTGAGGACGGTGCCGTCGGTGAGGATGACGACGAGGTTGCCTGCGTCATCATGCTGCTCGGCGATCGGCTCGGCCTGCTCGATGGCGTGCTGCTGTTCGGTCATGGTCGGACTCCTGGGTGTTGGGTGGTTGGCCGGCGTTGGAGCTTGTGTCGTGCGGCGATGGCGTCTTGTCCGGTGACGGTGGCGTGGCATCGGGTGCAGGCGGAGGCGAGGTGCTCGGGTCGGTGGTCGTCATGGGCTCGGGTGTGGTGGACCTCGGTGGCCTTGCCGGTGCAGCCCGCGAGCCGGAGCTGGCAGCGCTCGCCGTCGCGGTCGAGGACGTGGCGGCGGAGCTTCGGCCACCCGGGGGGTAGTGGTGAGCGCCGGCGGGGGGTCATCTGCGAGGACCCGGGGGGTGGCGCTGGAGCCGGGCCTCGACGTCGGACAGCCAGCCCGGTGTGGTCCGGAACCCGATCTCGAAGGCGCCGTCGTGGCGGATGTGGTGGTCGTCGTCGGGTTGGTCGGGGTCGGCTCGGTCGGTGCTGATGGTGAGGACCTCGGTGCCGAGGAGCCAGAGGGTGAGCCTCATGTCGTCCCCTCGCGGGTGTCGTCGGCCTCAGGCCGCGTGAAGCGCATGTACACCCAGCCCTCTACATCCGAGTGCTGGAACTCGGCGACGTAGCCGTGCCGCATCGCGATCAGGTCGGCCTGGGCGCGGTTCTCCTCGCGGAGCGTTCGTTGCCCGATGGCGATGCCACCTGCCGCGAGAGCCGCGTCGAGCAGTCCCATCTCGTAGCCCGCGGTGTAGGCATCGTCGTCGAACGGGCCGCCCTTGGATGCGACGACGACGAACGGCATGACCAGCTCGGCGTGGTCTTCGTGCCCGTCGTCAGACATCGCTACCTCGCAGGTCACGCCACGTGCATCGGGGCCGGTCGTTCTCGTGGGCGAGGTCGCAGATCACGCCGGGCAGCAGGTCGCTGATCCAGTGGGTGATGTCTGCGAGCAGCATCGCCCACTTCGTTCCGGGTCTCATCAGGTCTCCTCGCGGGTGTCGTCGGCCGACCCAGCCAGCGCGGCGACCTGCAGCCACGGCGAGGTCGAGCGAGCGGAGCCGTCCGTCCAGGCTCGGCAGTTCCCGGCGCAGTGCTCGTCGACATCGCAGGTGACCAGCTCGTAGCGGGTCAGGTCGGGGCCCCACGCGATGACGGACTGGGCGTGGTGCCGGCAGGTTGTGTGCGGGCAGGGGCCCATGACGGTGCGTGGCCCTTCGCCCTTGAACCAGTGGAAGTCGTCCGGGTGGTCGAGGTGGGCCTGCGCGCTCATGTCGTCACGTCCGGCTGCGGCGCGGGCTTGGGGACGTGGGGCAGCCAGCCGAGGATCGTCATCTGCCATTGCCGGCGGCACTCGTCGCACTCCCAGATGTCGCCGCTCCGCCCGTCCGAGGGCTTCGGGCAGTGGTGTGCGCGGTGGATGTAACCCATCAGGTCTCCTCGGTCGGGGACTGCGGCGCACCAGCAGCGAGCGCGACGCAGTCGGCGACGTCCCAGCCGCCCTCGTTGCAGAACCCACACGGCAGCCGCCCCGGGCCGCCGGGCTGCCGTCGATCACCGCGGAACGCGGGCTCCCAGTTCTGGTCATCGACCCAGCGATCCCCGCCGCACGAGCAGTGGGTGTCGTCGTACTCCCGCTCGGCTCGGTGGAACGCCTCGCGGAACGTGTCGTCGTGGATGTGCTTGGCGAAGAGGGCGGCCCAGTCGGGCTCGTCGTCCTGCGCGGGTTCGGGGGCGCCCGCCCCAGCCCGGAGTGCGGCGATCTCGTTTCGAAGGTGCCCGATCGTCTCCGACGCCTTGCCGTACTGGCGGCCTCGGCACCTCAGCTCGGCCCGCACGTACTGCAGCCGCTCATCGTCCGGGACGGGCCGCGTGCTGCTCTCGCTGCGGATGACCGAGTCGGCGGTGTGGTCGCCGCGGGCGATGGACCAGGCGAGGTGCATGCGGCGCATCTGCAGAGGCGGCGCGGGTTCGGCGGCCGGGGCGCCTGCCTCGGCGTCGATTCGCAGCAGGGCCCGCGTGACGTCTGGGTAGACGTCGTCGCGGTGCACCCCGTCGGTGTCGTGCTCACCGGCGCCCGCCTCGGCGGAACCCGTGCACCCACACGTCCGCTGCACAGACTCGCCGTTGACCAGCTCGTCGGAGTACCACATGCACGCGCCGCCACTGTGGTCCGAATCGTGGCCACACTCAGGGCAGGTCGGGAGGTAATCGTCTTCGGTTGCCGCACGGTAAGCGTCGACCGCGTCGACGAGACGCCGCTCCGGGCCGGTGCCCACGTTGCCGCGGAAGTCGCGGAACCCGTCCATGTGCGCGAGCCATGCCGCGGCGGCGTCGAGTACGGGGCGGGCGGCCTGCTCCCGGGCACGCAGCTGCAGCACCTCACGGGCCAACACCGAGCCCTCCTGCATCTTGAGCGCCCGGTCGACGTTCGAGGTCCGGTCAGCCACAGGGGCCACCTCCCAGCAGTTCGTACAGCGCCTCAGCCAGCTCCGGGAACGCCCGCGCAGCCTCTTCCCTAGGCCACATCGAGCCCGGCGGGTCGTTCCACAGGTCAGCCACCCGGCGGGCGTTCTCCGCCAGGAGCCGGGACGCAGCATCAGGTCGGGCCGCGACGATCTCGATGGCGTCGTAGCAGTCCATCTCCACCAGCGGCGGCAGGTTGCCCGGTGTCTGCTCGGTCATCACTTGTCCTCCTGCGGGGTCTCGACAGGGCCCAGAGCGGCGCGGAGGCTCGTGACTGCCTGGTGTGTCCGGCGCTCGCTCTCGGCGATCTCGCGGTGGGTGAAGACGGGCTCCGAGGTGAGGGCGTCGAGGAGTTGACGGGCTGCGCCGCGCACGGCCTGCTCTCGGTCACGCGCCCGCTCCACCTCGGCGCGGAGAGCGTCACGCTCGGTGGTGCAGCGATCGAAGGCGGCGAGCAGCCGCGCCAGCCCGTTCACGTCGTGGAGTGTCAGCGGCTTCTGCTCGGTCTGAGCCATGGCGACTGCCGCGCGAAACGTGCGGGTGACGGGTGCGGCGGCCTCGTCCGGGGTCGGGGCGGTCACCGCTTCCCCTCGCACGTGCACGGGCTGTTCGTGCAGATCGGGCACGTCCACGGCCTGTCCCGGGACGCGTCGGGTGTGGTGGTCATCGTGGGTTCCTCTCGGCATGGCGGGCCGCGTCCCGGCACGGGCGACACAGCAGCTCACCGGGCCGGTACGGGTAGACGGGGCGGACCTCGGAGCAGCGGTCGCAGGGGTACAGGGGCGCCGGCGGGGCGGGCGTCGTGGTCATCGGGGTCTCCGTGGTGGTCATGCGGCGAACAGCGCGAGCTGGACAGGCCGGCCCACGACGGCCGGCGGACGGAGCGCGGCCCGGCCCTCGGGTCGCCACGGGCAGTCATCACGCAGCTCGCACTGGCGGTTCCCGTGCTCGGGGCAGCCGGGGTCGTAGTGGCGGCCGACCGCGGCGAGCAGCGACGGGTGGGCGTCGCGGGCGAGGAGCCAGCCGTCGCGGGCCGGGGTCGAGTGCACGGGCACGCGGGCGGCGAGCGCCCGCTTGAACGCGACGAGCTCGCGGTCGGACAGCTCGGTGATCGGCCAGGTGGACAGCCAGATGCGGGGACGCGCGGGCTGTCCGATGGGGTGCCAGGCCGGGTTGAACGTGAGGTGGCGTTCGGCGGCGTCGAGGCTGGCGGCGAACGGTGCGAGGGCGTTGTCGGGTTGCTCGGTGTCGAACAGCCAGCGCAGGCCGGCGTCGAGGGCGTCGACCACGTCCGGGTCCAGCGAGGCGGTCACCGACGACCTCCGTTGATGATGGGGCGGTTGGCCTGGCTGCCCTCGAGCTGTCGGACGCACTTCCCGCAGCGGGGGTGGTCGGGGCTCGGGGCGGGGGTGGGCTCGCGGTTGACGATGACGCCGCAGCCGCAGCGCCAGTAGCCGTCTCCGCCGGCGGGCTGGACTCGGTGAGCTCGGCCGCCGTCGACGATCAGGGCCCAGCTCGACTCGGCGGTCATGCGCGCACCGACTCGCGCTCGGGCCAGTTCGCCTTCTTCAGCCAGTCGACACCGCGCCGGCCGTCGAGCCACGGCCCGTCCCAGCCGAGCCAGTCCGCGCCCATCGCGGCGAGCGTGACCGCGTCGGCCTCGTTGTCACCGATCCGACCGAGGCCCTGCCCGGGCCAGGATGCGGCGACCGCGCGCTTCACGGTGCCCTTGTCGGCGCGGCCGTGGCCGGCGATGTACATCTTCACCCAGGTCGGGTTGATGACGGCGACGGGAATGTCGCGGAGCCGGAAGCCGTCGATGATCCGGCCGAACAGCCAGTGCCGTTCGATGGGCTTCCCGAGGCCGGCGCCGCCGTGGGTGGCCTTGAGCGGTTCTTCGACGATCGCGAGGACGGTGTTGGCGTTGACGAGGTTCGCCTCGGACCGGAACAGCCAGCGGTAGAGGACCTCGATGCGGGCGGAGCTGGCGAGGATCGGGGCGTCCTTGGGGAGCGAGTCGGTGCCCTTGACCCAGGTGTCGATGCGCTGGGTCTCGGTGTAGCGAGCGACGCCGAATCCGGTCAAGGACGGGTCGAGGCCGAGAACGTGGGGGCTCATTGCGACCCCCC
Source organism: Pseudonocardia sp. (assembly GCF_050250275.1). GTDB lineage: Bacteria > Actinomycetota > Actinomycetes > Mycobacteriales > Pseudonocardiaceae > Pseudonocardia. Next base: position 31,840 of record NZ_JBFWOY010000016.1, read on the forward strand.
AACAGCGTTACGCAACCCCGAACGGGGGGTGCCCAGGGTCGGCATACCGGTGATGAACGCGGCGACGCTCACAGGCCCGCTCATCGCCGCCGCCTGACCAGCTCGGCCAGCCCGACGACGACCGCCGCGGCGATCACCGCGCCCGGCATGATCCCGAGGAGCCACAGCAGGTTCCCGGTGGCCCAGAGGCCGCCTGTCGACACGAGCACGGCGAGCGAGCACGTGGCCGCGGCGATGCGCAGGACCTGGCCGCCGTCGTCGATGGCCTGGTTCAGCTCGTGGTCGTGGCCGTTGGTCGGCGGGGCGGGCTGCCACTGGCCGGGGAGCCACTCGGGCCGGATCCCGATCGGGGCGGTGGGCGGGTCGATGCGGATGCCGGGGATGCGCATGGTGGGGCTGCAGTCGGGGCAGAGCGCGCTGCGGCAGCCGGAGCAGGGCGGGACGTCGTCAGGCACGGCGGGCTCCTCGCGGGCCGTTCCACGCCGACGCGTACGGGCAGGTCACGGCGTGGTGTGTGCGCAGCGGCGTGCCCTGCGCGCGGGCCGCGGCGGCCTGGTTCTTGCCTAGGACGCCGGCGCGGTCGCCCTGGCGCAGGACGTTCCCGCGCTCGGGGTCGGGGCGGGCGTCGACGGGCATGCGCTTGTCGGTGCTGGTGGTGAGCCAGATGATCTCGGCTCGGCAGTAGTTGCAGGTGGTGGGCGCGGAGTCAGCCACGGGTGTACTCCCGGGAGTCGAGGGGCGCGTGTACGACGCCGGCGTCGGACAGGCGCGAGACGTGTGCAGGCAGGTTCGCGAGGACCTCGTCGGTGCCCTTCCGCACGCACGGCTCGCCGGCCTGGGCGAGGCAGTACGCGCACGGCACGGTCATCGCGCGGTCGCGGTCCTTGGCGCACTCGAGGTTCACGACGCCTCCCGGCGTGCGCTCGGATGCGGGTGGTGGGTGGTCAGCGATCCGTCGTCGAGCTGGCGCTTGCCGTTCTCGTCGCACTCGTCGCAGGCGTCGACCTCGGCGCGCCACGCGGCGCGGCGGGCGGTCTCGGCGAGGACGTCGTCGGCGACGTGCTCCTGGACCTCGCGGCGGACGGCCTGGCAGGCGCGGCAGTCGGGGCCGCGTTCGGTCGCGGGGATCGCGGCGTGGTCGGCGCAGCGCGGGTTGTTCGGATCGAGGTTCGGTTCGGCGGGGGGTGTGGTTGCGCGCTCGCGCGTCCCCCCAACGGAACCACCTACGGAACTAGACCCCTTCCCCCTTCCCCTACCCCCTCCCCTCCCCGCAGGGCTGGGCGAAGGGTTCGTCTCGGGTCCGCGGGAAGGGTTCGCTGCGGGTCCGTGGGAAGGGTTCGCCGAAAGGTCTACGGAAGGGTCTGCGGAACCCTTTCCCGAAGGGTTGTCGGTGTGGCGCTGGACGACGGCCGGAGCGATCTCCACGGCCGTGTCGAAGGCGTCGCGGGAGGGGATGCGGGTCAGCTCGCGGGCAAGGGCGTCGCGGATCGTCTGGGACTCGATCTGGCGGGCGATGCGGAGCGCGGACTTGAGGATGTTGGGCTGCTTCGCGACGCCGTCGTTCCGGATGAACGTGCGGACGAGGACCTCGTCGGTCTCGCGGTCGACGACGACATAGCGGCTCTGCTCGAGCTCGGCGAGGGCGTCCTCGACGTCGTCGACGGTGGTGCCGGCGGAGCAGCGGGCCCATTTCGACACCATGAGCGGGATGACGCCGGCGTTGTTGAGCTCGCGCTGGGAGACGATCAGGAAGTACAGGCGCTGGGCCTCCGGGGAGCGATCACGGAAGTCGTCCCCGGGGCGCCAGATGGAGCACAGGATCCGGGCGTGCTCACGTGCCATCGGGTGAGGCCTCCTCGGCTTGAATGAGCGACGCGGCGATCTCGCGCCGCTCCTCGATGAGGCGCCAGCAGATGCCGCAGAAGTAGCGCCAGAGGCGGCCCTGCGGCACCTGGGTGGCGTTCATGGCCACACCGGTGGCGTAGGCCAGGTCGTCGAGCGAGAGGCCGGCGCGACGGAAGTTGAGCAGGGACGGGATGTGCTCGCCGGTGATGGCGAGGAACGGCTCGCCATCGCGGCCGTGCCACTCCTGCCACCGCTCGGTGAACGTGTGCACGTAGGTGTGCTCGTCGTGGCGCTCAACGGCCTGCATCTCGGCGGCGCGACGCATGGCTGCGGCCCAGCGGACGGCGTCGTCGGCGACGTTCGCGACAAGGGGCGCATCGGGGTTGCTGGCGCTCTTGCCGCTGTTGCAGGGTGCGCACGCGGTTACGAGGTTCGTCGGCTCGTCGGTGCCGCCGAGGGCGGTGGGGACGACGTGGTCGATGGTGAGCTTCACGTCGGGGGCGGTCGCTCCGCAGTAGCGGCAGGCGTGGTTGTCGCGGCGCAGGATTTCGTAGCGGAGACGCTTCGTGACGGCCATGGGGTCCTCCTCGGTGGTGTTGGAGGGTCAGTGTCGGCGGTGGTGCCCGGCCGGGCGTCGGAGGGGAAGTGACGCCCGGCCGGGTGGTGCTGCTCCCGGGGCACCGGGGCGGCACCGTCGGCGCGCCGCGAGGGCTGGCGCGCCGACGTCGGGTCACTCCTGCGCGACGGCCTCGTAGGTCTCGGCGAAGATCGCGGGCTTGCACGGGTAGTGCTCGCCCTTCACCCCGCGGATCACGTAGTCGCCGTAGGACGCCCTCATGTCGCCTTCGAGGGTGTGGATGACGACAGCGGTGACGAGCCCGCGACCGGGCCCGGCGACCTTCGCCTCCTCGGCCTTCCCGTTGCACCAGGCGGCGATCTCGTCACGGTTCTCCGGCGTGAGGGGGCCGGCGACGTCGACCTCGACGGGCCGCTTCCGGTAGCGCTGCGCGGCCATCAGCCGATCTCCTCGGTGTCGGCGTCGTACGGCAGCTGCGGGTCGCCCTCGGGCGCCGGCGTCACCTCGCCGAGCTCCACCTCGATCACCTTCATCCCGACGACCGGGCGGTGGTGCCCGTCGGCCATGAGCTCGTGGTGGGGTTCCTTGACGCACTCGGCGATGCCGGAGAACCGCATCCGGCCGCCGAGGGTGGGGAGCTCCTCGACGATCGCGGCGGCCTTCATGCCGGTGAACCGGACGAACGTCTCGTCGGGGTCGGGCTTGTCGCTCATGGGGTGTGTCCCTTCGGGGGTTGGGCGAGCGCGGCGCGGGCGAGGTCGGTGAGCTCGTACGGGATGGGGTCGCGTCGTCGACGTCGTGCTGGTGCGTGGCCGGCGGGCCTGGGGAGGACGCGGCCGGGTGGGGGTCGGCCGGTCATGCGTTGGGCTCGGGCGTGGTGGGGAACCCGAGGGCGTCGCGGAGCCGCGACCGCCAGGTGCGCGCGGGCGGAGCCGGCTCGGGTGCCGGGTCGGTGAGGGCTTCGATCTGGCAGACGTAGGGGGCGTTCGCGGTGAGGTAGTCGGCGCGCTCGGTGGCGATCTCGCCGAGGTGGCGGAGCTGGGCGGCGGTGAGCCACACGCAGGTGGCGCGTTCGTCGGGTGGGCGGAGCCAGACGGCGGCTTTGCCGTCGGTGGAGGCGATGGGTTCGATGACGACGCGGCCGGTGTGGCCGGCGATCTGCACGCCGGGGATCACGACTCGGTCCGGGCGTCGTCGTTCGCGGCGTCCTGCTCGGCCGCCTCCTGCTGCTCCTCGGCTGCGAGGTTTGCCTCCTCGCGCCGGACGTCGTCCGCAGTGAGCAGGTCCGCCGCGGCGCCAGCCAGGCCGTCGGGGTGCCCGCTGCTCTCCAGCTGGGACAGGGCGTCGATGACGAGCGAGGCGTCGGCGACGGTCAGGCCCTTCGACGTGTCGAGCTGGCGCTTGAGCAGGAGGCCGGTGAGGCGGAGCCGGTCGTCGCGGTCGTCCTGGCCGCCGAGCTCGGCCTTACGGAACAGCGCGTGCATGAGGCGGTTCTGCTCGGTGCTCGACGGCCGGTTCGGGTCGCGGTCGGCCGGCTCGTCGGCGGGCTGGTCGTAGCCGTCCTCACCGGGCAGCGGCGGCCCCGCCGAACTCGGGGCCGCCGCGCCCGTTCCCGCGGCCGTGCCGCCGCCGGTTGCGGCCGCGGGGGTCTTCGGTGCTGCCTTTCGGCGTGTGGCGCGCTGCGCGGTCCTGGGCGCCGGCGCGGGTGCCTCGTCGCCTCCGGCCGGGAGCGCGGCTGACTGCTCGTCGCCGACGAGGAACTCGGTGTCGCCGTCCTGGAGCTCCTCGAGCGTGTAGGACAGGCCTGAGATCACGTCGGCGAACTTGCGGCGGCACAGCCGCGACGTCGCGCGGGCGATGAGCTTGTCCTCGGGGTAGCCGCCGAGGTCGATCTTCGCGCGGCGGGCCTGGTCGGCGGTGAACACGACCTCGGTCCAGGTCTCTTCGCCGCGGCGCTTCCCGCGGACGAGGGCGCGGGTGTCGGAGCAGTCGCCGTATTCGATCTGGTGTCCGGCGGCGAGGACGAGGGCGCGCATGAGGAGCGCGTCCTGGCCGGGCTTGCCCTTGATGACGTTGATGTGGGCGAGCGCCGTCATCGGCGCGACGCCCATCTCCCGGCCGGACAGGATCGCCGCGGTGATCGCGGCGGGCTTGCGGCGCAGGGCGTCGGGGACGAAGTCAGTGTCGGCGATGCGCTCGGCCAGGTGCGCGACCTGCGCGACGACCTGGATCCAGCCGTCGACGTCGTTCGCCGGGGGCAGCGGTGCGACGAGCTGCCCGCCGGTGATCGGGATGACCGGGGCCTGTGGGGTCTGGTAGTGGTCGAGCTCGGCGCTCATGCGGGCTGTCCTTCCTTCGCGCGGCGGCGCGCGGTCGTGGGGGCGGGCTCCTCGACAACCTCGAGGCGGCGGCGCTTGAGCCGGCGCCCGGGGGTGAGCTCCTCGCCGACGTAGGCCTTGGACGTCTCCTCGACGGCGCGGTGGACCTCGCGGATGTAGAGGAACTCGCGGAGCTGCTCGGGCCCGGCGACGAGGGGGCGCAGGCCGTAGTCGTCGGCGCGGACGTGCAGCGCGAACGCGAAGTCGAAGGCGGGCATGGGCTGCTCGGCTCCGGCGGCGTCGATGTAGACGTCGGCGTAGCGGTAGGCGCACACCTGCCAGGCGGTCTCGGGGAAGATCCCGGACCGGCTGGTCTTGATGTCGCCGATGCCGACGACGGGCCGGTCGAGGTCGACGAGTTCGGGCATGCGCATCTGCTCGGCGAGGCGGGCGATGATGGCGGGGTCGTCGAAGGTGACGGCGAGGTCGCAGGTGCCGGCGTAGCCGTACTTGTGGCTCATGACGACGGCTTCGACGAGGAGCGGTTCGGGCTGCCAGTCCTCGACGAACGCGATGTAGGACTCGACGTGGCCGGCGATGTCGTCGGGGAGTTCGATCTCCTCGCCTTGGAGGTAGCGCTGCGCTGCGTTGTGGACCTCGGTGCCGCGGTTGGCGGCGGTGTCGCGGTCCTCGTAGCGGGCCTTTTTGAGGGTGGCGAGGCGGGCGGCGGGCTTGAGCGCGGCGAGTTCGTCCCAGCGGTCGACGGCGGCGTCGGCGGTGGCGTTGGCGGCCCAGTTGATGAGGGCGTCCTTGGGGAGCGCCTTGAGGATGGTGGTGACGCCGGGGACCTTGAGTCCGTTGGCGTCGATGTAGCCGTGGCCGCTGCGGCCGTACTGGCGGCGGCGGATGGGCCCGACGTAGGTGTTCACCAGGCGACTCCGATCTGTCCGAGCCAAGGGGCGCCGTCGGTGCCCTCGACGACGTGCTCGCGCTCGGCGGGCTGCAGGGGGCGGAACGCGACGCGGGTCTTGTCGGTGCCCGGGTCGTACTCGGCGGCGGTGGCGACGACGAATCCGCCGTGGAGGTCAGGGCCCATGACGCGGCCGACGGCGACGTTGCGGACGTCGCCGGGATAGGTGAGGTTCAACGGTTCCTCCGGAGGCGGGCGGGGAGCCAGCGCTGCCGTTCCCGACGTGGGGCGGCCGGCGGTTCGAGCTGGACGAGGCGGCGGACGAGGGGCGTGTCCTCGATCCACACCTCGGGCGGGTAGGCCTCGAGGTCGCGGATCAGCTCGGCGCGTTCGACCCAGGTGATCGCGCCCCACCGCTGGGACTGGTTGATGGATCGGTGAACGTGGCCGCGCATGACGTGGGCATTGCGGCGCAACCAGTCGAGGAGGTGGGCGCGGTGGCTGGGGGTCATCGCGTCGAGGTCGACGAGGTGGAGCTCGCGCGTGTCGGGGTCGCGGGTGATCCAGGAGTGGGACTGGAGCAGCGCGTGGGCGGAGCTGGCGACGTCGGTGTAGAGCCCGGGGTAGTCGGCGGTCACGGGCACGGGTCCTCCATCGGGGTGCAGAACTGGCAGCCGATGTGGAGCGTGCGCCGGTTGCGCCACCGGAGCTGGTGGAGGTCGACGACGGTGCCGCAGGACCCGCAGGCCATCACGGCTACGACGGCGGTGGGGGCGGGCACGGCCCGCGGCAAATCCCGACGTCGGGATGGTGTGTCGCAGGTGTCGCAGAGCAGTTCGTCGTCGACGAGGTGAAGCCAGCCGATCGAGCCGCAGTGGTCGCAGTTGAGCCGCCGGGGCCGGGTGGGGTGCCCGGTGATGGTGGCGAGGACGGCGGCGCGGGTCACGTGTGCGCCTCGGTGCCGGTGAAAATGGCGATGGCGCGGTCGGCGACGTCTCCCCAGCCGAGTGCCGTGCCGTGCAGCAGTCTGTCGTTGCCGGTGTAGGCGCGAAGCAGCTCGTTGGCGAGGGCGTCGCGGTCGACGTCGGATGCCCCGTTCTTCTCGGCGAGCTTGGCCTTGAGCGTCCGTGCGTTCCCGCGGACCTGGGTGATCGCCTCGGTCAGCGATTCTCCGGCCGCGAGGCCGAGCGCGGCGCGGGCCTGACGGATCGTCGTCCGCGCGCCGAGCAGCTCCTCGGCGAGGAATGCGTTGCGCCCGCGGAGGTGGCCGATCGTCGCGGACGCCTTCCCGTACATCAGCTGGAAGCGCCGGAGCTCGCGGCGGGTCTCCTGGAAGTGGACCGCCATCTGCAGCTGCTGGTTGTCGGTGAGGTCGGGCCCGGCGATGACGACCTCGGCCGGGTCGTCGAGCAGCGCGGCGGCCTCGGCCGCGTGGCGGTCGAGGGCGTCCGCGCCGTCGAGGCGGTCGGCGACGGCCCGCAGAAACCCGGCGAGGATCACGGCGACACCACCCAGGCGGTGACGGCGTCGAGGGTCCGCTGCCACCACGTGCGGCGGACGAGACGGTGACGGCCCGGGCGGGGCCGGACAGCCGACGGGGGCGCGGTGACGAGCGGAATCCCGTGCGGAGGGGTCGGGATCGGCATCGGGTGTGCGATGCTCTTGGTGGTCATGAGTGAGGTGTCCTCGTGGCTTCTCGTGGGTGCAGGTGGTGTCAGAACGGGCCGGAGTTGTGGTGGTCTCCGGCCCGTTCGCCGTTCGCGTGCTGGTCGATGACGTCGAGCAGGGACGCGGTGAGGTCGTCGCCCCACTCGCTGCCGTCGTCGTCGCGGTAGGCGTTCTCGTCGACGGTCTGCTGCTGGGTCGGGGTGAGCTGGTTCCTGTAGGTCTGCGGGACGTAGCCGCGGGCCTCGTGCGCGTACTCGAACTGGCGGCGGAACGCGCGTCGTCGGGCGACGCGGGCGGCCTGGGTGTTCTCGACGGCGGGGGTGAGGAGCTGGGGCGGGCTGTTCCAGCTCTTGTTGTCGGCGGTCACGACGCCTCTGCGGGGGACGACACCGGGTAGAAATCGGTGATGGGGATGCCGAAGCGCTCGGCCAGGACGCGGAGGTCGCTGGCGGGCCATGCGCTCTTGTCGCGGTACCGCTTGCTGACCGCGGACTGCTGGATGCCCAGGGCCTCGGCGACGACGGTCTGCGTGAGGCCCGCGCCCTCCAGCACCGCTCGGATGTGACCCGCCATGGGGTCCGGGGGGTTGCGCATGAGGGACAGTTCTAGTCCGATGGCGACTTGATTGCAAGCTGCGACACATCATGCGTGCGTCAGTAACACTTGACCGACTAGTCTCGACACGAATACCGTCAGGTCAGCACATGAAAGCCGCACGAAAGGCAGGCATCATGACCGCCCCCGCGCCCACCGGTAGCTCCGACGGACTGCGCATGCACGTGGCCGACGAGGTCCGTGCGTGGCTCGCGCGTCGCCGCCTGTCAGGCGCCGGCCTCGCCCGCGCCCTCGGACGCTCGCAGTCCTTCGTCGCGAAGCGCCTCGACGGCCGTCAGGCGTTCGACGTCGACGACCTCGAAGCCGTCGCCCGGGTCCTCGAGGTACCGGTGTCGGTCTTCTTCACCCCGAGGTCAAACTCCATCGAGTAGTAGGCGTTGGCGCGGGAGCGGGCGAAGTCGTCGGGGGCGTTGAACCAGAGGATCCAGGCGCCGTCGTCGGCACCCCAGCCGGTGCGGTGCACCATGCGCGGGTTGAAGCAGCCCGCGCCCGAGTCGCCGCAGATCGTCTGCCAGACCGCGCCCCGGAACGGGCTCACGGAGGTGGGCGCGAACAGCCGGGTCGGCGCCGACCAGGGGCCCGCCGGACTCGTCGCCCGGGACACGCCGAACCCGCACCACGGCGACGCGACACCCCACGCGAACCCGCAGCCGTACATCGTCCCGTAGAGCAGGTACGCCCCGTCGGCCTGCAGGATCATGCCGTCGTGCAGGTCGAGCCCGGAGATCGTGATGCCCGCGGGGGTCGCGGCCTCCTGCGCACCGGGCGCCGCGGCCGCGGTCGTCGCCACGAGCCCCGCCGCGAGCACCGCGCACACGACGAGGACCCGCACGAGCCCGGTCATGACGCGCCCCGCACCGCCGCCCATGTCGTCACACTGGCAGTCGTCCGTCCCCGGGTCCGGCACCTCACCCGATCGAGGGCGGCGTCCGGCACCCCGGAGAGCCCGGCGCGGCGCCGCGTCATCGGCTAGGAAGAGAGCGTGACCGACGCCAGAGCAGCCGTCCTCACCGAGTACCGCGCCCCCTTCACCGTCGAGACGTTCCCGCGCCCCGAACCCGAACCCGGGGCGCTCGTCGTCGACATCGAGGCCGCCACCGTGTGCGGCTCCGACGTGCACGTGTGGGCCGGTGACCTCGAAGGGCGCCTCCCGATCTCCCTGCCCCTGATCCTCGGCCACGAGATGGCCGGGCGCGTCACGGCGATCGGTGCGGGTGCCGACGTCGACAGTCTCGGCAACCCGGTCCGGATCGGCGACCGGGTCGTCTGGGCGCACACCCCGTGCGGGCGCTGTCGCCAGTGCACGCTCGACAAGGAGCCGACGCTGTGCCCGCAGCGCTACATCGGCTACATGTCCGACTGCAGCCGCCCGCCCCACTTCACCGGCACGTTCGCCGAGGTCGGCTACGTCGTCCCCCGCGCCGGGCGGCTGGTGGTCCCCGACGGTGTCGAGAGCACCTGGGCCGCGGCCGGCAGCTGCGCGGTCCGCACGGTGGTGCGGGCCCTGGACGTCATGGGACGCATCGAATTCACCGACACCGTCCTCGTCCTGGGCGCCGGCCCGGTCGGGCTCTTCACGACGGCGCTCGCCTCCCTGCACGGGCCCCGCAGGCTCGTCGTCGTCGGCGGGCCCGCCGACCGCCTCGCCCTCGCCCAGGAATGGGGCGCCACCGACGTCGTGTCCGTCGACGAGCACCCCGACCCCGAGTCGCGCATCGAGCTGGTCCGTGACCTCACCGGCGGCGGCCCGAGCGTCGGGTTCGAGATGGCGGGCGCACCCGGCGCCGCGGCCGAGGGCGTCGACATGATGGGGCGCAACGGCCGCTACGTCCTCATGGGCACCCTCGGCGGCGACCGCCAGCAGGTCGACGTCGCCCGGATCGTCGGGTACGGGCTGCGGCTGCGCGGCTCGATGAGCGGCGACATCGGCGACTACGCCGTCGCCCTCGACGCGCTCGACCGCCACTCCGACCGTTTCGACTGGAACCGCGTCCTCGGGACCACCTACGGCCTGTCCGAGCTCGACCGGGCGATGGCCGCCATGCGCGCCATGGCCGAGATCAAGCCCGTCCTCGACCCCCGGCTGCCGTGAACGCCCAGGGCTCGACGTATGCAGGCCTGCGGGTCGTCGACTTCACCGCCATGATCGCCGGGCCCTTCGCCGCGATGATCCTCGCCGACCAGGGCGCGGACGTCGTCAAGGTGGAACGCCCCGGTGGCGACGACTCCCGCCGCCTCGCCCCCTTCGCCGACGACGGCATCTCGACGATCTACACGACGTTCAACCGCAACAAGCGCAGCGTCGTCCTCGACCTCACGACCGACTCGGGTCGTGAGGCCGCGTTGCGCCTGTGCGACCGGGCCGACGTCGTCATGGAGAGCTACCGGCCGGGGAAGTTCGACAAGCTCGGGCTGTCGTGGGAGACGCTGTCGGCGCGCAACCCGCGGCTCGTCCACTGTTCGGTGTCCGCCTTCGGCCGCGGCCCGCTCGGCGCGGAGCTGCCCGGCTACGACCCCGTGGTGCAGGCCTTCACCGGGCTCGTCGACGCCACCGGCCACCCCGGTGGGCCCTCGGCGCGGGTGCCGGCGTCGGTCGTCGACATCACCACCGGCATGTGGGCGGCCATGGGGATCATGTCGGCGCTGGCGCGCCGGTCACGGACGGGCCGGGGCGAGCGGGTCGAGATGGCGCTCGTCGACTCCGGGTTCGCGCTCATGTGCCACCAGCTGGTCAACCTCGTCGCGACGGGCCGCCCACCGGTCAAGACCGGCGCGGTCACGCCGATGGCCGCCCCCTACGAGACGTTCCGGTGCGCCGACGGCGAGCTGATGGTCGCCGCCGGCAACGACGCCATCTTCCGGCGGATGTGCGTCGCCCTCGGTGTCCCCGGGGTCGCCGACGACCCACGGTTCGGGTCCGTCGGCGAACGCGTCGTGCACCGGGAGGCGCTGCACGGGCTGCTGGAGGCGCGGACGTCCCGGTACTCGCGGCGCGACCTGGAGGGGCTCCTCGGCGACGCGAAGGTCCCGGTGTCCGCGGTCAACCGGCTCGACGAGGCCCTCGCCACCCCCGTCGCGCAGGAACGCCGGCTGCTCGTCGACCCCGTCGGCGCCCCCGACGGCGCCCCGGCCCTGCCGCGGCTGCCGTTCCTGTCCCCCGACGTCGTGCTGCGCAACCCCCCGACGCTGGGCGAACACACCGCGGAGGTGCTGGCCGAGCTCGGCGGGGAGGGTGCTGAACGACTCGGGCCGTAGTGGACATTGCGCGGTGGGCCCGAGCTGCTCAGCGCGCTCCCGGGGCGGTCGCGGCGACGAGGTACTGCAGCAGCTCGTGCGCGGCGAGCTCGACCTCCTTGTGTCGCCACTCCGCGGCCCGGTAGTGGCAGGCGATGATGCCCATCCGGTGGATGCGGCGGAAGTCGCCGAACACGAACGCGTACCGGGCCTTCGTCTCGTCCTTCGCGCCCTCCGTGAGCCCGAGGTGCCAGCCCGCGTAGTCGTCCCAGGAGTGCCGCTCGAGGTAGTCGTTCTCCTGCTCGGCGCTCGGCTGCACGTCGCCCCAACGGCTGCTGAGCACGTACTGCCGGGAGTCGATCAGCCGCCGCGCGTACGCGACGGCGTCCGGGTTGACGGTGTACGACGCCATCGCCGCATCCTGCCTGTGGGCGAGGCCCGACCGGCGGTGACACGCGCGCAACCCCACTGTGGCCCGGCGCCGTCCGGCGACCGTGCGGGTGCGCTCGAACCACCGCGCGCCGCCGTCGGCCGGTACGTGGGGCAGGATGCGGGAGGTGCAGTTCGGCATCCTCGGACCGCTGCAGGTCCGCACCGACGCGGGTGAGGACGTCGCCGTCGGCGGCCCCCGCCCCCGGGCCCTGCTGGCGATGCTGCTGCTGCAGGCGGGCCGGGTCGTGGGTGTGGACGCGCTGGTCGACGGCCAGTACGGGGACGACCTCCCCACGGACGCCGCCAACGCCGTGCAGGCGCAGGTGTCGCGGCTGCGGCGGGCGCTGCCGCCGGGGACGATCGAGTTCACCGGCGGCGGCTACCGGATCGTCGCCGAACCCGACGACGTCGACGCGCTGCTGTTCGCAAGGCTCGCCGCCGCCGGTCGTCGGCTGCTGCGCTCGGGGGCGCCGGCGGACGCCGCCGCCGCCCTGCGTGACGCGCTCGCGTTGTGGCGCGGGCCCGCGGTACCGGACCTTCCGCCCGGACCCGACGCCACCCGCCTCGACGAGCTGCGCCTGGACGCCCGGGAGGACCTCGCGGAGGCCGAGCTGGCGCTGCCGGGCGGCATTCCCGTCGCGACGTTGCAGCAGCTCGCCGCCGAGCACCCGTTGCGGGAACGCCTGCGCGGGCTGCTGATGCGCGCGCTGCACGCCGCGGGCCGGCCGGCGGAGGCGTTGGAGGAGTACGAGAAGGTCCGCAGGCTGCTGCGCGCCGAGCTGGGCGCCGACCCGTCACCGCAGCTCGCCGAGGTGCACACCTCGATCCTGCGGGCCGAGCACCCCGCCCCGCCACGGCGCCGCCGGGCACCTGCTCAGCTGACGTCGTTCGTCGGACGCGCGGCGGAGCTCGACCGGCTCGCCGCACTCGACGCCACCAGGCTCGTGACGATCGTGGGGCCCGGCGGCATGGGGAAGACACGGCTGGCCGCCGAGCACGCGGCCCGCGACGGGTGCTGGGTCGACCTCGCCCCACTCGGACCGTCGGCGGGCCGCGACGCCGTCGCCGCCACCGTCCTCGCCGCGCTCGGGGTGCGAGACTCACCCACCGCCACCGCCACCGCCACCGGCGCCCCGCTCGACCGCCTCGTCGCGGCGCTCGTCGATCAGGATCTGCTGCTGGTCCTCGACAACTGCGAACAGGTCGTCGCCGCCGCGGCCACCCTCGCCCGCGAGGTGCTGACGGCGTGCCCCGGAACACGGATCGTGGCTACGAGCCGGGAACCCCTCGGGCTCACCGGCGAGACCCTGCTGCCGCTGGGGCCGCTCCCGGACGCCGTGCGGCTCTTCGCCGAACGCGCCGCGGCCGTGCGGCCGGGCTTCGTCGTCGACGACGACAACCGCGCCGCGGTCCAGGCCGTCTGCGCGGACCTCGACGGTCTTCCCCTGGCCATCGAGCTGGCCGCGGCGCGGCTGCGGCAGTTCGGGGTGGACACGTTGGCGCGCAAGCTCTCCGAGCACGACCGGTTCCGGGTCCTGTCCCGCGGCGACCCGACCGCCGACGCCCGGCACCGCACGCTGGAGGCCGTCGTCGCCTGGAGCTGGGACCTGCTCGACGTGGCGGAGCAGACCCTCGCCCGGCGGTTCGCGATCTTCGTGGGTGGCGCACCCGCCGAGGCCGTCGAACCCGTGTGCGGGGTGCCCGGGGACGTCCTCGACGACCTCGTCGACCGCTCGCTCGTCGAGACCGACGGCGAGCGCTACCGGATGCTCGAGACGGTCCGCCTGTTCTGCCTGGCCCGGCTCGACGACGCCGGGGAGCGCGAGACGACCGCCGCCGCCCACGCCCGCTACCACCTCGCCCTGGCCCGGGAGGCCGATCCGCAGCTGCGCCGTGCCGACCAGCTCCGCTGGCTCGCGCGGCTCTCGGCCGAGGACGCGAACACGACCGCGGCGCTTCGCTGGTCCGCCACACACGACCGGCCCACCGCGTTCGCGCTGGTCGCGGCCCTGGCGGCGTACTGGTGGCTGTCCGGGAGGCACAGCAGGTCCGGCCCGGTCGCGGCGGAGCTGCTCGACGGCGAACCGCCGGCGGGGATGGACGAGGAGTACGCGGCCGTCGTCGCCCACGCGGTCCCGCGCGCGGCGCCGGAGCACTGGGCGCGCGGCGAGACGATCATGCGCACCCCCGGCCGCTCGCTGCGCCACCCCTTCGGCGTCGCGCTGTGGGGCATGGCCGCGGGCCCGCCCGACGACCGCGGTCCCGGCCCGCGCATCCTCGGTACCGACGCCTGGAGTCTCGCCCTCGAGCGGTTCTCCCGCGGGTTGCTCGCCGTGCTCGACGGGCGCCCCGCGGAGGCCGAACCGGAGCTGACGGCAGCCCGCGACGCGTTCGGTGAGCTGGGCGAGCGTTGGGGCGGGGCGCAGGCGCTCGACTGGCTGGCGCTCGTCGCGAGCCGCCGCGGCGAGTGGACCCGCGCGCACGAGCTGTGGTCGGAGGCGCTGCGGCTGCAGGAGGAACTGGGCGCGCTCGACGAGTGCGCGGAGGTGCTGTGCCACCGGGCGATGGGCCTGCTGCGGCGCGGCGAGACCACCGCCGCGGCGGCCGACGTCGCGCACGCCCGTGGCCTGTGGACCGCCGCGGGCCGCAACCCGCTGCCGGAGCAGGCGCACCTCGCGTCGGCGGAGATCGCGATCGCGCGCGGCGACGCCGGGGCGGCGCGCGCCGCACTCGCCGGCGCCGGGCGGGGACCGGCCGCCCTGACAGCCCGCGGCCGCGTCGCCGACGACCCCGCCGAGGCCCGCCGGCTCCACGAGGCGGCGCTCGCGGCGTCACACCTGTCGGCCGCGGCACGAGCCGATGCCCTCGAAGGGCTGGCGGCGACGGACCCCGAGCGGGCGCCGTTCCTGCTCGGCGTCGCGGTCGCGCTGCGCGGCACCGCGGTGGCCGGTGACCCGCACGTCGCCCGCGTGGCGGCGACGGCCCGCGACACCCTGGGCCCCGACGCCTTCTCCGCCGCCTGGGCCCGCGGCGCCGCACTCCCCCGCGACGAGGCCCTCCGGACCCGGTGAGCCTGTCAGCGCAGTGTCGGCCGGCTGTCAGCGGTGCGCGCGACCGTTCGGGGCATGACGAACAACGACCTGACCGGCACCACCGTCCTCATCTCCGGCGCCGGCGTCGCGGGCCCCGCACTCGCCTGGTGGCTCGTCCGCTACGGCGCGACCGTCACGGTCGTGGAACGGGCGCCCGAGCTGCGCACCGGCGGTCAGGCCGTCGACTTCAAGGGCGCCGTCCACCGCGCCGTCCTCGACAGGATGGGCCTCTACGAGGAGATCGAGCGCCGGGCGACCGGCGGCCACGACCAGACCGTCATCGACGCCGGGGGCCGCGCCGTCACCGTCATCCCCGGCGACTTCACCGGCGGCGACGTCGAGATCCGGCGCGGCGACCTGGCCGCCCTGCTCTACGAGCGCACCGTCGAGGACTGCGAGTACGTCTTCGGTGACACGGTCACCTCGCTCACCGAGACCGCCGACGGCGTGCACATCACCTTCCGCACCGCCGCACCGCGGACGTTCGACCTGGTCGTCGGCGCCGACGGCATACACTCCGCGGTCCGCCGCGTCGCGTTCGGGCCGGAGGCCGACTACGTGCGCCACCTCGGCTTCCACTATGCGCTGGCCGACGTCGGCGCGGTCGGGGGCACGAACGGCGCCGTCATGTACAACGAGCGCGGCCGCATGTGCGCGGTCGGCGGTCCGAAGGCTCCCGCGTTCTTCGTCTTCGCGACAACGGACACCGCCGCCCGGTTCGACGCCGTCCGCGACGACGCCCCCGCCCAGCAGCGGCTGCTCGCCGAGGCCTACCGGGGCGCCGGCTGGCGGGTGGGCGACATCGTCGACAAGCTGCCGGGGTCGACGGGGTTCTACCTCGACTCGATCAGCCAGGTCCGCATCGACCGGTACTCGTCGGGGCGGATCGTGCTGCTCGGCGACTCGGCGTGGGGCAACACGCTGGGCGGCTTCGGGACCGGCCTGGCGGTCGTCGGCGCCCACGTCCTCGCCGGCGAGCTGGCCGCCGCCCGCGGTGACCACCGGGTGGCGTTCGCGGAGTACGAAGAGGTCATGCGCCGCTACGCGAAGGTCGCGGAGAAGGGCAACGCGGGCCCGTTCCTCGCGCCCCGCACCCGCCACGGCATGTGGGTGCGCAACGCCCTGTTCCGGTTCCGGCCGATGCTCCTGCTCATGATGAGGATGACCGACGGCTACGCGACCGACGTCGACCTGCGGGACTACCCGGCCCCGCGCGGTGCGGCGTGACCGGGCCGGATGGCGTCGCCCGCACGTACGGGCGGCGCTGGTCGGTGGGCGCGCGGCCCGGGCCGAGCACCACGCGCCGATGACCGCGCCCGTCTGGGAGGCCGTGGCCGACGCCAGGGGGCTCGGGCACGGCACCGCGGTCGGTGACGACGCCGTCCCGTGGGCTCCACCGGACGACGCGACCCTCCTGCCCGGCCTGATGTCGGCGGGCAGCGTCGTCGCGACGATCGAGCAGATCGGCACCGACGCCGTGCGCGCCGCCATCCTCGACGCCGCCGCGCCGCACCGCGCCACCGACGGGTCCTACC
The DNA here is from genome assembly GCF_050250275.1 of Pseudonocardia sp. Lineage (GTDB taxonomy): Bacteria > Actinomycetota > Actinomycetes > Mycobacteriales > Pseudonocardiaceae > Pseudonocardia. Next base: position 48,066 of record NZ_JBFWOY010000016.1, read on the forward strand.
TGTTGGCGAGCGCGTTCCGCTGGGTCGTGGCCAGGCGCTGACCCTTCAGGGAGGCGTGCCGCAGTGACCGCAGACGGCCGGAACCGCGACCGGAAACCGTTACCGCAGCGCTGGCAGCGGAACTCGAACTGGTAGCCCTCGTTCGTGCTCATGTCGGAGAAGTTGCTGGTGAAGGGGATCAGCCCGGTCATTCTCGTCCCGTTTCGTCGGCGCTCTGACGAGTAGTCGCACGACGGGCCGCCGGCACTACCGGAGCCGGCGCTGTTCGTCCTGGTTCGTCCCGGATCTCCGGAAAACCGGTCCGCGCGCCACGTGGTCGGCGGTGGTTGGCTGGCGGCGTGGATCCGATCGAGGAGTGGACGAACGCGCAGCGCCGGGTCGTCGAGCTGGTGGCGGGGCTCACCGCGGAGCAGGCGGCGACGACCGTGCCGGCGTGCCCGGACTGGACGGTGCGCGACCTGTTCTCGCACATGGTCGGCCTCGGGGCCGACGTCGTCGCGGGCAACGAGCCCGACGACCACGGTGCGGCGTGGACGCAGGCGCAGGTCGTGGCGCGCCGCGGGCGGGACGTCGCGTCGCTGGTCGCGGAGTGGGAGGAGGTCGCCGACCCGCTGCGGGCCTGGATGCGCGCCAACGGTCCCCGCCCGCTGGGCGACGTGATCATCCACGAGCAGGACCTGCGCGGTGCCCTCGGCGTCCCGGGTGGGCAGGACACCGCGGGCCTGATCGCCGTCCGTGACCGCTTTTTGCCCCGTTTCGCCGCGGCCGTGGACGGTCTGCCGCCGGTTGCGCTGAGGGGCGGGACATGGTCGTGGGACTCCGGTGCCGACCCGGTGGTCGTCGTCGAGGCCTCCGACTTCGACCTCGCGCGGGCCCTGGTCGGCCGACGGTCCGCGGCGCAGCTGCGGTCGTGGACGACCCGCGGCGACGTCGAGCCCTACCTGTCCGCCTTCGCGACCCTGGGCGGCCTGCCCGACCGCGACCTCACGGAGTCCGCGAGATCGTGAGGGGCGACGGTCGGAGCGCGGCGACGACCGCCTCGGTGAACGACGTCGTGCCCGCGGTGCCACCGACGTCGCGGGTGCGGGTCCCGGCGGCGAGGGTGTCGCCGACGGCGGTGCGGACGCGGCGGGCGGCGTCGGTGCAGCGGGTGTCCTGGTGCCGGTCGCCGAGCCAGTCGAGCATCATCGCGACCGAGAGGATCATCCCGACGGGGTTGGCGAGGTCGCGTCCGGCGATGTCGGGGGCGCTGCCGTGGCAGGGCTGGAAGACGGCGTGGTCGCGGCCGATGTCGGCCGACGGGGCGAGGCCGAGTCCGCCGGTGATGCCCGCGGCGAGGTCGGACACGATGTCGCCGAACATGTTCTCCATGACGACGACGTCGAACCGTTCGGGTTCGCGGACCATCATCATGACGCCGGCGTCGACGTAGATCCGCTCGGTCTCGATGCCGGGGTGGCGCTCGGCGACCTCGTCGAAGATGCGGCGCAGGAACGCCTGGCTCTTGAGCACGTTGGCCTTGTCGAACAACGTGACCCGGCCGGGTCCGCCGGCGCGGCGGCGGGCGGCGGCGAGGGTGAAGGAGACCTCGAACAGGGTCTCGCTGGCCGCGCGGGTGACGGTCATGCGGTCGTGCTCGACGTCCGGGTCGGCCGAAGGCGGGTCGTTGCGGCCGGCGAAGAGGCCTTCGGTGCTCTCCCGCACGGTGACCAGATCGATCTTCGGTGCATACAAGACCGGGGCAATGCCAGGTAGCAGCGTCGCGGGTCGAACACCGGCGACCAGGCCGAAGCGTTCGCGGAGGTCGATCTGCGGGGCGACCTCGGTCCCGTCGTCGCGGCGGACGTCGGGCAGGCCCATCGCCCCGAACAGGACGGCGTCGGCGTCGCCGGCCGCCGTCATGACCGAGTCGGCGATCGCGACGCCGGTCTCCTTGTATGCGCCGGCTCCGGCCTGGTGGAAGGCGAGATCGAAGCGGAGGCCGAGTGGTTCGGCGACGGCGCGCAGGACGGCGACACCCGCGTCCATGACCTCGACGCCGATGCCGTCGCCGGGCAGGACGACGACGTCGTAGGAGGCGGGGGCAGGCGTCACGGCCATGCGGGCTCCGTTCGGGGGCAGGCAACGCTCGGCGAAACCGGCGCGCAGCAGGAAAGCCCGCGAATTGTATGCAGTCAGCTCGCTTCGACGGAAGCGGGACCGAACACCTGCTCGCGTCCCTCGAGCAGCCTGGACTTCGCCGAGTAGACGTGGGCGAGCATCACGGACTCGGCCCACTCGGGGCTGCGGGCGCGGAACGCGGCGATGATCTCGCGGTGGTGCCGGTTGCTGCGCTGCTGGTCCTCGCGGGTGTAGTCGTGCACGGTACGCAGCATCAGCGGGCCGATGACGACGCTGCCGCGCACCGCGGCGAAGATCTCGCCGCCGGCCGCCCGGGCGATCGAGCCGTGGAACTCACGGTTGAACGCCGCGGTGAGGTCGATGAGCTCGGGGTCGCCGAGCGGCAGCGCCGCGGCGCTGCGTTCGACCTCGTCGCACAGCTCCGCGAGGCGGTCGATGTCGGCCTCGGACATCGTCAGCGCGGCGCGGCGGACGAAGAAGCCCTCGACCACCGCGCGCAGGTCGTAGATCGCGGCGATGTCGAGCGAGCGCCAGTCGACCACCCGGGCACCGCGATGGGGCAGTGCTTCGATGAGCCCCTCGGACTGCAAGCGGCGCAGCGCCTCCCGGACCGGGGTCCGGGACAGGCCGTAGCGTTCTGCCATGTTGGCCTCGCCCAGGCGGGAACCGCCCTCCAGGTCACCGGACATGATGTCCGCCCGGATCATGCGGTACGCCCGGTCGGCCGCCCGTTCGTTACTCGACGTCACCCGGCGAGACGGTACAGGTCCGCGCGGCCTGCGCCACCCACGCGGGCTCCGAAACCCTGAGAATCGTCGAACTTTGTGCACAGTTCACGGCGCGCGATCCGCACGACTGTTTCCGGCGGGTTACGCGTCGCTGCGCCTGCTGGCTGCGGATTCAGCATCGGGACCACGTTTTCGGCCGTTGACTCCACAACCGCGGGTTGCATACAGTTTGGGGCAGCCGCGCCGGGTCGACGGCGTCCCTCGACGACAGGAGGTCGGGCGTGCAGCTCCCCGACGACCACGCACCGCTCGGCGGCCCCCAGGGCTGGGACGCCGCACACTCGCGGTACCAGGAGGTCGACGACCGCGTCCGGGCCGTCATCACCTGGGTGGACTCCTCGCGCGCCGACGCCGTGGCCGCCGCCGAGCGCCGCGCCACGGGCGCCGCGCTGGGCCCGCTCGACGGTGTCCTGGTCGCGCTCAAGGACAACATCGACGTCGCCGGGGTCCGGACCACCGCAGGCGCCTCCTTCCTGTCCGACAACGTCGCGTCCGCCGACGCGACCGTCGTGCGACGGCTGCGCGCGGCGGGAGCCGTCGTCAACGCGAAGCTGAACATGGCCGAGCTGGCCTGGGGCGCGACGACGCAGAACCTGACCTACGGCGCCTGCCGCAACCCCTGGGACCTCGACCGTATCCCCGGCGGCTCCTCCGGTGGTTCCGGCGCCGCGATCGCCGCCGGCTACTGCGACCTCGCGCTGGGCACCGACACCGGTGCCTCGGTCCGGATCCCCGCCGCGCTCAACGGCGTCGTCGGGCTGCGCCCCAGTGTCGGCTCCATCTCCATCGACGGCGTACTGCCCGCCGCGAAGACCCAGGACACCGTGGGCCCGATGGCGCGGCGCGCGGTCGACGCCGCCCGCCTCACCGAGGCCCTCACCGGGTTCGACCCGGCCGACCCCTACTCCGTGGTGTCGACGGGCGCGCCCGCCACCTCGGCGATCGGCAAGCCGCTCGACGGCCTCACCGTCGGCGTGGCGCGGTCGTTCTTCTTCGACGACCTCGACGACGGTGTCGGCGAGCGCATCGAGACGTTCCTCGGCTGGCTCTCCGACCAGGGCACCACCACCGCCGACGTCCCCGACTTCGGCGCCACCGGCGCGCACGAGGCCTGGACGCGCATCGTCGGCAGCGAGGGGGCGTCGTTCCACCAGGAGCGACTGCTCGCCCACCCCGACCACTTCTCCCCCGACGTTTTCGGCCGCATCTCCGCCGGCCTCGACGTCCCTGCCGTGGACCTCGTCCGCTCCCTGGCGTTCCGGACCGGGTACCGCGCCCGTCTCGCGCGCGTGTTCGCCGATCTCGACGTCATCGTCACCCCCGTCGTGCCCGTCGACGTCCCGATGGCCGGTGGCCCCGACTCCCGCGCGCAGACGCTGCAGCTCGGCCGGATCACCTACCCGTGGGCCCTGCACGACGGGCCGACGCTGAGCCTGCCGATTGGCTTCCATCCCCGCAGCGGCCTGCCGGTCGGGGTCGCGCTCTCCGCGCCCCGCTTCGGCGAGGCCGTCCTGTTCCAGATCGCGTGCGCCTACCAGGACGTCACCGACTGGCACACCGCCCGCGCCGCCATCCCCACTCGCTGACCAGCGCCCACGCCCACCAGGGCAGACCGGAAGGTTGTCATGACAGAGCACACCGTCGACGTCTCGGCGCTCTCGCCCGTCGAGAAGGGGCGCGGCGCGCTCGAGGGCCTGCGCGTCCTCGACCTGGCCACGATGATGGCGGCGCCGTGGGCCGCGACCTACCTCGCCGACTACGGCGCCGACGTCGTCAAGGCGGAACTGCCCGGCACCGGTGACCCGGTCCGCAAGTGGGGCACCCAGTTCGAGGGCGTGTCGCTGGCGTGGAAGACCTTGGCGCGCAACAAGCGGCTGATCACCCTGGCGCTGAACAAGCCCGAGGGCCAGGAGCTCGTGCGCAAGCTGGTCCCGGAGTTCGACATCCTCATCGAGAACTTCCGCCCGGGCGTCATGGAGCGGTGGGGCCTGTCCCCCGAGGTCCTCCAGGAGATCAACCCGAAGCTGATCATCCTGCGCACCTCGGGCTACGGGCAGACCGGCCCGTTCGCCGAGCGCCCCGGGTTCGGCACGCTCGCCGAGGGCTTCTCCGGCCTCGCCTACATCACCGGTGCCGACGACCGGCCGCCGTCGATCGCGGGCTACCCGCTGGCCGACGGCGTCGCCGCCCTGACCGGGGCGATGGCCGTCCTCGCCGCCGTCTACTGGCGTGACGTCAACGGCGGCAAGGGCCAGGTCATCGACAACGCGATCACCGAGGCCACCTACCGGCTGATCGACTACACGATGCTCGACTGGGAGAAGCGCGGCGTCGTGCGCCAGCGTTCCGGCAACCGCCTGGCCGACCTCGCGCCGCGCAACACCTACCAGTGCTCGGACGGGCACTGGATCTCGATCTCCGGCGGCACCCAGGCCATCGTGGAGCGCATGTTCCGGGTCATGGAGCGCCCCGAGCTCATCACCGACCCCCGCTTCCTCGACAACGAGACGCGGCTGCGCAACGTCGCGGACCTCGACGAGGCCATCGCCGAGTTCGTGGCGAAGCACCCGCAGGAGGAGGTGCTGCGCCGCTTCGAGGAGGCGCGTGTCGCCGCGGCGGCGGTGCACGACATCAAGCAGGTCGCCGAGCACCCGCACTTCCAGGCCCGCCAGCTGCTGCAGCGCATCGACGACCCGGAGCTAGGACCGACGTCGGTGACACACGTGCACCCGCGGCTGTCGGAGACCCCGGGCGGGGTCAGCCACCTCGGTGGCGTGATGGGACAGGACAACGAGAGCTTCTACCTCGACGAGGTGGGGCTGTCGCAGGAGGAGTACCAGAAGCTCAAGGACGTCGGGGCCATCTGAGCTACAACCCACCGCAGGGCAAGGGAGCGAGAATGTACGACCTCATCGTCACCAACGGGCTGGTCGCCGACGACCGCACGGTGCAGCCTCTCGACATCGCCGTCAAGGACGAGAAGATCGTCGCGGTCGGCACGCACGGCCAGTTCACCGAGACCGGTGCGGCGACCGTCGTCGACGCCGCCGGTCGGTACGTGCTGCCGGGCGGCATCGACAGTCACGTGCACTACGACCTGCAGATCTCCGAGGCCATGAAGGCCCAGTCGTCGGAGGCGGGCTCGCGGGCCGGCCTCTGGGGCGGCACCACGACCTACATCGACTTCTCGATCTCGTGGGGCGAGGAGGACCTCGTCGAGTCCATCCAGTCGAAGATGGACAAGACGAACTCGCAGAACCTCTACAGCGACTACGCCCTGCACGCGATCATGACGGGCAACTGGCCGCAGTCCAACGCCGACCGCATCCGCGAGGCCGTCAGCGGCGGCGTGACGTCGTTCAAGTTCTTCACGACGTTCGGGGGCTCCGAGGCCATCGGCGGCATGATGACCGACGACGGCCGCATCTACTCGGCGATGCTCGAGACCGAGAAGCACGGCGGCATCGTGATGGTGCACTGCGAGGACGACTGCATCATCGACTACAACGTCCGCAAGCTCTACAGCGAGGGCCGCGAGCACTTCTCCAACATCGGTGAGGCCCGTCCGCCGCTGGCCGAGGAGGCCGCGATCCGGCGCATGCTGCTGCTGTCGCAGCGCACCGGCTCCCCGCTCTACATCGTCCACGTCTCCGCCAAGGAGTCCGTCGAGGCGATCGGCGAGTTCCGGGAGAAGGGCACGCACGCGTTCGGCGAGGTCCTGCACCCCAACCTGGTGTTCGACCCCGAGCTGTACAAGAAGCCCAACGGCCAGCGCTACATGAACTACCCGCCCAACAAGTCGATCGAGCACCGCGACGCCCTCTGGGCGGCGTGCCAGGACGGCAGCCTGCACACGCTGGCCAGTGACGACTACACGATCCCGTGGGACAACAAGATGATGGGTGACACCGTCGACAACGTCACCGGCGGGACGAACTCCGTCGAGACGCGCATGTCGGTGTTCTGGTCCGAGGGTGTGCGCGCCCGCACGCTGTCGGTCCCCCGGTTCGTCGAGCTGACCGCGGCCAACCCGGCGCGCCTGTTCGGCATCTACGGCACGAAGGGCGTGCTGCGCCCGGGCGCCGACGCCGACATCGTGATCATGGACGACGGCTTCACCCACACCTACAAGCAGGGCGAGAACCTGCACTCGGACTGCGACTACAGCAACTGGGACGGCTGGGACGTCAACGGCCTTCCCGTCACGACGATCCTGCGCGGCAACGTCATGATCGACAAGGGCGAGTTCGTCGGCCCGCAGAACGTCGGCCGCTTCGTCCCGGCGACGACGCCCGAGACGTTCTGATGACCGTGACCGACGCGGCGACGGGCCGCGCCGCGATCGACGACGCGACACTCGACGACTACGCCTCCCGCGGGATGCGCCGTCGCACCGGCTTCGGGTCCTCGCCGTGCGTGCTGGTGATCGACTTCCAGTACGGCATGACCGACCCCGAGTGCCCGCTCGGCTCGGCCAACCAGGACGCGCCGATCGAGGTCACGAAGACGATCCTCGCGGCGGCCCGCGAGGCCGCGGTGCCGATCATCTACACCCGGGTCGCCTTCCGCCCGGACCTCGCCGACGGCGGGCTGTTCGTCGAGAAGGTGCCGGCGCTCGGCGCGCTGACGCTGGGCAGCCGCTGGGTCGAGATCGACGAGCGGGTCGCCATGCAGGACGGCGACTACCTGCTGACCAAGCGGCACAGCAGCTCGTTCATCGGCACCGAGCTGCAGCAGGTGCTGCAGAAGCGCGGGATCGACACGATCATCAACGTGGGCTGCTCGACGTCGGGCTGCGTGCGCCAGACCGCCGTCGACGCACAGGCCTACGGGTTCCGCTCCGTCGTGGTCGCCGACGCCGTCGGTGACCGCAGCCCCGAGCAGCACCGCGCCAACCTGATCGACCTCGACGGCAAGTACGCCGACGTCGTCAGCAGCGACGAGGCGATCGCCGCGATCTCCTCCGTCACGGCGGGGGCGTACCGGTGAAGGCCGTCGTCTTCGACACCTTCGGCGGCCCGGAGGTCCTGCGCTACACCGACATGCCCGACCCGGTCGCGGGGCCGGGCGAGGTCGTCGTCGACGTGCGGTTCACCGCGCTCAACCACGTCGACATCGACATCCGCGAGGGGGTGTCGCGTTTCGACTTCGAGATGCCGCACATCCTCGGGCTGGAGTGCGCGGGTGTCGTCTCCTCGGTCGGTGAGGGCGTCGAGTCGCCGAAGGTCGGCGACCGCGTCGCGGTCTCCTACATCCGCACCTGCGGGTACTGCGAGTGGTGCAAGCGCGGGCAGGACAACCTGTGCGAGAACCGGCGGCTCTACGGCGAGCACATCCGCGGCGCGTACGCGGAGAAGCTGCTGACGCCGGCGAACCACTGCCTGCCCCTTCCCGACGGGCTCGCGTTCGCCGACGCCGCCGCCTCGCTGACGGCGTTCGGCACGGCCTACCACGCGCTCGTCCCGCGGGGCGGGCTGAAGCTCGGCGAGACGGTGCTGATCCACTCGATCGGCTCCGGTGTCGCGTCGGCGGCGCTGCAGATCTGCAAGGCGGCGGGTGCCACGGTGATCGGCACCGCGAGCCAGGACGCGACGCTCGAGCGGGCCAAGGCCGACGGCGCCGACCACGTCATCAACTACACGACCTCCCCCGATCTGTACGCCGAGGTGCTCGAGGCCACCGGCGGGCGCGGGGTGGACCTGGTGTTCGACGTGGTCGGTGGCGAGGCGTTCGGGAAGTCGATGCAGGTCATGCGGCCCTACGCCCGCCTGATCAGCATCGGCGCCCACGCGGGTGAGGTCGTGCCGTTCGACATCATCGAGTTCTTCCGGCGCCACATCTCCTACATCTCCTCGCACACCCAGACGCGCGACGAGATGACCAACGTGCTGCGGCTCGTCGCCAACGGGACGTTCTCGCCGCGGGTGCACTCGGTGTACCCGCTCGCGGAGGCGGCCAAGGCGCAGGAGGAGCTGGTCGCTCGCAAGCACTACGGGAAGATCCTGCTGGACGTGGGCGGCGAGTAGCCGCCCCTGCCGGTGTCCGGGCCCTCGCGGTGGGGGGTCCGGGCACCTGCATGTCCGGGCCGGGCGCACCCCCACCGTCGTGTCCGCGCCGCGGCGCGGCACCGGGCAGCGCGCCCCACGCTGCGCGCAACCTCACGGTCGTGGCGGTGCCCCCGCAACAACGGTGGGGTTGCGCGCGGACGGTGGGCCCCACGCCGCTCGGCCGGTGGTGGCGGCCGCGGCCGTCACCGCTCACCGGGCCGCGGAGGCCGGGAGCCGGCGGCGGGCCTCGCGCACGGCCAGGACCGCAGCGGCGAGCAGCAGGCACGCGCCGGCGCAGTACCAGGCCACGGTGTAGCTCACGGCCGTGGCGACGAGGCCGAACAGGGCCGGGCCCGCGACCCCGCCGACCGCGGCGCCCACCATGATCGCGGCGGATGCGCGGGCGGTGGCCTCCGGGTGCGAGGCGACGACGTCCTGGGTGAGCAGCCCGTTCCAGCCCCACCCGGCGCCGCAGGCCAGGACGGTGGCGGCGGCGAGGCCGGCGGTCGTGCCGGTCGTGGCCAGTCCGGCGGTGCCGACACCACCGGCGGCCATCAGGCCGGCGCAGACGAGCAGCGGCCGGCGGGCCGTCCCGAAGCGCCAGGACGCGATGAAGCGCCCGCCGATCCCGCAGACACCGCCGAGCGCGAGCAGGAACCCCGCGGTCGGGGGGGCGGTACCACCGGCGACGGCGGCGACGACGTAGAAGCCGCCGGTCGCCGACACCGCCGCCATCGCGAGCCCGACGGCGACCGACACGGGGACGAGGCCGCGCGGCTTGACCGCCCGCCGCGGCATCGGCTCGGACGACGCGGGCGCATGCGAGCGGGGAAGCCTGCGGGGCAACGCGATCAGCGCCGGGAGCGCGACGAGGACGGCGGCCGCGAAGGCCCAGCGCCAGCCGTAGGTGAGGACGACGAGCGGGACGCCGAGCCCGGCCAGCAGCGACGCCCCGGGGAGGGAGGCCTGTTTGATGCAGTAGGCGAGGCCGCGCCGGTCGGCGGGGACGACGGCGAACAGGGCCATGTCGCCCGCGGGGGTGGCGACGGCCGTCGCGATCCCGCCGACGACGGCGAACACGACCAGCAGCGGGAACGATGCGGCGGTCGCGAGGCCGACGAGGGAGGCGATCCCGATGGCGATGCCCGCCAGCGTCGTGACGCGGGGGCCGAGGGCGTGCGCGACGTGTCCGCCCGCGAGCCCGGCGACGGCCATGGCGATCCAGAAGGCGGAGACCGCGAGGCCGAGTCGGCCGGCGTCGAAGTGCAGGTCGGCGGCGATGCCGGGGGCGGCCGCGCCCAGGAGGAAGACCGGCAGCATCGTCAGCGTGGCCGAGCAGGTGACGGCCGTGAGCACCCGGCCCCACCCTGCGCGCACTTCCGTCACGAACACTCCAATTGTATGCGACTTGCCGTGTACAGCCCGTACCGTTGGTCCACACTCGCACATCGGCAGCTACCAAGAACAGCCTGATCGAGAGGCCATTTCAGCAAGCGGGACCAGGTCCGCAAAGCATGGTATCGAGCCAATAAATCGTATACATTCAGCGTGAATCATCATCACATCGAGAGGACGCACGCATGGCCGAGGAGCCCCAGGCCCACATCGTCGAGGTCCTGCTGCGCGATGGGCTGCAGACGATGGTCTACGAGTCGGACTGGCACGTCCCGACGACCGAGGAGAAGCTCGAGCTCATCGAGATGCTCGCCGACGCGGGCATCCCCGAGCTCGAGGTCACCGGCTTCGTCCACCCGAAGGTCATCCCGATGCTCGCCGACGCGAGCGAGGTCGTGCAGCGACTGCCCGACCGGCCCGGCACGGTGTTCCGTGCGCTGGTGCCCAACCTGCGCGGCGCCCAGCGGGCCGTCGCCGCGGGCTGCACCAAGCTGTCGTCGCTGATCGTCGCGAGCGAGACGTACAACAAGAAGAACTCGAACATGACGCTCGCGCAGAACGTCGAGCAGATCCGGCTGATCACCGAACTCGCCCATGCCGAGAAGGTCGAGGTCAACGTCAGCATGGGCTGCTGCTTCCTGTGCCCCTACGAGGGTGAGCAGACCGAGGAGCACGTCCTCGGGCTCATCGAGACGTTCGTCGGCTTCGGGATCACCGAGGTCAGCATCGCCGACAGCATCGGCATGGCGAACCCCCGCATGGTGGCCAAGCGGGTCGCGGCGATCACCTCGCGCTGGCCCGAGCTGACCCTGGGCATGCACATGCACGACCGGACCGGCATGGCGCTGGCCAACATCGTCGCCGCGTTCGACAACGGCGCCACCCTGTTCGAGACGTGCACCGGCGGCTACGGCGGCGGCATCTCGATGCCCGTCTCGGTGCTGGGCATGGGCAACGTGCCGACCGAGGACGTCGTCAACATGTTCGACGAGATGGGCATCCGCACCGGCGTGGACCTGGGCGCGGTGCGCAAGGCCGCCGAGCGGACGGCCGAGATCATCGGCCTGCCCACCTACGGCCGGGTGTCGAAGTACGGGACCTACCAGGAGTTCCACGAGGAGGCCCTGCAGCACATCGACGCGCCGGCCCGCGGCAACTCGGCTCTGCAGAAGTAGCGGCTCACTGGATCGCGTCGCCGGTCCGGAACCGCGCGGTCAGCGTGTCGAGCTCGGCGACCAGGGAGTCGTCGAGCTCGACCGCCGCGGCCGCGGCGGCGAGATCGAGCTGGTCGGGGCGGGTGGCGCCGAGGATCACCGACGTCACACCCGGCCGCGACCGCAGCCACGCCGTCGCCAGTACCGGCATCGCCAGGCCCGCCTCACCGGCCAGTGCACGGATCCGGTCGACCGCGTCGAACGCGTCGTCGTGCCAGTAACGGCCGCGGTAGAGCGCGCCGGCGCCGGCGTCGGCGAACCGGGTGCCGCCGGCGGTGCCGCCCTCACGGCGGTGCTTTCCGGTCAGCATCCCGCCGGCCAGCGCGTTGTAGGCCAGCACACCGAGCCCCTCCTCACGACAGAGCGGGAACAGCTCGCGCTCGTGCTCGCGGAACAGCAGGTTGTAGCGGGCCTGAACGGAGACGAACGCGGCCCGGTCGTGCAGCGCGCTGCGCCCGAGGGCGCGGGCCACCTGGTAGGCCAGGAAGTTCGAGCACCCGATGTAGCGGACCTTCCCCGCCCTGACCAGGTCGTCGAGGGCGTGCAGGGTCTCCTCGATCGGGGTGAGCGGATCGGGGCGGTGCAGCTGGTAGAGGTCGATGTGGTCGGTGCGCAACCGCCGCAGCGACGCCTCCGCGGCCGCCACGACGTGCGCGCGCGACAGCCCGCCGTGCCACGGCCGCGGCCCCGTGCGCCCGTGCAGCTTCGTGGCCAGCAGGAACCGGTCGCGCCTGCCGTCGGAGAGCCAGCTCCCGACGATCTCCTCGGTCACGCCCGCCCGGTCCCAGTCACTGCCGATGGGGTACTTGTCGGCGGTGTCGAGGACGGCGATGCCGAGGTCGTCGGCGCGGTCGAGGATCGCGTGCGACTCCTTCTCGTCGCACTGGCCTCCGAACGTCGCGGTGCCCAGGGTGAAGCGGGTGACCGGCAGCCCGGTGCTGCCCAGCACGGCCCAGTCGCGGTCGATGACGGTCACGGCTGCATCTCCTCGGTCTCCTCGGTCTCCTCGGCCGGCTCCGGCGAGCGTGCGGACCCGGTGGACGGGCCGGCCTGCGCCGGTACCGCGCGCGACGCCGCGACGATCGCCGCCCCGGCCAGGTTCAGCGCCGCGCACACGATCCAGCCGATCGACCATCGACCGGCCAGGGACACGACGAACCCGATCAGCAGTGGGCACGCGACGGCGCCGAGGTTGATCAGCACGAGGGACGCGCCCGTCGTCCCCCCGACCTGGCCCGGTTCGGCCGCCTCGGCGACCGCGGCGACGTAGACGCCGTTCCAGCCGACCGCGCACAACCCGACGACGAGCAGCGCCACCGGCAGCAGACCCGCCGGCACCACCCACAGCAGGGTCACGGCGACGGCCCCCAGCACCGACACGACCTGCAGGTGGCGCAGGCGCAGCTCGGGACGCAGGTCGGAGAACCAGCCCCAGAGCGGGCGCCCGCACACCCCACCGACCAGCAGCAACGCCACGCCCAGGCCCGCCTCGGCGGCCGTCAGGCCGCGCTGCTCCACGAGGTAGACGGTGGTGAACGCGAAGATGCTCACCTGGGCGCCGGCCATCACGAAGCCGTAGCCGTAGCCGTGGGGCAGCCGCATCCGCACGTCCGGGCGGAGCAGGGCGGTGCCGTCGCCGACCGAGGCCGACCGCAGCCGGCCGCGGACCGCGACGAGCAGGCCGGCCAGCACGCAGGTCGCGAGCGGGACGACGGCGGCCCACCGCCAGCCGTACACCGAGCCGAGCGCGGGGAGCAGCGCACCGGCGAGGATGCCGCCGAGGGGCACGCCCGCCTGCTTGACGCTCATCACCAGCCCGCGGCGCTGCGCGCGGCCGGGGTTGGCGAGGACGTTGGTCGGCGGGTTGATGATGCCGTAGCCCGTACCGGCCACCGCGATGCCGGCGAAGAAGACCGCGGTGACCGGCGCGGTGGCCACGACGGTCACGCCGGCCGCCATGACCAGCAGGCCCGTGGCGAGGACGACGGCGGGGCCGAACCGGTCGGTGGCGCGCCCGGCGGGGCGCGCGGTCAGCATGGCGCCGAGGTAGGCGACCGACGCGATGGCGCCGACGCCCACCTCGGACAGGCCGAGATCGGCCCGGATCAGTGGCGCGTTGGCCGAGGCGCCGACGACCGCGAAGCCGCCGGCCGCCAGGGCCGATACCGAGAGTGCGACACCTTCGCGCAGCGCGAAGGGTGGTCGTCCTGGGACTTTCCGTGGCACCTGGTCAGATGCCGCGCTTCATCCGGCGGCGCCGGATGATCTGCGAGAACGACACGGCGAGGATGAGGGCGCCGCCGTAGAAGATGTTCTGCACGAACGACTGCAGGCCCAGCAGCTGCAGGCCCGTGATGCCGGTGACGAGGAAGTACACCGCGATCACCGTGCCCCACGGGTTGAACCGGCCGGGCTTGATCGTCGTCGATCCGAGGAACGCCGCCGCGAACGCCGGCAGCAGCAGGTCCAGACCGGTGGTCGGGCCCGCGGAGCCGGAGGTTCCCGCGATGAGCACGCCGCCGAGCGCGGCCACGAACGCCGACGTGACGAGCGCGCCGATGCGCAGCGTCGACACCCGCATGCCCGAGAGCCGGGCGACCTCACGGTTGCGGCCGACGACGAGCAGCCGCTGGCCCAGCGGGGTGAAGGCGAAGACGTACCAGAGGATCAGCGCGAAGATGATCGCGTAGTAGAACTCCAGCGGGATGCCGAACAGGCGGTAGGAGATCACGATGTCGATCAGGGTCTGGTCGACGCCGGTGATCGTGTTCGCGCCGCTGATCCACAGCGCGACGCCCGCCAGCAGCGTGCTCATGCCGAGGGTCACGATCAGGCTGTCGATGCCGAGCAGCACCGTCAGCGCCCCGTTGACCAGCCCGACGGCGATGCCCGCGATCAGCGCGACGAGGATCGCCGCCCAGATGTTCCAGCCCTGTTGGACGTTGAGGATCGCGATGATCAGCGCCGACATGCCGACGACGGCGCCGATCGACAGGTCGAAGTCGCCCGCGATGAGGGGCACGATCAGGCCGAGCGTCACCACCACGAGCACGGCCTGCGAGGCCAGGATCGACGCGGCGTTGGCCGAGGTGAAGAACGTGTCGGTCTCGAGGATGCTGAAGACGATGATCACGGCGAGCCACGTGAGTGGCAGCGCCATCGCCTCGAGCCGGCCGGTGGGCCGGCGCCGGGCCGCCTTCTCGGCAGGGTCGGCCGCCGTAGTGGCGGTGTCGGCCGCGGGCGGCCCCGCGGCCTCCGGGGTGTCGACGTCCTTGCGCGCGGTCGTCATGTCGGCGCCTTTCTCCTCGTTCATGGGGCCGGGACGGGTGCCGACGCCTGTCCGTGGCACAGGTCGGCGATGCGGGCCTTGGTGATGTCAGCGCCCGTCACGAAGGTGACGAGCCTGCCGCGCACGAAGATCCCGACGCGGTCGCAGATGGTCTCGAGCTGCTCGTACTCCGAGCTGGCGCAGATCGTCGCGCCGGTGGCGGTGCTGCCCCGGATCATGTCGAAGATCTGCTGGCGCGCACCGACGTCGACGCCCTGGGTGGGTTCGTGCAGCAGCAGCACCTTCGGCTGGATCTGCTGCCACTTGGCCATCAGGGCCTTCTGCTGGTTGCCGCCCGACAGCGAGCCGTACTCCAACTCGGGCACGGCGGGGCGGACGTCGAACTCGCCGATGAGCTGGCGGACGTTGTCGCGCATCTTCCCGTGCCGCAGCCGCCAGCCCCGGAAGTAGCGGTCGAGCACCGTCAGGTTCATGTTCTCGCCGAGCGAGAGGGTGCCGACGCTGCCGGCGTTCTTGCGGTCGCCGGGGACGAGCGCCATGCCCAGCGACATCGCGCGCCGGGGTGTCAGGTTCGTGATGTCGATCGTGCGGTCGCCCGCGCTGATCGTGCCGGTCGCGCCGGGCGAGGCACCGAACAGCGAGTACACGACCTCCTCGTAGCCGGACCCGACGAGCCCGGCGAACCCGAGCACCTCGCCCTCGTGCAGGTCGAACGACACGTCCTGCAGCGGCCCGTGGGACAGTCCCCGCACCGACATCACCACGTCGCGGCCGACGGCCGCGGTGGACGCGGTCTCGTGCGGGTGCTCGGCGAGCTCACGACCGATGATCATCGTGACGAGCTCGCGGCCCGAGGTCTCGCTGGTGACGGCGCTACCGGACGTGCGGCCGTCGCGCAGCACGGTGACGCGGTCGGTGATCTCGCGGACCTCGTCGAGGTCGTGGGAGACGAACAGGACGCTCGACCCGTCGGCGGTGATCCGCTTGACCAGGGAGAACAGCTGGCCGACCTCCTGCTTGGGCAGGAAGACCGTCGGCTCGTCGAGGACGAGCATGTTCGCCCCGGCGTCGCCGGTGGCGGCGGCGCCGTCGCGGATGCTCTCCACGGCGCGCACGATCGCGAGCATCGCGCGGTCGACCGGGCGGATCCGTTCGACGGCGGCGTCGGGGTCGATGTCGACGTCGTAGCGGGCGAACATCGTCGCGGCCCGTTCGCGGGCGGCCCGCCACGAGTAGACGGCCTTCCGGGACGCGGCGATCTCGCCCAGCATCAGGTTCTCGGTGACCGACAACGACGGCACGAGTCCCAGGTCCTGGTGGACGAACTCGAACCCGAGGCTGCGGTGCTGGCCCGGCAGCAGCGGTAGCGGGACGTCGCGGCCGGCGACCTCGAGCGTGCCCTCGTCCGGGGTGTGGAACCCGGACAGGACCTTGATCAGGGTCGACTTTCCCGACCCGTTCTCCCCCAGCAGCCCGTGCACCTCACCCGGCATGATCGTGAGGTCGACGCCGTCGAGGGCACGCTGGCCACCGAAGATCTTGGTGAGCCCGCGGATCCGGACGAGTGGGGTCGTCGGGTTCGTCATGTCTGTCCTCCTCGGCAGGCACGTGGTGGAAGGGGTTGCTCACCCGGGTCCCGGACCGGCCGCGTCGGCGCGGCCGGCCCGGGACCGTCAGGGAGCGGAACTCGTGCGACGTCAGGCGCCGCCCAGGCCCCACAGCTTCAGGAACCCGGCGGTGTAGGCGTTGCCATAACCCTCGCCGGCCTTGGCCGGGGTGCCGGCCTCGGCGACGTTGGTCTTGTCCCAGATGCGGATCGGGGTGCGCTCCGGGACGGGCGGCTGGCCGAGCAGGACCCGGAAGACCTGGTCCATCGTCGCGTAGCCGATGCCGGGGGTGTCCTCGCCGACGTTCATGGCGACCAGGTCACCGTTGGACTGACGGATCGCGTCGAGCGCGAACGGGGAGCCGTTGTAGCTCGTGATCTTGACCTGGCCGGTCTTGGCCAGCGTCTGCACGGCGGGGATCGCTCCGGCGACCATGGCGTCGTAGAGCACGTAGACGTAGTTGACCTTCGGGTTGGCCTGCAGCGCGGACTGCACGATGCCCTGGGTCTTGGTGTTCCAGTCCGCCACCGGGATGTTGATGACGGTGTTGGAGCAGCCGGAGCAGTTGGCCGCGAACTCGTCCTGCATCGCCTTGATGGTGCCGGGGCTGGGCAGGATGTCGCTGCCGCCGACGATCAGCACGTTCGCCGCACCGCCGGAGTCCTTGATCATCCATGCGGCCGCGGCCCTGCCGGCCTCGTTGAACGGCGCGGTCACCGTGGCGGTGACGTCGGTGCAGCCCTCACAGGACGGCACGGCCGGCATGTCGTTGTCGTGGAAGTGCATCACGATGACGGGGATGCCGGCGGCCTTCGCCGCCTGCAGCTGCGGGCCGAGTGCGCGGGGGTCGGGCGCGCCGTTGAGGACGATGATGTCCTGCTTGGACGCGATGGCCTGGTTCATGCCCTGGACCCACTGGGAGACCTGGGCCTGGTTGTCGAACTTCGTGTAGGTCATGCCCGCCTTCTCGGCCGCCTCCTTCATGGAGGCCGAGATCGACTGCACGAAGGGGTTCGGCACCGCCGGGATGTCGAAGACCTTCTTGCCCTTGAGCGGCGTGACGTCGATCGGCGGGCCGGGCGGGGTGAACGTCGACGGACCGCTGTACTTCGCGATCAGGTCGGTCACCGCCTGCGGCACGGCCGCCGCGGACGCACCGGACGCACCGGAGTCGGTCGACGTCGACGTGGACCCGCCCTTGGAGCAGGCGGCAAGTGCCACCACGGCGACGGCGGCGATGGCTCCTGCCATCCAGCGCCGGGCTCTACGTGTATACATGTGCTGCCCTCTTCTCGGACCAGATTCAGTCCCCCGATCGGCCAATCGAAGCGGGTTTCCGCTCCTCAGTCAACAGATCTGGCGACCGGTTTGTAACTGTTGAGTTTCGTAAGCACGCGGTGACTGCGCCCGATCGGTATGCAATCTTGAACGGCTACAGCCCGCAGCCGGTCCGCGCCCCGGCGTGGCGGGACCCTCCTCGCAGGGGTGCTCGACGGCCGTCGCCGGGCCCTGCGCGACGCTCGGCGACACGTCGCCACCGGTCCCGCCACGACGGCCCCGCCACGACGGCCCCGCGCCGGGCGGGGACCACTCCACGCAGCGGCGCCGGTCAGCGCCTGCCGATCTCGGTGATCTCCTTGAGGAAGCCGCCTCGCGTCCCGGACCCGCAACGGGCCGCCGCCTCGATCACGGACGTTGCCCTCGCGGCCACGCCGGCCCGACCCCTGACGCCACGACCACCATCGGGATGACCACGATGATCGCGACCTGCGCACCGACGGTCGTCACGGAGCCGACTCCGGACGACGGTCGTGCTGCGCGCCGGACGCCCGGTGGGCGTCGGCCGGTTGTACGTCGTGCTGTCGGGGGCGCACCCGACCGGCGCACCCGGCCCTCCGGACGGTCCGGGACCGCCGTCGGTCGTGCTGCTGCGGGGATGCGACATGTCGGGCTCCGTACGGTGTGCGTACCTCGTGAGTGCGGGCCTTCCGGAGTGCAGACGTGCGGACGTGCAAACGTGCAGACGTGCGTCAGGTGATGAGGTGGTCGGGCATGGGGTCGGCCTCGAGCGCACGGCCGACGGGACCCGGGTCGTGGAAGCCGTCGGCGTCGAGCACCACGCGGCCGCCGCTCACGACGACCGACGGCCAGCCGGCCAGCTCCTCGCCCTCGTAGGGCGTGTAGTCGGTGGCCATGTGCAGGTCACCGCTACGGGCATGGCGCCGGGCCGCGGGGTCGACCACGACGAGGTCCGCGTCGTGGCCCGCCGCCACGACCCCCTTGCCGGTCAGCCCGTTGAGCCGGGCCGGGTTCGTCGCGAACATGCCGACGAACCGCTCCACCGGCATCCCGCCGCGCACGACGAGCTGGGTGAACGTGACCGCCAGGCGCGTCTCGACGCCCGGCAGGCCGTTGGGCATGACCCGCACGTCGTGGGAGTGCTCGGTCTTCTGACTCGTCGAGTAGCAGCAGTGGTCCGAGCCGAGGGTGTCGACGTCGCCGACGAGGGCGCGGGCGCGCAGCTGCGCGACCGTCCCCGGCGCGCGCAGCGGCGGGCAGCAGACGAACCGCTCGGGGTGCTCGGTGGAGTAGGTGCGCTCGTCGAGGTAGAGGTAGTGTGGGCAGGTCTCGGTGTAGGCACGCACCCCACGGCGGCGCGCCGCGCGGACCAGGTCGACGGCCTCGGCTGTGGTCTGGTGGACGAAGTAGACGGGCGCGTCGACGTGCTCGGCCGTGGCCAGCACCTGCGACACCGCCGAGGCCTCCGCCAGCTCGGGCCGGGTGCGCGGCATGTGACCCGCGGCCGCCTCCCCCGCCGCGACGGCGAGGGCCTGCGCGTCCTCGATGACGTGGTTGGCCTCGGCGTGCACGTAGGCGATGCCGCCCTGGGCGTGCAGGGTGCGCAGCACCTCCAGCACCGTGTCGGGGCCGGCCATGACGACGTCCTTGTACGTCGTGAACAGCTTGATCGTCCGCACGCCGGTGTTGGCCATCTCGGCGATCTGGGCCGGCGTCGAGTCGTCCCAGTCGATGACGCAGCCGTGCAGCGCGGTGTCGCAGCGGGAGATCTCGGCGAGCTTGCGCCGCTCGTGAACGGCGTCGATCGGGCGCTGGCCCGGGTCCGGGATCGCGAAGTCGACGACGGTCGTCGTGCCGCCCCACAGCGCGGCGATGCTGGCCGACTCGTAGTCGTCGAGCTGGGCGTACTCGCCGAGGCGCTGCCCGATGTGGCAGTGCGGGTCGACCCCGCCGGGGATCACGAGCGAGCCGGTGGCGTCGATCGCCCGGTCGTGCGGGGGCAGCGGCAGCGACGGGTCCTGGACCGCGACGATCCGCCCGCCGCTGACGACGACCGTGCCAGGTCCGCTGCCGCCGGCGTTGACGACGGTGCCGCCGTGGACGACCAGATCGGCGTGCGTGGGCGCAGTCATGGGTGACTCTCCTCGGCTCTCGGGCGACTCAGCTGGCGGGTGGGGCGGCCTCGCTCGCCGCGGGATGGAAGATCACGGTGTCGACGGCCGCGAGATGGTCCGTCATGACCCGCGACGCCTCGGCGGTGTCGCCCGCGCGGATGGCGGCGACGAGCAGCCGGTGGTCGTCGAGCTGGCCCTGCCGCGCGGCCATCGAGCTGACGGCGAGCTGGTTGATCAGCACCCACAGCGGGTGCGACTCGGCGCTGACGAACTGGCCGACGATCCCGGCCAGGATGGTGTTGCCGCAGCCCAGCGACAGCTCGGCGTGGAAGCGCAGGCCCAGTTCGAGGAACCGCGTCAGCGCGGCCGGGTCGGCCACGAGCTCGGCGGACTCGTCGACGATGCGCTGCAGCCGGGTGATCGTGCCGGTGTCGACGCGTGTGGCCACCAGGGCCGCGACGGCGGGTTCGACGCTGCGGCGGGCCTCGATCAGCTCGCGGGGTGCGACGTCGAGCGCCGTCTCCTCGATCGCCTCGACCGCGGGGTGGGCGCGGACGTAGGTGCCGTCGCCGTGGCGGACCTCGACGGCCCCGACGAGCTCCAGCGCGAGGATGGCCTCGCGTGCGGTGGTGCGGGAGACGTCGAGGCGTTCTGCCAGGTCGCGGTCGCCCGGCAGCCGGGTCCCGGGCACGTACTCCCCGGTGGCGATCGACGTCAGCAGCTGCTGGGCCACGGCGATGTACAGCCGCGTTCGCGATTGGCCCGTCCTCTGCATGGCGAGAGGTTAGACCTCTGCGCCGGGACGCGACAAGGGTTTAGTAGTCGCTATTCGGGACACTCCTCCGTCCGCGGCCGCCGGGCGCCCGGGAACGAGAACACCATGCCCGCCGGGACGTCACCGGTGTTGACGATCGCGTGCGGCCGGCCCGCCGGGATGTGCAGCGCGTCGCCCACCGTGAACGCGACGTCGCCGAGGTCGGTGCGCAGCACCCCGGACCCCTCCACGACCAGGCAGACCTCCTCGGTCGTGTGCCGGATCATCGGCGTCGACTCCCCCGGCAGGACGTGCGAGCGCCCGAGCGTCGCGGTCGCGCCGGGCACCGAGTCGGCGTCGACGATCATCCGCGCCCACGAGCCGTCGCCCGCCGGCTCGGCGGGCAGCACGGTCACGGGTGGGGGGACGGCTCCCTCGGCCGCCCGCCATCCGCGCGCGATGCGCTCGCGCGTCGTGAAGACGACACCGTCGAACCCCGACGCGTACTCGACGAACCGTTCCAGCCCGCGGATGCGGGCCGGGCGCCCGATGATCCGGCAGTGCAGGCCGACCGACATCATCCGCGGTGCCTGCTCCGACTCGCGGTAGAGCGTGTCGAAGGCGTCCTTGAGGTAGGTGAAGAACTGCTCGGACGTCGCGAGCGGGTCGGCGAGCCAGAACTGGATGTCGTTGGTGTCGGCCGTGTAGGGCACCACCAGGTGCGACGTGCCGTCGACGTCGACCTCGAAGGGCACGTCGTCGGCGTAGGAGTCGGAGTCGTAGAGGAAGCCGCCCTCCTCGACGACGAGCCGCCGGGTCCGTTCGCTGGGGCCGTAGCGGCAGTACCAGCCGACGGGCCGCGACCCGGTGGTGCGTTCCAGCGACTCGACGGCCATCCGGATGTGCTCGCGCTCCTCGTCCTCGGTGAGCTGCCACACCTCCTCCCAGCGCCAGCCGTGGCTGCACACCTCGTGCCCCGCCGCGACGACCGCCTCGGCGACCGCGGGTGCCATCTCGAACGCCTGCGCGCACGCGAAGAACGTCGCGGGCACGCCGCGACGGCGCAGCACGTCGAGGATCCGCCAGACGCCGACCCGGGAGCCGTAGTCGTACATCGACTCCATCGCGAGGTTGCGCACGCCGTCGGGGAACGGGTACGCGCCCCACTCGGTGAGCGCCTCCTGCGTGGCGTCCCCGGCGGGCAGCGAGCGCTCCGAGCCCTCCTCGTAGTTGACGACGAGCGAGATCGCGAGCCGGTCGTCGCCGAGCCAGCGCCGCGTCGGCGGGTTCGGCCCGTAGCCGACGACGTCGCGCCCGCCGGGGCCCGTCATGCTCTGTCCCGCAACAGGTCTCGCATCGCGGCGGCGACCTCGGCCGGGGTGTCGACCTGCGGCGAGTGCCCGGCGAGCGGGATCTCCACGGCCCGGCAGTCGGGGATGCCGGCCATCAGCGTGGCGACGTGCTCCTCGGTGCGGGCGGCGTCCTCGGCACCCCGGATCACCAGGGTGGGCACGGAGATCTGCGGCAGCCTGTCGACGACGTCGCCGCCGAGCACACCGCGCAGCACCGCGGACAGGAACGGGTAGTCGGCGGTCTCGACGGCCTCGGCGTAGAGCGCCATGTCGTCCGCGGGTGGGTCCCGGTACAGCAGCGAGCGCACGACGGCGGCGGTCGAGGCGGGCGCGGCGCTGCCGCCCGCGTCGAGCCACTCCCCCAGCGTCGCCCGGAACGGCGCCTTCACCCCGGCGGCCGTGGCGCCCGTGCCGACGAGCACGAGCCAGTCCAGCGGCGGTCGCCCGGCGATGGCGATGACCTGTGCGAGCAACCCGCCCGTCGAGTTGCCCATCAGCACGACGGGCTGGTCGGTGTACTCCTCGACCGCCGAGGTGATCGCCGCGGCGAGGGCGTCGAAGGCGCCGTCGTCGGCCGGGATCGTGCCCGCGCCGGAGTACATGTCGACGAGCACCCAGTCCCGTTCGGGCATCAGCTCGACGACGGGCAGCCAGAACTGCCAGCAGCCGAACCACGGGTGCAGCGCGATGATCGGCGCCGCGCCGGAGCCGTCGCCGGTGTGGACGTGCAGGTCGAGCCCGGACGCCGACCGCCGCTGTTCGAGGCTCACGACGCCACCAGCCCGAACTGCGCCGCCCGCTCCAGCGTCGCCTGCGCGCGCTGGGCGATCGGGTAGTCGACGAGCTTGTCGTCGACGGTGATCGCCGCGATCCCGTCCCGCTCGGCCTCGTCGAAGGCGGCGAGGATGCGCTGGGCGGTGTCGATCTCGGCCGGGCTCGGCGAGAGCACCTCGTTGACGATCGGCACCTGCCCGGGATGGATCGCGAACTTGGCGGTGAAGCCCATGCCGCGGGCCTCCTCGGTCTGGCGGCGCATCGCGTCGGGATCGCGGACGTCGGCGAACGCCGTGTCGATCGACTGCACCCCGGCGGCGGCGGCGGCCATCGCGACGTGGATGCGCGACGACGTCATGAGTGCGTGGGCCTGCTCCGGAACGACGCCCATGTCGAGCGCGAAGTCGTAGGCGCCGAAGGAGATCCGGCGGACGCGGTCGGTGGGGCGGGCGAGCGGGACCGCGTTGAGCACCCCGGCCGCCGTCTCGAGGATGAGGACGAGCTCGAGCCCCGCGGCGAGGTCGCGGTCGATGCGGCCGACGACGTCGGCGTCCTCGCACTTGGGGACGATCACCCCGCGTGCGCCGATGCGGGCCGCCGCGGCCAGGTCCTCGGTGTGCCACTCGGTGTCGACGGGGTTGACCCGCACGTACACCGACTGTCCGGCGGCGACGGCGAGGTCGGCGCCCTGCTGCAGGTTGTCGCGGGAGGCGACCTTCTGGCTCACCCCGACCGAGTCCTCCAGGTCGAGGATCACGGCGTCGGCGCCGCTGCGGGAGGCCTTCTCGAACCGGTCGGGCCGGTTCGACGGGATGAACAGCAGCGAGCGGGGGTCCGTCATGCGGGGGCTCCGTTCCAGGGGGACGTGGTCGCGCCGTGGGCCGCCGACCCGACCGTGGCGGCGTATTTGGCGAAGACGCCGGTGGTGAACTCCCGCGGCGAGGGCTGCGGGGGTGTGCGTGTCGACAGGTCCGCGTCGACGGCGATCGTGCGGGTGTCGGCGTCGAGGACGATCCGGTCGCCGGTGCGCAGCAGCCCGATCGGGCCGCCTGCCGCGGCCTCCGGCGCGACGTGTCCGACCATGAGACCACGGGTCGCGCCGCTGAAGCGGCCGTCGGTGACCAGGGCGACCGTCTCGCCCAGCCCGCGTCCCACGATGGCCGAGGTCACCTGCAGCATCTCCGGCATGCCGGGTCCCCCGCGCGGCCCGACGTTGCGGATGACGACGGTGTCGCCCGGCCCGACCCCGCCGCCGAGCACGGCGTCCAGCGCCGCGCGTTCGCCGTCGAACACCCGGGCGGTCCCGGTGTGCGCGCGTGGCGTGTGTGCGGTGATCTTGACGACGGCGCCGTCCGGTGCGAGGTTGCCGCGCAGCACGACGAGGCCGCCCTCGGCCGCGAACGGCTGCCCGAGCGGGGAGACGACCTGCTGCCCGGCGGTCTCGGTGGCCGCCGCGGCCTCCTCGGCGAGGGTCCGGCCGGTGACCGTGAGCGTCGAGCCGTCGACGAGCCCACCCTCGACGAGGCGGGAGACCAGCAGCATCGTGCCGCCGGCGGCGTGCAGGTCGGCGGCGCTGTAGGTGCCGCCGGGCATGAGGTCGCACAGCAGCGGCGTGCGCCGGGAGATGCGGTCGATGTCGTCGAGGGTGAGCGGGACGCCGACCTCCGCGGCGAGCGCGAGGAGATGCAGGACGGCGTTGGTCGAGCCACCGGAGGCCGCGACCGCGGCGACGGCGTTCTCGAACGCGGGCCGGGTGAGCAGCCTGCTGGGGCGCAGGTCCTTCGTCGCGACCGTCTCGACGAGCGCGGCCGCCTCCGCGACGGCCGAGGGCTTGCCCGCGTCGACGGCCGGGATGCCGTTGACCCGCGCGGGCGAGAGCCCGAGCACCTCCATGACCATCGCCATCGTGTTGGCGGTGTACTGCCCGCCGCACGCTCCTGCGCCCGGGCAGGCGGCGGCCTCGATCTCGTCGAGGTCGTCGTCGGTGATCGTGCCCGCGGCGTGGGCGCCGATCGCCTCGAACACGTCGTGCACCGCGACGGCACGCCCGCGGAACCGCCCGGTCAGGATCGTGCCGCCGTAGAGCAGCACCGACGGCCGGTCGACGCGCGCCATGCCCATCGCCATGGCGGGCACCGTCTTGTCGCACGACGCGATGCCGACGATCCCGTCGAACATGTGCCCGCGCGCGACCAGCTCGACGGAGTCGGCGATGAGCTCGCGGCTCACCAGCGACGCCCGCATCCCCGGCGTGCCCATCGTGATCCCGTCGGAGATCGCGATCGTGTTGACCTCCATCGGGGTGCACCCGATGGCGCGCAGACCCGCACAGGCGTGCGCGGCGAGGTCGCGGTGGTTGAGGTTGCACGGCATCGTCCCGGTCCAGCTGTGGACGACCCCGACGACCGGCTTGCGCAGGTCGTCGGGGGTGAAGCCGATGTTGCGCAGGTAGGAGCGTGCCGCGGCGCGCTCCGGACCCTCGTACAGCGCCCGGCTGGGGCGCTCGGTGAACGGCATGTGTCCTTCTTCTCCGTGGTGGGGGTCGCTAGAGCGATCCGGACTCGCGGACCTCCTTGCGCCTGCTGTAGCGCGAGGCGCAGACCGCGACGACGAGCGCGCCGCCGTAGAACAGGTCCGAGACGTAGGACTGGGCACCGAGCATCGTGAGGCCTGTGGTGCCGGCGACCAGGAAGTACACGGCGATGAACGAGCCCCACGAGTTGAACTTGCCCGGCAGGATCGCCGTGGAGCCGAGGAACGCCGCGGCGAACGTCGGCAGCAGGAACGCCTCGCCCGAGACCGGGTCGGCCGCGCCCGTCGTGCCGGCGTACAGGATGCCCGCCAGCGCGGCGAGCGTGGCCGACGCGACCAGCGCGGCCCACCGGATCCGGGTGACCCGCAGACCGGACAGCCGCGACACCGCCCGGCCCCGGCCGACGAACAGCAGCCGCCGCCCGGCCGCGGTGTACTCCAGGAAGTACCAGAGCCCGGCGGTGATCACCAGCCCGTACCAGAACGCCAGCGGGACACCGAGGAAGCGGTTGACGATGACCCAGTCGGTCAGGCCCGTCGAGATGCCGCTGATCGTCGTCGAGTCGCCCATCCAGAGCACGACGCCGGACAGGATGGTGCCGGTGCCGAGCGTGACGATGAACGGGTCGACGCCGAACAGCAGCACGAACCAGCCGTTGAGCAGGCCGATGACCACGCCCGCGACCAGGCACAGCACGATGACCAGCCAGATGTTCATGCCGAGCTGGGCGTTGAGGACGCCGATCATCATCTGCGACGTCATGAGCACGCCCGCGACCGACAGGTCGTAGTCGCCGGCGGTGAGCGGGATCAGCAGCGCGCACGTGAGGACGACGAGCACCGCCTGCGAGCCGAGGATCCCCTGCAGCGTCGAGGTCGTGAGGAACGTGTCGGGCCGCAGCGACCCGAACACCGCGATCACGACGACCAGCGCGATCACGATGGAGAAGCGCTGCGCGAGCGAGCGCGCCACCTTCACACCCGGGGAGTGCCCGGCCTCCACGACGTCGGTGGTCGGCTCGGAGTTCTTCGTCCGGGTCATCGCCCGTCACCTTCACCTTCGGTCGGCCCGCCCGGGCCCGCGGGGACCGCGCGGTCGGCGAGCGTGTAGCACTCGTGCGCGATGCGGTCCTTCGTGATGTCGGCGCCCCGCAGCTCCCGGGCGACGCGGCCCCGGTCGAAGATCAGGACGCGGTCGCAGATGGCGGCCAGCTGCTCGTAGTCCGAGCTCGCGCACAGCACGGCGCACCCCGAGCGCGCCGCGTCGTTGACGACCTCGTAGATCTGGGCGCGGGCACCGATGTCGACGCCCTGTGTCGGTTCGTGCAGCAGCAGCACCCGCGGGTCGGCGGCCAGCCACTTGGCCAGCAGCACCTTCTGCTGGTTCCCACCCGACAACGACTGGTAGGCGATGCCGGGAACCGGCGGCCGCACGTCGAACCGGTCCAGGGTCTCCTGGCAGTCGCGGGCCAGCTGCGGGCGTGCGAGACCCCGCCACGTCGTGTACCGGTCGAGGATCTGCAGCATCGCGTTGTCCCGCACGCTGATGCTGCCGACGCTGCCGTCGCGCTGGCGGTCGGCGGGGATCAGCGCCATCCGGTGCCCGATCGCCTTGACCGGGTCCATCGCCGGCAGCGACAACGTCTCGTCGCCGGTGCGCAGCGTCCCCGTCGCCGCGGGGAACGCGCCGAACAGCAGGTACGGAATGCGTTCGAAGCCCGAGCCGAGCAGCCCGGTCATGCCGAGCACCTCGCCGTCGCCGAGCGCGAACGACACCGACTCGACCCGCTCGTCGGACAGGTCGTCGACGACGACGGCCGCGTCCGCGGCGGTGGCCACGACGTCCGCACGCTCGCCGCCGTGCTCGGGCAGCTCGCGACCGATGATCAGCTCGATCAGCTCGGTGTCGGACACCGAGGCCGTCTGCACGGTCGCCCGCAGCCTGCCGTCGCGGAAGATCGTCGCGCGGTCGGTGATCTCGCGGACCTCGTCGAGGTCGTGGGACACGAAGAGCACGGCGGAGCCGCCGCTCGCGATCTCGCGCATCAGCGAGAACAGCTGGCGGCGTCCCGTCTCGGGCAGGAAGACCGTCGGCTCGTCGAGGATCAACATCCCCGGACCGGTGCGGGCGCCGCCGCGCAGTGTCCGCATCTCGTGGACGGCCCGCACGATCGCGAGCAGGGCCCGCTGCGTGCCGTCCAGGTCGGCGACGCGGGCCGCCGGGTCCAGGTCGACGGAGAACTCCTCGAACAGCCGCCGCGCGTCGGCCCGCTGGCGCCGCCAGCCGATCGCCCAGTTGCGGGCCCGGCTGAACGTCCCGAGCCGCAGGTTCTCCAGCACCGACAGGCTCGTGATCAGCCCGAGGTCCTGGTGGACGAAGCTCATCCCGTAGTCGCGGAAGGCGCCCGGGGCCAGCGGCAGCGGGACGTCCTCCCCGTTGATCCTCAAGCCGCTGCCCGGGTCGGGTTCGTGGAAGCCGGCCAGGACCTTGATGAACGTCGACTTGCCCGAGCCGTTCTCCCCGAGCAGGCCGTGGATCTCGCCGGGGAGCACGTCGAGGTCGACGGAGTCGAGGACCCGCACCCCGGCGAAGGACTTGGAGACGCCGCGCGCCTCGACGACCGGCGGAGCGCCCGTGGGCGCTCCGCCGGCGTGTGCCGGGACCGACATCAGGACGCCTTGCCCCACAGCTTCATGTAGTTCGCGACGAAGGAGTCGCCGTAGCCCTTGCCCAGCTCCGGCGGGGTGCCGGCCTCGTTCACGTTGGCCTTGGTGAACACCCGCAGCTGGATGCCCTCGTCACCGGAGGCGATCGGGCCGGCGCCGGAGAGGATGCGCCCGATCTGGTCGACGACGGCGTACCCGACCTGCGACGGGTTCTCCCCGACGTCCATCTTCACGACGTCGGCGTCCTGCATCATCTTCAGGACGAACGGGGTGCCGTTGAACGTGGCGATGTGCACCTTGCCGGTCGCGCCCGCGAGCTGGATGCCGGGCACGACGAACTGCGACATGGAGTCGTAGAGCGGCATCACGTAGTTCAGGCTCGGGTCGGACTGGATGGCCGACCGCGTGATGTTCGTGATCTGTGTCGACCAGTCGGGCACCGACACGTTCTGGAACGTCAGCTTGCAGCTCGGGCAGTACTTCTTGAACTCGTCGTTGGTCGCGTCGATCGACGCCGGGCTGCCGATGACCTCCTTCGACGTCAGGACCAGCACGTTCGCCGCGCAGTTGGTGTCGGAGATGATGAAGTCCGCCGACAGGCGTGCGGCCAGGTCGTAGGGCTGCGCGACGCGGGCCGCGACCTCGGGGCCCTGCGGCTGCGTCAGGTCCTCGTTGAGCACGGTGATGATCGGGATGCCCGCCGCCTTCGCGGCCGCGGCCTGCGGCTGGAAGTAGGTGGGGCTGATCGTGCCGCCCGTGAGGGTGATCGCGGCGGGCTTCTGCGCGATGGCCGCGTTCATGCCCTGGATCCACTGGGTGCGGTCACCCTGGTTCGGGTAGTCGACGACCTTCATCCCGACCTTGCCCGCGGCCTCGGTCATCGAGGTCGTGAGCGCCTGGGTGAACGGGTTGGCGCTGGACTCCTGGATGTTGAAGATGGTCTTGCCCTCGGCCGCGCTCATGTCGACGGGCGGGCCGGGGTCGGTGTACGTCGGGACCTTCGAGTACTTGTCGAGCGCGGCGTCGACCTGCGAGAGGTCGCAGCTCGCGCCGCCACCGCCGCCCGCCGCGGCACCCGACCCCGAACCGCCGCCCGATGAACAGGCGGCCACCAGGCCGAACATCACGACGGCCGCGGCGGCCGTCGCCACCCGTTTCTTCGTAGTACTGGACAGCATCTCTCCTCCTAGAGAGCGCATGGTCCGGTGACCGGTCTACCGGCCGCCGGCGGCGATGGACGCCAGGTACTTCTCCACCTCGTCCTGCGGCACCACGTCGGCGTACTTCGAACCGATGTCGAAGAGGTTCGCGCGATGCGGCTCCTCGGCCCGGTCGAACACGCACTCCCCGGGGACCACGACACGGAACCCGTAGGAGACCGCGTCGATCACGCTCGCCCGGATGCATCCGGACGTCGAGCATCCCGTCACCACCACGGTGTCGACCCCGCGTTGCACCAGGTACGACGTGAGGTGCGTCCCGAAGAAAGCCGACGGGAACTTCTTGACCAGCACCAGCTCGTCGGGCCGGCGGGCCAGCTCTGGGTGGATCTCGACGGCCGCGGGGTCGTCGGTGCGCAGCTCGCGCAGGGCCGGGACCTTCGCGGCGAACGACGCCCCGTCCTCGCCCGGGGCGTAGGCGATCGTCGTGAACACGATCGGCACCCCGGCCTCGCGGGCGTGGCCGAGCAGCCCGGCGATGTGCGGGACCGCGGGCACGTCGTCGGCACCGACGCCGTAGGCGCTCGACGTGAACGCCCGCGAGACGTCGACGACGAGCACCGCGGGCCGTGACCCGGTCCCGGCCTTGGCGCCGATGCCGCGACCGGCGTAGAACTCTCCGACATCCTCGAAGCCCATGTCCCCGCCCTCAGATGACGCCGTCGGCCTCGAGGGCCGCCAGCTGCTCGTCGGTCATGCCCAGCTGGTCGCGGTAGACCTCGCGGTTGCTCGACCCCTTGG
This sequence comes from Pseudonocardia sp., assembly GCF_050250275.1. GTDB lineage: Bacteria > Actinomycetota > Actinomycetes > Mycobacteriales > Pseudonocardiaceae > Pseudonocardia. The sequence continues at coordinate 77,980 of NZ_JBFWOY010000016.1, forward strand.
GGGCGCCGGCGTGGCGGACCTTGCCCGGGGTGTCGGACAGGACGGGCACGACGTTCTGCATCAGGACGTCGCCGAGGCCCTCGTGCGGGACCCGCACGATCGACTCCCGCGCGAGATACTGCGGGTCCTTGACGATGTCCGCCGCCGTGTACGCCGGAGCGATCGCCCCCTCCGCGGTCTCGAACTCGGCGAGCACCTCCTCGGCGGTGCGCTCGGCGATCCAACCGCCGATCGCCTCGTCGAGCTCCTCGGTGTGGGCGATTCGTCCCGGATTGCCGGCGAACCACGGTTGCTCGGCGAGATCGGGCCGCCCGACCAGCTTCACCACGCGGTCCGCGATCGACTGCGCCGTCGCCGACAGCGCCAGCCAGCGCCCGTCCTTGGTCTGGTAGGCGTTGCGCGGGGCGCTGTAGGGGGTGTGGTTGCCCGAGCGACCGACGACCTCGCCGGTCTTGTCGTAGAGGATCGTCTGCGGTCCGAGCATCCAGAACATCGGCTCGTAGATCGACAGGTCGATGACCTGCCCCTTGCCGTTGCCACCGTGTTCGCGCCACCACAGCGCGAACATGATCGCGAAGCAGCCGGTGAACCCCGCGATGCAGTCGCCGAGGGCGAAGGGCGGCAGCGCCGGCGGCTTGTCCGGCCAGCCGTTGATGTGGGCGAACCCCGACATCGCCTCGGCGAGCGTGCCGAAGCCGGGCCGGTTGGCGTACGGGCCGGTCTGGCCGAACCCGGTGGTGCGCAGGATGACCAGGCCCGGGTTGATCTCGTGCAGGACGTCGGGGCCCAGGCCCCAGCGCTCCAGCGTGCCGGGGCGGAAGTTCTCCACGAACACGTCGGCGTCCGCGATGATCTTCTTGAGGATCTCGGCGCCCTCGGGCGCGGACAGCTTCAGCGTGACGCACCGTTTGTTGCGCGACACCAGCGCCCAGAACAGCGACTCGCCCTCGACGTTCCAGCCCATGGACCGCAGGCTGTCGCCGCGCGGATGCTCGACCTTGAGCACGTCGGCGCCGAAGTCCGCGAGCAGCGTCGCTGCGACGGGGCCCGCGAAGATCGACGCCGCGTCGACCACCTTGAGACCCTGCAGGGGTAGATCGGTCATGCCGCGCAGCTCCTCGATACAGAAAATATTCTATAAATAGTGTCTGTACGGCGGGACCCGCGTGCGCTCACGCGGCGCCCTCGTCGGGGTGGTTCTCCAACCAGAAGCGAGCGATCTGCTCGCGGGTCGCGAACCACACGTCCGACTCCCGCTGGGCGTGTTCGATGAACTCGCGCAACGCCGAGGTCCGGCCCGCCTGCCCCGCCCACCGGGGGTGCAGACCGATCGACATCATCCGCGGGTGCCCGCCCCGGCCCTCGCGCAGCAGCTCGTCGAAACCGCGGGCGCAGACGTCGAAGAAGTCGGTCGGGCTGGCCATGCCGGGCGGCATCGCGAACTTCACGTCGTTGTAGACCATCGTGTACGGGACGACGAGCTGACGCTTGTCGCCGACGCTCGCGTAGTACGGCAGGTCGTCGTTGTAGGCGTCGGAGTCGTAGAGGAAGCCGCCCTCCTCGACCAGGAGCTCACGGGTGTGCACGCTGGGCCCGTAGCGGCAGTACCACCCCACGGGCCGCGTCCCGCACGTGCGCTCGAACGACGCGATCGCCTCGAGCATGTGCTCGCGCTCCTCCTCGCGCGAGAGCGTCCACGGCTCCTCCCAGCGCCAGCCGTGGCTGCACACCTCGTGCCCACCGGCGACGACCGCCTTCGCGAGCTCGGGGTTCTGCTCGAACGCGACCGCCGCGGCATAGAACGTCGTCGGGACCCGGTACTCCTCGAACAACCGCAGCAGCCGCCAGACACCGGCACGCGCGCCGTACTCGTAGATCGACTCGACGCACAGGTCGCGGTACTCCGCCGGCATCCCGTACGGAATCTCGCCGAGGCCCTCGTTGCGCGCGTCGCCGGCGGCCCACGAGATCTCGGAGCCCTCCTCCGCGTTCACCACGATGCTGACGGCGATCTTCGCCCCGCCCGGCCACTCCACGGCGGGCGGCGTCGCGCCGTACCCGATGAGATCGCGCCGGGGGCCGGGCACGTCGGCTTCGGTGAACTGCAGGGTCATCGGGTCCTCACTGCGTCATGGGGGCTACTGCGTCGTTGGTTCCGTGTCGCCCAGCTCGGGCTGCTCGGAGGCCGCTCCGGCGTCGATGTGCGCGAACATCGCGGCGGCGCCCGCCCGGGCGTCTCCCGCCCGCACGGCCGCCATCACCTCGTCGTGCTCGCGCATGCTGTCGGCCGTCCGCTGCTCGACGGCCCAGTTCGTCCGCCACGGGAACACGTCCCAGAGCCGGCCGGTGAACTGCTGCAACATGTCCGAGCCGGCGGCCTGGTAGATCGCCAGGTGCCACGCGGAGTTGAGCTGGGCCATCCGCTTCCCGCGCCCGGCACGACCGGCCGCGAGGAAGTTCTCGTGGATCGTCTGCAGCTCCTCCTTCTGGGCGTCGGTCATCCGCTCGATCGCCAGCCGGGTCGCCAACGGCTCGAGCGCCATTCGCATTGCATACACATCGGACAATTTTTCCGGCGAGTGCCGCGCCACCACGACGCCGCGGTGGGCCTCGTAGTGCACGAGACGGTCCGCCTGCAACAGCCGCAGTGCCTCCCGGATGGGAGTCGGACTCATCCCGAGCTCGCGCGCCAGCTCGTCGACCTGCAGGCGATACCCCACCTCCAGCTGCCCACTGCGGATCCGCTCACGCAGAACCCGCAGGGCCAACTCCGACTTCGTCTGGTGGGTCGGAACCTCAGGATCGGTCACGGAGCAAATCTTGCAGGTACCACCGTCGACGACGTCCCACGGGAGGCTCCCTCCGCTGGCTCCTGCAATGAATAGAAAATATCCTGTGGGCAGATTGCACACAAGAGCTTCCGGTTGGACGCGTCGGATCGATACGTCGTCGACGTGGCACCGTCACAGCGGCGTCACATCCGACGCCCGCGTCGAGCGCCCGGAGCGCCCCGGGCGAGAGGCGGCGCGTACCCGGTGCATTGCCATCCGCCCGCCCACCCGCGACAGGACCCGCGACCCCGCGCCGGCGTCCGGAGTCCGGAGTCCGGCGTCGGAACACGGACGAGCGCGGTGCCGCCGGGGAGTCCCCCGGCGACACCGCGCTCGGTCCGGTCGTGGGCGCCGCGCGCCCGGCGGTCAGATGTAGGGCTTGAGCACCGCCGCGCGCTCCTCGAAGGTGAACACGTCCTCGGGGTCGGGCTTGACGAGCTCGAGCGGCGTGAGCTGGTAGACCTCCTCGCCGATGAGCTTGGCGTTCTCGTCGTAGGGCCAGAACATGGCCAGCGGGCACATCAACGCGTAGGTCGCGTCCGGGTCGTCCACCCCGTCGTAGCCGGCTGCGATGGCGTCCTTGCCCGAGACGAACTGTCCGAACGTCGAGAACGAGGACAGCCCGTGGTCGTTGACGAAGAGCTCCTCGTCCTGGAGCCAGACGACACTCTCGTTGAGAGCGCCGTAGAAGCCCTTCACCGCCGCCTCGCCGTCGAAGTCGATCAGCTCCGGTGAACCGAGGTGGACCTTGTACTTCGGGTGCGCCACGGTCATCTCGGGCGTGAAGATCTGCTGCCACATGTCGGAGAACTCCAGCGCGGCGTGCCGGTTGTAGTTGAGCAGGATCGCCTGCCGATGCGGGTTCGGCTCGGCGAGCGCCGCCGCTTTGGACGCAGCCATGTAGTCGGCGAAGGCTTTGAGGTACTTGCTCATGGTGTGTCCTGTCTGTTCGGCGTCAGCGACGATCAGTACGGCATGCTATATATCAGATTTCAGTACCCGGTTCAACCTGTTTGCGCAGGTCAACCGCCTGCTGGCACGGCCCTGACGGTGGTCAGCCCACCGAAGGCCACGTCCTCGGCAACCTCGAACCGGGTACCGAGGCCCTGGGTCGTGCAGCCGGTGTCGACGTAGTCGACGACCGCGCGACCCTCGGGGCTCCTGGCGTCGAGCGGCACGACCTGGCCCGCCGGGTTGAGCCGGCAGGGCAGGAACCCGGCGCTGTCGACCGTGGCGCCGTCGAGCCCCACCCACGCCACGCCCGTCATCCGCGCGTCCGGATGCCACGGGTGCAACGGCCACCCCTCGCGGTGGGCGAGTCCGTAGTAGTCGTCGTTGCCGGGGTCGATGACGACCTGCTTCTCCACCAGTGCCGCGGGGCCGCTCTCGGGCAGCGCGAGGTCGAACACGAAGTGTCCGAGGCCGTAGAAGATCGGGCTCCCGCGGTACCACTCGATCCCGCGCAGCATGTGATGGTGGTGCCCGACGACGATGTCGGCCCCGTGGTCGATCGCGAAGTGCGCGATCGTCGTCTCGTGGTCGGTGAGGTGGAAGGGCTTCTGGTAGTCCCCCCAGTGGAAGCTGGCCACGACGACGTCGGAGCTCTCCCGGGCGGCGGCCAGGTCCGCCTCCAGGTGCTCGAGGTCCTCCTGCACCGGCACGCAGTGGCAGACCGCCGGTGCGCCCGGCGCCCACAGGTTGGCGAACTTCTCGACGTAGAAGTTGCGGCTGCGCATCGGGGCGAGCCCCGGCCAGTCCGCCCTCGCCTCGTAGCCGGTGGGGAAGAACGACGAGTACGCCAGGTACGAGACGCGCACGTCCCCCGTCGTCAGTACGGCCGGCCGGGTGGCGTCGGCGAGGTTGCGACCCGCCCCGACGGTGGCGATGCCCTGCTTCTGCAGAGCGTGCGCGGTGTCGAGGATCCCCTCGTGCCCCGCGTCGACGATGTGGTTGTTGGCCAGTGACATGACGTCGAAACCGGCCGGGCCGAGCGCTGCAGCGTTGCGCGCCGGGGCGATGGCGACCACCGCCGCGCTGGGCGCGAGCCTCGGCTCGTCGGTGTAGACGCACTCGGCGTTGCCGAAGAGCAGGTCGGGTCCGGCGAGTGCCTCCCGGACCAGGTCGAACGCCGAGTCGGGCTCCGGGCGGTCGACCATCACGTCACCGACGAAGCCGAGGACCCGACGGGATGTCGCGCTCATCGCCCGGCTCCGTTCCGGTCGTCGGCGGGACGCCGACGGACCAGCAGCTTCCAGGTGCTCTCCATGACGGTCTCGTCGCGTTGGTTGACGACGTCACGTCGCATCGTCACCACCCCCCGACCGGGCGATCGGGTCGGCGTGAGGTCGGTGACGGTGAGGACGACGTGCACCGTGTCGCCGATCCGGGTCGGCGCCGGCCAGCGACACTGCAGGTCGAGCAGGCCGAGGATGTTCTGCTGCATCGCCTCGCTGACCGGCAGCCGGGTGCACAGGCCCGACGCGATGGACAGCACGAGCAGCCCGTGCGCGACCCGCTCGCCGAACGGGGTGGCCGCGGCGAACTCGATGTCGACGTGCAGCCGGTTGTAGTCACCGGACAGACCGGCGAAGTTGACGACGTCGGCCTCGGTCACGCTCCGGGTGGCGGTCCGGTGCCGTTCGCCCTCGGTGAGGTCGTCGAAGTACACGAGGCGGGGGGCCACGTCGTGGACGGCGGCGTCGCTCATGCGTACCTCCCCCCGGTGACGTGCACGGTCTCGCCGGTGATGTAGGCAGCGCGGGGACCGGCGAGGAAGGCCACCGTGTCGGCGATCTCCTCCGGCTGCCCGACCCGGCGCAGCGGGGACTTGTCGATCGAGCGCTGTTTGAGGACGTCGTAGTTGTCCAGCGACGTCATACCCTCGGTCTCGACGAAGCCCGGCGCGACGGCGTTGACCGTGATCGAGAACCCACCCGACTCGAGGGCGAGCGCGCGGGTGAACCCGATCAGGCCGGCCTTGGCCGCGGAGTAGTTGGTCTGGCCGGGATTGCCGAGGTGGCTCCGCGACGAGATGTTGACGATGCGCCCCCACCGTTGCGCCATCATCGCCTCGATGACGGCCTTGCTGCAGTTGAACGCCCCGGTCAGCACGACGTCGATCACCCGCTGCCAGTCGGCGGGGTCCATCTTCGACAGGAACGCGTCGCGCGGGAACCCGGCGTTGTTGACCAGGATCGAGACGTCGCCGAACCGGTCCTGCACAGCGGCCACCGCATCGAGCACCGAAGCCAGGTCGGCGACGTCTGCGGTGACGCCCAGCGTGGCGGCGCCCGAGGGGTCGAGTGCCTTCGCGGCCTCGCTGACGGCCGGGTCCATGTCGAGCAGCGCAACCCGCGCGCCCCCGTCGAGCAGGGCCTGCGCACAGGCACGGCCGATGCCCCGCGCCGCCCCCGTGACGAGCGCCGTACGGCCCTCCAGCTCACCTGTCATGACTGAGTTCTCCGATCTCACGGTGTCGGCCCGGCGGACGGCTCATGCCGGGGTGGGCTCGGTGCGCTCGCGGTCCCACATGGCCCGCGCGACGGGGTTGCGCTGCTCGTCGAGGAGTTGCCCGACCAGTCCCGCGGCCCGCGCTATCACCGCGATCCCACGCGCGAACGACGCGCCGTGGCCCATGTCGGCGACCAGGGCACCGCCGAGCCCGGCCGCGTTGACGGGCAACAGCGGCCCGCCCGCCCGCTGCAGGGCGGCCGGCAGCGCCAGCAGCAGGTCGGTGTGCGCCCCGCGGACCCCGTGTTCGTCGGCGAGCTCCAGCAGCCGGGGCACCCGGGGGTCGCCGTGCTTGTGTTCGGGATGGCCGAGCCCGACGACCTGGGCGCGCGCTGCCCGGGCGGCGGCGACGACCTCGTCGGCACGCGCGTCCGGCGTCGTCGACGCCGACGTCGACACCGCGTCGGTGAGCATCGTGACGGCGTTCTCGAGAGTGCCGAGGAAGACGGACCCGGCACCGCAGAGCCCGGCCGCCACCGCGGCCTGGAAAGCCTCGGGGGCTCCGAGCAGGGTGAGCCGGGCGACCATCGAGCTCGGGGTGACACCGTGGTCGGCGAACGTCACCAGCAGCGCATCGATCATCGCGACGTGCCCCGGATCGGGTGTACCCCCCGTTGTGAGCAGGTGGATCATCTCGGTGAACGATCGCCGGCCGATCAGCTCGCCGACCAGGTCGTGCCCGGCGACGGTGATGACGTCGGGCGGGCGGGTGTGCACGCTCATGTGCTCTCCTCGAGGAGGCGGGCGGCGCGATGGCGCAGAACCCGCTTGAGTGCCTTGTCGCCGTTGGCGCTGGGCGTCGTCGGGATCTCCTCGACCACGGCCACCCGGCTGGGGACCTTGTGCGCGGCCAACCGCTCGCGCGACCAGACGCGCAGCTCGGCCTCGGTCACGGCGTCGCCGACGACGAACGCCACCGCGTCCTCCTCGCCCGTCTCGGTGCTGGGCACGCCGACGACCTGCGCCTGCCGCACCGCAGGGTGGGCGAGCAGCACCTCCTCGATCTGCGCGGGGTCGACCAGGAATCCCCTGAGACGCATCGTGTCGGTGAGCCGGGACAGGTAGTCGAAGCTGCGGCCGTCCGGTGCGACGCGCCCGTGGTCCCCGGAGCGGAACCAGCCGTCGGCGGTGAAGGCCGCCGCGGTCGCCTCCGGGTTGGCCAGGTACGCGCTGAAGACGCTGTAGCCGCGGAACTGCAGCTCACCCGTCGATCCGGGGGGCAGGGCGGCTCCGGTCCCGATGTCGCCGACCCGCACCTGCAGTGCGTCGTGCACCGGGCTGCCTCCCGGGACGCTGCGGGCATCGGCGGGTCCGGCGGGGTCCCGGATCGCGAACAGTGCGAGGACCTCGGAGGCTCCGTAGACGTTGACGAGGGTGGTGCCGACCTCACCGAGGCGGGCGACGACGTCGCCGACGCTGCCGCCCGCGGTCGCCCCGATGCGCCACGTCGAGAGGCGCTCGAGCGCATCCGGTGCCGCCAGCGCGGGACGCAGGATGGCCTCCGTCGCGGCGAAAAACGTGACGTGCAGGTCGGCGACCCGCCCGGCGAGCTCCGCGGGGGTGAACGAGGGCAGCAGCACCAGCCGCGCGCCGGCCGTCAGCGCCGCGAGCGCGACGGTGTACCCGTAGGCGCCGCACGGCGGCAGCATGCCGAGGACGACGTCGTCGCCGCCCAGCCCGAAGCCGGCCGCCACGGCGACGGCGTGTGTGGTGACCCCGTCGTGGTGGTGCAGTGCCAGCTTGGGGGCCGAGGTGGTGCCGGACGTGCCGAACACGACGAGTGGTGCGCCACCGTCCACATCGGGCGGAAGACCATCGGTGTCCGGGTGGTCGAGCAGGGTCTGCCAGGCGATGCCGGGGCCGGTGGTCCCGGTGCTGATCACGAGGTCGAGCGGCACGCCGTCGACCTCGGCGAGTTCGTGCACCAGCGCACCGAGGCCGAGGCCGTGGAAGTCGGGGTCCACCGCGATCGCCCTGGCCTCGCTCACCCGCAGCAGATCGCGGATCTCGGTGCGGGTGTATCGGGTGTTCAGCGGCACGGTCAGGACCCCGAGCCGAGCCGCCGCGGCGTGCAGGACGAACCAGTCGATCGTGTTGGGCAGCAGGAGGGCGAGCCGGTCGCCACGGCGCAGGCCGAGCCGGTGCAGTGCGGCGGCCACGCGGGTCGCGCGGGCGGCCAGCTCAGCGCAGTCGAGGCGGCGACCGCTCCCGGCCTCGACGATGCAGCCCCCGCGGGCGGCGGCCTCGTCGAGAAAGGCACCGAGGGTGCTCACGACCCGCACGCCCGACGGCGGGGCAGCAGGTGGGGCCCACCCGACCCTGCGGCCGGGTCGCGACGCGCTGTCATGACGATCCCTTCGACGGGTCCGTCATTGATATATTAGGTTTCAGTCGGCCGCAAGGCCGTCGACGTGGGAGGTCCAGTTGCCGGGACAGGTACCGCCGCTGCGCGGCGTGCGGGTGCTCGACTTCAGCACCCTGCTCCCCGGACCCTTCGCCACGTTGCTCATGGCCGAGGCCGGCGCGACCGTGATCAAGATCGAGAAACCGGCCGGCGACGAGATGCGCCGGGTCTCGGCCACCGAGTTCGCCATGCTCAACGCCGGCAAGACCGGTGTCGTCGCCGACCTGCGCGACCCCGCCGATCGCGAGCGGGTGCTCGACCTGTGCGACGGCGCCGACGTCCTGGTCGAGCAGTTCCGACCCGGGGTGATGGAGCGGCTCGGCCTGGGCTACGAGCAGGTCGCCGCGCGCAACCCGCGCCTGGTGTACTGCTCGGTGACCGGCTTCGGCCAGACCGGTCCGCGACGCGGACGGACGGGCCACGACCTGAACTACGTCGCCGCCACCGGCCTGCTCGGCGTCGTCCGGGACGGGTCGGGACGGCCCGCGCTCCCCCACGTCACGCTGGCCGACGTCAGCGGCGGCAGCTACCCGGCGCTGCTCAACATCCTGATGGCGCTGGCCGCGCGGTCGGTCACGGGCCGCGGTTCACGACTCGACGTGTCGATGGCCGACAACCTGTGGCCGCTGCAGTACTGGACGTTGGAGTCGGGCCTTCGGGGCGAGTCACCACCGCCCGGCGCCGGTCGCCTCACCGGCGGGTCGCCGCGGTACCAGGTCTACGAGACCGCCGACGGCCGGTTCGTCGCGGCGACACCGCTGGAGCAGCGGTTCTGGGACGCCTTCTGCGACGTCGTCGGCCTGCACGGGCCGCTTCGCGACGACAGCGTCGACCCCGCGGCGACGATGACGGCCGTCAGGGCGGCGATCGCCGGGCGCGACGGCGCGCACTGGCAGCGCGCCTTCGAGGAGACCGACTGCGCCTGCACTCTCGTGGCCGACGTCGCGGAGGCGGTGGCGGATCCCGACCTGCGGGAGCGGCACGTGCTGGAGCCGACTCCCGACGGCCGTTCGGTCCGGATGCCCAGCCCGCTGGCGCGGCAGTTCCGCCACCGCGACGACCACCGTGCGCCGGCGCTCGGAGAGCTGCCGCTCGAGGCGGCGACCTGGGCGACCGCGGCAGCGCACGGGGGATCGGACATCCGACATTGATATGCTAGATATCGCTGTCCGTGGCGATCAGCAGGGAGCACGCATGGCCTCGGTGGACGATCCTTCGCTCGACGCGGTCAACCCGTGGCCGGGAGGCCCCGGCGCGTCCACCCACCACAACATCGGCGGCACCGTCCGCGATCGTATCGCCGACGTCCTGCGCGAACGGATTCTCAACGGCGAGCTGGTCCGCGGGAGCCGCCTCGACTTCGACGAGTTCGCCGCCGAGTTCCGCACCAGCCGCACCCCGGTGCGCGAGGCCATCCTCAAGCTCGCGCACGAGGGACTGACCCACATCGCGCCGCGGAGCCGGGCCACCGTCATCGGCCTGTCACCCCAGGACGTCCGTGACAACTTCACGGTGATGGCGGTCCTGTGTGGTGTCGCGGCGCAGTGGGCAGCCGAACGGATGACCGACGAGGAGCGCGACCGCGTCGTCGGGATCGGCCGGCTGCTCGCGGCCGCGTCGGGGGCAGACCTCGTCCAGCTCAACTGGCAGTTCCATCGCGAGATCAACCGTGCATCGCATTCGGTCCCGTTGCTGAACCAGCTGCGCAACACCGGCCGGCTGGTTCCCCAGTCCTTCTTCACGGTCGTCCCGGAGCAGGTGGCGTGCAGCCGGGTCGAGCACGAGGAACTGATCGCGGCACTGGTCGACCGGGACCCCGCGCGGGCACGGTCGGTCACCGAACGTCACTTCCTCAACGCCGGCGAGCTCCTGTCGCGACGGCTGGAGTCCGCGTTGAAGGTCGACGAGAGCGCCTGAGCCGGCCGGGCCGACGCCCGCGGCCGACGCCGGCGACACACCGCCCGCGCGCCACCGCACCGCGGCGGACCAGGGATCCGGGCGCACCGCGGGAGCGCGGCGTGCCTACGGGGCCGCAGCGGTCAGCAGCTGCCTGCCAGCGCCCGGGTGAGGCCGAGCGCGGCCGTGCGGACCGCCGGGGCCAGACGCTCCGGATCGAAGCGGTTGACCCACCCCGTGATCGACAGTGCCGCGACGGCGTGCCCGTCGACACCGAGAACCGGCGCGGCGACACAGGTGACGCCGATCCCCGACTCCTCACGCTCGTAGGCGACGCCGCGCTCGTGGATGCGCTCCAGCTCGGCGCACAGCAGCCCGGGGGCGATGATCGTCCGCGGGGCGCGGCGGCCGAGACCGGCGCGCAGGACGGCGTCGAGAAGCGCAGGTGAGCCGAACGCGAGGATCGCCTTGCCGACGCCGGTGCAGTGCATCGGCATCCGCCCGCCCACCCGCGACGGCACCCGCGGCCCCGCCCGGCCCTCCAGCTTCTGGACGTAGACGACCTCGGTGCCCTCGGGCGTCGCGAGATGGACGGTCTCGTGCGTGGCCTCGAACAGGTCGGCGAGGAACGGCGCGGCGGCCTCGCGCAGCCCGAGCTGTCGTGGGACCAGCTGGCCCAGCTCGAACAACCGGATCCCCAGGCGCACCCCGCCGCCGGGGGTGCGCTCGACGACGCCCCACTGCGCCAGCTCCGTGACGAGCCGGTGGACCGTCGCCTTCGCGATGCCGGTGCGGCGCACCAGCTCGGCGAGGGAGAGCTCGTCGTCGCCGAGCCCGAAGGCGGTCAGCACGGTCAGAGCGCGCCCGAGCACCGAGTTCGGGGCGTCGGGCGAACCGTTCCGTTGAGTGGACCGCACGGCTTCCAGCCTGCGCGATCGCGGTGCGATCGTCCAGCACATGGACACCCCCAAGGTGCCGGTCGCCATCGTGGGGCCCGGCCACATCGGCACCGACCTCCTGGTCAAGCTGCAGCGCAGCGACGTGCTCGACCTGCGCTACGTCGCCGGCATCGTCGAGTCCGACGGACTGACCCGGGCCCGCGAGGCCGGCGTCGAGGCCTCCGCGGGTGGCGTCGACTGGCTGCTGGCACAGGACCCGTTGCCCCGCATCGTCTTCGAGGCGACCTCGGCCAAGGCCCACGCCGCCAACGCGCCGCGCTACGAGGCCGCCGGCATCCGCGCCGTCGACCTCACCCCCGCCCACCTCGGCCCGATGGTCTGCCCGGCCGTCAACGGCGCGGACCACCTCGACGCCGTGAACGTCTCCATGATCACCTGCGGCGGACAGGCGACCATCCCGATGGTCGCGGCCGTCTCGCGGGTGACGCCCGTGCCGTACGCGGAGATCGTCGCGTCGATCGCGTCGCGGTCGGCCGGCCCGGGGACCCGCGCCAACATCGACGAGTTCACCCACACCACCGGCGGTGCGGTCGCCGAGGTCGGCGGGGCGGTGCGCGGCAAGGCGATCATCGTCCTCAACCCGGTCGAACCGCCGATGATCATGCGCGACACCGTCTACTGCATGATCGGTGCCGACGCCGACCGCGCCGCGATCACCGCCTCGGTGCACGACATGGTCCTGCGGGTCCAGGAGTACGTGCCGGGGTACACGCTGCGCGCCGAGCCGCAGTTCGACGAGCCCACCGACGAGTGGGGCGGGCACGCCCGCGTCGCCGTCTTCCTGGAGGTCAAGGGCAACGGCGACCACCTGCCGCCCTATGCGGGCAACCTCGACATCATGACCGCGGCCGCGGCGCGCACCGGCGAGCTGATGGCCCGCGCCGAGCTGGGAGCACTCGCATGAGCAAGCCCGCCCTCCGCAACGACGTCCGGATCATCGACACCACCCTGCGCGACGGCAGCCACGCGATGGCGCACCGCTTCACCGAGACCCAGGTGCGCGACACGGTCCGGGCCCTCGACGCGGCCGGCGTCGAGTGGATCGAGGTGTCGCACGGCGACGGCGTCGGCGGCTCGTCGTTCAACTACGGGTTCTCCGGCACCGACGAGATGACGCTGATCGCGGCGGCCCGCGAGGAGGCCCGGCAGGCGCGGATCGCCGTGCTGCTCGTGCCCGGCATCGGGACCGTCGACGACCTCAGGCGCGCCCACGACGCGGGCGCGGAGATGGTGCGCGTCGCGACGCACTGCACCGAGGCCGACGTCTCCCCGCAGCACTTCGCGGCCGCCCGCGAGCTGGGCATGGAGACGGTGGGGTTCCTGATGATGGCCCACCGCACCGACCCGGCCGACCTCGCGAAGCAGGCCCGGATCATGGTCGACGCCGGGTGCGAGTGCCCGTACGTCACCGACTCCGCGGGCGCCCTGCTGATGCACGAGGCGAAGGCGCGCTTCGAGGCGCTGCTCGACGAGGTGGGCGACGAGGCGCTCGTCGGCTACCACGGCCACCAGAACCTCTCGATGGGCGTCGCGAACTCGGTGATCGCCTACGAGACCGGCGTCCGGTCGATCGACGGGTCGCTGTGCGCGCTGGGCGCGGGCTCGGGCAACTCCCCCACCGAGGTGCTCGCCGCGGTGTTCGACCGCCTCGGCATCGACGCCGGTGTCGACGCGGGCCTGCTGCTCGACGCGGCCGAGGACGTCGTGCGGCCGTACCTGACCCGCTGGCCGAAGATGGACCGCAACGCTGTCGTGCAGGGCTGGGCCGGGGTGTACTCGTCGTTCCTGTTGCACGCCGAGCGGGCCGCCGAGCGCTACAAGGTCCCGGCCCACGAGATCCTGCGCCGCTGCGGCGAGCTGGGCTACGTCGGCGGCCAGGAGGACATGATCATCGACGTCGCGATCACGCTGGCCGCGGACCGCGACGGCGCCTGACCGCACCCGCCCGGCCAACCCGCCCGAGGGCCTCCGCCGCCGGGTTGGGCACCGGGTTGCTCCGAGATCGACCGGAGCGGCCCGATGCCGGACCCGGCGGTTCCGGCTGTCCGGGCTCCCGTGTGCCGGGGGGCGGCTCCACACGGTCCGCCGAAGATCGCCGCTGCTCGCAGCGTTGCGCCGGGCGAAACCTGACCCTTACACCCGAATCGTTGACTTCTGAAGGACACACCCATACGTTCCTCTGATCGGAATGCCGTACGGCTGACCGGAACAGGGAGACTGCGATGGGGCAAGTCGACGTGGTGCTGGCGCCGGTCGAGGTCGGCGGCCTCACCCTGCGGAACCGCGTCGTCGTCCCCGGCCACACCACCAACTTCGGGCACGCCAACCTCCCCACGCCGCGACACGTCGCCTACCACCGCGAGCGGGCCCGCGGAGGGGCCGGCCTGATCGTCACCGAGGCCGTCCGGGTGCACCCGACGAGCGCGGGCCGCCACATCAGCCTCGGCAGCTTCGACGACACGTCGATCCCCGCGTTCGCCGCCATCGCCGAGGCCGTGCAGGGCGAGGGGGCCGCACTCTTCGCCCAGATCATGCACGCCGGCCGGCAGGCCAACGGCGACGCGACACGCACCGTCGCCTGGTCGGCCTCGCCGCTGCGGTGGACCTCAGGAGCAGCGGTCCCCCGGGCGATGGGCCGCCGCGACCTCGACACGGTCGTCGATGCGTTCGGCGCCACCGCCACCCGGATGCAGCTCGCGGGACTCGACGGCATCGAGGTCCACCTCGGCCACGGACACCTGCTACAGCAGTACCTCTCCCCCGTGACCAACCTGCGCGACGACGCGTACGGCGGGTCGCTCGACAACCGGCTGCGGCTGACCCGGCGGGTGCTCGAGACGGTCGGCGCCGCCACGGACCTGCCCGTCGGCATCCGGGTCAGCGCCGACGAGTTCCTCCCCGGCGGGCTCGACGTGGCCCAGACCATCGAGATCGTCGGCCTGCTGCGCGAGGAGTTCCCCCTCGCCTACGTGCACGTCAGCCACTCCGCCTACCACGGCAGCTGGTCGCTGGCGACGCAGATGGCCGACATGAGCTTCGGGCACGCCCCGTTCCGCCACCACGCCGGAGCCTTCCGCCGCGCCCTGCCCGGACTGCCCGTCATCGCCGTCTGCCGGCTCGACACCCTCGGCGAGGCCGCCGAGCTGGTCGAGCAGGGCGAGGCCGACCTGGTGGCGCTGGCCCGCCCGCACATCGCCGACCCCCACCTGGTGCGCAAGGTCGCCGAGGGCCGGGCCCACGAGGTCCGCAACTGCCTGGCCTGCAACCAGGGCTGCATCGCCCGGGTCGAGCTCAGCCTGCCGATCTCCTGCGTCGTCAACCCCGAGGTCGGTGCCGAGGCCGAATGGGAAGGCCACCGCGCCCGCACCGCGACGGTCCCCGCGCGGCGGGTGCTCGTCGTCGGTGGTGGCCCCGCCGGGATGGAGGCCGCCCTGTCGGCCCGCCGCGCCGGGCACGACGTGCGGCTGGTCGAGGCGGCGCCCCGACTGGGCGGCCAGATCGTCGCCGCCGCCCGCGTCGGCGGCCGGGAACGCCTCGGGCTGCTGGTGACCGACGCGGAGCGCGCGGTACGCGAGGCCGGCGTCGAGATCGTGACCGGACACCGGGTGACCCCCGACGAGGTGCTCACCGGTGGATGGGACGACGTCGTCGTGGCCACCGGGTCGCGGCCCGCGCGCCGGGAGCTGCCCGGCGGCCCGCGGGTCGTCGACCTGTGGGAGGCCGTCGACCTCGCCGAGGCCGACGAGCCCGTCACCGGCACGGTCGTCGTCCTCGACGACGACGGCGGCTGGCCCGCGGCCTCGCTCGCCGAGCGGTTCGCCCGCCGCGGCGCCGAGGTGCACCTGGTGTCACCGTCCGCGGCGCTCAGCCCGAAGATCACGACGTACTCGCGGCTCGCGCTCGTCCCGCGGCTGGCCGAGGCCGGGGTGCACGTCCACCTCATGTGCAGCCCGGCAGGCGCCGGGCCCGACGCCGTCGAGCTCGTCACGTCGGTCGGGGGCGACCGGATCCGCGTCGACAAGGTCACCGTGGTCGTCGACGCGGGCACCGGCGTCGCCGACGACGCACTGCACCGTGCCCTCGACACGGCCCTCGCCGGACGCGCCGGTCCGCGGCTGCACCTCGCCGGGGACGCCAACTCGCCCCGGACCGCACTCGAGGCCGTCTACGAGGGCCGGCTCGCCGGGGCCGTCCACACGACGGTGCCCGACCCCGACCCGTTCCTGCTCGCGCTCACCCGCTGACCGCATGCCCGACCGACGACACCCCACCGATCCGCCGGCAGCCGCCCGGCCGAGACCCGGAGGTTCATCCGTGCTCGACATCGAGGAACGACTGACGCTCGACGAGCGCTCAGCCGTGGACTTCGTGCTCAGCCTGCGCAAACGCTGGTCCGACACGATCTACCCCGCCCTCGTCGAGGAGTTCGCCGCAACAGGGGCCGACCCGGCGACCGCCGGTGACGCCGACGCCGCGCTGCACGACCTGCCGCTCTACCCGTGGTTCAGCCACCTCGAGCGGGCGCAGCAGAAAATGCTGTGGAGGATCGCCGGCGACGCGGTGATCAGCCGCCGCGAGGAGCTGCTGGGCCAGCTGCACGACACACCCGCCGGCAGCGGGCGCCTGCAGCTCGACCCCGACCTCGACCTGCCCGACTGGTACACCGACTACGACATCCACGTGCAGCCCGGCGGGGTGTTCTCCGACGACCTGTCGGCCTACGTCTACGAGTTCGGCGCGCGGATCGTCATGCTGCGCGACAACGACGGCTACAAGTTCCACCAGCTGTTCGCGACGACGGCGCTCCCCGAGCTGCCCGCGGCCACCCGGGTGCTCGACATGGGCTGCGGCTTCGGCAAGAGCACCCGCCCCCTCGCGCTGCGCTACCCGACCGCCGAGGTCATCGGCGTCGACCTGGCCGCGCCGAACCTGCGGCTGGCCCACGCCGAGGGCGCCGACGCCGGCATCGCGGTCGACTACCGCCAGGCCGACGCCCGCGCCACCGGCGTCGAGGACGGGACGTGCGACGTCGTCACCGGCACGATGCTGCTGCACGAGATGCCGGCGACGGTCATCGAGGAGACCATCGCCGAGGCCGCGCGGGTGGTGAAGCCCGGCGGCACCGTCGCGTTCCTGGAGTTCCAGCCGACCGGCCACGCCCTGCGCGACGTGACGATCGTCGAGCACGCCGAGCGCAACAACGAACCGTTCTTCCACGACCTGTTCGACAACGACCTGGTCGAGATCTGTGCCCGGCACGGGCTCGTCGACGCCCGCTGGACCCCGTTCGACGAACGCCTGGAAGGCATGCGCCCCCAGGGATGGGGACCGCGGCGCGAATGGCACTTCCCGTGGGCGGTGCTGACCGCGACCCGACCGACCGAGACGACCGCCGAGGTGACCGCATGAGCGACGAGTTCGACTACCTGGGCGACCGCCGGATCTCCAAGCTGCTCGACCTCGTCCTGCAGCTCGCGACCGAGGTCCACGTCGGCCGGCAGCGCACCCGCGCGCTGGAGGCGCTGCTCGTCCGGTCCGGCACCCTGACCGCCGGCGACCTGGACGCGTTCCGGGCCACCGCCGACGAGGCCGGGACGCTCGACAGTGAGCGCGACGCCTACACCCGCCGGCTCGTCCGGATCATCACCGAGTCCGGCCCGGCCGAGCACCCGCTGCGCGAGCAGTGGGAGGACGCCCTCACCTCGAAGGCCGGCTGATGGACGCCGCGGCCGCGACCGCGACGGTCGACGAGTACCTGACGCTCTGCGAGCAGCGCCGTCTCGACGAGGCGGCCACGCTGCTCGCACCCGGCGCCCGGCTCGTCTTCCCCGGCGGGGTGGTCCACACCGACCTGCCGTCGATGGTGGCGGCAGCGGCGGGTCGATATCTGCAGGTGGGTAAACCGCAGCGGCGCTACCTCGCCGGTGCGGACGGCTCGGGGGCCACCACCGTCACCTGCCTGGGCACGTTGTCCGGGCGGTGGCTCGACGGCACGTCCTTCTCCGGGATCCGTTTCGTCGACGTGTTCGTGTTCGACGGCGACCGCATCGCCGAGCAGCACGTGTTCAACGACCTCTCGATCGCCGCGGCGGACGCGGCGTCCCCCATCCCCCTGGAGACGACCTCATGAACACCGGACGAAAGCTGCTCGGCGCGCTCGCCGCCGGCAGCATCCTCCTGCTGTCCGCCTGTGGTGGCGGCGGCGACAGCGGCGGTGACAGCGGCGGCGGCGCCGCCGCACCGGCGAAGCTCACGATGGCCATCGCCTCGGCCGTCATCGGCCCGAAGGAGGAGGTGGCCGTCTTCGCCGTCGCGCAGAAGATGGGCTACTTCTCCGAGGAGGGCCTCACCGTCGACACCATCAATGCCGACGGCTCGGTCGCGGCCGTGCAGGCCGTGGCCTCGGGCAGCGGCAGCATCACCGCCTCCGACACCGGCTCGCTGCTCGCGGCCGCGCAGAAGAACGTGCCGATCACCACCATCGGCGGCCTCGTGCAGAACTGGCCGTGGCAGATCGCCACCAAGACCGACTCCCCGATCAAGAGCGGCGCCGACCTCAAGGGCAAGCGGCTCGGCGTCATCAGCCTGGCCTCGGGCTCGGCCCCGTACGCCAGGGCGTTCGTCAAGGCCGCGGGGCTGGACCCGCAGACCGACGTCGAGCTCGTCCCGGTCGGCGTCGGCGCCCAGGCCGCGGCGGCGCTCAACGGCGGCCAGGTCGACGCGCTCGCCCTCTACACCCAGGCCTACACCGTCCTCGAGCTCTCGGGCACCAAGCTCGCCTACCTCGACAACCCCGACATCTTCGACGGCATCCGCTCGCTGTCGTGGGCGGTGTCGACCAGCGCGTTCAAGGACAGCCCCGAGACCTACGGCAAGTTCCTGCGCGCCGCCTACAAGGCGATGACGTTCTCGGCCGCGAACCCCGAGGCTGCCATGCGCATCGGCTACCAGGTGTTCCCCCAGATCCTCGGCGGCGCCGACCCGGCCACCCGCATCGCCAACGACACCCAGACCCTCGAGACCTGGATCAAGACGGCCACCCCGCTGTCCGGTGAGCCCGCGTCGTGGAAGGACTGGGGCGCGATCAGCGACGCCGAGTGGGCCAAGACCCAGACCTACACCCAGGAGGCCGGTCAGATCACCGGCCCGGTCCAGCTCGACACCCTCTGGGACCCGTCGCAGCTCGGCACCGCCAACCAGTTCGACGCAGCCGCCGTCGTCAAGCAGGCCGCCGACTACAAGCCCTGATCCCCACACCCACCGACGGGCCGACCCCCGACCATGGAGGACACGCCGTGAGCCTGCGCGCACCCGGCCGGCAGACCAGTCCGGCCACCGCGGCCGAGACCGACACCGACGCGTGGATCCGCGTCGCCGGTCTCGACAAGACCTACCCGGCACGCCGCTCCGAGCCCACGGTCGCGCTCCAGGACATCGACCTGTCGGTGCGCCGCGGCGAGTTCGTCTCGGTGGTCGGCCCGTCGGGGTGTGGGAAGACGACCCTGCTCAAGATCCTCGCCGGCCTCGTCGGCCGGACGGAGGGCGAGGTCGAGATCGCCGGCACCGACGTCCGCGGGCCGCTGCCCGAGATCGGGATGGTGTTCCAGGCGGCGACGCTGCTGCCGTGGCGCACCGTCCGGCAGAACGTCATGGTGCCCGTGGAGGTCCAGGGCCTCGACAAGGAGAAGTTCGGCGCCCGCGCCGACGAGTTGCTCGAGATGGTCGGGCTCGCCGAGTTCGCGAACAGCTACCCCTACGAGCTCTCCGGCGGCATGCAGCAGCGCGCGGGCATCTGCCGCGCGCTGGTGCACGACCCGGCCGTGCTGCTGATGGACGAGCCGTTCGGCGCACTCGACGCCATGACCCGCGAGTACATGAACGTCGAGCTGCTGCGGATCTGGCAGCAGAGCGGCAAGACGATCGTGCTGGTCACGCACTCCATCCCGGAGGCGGTGTTCCTGTCCGACCGGGTCGTCGTGCTCAGCGCGCGGCCCGGCCGGGTCGCCGAGGTCGTCGACGTCGAGCTGGACCGGCCGCGGGAGCTGTCGATCATGTCCAGCGACCGGGCGGGCGTCTACGTCGACCGCATCCGCCGCCACTTCAACGCGACCAGCGTCATCGACTGAGCCCGGCGCGGCTTGGAGAGGAGGACCCTGATGACCACCGCGACCCCCACCGGCGCACCCGTCGCCGGCCCGCCGGGCCCGGCTGCGAAGAAGGCGAAGAAGGCCGCCCGGAAGAAGGGCGGC
This sequence comes from Pseudonocardia sp., assembly GCF_050250275.1. GTDB lineage: Bacteria > Actinomycetota > Actinomycetes > Mycobacteriales > Pseudonocardiaceae > Pseudonocardia. The sequence goes on from NZ_JBFWOY010000016.1 coordinate 97,829, forward strand.
GGCCGGTTCGACGTCCGCGAACGTCCGGAGCTGCTGCTCGTCCCCGGCGTCTTCGTCGCCCTGATGGCGTTGTGGGAGTTCGTGATCCCACTGTTCGTCGACGACTACGTGCTGCCCGTCCCGTCCCGGATCGTCGAGGCGCTGTGGATGCAGCTCACCGACGCGCTGTTCTGGGGGCACCTGGAGGTGACGCTGCGGGAGTCGCTGCTCGGCTTCCTCATCGGCGTGGGCTCCGCGGTCCTGCTGGGCACCGCGATCTCGCAGGTCCGCCTCGTCGAGAAGACCCTGATGCCGTACGTGGTGGCGTTCCAGACCGTGCCGAAGGTGGCACTCGCGCCGCTGTTCGTCGTCTGGTTCGGCTTCGGCCTGACGAGCAAGGTCGTCATGGCGGCGGTCATCTCGTTCTTCCCGATGCTGATCAACGTGATCGAGGGCCTGCGCGCCGCCGACGCCGACCGCATCCAGATGCTCACGGTGTTCGGCGCGAGCAAGCTGCAGATCTTCCGGATGGTGCGGCTGCCCAGCGCGATGCCGTTCATCTTCGCCGGCCTCGACATCGGCATCGTGTTCGCGATCCTCGGCGCGGTCGTCGGTGAGTTCATCGGCGCCAAGGAGGGCCTGGGGTACCTGCTGCTGCAGACCAACTACAACTTCGACATCGCCGGCATGTTCGCAGTGCTCGTCGTGCTGTCGGTGATGGGCCTGGTCGCGCACTTCCTGATCCGGTTCGCGCAGCGCAAGATCGCGTTCTGGGCCGAGGAGAGCCGGGTGATCACCGCGTGAGCAGGCCCGACCCCAACTCCTTCGCCGGGCGGGTCGCGCTCGTCACCGGCGCGGCGCGCGGCATCGGCGCGACGATCGCGGCGACGCTGGCCGAGCGCGGCGCGACCGTCGCGAGCGCCGACGTGCTGCCCCCCGCGGACTGGAGCAACGACCTCGGCGACCCGCACTCCCGCCACGCACTCGACGTGCGGTCCCAGGAGTCGGCCGACGCCGTCGTCGCGGACGTCCTGGCGCGGCACGGCCGGCTCGACCACGTCGTCAACGGTGCGGGCATCGTCCGTCGCGGCCCCGCCGCGACCATGTCCGACGACGACGTCACCGAGGTGCTCGACGTCAACCTGACCGGCACCTTCCGCGTCTGCCGGGCGGCCCGTGCGGCCCTCGCGCAGACGTCCGGCTCGATCGTCAACATCGGCTCGACCAACGGCCGGATCGCCGTGCTGAACACGCTGGGCTACTGCGTCAGCAAGGCCGGCGTCATGCACATGGCCCGGGTGCTCGCCCTGGAGTGGGCGCCCGACGGCATCCGGGTCAACGCCGTCGGGCCGACGATCGTGGCGACCGACATGACCGCCGACCTGCGCGTCGACGACGCCTACATGACCGAGAAACTGGCGACGATCCCGTTGGGCCGCATGGCCGGCACCCAGGACGTCGCCGACACGGTCAGCTACCTGCTCAGCCCCGCGGCCGGGATGGTCACCGGCCAGACGATCTTCGTCGACGGTGGCGTGACCATTCACTGACCGCCCCTCTCCCCTTCACACCACCTCCCGGAGGATCCAGTGGGCGACGCGCCCGGAAGCACCCAGGTGAGCACGGCCCCGGCACCGACCCGTGCCGACGTCGAAGCGGCGCTCGCCGCCGTCGACGCCCACTTCGACGAGTTCGTCGCCGAGCTGCAGGAGCTGTGCCGGTTCCGCAGCCGCCGCCAGGAACCGGACCAGATGCAGGCGACCGCCGAGTGGCTCGCCGGCGCGGCCCGCCGCCACGGTGCCTCGGCCGAGGTCATCCCGTGGGAGCACTCGCACCCCTACGTGCTCGCCGAGGCCCCCGGCGGCCCGAAGCGGCTGCTGCACTTCACCCACTACGACGTCGAGGTCGAGCCCGCCGGCGACGACTCCGAGTGGGTCAGCGGACCGTACGAGGCGGCGATCCGCGACGGCGCGCTCTACGCCCGCGGGGTGGCCGACGACAAGGGCGCCATCATGTCGCGGCTGCACGCCGTGGCGGCGTGGCGGCTCGCGGGGCTCACCCCGCCGGTGACCAGCGTGTTCATCATGGAGGGCAAGCAGATGCTGCACTCCCCCGGGCTGGGCTCGTTCACCGCCGCACACGCCGACCGGGTCGCCTCCGACGCCGCGCTGTGGGAGAACTCCTGGCGCGACAGCAACGGGCGCCCGCTGCTCAAGCTCGCCGAGAAGGGCGTGCTCTACCTGCGCCTGACCGTGCGCACCCTGCCCCGCGACCTGACCAGCCAGAACACCGCGCTGCTCGCCTCGGCGACGACGCGGCTGGTCGGCGCGATCGCGGGGATGGTCGCCCCCGACGGCACCGTCGCCGTCCCCGGGTTCGCGGACGGCGCCCGCCCCCCGACCGAGGCCGAGCTGGAGCTGCTCGGCGACGTCGAGTTCGACGGTGACTTCCTGCGCCGCCGTGCGGGCGTCGACGGCTTCCTCGGCGGCCTCGACGACCGCGAGGCCGCGGTCGCCATCCGCACCCGGCCGACGATGACCATCGCGAGCCTGGCCGGCGGCGACGACCGCCAGGACGTCACCCTCGGCATCCCGTCGACGGCGTCGGCGAAGGTCGAGGTCCGGCTCGTCGCCGGGCAGGACCCGCAGCAGGTCGTCGACGCGATCCGGGCCCACCTCGACGCGACCGGCTTCTCCGATGTCGCGATCGACGTCATGGCGACCAGCCGGCCCAGCCTCACCGACCACCGTGACCCGTTCGTCGCGCTCGTCGCCGACGCCGCCCGCCGCACCTACGGCAGCGAGCCGGTCATCGAGCCCTACACGCAGTGGATCGGCAACCAGGGGGTGCTCGCCGACCGGCCGATCGTCGGGGTCGGGGTATCGCGCGCCGACTCCGGGGTCGACGGGCCCAACGAGCAGATCCTGCTCGAGGACTACCGGGCCGGGATCAAGCACGTCATCGAGGTCATGGCCGCGATGGCGGTGCCCGACGGCACCACCGGGGGGTCGGCGTGAGGAGCCTGGGAGGCCGCGCGCGCCGCGGCTACGTGGACCTGCCGTGGGGACAGGTGCACTACCGCCACGGCGGCGACGCCGACGCGCCCGCGGTGCTGATCCTGCACCAGTCGCCGCTCTCGTCGGCCACCTACGAGGCCGTCGTCGAGCCGCTGGTGAGGCGCGGGCTGCGCGTCGTCGCACCCGACACCCCCGGCTTCGGGATGTCGGACCCGACCCCCGCACCGTGGACCATCCCCGAGTACGCGGCGGCGGTCTGGGCGTTCGCCGACGAGGTGGGGCTCGGCCGGGTGCACCTGCTCGGCCAGCACACCGGTGCCGTGATCGCGGTGGAGGCGGCGTTCGGCAGGCCCGAGCGCGTCGACGGGCTCGTGCTGCAGGGCCTGCCGCTCTACGACGACGCCGAGCGCGACCGGAAGCGGACGGGCTACGCCCCGCCCTACGAGCCGGCCGCGGACGGCAGCCACGTCCGGGTCATCCGGGACCGGGTCACGGGCCTCTACCCGCGCCTGCCCGTCGCCGAGACCGACCGTCAGGTCATCGAGTACCTGCAGACCGGCCCCGACTACGCGACGGCGTACCGGGCGGTGTTCGACCACGTCGTCGACACCGACCGGCTCGACACGTTCCCGGTCCTGCTGCTGCACGGCGGCGACGACCTCGTCGACCGGATGACCCCGCAGGTCACCGCCGCGCTGCCGCACGCGCGGCTGGTCACCATCCCGGGCGGGACCGACTTCGTCGCCGACGAGCAGCCCGAGGCGTTCGCCGACGAGCTGGCCCGCTGGGTGCTGCGCGAGCCCGCGTCCGCGGGCGGTGCCCGGTGACGGCCGCGCCCGACACCGTCGCGGCCTCGCCGTCCACCGGCCACGACGGCCGGTACAGGATCAGCGCGGCGCGGACCGACCTCGTCGACCGCGCCCACGCGGCGCGCCCGCGCTCCACCGCGCCGCGCGGTGGGGGCGCCGGGGCGACGCCCGACGGCCGAGGCGCGCCGTGACGAGGAACGACAGGGGGGACATGCACGTGTTGTCGACGGGAGGGGACCCGCCGCAGGAGGCCGTCGCGGCCGATGTCGGCTCCCGCTCGGGCCTGGCCCGGGCACTCGGGGTGATCGGCACGCTCGCGGAGCGGGCACCCGAGCCGATGGGGGTCTCGGCGATCTCGCGCGAGCTGGGGCTGTCGAAGACCGTCGCGCACCGCATCCTCAAGGAGCTCGTCGCGCTCGACTTCCTGGCGTTCGACGAGGTCACGAAGGGCTACCGGCTGGGCACGGGTGCGCTGCAGGTCGGGATGGCCGCGCTGCGCGGTCTCGACGTGCCGCGCGTGGCCAGGCCGCACCTGCAGCGGCTGGTCCAGGCGACCGGCGAGACCGCGACGCTCTCGGCCCGCCAGGGGGCGGCGCGGGTCTACATCGACCAGATCCTGTCCCCGCACGAGATCCGGATGTCGGTCACGCTCGGCAGCGCCCACGCGCTGCACGCGGGCTCGTCGTCGAAGGCGATCCTCGCCGCGCTCTCGGACGCCGAGGTCGAGGACTACCTGGACTCGCACGCGCTCGCGGCGGTCACCGGCAACACCATCACCTCGGCCGACGTGCTGCGCGCCGAGCTGTCCGCGATCCGCGAGTGCGGGTACGCCGCGAGCCGCGGCGAGCGCCAGCACGGCGCCGGCAGCGTGGCGGCCGCGGTACTGCTCGCCGACGGCGGCGTGTTCGGCGCGGTGTCGCTGTGCGGGCCCGTCGACCGCTTCGACGCCGAGGTCACCGCCGACTACGGCGAGCGGGTCGTCGCGGCGGCCCACAAGATCAGTCTGGAGCTGGGCTGGCAGCCCGACGGCGTGGTGGACGCGCTGTGAGTGCCCCGACCCCCCAGACGGCCGCGACCCCACGGACGGCCCCGACCCCACCGACGGCCCCGGCCGGCCCGCTCGCCGGCGTCCGTGTCATCGACGCCTCGACCATCCTGGCCGGGCCGCTGTGCGCCCAGATCCTCGGCGACTACGGCGCCGACGTCGTCAAGATCGAGCACCCCGTCGCGGGCGACAGCATGCGCGGGCACGGCCGGTCCAAGGACGGGGTCCCGCTGTGGTGGAAGGAGATCTCCCGCAACAAGCGCACCATCGGGCTGCGCCTGTCCGACCCCGACGGGGCCGCCGTGTTCAAGGACCTCGTGCGCGAGGCCGACGTCGTCGTCGAGAACTTCCGGCCCGGGACCTTCGAGCGCTGGGGCCTGGGCCCCGACGTGCTGCACGAGCTCAACCCGGGCCTGATCCTGGTGCGCGTCACCGGGTTCGGCCAGACCGGGCCCTACGCCGCACGCGCCGGGTTCGGCACCCTGGCCGAGGCGATGAGCGGGTTCGCCCACCTCACCGGGCAGGCCGACGGGCCGCCCACGCTGCCGGCGTTCGGGCTGGCCGACAGCATCGCCGGGATCGCGGCGTCGTCGGCGGTGTCGATGGCGCTCTACGCCCGCGACCACGGCCGGGGCGACGAGCGCGGCCGCGGCCAGGTGATCGACATGAGCCTGCTGGCCCCGATCCTCACCGCGGTCGGGCCCGGCCCGACGGTCTACGACCAGCTCGGCGAGATCGGCACACGCAACGGCAACCGCTCGGTCAACAACGCACCCCGCAACACCTACCGCACCAAGGACGACCGCTGGGTCGCGGTGTCGACGAGTGCGCAGAAGGTCGCCGAACGTGTCCTGCAGCTCGTCGGGCACCCCGAGGTGATCGACGAGCCCTGGTTCGCGACGGGCGCCCGGCGTGCCGAGCACGCCGACCTGCTCGACCGCTACGTCGGCGACTGGATCGCCGCCCGCACCCGCGACGAGGTGACCGACGCGTTCGCCGCCGCCGGCGCCGCCGTCGCCCCGATCTACGACGCCCGCGACATCGTGGAGGACCCGCACGTGCGGGAGACCGGGATGATCCGGACCGTCGACGACCCGGACCTCGGGCCGATCGCCATGCACGACGTGATGTGGCGGATGTCGCGCACCCCCGGGTCGATCCGGTTCACCGGGCGCCCGCCGGGTGCCGACACCGACGAGCTGCTCGTGCACGAGCTGGGGATGGACCCGGCCGCCGTCGCCGAGCTGCGGGACCGCGGCGTCGTCGCCTGACACCGCGTCCAGGAACGGAGAGGACCCATGACCCCCACGACGACCGAGCGCGTCGACCCGCTGCTCGCCGCACTCGCCGCCGGTGTGACCGTGCACGACCTGGGCCGGCCGCTGACCATCGGCATGCCGCAGTCGCCGAACCACCCGCCGTACTGGCACACCCTCCCGCGCCGCCACGGCGACCGGGTCCGTCCCGACGGCGCCTCGGCCGCCAACGACATGATCACGATGGGCACGCACGTCGGCACGCACATCGACGCGCTCTCCCACGTCTCCCAGGACGGGCGGCTCCACGACGGGTCCGACGCGCTCGAGGCGGGCGTCGGCGGCCTCTACACCGACCTCGGGGCGCACACCATCGCGCCCATCGTGTGCCGCGGGATCCTGCTCGACGTCCCCGCGACACTGGGCCTGCCGCACTGCGCCGACGGCTACGAGATCACCCCCGCCGACCTCGACGCGACCGTCGACCGGCAGGGCACAGTGCCCGCCGCGGGCGACGTCGTGCTGGTCCGCAGCGGCTGGGGGCGCCACTTCGCCGACCCCGACCCGCGCACCTACGTGGGGCACGACTCCGGCGTCCCCGGGGTCTCCGAGGCCGGCGCGCGGTGGCTCGCCGAGCGCGGGGCGCACGCCGCCGGCGCCGACACCATCGCCTTCGAACGGCTCGCCCCCGGCGCCGGGCACGCCGTGCTGCCCGCCCACCGGGTCCTGCTGGTCGAGGCCGGCATCTACATCATCGAGGCCCTCGCGCTCGACGACCTCGCCGCCGCCGGCGTCCACGAATTCCTGTTCGTGCTCAGCCCGCTGCCGCTGTTCGGCGCGACCGGGTCGCCCGCCCGCCCCCTCGCGGTGGTGTCCCGTGCCTGAGAGCACCCTCGCCGAACACCTCGCGGCGTTCGCCGCGAAGTCCACCCAGAGCCCGCTGCCCCACGAGGTCACCGCGAGCGTCGGGCGCCGCGTCCTGGACGTCCTCGGGCTCTGCGTCGCCGCCCTCCCGCTGCCGACGAGCCGCGCGGCGCTCGACCACGTCGCCGAGCAGGGCGGTGCCCCGCAGGCGCACGCGATCGGACTGCCCACCGCGATCCCTGCGGCGTGGGCGGCGTTCGCCAACGGCGTGACCGCCCACTCGCTCGACTACGACGACACCCACCTGCCGTCGGTGCTGCACCCCAGCGCCGCTGTCGTCCCGGCCGCGCTCGCCGCCGCGGAGTACGCGGGCGCATCGGGTGCCCGGACGGTCGCGGCGATCGCCGTCGGCCTGGAGATCACCGTGCGGCTCGGCATGGCCGGCTACGACGAGCGCCTGGGCAACTCCGTGTTCTTCGAGCACGGCCAGCACGCGACGTCGATCTGCGGGGCGATGGGCGGCGCGGCCGCGGCGGCGCTGCTGCTCGACCTCGGGGAGGACGGGGTCCGCGACGCGCTGGGCGTCACCGCCTCGATGGCGTCCGGGCTGATCGAGGCCAACCGCACCGGCGGCACCGTGAAGCGGGTGCACTGCGGGTGGGCGGCGCACTCGGCCGTCACGGCGGCGCAGCTGGTCCGCCGCGGGTTCACGGGCCCGCCCACGGTCCTGGAGGGCCGCTTCGGGTTCTTCGAGGCGTTCCTGCGCGGCGAGGCCCACGCGGCCGCGGTCACCGGCGGGCTCGGCGAGCGGTGGGCGGTGCCGGGGATTTTCTTCAAGCCCTACCCGGCCAACCACTTCACCCACACCGCCGTCGACGCGGCCGCCCGGCTGCGCGAACGCGGTGTCCGGCCCGGCGAGGTCACCTCGGCGACCCTGGGCGTGCCCGGCGCGGTGATCCGCACCATCGGCGAGCCGATCGAGACCAAGCGCGCGCCCGTCACCGGCTACCAGGCGCAGTTCTCCGGCCCCTACGCCGTCGCCGTCGGCCTGTTCGGCGGCGGCGGGCTCGGCGCCGCGCTCGGCGACTACACCGACGCGCTCGCCCGCGACCCGCAGCGGCGGGCGCTGATGGCGAAGGTCGACGTCGTCGCCGACGCGCGGTGCGACGCGGTCTTCCCCCACCAGTTCCCGGCGGTCCTGACCGTCACCACCGCCGACGGCCGGGAGTGGACCGAGGAGGTCCTCACCAACCGCGGCGGCCCCGACCGGCCGCTGACCGACGACGAGCTCGCCCGCAAGTTCCTCGACAACCTCGCGACGACGCTGCCGGCCGACGTGGCCGCCGCCGTCGCCGCCGAGGTCACCGACTCCGTGCTGGCCCTGGCGGCGGCCCACGACCCCCCGGTCGGCGGCCCCCCGCTGGCCCGGCTCACCCCGGCCCGCTCCGACACCGGCTCCGACACCCGCTCCGACTTCGAGGAGTAGCACGTGGCACTCGACCTGCTCATCACGAACGCCGCCGTCGCCGGCCACGACCGGCCCGCACCCGAACGCCTCGACATCGGTGTCCTCGACGGGACGATCGTCCGGCTCGAGCCGGGCATCCCGGTCGAGGACGCGGCGACCGTCGTCGACGCCGCCGGCAAGGTGGCCTTCCCCGGCGTCGTCGACGCCCACCAGCACTGGGGCATCTACAACCCGCTGTCGCAGGACACCGCGATCGAGAGCCGGGCCTGCGCGCAGGGCGGCGTCACCACCGCGCTGAACTACATGCGGACCGGGCAGTACTACCTGAACAAGGGCGGCCCCTACCGCGACTTCTTCCCCGAGGTCCTCGACGCCTCGGCGGGGCGCGCGGTCGTCGACTACGCGTTCCACCTCGCACCGATGATGCGCGAGCATATCGACGAGATCCCGCGCCTGATCGAGGAGTTCGGCGTCACCTCGTTCAAGATCTTCATGTTCTACGGCGGCCACGGGCTGCACGGGCGCTCCGACGACCAGCGCTCGTTCCTGATGACACCCGAGGGCGAGCGCTACGACATCGCCCACTTCGAGTTCGTGATGCGCGGCATCCAGGCCGCCCGCGAGCGCTTCCCCGACCTGGCCGAGGAGATCTCGCTCGGGCTGCACTGCGAGACCGCCGAGATCATGACGGCCTACCAGAAGATCGTCGAGGCCGACGGCTCGCTGACCGGGCTGCGGGCCTACTCCGCGTCGCGCCCGCCGCACTCCGAGGGCCTCGCGGTGTCGATCGCGTCCTACCTGGCGCACGAGACCGGCCTGCCCAAGATCAACCTGCTGCACCTGAGCTCGGCCAAGGCCGTCGACGCCGCGCTGCGCATGGCGGGCGCCTTCCCGCACATCGACTTCCGCCGCGAGGTGACGATCGGGCACCTGCTCGCCGACGTCGACACCGCCTCCGGGATCGGCGCCAAGGTGAACCCGCCGATCCGTCCCCGCGAGGACGTCGAGGCGCTGTGGAGGCACCTGCTCGCCGGCGAGCTCGACTGGGTCGTCTCCGACCACGCCTGCTGCCGCGACGAGCTGAAGTTCGGCGAGCCGCGCGACGACGTGTTCGTCGCGAAGTCCGGGTTCGGCGGCGCCGAGTACCTGCTCGCCGGCCTGTACTCCGAGGGCACCAGGCGCGGGCTGTCGACGCAGCGGATGGCCGAGCTCACCGCGTGGAACCCGGCGCGGCGTTTCGGCCTGCGCACCAAGGGGGCCATCGCCGTCGGGTTCGACGCCGACGTCGCGCTCCTCGACCCAGAGGTGCACTGGACCGTGCGGGCCGCGGACTCGGAGTCGGCGCAGGAGTACACGCCGTTCGAGGGCTTCGAGCTCGACGCCGTCGTCACCGACACCTTCGTGCGCGGCCACCAGGTGCTGGCCGACCGGAAGGTCGTCGGCGACGCGGTCGGCGCATACCTGCACCGTCCGACCGGCCGGAGCTGACCGGCGTGCGGCCGCGCAGCTACCTCTACGTGCCCGGCGACCGGGACGAGCGCTTCGCCCGCGCCGCGGAGCGCGGCGCGGACGCACTCGTCTTCGACCTCGAGGACGCCGTCGCCCCACCGGCGAAGCAGGCGGCCCGGGCCGCGGTCGCGGCACACCTGCGGGCGGCACCGGCCGCCGGTCCCGAGCGATGGGTGCGCGTGAACGCCGACGGGCTCGCCGCCGACGTGGCCGCGGTGACCTGCGCCGCGCTCACCGGCATCCTGCTGCCCAAGGCCACGCCGGAGTCGTTGGGCCGCACCGATTCGTTGCTCCACGACGCGGAGCGCGCCGCCGGTGTGGCGCCGGGGACGGTGCCGGTCGTGCCGGTCGTCGAGACGGCGGCGGGGCTGCTCGGGGTCGCCGTGCTCGCCCGCGGACCGCGGGTACAGCGGCTCGCCATCGGCGAGGCCGACCTCGCCGCCGACCTCGGCCTCCTGCCCGGTCCCGACCGCGCCGAGCTCGCCCCGCACCGGGCGGCGATCGTCGTCGCCTCCGCGGCGGCCGGTCTCGTCGCACCCGTCGCACCCGTCGAGACCGACCTGACGGCCACCGACGACGAGCTCACCGCGACCACCGTGGCGCTGCTGCGCCAAGGGTTCCGGGCGCGCACCGCGGTGCACCCCAAGCAGGTCCCGGTGATCAACGCCGCGTTCACGCCGACCGCCGACGAGCTGGACCGGGCCCGCGCGGTCGTCGAGACCCTCGACGCCGCCCGGTCCGGCATCGCGATCGACCCCCGGACCGGCCGGATGCTCGACGAGGCCGTGGTCCGCTCCGCGCGCGACGTGCTCGCACGCTCCGGGCGGTAGGCTGCGGGACGGGCGCCGGGCGCCCGCTCCCCCGGGGTGAAGAAGCCGCCTCCCGCACTCACACGGAGGCGATCGATGACGCTCGCACCCCACGGATTCCTCGCCATCGAGTCGCCGGCACCCGCCGTGCACCTCGTCCGCATCAGCGGCGGCCTGGATCCCGCGACCGCCAACCGGGTGCTGCGGTTGGTCGACGCCCGCGGCTGCCTCGTCGCCGCGGGCGAGTGCCCGACCCGGCACGTCCTGCTCGACCTGTCCCGGGTGACGGCGCTGGCGCCGGGCACGGTGGCGGTGCTCGACCGGGCCAGGCAGGTCGCCGACACCCACGGGCTGACCGTCGACCTCGTGGGCACGTCGAAACACACCGTCGCACTCAGCGGCCGCGACCGGCACGTGCTGCTGCGGTTCCGCACGTTCCCGTCGGTCGGGGTGGCGCTCGACGAGCTCGGCCGCCCGTGACCGGCCCGGTGGCGGCGGGCCCCGCGCGGGGCCAGGATCCGGCCATGCCGATCCCCGTCAGCGGTTTCTCCCACGTCCGGATCACGGTCACCGACATCGCGCGGTCCCGCCGCTTCTACGACGACGTCCTCGGACTGCCGGTGGCCTTCGAAATGCCCGCCGACGCCGACGAGGCCACCCGCGAGCAGCTGTGGTGGCTCTTCGACGGCGTCGTCTACCAGGTGCCCGGCGGGTTCTTCGGGCTGCGGCCCGTCGCGCCCGCCGGCGACTCCTTCACCGAGAACCGCGCGGGGCTCGACCACCTGAGCTTCGCGGTCCCGTCGCGCGCGGACCTCGACGCCGCCGCCGCGCGGCTCGACGAGCTGGGCGTCGCCCACGACGGCGTCAAGGACATCGGGATCGGCTGCCTGCTGGAGTTCCGCGACCCCGACAACATCGCCCTGGAACTGTGGGCCGACGCCCCCTGAGGGTCAGGCGCCCTCGCGTGGGGCCCACACCGTCAGGTCGCGCCACGTCAGCCGCCTGCCGCGGCGCATCGGGGCGGGACCGCCGGGGGCCGGGTACCCGAGACAGACGAGGAACTCCGGTGTCCAGCCCTGCGGGGTCCCGAGCACCGCTGCGGCGGCGGCCCGGCTGAACGACGTCACCGGCCCGCCGCCCACGCCGAGCGCGTGCGCGGCGAGCAGCAGCGTCGCCGCCGCCGTGCCGACGTCGACCGACAGGCTGTGGGCCTGGCGCGCGAACCCGAAGTCGACGGCGAGCGCCCGGTCCACGCAGACGGCGACGACCGCGACGGGTCGCTGCAGCATCCCCGGTGACACCATGCGCAGCGCCCGCAGCGTGCCGGAGTCGTCACTGGCGACGAACCGCTGCAGGTGCCGGTTGCCGGCGGTCGGCGCCCACCGGCCGGCGTCCAGGATCTGTTCGAGCGTCTGCCTCGGCAGCCGTTGGTCGGTCATCGCGCGGACGACGCGGCGGCTGCGGATCGCCGCCAGCACCGGGTTGTCCCCCGTCACGACGAAGGCCCGCCGCCATAGCGGCGGGCCAGCAGCCCGCCCAGCTGCGCACACAGCTCGTCGAGGCGCGCCACGTACTCCTCCCGGCCCTCCCTCGGCACGGCGAGCTCGGGCATCGGCTCGACGTGGTCACGGGCGAACACCGCCGTCTCGGCCGACGAGCGGGGCCCGAGGAACCCCGCCAGCCGCCGGGCCGCCGTCAACAGCCGTAGCGGGCCGTACTCGGCAGCCTCGTCGACCTGCGTGCGGGCGGCGGTGACCAGGTAGGCGAGTACCTCGAGCGCTTCGTCCTCGTCGAGGACCAGGCGCGGTTCGGGCGGCGGCACGGCAGCTTCTCACTACTCGATGCGAGCCGCCGGCGCCGGCGCCCGGCGCACCGGTGGGCGTCGCCCGCGGCACGGGGACCGGGCTGCGCGGGTCATGGAAGCAGCCGGGCCGCCCGGTGTCGAGGCCGGTGGACCGGACGCGCGCGGTCGCGACGAGACCGTTGCCGGCGGGCCCCGCGGATCCGGACCCGGCCCGGACCAGCGGTGATCGTCAGGGGACCGTCCGATCATCACTGGACGAGAAACACGGTGATGGTGGGCGTGCGCGTGCGATGCGACCATGCGAGACGTCGCGACGGGGCGGCACGAGACGAGCGGAGCAGCGATGTCGAGTTCGGACACACCGGCAGGCGCGCCCGCGCCCGAAGGCGCGTCCCGGCTCACGACGTGGCATCGCGACCTCTTCGCCGCCATCACCGCGTGGCCGTGGCTGCGCGACGCCGACGAGAAGGTCGCTGCCGCCGTCCTGCCCGTGTACGACCGCCACCGCGGCAACCTCGTCGTCGAGCTCATGCACGGCGGCCGGTGGGCCGGGCACTCGCTGCACGCCGCGCTCAGCGACCTGCCCATCGGGTTCTGGGCCGGCTCGGTCGTGCTCGACGTCCTCGGCAAGGACGTCCGCCCCTCCGGCAGCCGGCTCGACCCGGCCGGGGCGCTCAGCGCCGCGGGGATCGCCGCGGCCGCCGCCACCGTCGCGACGGGCGCCACCGACTGGACCGTCAGCGACGGTGAGGACCGCCGCGTCGGGCTCCTGCACGGGATGATGAACCTCGCCGGGACGACGCTGGCCGCGGCGTCGCTCGCCGCGCGGCTCGCCGGGAGACGCCGGCCCGCGCAGGCACTCGGCATGGCGGGCATGGCCGTCACCGCGGCTGCCGGCTACGTCGGCGGGCACCTCGTGCAGGGCCGCGCCGTGATGGTCAACCGGGTCGCCACCACCACCGGGCCCAACCGCTGGGTCAAGGCGATCGAGGAGACCGACCTGCCCGACGGCGCCACCACCGGCGTCACCGTCGAGGGACGGCAGGTCGTGCTGCACCGCTCCGGCGACACCGTCCACGCCCTCGACGACCTGTGCAGCCACGCCGGTGGGCTGCTCAGCCGCGGTGAGGTCGTCGACTGCGTCATCTCCTGCCCGCTGCACGAGTCGCTGTTCGACCTGCGTGACGGGCGCATCGTCCGTGGCCCCGCCCACCATCCCCAGCCCGTGCTGCCCACCCGGATCCGCAACGGCTGGGTCGAGGTGCGCGGCTCCCTGCCCCGGGCGCGCGGGACGAAGGCCGCCGCGGGATCCACGACCGGGCCTGCCGAAGGCCGCACCCGGACACGCAGTGCCCCCACCACCACCTAGGAGGCAGCCATGGCATGGGAAGCGGTCGCGGATCTCGACCAGCTCGAAGAGGGCGACATGATGGTCGTGGAGATGAAGGGCGAGCCGATCTGCGTCGTCCGGCTCTACGAGGACGAGGCCGTCGCCGTCCACAACACCTGCACCCACCAGCAGCAGCCGCTCAACGAGGGCTACCTGCAGGAGGACGACACCCTCATCTGCCCGGCCCACAACTCCTGTTTCGACCTGCGCACGGGCGAGCCCCGCGGGGTGCCCGCGGTCAGCCCGATCCCGGTCTACGCGTGCAAGATCGAGGACGACGCCATCTGGGTCGACCCCGAGCAGCAGCTCAACGACGCCGACATCCCGCACAAGCCGTTCCACTGACCGCGGCGTCCACACGGGCCGGCGGCGGAATACGGGGCAGCACCACGCGGGTTGGCCCGGACATGGCAGCGTCCTCGTTCGACCCGCACGCCCTGCTCGCCGAGAGCCGCATCGGTGTCCTCGCGACGATCAAGTCCGACGGTCGCCCGCAGCTGTCACCGGTGACACCGTTCTACGACCGGTCCGCCGGCGTCGTGCACGTCTCGATGACCGACGGTCGTGCGAAGACGGCGAACCTGCGCCGCGACCCGCGCGCGACGCTGGAGGTGACCAGCGCCGACGGCTGGGGGTGGGCGACGGTCGAGGGCGTCGCCACGCTGGTCGGGCCCGGCAGCGACCCGCACGGTCCCGAGGTCGAGGCGCTCGTCGGCTACTACCGCGCCGCCGCGGGCGAGCACCCCGACTGGGACGAGTACCGCCGGACCATGGTCGAGGACCGCCGCGTTCTCATGACGATGACGGTCGACCACGTGTACGGGGCCCGCATCCGGTAACGCGCCGCCACCCCGGACCCGGCCGCGCCCACCCGCCGGCGAACCGGGAACCCCCGAACCCGGTCCCGGTGCAGCGATGAGTTCCGCCGCGCCCCGCCGTCTGAGCTGTATGACGACACACACCCTCACCACCGCCGAGGCCGACCTCGCCTACGACGTGATCGGCCCGCTGCCCACCGCTGACGGCCGGCCGCCGCTGCTGATGATCGGCCAGCCGATGACCGCGGCGGGCTTCACGACGCTGGCCTCCCACTTCCGCGACCGCACGGTCGTCACCTACGACCCGCGCGGGCTGGGCCGCAGCGTCCGCAAGGACGGCCGCAGCGACCACCGGCCCGAGGTGCAGGCCGAAGACCTCCACCTGCTGGTCCAGGAGCTCGGCGCCGGGCCCGTCGACGTCTTCGGCAGCAGCGGCGGCGCCGTCGTGGGCCTCGCGCTCGTCGCCGCCCACCCCGCCGACGTGCGGACCCTCGTCGCCCACGAGCCGCCCTCGATCCCCGTCCTGCCCGACGCCGAGGCCGCCGAACGCGCCCGCGGTGGCGTCACCGAGATCTACAACGCCAAGGGAGCCGGCTCGGGGATGGCCGCGTTCATCGCCATGACGTCGTGGCAGGGCGAGTACACGCCCGAGTACTTCGCCGCGCCTGCCCCGGACCCGGCGATGTTCGGCATGCCGTCGGAGGACGACGGGTCGCGCGACGACCCGCTGCTCTCCGACGTGTCCTGGGCCGTGAGCAGCTACCGCCCCGACGTCGAGGCCCTGACCGCGGCGCCGACGCGGGTGGTCGTGGGCGTCGGCGAGGAGTCGGCGGGGGTGTTCACCGGCCGCACCTCCGTCGCACTCGCCGCGCAGCTCGGCCTGGAGGCGACGGTCTTCCCGAGCCACCACGGCGGGTTCCTCGGTGGGGAGCACGGCTACGCGGGCAAGCCCGCGGAGTTCGCCGCGACGCTGCGTGAGGTCCTCGACGCCACCTGATCGGACAGCCGCGCCGGGTGCCGGGGTGGGCGCTGGGCGCCGACGACCGGGCCCGGACCGGCCCACGTCGACCGGCGGTGACGACGGGCGCCCGCGGGCATACTGGGAGGCGGCGAATCCGGGAGGAGGGCCCCATGTGGTTGGTGCGCGGCATCGACGAGGAGCACCGGTTCCGCGAGTGGGACGAGGCGGCCGGCTACCACCGGCTGATGGTCGGCGACTGGATCGCCCGCCACGGTGACGACGCCGGCGCGGCCTGCGCGCTCGACCGGCTGGCCGTCGGCCGGAGCTCGACGATCACCTTCCCCATCCCGGGGACGGACGCCACGACGGTGGAGTTCTCGCTGACCTGGGACCGGGCCCGTGCCGGGCTCGAGGTCATCGGGGCCTGCTGACGGGCGACGCCTGCCGCGGACCGTCCGCCCGGTCACCGCACACCCCGCAGCGGGGCCGCGCACACGAACCGCCCATGCCGCCACGATCCGGTGTGAACCAGGCGCAGCTGGGCGACGACGAGCGGTTTTCCGGTGCGGACGCGCAACCCGATCGGGCGAGGGTCGTCTCCCCTTGTATCGGCGGTCGATGTGTTCGACGGCCGGCTCGAGAGGAGAACCGTTGTGAGAAGGCGGCACGCGTACGGTGCGGTCGGGCTCGGGGTCGTCACGGTCGCGACGAGCGTCCTGCTCGCGGGCACCGCGTTCGCGGCGAACACCGCCCCCGATCCGGCGACGGGCGAGTCGGCGGCGACCACGGCCGTCCGGTCCCAGGCGCTCGTCCCGGGCACCCCGTGCTCGGTGACGGCCAAGGCGTGCGTCGATCTCGACTCGCAGCGCGCCTGGCTCATCCAGGACGGCACCGTCGTCCGTGGCCCGGTGAACGTCGCATCGGGCGGGAAGACCGCTCCGACACCGGTCGGGCACGACCTGCACGTCTACCTCAAGGACATCGACCACGTCAGCGGTGAGTCCTTCACCAACGGCGTCGGTGACCCCATGCCCTACAGCGTGTTCTTCGAGGACGGCGGGATCGCCTTCCACGAGGGCAACCCCGAGGCCGCGTCGGGCGGCTGCATCCACCTCGCCGCCGACGACGCCAAGGCCTGGTACGACTACCTGCAGATGGGCGACACCGTGCAGGTCGTGAAGGCGTCCGAGGAGTTCGCGGCGCGCGGCCAGAGCTACGACGGCCCCACCTACGGCTTCGGCGGTGTCCGCGCCTGGGAGGCCGAGCACAGCGGTGACAACGGCTCCGGCGACAACGGCTCCGGCGACAGCGGCTCCGGCTCCGGGGACGGCTGAGCCACCGCGGGCCGGCTGCGCAGCGGCCGCCGGCCCGCGGTCGCCCACCCCGGGGCCGGGCACCCGGAACCGAGGTCGCGCCCGGGCCCGGTCGCGCGGACCCCGCCGCAACGGTCAGGGCGTCCGGGCGGCGCGCCGCCCGAGGACGATGCCCAGGCCGACGAGCACGACCGCGACGACGAGCTGCAGCCGGTCGTCGGCGGCGGTGAGGAGCACGAGCAGGACGCCCCCACCGACCACGGCGGCGACGGTCCGCACCCGCCGACGGGTCCGCGTACCGGCGCGGCCGCCCCTGGGACCTCGCCCAGGCCGGTGGGGACGGACGATGTCGTCGTCGAGCACGGGCTCGTGCTGCCGGCCGAAGGGCGGGATCATCGGGGAACCGGGCCGTACCGGGCGGCGGAGACCACGGCTACTCCTTGTTCAACGCGTCCTGCGCCGCCCCGGCAACCTTCTCCACGGCATTGGGCAGCTCGGTCGTGCCGTAGAAGCGGCTGTCCGGATGCGTGGGCGGGGGCATCGGGACGCTCGTCGTCGGCCCGTCGTGGTAGGTGAACTCACCGTTCCCGTCGGGACTGGGGCCCTTGGCCCAGCGGCCGTCGCCGGCGTGCGCGCCATCGGAGAAGTTGAGGTACTGGTAGGCGACCTCGGTGTGCTCCTGGGACTGCGGGAAGTTGCTCGGCGCGGGCAGCTTCTCGGCGCCCTCCTCCTGCAGCTCCGCGACGGCGGCCAGCCACATGTTCTGGTGCATCGTGTCGCGGGCCAGCAGGAATGCCAGCAGATCGCGCACGCCGGTGTCGTCGGTCATGTGGTAGAGCCGCGCGACCTGGACCCGTCCCTGCATCTCCGCGGCGGCGTTCTGCGAGAAGTCGGCCAGCAGGTTGCCGGAACCGGTGATGTAGGAGCCCTGCCACGGGTTGCCGTTGCTGTCCACGGGCCGGGCGCCCGCACCGGCGACGATCGCGTGCTGGACATCGGTTCCGCCGACGATCGCGGCGACGGTCGGATCGTCCTGCACCGCATCGGAGGTGATGCCCAGCGGCGACTTCTCGAGCAGCTGGGCGATCATGGTCGCGAGCATCTCCACGTGCCCGATCTCCTCGGACGCGATGCCGAAGACCAGGTCGCGGTACTTGCCGGGGATGTGCATGTTCCAGCCCTGGAACATGTACTGCATGGCGATGGTGATCTCGCCGTACTGCCCGCCCAGCACCTCCTGGAGCTTGCGCGCGTACACGGCGTCGGGCTTGTCGGGGGTGGACTTGAACTGCAGCTCTTGGCGGTGCAGGAACACGGACGAACCTCCGGTGTGGGATCGGGTGTGCCGGGATCGCGGCGCGCTGCTGGACCGCTCGGGCGCCGGCGGGACGCGGCGCTCCCATCGCCTGCCCCCGGCACCGGGACCCAAACCCGGTACGGAGGACGAACCGGCCGGCCGCGTGCGAGCGGGGCGGGCGGCGGCGACGACGGGGCCGATCCTTCGACGGACCTCCGCGGCCGTCACGGCGCGCCTCGCCCGGTCGCGCTGCGGACATGGCAGGTCGTCCTGCCGAAGGCACGCTGGACCACCTCGTCGCGGGGTAGACCCGACGAACCCGCCCAGCGACGCGCCCGGCCCTCGGCGCGGGTGCTGGTCAGGTCGGCGAGGTGGGCACCGGTGCCCGCGTCGACGATCGTGATCTCTCCCGCGTCCCGGCCCTCGAGCAACCGCATCGCGTCCGCGATCGCCGAGGGCGGCAGGACGTCGTGGACGACGACACGGGCCCGGGCACGGCGCAGCTGATCGGCCGACCACGGCCGGTGGAGCGGCCGGATCGCCAGGTCGCGATGGGTCGCGACGTCGAGCGAGGCGCGCACACCGGCGGTGTCCACGCCGAGCTCCACCAGCACGTCGGGCAGCTCGCCGGCCGGGTGACCACCGCGGGTGCCCGGCTCGGGGATCAGCTCGGCCAGCCGCGCGGCCTCCGCCTCCTTCTGCCCGCGCGCGACGTCGCGCTCGGCCCAGTCGGGACCGTCGTGCCAGGCCACGGCGTCGCGCCGGTGGACGAGGACGGCGCCGGCGTTCCACGCCCGGTACGCCAGGTCCCAGTCCTCGCCGCCGTAGCCGACGAAGCGCTCGTCGAAACCGCCGAGGTCGTCGAACAGGGACCGCCGGCAGGCCAGGACGGCGCTGATGACGAAGCGGAAACTGCGACCGTCGGCGTGCAGCAGGTCTCCCGAGCGGGCGTAGCCGTCGGCGAGCCACCGCGGCGCCGCCAACTCGGGCGCGGCCGCGGGATCGTCGCCGGGGGCCAGGGCCACGAGATCGGCGTGCCGGCGGCGGCCCACGGCCAGCACGTCCGGGCAGAGCGCGACCGGCGCCGTCAGCGCCTCCACGAAACCCGGCTCGGGCACGGTGTCGGCGTCGAGGAACACCAGTACCTCGCCGCGGGTGCGGGCGGCGCCCGCGTTCCGGGCCGCCGCGGCGCGGAAGCCCAGGTCCTCCTGCCGCACGACGCTGACGGGGACCGGGCCGTCGCCGGGGCGCACGGGTTCGCGGGAGCCGTCGTCGGCGACGACGATCTCGAGCGGCGGCAGGGTCTGGCGGCGGAGCGCGGCGAGGGTCAGCGCGAGCTGGCGCGGCTGGTCGTAGTGCACGACGACGACACTCACCCGCGGCCGTGGCACCGGCCGGCCCGCGAGCAGGTCCCACCGGTTGTGCGGCACCAGGACGTCGGTCAGCACCGCACCCCCTGGAGGTTCGCGTAGACCTGCAGATGGGCCGCGGCCGCGTCGGGCCACGTCCGCGGACCCGTCAGCAGCGTCGTGGCGGGTCCGGCCAGGGCCGCGGCCGCCGCGGCGACCAGGCCGCCCGGCGGGTAGAGGACCAGGGCGTCCGGGTAGGTGCGCGCCTGGTCCGTGGCGTACACGCCGTCCGCGACCAGCGGTCGCCTCCCCGCAGCCCACCACGTCGCCAGCGTTCCGCTCGCGCTGACCGCGCGGCCGGGCACGACCGGCACGGTCACCGCGCGCGCCGCGCCACCCATCGCGGCATCGTCGAGCCGCCCGGTCAGGACCAGGTCGACGCCCAGCGCGGCGGCGCGGCGATCCAGGTCCGCGTGCACCGCCTCGTGGCCGGGGCTGACCGCGCCCGCCGCGACGACCCGCGGCCGCTGCGGCAGGGCCGCGGCGGCGCGCACCACGTCGTCATGGCCCTTGCCGGGGTAGACGAACCCCAGCACGCCGAGCGTCGGCCGGTCGGCCCAGTCCGGGCGGGGGCCGCACGGCAGGCGTTCGACGGGAAGCCCCACGACGACCGCCTGGCGTCCGCTCATGGCGGTCACCTTCGCCGCTTCGTGCGCGGCCGACACGACGACGACGTCGGCCGCGGCGAGGACCCGGGCGTAACCGCGGCACCGCCGCTCGTCACGCCTCGGGTCGACGTCCCCGCCCGGGACGTCGTGCAGGGTGACCACGAGCGGGGCCCGCACCCTCGTCGCCCACTCCGCGAACCCGCCCGCGGCGGTGGCGATGTCGGGGCCCCACAGGGCGTCGGTGAACTGCACGTGGACGACGTCGGCGGCGGGTGCGTCGTCGACGATCTCCGCCCCGCTCCCCAGCAGCAGCCGGGCCAGCGTTGCCGAGTGCCGGACGACCCCGTGGTCGGGCGGGCCCGGGGCGAGGAGATGCACCCTCACGGGGCGACCCGCTCGGGAAGATCGGAGATGGGCACGGCTGGACGTTCCCACCGGACGCCGGTTCAACCCCCCGCCGCCACCTCGCCCGACGGCCGGGACGGCTCACGTCCCGACGGGCCCGGCGGCGGCACCCGGGCCGGGGTCGCCGACGGGCGGGGCCGGTCAGCCCGTCCGCTCGTGTGCGGGGGCGGCGTCCGCGGTCCGGGCCGGCCGGTCGAGTGCCGACGGCCACCAGACCCGCCGGCCGATGTCCAGGGTGAGCGCGGGGACCAGGATCGAGCGGACCAGCAGCGTGTCGACGAGGACGCCGACCGCGACGAGGAACGCGATCTGCACCAGGAACAGGATCGGCAGCACGGCCAGCGCCGCGAAGGTCGCCGCCAGCACCACACCCGCCGAGGTGATCACGCCACCGGTGACGCGCAGCCCACGGACAACCCCTTCCGTGGTCCCGACCCTGGTCGTCTCCTCCCGCACGCGGCTCATCAGGAAGATGTTGTAGTCCACGCCGAGCGCCACGAGGAACACGAACGCGAACAGCGGCACGCTGGGGTCGGCCCCGGGCAGGCCCAGGACGTTGTTGAACACCAGCGCCCCGATCCCGAGGGTCGCGGCGAACGACAGCACCACCGTGGCGACGAGCAGCAACGGCGCCACCAGGGCCCGCAGCAGCAGCGCCAGCACCAGGAACACGACGATCAGTACCGCCGGGACGACGACCTGCAGGTCGCGCGTCGCGGTCTCCTGGGTGTCGAGCTGCGTGGCCGTGACGCCACCGACCAGCGCGGACGCGCCGGGGACGGCGGCCAGGCTGCGGCGCAGCTCGGCGACGGTCGCGACCGCCGCCTCGCTGTCGGCCGGGTCGGCGAGTACGGCGTCGAGCTGCACCCGCCCGTCGACGACGCGGTCCTCGCCGCGGTCGACCGACACGATCCCCGGCACCGTCCGTGCGGTGGCGAGGACCTGCTCCTCGGCCGACGCCGACACGAAGACCACGGCCGGTGAGCCGGTCCCGCCCGGGAAGTGCCTGCTCAACGCCTCCTGGCCCTGCACGGAGTCGACCGACGACTTGTCGACGAAGAAGTCGGACTGGGCGACCCCGGATGCCTGGAACTGCGGGACGAACGCGGCGAGCACGCCGAGCGCGAGGGCGGTGACGATCCACAGCCGCCGCGGCCGGCGGCCGACGGCGGCGGCGATCCGCGCCCACAGCCCGCTCGTGGCCTCGGCAGTGCCGGCACGCGGGCGGAACGGCCAGAACGCGGCACGCCCGAACAGCAGCAGTGCGGCGGGCAGGAAGGTCAGCGCGGCGAGGACCGACGCGACGATGCCGAGCGCGGCGACGGGTCCGAGACCACGGTTGGAGTTCAGCCCCGACAGCAGCAGGCACAACAGCCCCAGCACGACGGTGCCCGCCGACGCCAGCACCGGCTCGACGGTGGCCCGCCACGCGCTGCGCATCGCGGCGGAGGTGGACTCGGTGCGGCGCAGCTCCTCGCGGTAGCGGGCGATGAGCAGCAACGCGTAGTCGGTGGCGGCGCCGACGACCAGGATGAACAGGATCCCCTGGGTCTGGCCGGACAGCGTGATGATGTCGGCGTCGGCGAGCAGGTACACCGCGAGCACCGCGAGACACAGCGCGAGTCCCGCCGACAGCAGTACCAGCACCGGCAGCAGCGGGCTGCGGTAGACGATCAGCAGGATCAGCGCGACGACGCCCGCGGCGACGGCGAGCAGCAGGCCGTCGATCCCGGCGAACGCGGCGCTCAGGTCGGCGGCGAGGCCGGCCGGTCCGGTGACGTGCACGGTCAGCCCGGCGGGCAGGCCCGCGGCCATCGTCTCGCGCAGCTGCGGAACCGTCTCGTCGAGACCGTCGCGCGCGTCGGCGGGGTAGAAGGCGATGAACTGGGCGGCGCCCCCGTCGGGGGCCGGGATGACCGGCGAGACCGACTCCACCCCGGGTGACCGGGCGGCGTCCGCGGCGCGGGCACGGATGGTGTCCAGGTCCTGTGCGGTCAGGCCGCCGGGGCGTTCGAAGACGACGACGCCGGGCAGTGGCTGGGGCCCGGTGAACGTCCGCTGTTCCTCGGCGGCCCGGGTCGACTCGGCGTCGGCGGGCAGGAAGGTGCTCGAGTCGTTGGTCTGTACCTCCGCCAGCCGGCCCTGGAAGGGGCCGCCGATCGCGCCGACGGCGAGCCACAGCATCAGCACGAGAGCGATGGCAGGCCACAGCCGCCTGACCCGGACCGGCGCCGGCACGGGACCGGGCGGCTCGTCCGGGGGTGTGACCGACGTCGTGGGGGTAGGCGAATCGCCCGAAACTGGACTCACCCTCGCAGCTTAGTGAGCTGTTCCCGCAGCGCAGCGCGACTCGCGTCCCAGGTAGCGGCGTCCCGCCGTGCGGTCGGCGTGGCCGCGGCGGCCGGGACGGCCCCCCAGCGCGCGGGCGGGCGCCATGAGCAGCGTGAACGTCTCGGCGCCGTGCGCCCGGGTCGCGTCGTAGGCCCTCGATCGCCTGCCGGCGCTCGACGATTTCCGTGGCCGACGCGACATCGCCGGCGGCGACGTCCAGGGCCGGCGCGGTCCGGTCGTCCCGCCGTCGTCGCTGCCAGAGCTCCCTGAGCACCTCTGTCGTCCTCGCGTGGAGCGGCACGCTCCCGAACGCCGCCACCGCCCGGGACGATCACAGAGAATCCGGCAGACCGGGCGAGCAGATCCGAGACTCACAGATGAGTTCGGGGCGCCGCGGTGGTCACTGCTGACGACCCGACCGACTGACCCTGGGAGACGATCATCGTGGGGACCATCGATGTGCACGA
This sequence comes from Pseudonocardia sp., assembly GCF_050250275.1. Classification (GTDB taxonomy): domain Bacteria; phylum Actinomycetota; class Actinomycetes; order Mycobacteriales; family Pseudonocardiaceae; genus Pseudonocardia. The sequence goes on from NZ_JBFWOY010000016.1 coordinate 121,388, forward strand.
GTTCATCAGCCTCGACGGCGTGATCGAGGACCCGTCGTGGACGGCGGAGTACGGCTTCACCGAAGCGATGGGGGCTGCCATCGGCAAGCTCTGCGACCAGGCCATCCTGTTGGGGCGCACCACATACGAAGGGTTCTACCCGGCGTGGTCGGCCCGCGGGCACGACGTGGAGTCCGGCGGGGCGTTCTTCAACGGCACACCCAAGCACGTCGTGACCTCCACGCTGGCCGATCCTCTGGAGTGGGAGAACGCGACCGTGCTGGGCCCCTACGACCCGCGACGCATCCAGGAGCTGAAGGACTCCGTCGACGGGGGCATCTACGTCAGTGGGAGCGCCGTGCTGGTCCGGGCGATGCTCGCCGACGGGCTGGTCGACACGTTGAACCTGTTCGTCTACCCGGTCTCGCTGGGAGACGGGGAGAAGCTCTTCGGCGCCGGGCAGCGGATCCCGTTGCGGCTGCTCGAGACCGAGACCTACGACAACGGCGTGGTTCGGATGACCTACGGGCCGCCCGCTGCCTGATCGGGCGGGCGCGCCCGGCTGACACCGCAGGCAGGACCTCCGGCCGCGACCATCGCCACCGGCGCCTGCGCGACGGCCGGGGTCTCGTGAACGCCGGGATCAGCGACGTCACGCGGGTACCGGTTCGGCGGGTGGCGTCGCAGACGCTGCAGCGGCGCCGGTGAGCGGCGCCAGTAGGGTTGCCCCGTGACGATCGAGGCGGAGGACGGCGCAGGTGCCGGCGGCCAGCCGGGTCGGCTGATCCTCACCGTGTACGGCCTCTACGCGCGCGAGCGCGGTGGCTGGCTGCCGATCGCCGGGCTGGTCAGGCTGCTCGGCGAGGTCGGGATCAACGTGCAGGCCGTGCGGTCGGCGATCCACCGGCTCAAGCGGCGCGGGCTCGTCGACGCCGAGCGCCGCGCCGACGCCGCCGGGTACGCCCTGTCCGCGGACGCCCACGGCCTGCTCGCCGAGGGCGACGTGCGCATCTTCGGGCACACCCGCGGCCGCGCCGACGACGGCTGGGTGCTCGTCGTGTTCTCCGTCCCCGACACCGAGCGCGCCAAGCGCTACCAGCTGCGCTCGACGCTGACCCGGCTCGGCTTCGGCACGGTGTCCCCCGGCACCTGGATCGCGCCGCGGCACCTGGAGACCGCGACCGTCGAGACGCTGGAGCGGGCGGGCCTGGCCGGGTTCACGCAGGTCTTCACCGGCCCGCACGTGGCGGGCGGCGAGCTGGCCGGGCTGGTCGCGTCGTGGTGGGATCTCGACGGGCTGCAGGCGCTCTACGCCGACTTCCTGGAGCGGTTCGAGCCCGTCGGGGCGCGCTGGCTCGCCGGTGCGGGCGGCCCCGACGACGACGCCCGCGCGTTCGTCGACCTCGTCGACATGCTGACGGCGTGGCGGCGGCTGCCCTACGCCGACCCGGGCCTGCCCCTGGACCTGCTGCCCGCCGGATGGAACGGCGAGCGCGCCCACGAGCTGTTCGCGGCGCTGTCGGCCCGGCTGCGCGAGCCCGCCGCCCGCCACGTCGAGGCCCTGCTCGGGCCGGCGGACTCGCTGCCCGCGGCCGGCTGACTCAGTCCCGGCCCGCCTGGTCGATGGCGACGGCGAGCCGCTCCGGCGCGGTGAACATGACCTCGTGGCTGCCCGGCAGCTGCACCAGCCGGTACAGGCCCAGCCGGCTCGACATCCGCGGGTGCCAGCCCCACTCACCCGGCGGCAGCGCGGTGTCCTCGGTGGCGTTGATGTAGCTCCTGGGCAGCTCGGAGGCGTAGAAGCGGCTGAGGTCGAGCTTGTCGCGGAACGGCTGGTACGGCTCCGTCGACAGCCGGGCGTGGGTGGAGGCGGCCAGTTCGGCGTCGGCGTCCTGGATGAACGCCTCCCGCCAGATGGGGAACGGCATCGCGATCGTGTCGTCGTCGGTCGCCGCCGCGAGCTGGTCGAACAGGTCCCGGTAGTGCGGCGGGACCTCGTCGAGCAGGCTGTTGCCCGGCGCCGGGACGAACGCGTTCCAGAAGATCAGCCGCCGGAGCCGGTCGGGGATCTCCTCGGCGACGCGGGCGATGACGGTGCCGCCGAAGCTGTGCCCCAGCAGGATCACGTCGCGCAGGTCGGCGCCGGTGATGTGGTCGACGATCGAGGCGACGCAGTCGTCGTGGGTGACGTTCTTGGGCACGCCGGCGCCGTGCCCGGCGACGGTCGGGGTGTGCACGTCGTGGCCCATGCCGGTGAGGTGGGTCGCGACCGGCTCCCACAGGCTGCCGTCGTGCCAGGAGCCGTGGACGAGGACGTAGGTGCTCATGCGGGCCTCCGGTGTCGAGGGATGTGCGGCGAGGCTAGGCGCGGCGCACGGCCTGCCCTGTCCGCCGGGCGCGGCACGGCCACATCACGCGGCGCACGGGTCAGCGGCGCAGGTCGTCGGACGGGGAGCGGCCGAACGCGCGGCGGTACTCGGCGGCGAAGCGGCCGAGGTTGCCGATCCCCCACCGTGACGCGACGGCGGCGACGGTCTCGCCGCGGCCTGCGAGGAGGTCGGCGCGGGCCCGTTCGAGGCGGACCCGGCGCAGGTGTGCGGTGGGGCTGGCGCCGAGCCGGTCGCGGAAGTGGTCCTGCAGGGTCCGGGGCGCGACGCCCGCCGCCTCGGCGATGTCGAGCAGCCCGATCCCGTTGCCCGCGTGGGCGTCGATGTACTCCCAGGCCCGGCGCACGACGTCCGCGGCCGCTGCGCGTGGACGGTCCGGCGCCTGCGCGACCCCGAAGGAGTCGAGCGCGGCGACGGCCGCCAGCTGCGCGACCGAGGCGCCGAACGGGGTGTGCAGCAGCCCCTGCGGGACGACGTCGGCCAGCAGCAGCCGGGTCACCGCGTCCCAGGGGCGCGGATCGCCCGCCGTACCCGTGCGGACGTCCCCCGCCCGCCCGGAGGCGGCGCCGGCGCGGCCGACGAGCGTGGTGGGGAGCTTGATCGTCAGCAGCCGGCAGCCGGGCCCGAAGTCGAGGTCGTGCGCGGTGCGGGCGTCGAGCGCGACGGTCCGTCCCGGGGCGACGGTCGTCGGTCCCGCCGATCCGCGCACCGTGAGCGCTCCTGCGAGCGGCCGGGAGAACAGCACGAAGTCGCCGAACGGCTCCGGTCGCACCGTCACCGCGCCCTCGCCGTAGGACAGGGAGAACACGCCGAGGTCGGCCGAGCCGGCCTCGGCGTGCCGTGCGTGGAACCCGCCGCCCATGGGTGCCAGCGCGTGCGGGCAGTAGGAGCGGGCCACCTGGTCGCGCGCGAGGTCGACGTCGCGGGTGTCGAGACGGACGGCCCAGCTCTGCACGCGACCTCCCGGACGCCGGGCCGCCCGGGCGGCGCCACACTCGTCGACGCGCCGAACCGCACATCGGGCCGCCAGTGTGACGCACCCGGGGCCGGTTGCATCAGGTGTCCGTCGCGGCGGCCCGGCCCGGCCCGGGTGCGGGGCGGCGAACGCGTCCGCGGCCCGCTGCTCGTCGTCGGTCGCGGCGGAGGCGGCCGGCGCGGTGCGCAGGTGGACGTCGCGCTCGTCAGGTCATGCGGTGGCGGGCGTGCGTGGGGCCGGGCTGGTGGCCGGGCTCCCGGGACCCGCCGCGGCCGCCGCCGCGCGTTCGCGCAGCGCGACCCGGAGCAGCTTGCCGGAGGCGTTGCGCGGCAACGCATCCACGAACTCGACCCGGCGCGGGTACTTGTACGGCGCGCCGACGGCCTTGACGTGGTCCTGCAGTGCCTTGGCGGTCGCCGGGCCGGGGGCGACGCCGTCGCGGAGCACGACGAACGCGGTGACGACCGACCCGCGCTGCGGGTCGGGCGCGCCGACGACACCGGACTCGACGACGTCGGGGTGGGTGAGCAGCAGCTCCTCCACCTCGGGGCCGGCGATGTTGTAGCCGGAGGAGACGATCATGTCGTCGGCGCGGGCGACGTAGTGGAACCAGCCCTCGGCGTCGCGGACGTAGACGTCGCCGGTGATGTTCCAGCCGTCGCGGACGTAGTCGGTCTGGCGGGGGTCGTCGAGGTAGCGGCAGCCGGTCGGGCCCTTCACCGCGAGCAGGCCGGGGGTGCCGTCGGGGACGGGCCGGCCGTCGACGTCGTGCACCTCGGCGCGGAACCCGGGGACGACGCGGCCGGTGGCGCCGGGGCGGGCGTCGTCGCCGGCGGCGGAGATGAACACGTGCAGCATCTCGGTGCCGCCGATGCCGTCGACCAACGGCCGTCCGACGGTCTCGCGGTAGTGCACGGCCACCTCGGCAGGCAGCGCCTCCCCCGCCGACACGGCGCGCCGGACACCGGCGAGCAGGTGCCCGTCGCCGGTCTCGAGGATGGCGCGGTAGGCGGTCGGCGCGGTGAACAGGACGGTCACGCCGTGCTCGGCGGCGGTCCGGGCCAGTTCGGTGGGTGTCGCGCGTTCGACCAGCAGCACCGACGCGCCCGCCCGCAGCGGGAACACGAGCAGCCCGCCGAGGCCGAAGGTGAACGCGAGCGGCGGGGTCCCGGAGAACACGTCGTCGGGGCGGGGTTCGAGCACGTGCGCGGAGAACGTGTCGGCGATGGCGAGGACGTCGCGGTGGAAGTGCATCGTCGCCTTCGGGCGGCCGGTGGTGCCCGAGGTGAAGGCGAGCAGCGCGACGTCGTCGGCGGCGGTCTCGACGTCGGCGAACGTCGCCGGGTGCCGGGCGCAGCGGGCCTGCAGGTCCTTCCCGAACGACACCACCGGCACCTCGGGCGGGAGCTCGTCGAGGAAGCGCTCGTCGCACAGCGCGACGGTGGGCCGGGCCGTCGCGACGATCTTGTCGAGCTCGTGGCGGCGCAGCAGCGGCATGGTGGCGACGGCGACCGCCCCGGCCTTGAGGACCGCGAGCCAGCAGGCCGCGAGCCACGGGGTGTTGGGACCGCGGAGCAGGACCCGGTTGCCGGGGACGACGCCGAGGTCGGCGGTGAGGACGTGCGCGATCCGGTTGGCCCGGGCCAGGACCTCGCCGTAGGTCCAGGTCTCTGCGGGCGAGCACAGGCAGGGGCGGTCGGGGCCGAACCGGGCGATCGTGTCGTCGAGCAGGGCGGTCGCGGCATTGAGCCGGGCCGGGTAGCGCAGCTCGGGCAGGTCGAACACGAGCTCGGGCCATTGCCCGGCCGGTGGCAGCCCGTCGCGGCAGAACGTGTCGACGTGGGCGCTCATCGCTCGACCTCCCCTGCGTCGGTGTCCTCGCCGGGAACGACGTCCGCGCGGCCCGTGACCACGAGCGGCACCCGCGGCGTCGCGTCGAGGTGCAGCGACAGGACGTCGAACCGGTTGTAGTGCCCGATGATGTCGTGCATCTGCTTGGCCTGGATGCTGCGCGCGAGGTCGATCTCGGCGTAGACGATGCCCTCGTCGTCGATCAGCGGTTCCACGACGGGGCGGCCGTCGGGCCCGAAGATGCCGGACAGGGCGTTGCGGGGACGGGACAGCTGCTTGCGGACGGCTTCGTCGTCACCGGCGACGGCGTCGACGATCTCCTCGGACACGACCGACGTCGCCACCACCGAGAAGACCTTGCCCTCGAAGGCGTGCGCGGCGGTGCGGATCGCGATGGCCTCGGCCATGTCGTAGTCCTCGGGCGCGACGGGCAGCGCGATGTAGGAGGCGACGTGCACCTGCTCGCCCTGGGCCAGCAGCGCGAACCGGGCGAGGGTGTTGGTGTTCTCCCCACAGGCCAGCACACCGAGCTTGCCGACGGGGGTGTCGTGCACGACGAGCGAGCTGCCGTCGCCGCCGGTCCAGGTGAGCTTCTCCGCCCACGTCGGGACGAGCTTGCGGTGCACGCCGATCAGCTCGCCGGTGTGGGAGATCGTGAGCATCGTGTTGTAGAGGACGCCGAGGCTGTGCGCGCCGCGCTCGTTCACCCCGATGACGACGGTGACGCCGTGGCGCCGCGCCGCGTCGCGCAGGGTGTCGACCTCGGGGCCGGGGACGTCGATCGCGTTACGGTACAGGCGTTCGAACCACGGCGAGCCCTGCACCGGGTTCATCGTCCAGTTCCAGTACGGGTACCCCGGCACGAACGCCTCGGGGAACGCGACGAGCGTCGCGCCGTTCCCGGCCGCCTCGGCGACCAGGTCGGCGGCCTTCGCGACGGTGGCCGTCGCGTCGAGGTAGACGGGTGCGGCCTGGACGGCGGCGGCGGTGAAACGCGGCAGCTCCAGCATGGCGGTCAGCCCTTCGCCGAGGTGAGCAGCGGACGCCAGCGCCGGTGGACCGGCACGGGCTCGGGATCGGTGAGCGTGAGCCGCGGCGGGACCCGCCGGGCGGTGGGTGGCGGTGCGGCGCCTGCGCGCAGGTGCGCGGGCCACGGCATCTCGTCCCAGCCCAGCGCGACCGCGGCGTGCAGCGCCCAGGCGGGGTCGTGCAGCATCGCCCGGCCGACACCGACGAGGTCGGCGCGCCCGGCCAGGACGATCGAGTTGGCGTCGTCGGCGGTGGAGATGCCGCCGACGGCGATCACCGGGACGCCGGCGTCGTGACGGATCCGCTCGGCGAGGGGGGTCTGGTAGCTGCGGCCGTAGTTGGGCCGCTGGTGGGCGACGACCTCGCCGGACGACACGTCGATCATGTCGGCGCCGTGTGCGGCGAGCGCCCGGCTGATCTCGACGGCGTCGGTGACGGTCTGCCCGCCCGGTGCGTGGTCGACGGCGGAGATGCGGACGAGCAGCGGGCCCGCCCAGACGGCGCGGACGGCGTCGAGCACGCGCAGCGGGAACCGCAACCGGTCGGCGAGGGAGCCGGGGTGGGTGAGCGGCGACAGGTGGGACGAGAGCAGGTGGCCGTGCCCGGCGTGGAGTTCGAGCACGTCGAACCCGGCGTCGGCGGCGCGGCGGGCGGCCGCGGCGAAGGCGGCGACGACGCCGTCCTCGTCGACGGGACCGGGCGCCGGGTCGCCGTCGCGGTACGGGATCGGCGTCGGTGCGACGGGGGCGACGCCGCGGCGCCCGGCGTGGGTGAGCTGGACGCCGACCCGGGCGTCGGAGGTCGCGTGGATGCGGTCGGTGATGGCGCGCCAGGCGGCGACGTGCGCGTCGGACCACAGCCCGCTGCTCTGCGCGCACGCGCGCCCGTCGGGGGCGACAGCCGTCCCGCCGGTGAGCACCAGCCCCGCTCCCCCGACGGCGGCCGCCGACAGCAGGAGCATCTCCGCGTCGCCGGGAACGCCGTCGCGGGCGGCATCGACGGTGACCGGTGCGGCGACGACCCTGTTGGGCAGCACCAGGTTCCCGAGCGGGAACGGCTGGAACAGCGGGGGCGCCCCGGGCGCGAAGTGGGTACGCACGCGCGTGGCGTACTCGGGGTCGCGGACCGCGAGGTTGTCGAACGTGACGCGGCGGCTGCGGGTGAGCAGGTTGAACGCGAACTGCTGCGGGTCGAGGCCGGTCACGTGGTCGACGTCCTCGAACCACTCCAGGCTCGCCTGCGCGGCGCGCTGCGTCGACTCGACGACGGGCCGGCGCTCGGCCTCGTAGGCCGCGAGCGCGGTGGGGACGTCGGCGTACCGGCGCAGCGACGCGGCGAGCGCGAGCGCGTCCTCCATCGCGAGCTTGGTGCCCGAGCCGATGGAGAAGTGCGCGGTGTGCGCGGCGTCGCCGAGCAGGACGAGGTTGCCGTCGTGCCAGCGGCGGTTGCGGACGGTGGTGAACCGTAGCCACTTCGAGTTGTTCGCGACGAGCGCGGCGCCGCCCAGCTCGTCGGCGAACAGCTCGGCGATCGCGGCGATGCTCGCCTCGTCGTTGGCGCCGGGCGGCAGCGAGTCGGCGTCGACGGCGTCGAAACCCAGTGCGCGCCATGTCTTCTCGGCGGTCTCGACGATGAACGTCGACCGCTGGTCGGAGAACGGGTAGGAGTGCACCATCAGCGTTCCGTGCGGGGTCTGCTTCGCGACGAAGGTGAACGCGTCGAGCACCCGGTCGGTGCCCAGCCACATGTAGCGGGCGCTGCGGACGTCGAGCTCGGGGCCGAAGACGTCGGCGTGCGCGGCGCGGATGGCCGAGCGCGCGCCGTCGGCGGCGACGACGAGGTCGTAGTCCGTGCGCAGCGCCTCGACGGGCGGGGCGACGGAGCGGAACCGCAGGTCGACGCCCACTTCGGCGCAGCGGGTCGCGAGCAGCTCCAGCAGGACGCGGCGGTTGATCGCGGAGAACCCGTGCCCGCCGGAGGTGACCGTCTCGCCGCGGTGCACGACGTCGATGTCGGACCAGCGGGCGAACCGGGCCGACAACGCGGCGAACAGGACCGGGTCGGCCTGCTCCAGGCCGTCGAGGGTCTCGTCGGAGAAGACGACGCCGAAGCCGAACGTGTCGTCGACGGCGTTGCGCTCGAACACCACGACCTCGCGGTCGGGGTCGAGCTGCTTCGCCAGCGCGGCGAGGTAGAGGCCGCCCGGACCTCCACCCACGACGGCGATCCTCATATTCCTCACTCCTGACCCTGGTCGACTGAACGCAACATTAGCATCTGTTGCTGTCGTCGAAAAGACGCTATGTTGAGTCGGCGACGAGAGACGAGGAGACGTGATGACCGACCTGAGTGACGACGTCCTCGGACGCGCCAGGGTGCGCGACACCGCGGAGCTGCAGGCCTACTACCGCCGCCTCGAGGACCTCGAGGCCGGCGCCCTGTGGAAGATCGCCAACAAGATCGAGCCCTGGTACCCGCAGCCGCGCTCGCGCCCGATGCTGTGGCGCTACGCCGACCTGCGGCCCCTCGTGCTGGAGGCACTGGGACTGGTCAGTGGTGACGACGCCGGCCGCCGCGTCGTCGCGCTCTACAACCCCGACCTGCGCGACATCGCCGCCACCTGCGGGCTGCTCTACACCGGCCTGCAGGTCATGGCACCCGGCGAGTCGATGACCGCGCACCGCCACCAGGCGTCGGCACTGCGGTTCGTCCTGGAGGGCGAGGGCGCCTGGACGATCGTCGACGGGCAGAAGCTCACGGTCGGTCCGCGCGACTTCGCGATCACCCCGAACTGGACCTGGCACGAGCACGGCAACGAGGGCCTCGAGGCCGACGGCGCCGTGATCTGGCAGGACGGGCTCGACATCCCGCTGGTCAACGCGCTGGACGCGCCGTTCTACGAGGTACACCCCGACGTCCGCCAGAAGCAGGACGGCGTCACGAACTCCTCGGTGCTCACCTACGGCGCCGGGCAGCTGCGCCCGGTCGGCGACCCGTGGGACAAGCGGTACTCACCGCTGACCGCCTACCCGTGGGAACCCACCTACGAGGCGCTGCAGAACGCCGCGAAGGCCTCCGACGGCTCCCCCTACGACGGCATCATCATGGAGTACTCCAACCCGCTGACCGGCGGATCCGTCATGCCGACGATGAGCGCGCACATGCAGATGCTGCGCCCCGGCGAGCACACGCTGGCCCACCGCCAGGTCGGCTCGCAGGTCTACACCGCCGCCAAGGGCGCGGGCCACACGATCATCAACGGCGTCCGCTACGACTGGACCGAGGGCGACATCTTCGTGATCCCGTCGTGGGCCTGGCACGAGCACGCCAACGCCGACACCTCCGACGACGCGTGCCTGTTCTCCTTCACCGACTTCCCGGTGATGCGCTCGCTCGGCTTCTACCGCGAAGAGGCCTACGCCGACAACGACGGCCGCCAGACCGTCTGAAAGGGAACCCCGATGCTCCTGGTCACCTTCTCCACCGACAGCGGCCCGGGCCGCCCCGGCGCCCTCGACGGCGACGAGGTCGTCGACCTGTCCGCGCACGTCACGGACCTGCGCGCCCTGTTCGGCGCCGATCTCCCGGCCCTCGACGGGCCCCGCACCCCCCGCGACTCCGTGCGGCTGCACGCCCCGTTCCGCCCGGGGAAGATCGTCGGGGTCGGGCTCAACTACGTCGAGCACGTCGACGAGTCGGCCCGGACCCTCGACACCCACAAGGAGCTGCCGACGCGGCCCGTGCTGTTCTCCAAACCGGCCACGGCCGTCGTCGGGCCCGGGGAGCCGATCCTGCACGACGGCAACCTCACCGAGCAGCTCGACTGGGAGTGCGAGCTCGCCGTCGTCATCGGCCGGGCGGCACGGAAGGTGTCGCGCGAGGACGCGCTCGCGCACGTCTTCGGGTACTCGATCGTCAACGACATCTCCGCGCGCGACCAGCGCCGCTCCGGGCAGTGGTTCTTCTCCAAGGGCCAGGACTCCTACGCGCCCTTCGGCCCCGCCGTCCGCACCGCCGACGAGGTGCCCGACCCGCAGACCCTCGCCCTGGGGCTGAAGGTCAACGACGAGGTGAAGCAGAAGGGCAACACCGCCCACATGCTGTTCACCGTCGCCGAGCTGATCGCCGACATCTCCTCCGGCATGACCTTGGAGCCCGGCGACGTCATCGCCACCGGCTCGCCCCAGGGCGTCGGCGCGGCCCAGAACCCGCCGCAGTTCCTGCGCCCCGGCGACGTCGTCGAGGCGACCGTCGAGGGCATCGGCACGTTGCGCAACCCGGTCGTGGACGCCCGATGACCCGCCCCTACCGGATCGGCCAGATCGTCCCCAGCTCGAACGTGACGATGGAGACCGAGATCCCGGCGCTGCTGCGCGCACGGGAGACCGTGGCGCCGGAACGGTTCACCTTCCACTCCAGCCGGATGCGCATGACGCGGGTGACCGCCGACGAGCTCGCCGCGATGGACGGCGAGTCCGACCGCTGCGCCGTCGAGCTCTCCGACGCCCGCGTCGACGTCCTCGGCTACGCCTGCCTCGTCGCGATCATGAGCATGGGCCCGGGCTACCACCGCGAGTCGCAGCGGCGGCTGCACGGGCGGACCGTCGACAACGGCGGCCCCGCACCCGTCGTGACCAGCGCCGGTGCCCTCGTCGACGGCCTGCGGGTGCTCGACGCACGGCGGATCGTGCTGATCGCTCCGTACCTGCCGGAGCTGACCCGCACCGTCGTCGACTACATCGAGGCCGAGGGCGTCACCGTGCTCGACCACCGCGCGCTCGGCGTGCCCGGCAACCTCGACGTCGCCGCCCTCGACCCGCGCGGGCTGATCGCGCACGCCCGCGAGCTCGACCGGCCCGACGCCGACGCCGTCGTGCTGTCGGCGTGCGTGCAGATGCCCTCGCTCGACGTCATCGACGAGGTGCAGCAGCTGCTGGGCAAGCCGGTGCTGTCGGCGGCCGTCGCGACGACACACCGGATGCTGCGCGCCCTCGGCCTGCCCGCGGTCGCGCCCCTCGGCGGCGCGCTGCTCGGAGGCGAGTACGCGTTCACCGACCCCACCCCGACGGTCACCGCGTGACCGCGGCGGCAACCCGGCCGGCCGTCACCATCCGGCGCACCGTCGAGTGGTCCGACACCGACGCCTCCGGGCACCACTACAACGGCGTCGTGCTCCGCTGGGTCGAGGCGGCCGAAGCCGAGCTGCTCGGGCGGCTCGGCCTCGCCGGCCTTTTCGGCCGCATCCCCCGCGTGCGCTACGAGACCGACTTCCGGGCCCGGCTCTGGTTCGGCGACGAGGTCGAGATCGACCTGACCATCGGGCACGTCGGGACGACGTCGATGCGCTACGACTTCGAGGTCCGCTCCGGCACGACGGTCGCCGCGGCCGGGTCGACGACCGTCGTCAACGCCACGCCCGACGCCCCGGCCGCGATCCCGTGGCCCGACGACGTACGGGCAGCGCTCGCGGGCTCCTGACGCGCCCCCGTGGTTCGACCCACGGGGAGCGGGGTAGCTGAACGCTGACCAGCGCCCCGGAGGTTCCCGATGATCCCGCCCCACGGCCGGCTGCGCCGACCGCTCCTTCGGGTCGACGCGGTGACGCGTACCCACGACCCCCGACGACCGCGCACGTATGGCGTGGCCCGCGCCCACCCGCGAGGTCGCCGGTGATCGACGAGCTGCGCAGCCGGGCCGCGCCGCTGCGGATGCGCCCGCGCAGGCTGGTGATCCCCGATCCCACGCTGCCACGCGCGGTGCCGGCCGGGACCCGCGTCGCCGTCGTCGGGGCCGGGGTGGCGGGCACGAGCGCGGCCGTCGTCCTCGCCGAACGCGGCGCCGAGGTCACCCTGCTGGAGGCGGCCGACACCCTGGGAGGGCGGCTCGGCGCATGGCCGGACAGTTTGCCGGACGGCTCGGAACAGGTCGTCGAGCACGGGTTCCACGCCTTCTTCCGGCACTACTACACATGGCGGGCGGTGCTGCGGCGCATCGACCCGGCGCTGAGCTTCCTGACCCCGGTCGGCGGGTACCCGGTGATCTCCCGGTCCTGGCCGGACGAGGACCTGAGCGGGTTGCCGGCCGCGCCGCCGCTGAACCTGCTCGCGCTGCTCACCCGGTCACCCAGCCTGGGCGTGCGGGACATGGCCGCCGCCGACCCCGAGGCCGGTATGGCGCTGCTGTCCTACGACCGCGTTGGGACCGCCAACCTCGACCACGAGTCGGCGGCCGCGTTCCTGGGCCGGCTCGCGATGCCCGAGCGGGCCCGGCAGATGCTGTTCGAGGCCTTCGCGCGGTCCTTCTTCTGCGACCAGGACGGGCTGTCCGCGGCGGAGCTCGTCGCGATGTTCCACTTCTACTTCCTGGGCAATCCCGAGGGCATCGGCTTCGACGCCCCTGCCACCGACCACCTCACGGCGATCTGGGCGCCGCTGCGCCGCCACCTGGAAGGTCACGGTGCCGTGGTGCGGACCGGCGCCGCCGTGCGCCGGCTGGCCCCCGACGGGCCCGGCTGGCGGCTCGACACCGACTCCGGCACCGACACGTTCCGCCACGTCGTCCTGGCCCTCGACCCCGGCGCGTTGCGGCAGTTGCTCGCGGACTCCCCCGACGCCGCCGGGGCCGCGCCGCGGCTCGCCGCGCAGGTCGGCGCGTTGCGCACGGCGCCGCCGTTCGCGGTGGCCCGCCTCTGGCTCGACCGGGACGTCGCGGCGGAACGTGCCGTCTTCAGCGCGGTCAGCGGCGAGCCGACCCTGGACTCGGTGACCGTCTACTCACGACTCGAGGAGCCGTCGGCGCAGTGGGCGGCCCGGACGGGCGGCGCGGTCGTCGAGCTGCACTCCTACGCCTGCTCGGCCCCGGACGTCGCCACCGCGACCGCGCGGATGCGGGACGAGCTCGGGCAGCTGTGGCCGGAGACCCGCGACGTGGGCGTCGTCCACCGGCACGAGCAGTTCGAGGCCACCGCCCCGGCGTTCCCGCCCGGGTCCGCGGGCACCCGGCCGGGGGTGCGCACCGACGCCCGCGGGGTGCGCCTGGCCGGTGACTTCGTCGAGTCGCCGTTCGTGGCCGGGTTGATGGAACGCGCCGCGCTGACCGGCGTGCTCGCCGCGAACGACGTCCTCGCCGAGGTGGGCGCGGCCGCGGAGGAGATCGTGGGGGTGCCGCAGCGCGGGCTCACCGCCGGTGTTCCGTTCCGCGCCCGGCGCCGAGCACCCCGTCCAGCACGAGGGTGACCCGGTAGCCGAGCAGCACGAGGATGTGCAGGAGGTAGAGCCACAGCGCCAGGGCCGCGACGGCCCCGAACACCGGGAGCCCGCCGAAGGGCAGCGACCACTCGACGGGGATGGCCAGGAACAGCAGGAACCCCTGCAGGAACCCGGCGAGCACCGAGCCGGTGCCGAAACCGCCCCACAGCAGGGCGCGGACGCCCGGCCGCTCGGCCGCCACCGAGGCGTAGACCAGGACCAGCGCGATCGACACCAGGATCCAGACGACGTGGAACGCGACGACGACGCCCAGCACGAGCGACCAGCCACCACCCCGGTAGAGCGGGGCGACGAACGGCGCGCACGCCAGGACCCCGGCGACGAGGACGGGCGCGGCGAGCACCACCGGCAGCAGGCCGAGCCGGCCCCGCCACCCGGTCAGCCGCTCGCTGTCGCGCGGCGAGAGCTGCAGGAACGCCCGGCGCAGCCCTTCGCCCCAGAGGCTGGCCGGGAACAGGGCGACGAGGGTCTGCAGCGGGCTGAGGTCGAGCGCCGTGGCGGTCAGGGTGCGCAGTGCCTCGGCCGTCCCGTGCCCACCGGGCAGCCCGGTGACGGCGGTGTCCATCCCGGCCGCGACGACATCGGCACCGACGAGGGCGCCCGCGAGCCGGAGCGCGACCAGGGCGAGCGGGACCAGCCCGAGGATGCCGAAGAACGTCGCGCCGGCAGCCCACAGCGCGACGTCGCTGCCGGGGAACGACCGGCCGGCCTCGCGGACGAACGAGCGGACGCTGCTCACGCCACGCCCCCGGCGGGCACCGCGGCCGGGTGCGAGGCTGTCGCGGTGGCGGGGCCGGACCGGGCGACGGGCGTCGACGGCTGGGCCCGCCTGCACGGGATGGACCGCGTACCGCTGCCCGCGCGGGTCTGGGTGGCGCTCGTCCAGTGGCTGGCCCGCCCCCTGTCGAGGGTGCACCCGGACGTGCTCTCGCTGCTGGGGGTGGTCGCGCTCGCCGGCGCCGTCGCCACGACGCGATGGCCGCTGCTGACGGCGCTCCTCCTCGTCGTGGGTGGCCTGCTCGACGGGCTCGACGGCGCCGTCGCCCTGCGCAGCGGCCGGGCCCGCCCGCTCGGCGCGGTCGTGGACGCCGTCGCCGACCGCCTCGGTGACCTGCTGCTCGTGGCCGTCCTGTTCCGGCTCGGCGCACCGGGCTGGTGGTGCGTCGGCGTCGGCGCGACCGTGCTGCTGCACGAGTACGTGCGGGCCCGCGCCCAGGCCGCGGGCATGGCAGGACAGGGGGCGGTGACCGTCGCGGAGCGGCCGACCCGTGTCGTCGTGGTGCTGGTGGCCGCGCTCGGTACCGGGGTCATGCCGGCGGGTACCCCGCTGACAGGCTGGCAGTGGGCCACGGCCTGCACCGTGATCGGGGCGATACTTGCGGGCGTCGGACTGGCGCAGCTGGCCGTCGGCGTCGTCAGGTCGGTGCCCCGATGAGCCGGGCCACGATCTCGGCGGAGTGCAGCACCAGCGGGAGCCCGCCACCGGGATGGGCCGACCCGCCGACCAGGTACAGCCCCCGCACGGGGGACCTGTTGGCCGGGCGCAGCAGCGCGGCCCGGGGTCCGTGCGAGGCCGTCCCGTAGATGGCCCCGCCGGGTGCACCGGTGGCGCGTTCCAGGTCGGCCGGCGTGCGCACCTCGCGCCACCGGATCCGGTCGCGGACGTCCTCGCCCCGCTCGGCGAGGACCGCGAGCACCCGGTCGGCGTACGCCTCGGCCAGCCCGGGCGTGTCCCAGTCGACGCCGCGGCCGGGATCGTGCGGCGGGGCGTTGACGAGCACGAACCATCCCTCGCAGTGGTCGTCCGGGCGAAGCGCCGGGTCGTCGGGGGCGTGGACGTAGACGGTCGGGTCCGGGACCGGCCGCGGGTGCACGCCGAAGATCGCGTCGAACTCCGCGTGGTGGTCGGCGGAGAAGAACACCCGGTGCGCAGGCCCGGGTGCGCGGCCGTCGAGCGCGAGGAGCAGGACGACACCCGCCGACGAGCGGGGCGCGCGGCGCAGCGCACGCCGCGCCGGTGCCGCGGCCGGGTCGCGGACGAGGTCGCCGTACAGGTGGTGGGCGTCGGCGTTGCACACCACGACGTCCGCGGCGTCCCACCCGCCGGCGGCGTCGACTCCCGTGACGTGTCCGCCCACCGTGCTCACCCGGGTCACCTCGGACCCGAGGTGCACGGCCACGCCGAGGTCGACGCAGCGTTTCAGCACGGCGTCGGCGATGCCGCGCAGCCCGCCGCGGACGTACCAGCCGCCGAAGTGCTGCTCGACGTAGGGCGTGACCGACAGGACGGACGGGGTGCGCCGCGGGTCCGAGCCGGAGTAGGTCGAGTAACGGTCGAACCACGTCCGCAGCCGGGGGTCCGGCAGCATCCTCGCCCCGAGGCCCGCCAGCGTGCGCCAGGGCGCGACGAGCCGCAGGTCGCCGGGGCCGCCCGCGAGCCGCGCAAGGTCCCGGACACCCGTGAACGGGGCACGCAGCACCCGGTCGCCGACGAGCGACCACAGCCGGGCCGAGCGGGCGTGCAGCCGCGACCAGGCAGCGCCACGGCCCGGCCCGAGCGCGGCGTCGAGGGCGGCCGGAACCTGCGCGGCGTCGTGCGGCATGTCGAGACGGGTGCCGTCGGAGAACCTGTAGGCGCACACCGGGTCGACGGGGACGACGTCGAGCTCGGCGTGACCACCCGTCTCGGCGAACAGGGCGTCGAGCACGTGCGGCAGCGTCAGCAGCGACGGGCCGGTGTCGAAGGTGAACCCGTCCCGGGCGTAGGCCCCCAGCTTGCCGCCGTGCGTGGCCGCCCGCTCGTGCACCACCACCCGGTGACCGGCGGCTGCGAGCCGGGCCGCGGCGGCGAGCCCACCGAGCCCGGCCCCGACGACGACCACCCGGCTCACACCTTCCTGCCCTTCCACGACAACCTGCCCGCGGCCCGGTCACGCCGCGACGCGACGAGCAGGCCCAGCACCAGCCCGACCGACACCGGGTGGGCCAACGAGTCAGGCCAGACCCGGGTGCCGGTACGGCCGGCCGCGACGGCGCGGCTCACGACCGCCGCCAGGTAACCCACCAGGCCGGCCCGGGACCCACGCAGCGCGGCGAGCGCGGGAACGACGTAGACCAGCGCGAGCAGCGCCGCCACCGGGATGCCGAACGCGCTCCACAACGACTTCCGGTACCCGGCGGACACCTCGTCCCAACCGTCGTACATGCGGCACGTCGCGAGGGTGGAACCGTCGGCCACCCCGGTGCGGCCCCCGGCGCGGCGGACCGCGCGGGCGAGCGCGATGTCGTCGAGCACCGCGTCCGCCGCCGCCCATCCCCCGGCGCGCTCCAGCGCCGCCGCGTCGACGACCAGGAACTGCCCGTTGGCGGCGACCATCGACGGCCGGGCCGAGCGTTCCGCGACACGCAACGGCAGGGTGACCATCCACGACCACGCCAGCAGCGGCTGCACGAGCCGCGCCGCCCACCCCGTGGCGAGCTGGCGGGGCCACGGACACACCAGGTCGAGGTGGGCCTCCCGCAGCAGGGTGACCGCCGCGGCCACAGCCCGGCGGTCGACGACCACGTCGGCGTCGACGTACACGTGCACCGTCCCGCGGGCCGCCGCCGCCAGCTGCGCGCAGGCGTGGGGCTTGCCCAGTGACCCCGGCGGCGGCGGGGTGCCGGTCAGCACCCGGGCCCCCGCGGCGGCCGCGACCGCCGCGGTGTCGTCGGTCGAGCCGTCGTCGAGGACGAGGACCTCCGCGGCGCGCAGTCCCGTCTGCGCCCTCAGCGAGGCCACCGCGGCACCCACCCGGTGCGCCTCGTCCCTGGCGGGGACCAGGATCGACACCGTCTCGTCGACGTCGGGCGGATCGGCCGGCGGTCGACGCAGGAACCGCAGGTTGACCAGCTGGTGCAGGGTGGCGGCGACGGCGAGCGCCGCACCGGTCCGCACCACCGCGCCGCCGACGGCGCGTACCGGCGCCGAACCGGTCCCCAGCCCGTCCATCACCCGTCCTCGTCACCGTGGTCGACCTGGCACCAACCGTCCCTGCCCGACTCTAGAGCCGCGGGCGTCGGGCGGCGCGGCGCCGCTCGGGGTCACAGCGGTGTTTGCCCGTGGCGGGGCCGGGTACGTCGCGGGCCCGTCGCCGAACCGGCGCCCGAGCCGGAAGGTCGTACGTGTCGCGCTCCCCCACCGTCCTGGCCCGCCGGCCCCGGGAAGGGGCTGCCACCTGGTCCCTGGTCGCCGCGGCCGTTCTGGTCCAGGTCGCGTACCCGCTCACCGCCGACACCTGGCGCACCCCCGTCACCGTGCTGTCGGTGGTGGTCTTCGCCGCCGCCGCGCTCGCCGACTGCGCCCGCAGGCACGGGCTGCGCGGCGCCGCCACCCTGGTCGCCGTCGCAGGTGGCGTCGGGCTGGTCGCCGAGGCCGTCGGCGTGTCCACGGGCGTGCCGTTCGGGGAGTACACCTACACCGGCACCCTGGGATCGGAGCTGATCGGTGTCCCGGTCGTCGTGCCGTTGGCCTGGCTGATGATGGCGTGGCCGGCGCTGGTCGTGGGCCGTGCCCTGGCCACGTCGAGGGTCGGCGTCACAGTCGTCGGCGGGCTCGCCCTGGCCACCTGGGACGTGTTCCTGGACCCGCAGATGGTCGACGCCGGGCACTGGGCATGGACGCACCCGGCACCCGGCCTCCCACTCGTCCCGGGTGTTCCGCTGACCAACTTCGTGGGCTGGGTGCTGGTGGCCGTCGTCATCGTCGGCATCCTGCACGCGCTGCTACCGGCCCCCGGCGACGTCAGCCGCCCCGCCGCGGCCCTCTACCTGTGGGTGTACGCGTCGTCGGTCCTCGCCCACGTCGCCTTCTTCGGGCGGCCCGGCTCGGCGCTCGTCGGCGGGCTGCTCATGGGCGCGGTCGCGATCCCCTTCGCGCTGCGCCTCCGGTCGACGTGACCGGGCGGCGCGGGAGCGGCATCGCCCCGCGCAGGTCACGCGGTGGGCACCGGGCCACCGCGCGCCGCAGGGCGCGGCTCGCCGACGCAGACCCACCCGTCGGCGTCGTCGTGTTTGCCGTGCCCACGGTCCGCGGGCCATCCTTGGCGGGTGCGTGAGAATTCTGTCGCCCTGGACCTCGACGACGCCGGTCTGGCCCGGGGTCTGCCCCGCCCGCTGCACCGCCACGACGCGATCCAGGACGTACCGTTCCGACCCGTCGGTTTCCGCGACGACGACCTGCCCTCGGCACTGGAGCGATCGGCCCGCTGGCTGCGCGAGGTGCAGGAGTGGCTCGGGGAGCCGGTCGACGTCATCGGCGTCCATCTCGACTACGACGACAGCCCCGAGGGGGTCTACTACGAGGTCAAGCTGCTCTGCAACGACGAGGACCTCGCCGGTGCACCCATCGCCGTCCGTGCGCAGGAGGCGGTCGACCCCGACGCCGGGGAGTAGCGCTCGCCGCACGACGTTCTAGTGCCCGGTGATGGCTGCCGGGCCGACCACCCCCGACACAGGACTGCTCCCGGGTCGCCCCGGGAGCAGTCCGTGGTCGAGCGTGGTGGCCGTGCAGGTCAGCCGGTGCGCACGTGGGCCCCGAGCTCGGCGAGGATGTCCTCGACGCGCGCCTTCGCGTCGCCGAAGAGCATCTGGGTGTTCTCCCGGAAGAACAGCGGGTTCTGCACACCGGCGTAGCCGGTGGCCATGGACCGCTTGAACACGATGACGTCCTTGGCCTCCCACACCTTCAGCACCGGCATGCCGGCGATCGGTGAGCCCGGGTCCTCCGACGCGGCCGGGTTGACCGTGTCGTTGGCGCCGATGACGAGGACGACGTCGGTCTCGGCGAGGTCGTCGTTGATCTCGTCCATCTCCAGCACGATGTCGTAGGGCACCTGCGCCTCGGCCAGCAGCACGTTCATGTGCCCCGGCAGCCGCCCCGCGACGGGGTGCACGCCGAACCGCACGTGCACGCCGGCGTCGCGCAGCTTGCGGGTCAGCTCCGCGACCGGGTACTGCGCCTGCGCCACCGCCATGCCGTAGCCGGGGGTGATGACGACCGAGCGGGCGTCGGCCAGCAGCTCCGCGACACCCGCGGCGGTGACCTCGCGGTGCTCGCCCTCGACCGCGGCCGCCGTCGACGACGTCGCGCCGAAGCCGCCCGCGATGACGGAGATGAACGAGCGGTTCATCGCCTTGCACATGATGTAGGACAGGTAGGCACCCGAGGAGCCGACGAGCGCGCCGGTGATGATCAGCAGGTCGTTGCCCAGCAGGAAGCCCGACGCCGCGGCGGCCCAGCCCGAGTAGCTGTTGAGCATCGACACGACGACGGGCATGTCGCCGCCGCCGATCGAGGCCACCAGGTGGATGCCGAGCAGCAGCGCCAGCACCGTGAGGACCGCGAGGATCCACAGGGCAGGGCTGATCACGAACCACACGGTGAACGCCGCGAACACGACCAGCGCGCCCAGGTTGAGCACGTTCTTGCCCGGCAGCATCAGCGGCGCCGACTTGATCTTGGCCGACAGCTTCAGGTAGGCGATGATCGAGCCGGTGAAGGTGACCGCGCCGATGAACACGCCGATGGCGACCTCGGCGTGGTGGATGCCCAGCAGCGAGCCGGTCAGCGCCTCGCCGGCTCCGCCCGCGCCGCCTTCGACCTCGAGGTAGCCGTTCCAGCCGACGAGCACGGCCGCGAGGCCGACGAAGCTGTGCATGAGCGCGATCAGCTCGGGCATGCCCGTCATCTCCACGACCCGGGCCCGCCACAGGCCGATCGCCGCGCCGATGACCAGCGCCACCAGCAGCAGCGTGATGCCCAGCCCCGACGCCGAGCCGAACGCCACGATCGCCGTGGCGACCAGCGCGATGGTCATCCCGGCGATGCCGAAGACGACACCGGAGCGGGAGGTCTCGTGCTTGGAGAGCCCGGCGAGGCTGACCACGAACAGCAGGGCGGCGATCAGGTACGCCGCCGTCGTCCACGTCTGCATGGTTCAGCTCCTCCCGGGGCTGCGCGAGAACATCGACAGCATGCGGCGGGTCACCGCGAAGCCACCGACGATGTTGATGAACGCGAACAGCGTCGCCACCGCGGCCAGCCCCAGCACCAGGCCGTTGCCGCCGGCGCTGCCGATCTGCAGGACCGCGCCGACGACGATGATCCCGGAGATCGCGTTGGTCACCGACATCAGCGGCGTGTGCAGCGCGTGGTGCACGTTCCCGATCACGTAGAACCCGATCACGATGGCCAGCACGAACACCGTGAGGTGCCCGGCCAGCTCGGGCGGCGCGAACGCCGTGACCAGGAACAGCGCCACCGCGCCGATGACGGGCGGGAGCGCCTTCGCCAGCGGCGACCGCTCCTTCTCCGGGGCCTTCTCCGCCGGCGCCACGGCGGCCTGCGGGGCCGCGGGCGCCGCACTCACCGACACCGCGGGCGGCGGCCAGAGCACCTCCCCCGCATGCGCGATCGTCAGCCCGCGGACGACGGTGTCGTCGAGGTCGAGCGCGAGCCGCCCGTCCTTGTCCGGGGTCATCAGCTTGAGCAGGTTCAGCACGTTGGTGCCGTAGAGCTGCGACGCCTGCGCGGGCAGCCGGGCCGCGAGGTCGGTGTAGCCGATGATCGTCACGCCGTGCTCGGTCGTGACGACCTCACCGGCCACCGAACCCTCGACGTTGCCGCCCTGCGCGGCCGCCATGTCGACGATCACCGAGCCGGGACGCATCGACGCCACGTCGGCCGCGGTGATCAGCTTCGGCGCCGGGCGGCCCGGGATCAGCGCCGTGGTGACGATGATGTCGACGTCGGCGGCCTGCTCGGAGTAGATCTCCGCCGCCCGCCTGTCGTAGGCCTCCGAGGTGGCCTTGGCGTAGCCGTCGGTGGACGCCTCCTGCTCCACCTCGACCGCCAGGTACTCACCCCCCAGCGACTTGACCTGGTCGGCGACCTCGGCGCGCGGGTCGGTGGCCCGCACGATCGCGCCCAGGCTGTTGGCCGCGGCGATCGCCGCGAGCCCCGCGACACCGGCGCCCGCGACCAGGACCTTCGCCGGCGGCACCTTGCCCGCCGCGGTGACCTGGCCGGTGAAGAACCGGCCGAAGGCGTGCGCCGCCTCGATCACCGCGCGGTAGCCGGCGATGTTCGCCATCGACGACAGCACGTCCATCGACTGCGCGCGCGAGATGCGGGGCACCGCGTCCATCGACAGCGCGGTGACACCCTGCGCGGCGAGCGCGGCGGTGCGCTCCTCGGAGAACCGCGGCGCGAGCATCGCGATCAGCGCCGACCCCGACCGGAGCTTGCCGATCTCCTCCGGCTCGGGCGGGTTGATCATCACGACGACGTCGGAGTCCCAGACCGGCCCGTCGACCACCTCGGCGCCCGCCCCGACGTACGCGGCGTCGTCGAACCCGGCCAGCGCACCCGCACCGGACTGCACGGTCACGCCGTAACCGAGCGCCACGACCTTGCCGACGGTCTCCGGGGAGAGCGCGACCCGGGTCTCCGACTTGGCGGACTCGGACGCCACCGCGATCCGCATCGGAACAGTCGCGGCGGCCGGTGGGGATTCGGCGTCCTCGGTGGTGTCGCGCATTCACTCTCCTAGATGTGGGCCGGCCCGCACGCATTGCGGCCCGTGGGCATGGTCCGTCGCCGGGGAAGGTCGGCCGCCGAGACTCATGGAAGATGGACCTCGCAGCGTCGACATCCTCGACGAGTATGTTCTCGGCGTCACTGCCACGAGCAGACTAAACGTTCCAGCCTTCTCGAAGGTCACGAGCCCGACGTGACGTCGGGTGTGGCACCCGCGCGGACGAACGACGTCGGCGCAGGTCCTCGACCCCGGCCCGGGCCACCTCGGGCGAAACCTCCGCCCGGAGAGCTCATCGCGTGCCGGGAGCGGGTCCGGCGATCAGCCGACCGGCCGACGGCCACAGCGACGCCGGGTCGGTTGCGGCGAGCCGGCCGTGCCCGCTGCGACGGCCGGGTCCCGGGGTACCGACCGGCGTCGCGCCTGTGGACGCCGCCGTCGGCGACCGGGGTGCAGCCCGCGGCCGCGAGGGCGCCGAGGCCGGGCCCGGCGCGGACGTCGCGCATCGGCTGGCGCAAGGTTGCGCCCGGCGCCCGGGACCGGGTCGTCGCCGCCCGGCCCGGGCACCTGCGCGACAGCCCGTCCGCACCGGCGGCCGACGACGAAGCGGGTGGGCGGGGAGGCCCACCCCGCTGATGCGGGAGCAAACGGTCGGACGGCGCCGCCGGGTCGATGACGATCGACGGGTCCGGCCGACGCGGAGGGCGGCGCCGGGATCGACGCCGCCCTCGTCCCCATGAGTTGCCGGCCGGGTCAGCCGCCCGACGCGGCGCGCGACCAGCCCCGCTGCGAACCGTCGGCCTTGAGACCCTCACGCTCGCCCGCGTCGTGGACGACCTGCACCAGGGTCTCGGTGGTGACCTCGCCGAGCTCGGCGAGGGCCGCGTACTCCGGCGAGCTCAACCACTTGTCGAGCGCCTCGGGGCCGCTCCAGTGCGACACCAGCAGGTAGCGGACCGGTGCGACGACGGGGAACTCCTCGAGCGGGCCGACGAACTGGAACGGCTGCCCCTCGTACTCGCCGGCGAGCGTCTCGAAGGGCAGCGCGCCGTGGCGCGTCATGGCCTCACGGAGCGAGTCGACGAGGGCATCGACGCGCTCGGCCGGCAGCGCCTCGGCCGGGACGATCGCGGTCTCGTTGAACAGCGGTCCGGCCAACTGCTCCCCCGCCTCGAGCTCCCGCCACTTGCGGATGTAGAAGGCGTCGAACCAGGTGGTGTGCGCCTTGTCCATCACAGGTTTGTGCCGGCGACTGTCGTACCAGGCGTCCATGTCGGACGCCGAGTCGAACTTGCCGCAGAAGTACATCCAGCCCGATGCCGCGATCGGGCCGCCGATGACGGCGCGGAAGCCGGGCTGTGCTGCGACGATCGGCCCCATGCGCTCCTGGGCCTGCCAGAACTGGTCCTCGGGTCCGGAGGCGAGGATCATGCACGCCTCCATGGTGATCGGGGTCTGCGGAACCCGTTGCTGGGAGTTGGCGGTCATCGTGTGAGTCCCTCGGTCGGCGACGCACGCATAGCGCATGTCGTGTGGTAGACAACACAACAGTATTGCGCATCAGTTGCGCTCGTCAATGCTGCAGCATGCCCTCGTCGAAGCACCTGGCGTCACGGTTGTGGCCCGCGTCCCGCATCCCTGGAACACCCCATGCGGACCCAGGACCCGGACGTCATGGGCCTGCGCGCCGACGCGTCCAGGGGGGCACGCGGCCCGTCGCCCGCGTCCACACCCGCAGGAACAGCACGACGGACACGACCAGCGACGCCGCGACGACGACGAGGCTCACCCAGTGGAAGGCGTCGAAGTTCTTCTGCGTGAAGTCCCATGCCGTCAGCCCGAAGGTGGCGAGACTCAGCATCGTGACGGCGAGGACGACACCGTTGAGGAACCGTCCCTGCCGGGTGGTGAGCGAGGTCGTGGTGTGGGCATGGACGTGCTCGCACACGCCCAGGCCCGTGTCGAGCGACGACAGCTGATCGTTGAGCCGCCACACGTCGTTGACCCGGTTCCAGATCGTCTGGTCGCGGCCGGTGAGGTGCAGCGGGATCATCTCGATCTCCGCGCGGAACCGTTGCACCCGCTCGTAGAGGGTGAGCAGGTCCGTCGACCGCTCCTCGAGCTCGTGCAACGACAGTTTCCGCGGGTTGCGGTCGAGCATCGTGGCGAGCTGGAAGTCGAAGTCGAGCACGGCGGCCCAGATCGCGGTCTGGGCGGCGATCACCCGGACCAGCGCGTCCCACGTCGCGGTGACCGACCGGTGCGTCACGACGCACGCCTCGACACCGAGCCGGGCGGCGGCAACGCCGGGCCCCGCCGTGTCGGGCAGGGGCTCGCCGTCCGGGGAGAGGACCCGCGCGATGCCGTCCATCGCCGCCTCACCGGTGTCGGGGGGTGTCTCTATGGGGTTGTCAAGCGGCTGCGGCCACTGGTGGCAGCGTCGGGACGCTCGGTGGTGCGTAGGGGCGCCGGTCGCGGAGCATGGCGTAGATGACGTCGGTGCGGCGGCGAGCGA
>NZ_JBFWOY010000017.1:0-142216 GCF_050250275.1 Pseudonocardia sp.
CCGAGCTGAAGAACTGGCGAGTCCTGCGCAAGATCCGGTCCAGCCCGAACACCGCCGACAGGCTCATCGCCGCAGTTCAGACCCTCATGATCGCCAGCGCGTGATCAGGTTGGCAAAGGCTCAGTGCGCGCGTCGGCTCGGCTGCAGGGCCTCGACCGCGGCGTGCAGCTCGGTCGCGGTGAGCGGTGCGGCGTCGGAGCCGAGGGCGCGGAGCAGTTCATGGACCGCCGGGGCCCAGGCCGGCCCCAGCCGCGCCGACCGCAGGAGGCCGACGTCGCCGAGCGCGGCGTCGGCGGTGGTGGTGTGGACGCGTCCGCCCTGCACCACCGCGACCTCCTGCGCCCAGCGGTAGGCGAGGTCGACGTCGTGGGTGGACAACACGATGGTCGTCCCGGCGCGGTGCAGGTCGTCGAGGGTGCCGACGAGCTCCTCGACACCCTCCGGGTCGAGGCCGGCGGTGGGTTCGTCGAGGATCAGGACGCCCGGGCGCATGGCCACCGCCCCGGCGATCGCGACGCGCTTCTTCTGCCCGAACGACAGCAGGTGGGTCGGGCGGTCGGCGAGCTCCGCGACGCCGAGCGCGGTGAGCGCGGCCTCGACACGCTGCTCGACCTCGGCGGCCGGGAGCCCGAGGTTGAGCGGCCCGAAGGAGACGTCCTGGGCGACGTCGGCGGCGAAGAGCTGGTCGTCGGGGTCCTGCAGGACGAGCTGGACGCGTTCGCGCAGCCGGGTCAGGTCGGCGCGTTTGCGCCGCAGCGGTGTGCCGTCGACGATCACGGCGCCCTCGGTGGGTTCGAGCAGTCCGAGCAGCAGCCGGAACAGGGTGGTCTTGCCGCCACCGTTGGGGCCGAGCACGGCGAGGCGGCGGTTCTCGTGGATCTCGAGGTCGGCGCCCGCGAGGACCGGCCGGCCGGGCTCGTAGGAGAAGGCCAGGCCGCGGGCCTGCAGTACCGGGGTCACGGTGCGAGGAGCAGCGTCGAGGCGGCGATGGCGGCGAGCAGTGCGGTCGTCGCGACCAGGAACGGCGCCGAGACCGGCCGGGCGGGGACGAGGACGTGCAGCGATCCGCGGTAGCCGCGCGAGGCGAGGCCCTGTTCGAGGCGGCGGGCCCGGTCGAAGGCGCGGACGAAGACGGCGGCGCCCTGACCGGTGAGGGACCGGAACGTGGTCGGCCAGGTGCGGAAGCCGAGCCGCCCGGCCTGGGCGTCGCGGATGACCCGGACGGATTCCAGGAGCAGGAAGAGCATGCGGTACATCAGCGACGCGATCTCCGTGACGGCCGGTGGGACCCCGAGCTTCTCGAGCCGGGGCAGGAGGTCGGCGAGCGGGGTCGTCGCTGCGAACAGGAGCAGGCACAGCAGGGACGCGACGGCGCGGCCGCCGAGCTCGAGGGCGCGGGACCATCCGGCGGGGTCCCACTGCAGCCACGGGTCGCCGCCGACGGCGACGAGCAGCGGCACCATCCCCGTGACGACGAACCCGAGCGGCACCCGCACGGCCCGCCACAGCACCCGCGGTGCGAGCCCGGCCGGGCCGAGCACCAGTACCAGCGCCGCGACCCCGGTGATCGCCGCGCCCGGCCACGTGGGCAGGGCGACGGCGAGCACGAGCAGGCCCAGCGACAGCAGGGCCTTCTCGCCGGGATGGCGGGTGCGCCAGCGGTTGGTGTAGGCGGCCGCGTCGAGCGGCAGCATCAGGCGTCGCGGGTGTCGACCGGCTGTGGACGGTCGGGGTCACCCGTGGGTGCTGTGGCCGCCGCGGCGGCGGCCGCTTCCCGGGCGAAGCGCCGCTTCGTGCGGGCCACGCCGAAGTAATAGCAGACCACGCCGGCGCCGATCGCCGCCTGGAGCGCGAACAGACCCGACTCGATCTCGCCCGACGGCGGCTCGTACAGGGAGCTGAACCACGGCTCGTAGTCCGGGTGCGACTCGGTGATCACGCCCTCGGCGAGCCCGTCGGCACCGCTGTACTCGCCCTCGATGAACAGCACCGGGATCGCGGCGAGGGCCAGCACGGCCACGACGATGAGCCAGTTGAGCAGCGTCGACCGCTTCACGCGCCGACCTCCTTCGTCGCGGCGGGGGTGGCGGACGCGGCGGGCAGGATGCGCAGGCGGCGCAGCTCGTCGGGGCTGATCCGGACGAGCAGCCGGACGACGAGCAGCGTCAGGAGACCCTCGCTGATCGCGAGCGGGATCTGGGTGATGGCGAAGATGGACCCGAACTTGACCACGGCGCCGCCGATGCCGGACGCGGCGTCGGGGAAGGCCAGCGCGAGCTGGACGCTCGTCACGCAGTAGGTGGCGAGGTCGCCGAGCGCCGCGGCCAGGAAGACGCCGAGGCCGAGGCCGCCGCCGAGGCTGCGGGTCAGCCGGTAGACGCCGTAGGCGACCCACGGGCCGATGATGGCCATCGAGAAGACGTTGGCGCCCAGCGTCGTCAGCCCGCCGTGGGCGAGCAGCACGGCTTGGAAGAACAGCACGATCGTCCCGAGCAACGCCATGACCGGTGGTCGGAACAGGACCGCCCCGAGGCCGGTACCGGTGGGGTGCGAGCAGGAGCCGGTGACCGACGGGATCTTCAGTGCCGAGAGGACGAAGCTGAACGCTCCGGCCGCACCGAGCAGTAGCTTCGTCTCGGGCTCCTCGCGGACCTGGCGGACCACGGCACGGGCACCGTGGATGACGAACGGTGCTGCTGCCACCCCCCAGGCCGCTGCGTGCAGCGGCGGCAGGTAACCCTCGGCGATGTGCACTACTGGTCTCCCTACGGCAGGCACGGACGGCGGGGAACGTAAGGCGCCACACCTGCCGAGGTCAATACTTGACTATATGGTCAATCGTGTGGTGTCAGGCCTCTCCGTGGCCGCCCGCGCGGCCCCGCGACGACCCGGCCCCGCGACGACCCGGCCCGGTGACGGCCCACGAGGCGGCGAGGCCCGCCCCGTGGTCCGCCCCCGGCCGGGCCGACCCGGCCGTGATCAGGGACGAGCCTCGAAGACGTTGTTGAACGGGGTCTCGGCCACCCGCCGGAACCGGGTGAACCCTGCGTCCCGCACGACCGCGAGGATCGCGGCCTCGCCCGCCTGGGCCCCGAGCGCGTACCCGCCCGGCTGCGACAGCCCGTTGGGCACGCACAGGAAGCTGGAGAACGAGTAGTAGACCCGGCCGACGGGGTTGAGGTTGCCCTCCACGGTGTCGGCCGCGGCCGGCTCCACGATCATCCAGGTGCCGTCCGGGTCCAGCGCCTCACGGACGTGCCGGGCCGCGCCGACCGGATCGCCCATGTCGTGCAGGCAGTCGAACGTCGTGACCAGGTCGTAGCCGTCGCCGGCGAACGACTGGGCCGGGGCCACCTCGAACGACACCCGGCCGGCGACACCCGCGTCCGCGGCCCGCTTGCGCGCCTGCTCGATCGACCCCGCGTGGTAGTCCGACGCCGCGACCGTCGACCGCGGGTACTCGGCGGCCATCAGGACGCTGGAGGCGCCCAGCCCGCAGCCGACGTCGGCGATCCGCGCACCCGCACCGAGCTTGTCGACGACGCCGTCGAGGGCGGGCAGCCAGCTCCCGACCAGGTTCGCGACGTAGCCGGGCCGGAAGAACAGCTCGCAACCGTCGAAGACGTCGGTGTCATGGGTGTTCCAGCCGACCCCGGCGCCGGTGCGGAACGCCTCGGTGATCCGCGGCTCGGCCTTCAGGGTGCCGAGGGCGAGGACGAACGCACCCGGCAGATAGACGGGGCCGTCGGGGTTCGCGAGGGCGAACTCCTGCTCCTCGGTCATGGTGAACCGGCCGGCGTCCGCGTCGAAGGTGAGGTAGCCGCCGGCCGCCTGCCCCCGTAGCCATTCGGCCAGGTAGCGGGGATGGCAGCCGGTCCGGTCGGCGAGCTCGTCGGCCGTGGCGGGCCCGTCGGCGAGAGCGCGGTAGAGCCCGAGCCGGTGCCCGATCACGACGTTGCCCGCCGCCATCGTCGCGCCCAGGTCGCCGGCGAACCGGAAGACGAACTCCATGAGCTTGTCCTGGTCGAGTGCCATCGTCGTGCTCCCTCGCATCGGTGTCGTGTGCCCAGGAGCGTCCGGACGGTGGTTGCGCCGGGATTGCAATGGGCCTGCAATGGCCGCGCCGACACTGTCGCGGGGAGGTGGGGCGATGCGCGCGCTGCAACCCGACGGCGCGGGCGTCGTCGAGCGGGACGGCCACCGGCTGGGCTTCGAGGTGTTCGGCGAGAAGGCCGACGGTCCGACGATCTTCCTCACCCCGACCTGGGCGCTCGTGGACTCGCGCGTCTGGAAGGCGCAGGTGCCGTTCCTGGCGCGGCACCACCGCGTGGTGACGGCCGACCCGCTCGGCAACGGACGCTCGGACCGCTGCACCGACCCGCAGCGGCACGGCGTCGACGCGCTCGTCGCGGACCTGTTCGCGGTCCTCGACGCCGTCGAGGTCGAGCAGGCGGTCCTGGTGGGCCACTGCTCGGGGGCGTGGCGGTGCGTGATCGCCGCCGCGCGCCGGCCCGAGCGGGTGGCCGGCGTCGTCGCGCTGTGCCCGAACCCGACCGTGCTCGCGCCCGCCCTGCCCGCGCGGTCCGTGTACGACCACACCGAACCGCTCGACACCGACGCCGGATGGGCGAAGGACAACTGGCACTACTGGCGACGGGACCTGCGCGGCTTCGTGGAGTTCTTCGTCGACGAGATGCTCGTCGAGCCGCATTCGACCAAGGTGTGGGAGGACGCCGTCGAGTGGAGCCTCGGCACGTCGGCGGAGGTCCTGATCGCGACGGACCGGGCTCCCGGGGAGCTCGACCTCGCCGGGACGCGGGCGCTCGCACGGTCCGTCGAGTGCCCGGTCCTGGTGATCGTCGCGACCGAGGACCGGTGCGTGCCGCCCGCACGCGGCGAACGGCTCGCCGAGCTCGTCGACGCCGAGGTGCTCGTTCTCGACGGCGCGGGTCACCTACCGATGGCGCGCGAACCGGTCGTGGTGAACACCGCGATCCGTGACTTCGCGGCCCGGTTCGCGCCGGCGCGCCCGGCCCGGCGGTGGGTGCGCCCGCTCGACCGGCCGAAACGGGCCCTCGTGCTGTGCTCGCCGATCGGCCTCGGGCACGTCCGCCGCGACCTCGCGATCGCCGCCGAGCTGCGGCGGGCCCGGCCCGGCCTGCGGATCGACTGGCTCGCCCAGCCGCCCGTGGCCGGTGTCGTCGCCGCGGCGGGGGAGCGCGTGCACCCGGCGAGCGCCTGGCTCGCGGGCGAGTCCGCGCACATCGAGTCCGAGGCCGGTGAGCACGACCTGCGCGTGTTCGAGGCGATCCGCCGGATGGACGAGATCCTCGTCGCCAACTTCATGGTCTTCGCCGACCTGGTACGCGACGAGCCGTACGACCTGTGGATCGCCGACGAGGGCTGGGAGGTCGACCACTTCCTGCACGAGAACCCCGAGCTCAAGACGGCCGCCTACGCCTGGCTGACCGACTTCGTCGGCTGGCTGCCGATGCCCGCCGGCGGGGGCCGGGAGGCCGCCCTCACCGCCGACGCGAACGCGCAGATGCTCGACCAGGTCGCCCGCACACCGCGGCTGCGGGACCGCGCGGTGTTCATCGGCGACCCCGACGACGTCGTCCCGCTCGACTTCGGCCCCGACCTGCCGCCCATCCGCGAATGGACCGCCCGCAACTTCGACTTCGGCGGCTGGGTGAGCGGGTTCGAGCCCGTCACCGACCGCGACGCGCTGCGTGCCGAGCTGGGCTGGGGTGACGACGAGCGGGTCTGCGTGGTGAGCGTCGGCGGCTCCGGGGTGGGCCTGCACCTGCTGCACCGCGCGCTGGCCGCGCACCCGGCGATCGCCCGCGCGATCCCCGGGCTGCGGATGGTCGTCGTCGCGGGGCCGCGGATCGACCCGGCGGCGCTCACCGCGCCGCCGGGCGTCGAGGTCCTCGGGTACGTCCCCGACCTGCACCGGCACCTCGCCGCGTGCGACGTCGCGCTCGTGCAGGGCGGGTTGACGACGACGATGGAGCTGACGGCGTGCGGGCGCCCCTTCGTCCACGTGCCGGTGCAGAACCACTTCGAACAGAACATCCACGTCCGGCACCGCCTCGACCGCTACGGCGCCGGGCGCTGCCTCGACTACGCCGACACCGGTCCCGAGCAGCTCGCGACCGCGCTGGCCGCCGAGCTCGCCCGCCCGGTCGATCCACCGGCGATCCCGTCGGACGGGGCCCGGCGGGTCGCGCAGCTGCTGGCGGAACTGGTCTAGACGTGCGCGTGCTCGACGACGCGGCGGGCGAGCGGCTCCAGAGCGGTCCAGCCGCCGACGCGGGCCGCGGTCAGCAGCGGGGCGACCGCGGCGAGGGCCCGCCCCGGTTCACCGCGCGCGAGGTGGGCGCGGGCGATCGACAGGTAGGCGTCGCCGCCCCCGAACCACGCGGCACCGGGCGGGGCGTCGACCGAGCCGAGGAGCGCGTCGGCGTCGGCGAGGACGGCCGCCGACCCGCTGGCCTCCGCCAACGGGCCGAGGCAGCGCAGCAGGTGCGCCTCGGCGCCGTTGCTCCCCACCCGCTGCAGCGCCCGGTCCAGTACCTCGACGGCCTCGGCCCGCTCCCCGGCCTCGAGCAACGTCGCACCGAGCACGGCACCCGCGTCGGAGACGAACCACCGGTGCGACAGCGAACCGGCCAGCTCGACGGCGCGTCGTCCGTGGTGCAGCGCCCCCGCGACGTCACCCCGCAGGCGCGCGATCCAGCCGAGGTGGGCGACGAACCAGGACTCGTGGACCGGGTGGCCGCTGCGGCGGTTGATCGTCAACGCGTCGTCGATGCGGCGCGTCGCGGTCGACCAGTCCGCCCGCGCCGCCGCCGGGAACGCGGACTCGAACACGCACCACTGCAACAGCTCCAGGTCACCGCAGCGGCGCAGCATCGGTTCGAGCTCGGCCAGCACCGGCCCCAGCTCGGCGAACCGGCCGAGGTAGGTCAGGGCGTTCTTGCGCCCGTCGAGCGCCGCCGCCAGCGCGGCCTCCGACGCCGCCGCCCGCGCCGCCGCCACGGCCCGCTCGCTCGACCGGAGCGCCTCGGCGAAGCGCAGCCGGTTGGTCGAGAGCACCGCCGACCAGCCGAGGAGCTCCGCGGCCACGGCGTCGTCGCCCAGCGACTCGGCGATCGCCAACCCGGCGTCCAACGACTGTGCGCACTCGGCCACCGGCACCCCGATGGCCAGCGACGCGTGCCCGCCCAGCGCCCGCAGCGCGAGCATCTCGCTGCGGCGGTCGCCCGCGTCGCGGGCCGTGGCGAGCGCGGCACGGTCGTCCCCGGCCGCGCGCCGGTACTCCCCGATCGCCTCGCGCACCCGGCCGCGGGCGAGGTAGATGCGGGCGACGTCGGCCATGGCCCGCGCCTGCGCCGCGTGGCCCAGCGCCCGGCTCAGCAGGATCTCGGCGTCGGCCATGGCGCCGCGGCGGGTCGCCTCCGCGGCGGCCGCCTCCAGGGCGCGGGCCGCGCGCCCCCGGTCCTGCACCGCGGCGGCGTGCACCGCGACGGCCTCCGGTGTGCCCACGAGCAGGTCGGCGGCGCGGTGGTGGTGGGCGCGGCGCAGCGGCTCGGGCGTCGTCGCGTACAGGATCTCGTGGAGGAGGTCGTTCGCGAACTCGTAGCGCGACCCGGCGGGCACGAGCAGCCGGGCGGCGACGGCCCGTTCGCACCGCTGCACCGCGACGTGGGTCGCCAGCCCGAGCATCCCCGCGACGACCTCGGGATCGACGCTCGCCCCGACCACCGCGGCGGCGCGCAGGAGGTCCGCGGTGTCGGCCCCCGCGCGGTCGAGCCGGTCGACGACCGCGGACCGCAGCGACGCCGGCACACCGGACGCCCCCGCCCGCAGCCCACCGAGCGTCTCCACGACGAACAACGTGTGCCCGCCGGTCCGGGCCAGGATCGCGTCCGCCATCGGGGCGTGACCTGCCGCGGCGGCGAGCGCACCGACGGCGGCGGCGTCGAGCGGGCCCACCTCGAGCCGGGCCCCGACCGGTTCGAGCAGCGCCAGCACCCCGTCCCCCTCCTCGACGCGCACCGTCGCGACGACCAGCAGCCGGGTGTCCGCGGCGTGCCGGACGAGGAAGTGCACCAGCTCCACGGTCGCGGCCCCGGCGTTCTGCAGGTCGTCGAGCACGAGCAGGACCGGCCGCTCGGTGGCGAGCGCGGCGAGCACGCCGGTCACGGCTTCGAACGTGCGCCGCATCGCGACGTCGGAACTGGTCCGTTCCGCCGCCGGCGGCCCGAGCGCGGGCGCGAGCTGGGGGAACAGGTCGACGAGGGCGGGGGCGTGGATGCCCGCGGCCGCTGCCAGGTCGGACGCCGGCATCCCGGACAACGTCGTGGTCAGCGCATCGACGACCGGCTGCAGGAACAGTGAGCGTTCCGCCGCGTAGCAGCGGGTGAACAGGACCCGCCCACCGGTCGACGCGGAGGTCTCCCGGAGCCGGTCGGCCAGCGTCGTCTTCCCGATCCCGGCCTCCCCGACGAGCAGCACCAGCCCACCCCGCCCGGCCACGGCCGCGCTCCACGCATCGAGGAGGACCCGGGACTCCCGGCCCCGGCCCGTCGGCGGCCGGCCCGTGGAGGGCCTCGTCGGTGGTATCCGGGTCGGTGGTGTCCGGGTCGGTGGTGTCCGGGTCGGTGGGGCCCGCCGCCCGCGGACGAGAGCCAGGTGCAGCTCCCGGGTCTGCGGTGCCGGATCCATCCCGAGGGCCTCCGCGAGGTCGGTCCGCAGCCGGTCGAACACCGCGAGGGCGTGCGCGGGCTCGCCCGACGCCTGGTGGGCGGCCATCGCGAGGCGGGCCGCGGCCTCGTCCAGCGGGTCGTGCGCCAGCGCCGCGGACGCGGCCGCCACCGCTGCGGCGTGGTCCCCGCAGCGCGTCGACGCGTCCGCCGCGGCCAGCCGGGCCGAGCGCAGCAGCAGCTCCGCCTCGGTCCGCGCGGGCGCCGGCCAGTCGGCGTCGGGCTCGTCGACGAGGACCGCGCCCGCCCCCAGCAGCCGCAGCGCCTGCTGCGCCGCGGCGGCGGCGAGACCCGGCTCGGTCGCCGCCCGGGCCGTGGCCTCGGCGACGAACCGGGCCGCGTCGTCGAGGTCGACGCGCACGTCGGGCGGGGTCCCCAGGCGGTACCCGTCCCGCCCGCCCAGCACGACGGAGGCACCCAGCGCCGCACGCAGCCGGCTGACCAGCGTCGCGACGTTCTCGACCGGCCGGGACGGCGGCGTGTCGCCCCAGAGGACGTGCGCCAGCTCGTCGGCGGGAACGGTCCGGGTGCGGTGCACGGCCAGCGCCGCGAGCAGCCTGCGGGCCTTGCGGCTGCCGAGAGCGACATCGGCGGACTCGGGCGACTCCACCCCGAGCCTGCCGACGATCCGCACGACGACGGTGGCCACCGCAGGAGTGTCCCGCCGACCGGCGCCGAGGAGAAGCGGGCAGGTCGGACGCCCGCGGGGCGGGACGGCGGCCCCGATGTGGTGGTGGGCCGGGTGCGGACGGGGCTACGCGGCGGGCCGCCGGCCCCGGCGCGCGTCGGCGAACCCGTCGATCGCCAGGGCGGCGACGATCGTCATGACCACGGCCAGGGAGAAGCCGCCGATCGTGTCGGTCGGGTAGTGCGCGCGCTCGGCGACCAGCCCGACCGCGACCACCACCGCCACGGCGACGCCCGCCAGCGCGCCGACCGCGAGTACCGGCTCGCGGCGGCCCTGCAGCACCGCGGCGACGACGAGCGTGAGGGCCAGCACGAGCGCCGCCGACCCCGCGGTGTGACCGCTGGGGAAGGCCAGGTCCCCTGCGCCGATCGTGCGCCCCACCAGCGCCTTGAGCACCAGTTCGGCGACTCCCGTCAGCCCTGGTCCGGCGACGACGACGGCGGCGGGCCGCCACTGCCGCCGCCACGCGCACCACGCGGCGACGACGACCGCGACGGCCACCACGAACACCGGGTCACCCGCGGCGACAGCGATGTCGGTCCAGCCGTCGGGAAGCACGTGCAGGCCCCTGACCAGGTGTTCGCCCCAGACGTCGAACGCCGTCGGGGCGGACGTGTGCCCCACCAGCAGGGCGAGCAGGCCGAGTACCACCGCGCTGCCTGCGGCGACGACGACCGCGGGCCGGCGCAGGCCCGCCGGGAGCAGCCGGGGGTCGGCGAGGACGGACGACGGTGCCGGGGGCGTGACGATCACACCATCCACGTTATGGAGCGCCCGGAAGTGGATGACCAGCCGAAAGCCAACGCCCGGCAAACGATTCGGCGGCGCCGTCGACCGCACCCGGCGACGGCACGTCAGGCGGCGGGTCCCGGCGTGGGCGGTACTGGTCGTCCGGCGGGCGGGCGAGGAATACTCCGACCGTCGACGCCGCCACCTGGGGAGCCCATGACCGCGAGTTCCACGGACGTCCGGGACCTCCTGCGCCGCATGTTCGACGCCTTGTCGGCGTGCGACGAGGCCGCGCTGGCCGAGGTGATCCATCCCGACGCCACCAACCGGGAAGCCGTCCGCGAGCCCCCCGACTGCCGCGGCCGCGGCCCGGCGGCGTTCGTGGCGACGGCCCGCTGGCTCACCACCGCGCACTCGGGGCTGCGGTGGGAGGTGCGCGAGGTCGTGCAGGACGGCGACCTGGTCGTCGCCCACACGACGATGAGCGGCACGCACACCGGCCCCTTCGTCGTGTACACGGCCGACGGCGCCGTCGAGACGGTGTTCCCGGCGACGGGCCGCGCCTTCGCGGCGCCACAGACGCACTGGCTGCGCCTCGTCGACGGAATGGTGGTCGAGCACTGGGCCAACCGCGACGACATGGGCATGGCGAAACAGCTGGGGTGGGTTCCGCCGCGGGCCACCTACCTGGCGCGGACGGCGCTGGCCACGCGCCGGGCCAGAACCGCGAGC
This sequence comes from Pseudonocardia sp., assembly GCF_050250275.1. Classification (GTDB taxonomy): domain Bacteria; phylum Actinomycetota; class Actinomycetes; order Mycobacteriales; family Pseudonocardiaceae; genus Pseudonocardia. The sequence continues at coordinate 10,921 of NZ_JBFWOY010000017.1, forward strand.
CCGTCGGGCGGATGATGAGCCGGTGATCCGCACCCTCGCCGACCTGCCCTGGCCCGTCACGACCGAACGGCTGTCGCTGCGCCCCGCGACGATCCTCGACGCGGCCGCAGCGTTCGGCTACCGGAGCCTGCCGGAGGTCGGCCGGTGGCTGACCCGGCTGCCCGACGACCTCGGCGCGTGGCAGGTCGGGTTCGCCGAGCGGCTACCCACGGCGATCATGATCGAGGAGAGCGGCGACGTCATCGGCGACCTGTTCCTACGGGTCCAGGACGCGTGGGCCCAGTACGAGGTGAAGGACCGGGCGCAGGCCGCGGAGGCCGAGATCGGCTGGGCGCTCCACCCGCGGTTCGCCGGCCGGGGCTACGCCACCGAGGCGGCCCGTGAGCTGCTGCGGATCTGCTTCGACGAGCTGGGGGTGCGGCGCGTGTTCGCGACGTGCTTCGCGGCCAACGAGCCGTCGTGGCGGCTGATGGAGCGGCTGGGGATGCGGCGCGAGCAGTACTCGGTGGCCGACTCGCTGCACCGCGACGGCCGCTGGCTCGACGGCACGACCTACGCCCTGCTCGCCGACGAGTGGCGGGCCGCCCCCGGCTGAGCTGCGCGGACTCGCGCTCATCGGTCGGCGGTCTGCCCGGGCCCCTCGGTGTCCCCGGCGGCACCGGGTCCGGCCGGACGCTGCGACGCGCGGTCGTACAACCGGATCACCACGCCCGTCGACAGGCCGTGCACGACGATGCTCGCCACGATGGTCACGACGGTGACGGCGAGGACGAAGTCCTTGTCGCCGGGGAGCTCGACGACGGCGAGCATGCCGAACACGAGCGTCGCGATCCCGCGAGGCCCGACCCAGCCGATGGTGAACCGGTCGGGCACCCGCACGTCCGTGCCGACGAGCGACAGCGCGACGGGCAGCAACCGCGCGACGGTCAGCGCGATCAGCGCGTAGACGACGACCTGCCACGTGATAGCGCCGCTCGCGAGCACGTCGTTGACGATGGCCCCGAAGATGAACCACAGCGCCAGCGACAGCATCTCGCCGACGTCCTCGGCGAGGTGCATGGTGGCCGCGGGCAGCCGGCGCGCGGCGGGTTCGAAGAACACCCCGGCGACGAAGGCGGCGACGAACCCGTTACCGGTCAGCAGGATCGCGGTGCCGTAGGCGAGCAGAGGCAGGGCGAGCACCCCGATCCGCAGCGCGGACGGCAGGGTCCACCCGGCGTCGAGGGCCTTCCCGAGCAGGCGCGCGGCGACGGCGCCGACGACCGCGCCGACGACGACCGCCACTGCCAGGGACGGGACGGCGTCGGCCGCGGCCTCGGCGACGCTCTCCTCGCCGTGCGCGGCCGCCCCGGCGATCGCGAGGAGGAAGACGGGGGCGACGAGGCCGTCGTTGAGCCCGCTCTCGACGTTGACGAGGCGGCGTAGCCGGACGGGGACGCGGCGGTCGCGGATGAACACGGCGGCGGGTGCGAGGTCGACGGGGATGACGATCGTGGCGAGCACGGCGAGCAACCACAGCCCGGTGCCGCCGAACAGGGCGATGCCCGCGACCCACATCAGGACCAGCGACAACGGCAGCGCGATGAGCAGCAGCCGCAGCATCACCCGGGGTTCGCGACCGAAGATCCCGCCCGGGACCTCGGTGGCGTCGACGAACAGCAGGAGCGCGAGGATGGCCTCGACGAGATGTTCGCCCGACTCGAAGTCGATCTCGAAGATGAACCACGGATCGGAACCGGCGGTGAGCAGGACACCCGCGAGGAGCAGCGCGAGCGGCATCGTCACGCTGACCCGGGCCAGCCGGCCCGCGATGAGCGCCCACACGAGCAGGATCAGCATGATGACGACGAGCGCGGCCATGCATCCCCCAGTTCGGTCGGTGGTCATCCTCGACGGCCCCGGGGGATCACACAACGACGCGCCGACACGAGGGGGATCGATGGAGCTCTTCGCGGGTGTCGCGGTCAGCGACCTGGAGCGGACCGTCGGCTGGTTCGACCGGCTGCTGGGCGACGTGGAGACGTTCGTACCCGACGACGACGAACACGTGTGGACGATCGCCGAGCACCGACACGTCTACGCCGTCGTCCGGCCCGCCGCGGCAGGACACTCGATCGTGACCCTGTTCGTCGACGACCTCGACGGGTTCGAGGCCGCGGCGGCCGCCCGGGGCGTCGCGCCGGAGTCGCGGGAGACCTACGACAACGGCGTCCGCAAGCTGGTGTTCCGGGACCCGGACGGCAACGAGGTCGGCGTCGGCGGCGGCCCCGCCTGAGGACACCCCACGTCCGAGATGGGGTGCCCCACCCCGGATGTGGGGTGTCGCACCCGACGCGCCGGCCCAGGTCCCGCTCCTAGCGTTCTCGTCATGGAAACCGCCTCCACCAGGCGGAACGTGACGAGGAGACGACACGATGAGCATCACCGCCGACCAGGCCGCCGACCGCGCCGTCAAGGCCAAGCACCGCGCCGTCTGGGCCATGGGGGACTACCCCGAGGTCGCGATCGAGCTGATTCCCGAGCTGGGCCCGATCCTGGTCGAGGCCGCCGGCATCCGCGCCGGGGACCGCGTACTCGACGTCGCCGCGGGTACCGGCAACGTCGCCGTACCCGCCGCGGCGGCAGGCGCGCAGGTGGTCGCGTCGGACCTGACCCCCGAACTGTTCGTCGCGGGCCGCGAGTACGCCGCCCGTCACGGCGTGGCCGTCGACTGGCAGGAGGCCGACGCCGAGAACCTGCCCTACGCCGACGGCTCCTTCGACGTCGTCACGTCGTGCGTCGGCGTCATGTTCGCGCCGAACCACCAGCGCTCCGCCGACGAGCTCGTCCGGGTCTGCCGGCCCGGCGGCACCATCGGCCTGCTGAGCTGGACACCCACCGGGTTCATCGGCGAGCTGTTCCGCACCATGAAGCCCTACGCCCCGCCGCCCCCGCCCGGGGCGCAGCCGCCGCCGCTGTGGGGCGACGAGGCGCACGTCCGCGCCCTGCTCGGCGACCGGGTCACCGACGTGACGACCCGCCGGCGGGTGCTGAGCACCGACCGCTGGGCGACCCCGGAGGAGTGGACGGCGTACTGGAAGACCGTCTACGGCCCGACGATGGCGATCTACAACCACGTCGCCGGCAACGCCGACGACGTCGCCGCCCTCGACGCCGACCTCACCGCCCTGGCCGCCCGCTACGACCGCGGCACCCCCGGCGCCATGGTCCTGGAATGGGAGTACCTGGTGGTGACGGCCCGCCGCAGCCGCTGACCGGGGCGGGGCCCCGGTCGTCGGGACATCGCCCGGAAAAATATCCGAGTGGTTGTCGATGCGGGGCCCGCGCCGTTCGACCTGTGGATGAGAGGGTCCGCGCGGGACCCGACGAACAGGGAGAGCAACCGTGAAGTACATGCTGATCATGCGCGCCGCCGACGAGTCCTGGGCCGCCATGGGCGACGTCGACTTCGACGAGATCATCGCGACGATGGGCCGCTTCAACGACGAGATGATCCGTGCCGGCGTACTGGTGGCCGCCGAGGGCCTGGACGACGCCGCGCAGGGCGTGGTCGTCGACTACTCGTCGCAGCCGCCGGTCGTGTCCGACGGCCCGTACGGGGAGACGAAGGAGCTGTTCGGCGGCTTCTGGATCCTCGACGTCGCCTCGAAGGAGGAGGCGGTCGAGTGGGCCAAGCGGGCCCCGATGCAGGCCCCCGGCATGAAGACCGAGATCCGGCGCGTGACGTCGATCGACGAGTTCCCGCAGGACAACGAGTGGATCCAGAAGGAGCGGGCGTGGCGCGAGGCGACGGGCCAGCTCTGAACCGTGGCGGATGAGACCGGCCGCCAGGCCGTCGCGGCGGTCTGGCGGATCGAGTCGGCGCGGATCGTCGGTGCGCTCGCGCGGTACACCGGCGACTTCGCGCTGGCCGAGGACCTCGCCCAGGAAGCGCTCGCCGAGGCGCTGGTCTCGTGGCCCCGCGACGGGGTGCCGGGCAACCCGGCGGGCTGGTTGCTCACGACGGGCAGGCGGCGCGCGATCGACGCGTTCCGCCGCCGCTCCGCCCGCGACGCGCGCTACGCCGCCCTCGCCCACGGGCTGTCCGAGGGGGGAGCCGTCACCGGAGCGGATGCCGCCGACACCGGGGAGGCCGACGACGTGCTCTGGGACCCCGACCGGATCGACGACGACGTCCTCGCCCTGATGTTCACCGCGTGCCATCCGGTGCTGTCGCGGGAGGCGCAGGTGGCGCTCACCCTGCGCGTCGTCGGCGGCCTGACCAGCGACGAGATCGCCAGGGCGCTGCTGGTGCCGACGGCCACCGTGCAGGCCCGCATCACCCGCGCGAAGAAGACGCTCGGGGCGGCGCGGGTGCCGTTCGCGCTGCCGCCCGCCGACGAGCGCCGCGCCCGTCTCGGGTCGGTGCTCAGCGTCGTCTACCTGATCTTCACCGAGGGCTCCTCCGCCAGCTCGGGAGACGACCTGATCCGCCTCGACCTCGCCGCGGAGGCCCAGCGCCTCGCCCGGATCCTGGCCCGGCTCGTGCCGTCGGAACCGGAGGCCCACGGCCTGCTCGCGCTGCTGGAGCTGACCGCGGCCCGCTTCCCCGCCCGCACCGGCCCCGACGGCGAGCCGGTGCTGCTCGAGGACCAGGACCGTCGCCGCTGGGACCGGTCCGCGATCACCCGTGGCCGGGCCGCGCTGGTGCGCGCAGGCCAGGTCGGGAAGGGGCTGGGGGCCTACGGGGTGCAGGCGGCGATCGCGGAGTGCCATGCCGTCGCCGGCTCCGTCGCCGACACCGACTGGGACCGTGTCGTCGTGCTCTACGAGGCGCTCGGCAGGTTGGCGCCGTCGCCGGTGGTGGAGCTGAACCGGGCCGTGGCCGTGTCGATGGCCCAGGGCCCGGCCGCCGCACTGCTGATCGTCGACGGTCTCGCCGGCGACGACGTGCTGGCCGGCTCGCACCTGCTGCCGACCGTCCGCGGCGAGCTGCTGCGCCGCCTCGGCCGCACCGGCGACGCCCGCCACGAGCTGCGGCGCGCGGCGGCGATGTGCGGCAACGAGCGCGAACGGGAGGTCCTGCGGCGCAAGCTCGCCGACCTGGGCTGAGGGTCGCGTCCCCCGGTCGGTCGACGGCCGTGTGGTCCCCGGATGGGCCGGGCGCCCGAAGGTGTGGCGGCCGCCACGGAGGGAGGGTCGACGCAGCCCACCCCACCGAGGAGCGAGCGATGACCGCCACGACCCTGCGCCCCACCACCGTCGGCGACCGCCCACGGTGGCTCGTCGCCCTCGACCTCGCCGCAGTGCTGCTGCTGTCCGTCGAGGGCGGGATGATGGCCGTCGAGGCCGGGTTCGGGCTGGCCGGTGTCCTCGCCGTCGCGTTCGTGTCGTCGCTGGGCGGCGGCCTGGTCCGCGACCTCGTCGTCCAGCGGCACCCACCCGCCGCGCTCGGCTCCGTCGTCTACCCGGCGACCGCGCTGGGCGGCGGGCTGGTCGCCGCGTTCGCGCACGAGCCGCTCGCCGTCCTGCTGCCCGGCACCCGGGCCCCGTTCGACGCCGCCGCGCTCGGCCTGCTGTGCGTCGCCGGGGCGATCATCGCGCTCGACCGGCACATGTCGACGCTCGGTGCCGTCCTGCTCGGGACGGTGAGCGCCGTCGGCGGGGGAGCGATCCGCGACCTGCTGACCGGCTCCCTGCCCGTGGTGCTGCGCCACGACGTCGGCGCGGTGGCGACCGCCCTCGGCGCGACCGTCACCGTGGCCGCGCTGCGCTGCAACGCCCCGCGGCCGGTGGCGGCGGCGCTGGGTGTCGTGACCTGTGCGGCGTTGTCACTCGTCGCGACGTACCTGGGTTGGCGGCTGCCGCCGTTGACCTGACCTTGCCGATCGGCCGACACGGGCCTCGTCCCCCTCGTGGCCCGGCCGGACGACCGCGCGACAGGGCCGCCGACGAGAAAGTGGGGGACATCCCCGGCACACAGGAGGAATCCACGATGACCGCCGCGACCCTGCGGTCCCTCACCGCGACCCACCACCCCGAGCAGGACGCGGACGCCCCCCCGCTCTGGCTCGTCGGCCTCGACCTGGCGTCGGTGCTGCTGTTCGCCGTCGAAGGCGGGCTGATGGCGGTGTCGGCCGGGTTCGCGCTGGTCGGCATCCTCGCCGTCGCGTTCCTGTCGGCCCTCGGCGGCGGCCTCGTCCGCGACCTGCTCGTCCAACGCCACCCACCGGCGGCGCTCGGCTCGGTCGCCTACCCCGCGGTCGCCCTGGCCGGGGGGCTCGTCGCCGCGTTCGGCCACCACGCGCTCGGCGTCCTGCTGCCCGGTATGCGGACACCGTTCGACGCCGCCGGCCTGGGCATGATGTGCGGCATCGGCGCCGTCGTCGCGCTCGAACGGCACATGTCGTCCCTGGGGGCGATCCTGCTCGGGACGATCAGCGCCGTCGGTGGCGGCGTCGTCCGCGACATCATGACCGGCACCGTCCCCTCCGTGATGCGCCACGACGTCAGCGCGGTCGCCGCCGCCGCGGGGGCGACCGTCACCGTCGTGACCCTGCGGCTCGGGGTCCGCAGCCAGGTCGCCGCGGTGCTCGGCGCGGCCACGTGCGTCGGACTGGCGCTCGCCGCGACCTGTCTGGGCTGGCGGCTGCCGGGGCTGGCCGACTGATCCTGGAAGGGGGGTTCGCCCCCCTCGATACGGGGGCGTACTCGATCCACATCGAGGCGCCAACCGGGCAAAGTTCTTCTCGACGGAGCAACAGCCCGAACCGAGAAGGAGCCCCCAAATGTTCAAGAGCACCTGCCCCTCCAAGTCCTACGACAACGACAAGTGGGACGGCGGCTACGGCGGCAAGAACGACAAGTGGGACGACGACAAGTGGTCCGGCGGCGGCTACGGCGGCAAGGACAAGTGGAACGACTGCGACAGCAAGTACGACAAGTACGAGGACTGCGACGACAAGTACTCGAAGTACGACGACTGCGACAGCAAGTACGACAAGTACGACGACTGCGACGACAAGTACGGCAAGTGCGACGACTGGTCCTACAACAGCTGACACCGCGGAGCTGGACACCGCCGCGGAGCTCGACACCGCCGCCGAGTTCGACACCGCCGCCGAGCTCGACACCGCCGCCGAGTTCGACATCGTGCTGGTCCCGAGGACGGGAGACCAGCCCGGCGTCGAGCTCGGCGGCTCGTGTGTGTTCCCTCGCGCGGGTGCTGCGCCGGCAGACCGTGTCGTCTCGCCGGGGTGGACCGCGAAGAGCCCACGAAGTCATCGGTCCGCGTTGACGCGAAAAAGTCTGATGTTTAGCGTCGGGTGCGGGCCCATCGTCGGACTCGACCGGAAGGACACCTCATGGCCACCGGACGTCTCGCCTACATGCCGAACCCCGGGAGCGTCGAGCTCCGGGAGTACGAGCTTCCGACCCCCCAGCCGGGCGCCCTGCTGATCGAGACCGTCGCCGCCGGCATCTGCGGCTCCGACCTGCACATGTTCGCCGACAAGCACCCGCTCAAGTCGATCGTGCTCGGTCACGAGGTGATCGGCCGCGTCGTCGACCCCTCCACGCGCCCCACCGACTCCGCCGGCGTCGAGCTGGCCCCCGGCGACCTCGTCTCCGTCGTCTACTTCGCGTTCTGCCAGCACTGCCGGCAGTGCCAGGCCGGCCGCACCCACCTGTGCGAGAACTCCTACAACCACTGGATCGCCTCGCCCGACGACTTCCCGCACTTCACCGGCACCTTCGGCACCCACTACTACGTCGGCCGCTTCCAGCACCTGTTCAAGGTGCCCGACAACGTCGACCCCCTGGCCGCGGTCAGCGCGAACTGCGCGCTCGCCCAGGTGTCGGCGGGCATCGACCGCGGCGGCGTCACCGCGGGCGACACCGTCGTCATCCAGGGCGCGGGCGGCCTCGGGCTGTGGGGCGTCGCCGTCGCGAAGGAACGCGGCGCACGCGTGATCGTCGTCGACGCCGTGCAGCGCCGCCTCGACGCCGCCAAGGCCTTCGGCGCCGACGAGACCGTCTCCTTCGCCGACGCCCCCGAGGCCACCGACCGCATCGCCCGGGTCCGCGAGCTCACCGACGGCGGCGCCGACATCGCCCTGGAGCTCACCGGAGTGGGGTCCGCGGTGCCCGAAGGCATCGAGATGGTCCGCCCCGGCGCCACCTACATCGAGATCGGCAACGTCATGCCCGGCGTCGAGATCACCCTCGACATCGGCTCGATGACACGGCGCGCCGTCACCATCCACCCCGTCATCCGCTACCACCAGCGCTACCTCAGGGAGGGCCTCGAGTTCATCTCCCGCAACGTCGGCACGCTGCCCTTCGACCAGCTGGTCGACGCCACCTACCCGCTCGACGACGTGCTGCAGGCGATGGAGGACTCGAAGGCGCGCAAGGTCAACCGCGCGGCTCTGGTGATGCAGCCCTGATCACCGGCGGCGGCCGGCCCCACCCCGGGCCCGGAACGTCACCCCGGCGTCCTCCAACAGCCGGCGCACCCGGCCGATGCTGTAGCCGGTCTCGGCACACAGCTCGCGGACGCTCTTGCCGGTCTCGTACCGCTTGAGCAGCTCGGCGCCGATCGTCGAACGCTGCGCGTCCGACAGGCGCTGGCCGCGCTTGAGGTCCGGAGTCTTGGCCATGGCGCGGATCTTCCACCCGCGACGATGACGGATCCAGTGTTCGGCGAGGTCAGCGGTATGCCGGGTGGACACGTCCGCGTGGAGTGACCTCCGCGTCCGACTCGTTGCCCCAGACGGTCCAGCCCGGGCGCGGATAACGGGCGAACAGCTCCAGGAACGGCCCGGGGGAGCAGTCCTCGATCAGCCCGTACGCCTCGTCGGGCTTGCGGGAGTGCTCACGCTTGCGCGTCTCGATCATGTTGACCTGGCGACGGCCGGGGTCGAGCGTGCGCAGCGTCCCCCGCACCCCGAACAGGATCAGCTCGGTGACGTTGCGGAAGTAGAACCCGACCCCGCGCCCGTCGGGCCCGCCGTCCTTGCGCCGCTTGGCCCACACGATGTTCGACACGTAGCGGTAGCCCCACGCCTCCATCACCGCGAGACCCTCGGGGAGCAGCGCGTTGGGCACCCACAGATACAGGTGCGAGTTCGCGGCGGCGACGTCGGCGACCGGCAACGCCTCGATGTCGGCCGTCGTCATCGTGTCGTAGCGGTCGAGCCGCCGGTGCTCGGGCGCGACCTTGCCCGTCCGGTTCGCGAACCGCCACGGCGGGTCGGCGTACACCGTCGCCCAGCCGCCGTCGACCCGGGGGAGCGCCGCGACCTCGACGGGGCCGGCGTCGCCGACGCGCAGCGGGGCGGCACGATGCCGGCTGGTGGTGGGATCGACGGCCGTCACGGCTCGATTGTCACCGAGATCGGGTGCGCGCGGGGGATGCGGACGCGGCGCGCCCCCGGCGCGCGGCCCCTCCGGCATCCCGGGGGGCCTCGCCCCGAGAGGCTGCGCCACAGCACGCTGCGGCCGACCGGGCCGGGTCACGTGCGGGCCGGGTCACGTGTAGGACAGCTCCGGATACCAGCCCGTGCCCCGGCCCTCCGGGCACAGGTCGAACAGGTTCCACAGCGCGTCGACGGTGTCGGCGTGCCGCGGGTCCTGGCCCGGCTCGGCGTCGGCGTACATCAGCTCCGAGCTCCAGAAGTGCCGGACCACGCCCTGGTCGCGGCGGAACACGTGCAGCATCGGCAGCTGCTGCGCCCCGTCCGGCGTCTCCGCCAGGTAGTCGCGGTTGAACGAGCCCGCCGCCGACGACACGACCCGCAGGGTGCGCCAGCCCCGGGCCCCACGGTGCGCCAGCGCGGTCTCGACCGCCTCCTTCACGACGACGGCCACCGCCACCCGGCGGTCGGAATGGCGGACCACGCCGTCGAGCCCGTCGAGGAACGCCGTGCACGTCGGACACGGCCCCCCGCACTCGTCGGCGGGGAACATCATCGAGTACACGACGAGTGTCGAGTGCCCGCCGAACAGCTCCGACAACCGGATCGGGCCGTCGGCGCCCGCGAACAGGTAGTCCTGCGGGACCTCCCCACCGGGCGGCAGGGCGCGGCGGGCGGCGGCGACCGTCTCGGTCAGCCGCCGCAGCTCCGCCTCCTGTTCCAGGAGCCGGTCACGCGCAGCGCGGTACTCCGGCGACTCGCCGGGAAACGTCACGGGCATCGGAATGCCTCCTTCGGGCCTGATGTGCAGACCGTCCGGAGCCCCCGAACTCATCTGTGAGCCGGCCGCCACCCCGCACACGCCGAACGGCGCGCCCTGCCGCAGGTCACAGCGCTGGGACCTGCGGCGGGACGCGCCGTTCGGGATACGGGACGGGTCAGCTGACCGCGAAGCCCTGGACCTGCGTCGGGTTCTGCGCCAGAGCCGCGACCTGCGCCGGGTCCACCGTGGGCGGGGTCGGCACGACGGCGTTGCTGTTGACGAAGTCGGCCGGGCTGATGGCCGTCGGGTCCGGCAGGCCGGTGCCCTCCGCGTTGACGACCGGGGCGAGCGCCTCGGGGCCGGGCAGCGGGGGCAGCGGCAGGTCGGCCGGGGCCGGCAGCGACGACAGCGCGTCGGTGCCCGGGACCGGGGGGAGCTGCGGGACGCCCGGGAGGGCGCTGTTCACAGCGACGTCGTCGTCCGACGAGTCGTCGGCGTCGTCGGCCGCGGTGTCGACGGTCGGGGCCTCGAACGAGAACGCGGGCGGGAGCGCACCGGCGCCGGGGAGGGCGTCGGTACCGGGGAGCGTGGACAGCGCGTCGGCACCGGGGATCGCGTCCGTGCCGGGGAGGGCGTCGGCGCCGGGGAGCGACGGGAGGGCAGGCAGGGCCGGGGCCGCGAAGGCCGGGGCCGCCAGGCCCGCACCGAGCGCCGCGATGCCCGCGGCGGTCACGGTGGTGCGCAAGGTGCGCCGAGCAAGGCTGCTCATCGCAGGTAAATCCTTCCGATCGGGGGTCTCGGACGTTGCGACGGTGATCTGTCCACCCAACGACACCCCTCTCATACGGTTGTCCCGGCAAGTTGGTTTTCACCCGTTCCGGTGGTCGTGAAAGCGCAGGTAGGAGCGTTTTCACCGGTCCGTATGACTGTGTGCGCCTTGACCTTCGGCGTTCCATGCGACCGTTCGGAGCCGACTGCGCCATCATCGGGGTGTGCGGGGGAACGGATGGCTGCGGGCCGGGATCGCCGGTGTCGGTGCGGGACTGGGCGCCGGAGTGCTCGGCGTCGGCTGGTTCTACTCCAGCCTCCTGCTCGACACGCGGCAGAAGCTCGTGCTGCCCGAACAGGTACTCGACGCCGGCGACGGCACCGTCACGCTGCGCCGGTCACGACTCGTCGAGCAGCCCGGGGTGTGGGGGCTGCGCTGGACCGACGGGCTCGCCGTCATGGGGCCGGTGCTGCGCACCGAACGCGACACCGTCGTCCGGGCCCTCGACGACGGGCCCGTCCCGGCGCCCGGCACGGCCGCGGTCGTCGACACCGGGCCCTACGACCCCGACCCGGGTGCCCGCGGCCTGGCGTTCACCGAGGTCGCCGTCCCCACTCCGCTCGGACCCGCGCCCGCCTGGTCGGTCCCCGCCGCCCGCCCCGACGCCCCCTGGATCGTGCACGTCCACGGCCGCGGCGGCGCCCGTCGCGAAGCGCTGCGCATCCTGCCCGCGCTGCACCGCGCCGGGTGGTCGCAGCTCGTCATCTCCTACCGCAACGACGACGTCGCCCCACCCAGCCCCGATGGCCACTACCACCTGGGCGACACCGAGTGGGAAGACCTCGAGGCCGCCGTCCGCCACCTGGTCGCGGGTGGGGCGACGCGGCTGTCGCTGTTCTGCTGGTCCATGGGCGCCGCCATCTCCGGGGCGTTCCTCGACCGGTCCCCGGAAGCCGGGCGCATCGACGCGGCCGTCTGGGACGCGCCGCTGGTCGACTGGCGCGCCACCCTGCGCCAGCAGGCCCGCAACCGCAGGCTGCCACCGGCGCTCACCCCCGTCGCCGCCGGCTGGACCAGCCGCCGCATCGGCATCGACTTCGACCGGTTCGCCCTTCGCGACAGCCCGCCCGCCGTCCGTCCACCGACCTTCATCGTGCACAGCACACCCGACACAGCCGTGCCCGTCACGTCGAGCCGGATGCTGGCGCAGGCCGCACCCGGCATCGGCTGGGACGTCGAGCTCCTCGAGGTACCCGGCGTCGAGCACACGGCATCGTGGAACGCCGACCCGGCACGCTACGAACGCGCCGTCGTCGAGTTCCTCGACGGCGGCCGGCGGCGATGACCGCCGCGGCGACGCCGGACCGTGCTCAGCCCGACGTGTGACCGTTGCGTGCCGCGGCCGACGACGTCGGCGTGGCCGGGGCCGTCTGCGACGCACCCTCATCGCCCGCAGGCGGCGTCCCCGGCACCGCCCGGACCGGCTCGTCGACCAGCTGCGGCCGCCGCGACAACACCGCCCACAGCGACACCGCGACCGCGGCCGCGATCCCGCCGGCGACGACCCATCGCCACTTCCGCGACGGCCGCTCGGGCTCCACGCGGGCAGCCAGCTCGTGCCGGGCGTCGGTGAACGCCTCCGCCGCCACCTCCGCGAGCCGCCGCGCCCCGTCCGCCATCGCGCCGCCGCCCACCTCCACACGGTCGCGCACGTCCGCGAGCACGTCCGACGCCAGCTCGCCGAGCTCCTCGCCGATCGCGGCGAGGTGATCGGGGGCGTTCCTGGTGGTCCTCATGCTCGCCATCATGCTCGACCTGCCTTCCCGCGTGGGCGTCCATTTCCGGTGCTGGCACGATGGGCCATGTGACTGACCCAGGCAACTCGAAGCAGATCGCGACCCTGCGGACGTCCGAGGGCGACATCCGGATCACCCTGTTCCCGGATCACGCCCCCAAGACCGTCGGCAACTTCGTCGGTCTCGCGACGGGCACCAAGGACTACAGCCAGCCCAACGCCAGCGGCGGCGACAGCGGACCGTTCTACGACGGCTCCGTCTTCCACCGCGTGATCAGCGGCTTCATGATCCAGGGCGGCGACCCCACCGGCACCGGCCGCGGCGGCCCCGGCTACCAGTTCGGCGACGAGTTCCACCCCGAGCTCCAGTTCGACCGGCCCTACCTGCTCGCGATGGCCAACGCCGGCCCCGGCACCAACGGCTCGCAGTTCTTCATCACCGTCGGCCCGACCCCGCACCTCAACCGTCGCCACACGATCTTCGGTGAGGTGGCCGACGCCGAGTCCCGCGCCGTCGTCGACGCCATCGCCACCACCTCCACCGACCGCTCGGACCGCCCGCTCACCGCGGTCGTCATCCAGAGCATCGACGTCAGCTGAGAGCCGGAGCGCCTCCGACGTGACCGACCCCGCAGGCCCTCCGCACGACCGGTCCGGCCCAGCGCCGGGCGCACCTGCTCCCGCGGTGTGCGCCCGGCACCCGGACCGGCCGACCGGTCTGCGGTGCACACGTTGCGACCGGCCGTCCTGCCCGGAGTGCCTGCGGGAGGCGTCGGTCGGCTACCAATGTGTCGACTGCGTCGCGGACGGCCGCCCCGCGGCCCGACGCACCGTCCGACCGGCGGCGCGGGCCTCCCGCGTCCCGGTCGTCACCACGTCGCTGATCGCGGTCAACGTCGTCGTCTTCCTGTTGACGGTCGTCCAGGCCGGCAGCCTCAACCAGAACAGCTCGTCCCCGCTGTTCCGTGACTGGTCCCTCATCCCCGCGGCCGTCGCCGGCGGCGAGTGGTGGCGGGTCGTCACCGCCGGGTTCCTGCACTTCGGCCTCCTGCACCTGCTGTTCAACATGCTCGCGCTGTGGGTCATCGGGCGCGACATGGAAGTCTTCCTCGGCCGCGCCCGGCTCCTCGGCATCTACGTCGTCGCCCTGCTCGGCGGTTCCGCCGCGGCCCTGCTGTTCTACGGGCCGACCGCGCAGGTCGCCGGCGCCTCCGGCGCCGTCTTCGGGCTGATGGGCGGCCTCGCCGTCGTCCTGCGCCGGATGAACATCCCCGCCACGCAGGTCATCGTGGTCATCGGGATCAACATCGTCCTCAGCATCACGCTGCCCGGCGTCTCCCTGATCGGGCACGTCGGGGGCCTCGTCGTCGGCGCCGTCGCGACGGCTGCCGTCGTCTACGCCCCGGCCCGCAACCGCAACGCCCTCCAGGCGGGCGCCCTCGCCCTCCTCGCGGTGCTCGCGATCGTCGTCATGCTCGTCGCCGCCTGACCACCGCCCGCGCGCAACCTCTCTGCTGTGGATCCGGCCCCGGCGAGCAGCGAGGTTGCGGCCGGTCAGTGGCGGGCGGCCATCACGGTGGCGGCGACGTCCACGGGGTCGGCGCCGAGATCGAGGCGGCCGAACACCAGCAGGCGTTCGCCGTCGAGAGCCGCCTCGTCGCGGACGTCGACGCCCAGGAGGTACGTCTCGCGGCCCAGCCTGCGGGCCTGGATGACCCGGACGTCGGTGACGGCCGGCCACGGGTAGGTGCGGCGGTGCAGCAGTCCGCGCACGCCGACGCCTGCCGGTGAGACGGTCAGCCGCGGCCGGGCCCGGCTGCCCCACACGGAGGACACGAAGAGACCGAGCGTGGCGACGGCTGCGAGAAGCGAACCAGTGGGGTCCGAGTGGGTGATGAGCATCATGGTGAGCCAGCACGCTGCGGCGGCTGTGCACAGCCATCCGACCGCCACGAGGCCGGCCGGGGTGCTCCACGAGCGTGCGGGCGGACCGGGGTCGCCACCTGCGTGTTCGCCGTCACACATGATCACGAAGAGTAGTTCTTGTGAGGTTGTCCACAGCGTTCATCCACAGTGTGGACTGCTTACACCGGCGTATTTCCGCTGCTCAGCGCCATCTCATCGTCATCAACAGACCGACTACGATGAGTGAGAATCCGATCAGGAAGTTCCAGGAGCCGAGCGCGGTGAACAGCGCGATCTTGTCGCCGGCAATGTAGTTGACGACCAGCCACGCCAGCCCGATGAGCATCAGCCCGAGCATGACGACCACATAGACCGGACTGGTGGGCCCGGCCTCCTTCACGGCGGCGCGCTGCGCCGGCGGCGTGTAGGTGGTCTTCTTCCGGACCTTCGACTTGGGCATCAAGACCTCACGAGACGGATGTGCGCGTCCGGGGCGGCACGCCCGGGCGTGCCTCCACCGTAACGTGAACCGTCCGTGGCGTGCTCGAACGCCCGATCCGGGGCTGATTCGTGACCGGGCCGCAGCCCGGCGCGGTCAGGACTGCTGTGCGCCCAGGGCGGCGACCTCGGCCGTCAGGTCGGCGACCACCGCTTCCGGCACCGGGTGGCCCGCGGAGCCCATCCAGTTGGCGAGCAGCCGGTGCCCGCCCTCGCTGAGGACCGACTCGGGGTGGAACTGCACACCCTCCAGCGGGGCGTCGCGGTGACGCAGCGCCATGATCACCCCGCCGTCGGTGCGGCCCGTGACCTCCAGTTCCGGAGGAAGCGTCTCGGGGCGGATCGACAGCGAGTGGTAGCGGGTCGCGACGAACGGGTCGGGCAGGTCGCGCAGGACGCCGACCCCGTCGTGGTGCACCAGCGACGTCTTGCCGTGCAGCAGCTCGGGCGCGCGGTCGACGACGCCGCCCCACGAGACGCCGATGGCCTGGTGGCCCAGGCACACCCCGAGCAGGGGCACGTTGCGCTCGGCGCACGCCTTGATGACCTCGACGCTGCGCCCGGCCTCCTCGGGCACGCCGGGGCCCGGGCTGATCAGGACACCGTCGACGTCGTCGAGCTCGTCGAGCTCGACCTCGTCGTTGCGGCGCACCGTGTTCTCGGCACCCAGCTGGGCGAGGTACTGCACCAGGTTGTAGACGAAGCTGTCGTAGTTGTCGACGACGAGGACGCGCACGTCAGCGGCTCCCGAGAAGTCGGCCGACGCCGAGCACGACCTGCTGGTCCTTGTCGACGGTCGACCCGGCGCGTGGATTCTGTGCCACGACCTTGCCGTCCTGCGAGGCGTCGGTGACCGTCACGTTCTGCTGGCTGAGCCGTGTCAGGCCGGCCTGCTGGGCTGCGGCCTGGGCGGTCTGGACGTCCATGCCGGTGAAGTCGGGCACCTGGACCTGGCCGCTGTCGGAGCCGCTCATCGTGAGCGTCACCGTGGTGCCCTTGGCGACCTTGGTGCCCGCCGACGGGTTGGTGCTCGCGACGGTGGCGTTGTTGCCGGTGTCGCCGGAGACCTTCACCTGGAACCCGGCCTGCTCGAGCGTGTTGGTCGCGGCGTCGGCGCTCTGGCCGGTGACGTCGGGGACCGACACGGTGGACTGCGCCTTGCCGACGACGACGTTGACGGCGCTGCCGCCGGGCGCGTTGGCGCCGGCCTGGGGGTCGGAGGAGATGATCCGCCCGACGTCGGAGGAGTTGGTGGTCTCCTGCTCGGTCTGCTTGCCCAGGGTGAGGCCGCGTTCGGTGAGCAGCTGCTGGGCCTGCTCGACCGTCTGCCCGATGAGCGGCGGGACGGCGGCCTGGGCCGGGCCCTTCCCGATGAAGATGGTGACGGTCTTGTTCTCGTCGATCTGGGTGCCGCCGGCGGGGTCGGTCCGGACGACCTTGTTGACCTGGTCGACGGGGGACTCGTCCTGTTGGACGTTGACCTGCAGCCCGGCGGCGACGATCGCGCTGCGGGCGGTGTCCTGCGGCTGGCCGATGACGTTGGGCACCGCGACCTGCTTGACCGAGGGGCTGCCGAGGAACTGGAACGCCACGAAGGCGATGAGTCCGAGCACGACGGCGACGCCGAGGCCGATGGCGACCTTGCGGCCGGTGCCGCTGCCCTGGTCGTCGTCGCGCCAGACGGGGACGGTGCCCGGGGGGATCGTGTGGCGGCCACCGCCGGCGGAGTTCATCCGGCGGGTCGGGCCCGCGTCGGCGGCGAGCAGGGCGGTGCGCTCGTCGTCGCTCATCACGAGCGGCGCCTGCGGTCGCTGCCCGTTGCGGACGCGGATGAGGTCGGACCGCATCTCCGCCGCGGACTGGTAGCGGTTGATCGGGTTCTTGCTCAGCGCCTTGAGGACGATCGCGTCGAGCTCGGGCGGCACGTCGGGGTTGAGCTGCGACGGGTGCCGCGGGTCCTCGCGGACGTGCTGGTAGGCGACGGCGACGGGGGTGTCGCCGGTGAAGGGCGGGTCGCCGGTGAGGAGCTCGAAGAGCACGCAGCCTGCGGCGTAAACGTCGCTGCGCGCGTCGACGGCCTCGCCGCGGGCCTGTTCGGGGGACAGGTACTGGGCGGTGCCGATGACGGCGGCCGTCTGCGTGACGTTCTGCCCCTCGCCCAGTGCGCGGGCGATGCCGAAGTCCATGACCTTCACCGCGCCCTGGGTGTTGATCATGATGTTGGCGGGCTTGACGTCGCGGTGGATGATGTTGTGGCGGTGGCTGAAGTCGAGCGCCGCGCACACGTCGGCCATGACGTCGACGACGCGGGCCTGGTCGATCGGCCCCTGCGTCTTGACGATCTCGCGCAGCGTCTGCCCGTCGACGAACTCCATGACGATGTAGGGCAACGGGCCGAACTCGCTGACCGTCTCGCCCGTGTCGTAGACCGCGACGATCGCCGGGTGGTTGAGTGCCGCGGCGTTCTGCGCCTCGCGCCGGAACCGGAGCTGGAACTGCGGGTCGCGCGCGAGGTCGGCGCGCAGGACCTTGACGGCCACGTCGCGGCCCAGGCGCGTGTCGAGGCCGCGGTGGACCTCGGACATGCCGCCGTAGCCGAGCGTGTCGCCCAGCTCGTAGCGCTCGGACAGCAGGCGGGGGGTGGTCATCGGTGCCGGTTCCTGAGTTGTGTCGGGGGTCGGATCATCATGCCTGGTCGCGCCGCGCGTCGGTCCGCTCGCTCGGCGCGCGGTCGCCGGGCAGCGGGTTCCAGGGGCTCACCGGACATTCTCCGTGACATCGTCCCCGGTCCCTCCGACCCGATGCGCCGTCCAGCCCATCGCGACGCCCTCCTGGCGGGACACGCTACCCGGGGCGAACCCGGACGGCTGGGACATCGCACTCGCCGACCCGATGAGCCGGGGCAGCAGGAGCAGCAGGGTGACGAGCACGGCGACCACCGCGAGCACGACGAACAGCACGACGAACGCGGTGTGGCGGGACCGGGACCGTGGGGCCAGCGAGACGGGTTCGGATCCCGGGGCGCGCGACGGCGTGTCGCCCGGCTCGCGGGCGTCGGCGGACGGGTCCTCCAGCGGCTCGTGGTCGTCGGCCAGCCGGTGGGCGCCCGTGGGGCGGTCGGGTGTGGCGACCGGGCTGCCGGCGGCGAGGCGCACCGACGTCGCCGTGGTCTCGATCGTCGTCTCGACCGACGACTCCGGCGGGACCGGCACCGGCGGGATCGAGGGGGACGACGCGGCCGGCGGCATCGCGGGGACCGACCCGGGCCCCTGGGGAACGACGGGTGCGGCGACGGGTGCGGCGGCGGACACCGGCGACGCGACGGCCCCCAGCGTCCCCGGCGGGACCGAGCCGGGGAACACGGGGGCGGCGGGTGCCGGGGGCGTCGCCGCGTGCCGGGGACCGTCGGAGGGGACGGGCCGGCGCCGAGGGGTGGGACGTGGGTCCTGCCACGCACCGGGTGGCGGGGTGCCGGGCGGGACCAGCGCGTGCGCACCGGTCGGCGGCGGGACGGGGGCAGGGGGCACGGCGGGGGGCGCCGTAGGGGGCACGGCCGGGGGCATCGCAGAGGGCACGGCCGGGGGCACGGCGGCCGGCGCTGCGACGGCAGGCGACTCCGGGGCTGCCGGTGCGTCCGCGGGCGGCGACCAGGCCTCCGCGGCAGGCGTGTCCTCGGCGCGGTGCGCGGCCCGGCCCCGGGCACGCGTCCTCCGGCCCCCCACCGGCGCGCCGTCGTCGGTGCCCCGGCGGCTCGTCGACGCGATCACCTCACGGCTGCGGGCGAGCCGGGACCGCCGGCGCTCGGCGGCCTCCGGCGCGGGCTCCGCGTCAGGTGCGGGCGGGAGCTCGGTACCGGGCAGCTCGACGTCGGCGGGCAGCAGCGACGGCCGCGGCATCGGCTCGCCCCGGCGGACCGCGGCGACGGCGCGGGCCAGCTCGGCGCCGTCGCGGTAGCGGTGCATCGGGTCCTTGACCAGCACCGCCTCGATGAGCAGCCGGACGCTCTCGGGGACGTCGTCGGGCAGCGGGGCGGTGCGTCGCGGACCTGCATCATCGCGACGACGACAGGGTTCTCCGCCCGGAAGGGCCGCTTCCCGGCGAGGCACTCGAAGCCGACGATGCCGAGGGAGTAGACGTCGCCCGCCGGGCCGGCCTCGCCGCCGCTGGCCTGCTCGGGCGCGATGTAGTGGGCGGTGCCCATGACCATGCCGGACCGGGTGACGGGGACGGCGTTGGCGGCCTTGGCGATGCCGAAGTCGGTGAGCTTCACGACGCCGTCCTCGCGCAGGAGGATGTTGCCGGGTTTGACGTCGCGGTGGACGAATCCGCGCTGGTGGGCGGCGTCGAGGGCCCAGGCGGCGTGCTCGAGGACCTCGAGGGTCTCGTCGGCGTCCATGCGGCCGCGACTGATGCGGTTGGACAACGGTTCGCCCCGGACGAGCTCCATGACGAGGTAGGCGGTGCGCCGGTCGCCCATGGTGGCGTCGTCCTCGCCGTAGTCGTGGACGAGCGCGATCCCGGGGTGGTCGAGGGAGGCGACCGTGCGGGCCTCGATGCGGAAGCGGTGCAGGAACTCCTCGTCGCCGGAGAGTTCGGGGCGCAGCACCTTCACGGCGACGGCCCGGTCGAGGCGGGTGTCGGAGGCCTCCCAGACCTCGCCCATGCCGCCGACCGCGATCCGCCGGTCGAGGCGGTAGCGGTCGGCGATGTGGAGGCCGGGGGCGAGCGTGCTCATCGGCCCGCCTTGAGGGCCTCGGCGATGACGGCCCGGCCGATGGGTGCGGCGACGGAGCCGCCGGTGGCCTCGAGGCCACGGTCGCCGCCGTTCTCGACGAGCACGGCGATGGCGACGACGGGCTTGTCGGCGGGTGCGAACGCGACGTACCAGGCGTGCGGCGGGATGTCCTTGCTGCCGAGCTCCGCCGTGCCGGTCTTGGACGCGATCTGTACGCCGCTGATCTTGCCGCCGCCCTGGGTGCGGTTCTCCGAGCCGATCATCAGATCTGTCAACGTCGCGGCGACGCCTGCGGGTACGGCCGATCCGATGCGGTCGGGTTCGGTGGTGTCGACGGTGTCGAGCTCCGGACCCTGGATCTCCTTGATCAGGTAGGGCGCCATGAGCTGGCCCCCGTTGGCGACGGCGGCGGTGATCATGGCGTTCTGCAGCGGGGTGAGCTTGACGTCGAGCTGGCCGATGGCCGACTGCTGCAGGGCGGTGACGGTGGTGATGTTGCCGATGGTCGACGGGGCGACCTTCATCGGGACGGCCAGGTCGGACTGCCCGATCCCGAAGGCGTCGGCCTGGCTGCGCAGCTTGTCGATGCCGACGCTGGTGATCAGCTCGGCGAACGCGGTGTTGCAGGAGCGGGCGAAGGCGTCGCGCAGGGTCGTGGTCGCGCCGGTGCCGCACGGGGTGTGGGCGTAGTTCTCCAGCGTCGTCACGCCGTCGTCCAGGGGGATCTCGGGCTCGGCGGTGAGCACCGTGTCGGGTGTCGAGCCGTTCTGCAGCGCCGCGGCGGTGTCGACGATCTTGAACGTCGAACCGGGTGGCTGCGGCACGCTGATGGCGCGGTTGAGCAGCACCTGTGGTTTGGCGGCGTTGTCGCTGTTCCAGGCGTCCTGGACGGTCTTGTCGTTGTGGCTGGCCAGCGGGTTGGGGTCGAACGACGGCGTCGACACCATCGCGAGGATCGCGCCGGTCCGCGGGTCGAGCGCGACGACGGAGCCGGCGTAGCCCTTCTGGGACAGCTGGTTGTAGGCGACCTGCTGCACCGTCGGCATGACCGTCAGCGAGACGTTCCCGCCGCGCGGGTCCCGGCCGGTGATGAGGTCGGACAGGCGGCGGACGAACAGCCGGTCGTCGGTGCCGTTGAGGACGGAGTCGGCGGCGCCCTCGATGCCGGTGCGCCCGAAGGACAGCGACAGGTAGCCGGTCACCGACGCGAACGCGGGCCCGCCGGGGTACTGGCGTTGGAAGCGCATCCGGTCGTCGGTGGCGACGCTCTGGGCCAGGATCTTGCCGTCGGCGGTGATCTGGCCGCGCTGGCGGGAGTACTCGGCGTAGGCGGTGCGCTGGTTGCGGGGGTCGTTGCGGTAGTCGTCGGCCTTGACGACCTGCACGTAGGTCAGGTTGGCGAACAGCAGCAGGATCATGACCATCACGGAGACGGCGATCTTGCGGACGGGGTTGTTCACGACGGCGTCCCGCGGGACTCGCCGGTGGACAGGTCGGGCCGTTGGACCAGCTCGGTCGCGGCCTGCGCGATGGGCGCCTGCGGCACCGACGGGCGCTGCGGCAGGGGGGCGCGCGCGGCGTTGGAGACCCGCAGCAGCAGCGCGACGAGGGCGTAGTTGGCGACGAGTGACGATCCGCCGTAGGACAGGAACGGCAGTGTCAGGCCCGTCAGCGGGATGAGCTTGGTGACGCCTCCGATGACGACGAACAGCTGCAGCGCCATGACGTAGGACAGCCCGGTGGCGAGGAGCTTGCCGAACGAGTCGCGGACGGCGAGGGCGCTGCGCAGGCCGCGGGTGATGAGCACGAGGTAGACGAGCAGGATCGCGGCGAGCCCGATGAGGCCGAGCTCCTCGCCCAGCGACGACCAGATGAAGTCGCTCTCGGCGAACGGCACGAGATCGGGCCGGCCCGCGCCCAGGCCGGTGCCGCCGACGCCGCCCGTGCCGAGCCCGAACAGGGCCTGGCCGAGCTGGTAGCCGCCGCCCTGGAAGTCGGAGAACGGGTCGAGCCAGATCTGCACGCGCACCCTGACGTGCCCGAACAGGTTGTAGGCCAGCACGGCGCCGCCGATGAAGAACAGCAGGCCGACGATCATCCAGGACACGCGCTCGGTGGCGGCGTAGAGCAGGACGAGCAGGATGCCGAAGAACAGCAGCGACGTGCCGAGGTCGCGTTCGAAGACGAGGACGCCGACCGACAGTCCCCATGCGACGACGAGCGGCGCCAGGTCGCGGGCGCGGGGGAACTCCAGGCCGAGGAAGCGCCGCCCGGCGGTGGAGAAGAGCTCACGTTTCTGGACAAGGAACGCGGAGAAGAAGATGATCAGCAGGATCTTGGCGAACTCGCCGGGCTGGATGCCGATGCCGCCGAACCGGATCCACAGCTTCGCGCCGTTGACCTCGGAGATCGACGACGGGAGGATGCCCGGCAGCGCGAGCAGGATGAGCCCGGCGAACCCTGCGGTGTAGCCGAACCGCGACAGCATCCGGTGGTCGGACACCCGCCACAGGACGACGACGAACAGCGCCAGCCCGATCGCCGTCCACACCACCTGGCGCAGTACCAGCGACCCGGGCGCGTCGTTGCCGAGCTGCGCTGCGCGTGCGGCGTCGGCCAGGTCGAGCCGGTGGATCATCACGAGGCCCAGCCCGTTGAGCAGCGCGACCGACGGGAGGATCAAGGGGTCGGCGTAGGGCGCCCAGCGCCGGACCGCGAAGTGTGCCCCGGCGAACAGGCCCAGGTAGGCGAGCCCGAGCCACAGCAGGGTCGTCGTGAGCTCCTGCTCCTGGTTGGCCTCGACGATCACGAGCGCGCCGGTGACGATCACTGCGGCGAACGCCAGCAGCAACAGCTCGATCCCGCGCCCGGTGGGGAGCGCCGGAGCAGGGGCCCTGCCCTGTACCTGTGGGGGCGCCGCCATCAGTTCCCCGGCCGGCAGGTCAGCCCCGGCACGGGCGTTTCGGTCTGCAGGGTGGTGTCGGGGGTCTGCGGCTCGGGCGGGGTCCCCTGGCCGGGAGGCTGCGCGGCGCTGGTCGGCACACCGGTGGTGCCGGGTTGACCGGTGGTGGGGTCACCGTTGGGGACGGGGGGCGGTGGCGTCGCCGGGGGCGGTGGCGTGCAGATCGGCAGCCGGTTGTCCCGCAGCTTCTGCACGGCGCCCTGGGCGCCGGCGAGCCCGTCGGAGGACACGATCCCGTCCTGGACCCGGTTGCGGTAGTCCTCGGGGAGGTCGGCGAGCGCGATGTCGGTCTGCTGCGCGACGCGCTGCAGCGGGATGCCGAGCGCGCTGCCGTGGACACCCTGGTAGATGACGACGCGGTCGGCCGACGCGGCGACGTAGTACTGCTGCATGACCCACATGCCGCCGAGCAGCACCCCGGCGACGATCACGACGACCGCGGCGGCGATCCCGATGATCAGCCCCTTGCGGCGGCGCCGCGGCGCGGGGGCCGGGGCGGCCTCCACCCGGCGCGGGGCGGTGCGGGGGAGCGTGGTCGCCGATGCGCGGCCGGCCGCCGTGTCGGGGCCAGGCCGGTGGTCGTCGCTGCCGTCGCCCGCGGCGCCGCCGACGATGGGTGCGACGTCGCCGTAGTCGACGTCGACGACGTCGGCCACGATGCAGGTGATGTTGTCGGGCCCGCCGCCGCGCAGCGCGAGGTCGATGAGCCGGTCGGCGCACTCGCGCGGATCGGTGTACTCGGCCAAAGTCTGGGCGAGGGTCTCGTCGCTGACCGGGCCGGACAGCCCGTCGGAGCACAGCAGGAGGCGGTCGCCCGCGCGGGCCTCACGGATCGTCAGCGACGGTTCGACGTCCTGGCCCGTGATCGCCCGCAGCAGCAGCGACCGCTGCGGGTGTGTGTGGGCCTCCTCCTCCGTGATGCGGCCCTCGTCGATCAGCGACTGGACGAACGTGTCGTCCTTCGTGATCTGGGTGAACTCACCGTTGCGGAGCTGGTAGCACCGCGAGTCACCGACGTGCACCATCCCGAGCCGGGAGCCGGCGAACAGGATCGCCGTCAGTGTCGTGCCCATACCTTCGAGGTCGGGGGCGTCGGCGACGTGCCGGGTGATGGCGGCGTTGCCCTGGAACGTGGCGTCGCGCAGGCGGCCGAGCAGGTCGTCGCCGGGGTCGTCCTCGTCGAGCGGTGCGAGTGCCGAGATGACCAGCGAGGACGCGACCTCACCGGCGGCGTGACCGCCCATGCCGTCGGCCAGCGCGAGCAGGCGCGGGCCCGCGTACACCGCGTCCTGGTTGTTCTGCCTGACCAGCCCGCGGTCGCTGCGGGCCGAGTAGCGCAGGACCAGGGTCATCGTTCGACTCCGTCGGCACCATCGGCTCGACCCCACGCGCGGCGACGTACTCGGTCCGGCACGCAGGTCTCGCGGGAACGGCCCGGTACGTCCGGCTCGGCGCGCGGATGTGCCCTCACGAGCGCAACTCGATCACCGTCTTGCCGATGCGGACCGGCACCCCCAGGGGAACCCGGGTGGGTCCGGTGACCTTAGCCCGGTCCAGGTATGTGCCGTTCGTCGACCCGAGGTCTTCGACGTACCAGTCCTCGCCCTGGGGAGCGATCCGCGCATGGCGCGTAGAGGCGTAGTCGTCGTCGAGCTTGAGCGTGGAGTCGTCGGCGCGACCGATGAGGATCGGACGGGAGTCGAGCGTGATCCGGCTCCCGGCGAGCGGCCCCTGCGTGACCAGCAGTTGCCGCGCGACCCGGCCGCGACCCGACCGTCGTGCGGCGCGGGACCCCCCGGGCATGATCGCCCGCAGACCCGATGCCGCGTAGAGGTCCGACCGCACGATGCGCATCGCGAACAGCACGAACAGCCAGAGCAGGGCCAGGAAACCCGCCCTGGTCAGCTGCAGCACCAACTCGGGCACGTGCCGTGGTCTCCGCTTCTGTCCACTCGTCACGCGCCGGTCGGCGCGTGACGACCCGTCACCGCGCCCGTGGACCGGGCGCTCGTCAGCGGGGAGCCCGTCAGCCGTGCGCTCGGAAGACCAGGCTCGAGTGGCCGACCCGGATCATGTCGCCGTCGGCGAGCTGGCAGCTCTGGACCGGGCTGCCGTTGACGGTGGTCCCGTTCGTCGAACCCAGGTCGGACAGCGTGGCGGACTGGCCGTCCCAGCTGATCTCCAGGTGCCGGCGGGAGACACCGGTGTCGGGGAGGCGGAAGTGCGACTCCTGGCCACGGCCGATGACGTGGGTGCCCTCGGTCAGCTGGTAGTTGCGACCCGAGCCGTCCTCGAGGCTGAGCGAGGCCTGCAGCTGCTGGTAGCCGCCGTAGCCCTGCTGGCCGTAGCCCTGGTCGTACCCGCCGCCCTGCTGGTAGCCGCCCTGCTGGTAGCCCTGCTGCTGGTAGCCCTGGTCGTAGCCGCCCTGCTGCTGGCCGTAACCCTGGTCGTACCCGCCGCCCTGCTGGTAGCCGCCCTGCTGGTAGCCCTGCTGCTGGTAACCCTGGTCGTAGCCGCCCTGCTGCTGGCCGTAGCCCTGGTCGTAGCCCGGCTGCTGCTGCTGGTCGTACTGGCCATAGTTCTCGCGGCGCTGGTCATTGCCCTGCGGAGGGGCGTAGGTCTGCTGACCGTAGCCGGGGGCACCACGGTCGTAGCCGTACTGCCCGTTCTCCTCGGGGTGGCCCGGTTGCTGGCTCATGGGTGCTTCTCCTGCGTTGCGTGCCCGGGTGGGTCGACGGGAAGCGTCGGGGTCCACTGACGAGCGGGTGCGGAACTGTCCCGTGTGCAGCGCCTCGGAGCGCTCCAGCAAGACTACGACGTCGCCGTAGGTGTCCCATCCCTGGTCGGCGAGTTGTGCGGTGACGTAGCCGGACAGCGATTCCTCTATCCGGCCTTCGTCGCCGGCCATGCGTTCGAGATCGGACGGCCCGAGCTGCACGACGTACCGGTTGGGCGCGAGGCGACGCCCTCCCGCGAGCTGCTCGATGTTGTCCTCGGCTTCCCTCAGCAGTGCCTGTGCGACCTCTTGCGGGACGACACTGCCTCCGAAGACCCGCGCGAACGCGTCGCCCACCATCCCTTGCAGACGGCGTTCGAATCGCTCGACACGGCCCAACCGTTCTTCCTCCGATCGCATCGGCGTGTTTCGATGTGAGGCCGATCGTAACTGTGCTACCGGCGCCGCGTGGCGCGGCCTCGTGACCGCTCCGTGACCAGCAGGGTGATCGTCGTCGGGGGTACCCCGTGCACGGGTGCCGGAGCGGTGCGTGCTAGCTTTCTCCACGTCGCTCGGGCGAGTGGCGGAATGGCAGACGCGCACGGTTCAGGTCCGTGTGTCCGAAAGGACGTGAGGGTTCAACTCCCTCCTCGCCCACCACGTTCCACCTGCGTCTACCCGCGGATCGCGGGCCGCTCCGGATGATCCGAGAGCACCATCAGATCGGCTCCCTCGCCGGGGTACCACTCCGTCTCGTAGCGCTCGTACGCCGCGGCGGTCCAGGCCAGGTCCGGCGGCAGCCGCCGCTGCAGCGCCGCCGCCGACATCCGCAGGTGCACCGCCACGTCGAACGGAAGTCCGCGGCCCAGCAGCAGCGCTCCCGCCACCAGCACGACGGCGGCGTCGCCCAGCTCGAGGTAGCCGTCGCGGAACGCCCGGTCGCGGGCGGCGTCGTGGAAGCGGCGCAGCACCCGGCCCGACCCCGCGGGACCGGCGGGGTCGAGCAGCTCACGGCGCAGCGCGCCTTCGTCGAGCCAGCCGTCGAGGTACATGTCCGGGTCGGTGCGGCCGTACTCCAGCCGGACCGACGCAGGGCGCAGCCAGTCGCCGGCGTCGACCACCAGCGGGGGCCTGCCCGCGCCCCGCAGCACGTCGGCGGCCAGCTCGGCGAGACCCAGCGGATCTGTGGGCGGTGGTCCGTCGACGACGAGCCGCACCCGCCCGTCCCGTTCCAGAGCCGACTCGGCGATCCGCGCGGCGAGAGCGTCGCGCGTCGTCGGGGTGATCGCGGCGCTCACGGCTGCGCCCGGGCTACTGCTGGTAGCCCTCGACGACCCGCGCCGACCGCTCCTCGGCGTCCTCCACGGGCAGCCCGGCGCTGCGCCGCGCCGCCCGCTGACGCAGCAGGTCCCACAGCCGGTCCAGCTCCACGGCGAGCCCGTCGAGCCGCGCCTTCTCGTCGCCGTCGAGCGCCTTGCCGACGTGCGCGCGTTCCAGCCGGTGTTCCTCCTCGACGAGCTCGTTGATCTGGTGGCGCAGCGTGGCGTCCGGGTCCTGGCTCACGACTCGTCCTCTCGTCGACATCCGGGATCACGATAGGCCGCACCGCTCGCGCCCGCGTCGGCGATGCTGGGTACCCCGATCCACGACCGAGGGAGACAGTGTGTCCCGCCTGACCGGGCTGCGGCCCGCCGACATGGACGACGAGCAGCGCGACCTCTACGACCGCATCGTCGGCTCCCGCCGCGGGCCGGGCACGGGCGGCGCCGCACCCGTCGTCGACGACGACGGCGCCCTGCGCGGGCCGTTCGACGCCATGCTGCGCGCCCCCGGCATCGGCGACGCCCTGCAGAACCTGGGCGCCGGCATCCGCTTCCGCGGCGCACTCTCCGGCCGCGAGCGGGAGCTGGCGATCCTCGTCGTCGCCGCGCACTGGCGGTCCGCGTTCGAACAGCAGGCCCACGAGGCGGCGGGCCGCGCCGCGGGGCTCACCGAGGACGAGCTCGCCGCCCTCCGCGACGGCGCCGACCCCGCACTCGACGACGCCCGCGAGGCGGTCCTGCTCGCCACTGTCCGCTCCCTGGCCGTGGACGGCGACCTCGACGACACCGCGTACACCGCCGCGGTCGACGCCCTCGGCGAGCCGGGCCTGTTCGAACTGACCACGCTCGTCGGCTACTACGCCACGCTCGCCCTGCAGATGCGGGTGTTCCGGGTCGGGTGACCCCCGATCGGCGCAATGCGCCCGCCGCCGGTCTGTTCGAGACTGTCACCCGTGGCACGTGAGGAGGCGAGCGCGGGGAGCTCGGTGCTCCGTGCTCTCCGCGTCGTCGACGCCGTCGCCGCCGCGGGCGACGGCGTCACCGCCAAGGCCATCGCGCGGCGGCTCGGCAGCCCCCTGCCCACCATCTACCGCGTCCTAGCGACCCTCGTGGAGGAGGGCTACCTCGTCCGCATGCAGGACGTCCGCGGCTACGGGCTCGGCTACCGGGTCGCGGCGCTGCACCGGGTCCTGACGGCGCAGGTCGCCCCACAGCCGGCCGTCGTCGCGATCCTCCAGGAACTGCACTCCGAGGCGCGCGCCGCCGCCTACCTGGCGACGTTCCGCGACGTCGACGTCGTCGTCTCGCACGTCGAACAGTGCGGCGCCCACCCCGGTCCCGGCCTGCGGGCGGGGGAGCCGGTGCCCGCGCACGCCACCGCGGGCGGCAAGGTGCTGCTCGCGAGCCTCGACGCGGGGCGGCTCACGGTCGTCGTCGCGCACGGCGGGCTGGACCGCAGCACCCGTCGCACGCTGTCGGAACGTCGGGCGCTCGACCGCGAGCTGATGCGGATCCGGTCCGCGGGTGTCGCCGTCGAGGTCGAGGAGCACGAGCGCGGCGTCGCCGGCATCGCCGTCCCCGTCCGGGGACCCGGCGGCGACACGGCCGCGGCGATCGGCGTCGTCGTCGCCCGGTCGGACTTCGCGGCACGACGCTGGGACCTGGAGGACGCCGTCCGCGTCGCCGCCGTGCGCGCGTCGCGGGCGCTGGTCGTCGCCCCGGGCGCGGCGCACGTCCCCTAGCCGGCCCCGGAGAGCGTGCGCAGCTCGTCGAGCTCGCGCAGGACCGCGTCGCGGGCGCCGGGTCCCTTCTGGTCGGTCAGCTCGAACAGCACCCGGTCGACGCCCGCCTGCCGGTAGGACTCCATCGCCTCCGCCTTGCGCGCCGCCCCGTACATCGACACCGGGATGTGCCCGCGCCCGGCGTCGGCGGCGCGACGTTGCAGCTCCTCGACACGCTTCGCGAAAGCGGTCAGCTCCGACACCGGCACCCGCAACGGCACCCAGCCGTGGCCGTGCGACAGCACCCGGTCCAGCACCGTCGGCCCGCCGCCGCCGATGAGGATCGGCGGCACCCGCGTCGGTTTCGGCCACGACCAGATCGGGCCGAAGTCGACGTGGTCGCCGTGGAACTCGGCCTCGTCCTGCGTCCAGATCGCCGTCATCGCCTCCACGGTCTCCAGCATCCGTGCGGTCCGGGTGCGCGGATCGACGCCGTGGTGGGCCATCTCCTCCTTGTTCCACCCCGGCCCCACACCCAGCTCGAACCGGCCGTTCGCGATCCGGTCGACGCTCGCCACCTGCTTGGCCAGGTTGATCGGATGGTGCTGGTTCACCAGCGACACCGCCGTCCCCAGCACGATCCGTTCCGTCACCGCGGCCATCGCGCCGATCGCGACGAACGGGTCGTAGGTGTGGGCGTAGCGCTCGGGCAGGTCCCCGCCGCCCGGCCAGGGCGACTCCCGCGACGTCGGGATGTGGGTGTGCTCGGTGAGGAACAGCGACTCGAAACCCCGCTCCTCGACGGCCCGCGCCAGGTCGAGGGGGTCGATCCCGTAGTCGGTGAGGAAGATGACGACGCCGGTGTCCACGCCGCGAGCCTTCCACCCAACGGAAGCCGACGCAGTGCCGGACCGCCCGGCGGCACTAGCGTCACCTCCATGACGACGCTGTCGGACCCGCCCTTCCGCGCCGACCACGTGGGCAGCCTGCTGCGGCCACCCGCCCTCCTCGACGCCCGCGAACGGCACGCCGCCGGCACCCTCGACGACGCCGGGCTGCGCGCCGCCGAGGACGACGCGATCCGTGCCGTCGTCGTCATGCAGGAAGGCCTCGGCCTGCAGACCGCGACCGACGGCGAGTTCCGGCGCACCTCCTGGCACATGGACTTCATCCACCGCCTCGGCGGCGTCTCCGCCACCGACGAACGCATCCGCGTGCGCATGGTCAACGCGGCGGGGGAGAGTGCGTTCACCTCGGCCGGGCTGGCGATCGACGGCAAGGTCCGCCTGGACGAGCCGATCTTCGCCGACGACTTCCGCTTCCTCGCAGGCCTCACCTCGACCGCCACCGCGAAGCTGACCATCCCGTCGCCGAGCATGGTCCACTACCGCGGCGGCACCGCGGCCATCGACAACGGCGTCTACCCCGACGTCGAGGAGTTCTGGGCCGACCTGTCCGCCGCCTACGCCGCCGAGATCGCCGCCATCGGGGAACTGGGCTGCCGCTACCTGCAGCTCGACGACACCAGCCTCGCCTACCTCAACGACCCGGCCCAGCGCGAGGCCCACGGCGACGCCGACCACCTGCGCTACATCCGCCAGATCAACGCGGCCGTCGCCGGGCGGCCCGAGGGCATGCGCATCACCACCCACATGTGCCGCGGCAACTACCGCTCCAGCTGGGCCGCCGAGGGCGGCTACGACTACGTCGCCGAGGCCCTCTTCGGCGAACTCGACGTCGACGGCTTCTTCTGCGAGTTCGACGACGAACGCTCCGGCGGCTTCGAACCCCTGCGCTTCGTGCCGCCCGGCAAGCGCGTCGTCCTCGGCCTCGTCACCACCAAGCGCGGCGCCCTGGAGAACCCCGACGACCTCAAGCGCCGAATCGACGAGGCCGCCCGGTACGTGCCGCTCGACCAGCTCTGCCTGTCGCCGCAGTGCGGGTTCTCCTCCACCGTCGAGGGCAACAACCTGACCCACGACGAACAGGTGGCGAAACTCCGGTTGGTCGTCGACGTGGCGCGCGACGTCTGGGGCTAGGTTTCGGGGTATGTCCGAAGGGCCCCAGGGCTGGGGAACGCCGTTGTACTCGCGGGCGCTCGACGCCCTGCCCGCCGGCGCCACGGTGCTCGACGTCGGGTGCGGCGCAGGCGAGTTCGCCCGCGTCGCCACCGACCGCGGGCACGCCGTCCGTGGTGTCGACACCGATCCGTCGGCCGTCGCCGTCGCCGCGCGCCGGGTCCCCGAGGGGGTCTTCGCCGTCGGGGACGCCCAGTCGCTGGGCCAGCCCGACTCCTCCTACGACGCCGTCGCCCTCGTCCAGCTCGTCACCCACGTCGCCAACCCGCTTGCCGCGCTCCGGGAGGCCGCACGGGTCGTCCGGCCCTCCGGGACCGTCGTGGTCAGTGTGTGGGGGCGCGAGTCCGAGTGCGACGTCCGGCTGATCGGCGAGTCCCTCGCCGGTCTGTTGCCACCGCGCTCCGCCTCGCCGTCCGGGCCGCCGCCGCTGACCGAGCCCGAACGGCTCACGAAGATCGTCGGCATGGCCGGGCTCGCCGTCGCGTCGGTCGACGAGGTCGTCTGTTCCTTCCGCTACGACCACGAGGACGAGCTCGTGGGCCCCGTTCTCGGCTCCGGGCTGGGCCGCACCGCCGCCCGCCGCGGCGGCCCCGGCGGCGTCCGCGCGGCGATCCTGGAAGGCCTCGCCCCTCAACGGCAGCCCGACGGCAGCTACGTCCTGCAGAACCTCTTCCGGGTGCTGACGGCCCATCCGGCAACGGCGTGACCTCGCGCCCCGCGCCGCCCAGCGGTACGCGGCAGGGCGTTCCGGCCGTGGTCCGGCCCGGCTGACGAGCCGGTGCTTTCGTTGTCGCCCCTGGGGCTCTCCTAGAGCAGCACGACGTCGCAGAGCTCGGTGAACGACGCGACGGACGCGGTCGCGTCGGGGTCCGTGGCCGGCGGGAGGACCAGACCGCCGAACTCGTCGGGACGGTGCACGTAGAACGTCGTGAGGCCCCGGGCGCGTGCCGCCGCCAGGTCGTCGACGTGGGCGGCGACCATGCCCACCTGTTCCGGACGCAGGCCCAGCAGCGCGGGCGCGGAGTCGTAGGCACCGGGGTCGGGCTTGTAGTGCCGCGCCACCTCGGCGCCCAGGATCACGTCCCACGGCAGCCCCGCCCGCTTGGCCATGTCGACCAGCAGCGCGACGTTGCCGTTGGACATCGGGCCGATCGTGAACCGTTCCTTCAGCCGCGTCAGGTCTTCGACGACGTCGGGCCACGGGTCGAGCCGGTGCCACGCGAGCACCAGCTCGGCGCGGACCTCCTCCGACGGGTCGAGGCCCCGTTCCGCCAGCAACGCGTCGAGGGACTCGCGGTGCAGGACGTCGAGGATCGTCCACGGCCGGCGCCCGCTGCGGACCTCCTCCATCGACGGTTGGTAGCGGCCGCGCCAGTCGTCGGCGACCGCGTGCGGGTCGTCGACCTCGGGCAGCAGCCGCGCCGCCTCGCGTGCGACGCCGGAGCGCCAGTCGACGACCGTCCCGAACACGTCGAACACCAGCGCGCGGACGTCCACGTCCCGACCCTAGCCTCGGTGCCCGACCGCCGCCGCACCCTTTCCGTGCGCGCGCATCCCGGCCGCCGCGCGAGCCGAGCTGCTGCCGCCGCCCCTTGCAGCGCAGCGCGCCCGGGCGCAACCTCACGGTCGTCCGACGCGCGGATCGCAGCAGTGAGGTTGCGCGCGGGTCTGTGCACGCGAAACGGCCCCGGCCGTGATGGCCGGGGCCGTTCCTCGTCACCCTCAGGGCGCGGTGGCCGCCCCGGGTGCGTACCTGAGAGCCAGCAGGCTCTTGCAGTACTCGCCGTTCGTCTCGATGCCGACCCGCTGGAGGCGGGCCCGGCGCAGGTGCAGGGGCACCTGCTCCGCGGTCACCGGGCTGCCGTCGGGATGGATGAGCAGCGGGGCGTCGTCGCCGCTGGGCAACCCGATCCCGTCGCGTCGGCGGCGCAGCCGCGTCAGCTCGTCGGACTCGGGCAGCTCGCCCAGCGTCGTCGTCGCCAGCTCGTCGGGTCCGGCGCCGGCGTCGACCAGCGGCCGTGCGAGACGATCCTGACCTGCGACCGAGGCCTTCGTGAGGAAGATGCGGCGCAGCTCGTCGAGCTCCGCCGTCGCCTCCCCCGTGAAGGTCTCGACGAAGCCCGCGTGTGCGGCGACCCCGCCGTTGATCTCGTCGGACGCGTGGTGGTCGACCAGCGTGACCTCTGCGCGGGCCACTCCCGGGACCGCCGACACCGCGTCGTAGGCGTCGGCGACCATCAGGAACGAGAAGTTCGGTGCGCAGAAGAACGTGGGCAACCGCAGCCCGACGGTGACGATGTCACCGTCGGGTGCGGCGGTCACGGTGCACGACTCGACGAAGTCGAGTCCGGTGATGGGCTCGTCCAGCTCCGGGTCGAGCACCGTGTCCAACGCGGCCCAGATCTCGGGCGAGACCCCCTCAGGGGCTTCGATCATGCCTGCGCGCCCGCAGTGCCCTCGACGAGCTCCTGGCCGGGCTGCAAGTCCTCGCCGGCGTCGGTCGGCAGCTGCATGTCGGCCGGGACCGGGATGTCGTACAGCTTGGCCGCGTTGAGGCCGAGGATCTTCTTCTTCGACGCGGTGGTGAGACGCGGGTAGTCGGCGAACTGGTCGTCGTCGGGCATCTGCCAGTCGACGAGGCCCTCGACCTGCCACTTGGGCGTCCAGATGTTGTAGTCGCCGCCGAAGAGCATCTTGTCCTCGCCGACCCAGAACAGCAGCTCGCCCATGACCTTCGCGAAGAACTTGGGACGGGCGTGCATGAGGCCACCGACGACGACGGACAGGCCGGCGTAGACGTTGGGCTCCTGGACCGCCATGAAGCAGAAGTCCTCGATACGCGGCAGGCCGACGTGCTCGACGATGAAGTTGAGGCCCTGGAAGTCGGTGGCGGCGTGGTCGACGTCGGCGACGTCGAACGCGTCCTTGTCGAGCGGCCAGATCGTCGGGCCCTTGTGGACGTGGACGTTCTTGACGCCGGCGTCCTGCGCGTGCTGCAGGAACTTGTAGCACTCGGGGTCGGTCAGCTTGTAGCCGCGGGAGTCGCCGTTCCACTCCGCGGTGTAGAGCTTGATGCCCTTGTGGTTGTACTTCGCCATGTCGGCGTCGAACTCGTCGAGGCCCTTCTGGCCGTCACGGGGGTCGAAACGCCCGTTGACGATCAGCTTCTCGCCCCACTTCTCGAGGAGCGCCGCGTTCTGGGCCGCGGTGTTGAAGCCGTCCTTGTACCACTCGCGCAGGTAGGTCGACTGGAAGATCGCGTAGTCGACGTGACCCTCGACGAACATGTCGCGCTCGAAGTCCTCCGCGGAGGGCTTCAGGTAGTGCTCCCAGTCCCAGTGCGTCTCGGGCGGACCGAGCTGGTGGTAGCCGTAGAAGCAGTCGATCCAGCCCTTGGCGTACTGCTCGGCGCCCTCGACCCAGTTCTCCTTGGAGGCGTCCCAGAAGTGGCTGTGGGAGTCGACGATGAAGTACTTCTCGCCGTCTTTCTCGTACATGTGGTGGTGTCCTTTCCTCTCAGCGTCAGTGCTGGTTTCCGCTGTTCAGGAGTTCAGGGGACGAGGATCGCCCGGCCGCGCACCTGGCCGGCGTCGAGGTCGTGCAGCGCGTCGAGCGCCGCATCGAGGGGGTACTGCTTGGTGTGGAGCGTGACCTTCCCGGCCTGGGCCAGGACCATCAGCTCGGTCAGGTCGGCGTAGGTGCCGACGATGTTGCCGATGACGTTCTTCTCGCCGCCGACGAAGTCCAGCGTCGGCGCGGTGAACGTGCCGCCGTAGCCGAGGATGTACTGCGACCCCGCGGGTGCGGTCATCTGCCAGGCGTCGAGCTCGGCGCCCTGCTCGGCGACGAAGTCGAACACCACGTCGCCACCGCGACCGTTGGTGATGTCCTTGACGGCGTCGACGTGGTTGCCGTCGGCGAGGACGGTCTCGTCGGCACCGATCTGCTTGGCCAGCGCGAGCGCGTCGGGGTTGCGGTCGACCACGACGATGCGCGTGCCGGTGATGGCCGCGAGCGCCTGGATCGCGATGTGGCCCAGACCGCCCGCACCCTGCACGACCGCGGTCGTGCCGGGGAAGAGGTCCGGCACCGCCTTGCGCACCGCGTGGTACGCGGTGATGCCGGCGTCGGCGAGCGCGGCGACGTCGGCGGGGTTGGTGCTCGGGTCGAGCTTGATGCAGGCCCGCGCGGTGGTGCGCAGGTACTCGGCCATGCCACCGTCGTTGTTCGACAGGCCGGGGAAGAACGCGTTCTCGCACTGCATGTCGCGACCGCGCCTGCAGGGCAGACAGAGCCCGCAGGACGGCTGCGGATGCAGGATCACCGTGTCGCCCACGGCGACGTTGGTGACCCCGTCGCCGATGGCCTCGACCCAGCCGGCGTTCTCATGCCCGATCACGTACGGCAGCTTCGGGCCCATGGCCTCGGCCCAGTCGCCGTTGATGATGTGCAGGTCGGTCCGGCAGACACCTGCGCCACCGATCTTGATGATGACGTCGAGGGGTCCCTGCAGCGTGGGCTCGGGGATGTCGTCGATCTTCGGGTCTGAGTGGTACTCGTGCACCCGGACGGCCTTCACGCCCGTACCTCCCTTGGTTTCGGGGACTGGCCCCGATTCCATTGCGGCCTGCATCACGTCACAAGGGGTCGGATTCCACAGAGCGAGAAAACGGACTGATCGGACATGAGACAGCGCGCGACCGAGGGGAGCGGCCGGTGCCGCCGTCCGGCCTGGTGAGGCCGGGCGGGTACGGGTCGGCGCAGCGGTCCGGCGCAGATCCCGCCCACGCCGTGCGGATCGAGACGTGCGGATCGAAACCCGGCCGGTGGCCGGGGGAGTCGTCAGCTTCCGTAGAGGGCGTCGAGGGCCGCCCGGTGGCGCTTCTCCACGTCCTTGCGGCGGATCTTCATGCTCGGCGTCAGCTCACCCTCCTCGAGGGAGAGCTCGCGGTCGAGGATCGTGAACTTCTTGATCGTCTCCCACCGGTTGAGCCGGCCGTTGAGGGTGTCGACGTAGCCCTGCACCATGGCCCGCACCTCGGGGCTGCGCACCAGCGACGCGTGGTCGCGGCCGCCGAGGCCGTTACCCGCCGCCCAGCCCTGCAGTGCGTCGGGGTCGAGGGTGAGCAGGGCGGTGCAGAAGTTGCGGCCCTCGCCGTGCACGACCGCCTGGCTGACGTACGGGCACACCGCCAGCATCTGGCCTTCGATGGGTTGCGGGGCAACGTACTTGCCGCCGGAGGTCTTGAAGAGGTCCTTCTTGCGGTCGGTGATGCGCAGGTAGCCGTCGTCGTCGAGCTCGCCGATGTCGCCGGTGTGCAGGAAGCCGTCGTCGTCCAGTGCCTCGGCGGTCTGGTCGGGCAGGTTGTGGTAGCCGGTCATGACGCTGGGACTGCGGAGCAGGACCTCGCCGTCCTCGCCGATCTTGATCTCGGTGCCGGGCAACGGTCTGCCGACGGTCCCGAGCCGGTAGCGGGACAGCTCGTTGACCGATCCGCCCGCGGCGTTCTCGGTCATGCCGTAGCCCTCCAGGATGATCACCCCGGCGGCGTGGAACCAGTGCGCGAGATCGGGTGCGAGCGCGGCGGAGCCGGAGACGAAGAAGCGGACGCGGCCACCGAAGCGGTCGCGGATCTTCGACAGGACGAGCTTGTCGGCCAGCTTGTGCCGGGCGGCGAGCAGCGGCGGGACGCGTCTGCCGGCGAGCTCGAGGTCGCTGACCTTGCGCCCCACGGCGATCGCCCAGTCGAACAGCTTCGCCTTGGGCCCGCCCTCGGCGGCGATCGTCGTGACGATGCGGGCGTGGGCCTTCTCGAAGATGCGCGGGGCGGCGGCCATCATCGTGGGCCGCACGACGCCCATGTTGTCGACGATCCTGTCGACCCGCCCGTCGACGGCGCTGGCGAACCCGATGGCCAGCTGCGCCGACAGCAGGACCTTCCCGAAGGAGTGGGCGAGCGGCAGCCACAGGTACTGCAGGTCGTCGGCGCGGACGAGGTCGAGCTTGGTGAGGGCGTCGCCCTGGTAGGTCCACGCCTTCTGGGGCAGTCGCACGCCCTTCGGCCTGCCGGTCGTCCCCGAGGTGTAGATGAGGGTGGCGAGGTCGTCGGGGCGGATGGCGTCGATGCGGTTGGCGACGGCGTCGGGCGAGGTCTCGGCCAGTGACCGGCCGCGGGCGGCGACGTCCTCGATGCCGAGGACCCATCGGTCGTCGTCGTCGGGCAGGTCGGCGGGCGTGCCGTCGATCAGGACGACCGCGCCGACGTCGGGCAGCTCGTCGCGGTGCGCGCGCAGCTTGGCGACCTGCTCGGCGTCCTCGGCGAACACGACGCGGCTGCCGGAGTCGGCGAGGATGTAGGCGACGTCGGGCGCGGCCGTCGACGGGTAGACGGTGGTGGTGGCGGCGCCGACGCACATGATCGCGAGGTCGCAGGTGATCCACTCGTAGCGGGTGGAGCACATGACGGCCACCCGGTCGCCGGCCTCGATGCCGAGTGCGACGAGGCCGGCGGCGAGCTCGCCGACCCGTTCCCCGGTCGCGGCCCACGTGATCGACCGCCAGGTTCCGTCGGGCTCCGGGACGCGGAAGGCCTCGCGGTCGGCCGAGGCGAAGACGCGGTCGTGGAACAGCCGGGCGACGCTGGGAACAGTGGAAGCCGTTGCGGTCATGACCCGCCCCTATCCCGTATGTCTGTTTCGAGGTGCGGAACCTATCAGCGTTACTCGCGAGTAACGTGCGGCCGTGTGAGCGACTTCGACTGGGTGGCCGGCGCGATGACCTCCGGTGTCCCCTGGGTGCGCAGCAGCGGCGTCGAGTTCGACCGGGTCGACGCCGCCCGCGCGGTGTGCAGCCTTCCGGACCGGCCCGACCTGCACAACCACGTCGGCGGCCCACACGCCGCGATGATCTTCGGCCTCGCCGAGACGGCCTCCGGAGCCGTCGGGCTGGCGGCGTTCGGGGCCACCGCCGAGCGGGCGACGCCGCTGGTCGTCAGCTCGTCGGTGCGCTACCGGGCGCTCGCCCGCGGGCCGCTCACCGCCGAGGCCGTCCTCGCCCGCCCGGCTGCCGAGGTCCTCGCCGAGCTCGACGCGGGGACGCGGCCGGAGTTCACCGTCGACGTCACCGTCCGCGACGCCGCCGGGACCGACTGCGCGACCGTCACGGTCGTGTGGACGCTCAAGCCGGTCCGGGCGAAACAGGACTAGCGTCCGGCCCGTGCGCATCGTGATCGCCGGAGGACATGGACAGATCGCGCTGCGGCTGGCGACACTGCTGGCCGCGCGCGGTGACGAGGTCGTCGGACTCGTGCGCAACCCCGCGCACGTCGACGACGTGGGCGCCGCAGGCGCGACAGCAGCCGTCGTCGACCTGGAGGAGTCCGACGCCGCCTCACTCGCGCGGCATCTGGAGGGGGCCGACGCGGTCGTCTTCGCCGCCGGTGCCGGGCCCGGCAGCGGCGTCGCCCGCAAGGACACCGTCGACCGGGCCGCCGCCACGCTGCTGGCCGACGCCTGTGCCCGCGCAGGCGTCCGTCGCTATCTGCTGGTGTCCGCCATCGGGATCGACGACGAACCCGACGCCGGGCGCGGCGAACAGTGGACTGCCTACGTCCGCGCCAAGAAGGCCGCCGAGGACGCCGTCCGCGCCACCGACCTCGACTGGACCTTCCTGCGACCCGGCCGCCTCACCGACGACGCCGGCACCGGCACGGTCCGGCTCGGCCCGCCCGGACTCGAGTACGGCGAGATCACCCGCGACGACACGGCCGCGGTGCTGGTCGCCCTGCTCGACACGCCCGCGACCGCCGGGCTCGTCCTCGACGCCGTCGGCGGGGACACCCCGATCACCGCCGCCGTCGCTGCGGCCCTCCGATGACCCCGCCGGAGACCGACGCCGACGGGCTCGACGGCGACGAGTTCGACGTCGTCGTCATCGGGGCCGGGCCGACCGGGGAGAACGCCGCCGACTACGCGATCCGCAACGGCCTGACGGCCGCCCTCGTCGAGTCGGAACGCGTCGGCGGCGAATGCTCGTTCTGGGCGTGCATCCCGTCGAAGACGTTGCTGCGCACCGGGCACGCCGTCGCCGCGGCACGGCGGCTGCCCGGGGTGCGCGCCGAGCTCGACCCCGCCGCCGTCCTCGCCCGGCGCGACTCCTTCGTCCACGACCTCGACGACACGAGCCAGGTCGAATGGGCCGCGGGCGCGGGTATCGCGGTCGTCCGCGGCGTCGGCAGGCTCGACGGGGAACGGGCCGTCCGCGTCGGGGACCGGGTGCTGCGGGCCCGGCACGCCGTCGTCGTCGCGACCGGGAGCGTGCCCGTCCGCCCGCCCGTCGAGGGCCTGGACTCCGTGCGCACCTGGGGATCGCGGGAGGCCACCGGCGCCGCGTCGGTCCCGGCGCGGTTCGGCGTGCTCGGCGGTGGCGTCGTCGGCAGCGAGCTGGCACAGGCGTTCTCCCGGCTCGGCTCCCGCGTCACCCTGGTGAACCACGGCCCGCGGCTGCTGCCGTCCGCCGAACCCGTTGCGGGACAGCGGGTCGCCGCCGCCATGCGGGAGGAGGGCATCGACGTCCGCCTCGACCAGGGCCTCGACGCCGTCTCGCCCGGCCCCGACGGCTCCGTCGTACTGCACCTCGGCGACGAGCGCGTCGAGGTCGACGAGCTGCTCGTCGCCACCGGCCGCCGGCCGAACACCGCCGACATCGGCCTCGACACCATCGGCCTCGAACCGGGCGCCCCACTGACCGTCGACGACTCCGGGCTCGCCCACGGGAACTGGCTCTACGCCGCCGGCGACGTCACCGGCCGGGCCCCGCTGACCCACATGGGCAAGTACGCCGGCCGCATCGTCGGCGCCGCGATCGCCGCCCGCGCCGCCGGGACGCCGCTGGACACCGGGCCGTGGGGCGAACACTCCGCCACCGCAGACCACGCCGCCGTCCCGCAGGTCGTCTTCACCGACCCCGAGGTCGCGTCCGTGGGCCTCACCTCGGTCGCGGCGCGCGAGGCCGGACTGCCGGTGCGGGTCGTCGAGATCGACATTGCCGTCGCCGGCTCGTCCCTGCAGGCCGACGGCTACACCGGCAGCGCGACGATGGTCGTCGACACCGAACGCGAGGTGCTGCTCGGTGTCACCTTCGTCGGCCAGGACGTCGCCGAGATGGTCCACGCCGCGACGATCGCCGTCGTCGGCGAGGTACCCCTGGCCCGGCTGTGGCACGCCGTGCCGGCGTTCCCGACGATCAGCGAGGTCTGGCTGCGGCTCCTGGAGACCTACCGCTCGGACACGGCGCGCTGAACACTCGCTGCTGCGGCGTCACGCGGTCTGGGTGAGGGCAGCCGCCACGCCGACGGCCAGCGCCATCAGCGTGACCTCGACCGCGGCCCAGCGCAGAACCGGGAAGCGACCGGCGGCCAGACGACGGCGCGCGGCGTTGCCGAGCACCGCGATCCCGGCGAGCAGCACCACCTTCGTGATGATCAGCCAGCCGTATCCACCGGTCACGAGGGCGCCGACGGAGGGCAGGCGCAGCAGCGCGTTGAGCACACCGGTGATGCCGACGCCGATGATGCAGAACGTCGCCAACCGCGAGAACCGCGGCACCACCGGATCGAGCAGGGCGCGGCGGCCACCGAGGAACAGCAGCATCGCCGCCAGCCCCCCGACCCACGCCGACGCCGCCGCGACGTGCAGCGCCGACATGATCACGGCCAGCTCGTGGTCCGAGGACGTCCCGGCGTGCCCCGTCACCGCCGGGGTCAGCAGCCCCAGCAGCGCCGCGACGAGCGCGGCCCGCGGCGGGACGGCACCCTCACGGACCAGCCGTGCCGTCGCGCAGCCGATCACGACGAGCACGCACGCCGCCGTCAGCACCAGGCCGCGGCCCGACGCCAGCGACGTCGCCCAGCGCAGCAGCTCGCCGCCGCCGACGGCGGTGACGGGCCGCCCGTACGCGTCGGCGGCCCGGAAGGCGGTGTCGCACAACACGACGACCAGCCACGCCCCGCCGACGGCGACGATCGCGCGGTCGAGCCTGCGGTCGAGGGTCCGGATGTCGCGCTCGGACACACCCCGGGTCCGCACGAGCGCCGCCAGCAGGCCCAGGCCGACACAGGCGATGCCGGCGACGTCCATGCCGGAGCGCGTCACCGCCGTCGCGATGCGGGCCGAGAACGTCGAACTGCTCAACGCGTCGGCCAGCACCCCCGCGACGACGGCGGCGGCGACCGCGAGCCCGGCCCACAGCACCGGCAGCAGCCGGGACGTGGTGCCGGGCCGCGCGGTCGCCCTCTGCATCAGTTCTTCCCGAGCCGTAGCGCGAGGGTGACTCCGCCGGCGACGAGCACGACCGCGCCGACGATCCACGGCCACACCGGGGCCCCACCGGACCCCGGGTCGGCGGCCGCGTCGCCCACCGCCGCGTCGGCCGGCTGCGGGGCGCCGCTGACCGGCACCCCGGTCCCCGGGCCGGCCTGCGTCAACGTGAACGACAGGACGCCCGACACGGGGTGCCCGTCGTCGGACACCACGCGGTAGCCGATGTCGTACTTCCCGGCCGGGCCGAGCGGCTTCACCTTGACCGTGACGGAGTCGGCGGCCGCGACGGCGTCGCCGTCCTGGTAGGCCAGCCGGTCGGGGCCGATCACGGTGACGGTGTTGAAGCCCGCCTGCATGGTGTCGCTGAAGCGGATCGTCACCGACGTCGGCCCCGTCGCGAGCGACGAGCCGTCGGGCGGGTCGCTGCCCTCGAGCTGGGCGTGGGCGAGCGCGGGGCCCACGCCGAGGAACAACGCGAGGCCGGCGGCGACCACGACGGCCGCCACCCGCCCGGCGAGCCGCGCCACGCGGGTCACGACGTGGTCACCTTGTCCTCGCCCTTCGACGGTGCACCGGAGGGCTTGCGGTTGCGCAGCGCCGAGCCGGCGCCGAGCCCGAGGCCCAGCGCACCGAGCAGCAGGCCGATGCCGCCGAGCCAGCGGGCGGTGGTGTCGGTGGTGCCGGCCGGGCCGGAGTCGCCGCTGGTCGCCGCCGCGGCGTCGTGACCACCGTGCCCGCCGGCGGTGGCCGGGGTCAGCGTGACGGTCGGCGCCGGGTGCTGCGGCTCCGCCCCGCCGGGCTGCTGCGTCTCGTTCCAGTTGACGACCCTGCCGTCGTCGTAGGTCTGGGCGGCCGGGAACGCGAGGCTCGTCGTGTCCTCAGGCAGCGGGCCCACCGACAGCGGGAAGTCGACGTACTGGCCCGGGCCGATCCGCGTGCCGGGCTGGGCCGTCCACGTCACGGTGGTCACGGCCTGGGTGATCTGCGCGCCGTCGCGCTCGATCGGTCTGGGCAGCACGCCCTTGGTCACGACCGCGTCCCAGCCGGGCTGCGGGGTGGTGCGTGCCGAGGTGACCGGGTGGTCGACCGGGAAGGTCACCTCGACCTTCGTCGTGCCCGCGGTGTCCGACTCGTTGGGCACGCGGAAGGTGATCACCGTGTAGCCGCCCTGCTGGGCGGTGCCCGGCTGGGCCGTGACGTGGGCGAGGGCCGGGGAGGCCGCGGCGAGCGCCACACCGGCGACGACCGCGGCCACGACGCCGCCGCGCAGGGCGGAACGGCGCAGGGATCCGAACATGGGAACTCCGTTGACTGGGACCGCCACACGTCGGCGGCGGTGAAGTGGGGTGAAGGTCGGTTCACACCCGGTTCGGAGGCCCCCGAAGGGTCCGCGGGCCGAGCGCGGCCCGCTCCGTCGCGCCCACGACGGCCGGACACGCCACCGCGAAGGTGGCGAGCGGCCGATCGGCCGGTGGGACCAGCAACCGGCGGGGGAGGACCCGCGCCAGCGCCGAGACGAGCAGTTCGAGCACCTGGTCCGCGTCGCGGATGAGCAGCCCGAGCGCGACCGTCGCCACCGCGTGCATGGCGAACATCGACCAGCTGCCCGCCGGACCCGCATCCCCGGCGACGTGCGAGTGTCCGATGACCTCCAGCACGGCGTGCATCGCGAGCTGCCCCGCGGCGAGGACCCCCAGGACCCCGCCGATGCTGCGACACGCGTCGGCGAGGCTGACGATCAGGGCCGCGAGCAGCGGGAACAGGACGAGCAGCAGGCCCAGGTCGGGCAGTGCCCCACCGCCGGCGACGTGCGCGACACCCGTGATCAGCGCCGCGGCCGACGCGACCGCCACCCCCCGCAGCCCGCGCAACGGCCCGGCGCGGCGGGCGCGCACGGGAGCACGGCCGCGGTCGTGGCGCGGGGCGCGCGCGACCGCGGCACGGGTCCCGGGGCCGCGCCTCATGGCAGGAACGGTAGCCGGTGACCCCGACCGGCCCGCACGGCCGTGACCCGCGGTCAGCCCGGGACGCGCACTCCCAGGTGGCCCAGCAGCTCGCTCTCCAGCCGGTCCAGCTCGCCCGCGACGGCACGGAACGCGGTGCGCCGCCGGGCCGTCGGCATCTGCTCGGCGGCCCGGACGGCGACCGACAGATCGGCCAGCCGCGGCCCGGTGTCCGCCGCGAACCGACGACCGGCCTCGGTGGTCTGCGCGTCGCCCTCGGCCGTCAGCTCCGGCAGCGCCTCCGCGATCCGCGAGATCCGGGCGTGCAGCGCGCCGCCGCGACCCGTGTAGGCGCCCAGCTGGTCGGCCGGGACGCCCAGCCTGCGGGCCTTCCGGTCGTCCCACGCCGCGCGGGCCGTCCCCGCCGCCGCCAGCGCGTACGGCACCACCAACGGCACCAGGACCTTGCCGACGGCGACCGCCCGGGTGATCTTCGCGGGGGCGAGTGCCGTCGCGCTCGCCACCGCGTTGACGGCGGTGTCCTCCGCCGAGCCGACCCGGCGGCCCGTCTTCTTCGCCGCCTTCGCCGTCTTCCTGTCCGCCGACGCGAGCGCCTTCGCCGCCTTGATGTCCGCGCCCGCGATCTTCTTCGCGGCCTTGGCCCGGGCCTTGTCGAGCGACGCGGCGAGAGCGGCCGCCTCGGCCGCCGCCTTCTTCTGCGCCTTCACAGCCTTGCGGGCGGCCTTCGCCTGCTTCCCGGCGGACTGCGTGCCGGCCTGCGTGCCGGCCGACCTGCTTCCGCGCCGTCCCAGCAGTGCCATGCCGTCCTCCTCATGCGCCGGGCGTCCCCGCCGGCCGGGTGCGCGCTCGGTCCGGGCCACCTTAGAGCCCTGACGCGCCGGTGGCAGGCGCGGAGGCTGTCGGTGCCGGTCTCTACCCTCGGGCGTGTGACGGTGAACGAGACCCCGACGGCGGACACGGTGCGGGACACGGTGACGGTTGCGCCGTTCCGGAACACCGGTGCGGCCGCCGTCACCGGCGTCTCGCTCGACGCGTCGGTCACCACCCGATGCCGCCGCCGCGTCCACCTCGACCACGACCCGGCGGTGGCCGACGCACCGCGCGCCCTGCCCGATCCGTCCCTCGAACAGCGCCGGGCCGACGCCCGCGAACACCGCGACCGGGTCGGCGAGCTCCTCGGCGCCGCGCACCGCGACCTGTGGGCCACCGTCCCGGGCGACGCACCCGCCCGCGAACGCGCCGAGGCCACCGCCGTCGCGGTCGCCGCCGGCGCCGGCCTCGTCTGGAACGCGCAGCTCCCGCGCGACCGTGCCGGCGGCCGCC
This sequence comes from Pseudonocardia sp., assembly GCF_050250275.1. Taxonomy (GTDB): domain Bacteria; phylum Actinomycetota; class Actinomycetes; order Mycobacteriales; family Pseudonocardiaceae; genus Pseudonocardia. The sequence goes on from NZ_JBFWOY010000017.1 coordinate 55,187, forward strand.
GCGGGGGAGCCGAACTGCTGGTCCGCGTGCCCGGCGGCGGTTACGTGCCCGTCCTCGTCGTGCGCCACCGGGTCACCGACCCCGGCCAGGGCGCGCTGACGTCGCCGCTGCTCGAGCCGTTCCCCGGCCGCGCCCGCCCCGACCCCACCCGCAAGGTCCGCTCCCAGCCGCGCGACCTGCTGCGCCTCGCCCACCTCACCCGCATGCTCGGTGCCGCGGGCTGGGCCCCACCCGCCGACGTCGCGGCCGCCGCCACGGGCGGCGTGGTCGGGCTCGACGGCGACGTCGTCGTCTGGCACGACCTCACCGTCGAACACTGGCCCGGCGGCCGCAGCACCATGGCCGAGTACGACGCCCGCTTCGCCGACCGCGTCGCCGTCGCCGTCGCCGCCACCACCGGCGGTCCCGCACTGGCCCTGCCCTCCCGTGTCACCGAGTGCCGGCGCTGCCCCTGGTGGCCCACCTGCGAGGCCGAACTGGCCGACGGGCAGGACGTCAGCCTCGTGGTCCGCGGCGAGGCCGCCACCGCGCTGCGCACCGCCGACGTCGTCACCGTCGCCCAGCTCGCCGCGATGGACCCCACCGAGGAGCCGCCGGTCCCGTTGCCCGGCATGGCCTTCGCCGACACCGTCGCCCTCGCCCGGGCCTGGCTACGCGGGCTGTCCGTCGTCCGCCGGGTGCCCACCGTGCCCGTCACCCGCGCCGACGTCGAGGTCGACGTCGACATGGAGAGCTTCGGCGAAGCGGGCGCCTACATGTGGGGCGTGCTCCTGACCTACCCCGGCGGCGCCCGCGCGGGCGACGAACCCGCCGGCTACCGCGCCTTCGCCACCTGGGAACCCGTCCCCACCGACGACGAGGCCCGCTCCTTCGCCGAGTTCTGGACCTGGATCACCGGCGTCCGCGACGCCGCCCTCGCAGGCGGGCGCACGTTCGCCGCCTACTGCTACAACGAACAGGCCGAGAACCGCTGGCTCCTCGGCTCGGCCGAACGCTTCGCCGGCAGGCCCGGCATCCCCCCGATCGCCGACGTCCAGGCGTTCATCGACGCCGACTCCTGGGTCGACCTCTTCGCCGTCGTCAACGAGTGGTTCCTCTGCGCACACGGGAAGGGCCTCAAGCGGATCGCCCCCGCCGCCGGATTCGCCTGGCGCGACGCCGAAGCCGGCGGCGAGAACTCCATGCGCTGGTACCGCGACGCCGTCGCCCTCGACGGCGGCACCCCCGACCCGGTGCAGCGCATCAGGTTGCTCGAGTACAACGAGGACGACGTCGGCGCCACCCGCGCGCTGCGCGAGTGGATGACCTCGCCCGCGATCGAGAACGTCCCGCTGGCGGCAGATCTCTGAGGTGTGAGTCGGCCGCGGCAGGGCATCCCGGGTTCACACGACCGCCTCCGACGCGCCCGGCAGCTGTTCACCTCGCATCCGCCGGCCGAGCAGACGATCGTCCCGTCAGGGGCCGCCCCACCAGGCGCCCGCTCGTCGCCGCGAGGAGTTCCCCCGTGTTCGCACGCCGCATCGCCGTCGTCGGGGCCGGGTACGTCGGCCTCACCACCGCCGCCTGCCTCGCGCACCTCGGCCACCGCGTCGTCTGCGCCGACATCGACGTCGCCAAGGTCGAACGCCTCCAGGCAGGTGACATCGGCATCCTCGAACCCCGCCTCGCCGACCTCGTCGCCGAAGGCACCGCCGCCGGCCGCCTCCAGTTCTGCGTCGGCGCCGCCGCGGCCGTCGCCCGCCGCGACGAAGACCCCGTCGAGGTCCTCTTCCTCTGCGTCCCCACCCCCATGGGCGACGGCGGGGCGGCCGACCTCGCCGCCGTCGAGGCCGTCGCCGCCGAGGTCCGCCACCTCATCCCCGCGGGCTGTGTCGTCGTCACCAAGTCGACCGTCCCCGTCGGCACCGCGAACCGCACCCGCACCCTCCTGCGCCGCCGCGACGTCGCCGTCGTCGCCAACCCCGAGTTCCTCCGCGAGGGCTCCGCCGTCCACGACTTCCTCAACCCGGACCGCATCGTCGTCGGCAGCGACCAACAGGACGCCGCCGAACGGGTCGCCGCCCTCTACTCCCGCCTCGGCGCCCCGACCGTCCTCACCGACGCGGCCAGCGCCGAGATGGTCAAGTACGCCGCCAACGCGTTCCTCGCCATCAAGCTGTCCTACGTCAACGCCCTCGCCGAGCTCTGCGACGTCCTCGGCGCCGACGTCGCCGACGTCACCGAGGGCATGGGGCACGACCGCCGCATCGGCGCCGCCTTCCTCGCACCCGGGCCGGGGTGGGGTGGCTCCTGCCTGCCCAAGGACACCAGCGCCCTCGTTCAGGTCGCCGCCGCCGCCGGACTCGACTTCCCGCTGGTCAGCGCCGGCATCGACACCAACACCCGGCAGCGCGAGATCATGGTCGGCAAGGTCCGTGAAGCCGTCGGTCCCCTCACCGGGGCCCGCATCGGCATGCTGGGACTGACCTTCAAGGCCGGTACCGACGACCTCCGCGACTCACCCGCCCTCGCCGTCGCCGAACTCCTCGCCGCCGAAGGTGCCGAACTCACCGCCTACGACCCCGGCTGCCCCGCGGCCGTCCCCGGCGTGACCGACGCCGTCACCGTCGCCGACGACGTCATGCGCGCAGCCAAGGACGCCGACGCCCTCGTCGTCCTCACCGAGTGGCCCGAGTTCCGCCAGCTCGACTGGAACGCCCTCGGCGGCGTCGTCGGTCGACGGGTGGTCGTCGACACCCGCAACCTGCTCGACCCCGACGTCCTGCGCCGTGCCGGCTTCTCCTGGATCGGCGTCGGCCGGCGCTGACCGGCACCCGCGCACCCGACGGCGCGCACCTGACGGCGCCGCATCCGACGGCGGTGTCCGCGCCGGGTGTCGCCCGTGGGTTCCCCCTGCGCCACAGCCGGAGCGGTGGCGCGCCGCGGCGTAGCCTGGCCGGATGGCGCTCTTCGGGCGGGACACCTCGCGGATGGTCACCGTGGACGAGGCGCTCCCCGGCCGGCCGACGCCGCTGGCGGTGCCGGAGGCGCACTTCGTGAACGGGCACCGCATCGTCCCGCCGTTCCCCGACGGGCTGCAGACGGCCGTCGTCGGCATGGGATGTTTCTGGGGCGCGGAGCGGACGTTCTGGCGGACGCCGGGTGTGTGGTCGACGGCGGTCGGGTACGCGGGCGGCTTCACCGAGAACCCGACCTACGAAGAGGTGTGCTCGGGCCTGACCGGCCACACCGAGGCGGTCCTGGTGGTGTTCGACCCCGACGAGATCGGCTTCGAGACCCTGCTGAGGGTGTTCTGGGAGGGCCACGACCCGACGCAGGGCATGCGGCAGGGCAACGACCGCGGGACCCAGTACCGGTCGGCGGTGTACTGGGCCGGCGAGGAGCAGCGGGTGCAGGCGGAGACGTCGGCGGCTGCCTACGGCGAGGCGTTGCGGCTGGCGCGGCGCGGCCCGGTGACCACGGAGATCGCGCCGCTGGGGACGTTCTACTGGGCGGAGGGCTATCACCAGCAGTACCTGGCGAAGGTGCCGAACGGCTACTGCAACACCGGTGGCACCGGGGTGTCGTGCCCGGTCGGGTCAGGTGTCCCCGGCGAGCGGGTGCCGGGGCCCGGGCGGTGACCGCCGCCCGGGCCGCCGTCGCTGGGGAGCAACGAACGGATCAACGACGCTGCGCCGAACGGGTCACGGCGTCCGACAGGTACTTCGCTCGGGAGAGTGATGACGCTCGCATGGCAGACCGTCCCGGCGCCGGCCCCGATCGGGGCGCTGACCTGCGCCGTCGCCGACGACGGGGCGCTGGCCCATGTCGGGTGGGGCTCCGGGACCGGCACGCTCGAGGCGTTGGCGGGGGTGCTGGGGGAGGAGCTCGTCGTCGACGAGGCGCGCACCCGTGACGCCGCAGCCCAGCTCGCGGAGTACCTGGACGGCCGTCGCCGGGTGTTCGACCTGCGGATCGACTGGCGCAGCATGCGCGGTTCGCGGCTGACGGTGCTCCGGACGTTGCACGAGCAGGTGCCGTACGGGCGGGTCGTCGGGTACGGGGAGCTGGCGGAGATGTCGGGGGCGTTCGCGGAGAGCTGGTCGGCCGCTCGCGGCGTCGGCTCGATCATGGGGTCGAACCCGGTGCCGGTGGTGGTGCCGTGTCACCGGGTGCTGACGTCGGCGGGTGGCGGGAAGCTGGCCCTGGGCGGGTTCGGCGGGGGCCTGCCGGCCAAGGAGTGGCTGCTGGCCCTGGAGGGCGTGCTGACGCCGACGCTGGACTTCCGGTAGCGGCCGGACGACACGGCGGCGCGCGTCAGGAGTCGGTCGTCCGGGCCGGGGGGTCGACGATCTTCCAGTAGGAGTCCTTGCGAACCACCTCACCACCGCGGAACTCCCAGTGGTCGCAGCCGCGGACACACACCTTCTCGCCGTCGGCCCTCGTGCCTGTGAGGAGCCATTCGGAGATGCCGAGGTCGCCGCTGACCCAGTGCCTGTCCTCCCCGTAGTGCACGTCGGGAAGTCCCGCGAAGCGGGTGGCCAGGCCCGCCCGTACGGCGTCCTTGCCGGTGAGGCGCTGCCCCCACGGCTCGGGGCCCCTGGGCATGTCCAACGAGCAGTCCTCGGCGAAGAACTCCATGATCGCGTCCAGGTCGTGTGCGTTGAACGCCGCCGTGATCGCCTCCAACGTCTCGACGGACGCCTCGCCCCGTTCTGCCATCGCCGCCTCCCCGCCGTTGTGCCGCGTGATGAGGGAGGGTAGGCCCTTTCCGCCGTCGACAGGTGGAGACTTCGCGCCGGCGACGCCGGCCTGCCCGACGACCCCGAGTTCCGTGCGGCGATCACGGGGTAGGCGGCGTGGGGCACCCGGCCGGCGGTGCACAACTCGGGCGACGCATCCGACGTTCGTCGAACACGCACCGGTCCCGCGCCGGGGCGGGGGCGTCGCCCCGCCGTACCAGCCCTGGTCGGGGTCGGCGCCACCCGGCCCAGGGCCGGAAACGGAGGTCAGGTCCGGAACGCCTGGATGTCGATGTCGATCCGCAGCGTCCGGCCCACGGCGAGCACCCCGGCCAGCACGGACTGGTTCCAGCTGATCGCGAAGTCGTCGCGGGAGATCTCGGTGGTGGCCGAGAAGCCGGCGCGGGTGCCGCCCCAGAGGTCGGGGCCGCTGCCGCGGTAGGTGACGTCGAGGGGGACGGCGGCGCTGACGCCCTTGAGTGTCAGGATCCCGTCGACGCGCCAGTGGGTGGCGTCGCGGCGGGTGAGGCCGTCGCTCTTGAAGTGGATCTCCGGATGGACGTCGACGTCGAGGAAGTCCGCGCTGCGCAGGTGCGCGTCGCGGGTGTCGTCGTCGGAGTCGACGCCGCTCGGGTCGATGACGACCTCGACGGAGCTGTTCTCCAGCGGGTCGGCGACCTGGATGCGGCCGTCGAAGCGGCGCAGCCGGCCGTGCACCGGGGTGAGCCCCAGGTGCATGGCCGTCGCGCGGATGCTGGAGTGGACGGGGTCGATCTGCCACGTGCCGGGGGCGGGGAGGACCCGCCCGCCGACGCGGGGCAGCTCGACGACGCCCAGCGCCGCCGGAGCGGCACCGGTGAGGGTGACGGTGCGGGCGGCGGGCTCGTGGCCGGGGGCGGCGATGATCACCGTGTAGGTACCGGTGTCGAGGCCGTCGAGGACGAACCCGCCGTCCTGGCGGGCGGCGGCGCGTCCGCGCTGGATCCCGGCCCCGTCGACGACGGTGAGCATCCCGCCGCCGACGGGCCAGCCGTCGGGTGTGGTGAGGGTTCCGGTGATGGCCGCGGTCACCGCAGCCGCCCGCCGGTCGGCGAGCCGGGCTCCTCCGGCACCGCGGGCAGGTCGGGCGGCGGAGCAGCGGGGGACGCGGGTCCGTGCGCCGTCGCCGGGGCCGACCCGGCGACGACCGGTGCCGCGAAGGCGATCTCCGTAGTGCTGGCGCCACCCGCGGTGACCTGCACAACCGATGCGGTCGGCGCGTAGCCGCTCGCGGTGATCGTGTAGGTGCCCTCGGCGAGGTCGTCGAAGGCGAAGGTGCCGTCGGCGTCGGTGACGGTCGAGCCGACGACGTTGCCGCTCGGGTCGATCAGCGTGGTGAGCGCCTCGGGGACGCCGCGGCCGGTGGAGCCGGCGACGACGGTCCCGAGCAGCCGGGCACGCCGCGGCAGCTCGACGTCCTGCACGATCTCGTTGCCGCCGGGGAGCACGACGCTGGTGGCGATGGGCTGGTACCCGGTCCCGGCGGCCGTCAGCGTGTACTGCCCGTCGGGGACACCGGCGAGCAGGTAGCGGCCCAGCTCGTCGGAGACGGTGGCGGCGGAGACGTTGCCCTGCACGTCGATCAGGGTGACGGCGACCCCGGACACCGGGCGGGTCTGCCCGGTGGCGTCGGTCACGCGGACCACTCCGCGCAGCCCACCGGCCCCGGCGAGGGTGACGTCGTGGCGGACGGCCCGGTCGGCGACGGCGACCATCGCGGCGTGCGGTTGGAAGGCTCCGGAGGCGGCGACGACGAGGTAGGTGCCCCCGGTCGGGACGCCGATCCGGTACTCGCCGACCTGGTCGGAGGTGGTGCGGGCGGCCTGGCGGCCCGTCGGCTCGGTGACGGTGACGACCGCTCCGGCGAGCCCGGCGCCGTCGGCGCGGCGGACCGTGCCCTCGATGGCGGGTCCGTCGAGGGGTCCGCCGGGGACGACGGCGGCCATCGGCGCGGTGACGCCGGGGTCGACGGCCGGGGCGGCGCCGTCGGAGCGGAGGGCGTGCCGGCTGCTCTGCCCGTTGCCCGTGGCCGCGGCGGCGACGGCGGCGGCGACGGTCCCGGCCGGGACACCGTTCCCGTTGTGCCCGTTCCCGTTCGTGGACGGGGAGGCGGTCCCGGCGGGTGTGGCCTCGGTGTCGGCCTCCAGCGGGGTGGGCGTGACGGCACCGACCGATGCGCCTTCGCCGGCGGCCTCCTCCATGGCCCGGGCCTGGGCGCCGGACATGGTGCGCAGCGGCAGCTCCTTGATGAACAGGACCAGCACGAACGCGATGACGAGGATGAACCCGACGATGAGGAAGGTCAGCGTCATCGAGTTGGAGAAGCCCTCGAGGAACGGCCTGGCCAGGCGCGGGTCGATCTTCTGCAGGAACGACGAGTCGTTGAGGACGCCGGAGGTGTCGGCGCCGCCGTTGAGGGCGGCGAAGAACGGCGCGTTGACCGGGTCGGCGCGCACGGCCGGGTCGGCGACGGCGGCCATGAAGGTCGGGTCGGTCTGGGCCCGGGAGAAGGCGTCGCTGATCTTGTCGGTGACCGTCGAGAACAGGATCGACAGGAACACCGCGACGCCCAGCGTGCCGCCGAGCTGGCGGAAGAACGTCGACGACGCGGTGGCGACGCCCATGTCGCGGGCGGGGACGGCGTTCTGCACGGCGAGCACGAGGGTCTGCATGCAGCCGCCGAGGCCGAGGCCGAGCATCGCCATGTAGAGGTCGAGCTCCCACAGCGGGATGTCGACGTTGACCCGGAAGTGCAGCAGCATCATCGCGCCGACCATCAGCGCGGTGCCGATGATCGGGAAGATCTTGTAGTGCCCGGTCCGCGACGTGATCTGGCCGGACAGGATCGACGCGACCATGATGCCCGCGACGAGCGGCAGCATCAGGAAGCCCGACTCGGTCGGGGTGGCGCCGTGGACGATCTGCAGGAACTGTGGCAGCAGCACGATGCCGCCGAACATGCCCATGCCGATGACGAAGCCGGCGGTGCCGGTGAGGGAGAAGACGCCGTTGCGGAACAGCCGCAGGGGGACGAGGGCGTCCTCGCCGTAGAACCGCTCGGCGAGCAGGAAGAGCACGAGGCCGACGGCGCCGATGACGTAGCAGACGAGGGCGCTCGTGGAGCCCCAGCCCCACTCGCGGCCCTGCTCGGCGATGATCAGCAGCGGCACGAGGCAGACGGCGAGGGCGATGGCGCCGGGCCAGTCGATGCGCCTGCTGCGCTTGGTGTGCGGCAGGTTGAGGACCTTGGCCACGACGACGAGTGCGACGGCGCCGATCGGGACGTTGACCAGGAAGATCCAGCGCCAGCCGTCGATGCCGGCGATGGTGGCCTGGCCGGACAGCACGCCGCCGATGACCGGGCCGATGACGCTGGAGGTGCCGAACACGGCGAGGATGTAGCCCTGGTACCGGGCGCGCTCACGGGGCGGCACGATGTCGCCGAGGATCGTCAGCGCGAGGGTGAACAGGCCGCCGGCGCCGAGGCCCTGGACCGCGCGGAACGCGGCGAGGCTGTACATCGACGTCGCGAAGGTGCACAGCACCGACCCGACCAGGAAGATCGAGATCGCGAACAGGAACAGCGGCTTGCGGCCGAACTGGTCGGACAGCTTGCCGTAGAGCGGCGTGGTGATCGTGCCGGTGATCAGGAACGCCGTGGTCGCCCAGGCCTGGAGGCTGAGTCCACCGAGGTCGTCGGCGATCGTGCGGATGGCCGTCGAGACGACCGTCTGGTCGAGCGCGGCGAGGAACATGCCCAGCGCGAGACCCACCAGGATGGTGACGATCTGCTTGTGGCTGAGCTCGCCGGAGCTGCGTTCCGGCGGGGCGGACGCCCCCGCAGCCTGTTGCTGCGGCGCGACGGCCTCGGTCGACATCGGATTCCCCCTCAGTGCCTGCGGGCGGGCGTACCCGCCGGCAGCTCGTGCTGTTGGAAGTCGGTGCAGAAGTCGGCGAGCAGCGTGACGAGCGCCTGCCGCTTCTCCATGGGCCACGCGCCGAGGGCCTCGGCGACGAGGCGGGCCTTGTGCCTGCGGCTCTGCTCCAGTGCGGCGTGGCCGTCGTCGGTGACGGCGAGCAGGCTGGCGCGGCCGTCGTCGGGATCGGCGCGCCGCTCGATGAGTCCTTGCTTGACCAGGGCCGCGACCCGGCGGCTGACGGTCGACGGGTCGGTGCACAGGGCTCCGGCGAGGTCGGCGGACCGCTGGGGGCCGTCGGCGGAGGCGAGGTGCACGAGGACGTGGAAGGTGGCCCGGTCGAGGTCGGCGGGGCCGGAGCTGCGGCTGCTGCGCTGGACCAGGCGGAACAGCCGGGCGATCTCGTAGCCGAGCGCGTCGGCCACGGCGAGGTCGTCGGCGACGTCGTCGGTGAGGTCGCCGCTCCGGGTGGGACCGGGGATGATCGCGGGGTTGCCCGGTGCCGGGTCGCCGGCGAGGTCCGCCGTCGGCCCGGTCGTGGAGATCGCTGCGCTCGTCATGGCCGCGCCCCCGATCCTTTACCAATACTTTGCTTGTAACACGCAAGAAGTTGCTGGGGGCAACCATGCTCCTCTTACCTGCCGGTCGGCAAGTCGAATTCACCCGACCAGCGGCATTCGTCCGGGACGTCCCTGAGACCTGCGCCACGTCCGCGTCGACGGCGCCGAACCGGCCCGGTCGGGAGCACTCACCGTGACGGGCACTACCCTCGGCGTGCACGTGACAGGCCCCCGGGAGGTTGGCGTTGACGAGGTTCGGCCGCTCGACGAGATCCGTCGCCCCGCTCCTCCTCCTGGCCGGCCTCCTGCTCGCGGGCTGTGCGCAACCCGGCCAACTGGGGCACGACGCCCCGCCGGCGCCCCCCGCCGCGGGCCCCGTCGCCGCCGTTCAGGCTCCGCCACCGCCCCTGCCCGCCGGGACCGCCGACGTCGGCCGCGGCACCCTCCCCGCCCGCATCCAGATGACGACGCTCGGCCCCGCCGACGTCTCCGTCCGCACCGTCGAACTGGCCCCCGGCGAGTCCACCGGCTGGCACCGCCACCCCGGCTTCGAGACGACGATCGTCAACGCCGGTGAACTGACCGTGCAGACGGCCGAGCAGTGCGCCCCCCGGCGTGTCGGCGCCGGCGAGGCCGTCTTCGTGCCCGACGCGGAGCCCCACGTCATGCGCAACGACGGCACGGTGCCCGCCCAGCTCGTCGTGACCCAGGTGCTGGCGCCCGGCGCGGCCGACCGCAGCGGTGTGGCCGCGGCCTGCGGCGGCTCCGCCCTGCGCTGACCGGCCCGGCGCTGACCGGCGCCGATCCCGCGTCGATGATCACCCCGCGTTGCGCAGGCGTGGGATAGTGGCGTCGGTAGGGACGAACTGCGGGAACGGCGGGGACGATGGCATCGAAGACGGTCGCCGGGGCCGACGGGCGCAGCTGGTCGGTGCGGATGAACATCGAGTGGTCGACCCCCGCGGTCGGGGACGAGTTCGAGCACGACGTCGACGGCGGCCGCGGCGCCGCGATCATGATCCTGTCGTCGCTGCTGCTGTTCTGGGTCGTGCTGATCTTCTGGAAGCCGTCGCTGGTCTCGGTGCCCTTCTACCTGTGGTTCATCGCCGCCGTCGCGATCCTGTTCTTCCCGTTCCGCTGGTACCTGCGCCGGCCGTACACGATCGTCGCCGAGACCGAGGGCAGCTACGACGCCGACCTGCCCGCCGAGCACTGGTCCGGGATGGTGCGGGGCCGCTCGCGGGCGAAGGAGGAGATGCGGGTCGTCGTCCGCAGCCTGCGCACGCGCGCGACGCCGGGACACTCCGACAGTCCGTTGCAGCCGGTGAACTGACGTGCCCGAGCTCCCCGAGGTCGAGGCGCTGGCCCAGCACCTGCGCGACCACGCGATCTACCGCCCGGTCGCGCGGGTCGACATCGCGAGCATGAGCGTGCTCAAGACGTTCGACCCGCCCGTGTCGGCGCTCGCGGGCCGGGTCGTGACCGGGGCGGCGCGCTACGGGAAGTTCCTGGCCGTCGAGTTCCACGACCGGCCCGGCGAGGAGCTCGACCTCATCACCCACCTGTCGCGCGCGGGCTGGATGCGCTGGCACGAGCAGGCGTCGGCCGCCCCGCCCAAGCCCGGCCGCGGCCCGCTCGCGCTGCGCGTGCACCTCGACGCCGTCGGCGGCCCGGGGTTCGATCTCACCGAGGCCGGCACGCAGAAACGCCTCGCCGTCTACCTGGTGCACGACCCGCAGGAGGTCCCGGGCATCGCGCGGCTGGGTCCCGACGCGCTCGCCCTGAGCCGCGACGAGCTCGCCGAGCTGCTGGCCGGGCACACCGAACGGATCAAGACGTTGATCGTCGACCAGAAGACCGTCGCCGGGATCGGCAACGCCTACAGCGACGAAATCCTGCACACCGCGCGGCTCTCGCCCTACGCCGTGTCGGGCCGGCTCAAGCCCGAGCAGGTCGACGCCCTGCACGAGGCGGTGCAGTCGGTGCTCACCGACGCCGTCGGACGGTCAGTCGGCCAGGGTGCGGCCGAGCTGAAGGGCGAGAAGCGCTCGGGGCTGCGGGTGCACGCCCGCACCGGCCTGCCGTGCCCCGTCTGCGGCGACACCGTCCGGGAGGTGTCCTTCGCCGACAGATCGTTCCAGTACTGTCCCGGCTGTCAGACCGGAGGCAAACCGCTCGCCGACCGGCGCCTGTCCAGGCTGGTGAGGTGAGGGAGCCGTCGTGGGAGAGCTGCTGAGCTCGCCGACAGCGCTGCTGGTCCTCGTCGGTGTCGTCATCATCGTCCTGCTGGTCGTGCTGTTCCTGCAGCTGCGACGGGCCCGGCGCAACACCTTCGCCACCCCGCTCGAGCGCGCCACGTTCGCGACGCTGCACACCGTCGCCCTGGCCGCGCCCGCGCTGCGGGAGGGCCTGTCACCCAACTCGGCGAACTTCGCGCTGCCCTACCTGAAGGTCCTGCTCGACACCTGCGCGCTCACCATGACCGACGCCAAGGGCAACACGTTGGCGTGGGACGGCGACGCCGACCAGCACGAGCCCGACGTCGTCACCCTCGCCGACCAGGTCATCTCCACCGGCCGCCAGCAGGTGGCCTCGCACAGCTCCATCTCGTGCGACCACCCGGGCTGCGAGGTGCGCGGCATCGTGGTCGTGCCGCTGGAGACCGACGGCGCGATCGTCGGCACGCTGGCCGCCCTCACGACGGCCACCGCGGGCCCGGTCCTGTTGCGGGCCACCGCCGAGGTCGCGCGCTACGTGTCCAGCCAGCTCGAGCTGGCCGAGCTCGACGAGTCGCGGCAGCGCCTGGCCCGCGCCGAGGTCCGCGCCCTGCGCGCCCAGATCTCGCCGCACTTCGTCTACAACGCGCTGACGACGATCGCCTCGTTCATCCGCACCGACCCGGTGCGCGCCCGCGAGCTGCTGATCGAGTTCGCCGACTTCACCCGCTACTCGTTCCGGACTGCCGGCGAGTACACGACGCTGACCGACGAGCTCACCAACATCGAGCGCTACATCGCGTTGGAGAAGGCCCGCTTCGGCAACCGGCTCAACATCAAGCTGCAGATCGCGCCCGAGGTGCTCAACGTCGTCCTGCCGTTCCTGGCGCTGCAGCCGCTCGTCGAGAACGCGGTCCGGCACGGTCTGTCGGGCAAGCCGCAGGGCGGCACGATCACCATCACCGCGGAGAACGCGGGCTCCGAGTGCGTCATCATCGTCGAGGACGACGGCGTCGGCATGGACCCGGCGCGGCTCACCGAGGATCTCGACGACGCCCATCTGTCCGGCGCGCACGTCGGCCTCGGCAACGTCGACGACCGGATGCGGTCGGCCTTCGGAGATGATTTCGGTCTCGTCGTCGACACGAACATCGGGGCCGGGATGAAGATCACGCTGAGGGTCCCGAAGTTCCGCGTGGGCATCCGCGCCTGAGGCCGGACAACTCTCACTGGGTGGACGCCGCGCGCCGCGTACGGTGGTCGTATGGACACGTTGCGCATCCCCGACAAGATCGTGTCGCGCCTTCCCGGCAAGCTCGGTGACCGCTCCGCCAAGGGGGTCGTGTCCCTCGTCCGGTTGCACGGAGTCATCACCCCGCAGGCCGGCCCGGTGCCGCGTTCGGTGCTCAACGCCGCCTCGCTCGACAAGGTCCTGGAGCGCGCCTTCGCGCCCGACAACCTGGCCGCCGTCGCGCTGCTCATCAACTCGCCCGGCGGTGCGCCCACGCAGTCGGCGCTCATCGCCGACCGTGTCCGCGGGCTCGCGGACGAGAAGAAGATGCCGGTACTCGCGTTCTGCGAGGACGTCGCGGCGTCCGGCGGATACTGGTTGGCCTGCGCCGGAGACGAGATCTACGCGCACGAGACGTCGATCGTCGGGTCCATCGGTGTGATCAGTGCGGGCTTCGGGCTGCAGGGGCTGATCGAGCGGTTCGGCATCGAGCGCAGGCTGCACACCGCCGGGGAGTCGAAGTCGCGGCTCGACCCGTTCCTGCCCGAGAAGCCCGACGACGTCGAGTGGCTGCGAGGCCTGCAGGACCAGCTCCACGACATGTTCACGGCGTGGGTCACCGAGCGCCGCGGTGACCGTCTGAACACGGAGAGTGATCTCTTCACCGGTGAGGTGTGGACGGGCGCGCGGGCGGTCGGGACGGGTCTGATCGACGGGCTGGGCACTCCGCGCGCGGTACTCGCGGAGCGCTTCCCGGATGCCGAGATCGTGCCCGTCGAGTCGCGCAGGCCGCTGCTCGCGCGGCTGGGGATCGGTGCTCCGGCCGCCGCGGCGACGTTCTCACCTGTGAACTCTTTGCTGGGAATCGCCGAGGCGGCCGAGATACGCGCGCTCTGGGCGCGGTACGGTCTATGACTCGGTGTGGTCGATCGGATCCGATCGGTGTCGGTACTCATCGGGTACCGATCGGACGGCCCCCTGGCACTCCGGTCGATTCGCCGTCACCATAGTCGGCGGGGTGGGCACGTGATCGTTCGGGCGTCACCCTGCCGGGAGCGCCGGACACGCAGGATGAGGAGATCGTGGACAGCAACGACAGTTCCGGAGGTCTGGTCGTTCTCGCTGTGGACGACGAGGAACCCGCTCTCGAAGAACTGGCATTCCTGCTCAACGAGGACAGTCGCGTCGGCACCGTGTTGAAGGCCTCGGACGCCACAGAGGCACTCCGCATCCTGAACAACCGCCAGGGAGCCCGGGAGGTCGCGCCGGTCCCCGGCCGGGGGGTCACACACCCCGCCACCGGTACCCGCGTCGCCGAGCGCACCGACGTCGAGGTCGTCTTCCTCGACATCCGGATGCCGGGCCTCGACGGTCTCGAGCTCGCACGGGTGTTCTCGTCGATGGCCACACCGCCGTCGGTCGTGTTCGTCACGGCCCACGACGACCGCGCGGTCGACGCGTACGAGGTCGGCGCGGTCGACTACCTGCTGAAGCCACTGCGTTCGGAGCGGCTCTCGGCCTCCCTCGACCGCATCCTGGCCAGCCGCGCCTCGGGCCCCACCGAGCCGGCGCAGCAGGACAACGGTGAGGACGAGGTCATCCCCGTCGAGCTCGCCGGCACCACCAAGCTCGTGCCGCGCTCGGCGGTGCGCTACGTCGAGGCCCAGGGCGACTACGCGCGGCTGCACACCAACGAGGGCAGCCACCTCGTCCGCATCCCGCTGTCGGTGCTGGAGGACCGCTGGCGCGACGCCGGGTTCGTCCGCATCCACCGGTCGTTCCTCGTGGCGCTGCCGCTGGTCACCGAGCTGCGGCTGTCGGGATCGGGCTATGTCGTGCGTGTCGGGTCGGGCCCGGAGACGGCCGAGCTGCCGGTCAGCCGCCGCCACACCCGCGAGCTCAAGGACCGCCTGGTCCGCGCGACGAAGCAGGCCTGGAGCCAGCGGTGACGTCGCCGTGACCGTCGTCGTGAGCGGGGTCGTCCGGTGACGACGTACACCGACGGCGCGCGGCCGTCGGTGTCGCCGGGGCCCCCCGAGCCCGGCGACGAGGCACGGCCCGCGGACGAGGCGCAGCCCCTGATGCCCCGGCAGTCGCTGGGTGTCGAGGACTCCGGTCCCGCGTGGGTCAACGCCGAGATCCAGCGCCGCATGCGTGAGGCCGCGAGCCGCCCGGGTGGGCGGCACGCGCGCCGTGAGCGTGGCGAGGTGTCCGACGAGGAGCAGCCCGACGAGCCGCAGGCCGCCGCTGCCGTGGAGGAGGACGGCCGCGCGGGCGGTGACGGGGAGCGGCAGTGGCCGCCCGTGCGGCAGGCGTCGCGGCCACGGCTGCGCAACGGCCACTCGCCCGACCCGTACCGCAGTGACGGTGGGGTCGGCTACTCCGCGGCGGGCCTGCGCCCGCCACCCGACCCGGTGCCGAGCCTGCCGCCCCCGCCGCAGCGGACGTCGCCCGCCCGTCACGCCGAGTCCCCGCCTGCGGGCTCGCGCCCGGTGACACCGCCGGCGGTCGAGGCGTCGGCGGTCCGCGCCCCGGTGACGCGCCCGGCCACACCGGCCCCGCAGCCGCCGCTCCCGCAGCCGCCGACCCCGCCCTCCCCGGTCGGGCCGTCCGCGCCCGGGGCGGCAGCGTTCGTCGCGCAGGGGGGCGACGACGTCACCGCCGAACACCCCCGCGTCGACGAGTGGACCGCCCCCGGCCCCCGGCTTCCCCCCGCCGTCGACGATCAGCACGACCGTCCCGAGAACGACGGTCACGACGACGACGATCACGACGACGACGACCGCGACGGCGGGTTCGTCGCGACCGAGGACGACGAGGACGACTCGCAGGTCCTGTGGTCGGCGGCGTCCGGTCCCGCGGCCCTCGACGACGAGACGCCGCTGCCGCGTCCGGGCGCCCCGGCGGCCGACGGCGCCCCTCACCCCGACCCCTACGCCGACTACCTGTCGGCCGCCGACGGCGTCTCCGCGGTCGAGCAGACCATGCCCTACCCGGCCACCGGCCAGATCGACCACGCGTCGGGCCGCGTCCGGGTGGTGCTCTCCGAGCGCCGCCAGCACCAGCGCTCGGTGCGGACGGTCCAGGACGTGCAGGACCTGACGTCGGTCGGCGACCTGTTGCGCTCCAACCTGATCAACAACCAGCTGGGGCTCGCGCTGCGCGTGGCGGCGGTGGCGGTGCTGACGCTGGGCTCGCTGCCGGCGCTCTTCGCGCTGTTCCCGGAGATCGGCCAGGTCGACATCCTGGGCCTGCGCCTGCCCTGGTTGCTGCTGGGCGTGCTGGTCTACCCGTTCCTGCTGCTGCTGGGCTGGTGGCACACCCGATCCGCGGAGAAGGTCGAGCAGGAGTTCGCCGACCACGTGCAGGACTGAGCCGGGGTGAGCACGTCCGCGGTCGTCGCGCTGGTCGCCATTGCTCTCGTCGCCGTGGCCTCGGCGGTCATCGGGTCGCTCGGTGTCCGGGTGGCCCGCTCGACGTCGGACTTCCTCGTCGCGTCGCGCACCGTCGGTCCGGTCGTCAACGCCGGCGCGATCTCCGGCGAGTACCTGTCCGCGGCCTCGTTCCTCGGCATCGCCGGGCTCATCCTCCGCGAGGGTGTCGACGCGCTCTGGTACCCGATCGGGTTCGCGGCCGGGTACCTGGCGCTGCTGATCTTCGTGGCCGCGCCGATGCGCCGGTCGGGCGCGTACACGGTGCCCGACTTCGCCGAGGCCCGCCTGGGATCGGCAGGCGTGCGCCGGGTGTGCTCGGCGTTCGTGCTGCTCATCGGGGCCCTCTACCTGCTGCCGCAGCTGCAGGGCGCGGGCCTGTCGCTGACCGTGCTGACGGGGCTGCCGCCGTGGACCGGGATCGTCGGTGCGGGAATCGTCGTCGTGCTGTCGGTCGTCGGCGGCGGGATGCGGTCGATCACGTTCGTGCAGGCGTTCCAGTACTGGATCAAGCTGACCGCCCTCGCGGTGCCCGCGCTGGTGATCGTCGCGCTGTTCGCCTACGACGGGCACTCCTTCGACCGCCCCGCGCCGCCACGGTTCACCGCGGAGACGACGGTGGCCGTGCACGCCGACGTCGTCCTCGACGTCACCGAACCGCTGACCGTGACCGCGACCGGCGAGGTCGACGGCACCCGGGTCGACGGGCCCGTCCGCTGGGAGCCGGGCGCCCACACGGTCTCGCGCGGGGCGTCGCTGACGTTCGACGCCGACGCACCCGTCCCCACCGCACAGGGCAGCCCCGCCACCGACCGGGAATGGCTCGCGCCGCTGTCCGGGTCGGGACCGGGGCGGCTGCTGGAGATCTACTCGGTGTTGCTGGCGTGCGCGCTGGGCACGATGGGGATGCCGCACGTCCTGGTGCGCTTCTACACCAACCCCGACGGCCGGGCGGCCCGTCGCACGACGGTCGTCGTCCTGGCGATGATCGGCGCCTTCTACGTACTCGTGGCGCTGCTGGGGGCGATGTCACGGTTCTACACGCCGCAGCTGCTGGTCTCCGGTGACACCGACGCGGCGGTCCTGCTGCTGCCGTCGGCCGCGCTCGGCGGCGGCTGGCTGGGCTGGCTCGTCGGCGGGCTTGTGGCGGCCGGTGCGGCCGCGGCGTTCCTGGCGACGTCGTCGGGGCTCGTGGTGAGCCTCGCCGGCGTCCTGTTCACCGACGTGCTGCGCGGACGGCTGCGCGACTTCCGGCTCGCGGCCGTCGCCTCCGCGCTGATCCCGATCGCACTGGCGCTCACCGTGCCGCGGCTCGACCTCGCGCTGACGGTGCCGCTGGTCTTCGCCATCGCGGCGTCGACGTTCTGCCCGTTGCTGCTGCTCGGCATCTGGTGGCGCGGGCTCACCCCGGCGGGCGGCATCGCGGGAGTGCTCGTCGGTGGGGGAGCGGCCGCTGCCGCGACGGTGCTGACGCTGTTGCGGCTCGTCCCCGACGGGGTGCCCGGCGTGCTGCTGGAGCGGCCCGCCGCGGTCACGGTGCCGCTCGCGTTCCTGACGATGGTCGTCGTCAGCAGACGGACCCGGGCGTCGCGTCCCGCCGACGCCGACCGCATCCTGCTGCGCCTGCACGCCCCCGAACGCCTCGGCTTCTCCCCGAACCGGGCCGGCGACCCCGCGGACCCCCCATGAACCCCGCCGCCCTCGCGGCCGTCGTCGCCATCGTGCTCGTCGCCGTCACCTCCGCCCTGGTCGGCGCCTACGGGGTGCGCCGGCGCAGCACGTCGGACTTCCTCGTCGCCTCCCGCACCTCCGGCACCGCCGCCCACGCCGGCGCGATCTCCGGCGAGTACCTGTCGGCGGCGTCGTTCCTGGGCATCGCCGGCCTCGTCCTCAAGGACGGGGTCGACGCGCTCTGGTACCCCGTCGGGTTCACCGTGGGGTACCTGGCGCTGCTGCTGTTCATCGCCGCCCCGCTGCGCCGCTCCGGCGCCTACACCCCGTCCGACTTCGCCGAGGCCAGGCTCGCGTCGGCGCAGGTGCGGCGGGTGTGCACGGTGTTCGTGCTCGTCGTCGGCTGGCTGTACGTGCTGCCCCAGCTGCAGGGCGCCGGCCTCACGATCGCGACCGTCACCGGGCTGCCGCAGTGGGTCGGCGTCGTCGCGGCCGGCGTCGTCATCGCGGTGACGGTCGCGTTCGGCGGGCTGCGGGCCATCACACTCGTGCAGGCGTTCCAGTACTGGCTCAAGCTGACGGCGCTGGCCATCCCCACCGTCATCGCGCTGATGTTCTTCCTCGGCAACGACAGCACGTTCGACCGGCCGGCGCCGCCCTCGTTCGCCGCGGCCACGACGGTCGACGTCACCACCGACGTCGTCCTGCGCACCGAGGGCCCGCTCTCCCTGCGCGCGGTCGGCGAGGTCGACGGGACGGCCGTCGACGGCCCGCTCACCTGGCAGCCCGGGGCGCACACGGTCGAGTCCGGCACCCGCCTCGACTTCGACGCCGGCGCCCCCGTGCCCGTCGTCGAGGGCGCGCCCGTGCAGGACGCGAGCTGGCTGACCCCGTTCGCCGACGGCAACAGCTACGGCCTGCTCGCCGTCTACTCGCTGATCCTCGCGACGTTCCTGGGCACGATGGGTCTGCCGCACGTGCTGGGCCGCTTCTACACCAACCCCGACGGCCGGGCCGCGCGCCGCAGCGCCGTCGTCGCCCTCGGCATGCTCGGCGCGTTCTACCTGCTCGTGACGCTCCTCGGTGCGCTGTCACGGCTGTACACCCCGCAGCTGCTGGTGTCCGGGGAGACCGATGCCGCCGTGCTGCTCCTGCCCACCGCCGTCCTCGGCAGCGGCTGGGCCGGCACCATCCTCGGTGGGGTGGTCGCGGCCGGGGCCTGGTCGGCGTTCCTGTCGACGTCGTCGGGGCTGCTGTCCAGCGTCGCCGGGGTGCTGTCCACCGACGTGCTCCGCGGCCGCCTCCGTGACGTCCGCATCGCGACGCTGCTCGCGGGGTCCGTCCCGATCCTGCTGGCGCTGCTGGTGACGCGGCTCGACTTCACCGAGTCGGTCGCGCTCGTCTTCGCCGTCGCCGCCTCGACGTTCTGCCCGCTGCTCGTCCTCGGCGTCTGGTGGCGCGGGCTCACCGCGACCGGCGCCACCTGGGGGATCCTCGTCGGTGGCACCGTCGCACTCGGCGCGGTGTCCGCCAGCCTCGCCGGCGCCGCCTCGACCGGGCTGCTCGGCACGCTCCTGCACCGCCCGGCGATCATCAGCGTGCCGCTGGCCTTCCTGACGATGATCGTCGTGAGCCGCGCGACCCGCCGCGAACGCCCCGCCGACGCCGACCAGCTCCTCCTGCGCCTGCACGCACCGGAACGGCTCGGCCTCAGCGCGGACACGGTCGAGGACGGTCCCGCACGGTTCCGCGACTGAGGGTCGACCCCGGTCGGCGACCGCGTCGACCGTTGTGTCCGCCTGGAGAACTGCGGCCGCTCCGAACAGGTCGTGAGCAGTGCGAGGCCGGACGAGCGATCCGCTCCCACGTACGTGGACATCCGGCCTGGGCGCCGAGCGCTGATCCCACGTCCCGCGCAACCCCACGGTCGCCCGGGCGGTGTGCCGGGAGCAGTGGGGTTGCGCGCGGACCGGGGGCGTCCTCGCCGCGTTCACCTGCGGCTGACGCCCGGCATGCGAGGATCGGCGCCATGACCGGTCCCATCCCGTCCGTCGCGGTCGCCGACCTGCCGGCCGACGCCCCCCTGCTCGACGTCCGTGAGACCGACGAGTGGAACGCCGGGCACGCGCCCACCGCCGGGCACCTGCCGATGTCCGAACTCGCCGGGCGTCTCTCCGAGCTCCCGGACTCCGACCCGCTCTACGTCGTCTGCCGCTCCGGCGGTCGCTCGGCGCGGGTCACCGCCTACCTCGTCGGCCAGGGCTACCCCGCGGTCAACGTCGACGGCGGCATGCAGGACTGGGCGGCCCGTGGGCGCCCCGTCGTCGCCGACGGCGACCGCACTCCCGAGATCGTCTGACGCCGACGCCCGTGCCCGCCGGTCCCGTGCCGCAGGGCCCCGATGCAGGGGGCTTCGCCGATGCGCGCCGGGACGGGGACGATGCGCGCCGGGACGGGCCCGCGCCGCCACCCGACCCGGACGCCGGGCCCCCGGGAACCGCGACCGGCCCCGGCGCTCCGGGACCGGCCCGGTCGCCGGCCTGGCCCGCCGCGCCCGCATGGCCGGGGCAGCCGTCCGGGCGGACCTGGCAGGACGCCGCCCCGGTTCCCGACGTGCAGCCCCGGCCGGGTGGATGGCCGCCGCACACGCAGGTGCCGCCCCCGCCACCGTGGGCAGCGCCGCCGGCCTATGGACCTCCGTCGACGTCGCACACGGCCGGCGCCGTGCAGCCCTACGCCGCGCCACCCCGGGTCGCCGCACCGGGTCACCCCGCGCAGCCCGATGTCGGGTATCCGCCACCCGCCGCGAGGCCTGCGCCGGTGCCGCCGCGCGGCCTGCCGCCGGGGCCGGTCGCGTGCCCCTCCTGCGGACGGCCCGTCGCGCCCGGCTGGGGCCCCTGCCCGTACTGCGCGCGGCAGCGTGCGTCGCTGCGCTGGGTCGCGACGCCTCCGCCCGGTGCCGGCGCCCCACCCACCCTGGGCGCCCGCCGCCCCTACACCGGCCCGCCGTCCTACCGCGGGGTCCCGCGCTGGGGGTTCCCGGCGCTGCCGTTCCTGCGCGAGACCGGGCCCGAACCGGTCGCCGACTGGGTGCGGGCCCGCGCCCTGGCCCAGACCCTCGTCCCCGCGCTGTGGGCCACCGCCGCCGTCGCGCTCCTCGCCGCGGGCGCCGAGATCTGGCGCTACGTGCTGCTCGTCATGAGCAGGTCGGGGGCGCTGTCGGCGGGGGTGGTGTCGGCGTCGGACATGCTCGTCGCCGGTGCCGGCTGGCTGGTCACGGTCCTCGGGCTGCTCACGGGGCTGCTCGTCGTCGGCTGGTCGATCAGGGCGTCGCGTGCGGCGGCCGGACGCGCGGGCAGGGTGCCGTCGCGGTCGGCGCGGGACATCGTCGTCGGCTGGGTGGTGCCGGTCGTGAACCTGTCGGTGCCGGGGTCGGTGCTGGCCGAGATCGAGCACGGCGCGCTGGACCGGCCCGCCGACCAGCGGCCGCGCCCGTCGCGACAGCTGCTGGTGTGGTGGGCGGTGTGGGCGGTCGGGGTGGTCCTCGCCGGCATGGTGTTCGCGCTGTCGTTCCGGACGGGGGTGCAGGCGCGTGCCGACGGCGTCGTCCTGCACGCGCTCGTCGACCTCGTCGCCGCCGCGGTCGCCGTCCTCACGGCGCGGCTGGTCGCCGGGCTGTCGGTGCTGATCGGGCCGGTCCGCGCGCCCGTACGCGAGACCCTGGTGGCGGTGCGGGCGGGCGACTGACCTGCGCCGGGTGCCGTTCGCTACGGTCTGACCCCTGATGGCCAAGAAGACACGCAACCGGGCTGCCGCCGCGAGCGCCCCGGGCGAGAACCCCCGCCGCCCCTGCCCATGCGGGTCGGGCAAGCGCTACAAGGTCTGCCACGGTGCCGGCGACGACGTCATCGTCATCCGCCCGTTCGACGGCCTTGCCGCGGAGCCCGACCTCGTCGCGATGCGCGAGTTCCTGCCGTCGGCCACCGCCCCGTTCCCGTTGCGGGACAAGGGCGAGCGCCCCGTCACTGTCACCTCGGTGCTGCCGGGTGCCTCGGCCGCACTGGTCCGCGCCGACGGCTCGATCATGATCGGCATGCAGGTGCAGACGCGGTCCGGCGACCTGTCCGCCGACGTCGCCCGCGCCGTCCGCTGGGCCCAGCAGGCCGAGCCGGGGGAGTCGCTGCCCGTGGTCGGCCCCGGCCTCGGTGGCGACCCCGTCCGTCTGCAGGACCTGCTCGACCCCGGCGCCACGCTCGACCTGACCATGCACAAGGACTTCGGCTGGTGGGTCCCCGAGCAGGACGGCGAGCTCGCACCCGAGCTCGCCGCGATGCTCGAGCGGGCCAACTCGGTGATCATGCCGACGGAGCCCGTCGTCGCCGAGGGTGTGCGCGCCGCCTACTGGGTCGACACCGGTTCCAAGGCGCACATCCGCTGGGTGCGCCCCGAGCCCGAGGACCGGCTGCTCGCCGCCATGGCCCGGCTGCAGGCCGGGGACGGCCTCGCCCTCTCCGAGGGTGCCCGCTACCTCGGTTCCTTCCGGGCGCACGGGCTGCTCGTCCCGGTGTGGGACCTCGACCGCGACCTGCACCCCAAGGAGTGGACGGCCCCCGTCGCCGCGTTCGCGGCCCGGCTCGACGACGCCCTCGCCGGTCTCGACGACACCCCGCCCACCGACGCGGAGCGCCGGGCCCGCGACGCCCTCGCCGGTAAGCAGGTCACGCTGCGCTGATGCGCCCCGCGGGAGCGCCGGGTCAGACGCGTCCGCCCGCCACGGGCGGTGCGGACGCGTCGACGGTCGCGGCGCGTGCCATCTCGCGGGCCACGAAGTCCTCGATGTGGAAGAGGTTCTCACCGGCCCGCCGCACGACGGTGAGCAGCGTCGTCATCGACGCCACCTCCTCCACCTGCTCCTTGAGGAACCACTGCATGAACTGCTCGCCCAGGTAGTCTCCCTCGTCGCGGGCCGTCCGGGCGAGTGCGGTGACCTGCGCGGTCACCTCCTTCTCCTGCGCCAGCGCCAGCGCCACGACGTCCTCGACCGAGGCGAAGTCGTTGCGCACGTCGCCGATCCCGGGGATCGCGACGCGGTTGCCCGAGTCGAGCAGGTACTGCACGAGCGCCATCGCGTGGTTGCGCTCCTCGAGCGCCTGGGCGTAGAAGTGCGCGGCCAGCTGCGGCAGGTCCTCGTCGTCGAGGAAGACCGCGACGGCCGTGTACTGCTGGCTGGCGGTGAACTCGTTGCGGATCTGGTCGCGGAGCAGGACCTGGAACTTCGACTCGTCGAGCACGCGGTAAGGGTACCCTGACCTTTGCTGATCATGGTCTGAACCGGCCACGAGGGTGTGAGTATCCGCACCCGGTCGGCTCTGACCGGGCGCTTACGATCCCAAGCATGGGACTTCTCGATGCCAAGGTTGTCGTCGTGACCGGAGCGGGTCGCGGAATCGGGCGCGGTGAGGCGCTCGAGTGTGCCGCGCAGGGCGCCGCCGTCGTCGTCGCCGAGTTCGACGCCGATGCCGGTGAGGCCGTCGCCAAGGAGATCGAGGTCGCAGGTGGCCGCGCCGTCGCCGTCAGCGGGGACGTCGCCGACTCCGCCGTCGCCGACTCCCTCGTCCGCGCCGCCGTCGAGGAGTTCGGCGGCCTCGACGCCGTCGTCAACAACGCGGGCATCCTCCGCGACAAGACCGTCGCCAAGATGAGCGACGACGACTGGGACGCCGTCGTCCGCGTGCACCTCCGCGGCCACTTCCTGCCCACCCGCGCCGCGATGCAGTACTGGCGGGAGAACAAGCGCGGCGGCCACCTGGTCCACACGGCGTCGACGTCGGGGCTGCTGGGCAACTTCGGCCAGGGCAACTACGGCGCCGCCAAGGCGGGCATCGCCGCCTTCTCGACGATCGTCGCGCAGGAGGGCGCCCGGGCGGGCATCACCAGCAACGCCATCGCCCCCACCGCGCTCACCCGCATGACCCTCGACCTCATGCCGCAGGAGGCCCGCGACCAGCGTGACGAGGCCCTGGCCCGCGGCGAGTTCGACTTCTTCGCCCCCGAGAACATCGCGCCGCTCGTCGCGTTCCTCTGCTCCGACGCGTCGAGCCACATCAGCGGCAAGGTGTTCGGGGTGCAGGGCGACAGCGTCGAGATCTTCCAGCCGTACACCTCGGTCGCCGAGATCAAGAACGACGGCCGGCGCTGGGACCCCGAGGACCTCCCCGGTCGCATCGACGAGCTCTTCACCGGCACCGGTGTCGAGGCCGGAGCCGAGAACATGATGGCGCGCATGCGCTACCAGATCCTGGACATCTGAGACCGGACGACCCGTGGCGTGCGTCGGGGCCCGCGTCGGGTGGTGGCGGCCCGACCTGCAACCCGCGGTCGCGGCCCGCGGGGAACCCCGGGCGCGCCGCTCACGTGGCCGCGGCACGGCCCGGAGGTGTGGGACCGGTTGCTGCGCAACGGGTCACGGTAGCCAGGACACGTGGCCCCTCAGCAGCCCGTAGCCGACGAAGGCGACGACGTCGATCAGGGTGTGTGCGGCGACCAGGGGCCAGAGCCGGCCGGTGCGCTGCCAGTAGCGGCCGAACACCAGGCCCATGATCAGGTTGCCGACGAACCCGCCGAAGCCCTGGTAGAGGTGGTAGGCCCCGCGCAGGACGGCGGCGGCGAGGAGGGCGCGGTTGGGGGACCAGCCGAGCTGCCGGAGCCGCGTCAGCAGGTAGCCGATCATGACGATCTCCTCGGCCCACGAGTTCCCGGCGGCCGAGGCGATGAGGACGGGGATGCGCCACCAGGTGTCGGTGAGGGTCGTCGGTGCGATCGTGAGGCTGACGCCGATGGCGTGGGCGATGAGATAGAGGCCGAGGCCGGGGATGCCGATGATCGCGGCGAGTCCGACGCCGGCGGCGGCGTCGCGGCCGGGGCGGCGGGCGTCGAGGCCGACGTCGCGCATGGCGAACCCGGCCCGCAGCAGCAGGTAGGCGCCGAGCGCGCCCCAGCCGACGAGCTGCAGGACGCGGGTGAGCTGCAGGGCGAGGTCGACGAGGGTGGCCGCGGCGGCGGGGGCGTTGAGAGCGACCTGCTGCTGGGAGAGGGGGGCGGTGGCGAGCAGGGAGTCGAGCAGCGACAGCAGGGAGCGCAGGGCCGAGAGGCCGAGCGTCACCGTGAGGACGACGAGGATCTCGGTGACGACGAGCCTGCGGCGGGCGGGGTCCTCGATCACCCCGGCCCGGGGGCCGGTGGGGGTGGGTGGGGCGAGCCAGCTGCGGAGGCCGTCGGGCACAGGGCCGGACGCTACCGGGACACGTATCCTGGCTCCGTGCTGCGCCTCGCGTTGTCCCCCCGCTGGTGGGTCTGGCATGTCCTGACCCTCGGCGCGATGGCCACGTGCGCGTTCCTCGCCGCGTGGCAGTGGGGTCGTGCGGGGTCGGCGATGGGCTCGGTCCTGAACGTCGGATACGGCCTGCAGTGGCCGGCGTTCGCGATCTTCTTCGGCGTGATGTGGTGGCGGTTCCTGCGGTTGGAGGCTCGCCGCCTCGCCGGTGAGGACGTCGACGAGCAGGTGTCGCCGCCGGTCGAGGCGGAGCCGGTGCAGGACGTGCACGAGCCCGCGCCCGCGGCCCCGGCCGTGGCCGCGGTGGAGGACGCCGGTGAGGGCGGGCCGTTCGGTGTGCGTCGTACGGCGGCGGACGCCGTCGAGGACGACGAGGACCCGCAGCTGGCCGCGTACAACCGGATGCTCGCGCAGTTGGCCGAGCACGACCGGGGCCGCTGACCTGGCCGGAGGGCCGTCGGTTCCGGCCGTACACTCGGGGTCGTGAGCATGCCCGCCGACACCAGCAAGCAGGCGCCGATGCGGCCGGTCGGCCCGCGGCTGCTGATCTACCGGATCTCGGCGTGGGTGACGGGTGTCGGCCTGTTGTTGTTGACGTTCGTGGCGTTGCCGCTCAAGTACATCTGGGACATTCCGGGCCCGACGACGGTCATCGGCATCGCCCACGGCTGGCTGTACATGATCTACATCGTGTGCACGTTGGTGCTGGCGGAGCGCGTTCGGTGGCGGCCGGTGACGGCGTTGCTGATCCTGCTGGCGGGGACGATCCCGATCGCGTCGTTCGTGGCCGAGCGCAAGGTCACGAAGGAGATCGAGAGCCGTCAGGCCGCCGCCGGCTGACGTTCCCGGCGGCGGCCTGCCGCGTCCGACCCCCTGGTCGGTGGTCGGTGCCCCGGTGAGGGTTCAGCCCTGCTGTTCCTCGCCGGCGTAGCTGGCGTCGAGTTCCTCGGCGGCGGGTCCGGCGGTGGTGGTGTGCCTGCCGTGGCCGCAGCCGACGAGCGCGGTCAGCTGCGTGCGCAGCTCCTGGACGGTGGTGGCCTCCCGGGGCCAGGCGAGGCGGACGTCGTGGTCGGCGCTGGGTGTCTCGACGCGCAGCCGGATGCCGCAGCGGTCGACGCCGAGGGGCCGGATGCGGGCGCCGGCGGTGGCGCGCAACGGCGCGGGCAGGTGCCGGGCGAGTGCGACGAACACCTCGGGATGCGTCTGTTCGAGGTGGCCGAGCCAGCGCTCCTCGAGTGTGCAGAACGGGTCGGGGTGGGCGGCGGCGAGTTCGACGGGGGCGAGCGAGGCGGTGCCTTCGGCGTCGGCGAGGACGGCGGAGCCGGGTTCGATGCGGACGAGGACCGCGCCGTGGCCGAGGTCGAGGAGCCGGTGGTGGGGGCGGACGTCGGCGGCGTGCAGGGCCGCGTGCCGGGCGTCGTCGGTGGTGGGGACGCGGAGCCAGCCGGTGATCCACAGCAGGGCGCGGACGGGTTCGCGCAGGTCGACGGCCGCGTAGTCGGCCAGTTCGAGCATCACGGGGATTTCGCCGCGGGGGTCGAGGCGGGCCTGTTCGACGACGGCGGAGTGCTCGTCGAGGAGCAGGGTCGCGGAGCCGTCGGCGTGTACGTGGTGGTAGGCGGGCACGACGGGTTCGGGTCCGCCGGTGCCGACGAGCGCGGCGCGCCCACCGCGGGTGGTGAGGCTGCGGGCGCGCTCGGCGTCCGTCGGCGTCGGCGGGCGCCGGAGCCTGGTCGTCCCCACGTCGGTCTCCTCTGTGTTAGGTGAGGCTAAGTTATCTTGACGACCGACGGGTGTCCAGGCCTCCCCCCGCCCCTGCCCCCTTGTCCGTGGCCTGCGGGCCGCCGGTTAGCGTGTGGACCGTGACGACCGTTCCATCGGGCAGCTCTGCCGCTCCCGGGTCGGTCCCTCCGCTGTTCGCCTCGTTCGTCGACGACACGAGCCTGCTCCGGCCGGGCGGCGGCCTCGGGGTCGACACCGTGGTCGAGGGCTACCTCGACACCCGCGACGGCGTCCACGGCGGCCTGCTGGGTCGGCTCGTGTGTCCCGTGTCGCGGCTCTCCCCGCTGGTGACCGAGCTCGCGCGCTCCGCGCCGGCGGCACCGGTGGACCTGGCGCTCGTCGTCGACAGCGGGCTCGGCTCGGTCCCCAAGGCGCTGTCGACGGTCTTCTCGCGCGCCACGTTGCTCACCCCGCGCACCGTGGAGACGTCGGCGCCGGTCGACCTCGACCCGATCTGGCTGGAGCGCGTCGCGGAGTTCGTGCCCGACGACGTGACGGCCGTCGTCGAGCCCAGGAGGCCCATCACCGGCGACCCCGACGACGTCGCGGCCTGGCTCGACGCCGTGCGCCGGGTCGCCGAGAACGGGTGCGAGCCCAAGCTGCGCTGCGGGGGGCCCCGCCCGTCCGACGTCCCGGCGGTCGACGAGGTGCAGCGGTTCCTCGCGATCGCCGCCGAGACCGGGCGCGCGGCCGCGGTCATCGGCCTGAGCCGCCTGGTCCGGTCGACCGACGGAGCGGGCACGACACAGCACGGCATCCTGAACCTGCTGGTCGCGGCCGCCCGGACCGTCGACGGGGGCGATGTCGCCGCGGCGTTGACGTCGACGGATGCCGACGAGCTCGCGGCCGAGGCCCGCGAGCTGGGCGGTGCGGAGAACGAGACGGTGCGCCGGGTACTGGCGCGCTGCGGCGCGGGTCGCGACGAGGTCGTCGCGCTCGGCACTCTCGCGGCCTGAGCCCGCAGGAGCCGGATCCGGTGAGGCGGCCCCGCCTCGACGGACCCCCTTCCTCCGTCGCGGCGACGCCGCCTCGTTCACATCTACGAGCCGGCGCGGCGTGCGGTTCGCAAGTTGCGTCGAACGGACCAACTCGGGTGGCCGAACGGCGGCCGAGACCGCCTGCGGACGGCCGGTGACCCGCGGATAGGGTCGCGACGTGCCCCGACTCGCGTTCCTGGGCCCGGCCGGAACCTTCACCGAGCAGGCGCTGCGTACCCTCCCCGACTCCGTCGGCGCCGAACTGCTGCCCTGCCCCGGCAACCCGGCCGTACTGGCCGCGGTACGTGAGGGCCGCGCCGACGCCGGCTGTGTCCCGATCGAGAACTCCGTCGAGGGTGCGGTGCCGCCCGTGCTCGACGGGCTGGTGGAGGACCCGCCGCTGGTCATCGTGCGCGAGGTCGTCATCCCGGTGGCGTTCGTGCTGGCGGTGCGGCCGGGCACCACGCTCGCCGACATCCGCACGGTCTCGTCGCACTCGCACGGCATCGCGCAGACGCGCGGCTGGATCGCGGCGAACCTGCCCTCCGCCGACGTCCGCACCTCGACGTCGACGGCCGAGGCGGCGGCCCAGGTCGCCCGCGGGGAGATCGACGCGGCGGCCTGCGCCCCGATCGCCGCGGCCGGGCACGGCCTCGAGGTGCTGCAGCGCGACATCGCCGACAACCAGGGCGCGGTCACCCGGTTCGTCCTGGTCGCGCCGCCGTCGGTGCCGCCGGCGCCGTCGGGCAACGACCGCACGACCCTGGCCGCGACGACGGAGAACCGGCCGGGCTCGCTGCTGGGCCTGCTCACGGAGCTGGCCGTCCGCGGGATCGACCTGACGCGCATCGAGTCGCGCCCGATCAAGCACCGCCACGCCGAGTACTGGTTCCACCTCGACTGCACCGGCCATGTCGCCGAGTCCGCGATGGGTGAGGCGTTGGCCGCACTCCACCGCCGATGCGACGAGGTCCGCTACCTGGGCTCGTACCCTCGGGCTGCGGGGGTCGAGGGCAACGGGTCCCACCGTGGCCCGGGCGCCCCGGCCGTGCCGATGAGTACGGCGGGTGATGCGGAGTTCGCCGCGGCCCAGGAGTGGCTCGCAGCGTTGCGGTCTGGAGGACATGGATGACGGGCACGATCGGCGCCGGGACGGACGCTGGGACCGGTGTCGACCCCGGTGCCGACGAGGAGCTGCCGGAGGTCCCGGTCGACGGGCTGCGGCTCGTCCTGGTTCGCCACGGCCAGACCGACGCGAACGCGGGCCACGTGCTCGACACGGCGCTGCCCGGGTATCCGCTGAACGACCTGGGCCACGCGCAGGCCCGTTCCGTCGCCGCGCTGCTGGCCGACTGGCCGGTCCGTGCCGTGTTCGCGTCGAAGGCGACCCGCGCACAGGAGACGGCCGCGCCCGTCGCCGAGGCCCACGGTCTGCCGGTGACGGTGCTGGACGGCGTGCACGAGATCTCCGTGGGTGATCTCGAGGGTGCCGCCGACGCCCGTTCGCGCCGCATCTTCGAGGACGTCTACGACGCCTGGTGGGGTGGGGACCTCGGGCGCAGCATGCCGGGCGGCGAGTCGGCGGCGGACGTGCGGGAACGGGCGTTGCCCGTCGTCGACACGCTCGCCGCGGCCGCGGACGACCTGCCGCCCGGGTCGGCGATCGTGCTGGTCAGCCATGGTGCGACGATCCGCATCCTGGCCGGTGCGCTGCTCGGTGACACCGTGGAGACGGCCTACGTGCCCAACACGGGCCGGGTCGTGCTCGTGCGTGATCCCGGGTCCGACACGGGCTGGACGTTGCAGCTGTGGGACAGCGGCCCCACCCTCGCGGGCGACGTCACGGCGGGCGCCACCGGCTGATCCGGGCCGGGCGCCCTCAGCCCCAGCCGAGGCGGTGCAGGGTGTCCTCGTCGATGCCGAAGTGGTGGGCGATCTCGTGCACCACGGTGACGGCGACCTCGTGGACGACGTCGTCCTCGTCGTCGCAGATGTCGAGGATCGCGTCCTGGAACAGGGTGATCCGGTCGGGGAGGACGCCCGCGTACTCGGTGGTGCGTTCGGTGAGCGCGATGCCCTCGTAGAGCCCGAGCAGGGTGTCGTCGTCGGGGTGGCGGTCCCCGACGAGTACCACGACGTTGTCCATCGCCGACGCCAGCTCCCGGGGGACGGCGTCGAGAGCGTCGCCGACCAGCTCCTCGAAGCGTCGCCGGCTCATCCGGACCGTCAACGGAGCAGCTGCCGATCAGGTGTTGCCGCCCCCGCCGCCGGTGCCGGGCAGCGGCAGCACCTGCGTCGGGATCGGGACCGGGGGTTCGGCGGTGGTGCCGGCGGGCGGCGCGTCGTCGACCGGGCCGGTGGGTGTGGTGGAGCCGTCGGCGGGGGCTCCCGGCGAGGGCGGGGCGCCCGGACCGGTGGGCGGGGCCGGGGTGCCGGCGACGGTCACCGGGCCCTTGGCCGAGCCGGTGACCGGGGCGAACCCGCTGCGGTCGGGCAGCAGCGCGGCCAGGTTGCAGTTGACCTTGTGCGAGCCGACCTGCCACGACTGCTCGGCCACGTTGTCCCAGTAGACGGTGAGCTTCTTCTGCGCGATGGCGTCGGCGCTGCCCGCGTACTGGGCGGCGATCTCGCCGCACCTGGCCTGCAGGAACTTGTCCTGGTCGTCGACGGCGGGGTACTTGCCGTCGGTGAACTGCTCGGCCAGGTCGACGACGCCGACGGTCTCGACGGCGTGCGGTCCGGTGCACGGCACCGGGTCGCCGACGGTCCGGCCGTCGATCGCGAGACAGGTGCCTGCGGCCTCGACCTTGGACTGGTCCTGGTCGGCCACCTTGCCGGTGATGGGCAGGAAGCTGCCGCTCTTGGTGTTGGTCTGCAGGCCGCAGCGCATCGAACGCTCGCCCTCGGCCCACCTGGCCTGCGACGGCTTGAGCGCGCCGACCCGGAACTTCCCGTCCTGGTCGAACTTGTCGCCCAGGTAGGCGGTCACCATCGGGGTGCAGCGCTCGCCGACGAGCTGACGCCAGGTGCGGTCGTCGGGCAGCGTGGCCTGGTCGGTGACCTGCACCGAGCCGGCCTGCTCGAACCGGTGCGGCTGCGCGCACGGGACGGCGACGGTGTCGGCGGCGTCGGCGCGCGTCCAGTTGAGGCAGATGCCGGCCTCGGCGGGCGGCGGCGGCAGGTCGGCCAGCCTGCGGGCCTCGGCCGCGGCCGGGTCGGGCAGCGTCGCGAGCGTGCTGAGCACCGGCACCGACGTGTCGGCGAACCGGTCGAGCAGGGTGACCCCCAGCATGGTCACCGCGCCGACGAGGACGCCGATCACGATGCGTCGCACCGGGTGCAACGCGCGCCTGGGCGCCCGGTCGGGTTCCCGCGGGGGGCGGGACGCCGACGGCCGGGGGGCACCTGGGGGGCGACGACGGGCTGCGGTGGGGGACCGCCGCTCCGGCGCGGTGAGGGGCGTGGCCATGTCGGTCGCAATCATGCCGTTACCCGGATCGGGTGAGTGAGCGGGTGTCACGGCCGGGCGGTCATCGGTCGCCCGGATGCGGCGGACGTGCGGCGTTCCGCTGTGATCGGCAGGCCTATAGGGTGCGCGCGGGGGTGAGTGATGTCGGAGGGAACACCCGGCGGTGAGCGGCCGGACGCACGCGGCGACCAGCCCGAGCCGCCGTTCCGGGAGGAGCCGGTCCAGCGCGGCCGGATGAGCTTCCAGGACGAGAACACGACGCCCCGCGAACCCACCCTCGCCGAGCGTCGCGCCCGCCAGCAGGCCGAGCGCCGTGCGCGCGAGGAGGCCTCCGCCCGCGTGCTCGAGGAGCAGGCGAAGAGCAAGAAGCGCAAGCGGATCCTGATCGGCACCGGGGTCACGGTCGGCGTCGTCGCGGTCATCGCCATCGGCTACGCCATCGCCAACGCGAACGACGAGGTCGAGGCGCGCTGCGTCGACGAGAACAACGTCGTCGTCGACGACAGCAACTGCGTCACCCCGGCCAGCAACGCCTCCGGTGGCAGCACCTACTACGGGGGCGGCGGCTTCTACCCGATCTTCATCGGTGGCGGCGGCCGGCAGTACCACTACAACTACGGCGGCTCGGGCGGCATCGGGCAGGTCGCGGCCGGCGGCTCGACCGTCGTCCCCAAGGATTCCGCCACCGTCAAGAGCGGCACCTCCGGCAAGACGATCTCGCGCGGCGGGCTCGGGGTGTCCAGCAAGAGCTCGAGCGGCAGCAGCGGCGGCGGCTCCAAGAGCAGCGGGTCGTAGTGCGCCGGGAACGCGGCGAGCCCCGCGCCGGCTGGGAGAAGATCGTCGGCGAGCAGGGCATGGTCTACGGCACCCCGGGCCGCGGCGAGGGCGGAGCCGCCCGCCCGTACTGGGACGAGTCGGTGCACTACGTCTTCGAGATGGACGAGATCCTCTCCCTCGAGGCCGACGTCGAACTCCTGCACTCGATGTGTCTCGACGCGGTCGACCACGTCGTCACCACGGAGCGGTTCCGCGACTTCGCGCTGCCCGAGTGGTCGTGGGAGGCCGTCGCGGCCTCGTGGAGGCGGCACGACCCGCACGTCTACGGCCGGTTCGACCTGCGCTACGACGGTTCCGGGCCGGCGAAGCTGCTGGAGTACAACGCCGACACCCCGACGACGCTGCTCGAGGCGTCGCTGCTGCAGTGGTACTGGCTCAAGGACACCCACCCCGACGACGACCAGTGGAACTCGTTGCACGAGAAGCTCGTCGAGCGCTGGACGGAGATCAAGGCGGGGCTGCCCGGCTCCGAGGTGCATTTCACCTGGTCGGGCGCGGAGACCAGCGGCGAGGACCACGTCACCGTCGGCTACCTGCAGGAGACGGCGGCCGAGGCGGGGATCGACACCGTCGGCCTGGCCATCGAGGACATCGGCTGGGAGGCCGCGCTCGACCGCTTCGTCGACCTCGCCGAGGCGCCGCTGGCCGCCGTGTTCAAGCTCTACCCGTGGGAGTGGGTGCTCTCCGACGACTTCGGCAAGCACGTCGCCCGCAGCCTGCCCGACACGCTGTGGCTCGAGCCGCTGTGGAAGTCGCTGCTGTCCAACAAGGCGCTGCTCGCCGTGCTGTGGGAGATGTACCCCGGACACCCCAACCTGCTGCCGGCCTACCTGCAGCACCCCGGGCTGCTCACCGAGTACGTGCGCAAGCCGCTCCTGGGCCGGGAAGGCGCGAACGTCTCGATCGTGTCACCGGGCAGCGAGGTGTCCACCGGCGGCGTGTACGGCGAGGAAGGATACGTCTACCAGCTGTTCGACCCGCTGCCGGAGTTCGACGGGTTCCGTCCGGCACTGGGCGCGTGGGTGGTCGGCGACGCCGCCGCCGGGCTCGGCATCCGCGAGACCGTCGGGCTGGTCACCGACGACGGCGCCGCGTTCGTCCCGCACCGCATTCCCGAGTCCTGACCCCCCGAGCTCGAGCCCGACCCCGATCCCCCGAGCCCGACCCGCTCCCCGGAAGGAACACCCATGACCACCCTGCTGGCCCTCGAGGCGGGATTCTTCGGGACCGTCGGCCGCGGCGTCGGCGCGATCCTGCTGTACGCGGTGATCGGCCTGCTGCTGATGCTGCTCGGATTCTGGGCCATCGACCTGACCACCCCGGGCAAGCTCAACCGGATGGTCCGTGACGGGTTGCCCAACGCCGTCGTCGTCACGTCCGCGGGCATGGTGAGCATGGCGCTCATCGTCGTCACCGCCATCTACAGCGTGTCCGGGGCGCTCGCCGAGGGCCTGCTCGCGTCCCTGATCTTCGGCCTGGTCGGGATCGTCGCGCAGGTGCTGGCGGTGCGGCTGCTGGAGTGGGTGACCGGTATCGACATCGGCCACGTCCTCGCCGCGCCCGACCTGAAGCCGCAGGCCTGGGTCGTCGCCGCCGCGCACGTCGCGCTCGGTCTGGTCGTCGCGGTCGCGATCCTCTGAGCGTCGCCTCGTAGGCTGGGGTGCGTGCAGGTACCCCGGCTGGTCGCGACCGACGTCGACGGGACGCTGCTCGACCCGCAGCTCCAGGTGACCGCGCGGACCGCCCGCGCCGTCGACGACCACGTCGCAGCCGGGGGCCGGTTCGTCCTGGTCACCGGCAGGCCGCCGCGCTGGATCCCGCCGGTCGCCGCGCAGCTCGGCTCGGTGCGGCTCGCCCTGTGCGCCAACGGCGCCGTCCTCTACGACGTCGTCGCCGACCGGGTGCTGTGGGCCCGCCAGATCGACCGCGACACCCTCGCCTTCGTCGCCGACGCCGCCCACCGCACCCTCCCCGGCTGCGGGATCGCCGTGGAGCGGGTCGCCGCCGGCGCGTTCGACGACGTCGACAGCCAGTTCCTCGCCGAACCCGGCTACAGCCACGCCTGGGAGGACGACGACAGCGGCCGCACCGACCGCGCCGCGCTCCTGTCCTCGCCCGCGGTGAAGCTGCTGGTCAGGGCGCCCGGCATGACGTCGGAGGAGATGGTGGCGGCGCTCGGCCCCGCCGTCGGCGACGCCGTCGACCTCACGTTCTCCCACCCCGGAGGGCTCGTGGAGGCCTCGTCGCCGGGGATCACGAAGGCCACCGGGCTCGCCGACGTCGCCGGTGCCGACGGGCTCGACGCGAGCGACGTCGTCGCCTTCGGCGACATGCCCAACGACATCGAGATGGTGCGCTGGGCCGGGCACGGCGTCGCCATGGGCAACGCGCACCCCGCGCTGATCGCCGTCGCCGACGAGGTGACCGCGTCGAACGCCGACGACGGGGTGGCCCGCGTCGTCGAGCGGTGGGTGTCACCGGACCTCCCCGACACGGCCGCGGAAACCCGCCGCGCGTAGCATCGGGCGCCGGAACAACCGCCGAGCAGCGCCACCGCCCCAGGTCCGGCGCACAGGAGGCCCACCACCGTGGCCGAGCCCGTCGTCCGTCCGGGCGTCCCCGAGTCCCCTCCGCCAGAGCACCCCGCGCGCACCCTGGCCGTCGTCCCCGACGCCGCCGACCGCGCCGTCGAGGTCCGGATGCTCAACGCCGTCCAGGCCGCCGTCGCGACGCCGCCCGTCGTGCAGGTCGCGCGCGGCATGTCGCTGTTCGGGGAGCACGCCGCCGGCTGGCTGGCCCTCGGGCTCGTCGGTGCCGCGGTCGATCGTGACCGCCGGCAGGACTGGCTCGGTGCCGTCGCCGGCGTCGCCGCCGCCCACGGCGCCTCGATCGCGGTCAAGCGCGTCGTGCGCCGCCGCCGCCCCTCCGACCCGTCGGTCCGCGTGCTGGTCTCGACCCCCAGCCGGCTCAGTTTCCCGTCGGCCCACGCGACGTCCACCACCGCCGCCGCCGTCCTCTACGGCGGCATGCTGAAGCGGCCGCTCGTGCCCGTCCTGGTCCCGCCGATGGCGCTGTCACGGCTGGTGCTGGGCGTGCACTACCCGTCCGACGTGCTCGTCGGCTCCGCGCTCGGCGCGAGCGTCGCAGGTGGGGTCCGGGCCTGGCTGCGCCGCCGGGCGGGCAAGCGATGACCAGCACCGACACCCCGCCCACCGCCGCGCCCGCCGCCCGCACCCCGGTGGGGGTCGGCCTGGGCCTGCTGCGCACCATGCGGCCCAAGCAGTGGATCAAGAACGTCCTCGTGCTGGCCGCGCCCTTCGCGGCGGGCGAGCTGTTCGACGGCCGCTCGGCCTACCACCTCGCGGTCGCGTTCGTCGCCTTCTCCCTCGCCGCCTCGGCCATCTACCTGGTGAACGACGCCAACGACGTCGAGGCCGACCGCGCCCACCCCACGAAGTGCAAGCGGCCCATCGCCGCCGGGATCGTGCCCGTCCAGCTGGCCTATGCGCTCGCGGTCGTGCTGATCCTGGGCTCGCTGGCGCTGAGCATCCTCGCCTCGGTGCAGCTGCTCATCGTGCTGGCCGTCTACATCGCGGTGCAGCTGGGCTACTGCTTCTGGTTCAAGCACCAGCCGGTGCTCGACATCTGCATCGTCGCCTCCGGCTTCCTGCTGCGCGCCATCGCCGGTGGTGCCGCGGCGAGCATCCCGCTGTCGCAGTGGTTCCTGCTGGCCGCCGGGTTCGGCTCGCTGTTCATGGTGGCGGGCAAGCGTTACGCCGAGATGATGCTCGCCGAGCGCACCGGCGCCAAGATTCGCAAGTCGCTGGAGAGCTACTCCTCGTCGTACCTGCGGTTCGTCTGGGCGCTCTCGGCCACGGTCCTGATCATGACGTACTGCCTGTGGGCCTTCGAGATCCGCGAGGCGCACCACAACTCGGTGTGGTCGGTCATCTCGATCGTGCCGTTCGTCGTCGCCGTGCTGCGCTACTCCGTCGACGTCGACAGCGGCAACGGCGGCGCCCCCGACGAGATCGCGATCAAGGACCACGTCCTGCAGGTGCTCGGCCTGGCGTGGATCGCAACGCTCGTCCTCGCCGTCTACAGCTGATCGGATACTGCGTGAAGGGCATCATCCTCGCCGGCGGTGCCGGTACCCGGCTGCACCCGATCACCCGCGCGGT
Source organism: Pseudonocardia sp. (assembly GCF_050250275.1). GTDB lineage: Bacteria > Actinomycetota > Actinomycetes > Mycobacteriales > Pseudonocardiaceae > Pseudonocardia. The sequence continues at coordinate 91,552 of NZ_JBFWOY010000017.1, forward strand.
GTCGAAGCAGCTGCTCCCGGTGTTCGACAAGCCGATGATCTACTACCCGCTCTCGGTGCTGATGCTGGCCGGGATCCGGGACATCCTCGTCATCACCACGCCGGAGGAGCAGCCGCTGTTCCGCCGGCTCCTCGGCGACGGCTCCGAGCTCGGCCTTCGCCTCGACTACGCGGCCCAGCCCGAGCCGGGGGGCATCGCGCAGGCGTTCCTCATCGGGGCCGACCACATCGGCGGCGACTCGTGCGCCCTCGTCCTGGGCGACAACATCTTCCACGGCCAGGGCTTCGCGACGGTCCTGCGCGACTGCATCCGCCGCCTCACCGAGGGCGAGGACGGCGCGGTGCTGTTCGGCTACCCCGTCCGCGACCCGGAGCGCTACGGCGTCGGCCTCGCCGACGAGTCGGGGCGCCTGATCGACATCGAGGAGAAGCCGGCGGTGCCGCGCTCCAACAGGGCGATCACCGGGCTGTACCTCTACGACGGCCAGGTCGTCGACATCGCGCGCGGGCTCACCCCGTCGGCGCGCGGCGAGCTGGAGATCACCGACGTCAACCGCGAGTACCTCAAACGCGACCAGGCCCGGCTCGTCGACCTGGGCCGCGGCTTCGCGTGGCTCGACACCGGCACGCACGACTCGCTCGTCGAGGCGAGCCAGTACGTGCAGGTCCTCGAGCACCGGCAGGGCGTGCGCATCGCCTGCCTCGAGGAGATCGCACTCGACCGTGGCTGGATCGACGCCGACGCCTGCCTCGCGCTCGGCGCGGCGCAGGGCAAGTCGGGGTACGGGGAGTACGTCATGAACGTGGCGCGGGCACGAGGAGCACAGGCACAGGGGGCTCGGACACGGTGAAGGTGCTGGTCACCGGCGGGGCCGGTTTCATCGGATCGAACTACGTCCGCACGCTGCTCCGCGGGGGCTACCCGGCGTTCGCCGACGCGGACGTCACCGTGTTCGACCTGCTCACCTACGCCGGGACGCTGACCAACCTGGTCGAGGTGGCCGACTCGCCCCGCTACCGGTTCGTGCGGGGCGACATCCGTGACGCCGCCGCGGTCGCCGAGGTGATGGCCGGGGCCGACGTCGTCGTGCACTTCGCCGCCGAGTCCCACGTCGACCGCTCGATCACCGGGGCGGGCGACTTCGTGTCGACCAACGTCGTCGGTACCCAGGTGCTGCTGCAGGCCGCCCTCGACGCCGGCGTGAGCCGGTTCGTGCACGTGTCCACCGACGAGGTGTACGGCTCGATCGACGAGGGCTCCTGGCCCGAGACCCATCCGTTGGAGCCGAACTCGCCGTACTCGGCGTCGAAGGCCGGGTCGGACCTGCTGGCCCGGGCCTACCACCGCACGCACGGGCTGCCGGTGTGCATCACGCGCTGCTCCAACAACTACGGGCCGCACCAGTTCCCGGAGAAGGTCATCCCGCTGTTCGTCTCGAACCTGTTGGACGGCAGGAAGGTGCCGCTCTACGGCGACGGGCGCAACGTGCGCGACTGGCTGCACGTCGACGACCACTGCCGCGGCATCCAGCTCGTCGTGGAGAAGGGTCGCGACGGCGAGGTCTACAACATCGGCGGCGGCACGGAGATGTCCAACCGGGAGCTGACGCACCTGCTGCTCGACGCCGTCGGCGCCGACGAGTCGATGATCCAGCCGGTGGCCGACCGGCTGGGGCACGACCGTCGGTACTCGGTGGACTGGTCGAAGATCGCCGACGAGCTCGGCTACGCGCCGCAGGTGCCGTTCGCACAGGGGTTGGCCGAGACGGTCGCGTTCTACCGCGACCGCCGCGACTGGTGGGAACCGCTCAAGAACGGCTGACGTACTCGGCCACCCGCGAACGCCAGTCCGGGGTCTCGACACCCGCAGCCTGCGCCTTGCCGAGGTCGAGCACGCTGTTCAGCGGCCGTGGCGCCACGTCGGGCTTGCCGGCGAAGTACTCGGCCGTCGTCGTGTCGGTGACGGCGAGGTCGTCGCGCCCGGCCGCGGAGAACACCGCACGGGCGACGTCGGCCCACGACGCGGGCTCCCCACCACCAGTGACGTGGTAGGTCCCGTGTGGCGCCGTCGTCTCCAGCAGGTGCGCGACCGCGGCAGCGATGTCGGGCGCGAACGTCGGACGCCCGACCTGGTCGGCGACGACCGTCGGCGCGATCCCGCGCCCGGCCAGCCCCAGCATCGTGGCGACGAAGTTGCGCCCCTCGCCGACGACCCACGTCGGCCGCAGCAGGTAGTGCTTCTCGACGCCCCGCACCGCCAGGTCGCCCGCCGCCTTCGCCGACCCGTACGCCGACAGCGGTGCGATCGGGTCGCCCTCGACGTACGCGCCGGCCTTCGCGCCGTCGAACACGTACTCCGTCGAGAAGTGGACGAGCGTGAACCCGTGCCGGCGGGCGCGGTCGGCCAGCATCGCCGGCCCGACCGCGTTGGCCCGCCACGTCGCGACGCGGCCGTCGGGTGTCTGGGCGCCGTCGACGTCGGTGTGCGCGGCGGCGTTGACGACGACGTCGAACGCGGTCCAGTCGGGCTCCCCGCCGCTTCTCGTGATGTCGAAGTCTGCGTGGGCCAGCGCCACGGAGCCCGGCAGTGCGGCGGCAAGGGCCCGGCCGACCTGCCCGCCCGCGCCCAGGACCAGGACCTTCACTGCAGCGCCGCCAGCGGCGGGTGGTCGATGTCCTTCTGCGACCGGATCGCGTCGGCCGCGGCGATCGGCCAGTCGATGCCCAGCGCCGGGTCGTAGGCGTTGATCAGTGTGTACTGCGCGTCCGGGGACCAGTGGTCGTTGACCAGGTACGTGTAGACGACGTCCGGGGTGAGCGTCTGGTACGAGTTCCCGCAGCCCCGCGGCACGTAGATCGCGTTCCCGGGCGTCAACGTGAACGTCTCCACGACCCCGAACGACGCGCCCGGCCGCAGGTCGACGATCGCCGCGAACGCCTCCCCGTGCGCCAGCGAGATGTACTTGTCCCACGGTTCGGCGTGGATGCCGCGGGTGACGCCCGGCTCGGCGTTGAACGACACGTTGGACTGCACGATGTCGAACTCCGGGAAGCCCGCCGCCTGCAGCTTCTCCTGCTGGTAGGCCTCCTTGAACCAGCCCCGGTTGTCGCCGTGCACGGCGAGGGTGACCCGGAGCAGTCCGGGGATCGACGTCGTGTCGACGCTGAGCTCTGCCACGGTTGCGCGTCCTCCAGAAGTGGGGTCGGCCGCATCCTCGCATCAGGGCGCGGCCTGTCGGTGGGCAACCGCTCAGCAACGGCCGGTAGGGTGCGCGCCGTGGCGGGAGAGGGCGATACGACGTCGACGGCCTACTCCGAGCGGCTCGTGTCGTTGTCGGGGGCACGCTGGAAGCGCCTCGTCGACGTGCAACGGCCGTACCGGTGGAACCTGCGCAGGCTCATCGGGCAGCGCCGGACGCTCGACGTCGGCTGCGGCATCGGCCGCAACCTTGCCAACCTGCCCGCGGGCAGTGTCGGGGTCGACCACAACGCGACCTCGGTCGAGATGTGCCGAAAGAACGGCTTCGAGGCCGAGACCAGCGAGGACTTCCTCGCCCGCACCCCCGAGGACACCACGCCGTTCGACGCGATGCTCGTCGCGCACGTCGTCGAACACCTCGACGAGGGTGCCGCGGCCGACGTCATCCGGCCCTACCTCGACTACCTGCGGCCCGGGTCGCCCGTCGTGCTGATCTGCCCCCAGGAGCGCGGTTTCGCCTCCGACGCCACACACACCGTCTTCACCGACCACGCCGCGCTGCGCGCCCTGGTGGCGGAGCTGGGCCTGACCTTCCGCCGGGAGTTCTCGTTCCCGCTGCCCCGGTTCACGGGCAAGGTCTTCACCTACAACGAGTTCGTGACCGTGGCCTCGACGGTGGGCAGGCCGTGACCACGGAAGGCCTCGAGCGCGTCGAGATCTCGTTGAACGGGTCCACCTCGGCGCCCGCGCAGCGGCTGCTCGTCGTGCTGCCCGCGCTCAACGAGCAGGAGTCCGTCGCCAAGGTCATCGGCGAGATCCGGGCCGGCCGGCCCGACGCGCACATCCTCGTCGTCGACGACGGCTCGACCGACCGCACCGCCGAGCGTGCCGACGCGGCGGGCGCCCTGGTCATGCGCCTGCCGTTCAACCTCGGCGTCGGTGGCGCGATGCGCGCCGCGTACCGCTACGCCCACGAGGCCGGGTTCACCTCCGTCGTGCAGGTCGACGCCGACGGCCAGCACGACCCGCGCGAGATCGAGCACCTGCTCGCCGTGCGCGACGTCGACGTCGTCATCGGGGCCCGGTTCGCCGGCCGCGGCAGCTACGTCGTGAAGGGGCCGCGCCGCTGGGCGATGCGGCTGCTGTCGTTCGTGCTCAGCCGCATCATCGGTGTCCCGCTCACCGACCCCACGTCCGGCTTCCGGCTCGTGCACGAACGTGCGCTGGCGCTGTTCGCGGCGCACTATCCGGAGGAGTACCTCGGCGACACCGTCGAGTCCCTGGTCATCGCCCACCGCGCCGGCCTGTCCGTCGCGCAGGTCCCGGTGGTCATGCGTCCCCGTGAGACCGGTGTCGCCAGCACCAACCCGCTCCGGTCCGCCGTCTACCTGGTGCGGGTCGTAGTCGCCGTCGGCCTGGCCCTCGTCCGCCGCCGTCCCGAGAGCGAGCACCGCTAGTGCCCGACCTGCGCCTCACGATCTTCTCCGTCGTCGTCGCGGTGGCGGCGCTGGTGCTCGTCGTCGAGCTGCTGCGGCGCCGGCGGCTGCGGGAGAAGTACGCGGTCATCTGGGTCGTCATCTCGATCGGCACGCTGGTCGTCGCGATCTTCCCGTCGCTGCTGCGCGGCATCGCCGGCGCGATCGGCATCCAGACCCCCAGCAACCTGCTGTTCTTCGGGTCGCTGCTCGTCCTGTTCGCGGTGTCGCTGCAGCTCTCCCGCGAGGTGGGCCTGCTGGAGGAGCAGTCGCGGCGCCTCGCCGAGGAGGTCGGCGCGCTGCGGCTGCGGGTCGACGCCCTGGAGAAGAAGAACGCGTCCGACGCGAAGGCCGTCGCCGAGCCCGCCGTGACCCCGGCCGAGGTCGACCAGCGCAGCTGACGCGCGGTCAGACCAGCCGGCGCGCGACCGCCCAGTAGGCGCGGAAGAACACGTTCGCGACCTTCGCGGGCGCCGCCCCGAACGCCTGCGGGTCGAGGTTCGGGGTCAGCCGGCCCATCCACTCGGTGTCGGGACGAACCCGTTCGGCCTGCAGCTGCCGGCGACGCGCCGCCACGTGCCCGCGGTGGCGCCACAGCCACACCCAGCCCGTGAGCTTCTGCTTCCCCCAGCCCGAGGCGAACGCGTAGCCCGTGAGCAGCAGCTCCGTGACGAGCAGCAGCGGCGCGAGGACCACCAGCGCGCGACCGCTCCACATCGTCGTGACGAGCATCAGCCGGTTGCGTTCCAGCAGGTGCATCTTGTGACTGTTGCGGGAGAACTCGTAGTAGTGCGTTGCCACGGCCTGCGGGACGCAGCGGGCAGGCAGGCCGAGCCGCCACGACCGCAGGCTCAGCTCGGTGTCCTCCAGATAGGCGAAGTAGGCGTCGTCGAAGCCGCCCAGCCTGTCCCAGAGGTCGCGGCGCAGCATCACGCACGCGCCGCTGGCGCCGGTGACGTCGAACGGCTCGGTGCGTGTCTCGGGGCGGTTCATGTCGCCCGCCCACGAGAGGCCGACGAGGTGCACCGGGTTGCCGGCGCTGTTGATCAGCCCGGCCGGTTCGGCGAGCCGGATCGAGGCCATGACCGGGCCGACGTCGGGCCGCGACGCCTCGGCGACGAGCAGGGCGAGGGTGTCGGGGCGCAGGACACAGTCGGAGTTCACCAGCGTCACGAAGTCGGTGTCGAGCTTCTCCACACCCAGGTTGCAGCCGCCCGCGAAGCCGGTGTTCACGCCGGGGGTGAGCAGCGAGACCCGGTCGTCCGGGGCGACGGCGGCGAGGTCGTCGGGCTCGCACCCGTTGTCCACCAGCACGATCCGGACGTCGACGTCGTTCGACGCGAGCACCGACGAGATGCACTCGGCGAGGTAGGGCTCGGCGCGCCAGGCGAGGACGACGACTCCGACCGAGGGCAGGCTCATGGGGTGGCTCCGGGGTCGGGGGTCCGTCGCGCGGCGACGGCGAGCAGGACGAAGACGGCGACGGCAGCCGCCAGCTGGCCGATCGCGGCCGCCGCGACGGGCGGGGCGGCGAGGAACGCCACGACGACCAGCAGCGCGAGACCGGCGATCCAGGCCACCGCGACCGCGGCGGGCCGGCGTTCGGCGACGAGCCGGGTCTGGCCGATCTGGGCGGCGGCACCGACGACCGTCGATGCCGCGAGCACCAGCAGCACCCACGCGGGCGGGACGACGGTGGCCCCGAACAGCAGCCGCGCCGCCCAGGGCACGACGAACACCGACAGCACCAGCCACACGACCCCGCCGCCGGCGAGGACGAGGCCGAGGCGGCGCACGATCGTGCGCACCCCGGAGTGGTCGCCGTCGCCGAGCATCGCGGTGAACGACGGCAGCAGGATCGCCTGCACGGCGGGGAACAGCAGAACGGGCGCGCGCAGGATGACCGCGACGGTCACGAAGCCGGCGGCGATGGCCGGGGTGTCGGCGAGCCGGGACGTCACGAACACGGCGGCGAGGTTCCAGACGCCCTGGCCGGCGAGCAGCAGCGCGGCCGACCAGAAGACGCCACCGCGGGCGGCCGCGGGCACGGCGACCGCCGCGCCGGGGACCGCCTCGGGGGCCGCGGGGACCCGGGTGGCCGGGCGGGCGAGGACCAGCGCCGACACGATCGGCGCCAGCGCGAGAATCGCCACCCACGATCCGATGCCGCGTACGTCGACGACCACGAACACCGCCGCCACCGCCAGCCCGACCAGGGCCTCGATCCAGAACGTCGCCGCGTACAGGCCGTACCGGCGGCGGCCCGCGAGCGGCCCCCGCAGCAGGTACGACGCCGCCATCGTCACCGCACCCGCGGCGAGCATCCCGATCGCGAGCGCGGAACTGCCCAGCGCCTGGCCCAGCAGCAACGGACCCGCCACCGCCGAGAGCACGAGCGCGACGACGAGCAGCCGCAGCGTGTCGTTGCGAGCCGTGCGGACGGCCGGCCCGGTGTCGTGGCCGCGGGCCACGGCGTCGGCGACCGCGCGCGTCGCCTCCAGTTCGACGGCGGCGAACAGGCCCCGACCGACGGTGTTGATCAGCAGGTAGTAGGAGGTCAGCGCGGCGAAACCCGCCGTGTCGAGGTGGCGCGCCGCGATCACCAGCACCAGGTAGTTCGACAGCGCCAGCCCGATCTGGCTGCCCGCGACCTGCGCCGCCGCGCCGGTGCGGCGGACGCGGCTGCCCGACTCGGCGCGGCTGGTCACCGCGCCAGGCTAGCCGTCGGCGTGAGCACCCCTGCGCCCACGGTGACGCCCGATCAGCCCGAGCCGTCGGAGAGCAGCGGACCAGCGGGGACGCCTGCCCTCGATCCGGCCGACGTCTCCTGCTCGGCCCCGGGCGGGTCGATCCGGTAGAGCACGACGTCGGGGTTGCGGTACACGACGGTGAGCCAGGCGGCGTCCTCCAGCCCGGTCAGGCCGGGAGCGCGCGTCGCGTCCGAGCGCAGGAAGCCTGCGTCGAGCTGCACGTACTGGATGCCGAGCTGTTGCACCGCGGCACGGACGGCCGGGTCGTCGGGGTAGCGGTTGAAGCTCTGCGCGAGCAGCATCGCGTCCGGGCCGGTGCGGAACCCGTCGTAGTGCCCGGCCACCGACTCGACGCCCGTGAGGGCGTACAGCCACGTCGAGCCGTCGCCGCGGTCGTTGAGGACACGCTCGCCGGGCGGGACGATCCGGGCGATCTCCTGCATGCCGGCGATCTCGAGCCCGGACACGGCGGGTCCCTCGCCGCTGTTCTGCATCATCCGGGCCTGGTCGCGGCTCACGTAGAGGCCGTTCGTCAGGACGACGAACAGCACCAGCACGACGACCGAGGTCGCGACGGCGAGCACACGCTGCGTCGTCGCGCTCTGCGAAGGCAGCGCCTCGGGGGGGCGGTGCCGGGCCGCGTCGGCGACCCGGGACAGCGCGGTGACGACGAGCCGCTGCAGCTCACCGACGCCGTGCCCGATGACGATGCACAGCGGTACCGCGGTCAGCGCGATGAGCCGCCAGCGGTCGTTCCACCACAGGCTGGTGATCGTCTTCGCCCACGGCGCGCTCACCGATGCGGCGACGACGAACAGGACACCGAAGATCGCGGCGGTGAACCCGACCCAGCGCAGCGCCCCCAGCCGCCGGTACGTGAGCAGCCCGACCACCAGGAACGCGGTCAACCACAGCTGGATGGTGTCGCTGCCGTGGCCGAACGTCAGGATCTGGCCGACGGCCGTCGAGGCGGTGAGGTCGGCGGGCCAGCTGATCGCGGCGAGGTTGCCGGCGCTGCTCAGCGTGCCGGCGAGCTGCGCGGCGCAGCCGAGGGCGGCGAGGACGCCCGCGACCAGCAGCAGCCCGATCTCCCGTGGCGCCCGGCCCGGTGCGCTCCACCAGCGCTGCAGCAGCGCGGGCACCGTGAACAGGACGGCCCCGATGAGGATCGCGGGATGCAGGCACAGCAGGCCCGCCATGCCGAGCGCGAAGAGCAGCGCCGGGCGGACGGCCGAGCGCAGCGTCCGGGCGTCGAGCATGTCGACGACCAGCACGACCAGCACCGGGGTGAGGGCGACGCCGGTGGCGAAGGGCAGCAACGGCCCGCGCCACAGCAGGTCGTACACGGACGACACCGCGACGACCGCGAGCGCGGCCGCGGCGGCGACGATCGGGCGGCCCCCGAAGCGGCGCACCAGCGCCACCAGCGACAGCCCGATCATGCCGGGGATCAGCACGGTGTGGGCGTTGAGGACTGCCGGGATCGTCGCGCCGGTCATCTCGTGGACGACGGTTGCGAGCAGGTGGTACGCGTTCGGGTAGAAGATCGGCGGGGCGCCCGGCTCGTACCAGTTGGTGAGCCCCATCCCGTACAGCGAGCCGTCGCCGGTCTCGGAGATGTAGCGGATGCCGTTCGCGTGGAAAACCGCGTCCCAGTCCTGCGGGATCGCCCCGAGCGTCCGGATACCGCCCAGGATGACCACGAGGCCCGTCCCGACGGCGACGACCACGGCGGCGACCACGGCGAGCTGCGCCGCCAGACTCCACGGCGGGATCTCCGGACGAGGTTCGGGTGCCCCGCGCAGCCGGCGGACCAGCAGCCGGACTCCGGCCACGACGACGATGACGACGACGAACGTGAGCGCCCACGACACCGTCGACCAGCGGATTCCCATCGCCGCGTACAGGGGACCCGCGATGCCGGACACGGCGTAGGTGGCCAACGGAGCCGACGCGACCAGCGTCCAGCCGCGGAGGCCGCCGACGAACCCGAGGAGTCCGCCGGGCAGCAGCAACGCCGCCACGTACGCGATCACGACCACGCTGTCGGCCACACCGAACTGCGGGATGATCACGAGCCTCTTCTTCGCGTCGGGGGGTGGTGCATCCTGCTGCCGCATGCTAGCCAGGTCGCCCCGGGAGGCCGCGGCGCCGCCCTGGACGGCGGCGTCACCACACCCGGACCGGGTGTGTGCGGTCTGCGCCGCTACCCTCGGTGGCCGTGGATGACACGGGGTTCGATCTGGTCGTCGTCGGTTCCGGATTCTTCGGGCTGACCATCGCCGAGCGAGCGGCCGCCGAGCTGGACAAGAAGGTCCTGGTGCTCGAGCGGCGTTCCCACATCGGCGGCAACGCCTACTCGGAGGCGGAGCCGGAGACGGGGATCGAGATCCACCGCTACGGCGCCCACCTGTTCCACACGTCGAACAAGCGGGTGTGGGACTACGTCAACCGGTTCACCGACTTCACCGGGTACCGGCATCGCGTCTTCGCGAAGTACCAGGGGCAGGTCTACGCGTTCCCGCTGAACCTGGCGCTGATCAACCAGTTCTTCGGCAAGTCCCACACGCCCGACGAGGCACGCGCGTTGATCAAGGAGCAGTCGTCGGAGGTCGCATCCGACGAGGTCGCGAACCTCGAGGACAAGGCGATCTCGCTGATCGGGCGCCCGCTCTACGAGGCGTTCGTCAAGGGCTACACCGCGAAGCAGTGGCAGACCGACCCGACGGAGCTCTCGGCGTCGATCATCACGCGGCTCCCGGTGCGGTACACGTTCGAGAACCGCTACTTCAACGACACCTACGAGGGCCTGCCCGTCGACGGTTACACCGCGTGGCTCGAGAAGATGGCCGACCACCCGAACATCACGGTCCGTCTCGACACCGACTTCTTCGAGGTCCGCGACGAGCTGCCGGCCGGCGTACCGATCGTCTACACCGGCCCGATCGACCGCTACTTCGACTCCGTCGAGGGCGACCTGGGCTGGCGGACGCTGGACTTCGAGCAGGAGGTCCTGCACGACACGGGCGACTTCCAGGGCACGTCGGTCATGAACTACAACGACGCCGAGGTCCCGTTCACGCGCATCCACGAGTTCCGGCACTTCCACCCGGAGCGCGACTACCCGACCGACAAGACCGTCATCGTCCGGGAGTTCTCGCGGTTCGCGGAGGAGGGCGACGAGCCCTATTACCCGATCAACACCCCCGACGACCGGGCGAAGCTCGAGCGCTACCGGGAGCGGGCGCGCAAGGAGACCGCCGAGCACAACGTGCTCTTCGGCGGTCGCCTCGGCACCTACAAGTACCTCGACATGCACATGGCGATCGGTTCGGCACTGACGATGTTCGACAACCGGCTGCGCCCGTTCCTGGTCGACGGCAGGCCCCTGTCCGGCACGGAGTCCGAGGACTGACCCGCAACCTCGATGTCGGCGGGGGGCTTCGGCACAGCAGTGAGGTTGCGCGCAGAAGTCCGGCCGCAACCTCACCGCTCCCGGAGCGCCGCCGGACGACCGTGAGGTTGCGCGCGACGTCCCGGCCGCAACCGCGCTGCTGCCGGAGTGCCGGAACCCCGCGCGGGGGTCCCGCGTCGGCGTCCCCGCACCTGCCAGACTTCCGCGCATGACGGACACCGCCGAGGTCGTCGCTCGGCCGCTCGACACCCCGGAACCCGAGGCGGACCCGCCCCGCCGCGGTCGCCACCGGCTGTGGGGCCTGCTCGCCGTCCTGGTCCCGACGGTCCTGTTCGGCCTGCACGCCCTCACCTACGGGCAGTGGGAGGTCGACGACGCCGGCATCACGTTCGCCTATGCCCGTTCGGTCGCGACCGGCGCGGGTCCGGTGCTGCAGGCGGGGCTGCCTCCCGTCGAGGGCTGGTCGAACCCGGCGTGGCTGGGACTGCTCGTCGTCGGGCACTGGCTGGGGCTGTTCGACCACGGCGCCTGGTTCGGCATCCCCGACTACGTCGCATACCCGAAGATGCTCGCGCTGCTGTGCGTCGCCGGCGTGTTCGCAGCCTTCTACGCCGCTGCGTCGGCGGTGTCGCGCCGCCCGGTCGTCGTCACGATCCTGGCGGGTGCGATCGCGTCGGCGATCCCGTCGTTCGTCATCTGGTGCGTGTCCGGGCTGGAGAACGCACTGCTCGCCCTCGCGGTCGCCTGGATCGGAGCGCTGCTGGTCAGGGCGTCGGCGCGGGATCGGATCGCGTCGGTCGGCACCGCGGTCGCGTGCGGGCTGCTCGCCGCGCTCGCGGCACTGACCAGGCCGGAAGGGATGATCTACGCGGGGGCGTTCCCGCTGGTCGCGCTCCTGCTGCTGCGCCGCGGCGGGTTCTGGCGCTCGTTCGCGACAGCGCTGTTGTCGGTCGCCGCGTTCGCCGTCCCGTTCGGGCTGTACCTACTGTGGCGCTGGTCGACGTTCCACCAGCTGCTGCCGACGACGGCCGTCGCGAAGTCGCAGGGCCTGCCCACGGTCGCGGGGTTCGGCAAGGTCGCCGAACTGGTCGCGTACGCGGGCTGGCTGGGGGTGCTGGTCGGTGCGGTGCTGGTCGGCGCCGCCCTGATGCGCCCGGCCCCGCTGCGGACGGCGCTCGCGGCGCTGCTGGTGCCGCTGGGGCTCGGGGTCGTCGCGTTCGGGGTGCTCGTGCCGGACTGGATGGAGCAGTACCGGTTCGCGACGCCCGTCTGGGCGCTGGGCGCGTTCGTCGTGGCGCTGGCGGCCGTCGACGTGCTCGGTGGGCTGCGGATGCGGGGACGGCTGACGGTCGCGCTCGTCGCCGTCGTCGCGGCGGTGCTCTCGGGGGCGGGCTGGGTCGGGTCGGCGCAGACGTTCCGGGCCGCCCCGACCGCGCCGATGTGCCTGATCGTCGTGAACACCGGCTGGGAGTTCAACGGCTACGCCGACATCCTCGGTCTGCAGCGGGCGACGTTCTTCGCGCCCGAGATCGGTGGGGGCGCGCTCGCGGGCCGGTCGCTGCTCGTCGACGGCGCGGGGCTGGCCGAGCCGACGATCGCGGTGTTCTGGGCCGACAAGGACTGGGCGGCTGTGCGCGACTACGTCCTCGACGATGTGAAGCCGACGTTCTTCCGCGCGCACGGCGAGTTCCGGACCCAGATGGCGTTCGACGCCGACCCGCGGTTCCAGGCCGACTACCTGCTCATCGGGCCCTCGCCCAACGGCGGCGGGAACTGGGTGCGGCGCGAGCTGGTGCCCGACGACGCGACGATGACGCAGTTGCGGGAGTGGGCGGTGCAGGCCGACGCGGCCGACGCGGGGCAGCGTGCGACTCCCCTCGCGTCGTGCGGGGACCGGATCGTCCAGGGCGAGACGTCGGCGGCGTGACGCCGACCGCGCGCCCCGGCCAGGGGTGAGCGGGGTCCGTCGCTACCCTCGGTGTCGCGACCGCAACCGGCGGACGCGCACGCCCGACGTCGAGCAGCAGAGGACCGAGGCTCACCCCTGATGACCGAGCTCGCCACCGACCCGACCACGCGCCCCGTCTCCGACGAGGCCGCCGACAGCGCGCCCGGCCTGCTCCAGAGGGTGATCCTGCCGCGGGTGGCCGACCCGACACGGGTCCGCGCGCTCTACGTCGACGAGGGTTCGGGGAGCAAGGTCGCCACCGAGGAGCCGGAGCCGGGCGACACCTCGCAGCCGGTGACGCTCACCCTCGGTCAGCGCGGACGTCGGCGGCTGCGGGTGCTGTCGCGGACGTCGGCGTCGGTGCCCGCGCGGTCCGAGGTGTCCTTCGGCGCGTACTTCAACGCGTTCGCGGCCGGCTACTGGCGTCGCTGGTCGGTCCTCACCGAGGTGCACCTGCGGCTGACGCTGGAGGGCGCGGGCCGCGTCGAGGTGTACCGGACGAAGGCCGACGGCACCCAGATCTACGTCGGCGGCGAAGTGGTCGAGGGGCGTCGCGACGTCGACCTGGCGCTCGACCTACGGCCGTTCGAGGACGGCGGCTGGTACTGGTTCGACCTGGTCACCGACGACGCCGAGCTCACCCTGGTCGAGGGCGGCTGGTTCGCCGACCGCCCCGCACCGGGCCGCGCCGCCGTCACCATCGGGATGCCGACGTTCAACCGGCCCGCCGACTGCGTCGCCACCCTGACCGCGATCGGCGAGGACCCGGCGGTGCTCGCCGAGGTCACGGCTGTGATCCTGCCCGACCAGGGCACGCAGAAGGTCCGCGACGCCGACGGCTTCGCCGCCGCCGCGGCGCGCCTCGGCGACCGGCTGCGGATCATCGACCAGCCCAACCTCGGCGGATCCGGCGGCTACGCGCGCGTCATGTACGAGGCGCTCGGGTCGACCGACTGCGAGCAGATCCTCTTCATGGACGACGACATCCTGCTCGAGCCCGACTCGGTGCTGCGTGCCGTCGCGTTCTCCCGTTTCGCGCGGTCCCCGATGCTCGTCGGCGGGCAGATGCTGTCGCTGCAGTCACGGTCGCAGCTGTCGACCATGGGCGAGGTCGTCGACCGCAACGCTTTCCTGTGGCGCAACGCGCCCGGCACCGAGCCGCACCACGACCTCGCCGACCGACCGCTGCGGAACACGCCGTGGCTGCACTCACGCACCGACGTCGACTACAACGCGTGGTGGATGTGCCTGATCCCGCGCGCGGTCGCGGAGGACCTGGGTCTGCCGCTGCCGCTGTTCATCAAGTGGGACGACGCCGAGTACGGCCTGCGCGCCCGCTCGAAGGGCTACCGCACCGCGACGGTGCCGGGCATCGCGATCTGGCACATGTCGTTCCTGGAGAAGGACGACACCAGCGACTGGCAGGCGTACTTCCACTACCGCAACCGGTTCGTCGCGGCGGCGCTGCACGGCCCGGTCAACCCGCGCGGCATCCTGATCGACACGTTCAAGCGCAGCCTGCGCCATCTCCTGCTCATGGAGTACTCGGCGATGGCGTTGCAGGACATGGCGTTGCGCGACTTCCTGGCCGGTCCGGAGGCGCTGTTCCCGAAGCTGCCGACGGTGCTGCCCGAGATCCGCGCCAAGCGGGCGGAGTTCGACGACGGCCGCCCGCTCGACTCCGCGACGCAGGTGCCGCTGTCGGAGCTCGACGAGCTCGCCGCGCAGATGTTCCCCGACGCCCCGCGCAACGCGAAGACGGCCGTGAAGATGCTGGGCCGGGCCGTCGTCGCCAACCTGCGTCCGCCCAACCCCGCGCACCACGACGTGCCGCAGCGCAACGTGCCGTCGCGCAAGGCGCACTGGTACGTGCTCGCGCACCTCGACTCGGCGACCGTGTCGACGCCCGACGGCCGCGGCGTCACCTTCCGCCGGCGTGACCGTGCGCTGTTCGCGGCCCAGCTCAAGAAGTCGGGGCAGCAGCTGCGGGAGATCGGCAAGCGGTGGCCGGAGCTGCAGCGTCGCTACCGGGACGCGCAGCCGACGCTGACCAGCCGAGAGGGCTGGAAGCAGATCTTCGAGGACTGACACACGACGACGCCCCGCACCTTCCCGGGTGCGGGGCCTCGTGCGTGTCAGGCGTTCTCGTCGAGCCCGTAGAGCCGGGCCCAGTTCGCCCGGCTCGTCAGCTCCGGCATCGCCGACCGGTAGCTCTCGACCACCGACGGCGCCTCCTTCTGCAGGCGGCGCAGCGTGCGCGCCCCCCGCTTCGCGAGCTCCCCGGCCAGCGCCCGGTCGCGGGTGCGGACGCGTACGCCGCCCTCGGACATGTCGGTGACGTAGGCCTTCGCGAACGTCGACGTGTGCCACCAGTGGGCGTCGCCCGCGGTGACGTAACCCGTGCGGCCCTTCGCCCGATCGAGCGCCAGGCCGGCGGCACGCTTGAGCCAGGTCGCCCGGGGCAGCCCGGGTGGGCCGGCGGGACGCACGACCGTCAGCTCCCGGAAGTCGTGCTCGATCTCACCGACCTGGTGCATCCTGGTCTCGGGGTACTCCGCGCGGATGCGGCGGATCTCGGCGGCGGCCGCGGCCGACCCGTCGGCCATGATCTCCGGGCCGCGCAGGAAGTCCTCGACGGCCTGCAGCAGCGTCGCGGCCAGGCCGTACTGCATCCCGACGAGGTACTGGCCCAGCATCCCGGCGAGCTTGCCGCCGACGGTGCGCGTCGAGAAATCGGTGTGCAGCGCGGCCGTGACCAGGGCGTTGCGGATGTTGAAGTACCGGTGCCATTCGTCCCAGTCCTTCCACCCGAAGTCGGCGTGCCAGACCGCCGCGCCCGGGAGGGAGACCGTCGCGATGCCGTGAGCGCGGCCGCGGTAGCCGTACTCGACGTCGTCCCACTGGAAGAACATGGGCAGCGGGTAGCCGATCCGCCGGACCACCTCGGCCGGGATCAGGCAGGACCACCAGCCGTTGTACTCGGTGTCGACGCGACGCTCGACGACGTGCGGCAGGCCCTCCTCGTCGACGCCCAGCAGCATCGCGTCGTGCATGCCGTCCTCGACGGGCTGGCCGGCGAGCAGCTTCTCGGGCACCGCGTACTCGGCGCTGATGTGCAGCCTGCTGGGGTGCAGCAGGTTGAGCATCTGGCCGCCGACGATCATCGGGTTGCGGGTGCGGTTCGCGAATGCCGTGAGCCGGATGAGGATCTCCGGCTCGAGCAGCACGTCGTCGTCCATGAAGACGGTGTCGGCGTCGGCCTCGCCGCTTCCGGCCACCTCGAAAAGGCCGCGGGTGAAGCCGCCCGCGCCACCGAGGTTGGGCTGGCGGATGTAGCCGAGCTGGTCGCCGAAGCGGGCCGCAACCGTGGCGAACCGCGGCCGGGACTCGACCGGGTCGCTGCCCTGGTCGACGACGTAGACCGTGCGGATCGCGGCGAGCGCCTCGGGGTCGTCGGCGAGCGCCTCGAGGGTGTTCAGGCAGTCGTCGACGCGGTTGAACGTGCAGATGACCATCGACGCGGGCCGCGGCGCCGCCACCTCGGCCACCGACCAGCGGACGTCGGAGACCGTGAGCTCGTCGGCACCGGTGCTGAACTCGAGCCACAGGCCGCCGCCGTCCATGAAGCGGTCGAGTTTCACGTCGAAGCGCAGCGTGACGGCCCGGGCCTCGGTGACGTCCTGGGCGGCAGCGATGCGCGGGATGCGGTTGGTGTCCGACGCCATGACGCGGATGCGCCCGGACCCGCTGACGACGACCGAGACCTGCAGCTCGGTGACGTCGGTCCAGCGCTGCCAGTAGGTGGCGTGGACGCGCCCGAAGTAGGCGTTGGTGGTCAGCAGGCTGTCGGGGGTGAGCACGACCCGGCCGCGCTCACGGCGGGCGTTGCCGCGCTCGACGACCGAGTACAGGTCCTCGGGGACGAGCGGGGAGGGGCCGTCGAAGAGGCCGCGCTGGATCAACAGCCGACGAGCGGCCCCCGGTTCGTCGGACGCCGAGGGGTCGGCGGCGGGATCGGCGTCCATGCCGGTCGCTGCCGTGCGCGGGATCTCGGTGGTGCCGGCGGAAGCTGGCATGCGGGCGAACGTCCTTTGCTCGTCTGTGTCACGCGGCCGTGCGGACGCCGTCGAGGCCGGGGATCAACCGGTCGTCCGGGCCGACGCCGTCCGAACTCTCCCGTCAGAATGCCATCCCCAGGCATCACGGTCGGTGACCGCCGGTGCGAGTGTCGTGAAGTCCTGCGCCGCAACCCATCGATAGAGGCGGACGGGCTCGGCGACGGGCTCGTCGGCGAGGTAGACGGGGAGGCGCTCCTCGGCGACCAGCAGCCGGGGCGCGGCGAACGGGCCCCCGAAGGTGGGGGAGTAGGTGATCCCGGCCGACGGGTCGGTGGCGGGCGGGGCGACGCGCCACTCGGGGAGGCCGGCCGACCCGTCACGCAGCGGTGCGGGTTCGAGGCAGCCGAAGGTGAAGGCGACCGGCCAGTCGAGGACGGCCGAGGTCCCGCGGGGGAGCAGCGTCGTCATCGGCGTCAGGCGCGGCACGCGGGGCAGGGACGCGATCTCGGTGCCCGCCGGCCCGGTGCCGGACTCGACGACGAGCCGCACGACCGCGGCGCCTGCGGGGGCGACGAGGCGGACGTCGGCGGGCCGGGCGGCGTCGGTGGTGACGTCCTGGCGGGCGAGCGGGGGTTGGCCGGGGCCGGCGGCGAACTCGGCGACGAGCGCGGCGTCGCCGGGGATGCCCCCGAGGGTGGTGACGACGGGCAGGTCGCCGGAGCGCTGGGCGGGGTCGAGCGCGAACCAGGGGGAGACCCCGGAGCCGGCGACGGCGATGCCGGGTACGAGCCGGCCCCCGACGTCGGCGGCCGCGGTGGGTGCTGTCGTGGTGAGCGGTCCGACCGTGGGGAGCTGGCCGACGCCCGGGTCGGTCTCCACGAGCAGGTGCGACGCCAGCCCGCAGGGGTCGCCCCGGAGGGTCGCGGCGGCGTCGCCGGCGAGGGTGTAGGCCGCGCGATGTTCGGCCGCGGACCGCGCGAAGCCGGCGACCTGCACGAGCAGCACCGCCACGGCGAGCCCGAGCGCGAGCGGGCCGGGCGCGGGGAAGCGGCGGGGCGCGTCGGCGCGGGTGAGCGCCGTCCCCGACGTGGACGTGGCCCGCCACACCGCGGTCCCGCCGACGACAACGATCGCCACTACTCCGATGACCAGCCACGACGACGACATCGACCGGCCTGCGAGGCCGGGCGGGTGCAGCCCCCACTCGGTCGGGTACCAGCCGGAGACGTAGGGCCACAGGTCGCGGCCGGCGAGGATCAGCGAGCCCGCCGCGGTCAGCGCCGCTGTCCCGGCGAGCACCGGCAGCAGCGACCGGCCGCGCGTGCGCACCCGCAGCGCCGATGTCGTCCACCCGACGACGGCGACCGTCAGCACCGCGGCGCCGAGCCCGGCGAGGACGCCGAACTGCTGCGTCCACTTCGTCGGCGTGGCGGTGAGGCACACCAGGCAGAGCACGAACGCCACGACGAGCCGTCGCACCGGACCTGCCGCGAGCCCGGCCCGCTGACGGCCGGCCACCGACCACACCGCGCCCGCCACGGCGAGCAGCGTCAGCAGGACGGGGGTGCGTTTGCCGATGGCGCCCTGGAAGTTGTCGGGGTCCAGCAGCAGCGCGTAGCGCTCGTACTCCTGGGTCCAGGCGACCCCGCCGCCGATCTCGCGGCGGACCCGTACCGACTCCATGACCGCGGCGAGGCTCTGGTCGGAGAACATCAGCAGCACCGGTGCGGCGGCGGCCCCGAGCAGGGCGGCGACCAGCGGCAGGACGTGCAGGTCCCGACGGGCGCGCAGCAGCCGGACCAGCGGCAGGACCGCGGCGAGGACCGGTGCGAACGCGACCAGCCCGCCCGGGGTGACGGCCGTCGTCGCGCCCGCGAGGAGCAGCGCGACCGCCAACGGCAGCACGGCGCGCCGGGCGACCGCGCGCTCGACCGCCACGAGCACGGCCAGTGTGCCGACGGCGACCCACGGCTCCGGACGCATCCCCAGGTTGAACGGCAGCCACCAGGACCCGAACGCCGCGGCCGCGATCCATGGCACGCCGCGCCGCCGGAACGCGACACCCAGCCGGGGCAGCACCGCCCGCGACAGCAGCAGCCAGCAGCCGACACCGAGCAGCGTCGACGGCAGCCGCAGCCACAGCGTCGACGCCGAGATCGCCGACCACGGCGCGTACAGCTCGTAGAACCAGCTGAACGGGGCCTCGGGGGCGTTGAGCCAGCGGTAGCCGTTGCCGATGAACCCGTCGGCCGCGCGGCCGCGGACGATCCCGGCGATGTAACCGTCGTCGACGGTGACGGGCCCGACCCACCACCAGCCGAGCAGCGCCGCGGTGACCGCGGCGTCGACGACGCGTGGCCGGCGGGGTCTCGCGACGAGCCGCACCCGGGGCCGCGCGGCGCGGTCGCAGCGGGCGAGCGCGACGAGGGCGCCGACGAGCGCTGCCAGGCAGACGACGCCGAGCGCGGCCTTGAGCGGGGAGATCGTCGTCTCCCACCTGGTGTCGGCCACGAGGCTCAACGACTGCCCGGCGTCGACGTCGGCGAACGCGCCCGCCACGGCGGGCCGCAGGTCGCCCTCGGCGGTCAGCACCGGCCGGTCGTCGACGAGGACCTGGGTCGTGCTGACGTCGGAGGTGACCGTGACGGTGCAGTCGCCTGCGGGCACGTCGACGGTGCCGACGTCAGCCCCCGCCGAGCGCACCGTCAGGCCGGGTCCGGCCGTCAGTTCGAGGCCGGCGAGCGGTTCGGCGCCGGGCCCGGTGCGGGCCGGGACCGTCCGCAGCAGTGTGGTGCCGGGTGCGGCGGAGCGGACGCCCGCGCAGCCGACCGTGGCCTGCAGCGACGTCGGCTGGTACGGCATGAGCGGGATGGCGGCGGGGCCGTCGGCGACGTCCCATGTGTACGTGGCCTGTGACTGGGTGACGGGGGCGAGGGGGAACGCGACGGCGCACAGCACGGTGAGCAGACCGAGGGCCAGTGCCCAGTGCGCGGGGCCGGTCCGGCGGGGCCGTCCGGGCGTTCCCGGGTCCGATGTGGTCGCGCCGGCCTCGGGGGCGTGGGCCGGCGAGAGCACGAGGTCAGGCTAGCGCCGACGGGGACGGGGCCCGGGTGACGCGGCCGGTGCCCCCGTCGATCACTTTCCGTGTGCATCGCGAGGAAGGAGTGACGATCTGTGACGATCGCCCGGGTTACGCCCGCGATGCTCACCGACAGTGAGTAGTCGGTTGGGCTGTTCGGGCGCTGTCGAGGGACGCCCGTTACGGGCAATCCCGTTGCTCGTTCAGTCCGATGTGACGACCACCGCGCCGCGCGCCACCCGACAGCCCGAGGTGCGGGCGCTCACCGGACTGCGGATCGTCGCAGCGGTCTGGGTCGTCGTCTTCCACTTCCACTTCACCGCGCTCGGCGGCGTCGCCGACGTCGTGGCCGCGACCGGACCGGTCCTGACTGCCGGTGCACTCGGCGTCGACATGTTCTTCGTGCTCAGCGGGTTCGTGATCGCCTACACCTACCTCGACGTCCTCGGCCCGCGACTGCGCGCCCGCGCCGCCGGCCGCTTCGTCTGGGCCCGCACCGCGCGGCTGTGGCCGGCCTACGTCGTCGTGCTCGTCCTGTTCGGCGCGTGGGTCGTCGCGCGCCACGTCGTCGGCGGGGGCGGCCCCGTCGTGTTCCAGGCCGAGCAGCCCGACGTGACCGTCGGCGCCTTCGTCCGCCAGCTGCTGCTCGTCCAGCTGTGGGACAAGCCGTACTTCGACGGCGCGTCCTGGGTCGGCCCCACCTGGTCGATCAGCGCCGAGTGGCTCGCCTACCTGCTCTTCCCCGTCGCCGCGGTGGTGCTGTACCGGATGCGGCGGCTGCCGCGCCCGCTGCTCGCACTGGGCGCGCTGCTGCTGATGACGCCCATCGCGGCGGCCTACGTCGTCACCGGCAGCCCCTACTTCCCGTGGAGCTGGCTCGTCCGCATCCTCGGCGGGTTCGGCGCCGGCGTCCTGGTGTTCCTCGTGGTCCGCCGCCTGCGCGTGACCGCCCGCAGCCGCCGGGTCGCCTCCCGGGTCGCCGACACGACCGCGGTGCTCGTCGTCGTCGGGTTGTGCGTCGGCGAGCTCGCCGGCGAGGGCCGCGGCGGCGCCGTCATCGTGCTGTTCCCGGTGCTCGTCGGGGCCCTCTCGATCGCCGACGGCGGCCTCGCCCGGCTGCTGTCGACGCGCGCGTTCTGCTACGGCGGCCGCGCCTCCTACAGCCTCTACCTCGTCCACATCCCGATCTTCGAGGTCTACTGGCTGGCCATGGCCCACATCCCGGTGCTCACCGGGCCGACCGTCGCCGCACACGTCATCGGCGGGCTCGTCCTGCTCGCGACGTTCCCCGCCGCCGCCCTGCTCCACCGGTTCGTCGAGGCGCCCGGAAGCCGCATCATGCGCGCCCACATGCCGTCGTTCCTGCACGAGGTCCCCGCCGGGAAGGCGGGCCGCACGACAGCACGGGTACGGCCGACGAGCAGCGGTCCGGCGCGCGGCCGCGGGCCGCTGCTCGGCGCCGTCCCCGTCGCCCGGACCGTCTCCTACGGCCCGCCGCGGCAGCGCACGCCCCGGCACGCCGCCGGCACCGTCGCCCGCCCGGCGCTCGTGCCCTCCGCCGCGGCCCGCCACGCCCGCCGCGACCCCCGCGCCGCCCTGTCCTGAGGACGGTTCCGCGCCGGGCCCACCCCCGGGGATGATGGGCGTAACCATGACCGACGACGCCCCCACCCCCGATCTGCCCATCCAGTCCGACGACCCCGAACTGGCCTGGCACCTCAAGCTCGTGCGCCGCTACCTCGGCGCCGGGCCGTACCTCGACTTCCGGTGCGCAGGCGGGCAGCGCCTGCGCCGGCTCGCGCAGCACGGGGCGGCGACCGGCTTCACCCCCGACGACGCCGTGGCCCGCCTCGCCCGCGCGGAGGCCCCCGGCTGCCCCGTCGTCACCGACCCCGCCGACCTCGCCGACGACGGGTTCCGCGGCGTCGTCGCCGTCGACGACACCGGCGCCCTCGACGACCGCGCCGTCCTCGACGCGATCGCCCTGTGGCGGCGCGTCCTGCGTGGTGACGGCCGCGTCCTGCTCCAGGCGCCCGACGCCGGCGGCCGCGGCGCCTGCCTGCGCCGGCACGAGCAGACCCCCACATGTCGTGACCACGCACGCTGGACGGAGCTGCTCGGCGAGGGTGGGCTCCGCGTCGTGCACGCGGGCAGCGACGGTCTCACCCGCCCGCCCTACGGCCGCGTCCCCGCCGGTCTGGACCTGCGGACGGTGTCCGCGGCAATGCAGTACGCGGCCGGGCGACTGTACCTGCCACCCGGCACCGGGGAGTCCTCGGTGTTCGTCCTGGCGCTCGTGGGGCGATGATCGGGGCATGACGGAACTGCTCCCGCTCGACCCCGACCAGCTCCTCACCACGACCCGCTCCGTGCGCAAGCGTCTCGATCTCGAACGGCCGGTACCGCTGGAGATCGTCAAGGAATGCCTGGAGGTCGCCCTGCAGGCGCCTTCGGGCAGTAACCGTCAGGACTGGCACTGGATCGTCCTCACCGACCCCGACCTGCGGCGGAAGGTGTCGGAGCTCTACGCGCGCTCGTTCGACGCCTACCGGAACTCGCCCGGCTACGGCGGGTTCGACCCGAAGCACGACGACGCCCGGCAAGCCGTCCAGACGCGGGTCGCGGGCAGCGCCGAGTACCTCGCCGAGCACATGGCCGAGGCGCCCGTGCTCGTCATCGGCGCGATCTACTCATCCGTCCCGCTGAGCCAGGACAACCAGGCCGGCACCTGGGGGTCGCTGCTGCCCGCGGCCTGGAGCCTGCAGCTCGCCCTGCGCGCCCGCGGCCTCGGCAGCGCCTGGACGACACTGCACCTGGCCTACGAGAAGGAGGTCGCCGAGCTGCTGGGCATCCCCGAACGGGTCCGGCAGGGCGTCCTGCTCCCCGTCGCCTGGACGAAGGGCACGGACTTCAAGCCGGCGCCCCGCCAGCCGCTGGAGAAGGTTCTCCACGTCGACGGCTGGTGACACGCTGCCGTCATTTTCACGCCCGCGGCCCACGGCGCCAATAGCATGGCGTCGAGGTCCGGGTGGGGGCCTCGTCGGTCCTGATCGGATGGAGTTCCCGGCGTGGCGACGGTAACCGGGGCGGGCGCAGCCGTCGGGCCTGGCGTCGCACTGCCGGAGCGGAACCGGTCGCGGCGGCGTCGCTGGGTCCGCGCCGCGTCCGTCGGCCTCGCCGCGGGCGGAGTGGTGCTCCTCGGCCGGGTCACCGGGCTGCTGAACGGCGGCCCCGGCCTCCTCGTGACGATGGTGCTCCTCCTGCTGGTCCCGACGTCGCGGGAGTTCTCCCGGCGGGTCCTGCTGACCGGCTGCGTGCTCGTCGGCTGGCTGCCCGTGCTCTGGTGGATCGACCTGCCGACCGCCGGACCCGGCCGGATGACCGTCGCGCTCGCCGCGACGGCCGCGCTGCTCGCCGCGTGGGTCGCGGCCGGGGAGGGCAGCGACAGGCGCGCCCGCGCGCTGCTGCCGCGGTTCCGGGTCGTCGACGCCTACCCGGCGCTCGCCGCCGGCCTCGGCTGCGTCGTCCTCGCGCCCTGGCTGCAGATCAAGACGCCGACGCAGTCGCTCGGCATGCTGATGCTGAGCTGGGACAACTCCGCGCACTTCAGCATGTTCCACATGATCCGCACGACCGGGGTCACGGTCGACGCGCTGCCCCCGCCCGCCGGCGGTGGCACGTGGCAGTTCGCGAGCTACCCGCAGGGCTTCCACACGCTCGTGGCCGCGATCGTCGAGATCGTCGACGGGCCGCAGGTCGCCTCCGTCGGCGGGGAGCTGCTCAGCTACACCCGCGGAGTCGCGCTCCTGATCATCGCCGCGACCGCGCTGCTCGTCGCCGGTCTCTGCGCCCTCCCGGTCCTGCGGCGCAGGTCGCTGGTCGCGCTGCCGCTCGCCACGCTCGTCGCCGCCGTGTTCCTGCTCGGGCCCGGCGCGCTCGCCTTCTACGACGGGTTCGGCAACTTCGTGCTCGCCTGCGCGATGGTCGTCGCCGTCATCCTCGTCGCGGTCCCGATGGCCCGCGTCTTCACCCCCCTTCACCTCCTCGCACTCACCGGTGCGGTCGTCGGCGTCGCCCAGGGCTGGGCCCTTCTCGGCGTGCTCGCCGCACCCGCCGCCCTGGCGGTGCTGCTCCCGTTGCGGCGCGGCCGGTTCCGCAGCCGGCCGGTGCCGCTGCTGCTCTCCCTGCTCGTCCTCGCCGCGGCCGCCGCCTGCCTGGTGCGGACCGTCGTCGTCCTCTCCGCGGTCGCCGCGGAGAACCCCCTCGTCCTCGCGGGCGGGGCGAGCGAACCCGACTACGGGCTCACGATCGGGGCCGCCGCCGCGTCGATCGCCGTTCCGATCGTTGCACGCTGGGCGACGTGGCGGCCCGAACGACCACGGCTGGTCGCGCTCGTCGCGGTGCCGGTCGCGGGCGTCGTCTGCAGCGTCGTCCTGATCCTCATGCAGCTCGCCGCGAGCGGCGCCGTCACCTACTACGGATACAAGTTCATGACGGCCGTCGAGATCGTCCTGCTGTGCGTGGTCGCGGTGCCGCTGGCCCACTTCGGGCGACGCGTCACCCGCCGTCGCTGGCTGGTCGCCCCCGCCGCCGTCCTCTCACTCGCCGTCGCCGCCTCGGCCACGCAGATGTTCGGCTGGACCTTCGCGACGATCCCGCAGGGGCCCACCGCCGGCCTCGACACGGCGGCACCCGCCGGCCTCGTCAGCCGCGAGCTGGAGTACCGGCTCATCGCGAGCCCGCCCAGCACGGCCGACCTCACGACGTACGTGGCGGCAGGGGTGCCCGACGTCCCCGGCGTCCTGGTGTTCCTCGACGTCACCGACGGCTACCCGGTCGACCCGACGATGGCCGCCCAGTGGTTCTTCGCGCTGACCGACAGCTGGACGCTCGAGGGCAATGCGCTGGCCGGCGACGTCCGGCTGCGCGGTCGCTCGCCCGAGGCGTGGGCCGGGGTCGCCGAACGGCTGCTGCGCACCCGCGACGACGTCTACGTCGCGGTCCGGCCGGCGGAGGCGGCGCAACTGCGTGCGCTGCTGCCGACCCGGCTGGGCAGCCGGGTCGTCGGCCTCTGATCGTCCGGTCGCGGGAACTCCGCGCGCCCGTGTCGCCGTGCTCGGCTGCTCGGGCGGGACGTTCCCCCGGAGCCGACCACGACACCCGGCGCAGGACGTCGACGGCCGCGCTCCCGGGCGGGGTGGTTCGCGACGGCGGCCGCAACGACATCGGGCCCCGGCCGCGGGAGGCGGCGGGGGCCCGGCGATGTCCGGCTCGGGTCGATCAGGCGGCACCCGCGAACGTGAGGTCGAGGGTGTTGGGGTCGATCGCGACGACCACGCCCTGGGAGTAGGAGCCACCGACGGTGAGGTTGTCGACGGCGTCCACGGACTGGGTGTAGTGGATGAAGTACGGCGTGGCCGTCGGGGTGCCGTCGTGGTTGAGGACCTGCAGCCACACACCGGTGGTGTTGGTCTTGAACGCGTCCCACTGCGTGCCGAAGGTGACCGTCTGGCCCTCCCCGATGATCGTGCCGACCGGCGGCTGGACGGTCATGTCACCGCCGTCGTAGGAGGTGACCTTGAGCAGCTGGCCGAACTGACCGCTGGTGAGGTTGCGGATCCCGATCTGGTGGTCGAAGGCGGCGGGGTCGGCCTTGTGGGCCTTGGTGACGGGGGTGAGGTCGGTCATCGGGCCGGTGCTCGGGGTGCTGGTGCCCGCGACGGCGCTGCTGACCGCGGCGGGGCCCTGCGCACCGGTCGCCGGGGTGTCGGCGAAGGCGACCCCACTGCCGATGGCGCCGAGGACGACGGCGCCGAGGACGACGGCGGCGGACTTGGTGGCGATGCTCCTGCGCATTTCGATCTCCCTGGCTCGGGTCCGGTGCGGACCTCGGTGTTGCTGACACCAGGAACGATGCCGCGCGGCGGGCCCCGCGGACGTCGGGCTGCCGGCCGGTTCCCGGGGTGACGTGCGTGTCGGGTGATCGGGGGACACCGGGTTCGGTCGGGTCGCCCGTCGACCGGTCGAGGGCGGGCGCGCGTGCGGGGGCAGAGGCTCGGACACATCAGGAACGCACGCACCGACAGTTCAAGGAGTAGCGATCATGTCGATCTTCGCCAAGTCCGCCGCCGTCCTCGCCACCGCCGTCGCGCTCACCGGGATCGGCGCCGGGGTCGCGCTCGCCTCGACCCCCGCCGACTCGCCGGCCCCCGCGGCGACGAGCAGCGCCACCGCGCAGAACCTGACGTTCGTGAAGGGCTTCGACTTCGTCGACATGGACCCCACGCCCGGCATGTCGCTCGAGTACACGGGCGCCACGAGCAACTACATCGGCGCCCTCGACTCCGGGCCCGCGATCGGCACGACCATCGGTGACGGGCAGTCGTTCCAGGCCTTCGACGTGACCTGGTTCGCCGGCAAGACCGACACCGTCACCGCCCACTTCCAGGAGGTCGACGGCCAGGGGGTGCCGACCGGCAGGTCCATCGACGTGAACATGTCCGTCGACATGTGGAACACCCCGAGCATGTCGCTCGCCAACGAGAACGGCCTGACGAACACGGTCCAGGGCGACAACACCACCTGTGACATCAGCTGAGCGCCCGGCACGCAGTGTGCCCCGTGGCGTCGGGGGTGGTCACCGGCGACCGTTCTGCGACCCCTCTTCCGGCCACCCCGGCTGCGGATTCTCCGAGGTCCGCGACCGGGGTTCCCGCATGCGCAGCGTTCTCGGGTGCGTCATTGCGCTCTTGCGACGACCGTCACGTGGACGTAGCATTCCCTTGTACGGCATAGATATGCCGCATCGTGGAACAAGAGGTGAAGATGACGGGAGTCCAGTCAGTCGCCCGCTCCCTGGCCGTCCTCGAACGGCTGGCGACCACCGGTGGGGCCGGCGTCCAGGAGCTCGCCCGCGCGCTCGACCTCGCGCCCTCGACCGTGCAGCGCCTCGTGGGCGCGCTCGTCGAGGCCGGGATCGTCGAACAGAGCCCCACCGACCGGACCTACCGCGTCGGGCTACGGCTGTTCCAGTGGGGCCAGGCCCCGCTGCGGCGGATGCGGGTGCGCGAGATCGCGAAACCGTTCATGCAGGAACTGGCCGTCGAGGTCGGGGAGACGATCGCACTCGGTGTGCTCGACGACGGACACGTCATGCACATCGAGTGGATCCCGGCTCGCCACCTCGTGCAGCCCCGGGTCGGGATCGGCGACCGGGTGCCGGCGCACACGTCGTCGGTGGGCCGCTGCCTGCTCGCCTGGCTGCCCACCCACCGCCGTACCGAGGCCCTGTGGCTCTCGGTCAAGGCCGACCCGGCGGGCACCGCCCCCGCGGCGGTCGAGCAGCAGCTCGCTGCCGTCCGGGAGGCCGAGTTTGCGCTGGTCGCGGACTCGCCCGCGAGCATCTGCACGGTGGCCGTGCCGGTCCGCGGCCCGGGCGGTGCGGTCGTCGGCGCGATCGGCATCGGCGGCCCCGCCACCCGGTTCGACGAACAGCGGGCCCGCGCCCTGGTCCCCCGGCTCACCGAGGTCGGCGTCGCGATCAGCGCCGGTTGCGGTGCCGAAGGCGACCAGGGTCGGGGGACCGCATGAGCACCCGCGAGACGACCGCCGACCCCGCGGAGCGCGAGATGCTGCGCTTCCGGGAGTCGCTGCGCCACTTCCCCAGCGGCGTCGCGGTGGTCACGATCCCCGACCACGACGGTGTCCACGGCATGACCGCCAGTTCGTTCACCTCGGTGTCACTGAGCCCGCGGCTGTGCTCGGTGAGCGTCAACAAGCCCGGCCGGATGCACAGTCTGCTCAGCGGCACCGACGGCACGTTCGGCATCAGCGTGCTCACCGACGAGCAGGGCGGGGTCGCCGATCACTTCGCCCGCCGCCCCTGGGCCGTCGCCCCCGAGATGCCCACGCGCCGGCACTCGGGCACCCCGGTCGTCGCCGGCGCGCTGGTCTGGCTGATCTGTCGCAAGTGGGCCGCCTACGAGGGTGGTGACCACACGATCTTCGTCGGAGAGGTGCTCGACCACGGCAGCGACACCGACGGAGGCCGGGCCCCGCTGCTGCACCACAACTCGACCTACCACCGGCTCGGCACCCCCATGGGGGCTGCCGCGCTGCCCGCCGACGCGACCGCCGAAGGAGAGTGACCGTGGACTACGTCATCGCCGCCGAGGACTATGCGTGGAACGAGCTGACCAACCCGAACGTGCCGGGGGTCGGGTTCGCCTTCACCGAGAGCGTGATCGACTCCGACTACACCGACGTCTACTCCGCCCAGCTCGGCCGGATCGGCCCGGGCGGTAGCTCGAAGCTGCACACCGACGACTACAACCACGCGTTCTACTTCGTCTCCGGCACCGGCACGGTGCAGATCGGCCGCCAGACCTGGGACGTCACGGCCGGCACGATCGTCAAGATCCCGAGCGGCAAGGCGCACGGGTTCGTCAACACCGGTGCGGACGACCTCGTGTTCCTCGTGATCTACGACCCGCCCTACGTCGCGGGCAGCCGGCACGCGTAGGGGACGCCTCCACCGCGCTTCCCGTCCCCGCCCCACCGGTCACGACCGCGCCGCCGGGCGCGCCGTGGGCATCCGCACGGCCCGCACGACCCTGGCGACACCGACCTGGTGATCCTGACGAATCTCACTCGTCGCGACGGGCCCGGGTCCGACCACGATCCCGTCCTGCCCGGACCGGGACCGCCCCGTTCCACCACCCCCAGGGAGATCGACGATGTCGTACCTCGCCCTACCGACCGGGTCCGTGTCGCCATGAGGATCCGGACCCTCACCCGTCTCGCGGCGGCCGCCACGGCGCTCGCCGCGCTCGCCCTCGCCGGTTGCGGCTCGTCCGGCAGCGCGCCCGCGGCCGGCACCGGCGTTAAGCTGGGGATCAACCCCGCGCAGGTGCAGTACCTGCCGATCATGCTCGCCGCCGACAGGGGCTACTTCCGCGACGCCGGCGTCGACGTCCAGATCGTTCCCTACCAGGGCTCGGCCAACGCCCAGATCCCGCTGCTGGCCCGGGGCGACATCGACCTGTCGCCCGCCGTGGCCGGGCCGTCGCTGTTCAACCAGTACACGCAGGGCTTCCGGATCAAGCTGCTGGCCAACCTCACCGCGCCGAAACCCGGCTACCGCGACGGCGTCGTGTTCGTCGTCCGCAAGGACGTCTGGGACAGCGGCCGGGTGCGCACGATCGCCGACCTCAAGGGCCTCGAGGTCGACGCCTCGGCAGAGGGCAACCCGGTCGACTTCCTCGTCCGGGAGGCGCTGGCCGCCAACGGGCTCACCCCCGCCGACGTGTCGCTGACCCACAACGCCCGCACCCCGTCGGACTCGGTGGAGTTCCTGCGCGGCAACGTCGTCGACGTCACGGCGATGTCCGAGCCGTCGGCCACCCAGGCCGAGCAGCAGGGGCTGGGGGTGCGCTGGCTCGGCTACCAGGACGTCATCCCGTGGTTCCAGGAGACGTTCCTCGCCGCGTCGGAGACCTTCGCGCAGCAGCGCCCGGACGACGCCCGCAAGGTCATGGCCGGCTACCTGCGGGCGGTCGAGGAGATCAACGGTGCGCAGGGGAGATGGACGCCCGAACTGCTCGCGGTGGCCGCCAAGTGGACCGGCCAGTCGCCGGACGTGCTCACGGCCATGGGCGGGCTGATGTACTGGAACGCCGCGCGGAGCATCGACCAGGCCGGGCTCGACCGGGTGCAGCGGTTCTGGCTCGACACGAAGCTCGTCCAGTCCGCGGTACCGATCGCCGACCTCGTCGACACGGCCGCCGCCGGCACCGGGAACGCCCGATGAGCGCGGTGGACACGTCGCCGGCGACCGCGCGGGACGCGTGCATCGACGTCGCCGGCGTCGGGAAGACCTTCCCCTACGGCCGCGGCGAGCAGGTCGTCGCGCTCGACGACTTCCACCTGCGCATCGGTGCGGGCGAGTTCCTCTGCATCGTCGGGCCCAGCGGTTGCGGAAAGACGACGCTGCTGCGGATGCTCGCCGGGCTCGAGTCCCCGACCAGCGGAGAGGTGGGCTGGTCGATCCCGTGCGCCGACCGCCCGCTGCGCTCGATGGTGTTCCAGAACCAGGGCGTGTTCCCGTGGCTGACCGTGGTCGACAACGTGGCATACGGGCTGACGGTGCGCCGGGTCGGTAAGCGGGAACGGCGTGCCGTCGCCCGGCACTGGGTCGACGCGCTGGGCCTGGGCCGGTTCGCGAACGCCTACCCGTCGCAACTGTCGGGCGGTATGCAACAGCGGGTCAACATCGCCCGCGCATTCGCCAACGACCCCGCCGTGCTGCTGATGGACGAGCCGTTCGCCAGCCTCGACGAGCAGACGAAGCTGATCCTGCAGGACGACCTGTTGCGAATCTGGGAGGGCACCGGCAAGACCGTCGTGTTCATCACGCACTCCCTCGACGAGGCGATCACCCTCGGCGACCGGGTCGTCGTCATGTCGCGGCGGCCGGGACGGATCAAGAAGATCGTCGACGTCCCCCTGCCGCGCCCGCGCGACGCCATGGACCTGCGCAACGACCTCGACTTCGTCGCCCTGCGGCAGAAGGTGTGGGAGCCGCTGCGGGCCGAGGTCGCCACCCTGCGCGGCGAGCAGGACGGGGCCACCTCATGAGCACCGCCACCCTCACGCCGCCGGCCCCCGCCGCGCCGCGGAGCGCCGGCCCCCGCCGCCGACGCAGGCTGCTCGCGGTCGCCAGCCCGCTGACCCTGATGCTGCTGTGGGAGCTGCTGTCGCGGTTCGACGTCGTCGACTCGCGGGTGCTGCCGCCCCCGACAGCCGTGCTGGTCCGCATCGGCGAGCTCACCGCGGGCGGCGATCTGCTCCCGCACGTCGAGGCCACCGTCGTCCGGTTCGCCGCGGGGCTCTCCCTCGGCGTCGTCGCGGGCACGCTCGTCGGGCTCACGATGGGCCTGTTCGCGACGCCCCGGGCGATCCTGAGCCCGATCATCGCGATGATCTACCCGCTACCGCGGATCGCGATGTTCCCGCTCATCCTCATCATCGTCGGGTTCAACGAGCGGGCCAACATCCTCGAGATCACGCTGGCGCCGTTCTTCACGATGGCGATCAGCACGATGGGCGCGGTGCTGGCGATCGACCCCGTGTACCGCGACGTCGCGCGCAGCTTCGAGACCGGAACCCGCGACCTCTACCTGCGGGTCACGCTGCCCGCGACGCTCCCGGCGATCATGGGGTCGCTGCGGGTGTCGGTGGGCCTCGCCCTCATGTCGACGACCGCGGTGGAGTTCCTCGCCGCAAGCTCCGGGCTCGGCTACCTCATCTGGCATGCCTGGCAGATCCTGTCGCTGAAGGACTGCCTGGCGGGCATGGTCGTCGCCGGCATCCTCGGCAGCGTCGCCTACCTCGCCGTCGGGGTGCTCGACCGGTGGCTCGTGCCGTGGCAGCGACGCACGTGACCGGGTTCGACTACGTCGTCTGCGGATCGGGGGCCGCCGGCTCGGTCGTCGCCGGCCGGCTGGCCACCGACCCCGACGTGCGCGTCCTGCTGCTGGAGGCGGGCGGCGCCGACTCCGGGCCCGAGGTGCGGCTGGCCTCGTCCTACCCGACGGCACAGTTCCCGGCGCTGTTCCGGGAGTACCGGACGGCACCGGACCCGCAGCTGGGCGGGCGCTCGCTCGTCCAGCTCGGCGGCCGGGTGCTGGGCGGGGGCAGCAGCGTCAACACGATGGTCTGGGCCCGCGGCCACCGCGACGACTACGACGGCTGGGCGAGGACCACCGGCGACGCCGCCTGGGGCTACGACGCCGTGCTGCGCCGGTACCTGCGCATCGAGGACTGGCACGGCGTCCCGGACCCGCAGCGGCGCGGTACCGGCGGCCCCGTGCACGTCGCCCCCGCGGCCGACCCCAGTCCGCTGGCCACCGCGATGGTGGCCGGCGCGGCGGGCGTCGGCATCCCGGCGTTCGACGACCACAACGCGACGATGATGGAGGGCCGCGGCGGCGCGGCGATCGCGAACCTGATCGTGCGCGACGGGATGCGGCACAGCATGGCCGACGGCTACCTGCACCCGCTGGCGGGCCGGCCCAACCTCACGGTGCTCACCGGCGCCACCGTCGACCGGGTGGTGGTGGAGGGCCGCTCCGCCGTCGGGGTGGAGTTCCGGCGTGGTGGGCGCCGCCGGACCGTCCGCGCCGAGCGCGAGGTCGTGCTCTCGACGGGCGCGTTCGAGACGCCGCGCACGCTCATGCTGTCGGGAATCGGCGACGCCGACGAGCTCACCCGGATCGGCGTGCCCCTGGTCGCGCACCTGCCGGGCGTCGGGGCGAACTTCGTCGACCACAGCCTCGTCGCGACCTGCCTGTTCGAGCCGCCCGTGCCGGTCCCGCCGCGCAACAACAAGGCCGAGGCGACGTTCTTCTGGCCCAGCCGCGACGACCTCGACGTGCCGGACATGCAGCCGTTCCTCATCGAGATCCCGCACCTGACCGAGGCGCACGCCGGGCGCGCCGTGCCGCACGCGTGGTCGCTGTCGCCGGCGATCGTGCGCCCACGCAGCCGCGGCCGACTGCGGCTGCGTTCGGCCGACCCCGACGACACGCTCGACGTCGAGTGGAACCCGCTCGCCGACCCGGACGACGTGCGCGTCCTCGCCCGGGCCACCGAGCTGTGCCGGGAGATCGCCCACTCCCCGGCCATGGCCCCGTTCGTCGCCCGCGAGCTGCTGCCCGGCCCTGTTCGCGGCGCCGAGCTGGACGCGTTCCTGCGCGCCGGTGTCACGTCGTACGGGCACGCGAGCGGAACCGCCCGGATGGGCACCGACGACCGGTCCGTCGTCGACCCGCAGCTACGGGTGCACGGCGTCGACCGGCTGCGCGTCGCCGACGCATCGGTCATGCCGACGATCACCACCGGCAACACCATGGCGCCGTGCGTGATGATCGGCGAGCGCCTCGCCGAGCTCCTGACCAGCTGACCTCCCCCGATCGTCACGACCTCCGAGGTGACCTGTGCTCCGCCTGCAACACGAGAACAGCCTGTACATCGACGGGTCGTGGGAACCCGTCGCCGAGCGGGAGGACGTCGTCAACCCGGCGACCGCGCGGCCATTCGCGTCCGCCCCGGTCGGCGGTCCGGACGCCGCCGCAGCTGCCGTCGCGGCCGCCCGCGCCGCGTTCGACACCGGCCCGTGGCCCGGGCTGCCCGCCCGCCGCCGCCAGGAACTGCTCACGGCGTTCCTCGACGCGCTGGCCCGGCGCCGCGACGAGATCTGCGCGCTGATCGTCGCCGAGGCGGGCGCCGTCGCGACCATGGCGGCGACGCTGCAGTTCGCGGTGCCGCTCAAGCTCGCCCGCCACGTCGTCGAGCTGACGACGCGCGACCCGCTGACCCCGCTGCCGCCGGAGGTCGTACCCACCCCGGACGGTGCATCGGTCGGGACGGGTGTCGTCGTGCGGGAACCGGTCGGCGTGGTCGCCGCCGTCACGCCGTACAACGTGCCGTTCCTGCTCAACGTCGCGAAGGCCGTCCCCGCGATGGCCGCGGGATGCACGGTCGTGCTCAAGCCGTCGCCCTACACCCCGATCGAGGCGCTCGTGCTCGGTGAGGCCGCCGACGAGGCCGGACTGCCGCCCGGAGTGCTCAACATCGTCACTGGCGGGGCCGACGTGGGGACCGTGCTGACCACGCACCCCGACGTCGACCTGGTGACGTTCACCGGCTCCGACACGGTCGCCGAGTCGATCCTCGCGCAGGCAGCACCGACGCTGAAGCGGGTCGTGCTCGAGCTGGGCGGAAAGTCCGCGATGATCGTCCGCGAGGACGCCGACCTCGACCGGGCCGCCGCGGAGGGCCTGCGCGGGTTCACCGCGCACGCCGGCCAGGGCTGCCAGCTGCCGACCCGCCACCTCGTGCACAACACGGTCCGCCGCGAGTACGTCGAGCGGGTCGCGGCACTGGCCGCGGCGTTGCGGATCGGCGACCCCGCCGACCCGGAGGTCCAGATGGGCCCGCTGATCCGCGAGGCCGCCCGCGAACGCACCGCCCGCTACGTCGACGTCGCCCTGGAGTCGGGGGCGCGGCTCGTCACCGGCGGACGCCGCCCCGACGCCGGGCCCGGGTTCTTCTTCGAGCCCACCCTGTTCGACGGCGTCGACAACGCCTCGCGGATCGCGCAGGAGGAGGTCTTCGGCCCCATCGGCGTGGTGATCGGGTTCGACACCGACGACGAGGCCGTCGCGATCGCCAACGACAGCCGCTACGGGCTCAGTGGCGGCGTGCACTCCCGCGACACCGGCCGGGCCTACGAGCTGGCGCTGCGGCTGCGCACCGGCGGAGTCGGCCTCAACGGCGGTGCCGGGACGATCCTGTCGGCCGCGCCGTTCGGCGGGATCCGCCGCTCCGGCCACGGCCGCGAGTTCGGCATCGCCGGGCTCGACGAGTTCACCTACACCAAGACGATCTCGTTCCGCGCGGCCTGAGCGGGCCCCCGGGTTTGGGCCTGAACTAGAGGGGCAGGCGGCGGAAGACCGGGCGCGGGACGTGGCGCAGCGCGCTCATGACGAACCGCAGCGGCGCCGGCGCCCAGACCAGCTCCTTGCGGGTGCGCACGGCGTCGACGACGACCGCGGCGACGGCCTCGGGCGTCGTCGACAGCGGAGCCGCCGTCAACCCCTCGGTCATCTTCGTGTGCACGAACCCGGGCCGCACGACGGTGACCGTCACGCCGTGCGGGCGCAGGGCCTCGGTCAGCCCGGAGTAGAACGCGTCGAGACCCGCCTTGGTGGAGCCGTAGACGAAGTTCGAGCGGCGCGCCCGCTCGCCCGCGACCGACGAGAGCGCCACCAGGGAGCCGTGACCCTGCGCCTTCATCCGGTCGGCGACGAGCACCCCCACCGACACGGCCGCGGTGTAGTTGACCTGCGCGAGCTCGACGGCGTGGGCGGCGTCGGTCCAGGCCTGCTCGTTGTCGCCCAGCAGCCCGAACGCCACCACCGCGACGTCGACGTCCCCGCCGGCGAACGACTTCTGCACGACGTCGGCGTGCGAGGCGAGGTCGGTGGCGTCGAACTCGACGGTCTCGACGGTGCAGCCGCGGCCCTCGAGCCGGGCGCGGGCCTCGTCGAGGCGCGGCGAGGGGCGGGCGGCGAGGACCACCCGCATCGGCCGGTCGGAGGTGAAGGCCTCGACGACGGCGAGGCCGATCTCGGAGGTGCCACCGAGCAGCAGGATGCTCTGAGGGTTGCCCACGGCGTCGATCATCGGTTACACGAGCTCCAGTCGTCGTGACATGTCCGAGGCGAACACGCCGTCGGGGTCGACGGCGGCGCGGATCTTGCGCCACTCGTCCAGGCGCGGGTAGCCACGGCGGATCGCCTCGGCCGAGGTCCGCGACTCCTTGGCCAGGTAGTGCCGCCCGCCGGCGTCGAGGACGATCGCGTCCAGCTCGTCGCACAGCGCACCGAGCCCGCGGCCGATCGGGATGTCGAGACACAGCGTCCAGCCGGGCTTCGGGAACGACAGCGGCGCCCGGTTGCCCTCGCCGAACCGCTTGAGGACGTTGAGCGCCGACACCTTGCCCGCTTTCGTCACCCGCTCCAGGACGGTGCGCACGACGTCGCCTCGCGACGGCGGGACCACGAACTGGTACTGCAGGAAACCGTTGGGGCCGTAACCGCGGTTCCACTCGCCGATGATGTCGAGCGGGTGCAGGAACTGCGTGATGTTCTGGACGGCGCCGTGCTTGGTCGGCGACTTCCGGTACCAGAGCTCGCTGAAGATCTTCCCCGTCAGCTTGTTCAGCATCCCGGGCGGGAAGACGTCGGGGACCGTGAGCAGTTGCGGCGCGTCGAACTTCAACGGCTTGTCGCGCAGCTTCTCCGGGAGATCGGCGAGCGTCGCGTGGTTCGCGCGGGTGAGGATGCCGCGGCCGAAGTGCGCGCCCGTCGTCACCGCGTCGAACCAGGACACCGATTCCGCGTACTTCTCGTCGTCGCGGGTCTGGCGGTCCATCAGGTCGTCGAGGTTGTCGATCTGGTCGGTGTCGACCAGGAAGTACGCCGTCTCGACGTGGTGCAGCTTCAGCCGCGCCCGCACCACGATCCCGGTGAGGCCCATGCCGCCGACGGTCGCCCAGAACAGCTCCGAATCCGGGCCGTCCGGGGTGAGCTCCCGGACCACGCCGTCGGCGGTGACCAGCACCATCGACTCGACGTGGTTGCCGAAGCTGCCGACGACGTGGTGGGCCTTGCCGTGGATGTCGGCCCCGATCGCCCCGCCGATCGTCACCTGCCGAGTGCCGGGCAGCACGGGCAGCCACAGCCCGAACGGCAGCGCCGCGCGCATGAGCGTGTCGAGGCTGACGCCTGCGTCGACGTCGACCAGCCCGGAGTCGCCGTCGACGGAGTGGATGCGCGCCAACCCCGTCATGTCGACGACGCGCCCGCCCGCGTTCTGGGCCGGGTCGCCGTACGAGCGGCCGAGACCCCGGGCGATGACGCCCCGTGGGCCGGCGCCGAGCACCGCGGCGGCGACCTCGTCGGGGTCGCGCGGCGTCACGACCTCGGCGACCGAGGGCGCGGTGCGGCCCCATCCGTGCAGGCGACGCTGCTGGTCGGCGGTGCTCGGCTGGCTCGACATCGCGGGCCAGGCTACGCGGGTCGCCGATCCGCCCGGCGCCCCCTCTCCGAACGAACGGCTCAGTCGCGCAACCGAGTTGCCGGAGAGGGCCGTTCGCGCGATCCGGGGCGTGCCGTGTGTCAGGGTGGGCGCGTGCTCGACGTGCCGACGGTCGTCGCGCCGGTCGAGGGCCGGGCGTGGCCGGCGCGGCTGCGCAGGCCGCCGCCGATCGTGCTGGTCGGTCTGCTCCTGCTGGCGATCTCGCTGGGAATGCAGCACCGCGTCCTGGGCGCGTTCACGACGTCGACGATCGGCGACGTCACCGGCGACCCGGACCTGTTCGGCTGGTGGCTCACCTGGACCCCCTGGGCGATCCTGCACGGAGAGAACCCGCTGGTCACCGACTGGATGCATCATCCGCTCGGCGTCAACGCCATGTGGAACACGACGGTCCCGCTGCTGGGGATCGTGCTGTCGCCGGTCACGCTCACGGCGGGCCCGGTCGCGGCCTACAACGTCGGCATGATCCTGGGGCCGGTTGCGTCCGGGATCGCGATGGCGGCGGCGCTGGGGCCGTGGGTGCGGCGGTGGTCGGCGCGGACGGTCGCCGCGGTGGTCTATGCGTTCGGCCCGTTCCAGGTGGCGCACGCGTCGGCGGGGCATCTGAACATCGTGTGGGCGGTGCTGCCGCCGGTGTTGCTGTACCTGGTGCACGTGTTGTTCGTGCGCGGCACCGACACGCCGTACCGGGTGGGTGCCTTGGTGGGGCTGCTGTTCGCGGCGCAGCTGTTCCTCTACACGCAGACGCTGGCGTTGGGCGTGCTGATGCTCGTCGTGACCGCGGTGTTGCTGGCGGTGCGGTTCCCGTCGCGGGTGCGGGAGCGGCTGCCGGGGCTCGTGCGGGCCGGGGCGGCGTGCGTCGGCGTGTTCGCGGTGGTGTGTGCGTATCCGTTGTGGCTGATCCTCGCGGGTCCGCAGCGGCCGATGTCGACGATCCGCGACCCGCTCTACGGCGTCACCGACCTGGCCAACCTCGTGGTGCCGACGTCGCTCACCGGCGCCCGGCTCGTCCCGTCGGGGATCGCGGACACGATGCGCGCCAACGTCGGCGAGCAGGGCGGCTACCTGGGGCCGGCGATGCTGCTGCTGGTTGTGGTGCTGGTCGTGACGGTGCGGTCGACGCCGCTGCGGCTCGCCGCGGCGGTCGGGCTGATCTCGCTGGTGCTGTCGCTGGGCCCGGCGATCGTGGTGGCCGACCACGAGACCGGGTTCCCGATGCCGTGGGCGGTGTTCACCGAGGTGCACCTCCTCGGCGAGGCGGAGCCGGTGCGGCTGCAGGTCGTCACGACGCTGTGCGCGGCGTTCGTGCTGGCCGTCTGGATCGACCGCATCCCCGCGCTCCGCTGGTTGCCGGGCGTGGGCCTGGCGACGTTGGCGACGGCCTTCGCCGTGCTGACCTGGCTGCCGGCCGACGCCTACGGGGCGCGCGAGGCGTCGACACCGGAGTTCTTCGACCATGCGGCGCAGCATCTCCGGTCGGGCGACGTCGTCGAGACGGTCCCGGCCGTGACGAGTGTGTGGGACGGCGGCGCCCGCCCGATGCGCTGGCAGGCGCAGGCCGACATGCTCTACAAGATCCCGGGCGGCTACTTCATCGGCTCCGACCCGCAGCATCCCGTCCTCATCGAGGCGCCGGTGTCGGCGTACCAGCAGGGCGCGGTCGAGGCGGGTGCCGGGAACCCGCTCACGGTCGCCCCCGCCGACGCCGCGGCGTCGCTGCGGGCATCCGGGGTGACGGTCGTGGTGGTGGTGCCGGAGACGGGCGTCGACACCGCCGCTGTGCTGTCGTGGACGGCTGCCGTCACCGGCGACCCGGGGACGCAGGTCGAGGACGTGTGGACGTTCCGCGTCTGACGCACGCGTCAGCGGCCGGTGTCCCGGTCGACGAACTCCTTGCCGACGTCGGGGAGGAACGAGATCCGCGTCGACGCCGTCGGGCACGAGCACGATGGCGCAGCCGTCGACGGACCCGTGCGCGGCGAGGGTCGCGGGCAGGAGCGGGCCCGGCGCTCAGGTCGAGGACGGGTCGTCGTTCCGGTCGATGCCGCTCGGGTTGCGCAGGTGCGGCACCCCGTCTCGTGGCCCCGGCCCGGCCGGTCGTGCGTAGGGGGCCCCTACTCGGCTCTGACGTGCGGGGCTGCGACGACTAGGCTCGTGACGGTGAGCGTGCAGCCGTCGCCAGGCGAGTCCCCGGGGATCCGCATCTCCGACGCCGACCGCGAGCGTGCCGCGCAACGGCTGCACCAGGCGCTGGCCGAGGGCCGGATCACGGTGGCGGAGCTGGAGGAGCGGATCGCGGTCGTCTACGCGGCCCGCTATGCCTCGGAGCTGATGCCCCCGCTGGCCGACCTGCCCGGCAGCCCGCTCGACGTGACCCTCCCGGCGCCCCTCCCGTCGACGCCCGCAGGGCCGCCCGTGGTCCTGCGCACCGGCATGGGGTCGTTGAAGCGGACCGGGAACTGGCAGGTCCCGGCCCGGCTGCGGGTGCAGTCGGGGATGGGCTCGGTGCTGCTGGACTTCTGTGACGCACAGATCGTGCACCCGGTCGTCGAGATCGAGTTCGAGCTGGGCGCCGGGTCGGCGCGGGTCCTGGTGCCCGACAACGCCTCCGCCGACATCGACGGTCTCGTCGCGAGCATGGGCACGGTGAAGTCGAAGGTGCCGTCGGCCCCGTCGCGGGGTGCGACGCACTTCCGCATCTACGGGCGGGCGACGATGGGCTCGGTCACCGTGCGCCGCCGCTACCGCCTCGCGGGCCACTGGTTCTGACGCCACGCACGACGCCGTCCCCCGGGCTCAGCGGAACCGGCGGCCCTCGTCGCGCCGGTACGCCCAGCCGGCCAGCGCCGCGGTGGCCACGGTCCACACCGCGAACGAGACGAGCGTCAGCACGCTCGGGGCGATGCCCTGCACCGCCCAGACGACGACGTCCCGCGCGCCGCGGGAGGGCAGCAGCTCCGAGATCGTCTGCAGCCAGCCGGGGAACAGCTGCGGCGGCAGGAACAGGCCACCGCCGAACGCGAGCGGGAAGAAGATCAGCTGTGTGACGGGCAGCGCCGCCTTGACGGGCATCGAGTACCCGACGGCCAGCCCGCCGAGCAGGAACGGCAGCCCCGCGACCAGCATCGCGGCCAGCCCGGCGAGGAACCGCAGCGGCGTCACGCTCGCCGCCGTCAGCGCGGCACCGACGATCGTCACAGGCACGATCGCGATCAGCGCGAACACGAACCCGGTGAGCAATCTGCCGACGATCCGCGGTGTCGCCGCCGCCGCCAACGTCCGCACGTACGGGTCCCATGCCTTCTCGCGATCGTCGGCGACACCGACGCCGAACGTGAACAGGAAGCTCGACAGCACGCCGAACACCGCGAGCTGGATCACCGCCGATGTCGCCGCGACCGGGTCGTCGCCGAACCCGAACGGGACGACGAAGAACAGCAGCGACAGCGCCGGGAAGATCGCGGCCGATCCGACCGCGATCGGCACCCGCAGGTTCTCCAGCAGGAGGAACCGGAAATGGGTGCGGGTCAGGGCGAGTGTGGTCATGCCGCCACCTCCGTGAGGGTGAGGAACGCTTCTTCGAGCGATGCGGTGCGGACCTGCAGGTCGTGGAAGGCGACGCCGCTGCGGACGAGGTCGCGGACCAGCTCGTCGGCGTCCGGGGTGTGCAGCCGGTGGCGCTCGCCCTCGATCTCGTGGCGCACCACGCCCGGCAGGTCCGGTAGCGCGTGTGCGCGCAGTTCGACCAGCGACAGGCCCACGACCCGTCGGATCGACGCGGTGTCGCCCTCGGTGAGCACCTTCCCGCCACCGATGACGACGACCCGTTGCGCGAGCTCCTCGATCTCGTCGAGGTAGTGGCTGGTGAGCAGTACGGTGCCGCCGCGGCGGTGGAAGTCGCGCACCCCGTCCCACAGTGCGCGGCGGGCCTCGACGTCGAGTCCGGTGGTGGGTTCGTCGAGCACGACGAGAGCGGGATCGCCGACGAATGCCAGCGCGACCGCCAGCCGACGCTTCTGCCCGCCCGACAGCCCGCCGCACTGGCGACGTTCCAGCCCCGACAGCCCGAACCGCTCCAGGACGTCGGCGGCCGGGAGCGGCTGCGGGTAGTGCCGCGACACGAAGTCGAGCACCTCGCCGACGCGCAGGGTCTCGGGCAGGCCGGTCTCCTGCGGGGTGACGCCGAGCCGACGCCGCCGGGCGGGGTCGGTCGGGTCGCCGCCGAACAGTTCGACCCTGCCCGTGTCGGGCCGGCGCAGGCCGGTCAGCAGGCTGAGCAGCGTCGACTTTCCGGCGCCGTTGGGGCCGAGCAGGCCGGTGATCGTGCCGGCGGCGATGTCGAGGTCGACGCCGTCGAGGGCGACGGTCGGGCCGAAGCGGCGGGTCACGCCGCGGGCGCGGGCGACGTGGCGGTCGGGGAGAACATGGATGGCTGCGCCGGTCATGGCGTCGGGCTCCTGTCCGTGTCGTCGATGGGTGCCGCGGTCCCGTTCGCCGGGTTCAGCAGTGCCTGCAGCGCCGCGGTGTAGTCCTCGAAGGCGCGCCGCCCCTGTCGCGTCAGCTCGACGTAGGTGACCGGGGTGCGCCGCTGGTGGGTCTTCGTGATCTCGACGTAGCCCGCGTCCTCGAGCTTGCGCAGGTGCGTCGAGAGGTTGCCCGCGGTCATCTCGAGCAGCTCCTGCAGCCGCGGGAACGTGATCTTGTCGCCCTCGCCGAGCGACGCGAGGCTGGCCGTGACCCGCAGCCGGGCCTGCGCGTGGATCACCGGGTCGAGCTCGGGCATCGCGGTCACCGCGCACTCCGCTGCAGCAGCGCCCGCGTGCCGGCGAACAGCAGGCCGCCACCGGCGCCGAGACCGATGATCAGCGGGCTCGCCGGCAGTCCGACCAGCGCCGACACCACCGCGACGACCATGATCCAGATGCCGAGGACGTAGTCGGCGGGGCTCGAACACACCGCGCCCGAGAGCATGTAGAGGGCGCCGGCCAGGAAGACGTACAGCGCGGGCGCGATCACCGACATCGTGTCGCCCCCGACGTCCCGTGAGCCGAGGACGCCGACCAGCACGCCCAGCAGTGTCATCGAGATCGGCCAGCTCAGCCCGTACCGGAGCCCCTGCCGCGACGACGGCCCCCTGACGCCGCGCCCGGTGCGGATGCCGACCACCGCGCTGACGGTCGCCGCGCCCACGACGGCGACGCCGGTCACCCAGCCTGCGACCGCCGAGCTGACGACGTCGGTCGCCGCGAGGAACCAGGCCACCCCGATCAGCACCCACGAGATGCCCCAGCTCACGTAGAAGACGCCGATGCTGGGGGAGAGCCGTGACGAGGCGTGCGACTGCGCCTGCTGGATGATCGCCAGGGCGTCGGCGGCGGTGGGTGCGTCCTCGCCGCCTTCCTGCACCTGCGGCTCGTCCGCGCGACGTTCCGACATTGCGACCCCCAAACTGGTTTGAAGCACTGTCTAGTTTGTAGCGCAAAGTGGTCGGTGGGTGCAAGAGGAGTCGGCCACCGACGAGCGTGTCGCAGGAGCGCCCGGCCCCCTCGTCACACGCTCGGCATTGCGTGGTCGGCGCGCCGGGCACCGGAGGGGGCGACGTCGCGGCGGGTCGCTAGCCTGGCCCGGTGACCGCGACGCAGGAGCGTGCCGGGATGAGCCTGGTCGGACAGCTCACCCGCTTCGTCGCCGTCGGCGTCGCCTCGGCGGCGGTCGACTACGGCGTCTACCAGCTCCTCCTGCTCGCCGTCGGCATGGACCCGCACGTCGCGAAGGGGATCAGCTTCATCCTCGGCACCACGACGGCGTACCTGCTCAACAAGCGGTTCACCTTCACCGAGGCGGGCGGGGGCAAGGGCCGGTTCGCCGGCTTCGTCGCCCTCTACGTGACGACGTTCGCGATCAACGTCGGCGTCAACGCGCTGGCCCTGGCGTTCCTGCCGCAGATGTCGCTGCGCACGTCCGTGGCATGGGTGATCGCGCAGGGCTGCGCCACGGTGATCAACTTCGTGATGCTGCGGACGGTCGTGTTCCGCGCCCCGAGGACCGCGCCGGGCACGGAGACGGCCTGAACCTCAGGGCCGGTCGAAGCGCTCCGCCGCGCCGGCCCGCACCAGCCGCAGCCACTCCCGGAACCCGGCCGGACTCTTCTTGGTGACGAGGAAGTACCAGGCGTAGCGCGGCAGGTCGAGGACACCGACGCGGCGCATGCCCGGCTGCGCGATCAGGTAGCCGCGGTTGCGGTAGGTGTAGAAGCGCTTGACCGGGTCGTCGGGGTCGCGGGCGTGCATCCGGCCGCCGAGCATGGGCTTGTCCTCGCCGGTCGCGGCGGGGTGCACGTAGGCCGTCTGCAGGGCGGTGCCGAACGGCAGCCCGGAGCGGACGAGGCGGCGGTGCATGTCTACCTCGTCGCCACGCACGAACAACCGCAGGTCTGGCACCCCGACCCGTTCGAGAGCCGTCGCCCGGAACAGCGCGCCGTTGAACAACGCGGCGATGCCGGGCAGGAGCTCGGCGTCGGCGGACTCCTCGGACAGCAGACCGGACCGCGTCGCGTGCCAGGTGAGGCCGCGG
Organism: Pseudonocardia sp.; assembly: GCF_050250275.1. GTDB lineage: Bacteria > Actinomycetota > Actinomycetes > Mycobacteriales > Pseudonocardiaceae > Pseudonocardia. The sequence continues at coordinate 134,710 of NZ_JBFWOY010000017.1, forward strand.
CGGACGGGGAAGGCGAGCCGGTCGGGGTCGTCGCGGTCGGCGACCGTGGGGGAGACGGCGGCGAGGCCGCGGCGGTCGGCCAGGTCGACGAGGGTGGCGAGGACCTTGTCGTCGGCGGCCAGGCCGTCGTCGTCGCCGAGCCAGACCCAGTCGGCGCCGAGCGCGAGCGCGTGCAGGATGCCGAGGGCGAAACCACCCGCGCCGCCGAGGTTGCGGTGCGACGGCAGGTAGGTGGCGGGGATGCCGCAACCCTCGACGACGTCACGGGCAGGCTGGTCGGGCCCGTTGTCGACGACGACGAGGTGCGCGATCGGATGGGTCTGCGTGGCCATCGCGGCCAGGGAGTCGACGAGCATCCCGGCGCGGTGGCGGGTGACGACGACCGCGACGACCGAGCCGGCGGGAAGAACGGTCACGCAGGCGCCCCGCAGACGCTCGGGAGCGGTGCGACCCGAGCTGCCGTGCCCGACCGTGACCTCGCGGCCCCGGTCACGCGCGGCCGAGGTCGGCGAGCACGTCGTGACCCTTGTAGTGGTGCAGCACCTCGCGCAGCGGACCGTGCTCACGGACCCGGCCGTGCTCCATCCAGATCGCGCTGTCGCACAGGTCGGCGAGGAACTCGTCGGAGTGCGAGGCGAACACGAGGATGCCGGAGCGCTCCACGAGCTCGTTGAGCCGGTCGCGCGCCTTGGCGAGGAACGCGGCGTCGACGGCGCCGATGCCTTCGTCGAGCAGCAGGATCTCCGGGTCGATGCTGGTCACGACGCCCAGCGCGAGCCGGACCCGCATGCCGGTCGAGTACGTGCGCAGCGGCATCTCGAGGTACTCGCCGAGCTCGGTGAACTCGGCGATGTCCTCGACGCGCGCCTCCATCTGCTTCTTCGTCATGCCGAGGAAGAGGCCGCGGATGAGGATGTTGTCGAGCCCGGAGATCTCGGGGTCCATGCCGACGGCCAGGTCGAACACCGGGGCGACCTTGCCGACCACGGCGGCGCGTCCCCGGGTGGGCTCGTAGATCCCCGACATGAGGCGCAGCAGGGTCGACTTGCCGGCGCCGTTGTGCCCGACCAGCGCGACCCGGTCGCCCTTGCGCAGCGAGATGTCGATGTCGCGCAACGCCTCGATGATCGGGACCTTGCTCTCGGTCCCGATCCGGCCGCCCGCCTTGCCCAGCACGGCCTTCTTCAGGGAGCGGGACTTCGCGTCGAAGATCGGGAAGTCGACCGCCGCGCCGCGGATGTCGATGCTCGGTTCGGTCATCTCGTCACACCCAGTACGCGACGCGGGATCGGTAGTTGCGCATGCAGACCAGCGCGGCTCCCCAGCCGACGACGGTGATCACGCCGACGACGAGCCAGTGCCGCCAGACGATCGGGTCGCCCAGCATCGGCTGGCGGAGGATCTCCACGAAGTGCATCACCGGGTTGAGCTCCGCGATCTGCGCCCGCTCGGCGACGGCCGGGTTGTCGCGCAGCCGGTCGTAGGACCAGACGATCGGCGTCATGAAGAAGAGGAGTTGCGTCAGGCTCGCGACGATCGGCGGGATGTCGCGGAAGCGCGTCGCGATGATGCCCGACAGGATCGTGATCCAGCCGCCGTTGAGGACCAGCAGCGCGAACGCGGGGATCGCCATGAACGACGCCCAGCCCAGCGGATGCGGGAAGATGATCATCAGGGCGACCCAGATGATCACGTTGTGCGCGAAGAACAACGTCTGCCGCCACACCAGCCGGTAGACGTGCAGGCTCAGCGGCGCCGGGAGGAACCGGATCAGGCCCTCGTTGGCGATGAAGACCTCGCTGCCCTCGAGGATGCAGCCCTGGACGAAGTTCCAGATCAGCAGCCCGGTGGCGACGTAGGGCAGGAACGTCTTGATGTCCTCCTGGAACAGCGCCCCGTAGAGGATGCCCATCGCCGTGGCGATCACTGCCATACTGATGCTGATCCACAGCGGGCCCAGGATCGAGCGCCGGTAACGCTGCTTGATGTCCTGCCAGCCCAGGTACCCCCACAGCGACCGCTGCCGCCAACCCTGGCCGAGGTCGTTGAAGGCGCGGGCCCAGCTGCGGGGGCCGGGCTCGTCGTCGAGCGGGCGGGCCTGCTCGGCAGGGCCCCCCTCAGCGCTCACGGTCACAGCCACGCGCCGAGGGTACCTGCGGGTGACCGGGGCCGAACGCGCGGTGGGCCGAGGCCCGACGCGGGCGCGACGAACGGCCCCGACCTGCGGATGAGCAGGCCGGAACACCGTTCACCGCACCGTCGATCAGAGGTACTGGCCGGTGCCGCGACCCAGGCCCTCCGGCATCTGCTGGCCCTGCGGCATCGCGCCCGGCGGCAGCCCCCGACGCATCTGCTCCAGTTGCGCGCGAGCCGCCATCTGCTGGGCGAACAGCGCCGTCTGGATGCCGTGGAACAGACCCTCCAACCAGCCGACGAGCTGGGCCTGCGCGATCCGCAGCTCACCCTCGGACGGGACGGAGTCGTCGGTGAACGGCAGCGTCAGCCGCTCGAGCTCCTCGCGCAGCTCCGGCGCGAGGCCCTCCTCGAGCTCCTTGATGGAGTTCTCGTGGATCTCCTTGAGCCGGACGCGCGACGCCTCGTCGAGCGGCGCAGCACGCACCTCCTCCAGGAGCTGCTTGATCATCGTCCCGATGCGCATGACCTTGGCGGGCTGCTCGACCATCGACCCGAGGCCCTGCTCGTCGGGCTCCTCGTCGCCCTGCGGCACGCGCGCCATGCCGACCGGGCGCCCATCGGGGCCCACCACCACGACCTGCTGCTCGACTTCGTTCTGCTCGTCAGACGGCTGACTCATGCGCACATCATGGCGTGCCGCGCGGGACGGCGCCGCGTGCGCCCCGCCCCCGATCGCCGTTCCCCGCGCCACGTCACGTCGTCAGCAGGAGCTTGCCGACGACGCCGCCCGCCTCCAGCACCCGGTGCGCCTCCGCCGCATCCCGCATCGGCAGGGTGGCGTGCACGACCGGCTTGACACGGCCGTCGGCGACCATCGGCCACACCTGTTCGCGCACCCCGTCGACGATGCGCGCCTTGCCCTTCGGCCCGTCGACCGGCCGGCCCCGCAACCCCAGCGACGTCACACTCGCCCGCTTCGCCAGCAGCGCCGCCAGGTTGAGCTCACCCTTCACCCCGCCCTGGAAGCCGATGATCATCAACCGGCCGTCGGTGGCGAGCGCCTTCACGTTGTTGGGCAGGCCCTTGGCGCCCATGTTGTCGAGGATGACGTCGGCGCCGTGCCCGGCGGTGGCCTCGAGCAGCGCCGACGCCACGTCGTCGTGGTAGTCGATGACGATGTCCGCGCCGAGCTCGCGGCAGCGGTCGAGCCGCTTCGGGGACGCCGTCGCCGCCACCCGCGCGCCCAGGGCCTTCGCGACCTGGATCGCGTGCGTCCCGATCCCGCTGCTCCCGCCCTGCACCAGGAACGTCTCGCCCGAGGCCAGCCCCGCGGTGTCGACGACGTTCGACCACACCGTGCACGCCACCTCCGGCAGCGCCGCGGCCGTCGCCACGTCGACGCCGTCGGGCAGCGACAGCACCTGCGGTGCCGGCACGACCACCTTCTCCGCGTAGCCGCCGCCCGCCAGCAGCGCGCACACCTCGTCGCCCACCGCCAGCCCGACGACACCCTCACCCACCGCCGAGATCCGCCCCGCACACTCCAGGCCGATGATGTCGGACGCCCCCGGCGGGGGCGGGTAGTTGCCCTGCCGTTGCATGACGTCGGCGCGGTTCACCCCGGCTGCCACGACGTCGATCAGAACCTCGCCCGGCCCGGCCTGCGGATCCGGGACCTCGGTCCACTCCATGACGTCCGGTGTGCCCGGCTCCCGCACTGTGATCGCGTACATGCCGTCGACCGTATTGTGGTTGCGGCCGTAGGGCACGCTTCGGGGATGTCCCACGCGACGGACGCTCCGCCGGATCCCTGGCCGCCGCGCCATCTCGTCCTGCGCACCCCACGCCTCGAACTGCGCCCCGACGACGACGCCGGCCTCGACGAGCTGGTCGCCGTCGGGTACCGCGGCGTCCACCCGCCCGAGCAGATGCCCTTCCACGTGCCCTGGACCGACGCCGACCCCCGCTACCTGGGCCGCGGCATGCTCCAGCACTTCTGGCAGCAACGCTCCGTGCTCGCCCCCGAGAACTGGGCGCTGCACTTCCTCGTACGGGTCGAGGGACGCGTCGTCGGTGTACAGACGATCCGCGCCGACGACTTCGCACGCCGGCGCACCGTCGCCTCCGGCTCCTGGATCGGCAGGGAGGTCCAGGGCCGCGGCATCGGCACCGAGATGCGCACCGCCGTCCTCACGTTCGCCTTCGACCACCTCGGCGCCACCCGCGCCACCTCGGCCGCGTTCGCCGACAACCGGGCGTCGCTACGCGTGTCCGACAAGCTCGGCTACCGGCGCACCGGCACCACCACCGTCGTCCGACGCGGCGAACCCGCCGAGGAGGTGCAGGTCGCGGTCACGCCCGACGAGTTCGTCCGGCCGGACTGGACCGTGACCGTCGACGGCTACCCGGCCTGCGCGGGCCTGCTCGGAGCCGCCCCGCCGGCATGAGACCGGCAGCCGGCTGCGCCGCGACCGCGCGCGCCGCCGCCTCCTGCCGCGGTCGACCGGGGCCCTTCGGCGGACCCGGGGCTGCTCCACCCCGCGTCCCGGCTGCGCGACGGTATGCGGCTGAACGGCGGCCTCAGCCCAGGTTGACGCCGCGTGCGAACGTGTCGCACTGCGCCGGGTTGCCCGACTGGTAGCCCGTCGAGTACCACTTCTCGCGTTGAGCCGAGCTGCCGTGGGTGAACTGGCTCTCGTTCACGCGCCCGCCGCCCAGGTTCGACTGGATGAAGTCGTCACCGATCCGCGACGCCGTGTCGAGCGCGGCGGCCACGTCGGCCTGCGTCACGTCGACGATCAACGGCTTGCCCGACGACGTCGGCACCTGCGTCGCATGGTTGCCCCACGCGCCGGCGTAGCAGTCGGCCTGCAGCTCCAGGCGCACCGAGCCCGACGTGGGGCCGCTGTCGCCGGCCTGCACCCGGCGGCTCGTGCCCAGCAGGTTCTGCACGTGGTGGCCGTACTCGTGGGCGATCACGTACGCCCGCGCGTAGGGCCCGCCCTGCGCACCGAACCGCGTCTCCAGCTCCTTGAAGAACGACAGGTCGATGTAGACCTTCTGGTCCGCCGGGCAGTAGAACGGGCCGACGTCGGACGTCGCGCTGCCGCAGCCGCCCGTGTTCACGCCGCCGTTGAAGAACACGAGGTTCGGCGGCCGGTAGGTCTGACCCGACCGGGCGAACGTGTCCGACCAGTACCCGTCGAGGGAGTTGACGACGGCGACGACCTCGCAGTCGAGGTTGGTGTTCGCGTCGGCTCCCGTGCGGCAGCTCGACGCGATGTCCTGCTCACTCGCCTGCTGGCCGCTGGACAATCCGTTCAGGCCCGTCGGCAACGCCAACCCGCCACCCGACGCCCCACCGCCGCCGCCGAGGGCGGACACGAGGAAGAACAGGATCAGGCCGACGATGCCGAGGCCACCGCCGCCGACCGCGACCCGGCCACCGATACCCCCGCCGCCGCCGCCACCGCCGCGGCGGTCCTCGATCGTCGACGTGTCGAGATCGGCGTTCTCGTCGAACCGCATTCCCCGCTGCCTCCCCGCGACCCCGTGCCGCTCAGCGCGCTGATCCCACCACACGCGCGACGTCCGGTCGACGGCGACATCCGCGTGGAAACCGGGTCCATGTCGGATTCTCCGGGACCCCGCAGCCGTTCCACGGCGACGGGACGAGGTGGTGGCAGCCACCGGCCGTCGCGGTGACCCGGCCGGAGCGGGCCGCCCACGCACGTCGCCGCCGTCCCCGGAGCTCGTGATCGCACAGGTCGCGGTAAGGGAGCGCAGCTGCTCGACGACGTGCCCGACCGGACCCTCCGCGCCCTGAGCGGCGACGACGAGGCCGGGGCCGCCAGCTAGGCTGCTACGCGGAAGCGTGGCAGAGAGGCCGAATGCACTCGCCTTGAAAGCGAGAGTCCCGAAAGGGTCCGGGGGTTCGAATCCCTCCGCTTCCGCCAGGTCAGAGCGTCGTTTAGTGATCTTCGTTCGGCCGTTCGGGCGGGGTTGACAGCAACCGGTGACAGCAACCTGCGGCGGGCAGCCGTTGGGTTGTGGCTAGGCGAACGTTCGTCGAGCCCGCAGAAGGTATGTGTACGGACTGCTTTGCGGGCGCCCTCGCACAATTCGGCTACCGATCATGGCTCCGACCGCTGAGACCCCGAAGCCGTCGAAGACCCACTTCACCGTGTCGGCATCGAGATTATGAGCGGCAAATGCAGTCCCGAGCATGATGCTGGCCGAGCCGCGCAGAAACCGCAGTCTGCCTCGACCGGCCTCGGTCGGGTCGTTGTCGGGTGGGTCCTGGCCGTGTCCGTCTGTCGCGGGCTCGGGCTCGGGGGTGGTGTCGGCTGGAGCCGGGGCGACCTGGGCGGTAACGAGCTGGGCGGGGAGCCGCAGCGGCAGGAGGTCCTCGCCGTCGCGGCGGTGCTGGCTGGGGGCGAAGCGGTCGGCCGGACAGGCCATGTCCAGGGCTTGGTGGGGGCGGTCGCAGTTGTAGCTGGTGATCCAGGACTCGAGCGCGGCCTGGGCGGCGAGCAGGGTCGGGAACGGGCCGGTGTGGTCGAGAAACTCCCGGCGCAGGCTCAGGTGGAACCGCTCGACCTTTCCGGTGGTGGTGGGCGAGGCAGGTTGGGTGAGGCGGTGGACGATGGCGTTGTCGCGGCAGAGCCGGTCGAAGAGCACTTCGCCGCCGTGTCCGAAGCGGGCGGTGAACTGTTTGCCGTTGTCGGTGAGGACTTCGTCGGGGATTCCGTAGCGGCGCAACGCCTCGGCGAAGGCGAGGCAGACCGCCCGTCCGGTGGCACGGGTGACGACGGTGGCGATGACGGCGAACCGGGAGTGGTCGTCGACCCCGGTCACGATCTTCGCCTCGACCGTGGCTCCGGGGTCGTCGGGGCCGCCGTGGTCGTCGTGGATGAGGACGCCGCCGACGATGTCGAGTTGCCACAGCGCCATCGGTTCGGCGCGTTCCCAGCGCTTGTAGTCCGAGCGCGGCTTGCGTCGGTGGCGTGGTTCGACGAGGCCGTTGCGGCGCAGGATGCGGGCCACGGTGCTGCGTGAGGGAGCCGCGCCGCCGAGCCGGCCGGTGAGTTCGTGGGCGATGCGTCGTGGGCCCCAGGGCCATTCCCGGCCTCCCATCACCGTCGTCACGAGGACGAGGAGCAGGAAAGCCGATCAGGCCCGAGCGTCAAGCGTCAGGTGAGACCGGAACGTCAAGCATCAGCCGAGACCCGACACCGGACATGGAGCGTTGTCTGGTCTCACCTGACGCTTGACGTTCCTGTCCCGGGTGATGGTTGACGTCCGGGCTAGGAAACTGAGCGGTTCTGGGCCTTGAGATTACGGATCGCTCCGCTGGTCGTGCGGGTGAAGA
>NZ_JBFWOY010000018.1:0-142060 GCF_050250275.1 Pseudonocardia sp.
AGCGGTCGTTGGCGCCCGCCGGCCACGGTGACAACACCCCCCAGATCATCGACAACAGGGGCAACGAGTCATGCCGTGGCCGGTGGCCTGCAAGCCCTCACCGGGCTTGATCAAGAAGGTAACGGGGCCGAGGGGCCGGTCCGGCCGCCGCCGACGCGGACCGCGGCGCGTCCGCTCAGGCGGTCGCCGTGTCGCCCGGCCCGTTCGCGATGTCGGTCCGCACACTCCACGCGAACTGGAGCAGCAGTGTGACCGGTGAGTTCTCGACGATGTTGACCATCGACCGGAAGTCCTCCTCGGGGACCTCCTCCGACAACCGGATGGTGCGCCGGAGATGGCGTGCGGCCCCGACCGTCGTCGGCTCGTGATAGGCGACGTGCACGGTGATGTCGCCGGCGTAGTCGTACTTGCGGTCCGCGTAGCTGCGCAGCGTGATGGCCGTGCACGAGGCGAGCGCCATCATCAGGTACTCGGTCGGGGTGGGCCCCGCCCCCGGCTTCCCGGCGGCCGGGTCGTCGGCCGTCCCGACGAAGTCCCCGGCCCGGATCTCGGTCTCGAGCCGGCTCGTGGCCAGCAGTGTCGCCTGTGCCGTCGCGACGATCCGCTCGTCGTGAATGCTCATGTTCCGCTCCGTCGTGTCGTTGCGCCGGACATCCGTGCGCACATCGGGCCCGGACCGTCGTGGTCCGTCCGCATTCACCGGTCGCCCGCGCCGGCGCCGGTACCGAGGACCGCGCGAACCCGGGCGCGCAGCGCCGGGAGGGCCTCCTCGGCGAACCACGGGTTGCGGGCCTGCCAGCGGAAGTTCAGCGGCGAGGGATGCACGAGCGGCATCCGCTCGGGGAGGTGGTCGCGGAAGGAGCGCACCGTGTCGGTGAGGGTCGCGGCGCCGCCCGCGGGCAGGTAGTGCTGCTGGGCGTACCTGCCGATCAGGACGGTGAGCTGCACGTGGGGGAGTTCCGCGAGGAGCCGCGGATGCCACCGGGCCGCGACACCGGGGCGCGGTGGCAGGTCACCGTGGGTGCCCTTCCCCGGGTAGTAGAAGTCCATCGGCAGGATCGCGAACGACGTCGGGTCGTGGAACCGGTCGTCGTCGACGTCGAGCCAGCGGCGCAACGTCACCCCGCTCGGGTCACTCCACGGGACCCCGCTGCGCTGCGCGCGCGCACCCGGGGCCTGCCCGATCAGGACGATCCGGGCGTCGGGGTGCACGGTGTAGAGGGGCTGCAGGCCCGCAGCGGTCGCATCCCTGTTCGCCGGGTCCGCGATGATCTCCTCGCGGATCCGGCGCAGCGCGGGGCTCGGCCCCGCTGCAGGTCCGTGCATCGTCGCGATGTCAGGCAGTCCGGGGCGGGGTCGCCGACGTCGCCTCGTGGCGGCGCGGCAGCACCCAGTCCGGCCGCGGGAAGTGACAGGTGTACCCGCGGGGGCGGCGCAGCAGGTAGTCCTGGTGTTCGGGCTCGGCCTCCCAGAACGGACCGGCCGGCACGACCTCGGTGACGACCTCGCCGGGCCACAGCCCGGAGGCGTCGACGTCGGCGATCGTGTCCTCGGCGACCCGGCGCTGTTCGTCGTCGAGGTAGAAGATCGCCGACCGGTAGGACGTCCCGATGTCGTTGCCCTGCCGGTTCCGCGTCGTCGGGTCGTGGATCTGGAAGAAGAACTCCAGCAACTCGCGGTACGTGGTGGCGGACGGATCGAAGACGATCTCGATGGCCTCGGCGTGCGTGCCGTGGTTGCGGTAGGTGGCGTTGGGGGTGTCGCCGCCGGTGTAGCCCACACGGGTGGCGGACACGCCGGGGCGGGAGCGGATCAGCTCCTGCATCCCCCAGAAGCAGCCTCCCGCGAGGACCGCCCGTTGCTGCTCGGTCGCCATGGAACTCCTTTCTCGGTCCGGCCGGCGTTCGCCGGCCGTGGTCGGGTGCGTGTGCGGGGCGCGCTCAGACGTCCCCGGGATCGCGCACGATGTGGACGGCGGCCTCCTCCGCGCTGGCCGCTCCGCCGTCCCGGCCGACGTCGACGGCCTGGAGGTAGGCGAAGTCGTCCCACGCGCCGGCGGCCTCGACGTCGACCAGCCGTCCCGACCGGGCGACGCCGACCTCGGCGTCGTACAGCTCGCCGTCGGCGCCGGGGACGTCACCGAGGCCGTCGCCGTCGTCGGCGTCACGGACGTCGGGCAGCTCCCTGGCCAGGCGACCGGCGAGGCTCTCGTGCTCGTGCGCCTCCCGAGCCGTGACCCCGTAGTGCTCGCGCTCCCACGGTCGTTCGGGCACCGTGTACCCCTCGTCGAGGACGTCGACCCCGCGCCCGTCGAGGGTGTCGTCCTCGTCGAGCAGGCCGTTGTCGATGTCGACGCCGTCCACGCCGTCGCTGTCGTCACCCATGTCGACCTCCTGTCTCCACACCGGCTCGGCGGTCCGGCCGGGCCCGGCCCCTGCCGGTCATCCCGAGAACCCGAAACGTTCGACCCTGATCCGCTCAGCGGGCACCCCGGCCGCCACGGCGAGCCCGGTGACGGCGTCACAGAAGCCCGTGGATCCGCACACGTAGAGATCGCGGTCCGTGTCCAGTGCCGGGGCGAGGTCCTGAGCGGACAGGCGGCCCGGGGGCCGGTGGTGTCCCTCGGGGGCGGCCCGGGTGAAGACGACCGACGTGCCGGGGCCCTGGGCCTCGGCGGCGTAGTACAGGTCCTGGGGGCTGCGCGCCGAGACGACGAGCTGGAACAGGTCCGGCCGGCCGAGGGCGCGGGCGTGGCGCAGCATCGACATGAGCGGCACGATCCCGGACCCGCCGGCCACGCCGAGTGCGGGCCGCAGGTCCCACGCGAAGTGCCCGCCGATGGGGCCCCGCACCTCGAGCGCGTCGCCCACCTCGACGCCGTCGTGCAGGAAGCGTGACACCTCGCCGTCCGCCAGGAGCTCCACCGTCAGGTCGATCTCGGCCGCGTCCGAGGGTGCGCTCGCGATCGAGTAGGAGCGCTGGGCGCGGTACCCGTCGGGTGCGGTCAACCGCACGACGACGTGCTGGCCCGCCCAGAACGGGCGGGGCTGCGGCAGGGTCACCGTGAAGGTCTTCGCCGTGGGGGTCTCGCGGTGGATGCGGGCGACCCGGGCGGTCTGCCACGGCCCCGGGTGGGGCGCCCGCGCGTGCGTCGCGGTCGGCATCAGTCGCCCTGGTAGCGCTGCTCGAGCCACGGATCGCCACGGTCGTGGTAGCCGTTGCGCTCCCAGAACCCCGGCTGGTCCTCGGCGAGCAGGGTGAGCCCCGACACCCACTTCGCGCTCTTCCAGAAGTACAGGTGCGGGACGAGCAGGCGGGCCGGCCCGCCGTGGATGGTCGGGAGCGGTCGCCCGTCGACGTCCCACACCACCCAAGCCTTGCCGCCGGTGAGGTCCTCGAGCGGGAGGTTCGTGGTGTAGCCGGTGTGCGATCTCGCGAGGACGAACGCGGCGCCCGGACCGACTCCCGCGATGTCGAGGAGGGTGTCGACGGACACCCCGTCGAACCGCATGCCGAACTTCGACCAGGTGGTCACGCAGTGGATGGCGCCCTCGTACCGGGAGCCGGGCAACGCCCGGATCTCCTCCCAGCTCCAGGTGGCCGGTGTGTCGACCAGGCCGTCCACCACGAAGCTCCACCGAGCGGTGTCGATGTCGGGAGTCGACTCTGCGTGCAGGACCGGCCAGTCCATACCGGCGTCGTACTGGCCCGGAGGTAGTCGGGCGTCACGCACACCGCGGTCACGTCCGGTGAATCCCCTTGTCAGAGCCATGTTCTGGTGTCACTTTCCGATGTCGGCGATCGCGTCGATATTCACCCCGGTTGCCGGTGGAAGGCGATGGGGCGGTCTATGACGGCGAATATGGACATCTAAATCCGAACTGTCAAGTCCAGTTCAGTGCCGGGTCGGGCGGCCAGGAACGTCCGAGGGCGCCTCCGACCGGGCGCGTCATCGTCGGGTGGGCGGCGCCGCCGAGCTGGTGTTCCGCCTGATCATGGACGGTCACACCTCGGCCCCGTGGGGTGCTGGACACGATGCTAGTGGACGGTATCGTCCATTGGTCCGTGGCACAGGCGGGCGCAGGCTGACCGAGAGGTGCGGGGATGAAGGCGATCGTGGTGACGGACCAGGCCGCGGGTACCGCGGGAATGACGCTGGTGGAGCGGCCGCAACCGTTGCCGGCCGGCAACGACGTCCTGGTGCAGGTACGTGCGTCGGGGTTCACCCCGGGCGAGCTCACGTGGCCCTCGAACTGGACCGACCGGCTCGGCCGGGACCGGACGCCGTCGATCCCCGGCCACGAGCTGGCAGGGGTCGTCAGCGCCCTCGGCTACGGCACGAGAGGCCTCTCGGTGGGCCAGCGGGTGTTCGGCCTCACCGACTGGACCCGCGACGGAACCCTCGCCGAGTACACCGCCGTGGAGGCACGCAACCTCGCGCCGCTGCCGGGCGACGTCGACTTCACCGTCGGCGCGAGCCTGCCGATCTCGGGGCTGACCGCGTGGCAGGGTCTGTTCGACCACGGGCGCCTGCAGGCCGGGCAGAGCGTCCTCGTCCACGGCGCGGCAGGCGGCGTCGGCTCGATGGTCACGCAGCTCGCGCGCGAGGCCGGCGCGTACGTCATCGGCACCGGACGCGCCGCCGACCGGCGCGCGGCCCTCGACCTCGGCGCGCAGGAGTTCGTCGACCTCGACGGCGAGACCCTCGAGGACGTCGGCCGGGTCGACATGGTCTTCGACGTCATCGGGGGCGACGTCCAGAAGCGGTCCGCGGCCATGGTCCGGGCGGGTGGCGTCCTGGTGACCATCGCGGGCCCGCCCGAGGCGCGCCCGGCCGACGGGCTCGCGATCGACTTCGTCGTCGAAGCCGACCGCGACCAGCTGGGCGAGATCGTCCGACGGGTCCGCGACGGACGGCTGCGGACGAACATCGGTGTCGTCGCGACCCTCGACGACGCCGTCGCGGCCTACAACCCGGCCGGCCGGACGGTGGGCAAGACGATCATCCGGATCGGCGGGTAGGAACCGCGCCGCGCCCGCCGACGGCGGACCGGCACCGCATGTGACGACGCGACGACGAGAGGGAGAGGATCGGATGAAGGCGATCGTGGTGACCGACCGGTCCGCCGGGACGGCCGGGATGAGGCTGGTGGAGCGCCCCGACCCGGATGCGGCGAGGCTCGCCTCGCTCGAGGGTGCCAACTACGGCGACGTCGTCGTCGAGGTCCATGCGTCGGGATTCACCGGCAACGAGCTGGAGTGGCCCTCGACCTGGGTCGACCGTCTCGGCCGGGACCGGACACCGTCGATCCCCGGCCACGAGCTGGCCGGGGTCGTCACCGGCCTCGGCTACGGGACGGCCGGCCTGTCGGTGGGCCAGCGGGTGTTCGGCCTGACCGACTGGACCCGCGACGGCACGCTCGCCGAGTACGCGGTCGTCGAGGCACGCAACCTCGCGCCGCTACCGGGTGACGTCGACGTCGTCGCCGGGGCCGGGGTCGCGATGACGGGGCTGACCGCCTGGCAGGGGCTGTTCGACCACGGGCGCCTGCGAGCCGGGCAGAGCGTCCTCGTCCACGGTGCGGCGGGCGCGGTCGGTTCCATGGCCGCCCAGCTCGCGCGCGCGGCGGGCGCCCACGTCATCGGCACCGGACGCGCCACCGGCCGGCAGGCCGCACTCGACTTCGGCGCGCACGAGTTCGTCGACCTCGACCACGACACCCTCGAGGACGTCGGCCGCGTCGATCTGGTCCTCGACGTCCTCGGCGGGGAGATCCAGAAACGGTCCGCCGCCCTGGTGCGGGCCGGCGGAACGCTGGTGAGCGTCACCGGGCCGCCCGAGGTCCGGCCCGCCGCCGGCCTGGCGGTCGACTTCGTGGTCGTGTCCGACCGCGCCCAGCTCGGCGAGATCGCCCAGCGGGTCAGGGACGGGCGACTGCGGACACACCTCGGCAGGGTCGCGAGCCTCGACGACGCCGTCGACGCCCTCGGCTCGCCCGAACGGGTCCCGGGCAAGACGGTCATCCGCGTCCGTCCGTGATCGTCCGGACGGTTCGGCCGCGGGCGCCGGGAGGGGTGTCGCGGCGGGCCGCGCCGTCGTTGCGGTGGGCGGTGGGCGTCCGTCAGGCTCCTCACCCTGCGCCGAGTGGGATCGACGCCGGGGTGCACGGGAAGGACGACGCCGATGGCCGAGGGGGGTCGGGCGCGCCGGCGGCCGGGATGGCTCGCGCCCGCGGTCGCGCTGCGCCGTGACGGCGTCGTCCCCGACGTCGTCGCCGGGCTGACGCTCGCCGCCCTCGCGATCCCCGAGGTGCTGGGCTACGCGCGGATCGCGGGGATGCCCGTCGAGACCGGGCTGTACACGATGCTGCTGCCGATGGTCGTGTTCGCGCTGCTCGGGGCGTCGCGACAGCTGGTCGTCGGCGCCGACTCGGCGACCGCGGCGATGCTCGGCGCGGGGCTCGGTGCGCTGGGCCTCGCGGCCGCGTCGCCGGAGTACGTCCGGCTGGCGGGGACGACGGCGCTGGTCGTCGCGGTGCTGCTGGTGCTCGCCCGGCTGGTGCGGCTCGGGGTGCTGGCCAACTTCCTGTCCCGCACCGTCCTCGTCGGGTTCCTCACCGGCGTCGGCATCCAGGTCGCGGTCGGGCAGCTGCCGGAGGCGCTGGGCCTCCGGCCGGCGGGCGGCTCGACGCCGGAGCGGGCCTGGGCCGTCGTCGTGAACCTCCCCGACGTCGTCCCAATCGCGGCGCTCACCGCGGCGGCGGTGGTCGGCGTCGTGCTCGTGGCGAGGCGGATCTCGCGACGCATCCCCGGCGCGCTGGTCGCCGTCGTCGCGGCGGTCGCCGTGACCGCGGCGGCCGGCCTGGACGCGCACGGGCTCGCGGTGCTGGGCGACGTCCCCGCCGGGCTTCCCGGGTTCGTCCTGCCCGCGCTGGGCCTCGCCGACGTGCGCGCGGTGCTGCCCGTCGCGCTGTCGATGCTCGTCGTCATCCTCGCCCAGAGCGCCGCGACGTCGCGGGCCTACGCCGCCCGCCACCGCGAGGTCGCCGACACCGACCGCGACGTCGTCGGGCTGGCCGGGGCGAACCTCGCCGCCGCGGTGACCGGCGCGTTCGTCGTCAACGGCAGTCCGACGAAGACCCAGATGGTCGACTCGGCGGGCGGGCGCAGCCAGCTCGCGCACCTCGCGGCCGCCGCGGCGGCCGTGGTCGCCGTCCTGACGCTCGCGCCGTACCTGTCGCGGCTGCCGCTCGCCGCGCTGGCCGCGGTGGTGCTGCTCATCGGCGTCGAGCTCGTCGACGTCGCGGGGATGCGCCGGATCTGGGAGGTGCGCAGGCTGGAGTTCGCGGTCGCCGCGCTGACGACGGTCGCGGTCGTGGTGCTCGGCGTCGAGACCGGCATCGTCGTCGCGGTGGTCGCCTCGATCGCCGACCACCTGCGGCACAGCTACGCCCCGCGCAGCAGCGTGCTGGCGAAGTCGGCGCAGGGGCACTGGCGGTCGCTGCCGGTGGCGGCGGGGGCGCGGACCGTCGACGGGCTCGTCGTGCACCGGTTCGGCAGCGGCCTCTACTTCGCGAACGCCTCGCGGCTGGCCGACGACGTCGCCCTGCTCGTCGGGAACGGTCCGCCCGTGCGGTGGTACTGCCTCGACGCCGCCGCGATCGGCGACGTCGACTACACGGCCGGGGCCGTGCTCGGGGCGCTGCTGGACCGGTTGGAGGCGGCACGGGTGCGGTTCGTCGTGTCGAACCTCGTCGATCCCGTGCGCGCGCAGTTCGACCAGTACGGCCTGACCGCGCGGATCGGCACCGACGCCTGTTTCGACACCTCCGGGGAGGTGCTCGAGGAGTTCCTGCGGACGCCGCCGTGACCCGGGGCGGGGCAGCACGCCGCCGGAGCCCGCGGGCGGCTCGGCGGCCACCGGCCCGCGCGGTGTCGGCACGACCCGGCGCCCGGCGAGGGTCCCGGACGCCCGCGACGGCGGTGTGCGACGATCCGGGCCGTGGCCGACGAGACCATCGCCCAGCCCCGCCCGTGCACGCGCTGCTCCCGGGACGCGTTGCTCAACGTCCACGGGTGCTGTCCCGACTGCATCGGCGACATGGGTCTGCACCACCCCGACCAGCACGGCACGTGGCGCACCGAGCTCGCCGAGCTGGTGCGCTCGGGGGAGATCACCGGCGGCTGACCCGGTGCGGGGGGCCGGTGCCGACGGCCGCGGCGGCTAGGCTACCTGCGGCCGACGTCGCCGGGACCGGCGACGGGCCTCGGGAGGCGACGTGCTCACGATCCACCAGCCGCGGCCCGACGAGCTCGCCGACGTGCGCGAGCAGGTGCGGAACGCGTTGCGCGGCATGGGTATCGCGGTGGACGGCGAGGTCGGTGCGGCCGTCGTCATCGTGGCCGACGAGCTCGCCGTGAACGCGGTGACGCACGCGCGGACGCCCTTCGCGGTCTCCGTCGAGCCGCGCCGCGACGACGTGGGCCGCGACGTCGTGCACATCGCGGTGACCGACGGCGCCTGGTCGGTCCAGGGCGGCCCCGAGACGGTGACCGACGGTCGTCCCCGGCTGGGCCTGCCGATGGTGCGGGCGCTGTGTGTGAAGTGGGGCATCGAGACCTGCGACGAGGGCAAGACCGTCTGGGCGGACGTGCGCCGCTGACCGTGGCCGGGGCCGGCCGCGCACCGGCCGACCCCGTCGGGTGACGCGCGTCGCAGCGCAGCAGGGCAGGCTGGGGGCCATGCCCGCGCGCCGGCCCGACGCCGTCCTGCGGCCGATGCTGGCCACCCCCGGCCGCCCCCCCGCTGGGCCCGGCTGGGCGGTGGAGTTCAAGTGGGACGGCGTGCGCGCCCTGCTCGACGTCGACGGTGCCGGTGCCGTGCACCTGACCAGCCGCAACGGCAACGACGTCACCCTGGGCTATCCCGACCTGGTCGCCGGCGCCGACACCGGCCGGCCCCTGGTCCTCGACGGTGAGATCGTCGCGCTCGACGAGGCGGGCCGTCCCGACTTCGGGCTGCTGCAGAACCGGATGCACGTCCGGCACCCGCCGGGCCCGCTGCTCGCGGAGGTGCCGGTCCGCTTCTACGCGTTCGACGTGCTGCGCCTCGGTGACCGCCCGCTGCTGCGCGAGACCTACGACGACCGGCGCGGGGTGCTCGCCGACCTCGGTGTCGACGGCTGGGCGCGGTTCGCGGTGCCACCGTCGACGGCCGAGGTGCCGCCCGCGCAGATGCTCGACGTCGCCCGCGACCACGGGCTGGAGGGGATCGTCGCCAAACGGCGCACGTCGCGCTACGAGCCGGGGCGGCGCGCGGCGTCCTGGGTCAAGACGGCCCTGTTCACGACACGCGAGGTCGTCATCGGCGGGTGGACCCCCGGGCAGGGTCGCCGGGGCGCCCTCGGGTCCCTGCTGCTCGGCGCCTACGACGACGAGGGCAGGCTCCACTACCTGGGCAACGTGGGCAGCGGGTTCAGCGAAGCCGCCCTGCGGACCCTGCGGGGCGAGCTCGAGCAGCTGCGCGACGACGACGACCCGTTCGCCTCCGGTGTGCCCCGCGAGCACGCCCGCGGGGTGCGGTGGGTCCGGCCGCGGTTGGTGGGGGAGGTCGAGTACCGGACGCTCACCCACGACGCGCGGCTGCGGCATTCGGTGTGGCGGGGGCTGCGGCCCGACCGGGACCCGCACGAGGTGCGTCTCGGCGGCGCGTCGGCGCGGGCGCCGCTGGCCTCCTACGGGGCGGCGCCGGCCGGCCGGGACACGGCACCCGGCCCGGACCCGGCTGCCGCCGGTGGCGCCACGGTCGCCCGGGATCGCGGCGCTGTCGGCGCCGGCGCACCGGGGCGGGACCGGGCCGCCACCGACGACGAGCTCGCGGCCCTCGACGCGCTGCGCCGCAAGGGCATCTGGCAGGTGGCGGGGGAGGAGGTCGCGCTGACCAACCTCGACAAGGTGCTGTTCCCGGGCCGGGCCGGCGGGTCGCCGGTCACCAAGCGGGACTTCGTGCGCTACCACGCCCGCGTCGCGCCGCACCTGCTGCCGTACCTGCGGGGCCGCCCGGTGAACCTGCAGCGCTTCCCCGACGGCGTGCAGCGACAGGGCTTCTGGCAGAAGGAGATCCCGGTCCACGCGCCGGACTGGGTGACGCGCTGGCGGTACCCCGACGCCGACCCCGGCGACGTGCAGGACTACGTCGTCGTCGACAGCACCGCGACCCTGGTGTGGCTGGCCAATCTCGCCGCGGTCGAGCTGCACCCGTGGACCTCGCGGCTGCCCGAGGTCCACCGGCCCACCTGGGCGTTGATCGACATCGATCCCGGCCCACGCACGTCGTTCGACGACGTGCTCGCCGTCGCCAGGCTCTACCGCGCGGCGCTGGAACACCTGGGCGTCGCCGCGGCGCCCAAGGTCACCGGCAAGCGCGGGGTGCAGATCTGGGTACCGGTGACGCCCGGCCCGACGTTCGCCGACACCCGCGAGTGGGTCGAGAAGGTGTCGCGGGCCGTGGGGCGCATGGTCCCGGAGCTGATCTCGTGGGAATGGCACACCGACCGCCGGGGCGGGCGGATGCGGCTGGACTACACGCAGAACGTCATCAACAAGACGCTCGTCGCGCCGTTCAGCGCCCGCCCCGCGCCCGGCGCGCCGGTGTCGATGACCCTGACCTGGGACGAGCTCGACGACCCCGGCCTGCGCCCGGACCGCTGGACGATCGCGACCGCGCTCGACCGGTTGGGTGCGGTGGGCGACCCGATGCTCGCGCTGGTCGGCCGCGCGCAGGTACTCCCGTCGCTCTAGACCGGCGGGGCGCGGTGGTGCACGGCGCCGGGATGCACGTCGCTCGCCTCCCGGCCGGCCGTCGCGTAGCCGCGCTCGGCGTAGGGGAAGCCGTCGAGCCCGGTCGTCGACGGCCGCTGCTGGTAGTACGAGCGGATCTCCGCGATCAGCCCGTCGCGCAGCACGAACCATTCCGCACCGCGCGTCGCGACCCGCTCCGCCGCCCCCTGCGGCCGCCAGAACATCGTCCACTCGATGACGGCTTCCGCGCCGTCGGTGACGACGTGGTCGACCACCCACCGGGCGTCGATCATCCGGGTCACCTGGCGCCAGTAGCGGGCCAGGTGGTCGCGGCCCCGCACGGGCGCCGAGCCGACGTTGGGCGCGAGGAACCAGTGCACGACGTCGGGGTGCAGCGTCGCCGTCAGCTCGTCGAGGTCGCCGTCGGTGCAGCCGTCGTAGTACCGGCGGATCAGCGCGGCGGTGGTCGGGTCGGTCACTGGTCCTCCCGGCGGTCGGCCCCGGTGGTCACGGTCGGGGTGCACACGGCGTCGGCGGACCTGTTACGGTCGTCGCGTGCGCGTGCTCGTCATTATCGAGCGCGCCGGCTGAGCCAGGTCGCCGGCGCGCCGCTGTCGTGCGCCCGACCCCGGAGCCTGGTCCGGATCCCCCGATCAGCGCCACCGAGGAGATCCGTCATGACCGCACTGCTGTCCGACCGCCCCGTCACCCTCGACGCGGTCCATCCCACGCACCGCCGCGTCACCGCCTACGTCACCGGTGGGCTCGACGGCGTGCTGCGCGTCGTCACGATGCTGCGGGGCCGTGGCTACAAGGTGCGCGACCTGTCCGTCGAGGTCTGCGACGGCGTCGTCGAGAGCGCCGTGTCGTGCACCGTCGCCCTCACTGCCGCCGAGGCCGCGCTGCTGGTGGAGCGTCTGCGCCGGATGCCCGCCGTGGTCTCCGCCGACGAGGCCTGACCCGTCCCGGGACCCCGCAGCGGTGGGGCCGCGGCTGTGCCACGGTGGTCGGGGAACCGACCGGATCGAGGAGCCGTACCCGATGGCACACACGCCCGACCCTGCCCGCTACGACGGCACCATGCGCTACCGGCGCAGCGGCCGGTCCGGGCTGGACCTGCCCCTGCTCTCGCTCGGGTTCTGGCACAACTTCGGCGACGACCGTCCGATGCAGACACAGCGGGCGATCGCACTCCGTGCCTTCGACCTGGGCATCACCCACTTCGACCTCGCGAACAACTACGGCCCGCCCTACGGCTCCGCCGAGATCAATGCGGGCCGCATCCTGCGCGAGGACCTGGCGGCGCACCGCGACGAGCTCGTCGTGTCCACCAAGGCGGGCTGGGACATGTGGGCCGGCCCGTACGGCCAGGGCGGGGGCTCCCGGAAGTATCTGCTGTCCTCACTGGACCAGTCGCTGCGCCGCCTCGACCTCGACCACGTCGACATCTTCTACTCGCACCGCTTCGACCCGACGACCCCGCTGGAGGAGACCGCCGGCGCCCTCGACGCGGCCGTGCGCGCGGGGAAGGCGCTCTACGTGGGCATCTCGTCCTACACCGCCGCCGACTCGCGCCGCATGGCGGGCCTCCTGCGCGAGCTGGGCACGCCGCTGCTGATCCACCAGCCGTCGTACTCGATGCTCAACCGCTGGATCGAGACCGAGGGCCTGCTCGACGCCGCCGCCGACGAGGGCTTCGGCGTCATCGGCTTCACCGCGCTCGCCCAGGGCCTGCTCACCTCGCGCTACCTCGACGGCATCCCCGCCGACTCGCGCGCCGCGCGCGGCTCCACGCTGTCGGCCGACTGGCTGACCGACGACATGGTCGCCCGGCTGCGCTCGCTCGACGCGGTCGCGCAGCGGCGCGGGCAGACTCTCGCCCAGCTGGCGCTGGCCTGGGCGCTGCGCGACGAGCGGGTCACGTCGCTGGTCATCGGGGCGTCGCGGGTGGAGCAGCTGGAGCAGAACGTCGCGACCCTGGACGACCTCGCGCTGTCGGGCGCCGAGCTGGCCGAGATCGACGACCTGGTCGCCGGTGACGCCGACGTCGACCTCTGGCAGGCCGCCCGCCGCGGCGAGCTCTGACCCGCCGTCGGCGGCGCGGACACGACGTGAGCGGGTGCGCGGGCCGCGAGGGTGCCGCCGCGGCGGGAGGTCGAGCCCGGCCCGGCCGCGGCGATCGGGCGCACCAGCGCCCTCGCCGCGCTCGCGCCCGTCGCGGGCCGCGACGTCAGTTCGGCACCTCGACCGTGACGTTCGTCGACTTCACCACGGCCACCGCGAGCGAACCCGGCTCGAGCCCCAGGTCACGGGCCGCCTCGGAGCTCATCAGCGACACGATGCGGTTCGCCCCGCACTGCATCTCCACCTGCGCCATGACCGTGTCCATCGTGACGGCCGTGACCAGCCCGACCATGCGGTTGCGGGCCGAGGACCGGACGTCGAGCGGGTTGTCCGGCGCCGGGTTGTGGGTGCGGATGAACTCGACGAGATCGACGCCGTCGATGACCTTGCGGTTGGACTCGTCGAGCGACGACCGCAGCCGTCCGGTGTCGATGTGGCGGCGGACCGTGTCGTCGCTGACCCCGATCAGGTCCGCGGCCTGGGAGATGCGGAAGCGCGCCATGGCCGCGAATCCTAGGACCGACACCGTGAGGAGACGCCAGTGACCGGGTCCGCCATCTCGGTGAGCCGCGCCGACGGCGTGCTCACCGTGACCTTCGACCGCCCCGACAAGGCCAACAGCCTGCTCCCCGACGATCTCGTCCGCGCCCGCGAGGTGCTCGCCGGCCTCGGCGGGGTGCGGGCCGTCGTGTTCCGCGGTGCGGGGCCGCGGGGGTTCTCGGCGGGGATGGACGTGGGGGCGTTCGCGTCGTTCACGCCGGAGAGCGGCGAGGCGTTCATCCGCACCGGCCGGGACCTGCTCGCCGCGGTGCGCACGGCACCGGTGGTGACGGTCGCGGTCGTCGACGGCTACTGCCTGGGCATCGCGTTCGAGCTGGCGCTGGCCTGCGACCTGCGGATCGCGACGCCGCGGTCGACGTTCGGGCTGCCGGAGATCAAGGTGGGCGTGCCCTCGGTGATCGATGCGGCGCTGCTGCACCATCACGTCGGGCTCGCCTTCGCGAAGGAGATCATCCTGACCGGCGACGCCTACCCGGTGGCGGAGTTCGCGTCGTCGCGGCTGGTCAACGGGGTCGTCGAGGCCGACATGCTGGACGCCGAGCTCGACCGCTGGCTGGAGCGGACGTCGCGGCACACACCGGTCGTCACCGCGGCGCAGAAGCGCCTGTTCGAGACGTGGCTCAACACCTCGCTGGCCGACGGGATCGACGAGAGCACCGTCGAGTTCGGACAGGTGTTCGCCGATCCGGTGACGGCGCAGGCGCTGGCCGGCTACCGGGCCGGGCTGGGCGGTGGCGGCGGCCGGGGCTGAGCGTGTTCGGCGGGGCGGTACCCCGGATAGGGTCCGGGTAGGCGAACGGAAGGATCGGACTTGATGGGGCGTCGACGGGGCACGGCTGGTACCGAGGTCGCACGGTTGCTGCTGCGGGGGGTGATCGGCGCGACGATGATCGCGCACGGGGTGCGCCACGGTCGCACCCTCGACGGCACGGCCCGCTGGTTCGGCTCGATCGGTTTCCGGCAGCCGGAGCTGCAGGCCCGGGTCAGCGCCGCGGTCGAGATCGGGGCCGGTGCCGCGCTGGTCGTCGGGGCGGGGACGCCGTTCGCGGCGGCCGCGGTGGTCGGGACGATGGGCGTCGCGGCCCGGTCGGTCCACGCGCCCAACGGGTTCTTCATCACCGCCGAGGGCTGGGAGTACGTCGCGAACCTGGCCGCGGCGTCGGTCGCGCTGGCCGGGATCGGCCCCGGCAGGTTCAGTGTCGACCGCGCGATCGGCGCCGACCGCAGGCTCCGCGGGCCCGCCGCCGCGGGCGTCGCCGCCGGGCTCGGCCTGGTCGGTGCCGCGGCGCAGCTGGCGACGTTCTGGCGCGAGCCGGAGCCCACCGGCTCGTGAGTGGCGATGGTCGCTGCGGCGGCCATCGCCACGCACGGGAGATCAGGCTTCGAGCCACTCCTCGAACCCCGTCGGCAGCAGGCGCGCCTCGCCGGCGGGGACGAGTGAGCCCCGCTGGAGGCGGGTGCCGAAGTACTCGGCGTCGGGGGCGCTGGTGACGGTGCGGGTGTCGCCGCGGGCGGTGAGGGCCGCACGGACGAACTCCGCGAACGGGCGCCGGTCGGGCCCGGCGATGTCGAACACGCCCGCGGGCTCGCCGACGACGACGTCGGCGAGCAGCGCGGAGATGTCGGCCGCGGCGACGGGCTGGAAGTCGGCCTCGGGCAGGGTGACGACGCCGTCGACGGTCGCGCTGTCGGCGATCGGGTCGATGAACTCGTAGAACTGTGTCGCCCGGACGATCGTGAACGGCAGCCCGGACGCGGTGATCAGCTCCTCCTGCGCGGTCTTGGCGCGCAGGTAGCCCGAGTCGGGCAGGGTGTCGGTCCCGACGATCGAGAGTGCGACGTAGTGCTCCACGCCGGCGGCACGGGCGGCGTCGAGCAGTGTGCGCGTGGACGTCGTGAAGAACTCCATGACGTCGGCGTCGGCGAACGACGGCGAGTTGCTGACGTCGACCACCACCTGCGCGCCGGCGACCGCCGCGGCCACGCCGGCGCCGGTGAGGGTGTCGACCCCGGTGGACGGGGAGGCGGGGACCGCCTCGTGCCCGGCGGCCCGCAGGTGCGCCACGAGCGCCGATCCGATCCGGCCACTGCCACCGACGACGACGATCCGCATGACGACTCCTTCGGACTAACTCGGATAATTTCTGTCCGAGAACATACCCGGACACCAGGTGTCCGAGTCAAGTACGCTGTCGGGGTGAAGATGTCCGGCGGAGTGGAGTGGGCGCTGCACTGCTGCGTCGTGCTCACCGGGATGACCGAGCCCGTCCCCGCGGCGCGGCTCGCCGAGTTCCACGACGTCTCGCCGACCTACCTCGCCAAGCAGCTGCAGGCCCTGTCGCGGGCCGGGCTCGTCCGCTCGGTGCAGGGCCAGGCCGGCGGATACGTCCTCACCCGGGCGGCGACCGAGATCACCGTGCTCGACGTCGTCGAGGCGGTCGACGGCCGCGAGGCGGCGTTCACGTGCACCGAGATCCGGCAGCGCGGGCCGTTCGCCGCCACTCCCGAAGCCTGCACGACGCCCTGTCCCGTCGCCCGCGTCATGATCGAGGGGGACCGGGCGTGGCGGGAGTCGCTGCGGGCCACCAGCATCGCCGAGCTCGCCGGCTCCGTCGCCCGCAACGTCGGAGTCGATGCGCTGCCGCGGGCCCAGGCGTGGATCGCCCAGCGGGCCTGACGGCGGCCGCCGGGGCTCGGGCGCGTCCGGCTCCCGGCTGCCGACGACGATCCCGTGCCGCGCGTTCCGGTCCGGGCCGACGGTGGTGGTCGAGCCGCGGACGGCGGTGATCCCGACGGTGCGGTGGTCCTCGCCCGGCTCGGCACCCGGGTAGGCGCCCCGCATCCACCGGAGCGCGGCCGGGGTCGTCGGGCCGCGCGCAGGGTCAGGTTCTGCTGCGCCCGCGGTCCTAGACCGGACGCCGCGGTTCGACGAGCCTCGGGGCGTGGGCCGGTGCACCGTCGCGACCGGCCGGAGGGAGGCGGCGATGGCGACGCCGGGCACCGACGTCCGCGGGCGGGAGAGCGTGACCGACCTCGACCTCCACGAGCGGATGCTGCTGATCCGCCGCGCCGAGGAGCGCCTGATCGTCGCCTGCACCGACGGCAGCCTGCCCGGCGGCGTGCACCTCTACATCGGCGAGGAGGCCGTCGCGGTCGGTGCGTGCGCGGTGCTGACCGACGACGACGTCGTGACGAGCACGCACCGCGGCCACGGGCACTTCCTCGCCAAGGGCGGCGACCTCGACGCGATGTTCGCCGAGATCTGGGGCCGCGCCACCGGCATCTGCAAGGGCATGGGCGGATCGATGCACGTCGCCGACGTGTCCAAGGGCATCCTGGGCGCCAACGGGATCGTCGGCGCCGGGTTCGCGATCGCCACCGGCGCCGCGTGGGGTGCGAAGCTCGCGGGGCAGGGACGCGTCGCCACCTGCTTCTTCGGCGACGGGGCGGCCAACCAGGGCTCGTTCATGGAGAGCATGAACGTGAGTGCCGCGTGGGGGCTGCCCGCGGTGTTCGTCTGCGAGAACAACGGCGTCTCCGAGTTCACCGTTACCGCGACCGTCACCGGCGGGCCGCTGGTCGAGCGGGCGCGGGCGTTCATGCCGGCGACGGTCGTCGACGGCAACGACGTGCACGCCGTCCGCGACGCCGTCGGGGCAGCCGTGGAGCGGGCGCGGGCAGGGCACGGCCCGTCCTATGTGGAGGCGACGACGTACCGCATCCGCGGGCACCTGGAGGCGGAGCAGCACATGCTCGGCGGCGGCACCTACCGCACCGACGACGAGGTCGCCGCCTGGCAGGCGCCGGACAAGGACCCGATCGCCCGGCTCGCCGGCCGGCTGCTCGCCGACGGCACCTGCTCCCGCGACGACCTCGACGCCCTCGACGCCGCGGTCCGCGCCCGGGTCGAGGCCGCGGTCGCGTTCGCCGAGGCGTCTCCGCCCGCCGACCCCGACCTCGCCCCGACGATCATGTTCGGCCCGGCCTGAGTGAGGACCCGATGGTGCGCAAGAGGCTGATCACCGCCGTCAACGACGCTCTCGTCGCGGAGATGGAACGCGACGAGAAGCTGATCGTCTTCGGCGAGGACGTCGAGCTGGCGATCATGGGCGACACCCGCGGGCTGGTCGGGCGCTTCGGGCGCGACCGCGTCCGCAACACCCCCATCTGCGAGCAGACCCTCACCGGGATGGCCGTCGGCCTCGCCTGCACCGGGTATCGCGTCGTGCTGCACCTGATGTTCAACAACTTCATCTACACCGGCATGGACGCCATCGCGAACCAGATGGCCAAGCTGCGGCTCATGACCGGCGGCCAGCTGCAGCTGCCCGTCACCGTCATCGCGGGCTACGGCGGCGGCAACGGCAACGCCGCCCAGCACTCCGACACCGCCTACCCGGCACTGATGAACCTCGGCGGCATCCGCGTCGCCGTCCCCACCACCGCCGCCGACGCAAAGGGCCTGTTCACGACGGCCGTCCGCG
Source organism: Pseudonocardia sp. (assembly GCF_050250275.1). Taxonomy (GTDB): domain Bacteria; phylum Actinomycetota; class Actinomycetes; order Mycobacteriales; family Pseudonocardiaceae; genus Pseudonocardia. The sequence goes on from NZ_JBFWOY010000018.1 coordinate 17,970, forward strand.
GCCACACCCCCACGTTCTTCCTGGAGGCGGCCGGGCGCGGCGGCGAGCTGGGGGAGGTGCCCGACGGCGAGCACCTCGTCGCGTTCGGGCAGGCCGCCACCCTGCGCGAGGGCCGCGACGTCACGGTCGTCGCCATCGGCACCATGGTCAGGCCGACGCTGCGCGCCGCCGAGGCCCTCGCCGGCGACGGCATCTCCGCCGAGGTCATCGACCCGCGCACGCTCGTCCCGCTCGACGAGGACGCGATCCTCGCCTCCGTCGCCCGCACGGGCAGGCTGGTCGTCGTCGACGAGGCCCGCGACCGCTGCAGCGCCGCCAGCCAGATCGCCGCAGTCGTCGCCGACCGTGGCTTCACCTCACTGCGCGCCCCGGTCCGCCGCGTCACCGTCCCCGACGTCGCGCTCCCGTACGCGCGCAACGCCGAATCCGCGCTCATCCCGAGCCCCGAACGGATCGCCGACGCCGTCCGGCACGTCACGGCGAGGCAGTACGCGTGAAGACCACCCTGACGCTGGTCCGCGTCGGCATGATTATGACCGAGGGCACGATCGTCGCCTGGCACAAGGAGCCCGGCGACCGGTTCCGCACCGGCGACGTGCTCTACACCGTCGAGACCGAGAAGGTCTCCCACGACGTCGAGGCCACCGCCGACGGCACCCTCCTCGAGATCCTCGTCCCCGCCGACGAGGACGCCGAGGTCGGCCGGCCGGTGTGCGTCGTCGACGTCTCCCGATAAGGGGGAAGCGTTGCCCGACTTCGGATTCGGCCAGCCACGCGGCGGGGTCATCCAGACCGCGTTCGTCGTCACCGACATCGACGAGGCCGTCGCCTGGTGGACCTCCGCGCTGCGCGCCGGCCCCTTCTTCCTGCTGCCCGACTGGACCGGCCGCGATCCCGTCCACCGCGGCGCGCCCGGTACCGCCGTCGTGCGCATCGCCATGGGCTTCGCCGGGCACATGCAGATCGAGCTCATCCAGGCCCTCGACGACGAGCCGTCCGTGTACAAGGAGCTCCTCGACCGTTCCGGTCCCGGGCTGCACCATTTCGGGGTCGCCAGCGCGGACCTCGACGGCGACATCGCGCGCATGGAGGCCGACGGCTACGCGCTCGCGTTCCGCGCGGGCGTCGGCAGCGGGGAGGTCGCGTACATGGACGGCGGCCCCTCGCGACCGGCGATGATCGAGCTGATCGAGGCCTCGCCGGGGATGGACGCGAACTTCACCGCCATGTGGGAGGAGTCCGTGGGCTGGGACGGCCGGGACCCGCTGCGCCGTCGCTGACCGTCAGCCGGCGGGCCGGCGTTCCGCGGACGCACCCGCGGACACGCCCGCCGACGCCGCGGTGTCGGGCATCGATGCCACCGCGGCCGCGGAGAAGGCCAGCACGAGCAGCATCGCGATGGCCGCGGCGATCCTGCGGGCGCGCCCCGGCCGCCAGGGCGCAGGAACGGTCGTGGGGTTCATGGCAGGTCCTCACACGGGTCGGATGTCGACGTCGACCGTGCCGTGCCCACCCGCCCCACGACCATGGGGTTCACCCCCGCCCGGGCTCGGGGGAAAGGTCCCCGCAGGAGTGGGGAGCAACCGATCCCGCATTCGTCGTGAAACGGGCAGAGTTCTTCTCATCGGACGGAGCGCCCGCTCCGCACAAAGAGAAACAACCGAGAAGGAGCCTCCAAATGTTCAAGAGCACCTGCCCCTCCAAGTCCGGCGGCTACGGCGGCAAGAACGACAAGTACGACGACTGCGACGACAAGTGGGGCGGCTACGGCGGCGGCAAGAAGTACGAGGAGTGCGACGACAAGTACTCGAAGTACGACGACTGCGACGACAAGTACTCGAAGTACGACGACTGCTGGGACGACAAGTACGGCAAGTGCGACGACTACGACAAGGGCGACTACGACAAGTACGGCTGCCACGAGAACAAGTGGGACCACGCCTACAGCTGAGCGCCCCACGCAACGAGCCCATCGGCCCGGCCCCCCGAATCCCGGGGTGCCGGGCCGAGCGCGTGTACCCGGCACCGTATTCCTCGTACCGTGTGCACGGTGACCGACCCGACGCTGGGCCAGCTCGCCGTGGGTGTGGAGGGGCTGGCGCTGCTGCGCCGGCTCTACGCCGCCGACGGGGCCGGGGCGGCCCGGCTGGCCGAGATCCGGAGGCTGCTCGACCGTCGTGATCTCGACGCCCCGCTCGGCACGGAGACCGACGTCGACACCGGCTACGTGCAGTGGTCGCGCTCCTACGACGCCCCGCTGCGGCTGTTCGCCGTCGAGGGCGCCGCGGTCCGCTCGCGCGTCGACGCCTGGGCCCCCGGCACCGTCCTCGACGCGGCGTGCGGGACGGGCCGCTGGTCGCAGTACCTCGCCGCGCGCGGGCACACCGTGGTCGGGGTGGACCGCTCGCCCGCGATGCTCGACCTCGCCCGGCCCAAGATCCCGGGCGCGCGGTTCGAGGAGGGCCGCCTCGACGCGCTCCCGCTCGGCGACGCGTGCGTCGACAACGCGGTGTGCGCGTTGGCGATGGTGCACGTCGCCGACCTCGGACCGGGGCTGGCCGAGCTGGCCCGGGTCGTCCGGCCGGGCGGGCGGGTCGTCGTGAGCGACGTGCACCCGTTCCTGGTGACGCTCGGCTGGCAGGCGCAGTTCCCCGGCGAGCAGGGGCGGACGTTCATCCGGCTGCACCCGCACCTGGTGTCGGACTACGCGACCGCGGCGCTGGCCGCCGGGTTCGCGGTGCGTGGGGTCGAGGAGCCGCGGCTCACCCCCGAGGCCGCCGCCACCCCGACCGCGACGCTGGTGCCGGAGGCGAACGCCGCGGCCTACGTCGGGCTGCCCGCCGTCGTCGTGTGGGAGTTCGAACGGACGTGACGCCCACCCCGCGGAGGCCGCCCGGAGACCGCTCGGGGCCATGATCGGACCAGGCCGGTGCCGGGTTCGGCGCACGGTCCGGAACGCCGACGTTGCCGGGACGGCTCCCGACGGCACACCATCGTGGGGGACCCCGCCCCACGGAACCGAGACATGACAGACCGGAGAGACGTGACAGAACAGAAGAGCTACCCGACGGCGCTGGGCGCGGCGAGCCGCGAGTCGATCACGCTGCTGGGCACCGACCTGGCCACCGACGTCATGGGCGAGGTCGGGTTCGGTGAGCTGGCGTTCTGGCTGGCCACACAACGGCGCCCCGACCGCGGCGAGGTGCGGGTCTTCGAGGCCGTCCTCGCCGCGCTCGCCGACCACGGCTACACCCCGACCGCGATCGTCACCCGGCTCACCTACCTGTCGGCGCCGGACTCGGTGCAGGGTGCGATCGCGGCGGGTCTGCTCGGCGGGGGCTCGCGGTTCCTGGGCGTCACCGAGGACGTCGGCACGTTCCTGCACGAGGTGCTGGCCGAGGCGGGCGGTGTCCCCGCCGACGACGCGGGCTTCGACGAGCTCGCCGTGGCGACGGTCACCGCGCAGCGGGCCGAGGGCCGGTTCGTGCCGGGCCTGGGCCACCACGTCCACAAGGACGGCGACCCCCGCACCCCGCGGCTCATGCAGATCGCGCGGGAGGAGGGGAAGTTCGGGCCGCACCTCGCGCTGTTCGAGGCCATCGGCCGCGTGCACCCCCAGATCCTGGGAAAGACGTTGCCGCTCAACGGTGCCGGCGTGTGCGGCGCCGCGCTCGCCGACCTCGGGCTGCCGCTGGCACTGCTGCGCGGCTTCGCCCTGCTCGCCCGCACCGCCGGGCTGATCGGGCAGCTCGCCGAGGAGATGCGCCACCCCGTCGGCAACGACATCTTCCTGTCGGTCGACCTCAACAACCGCTCGGTACCGCCGGACCCGATCACCCCCTGAACTCCCACCACGACACCGACGTCAACTCCCGGAAGGGGAACGGGCATGGAGCTCGTCACCGAGGACAACATCACCGATCTCGCCGCGTCCCGGTGGGGGACGGCGCACGACCCGCGCACGGCGCAGCTCCTGGAGGCGCTGGTCCGGCACCTGCACGCGTTCGCCCGCGAGGTGCGGCTCACCGAGGCCGAGTGGATGGCCGCGATCCAGTGGCTCAACGCGACCGGCCGGATCAGCGACGACCGGCGCGAGGAGTTCATCCTCGCCTCGGACGTGCTGGGGCTGTCGATGCTCGTCGTCCAGATGAACAACCGGCTCGACCCGGAGGCGACCCCGGCGACGGTGCTGGGCCCGTTCCACATCGAGGACTCGCCCGAGCGCGGGTACGGCGGTGACATGTCCGACGGACTGCCCGGCACCCCGCTGTACGTGCACGGCACGGTCCGCGACCTCGACGGCAAAGCCGTCGGCGGGGCGCTGCTCGACGTGTGGCAGGCCGACACCGACGGCATGTACGAGGCGCAGGTCGTCACCGACGAGGCGCGGCTGCGCGCGAAGTACCACTCCCGTGAGGACGGCGGCTACTGCGTGCGGACGGTCGCACCGCTCGGGTACGCCATCCCGATGGACGGGCCCGTCGGCGAGCTGATCCACCGCACCGACATCAGCCACTTCCGGCCCGCGCACGTGCACTTCCTGATCACCGCCGACGGGTACGAGCCGCTGATCACGCACCTGTTCCGGGAAGGCACGGACCACCTCGACAGCGACGTCGTGTTCGGGGTCAAGGAGCAGCTCGTCGTGGCCTTCCAGGAGCGGGAGCCGGGCCCGACGCCCGACGGCGGGACGTCGGACGTGCCGTTCGTCGTCGCCGAGTACGACTTCGTCCTGCAGCCGGCCGAGCGCGGGTAGCGGCCCGAGCACGGTGGGGGGACCGTCCGTCGCCGGCAGGGCCTCGGGTGGCGACGATCGCTGCGGACGGAAGAGGGCGGCATGCGCAGGTCGACGACGGCGGTGTTGCTCGTCCTCGGCTGCCTGCTGCTCGCGGGCTGCGGGAGCAGCCTGGAGCGGCGGGCGGTCGACGGGCTGGTCGACTCCTGGACGGCCGGGCCCTTCTACACGCTGCCCGACCCCCTCCCGCCCGGCGCGCCGGGCACCGTCGTGCGCAGCGAACGGCTCGGCAGCGCCCCGGACGGCGCGACGGCGTGGCGGGTGCTCTACCACTCCCGCGACGTCACCGGCGCCGACCTGCTCACGTCAGGGGTGGTGGTCGCGCCCGACGGGCCGGTGCCCGCGGGCGGGCGGACCGTCGTGTCCTGGGCGCACCCGACGACGGGCACGGCGCAGCGCTGCGCCCCGTCGGTCGGCGCGGACCCGTTCGACCTCATGGAGGGCCTGTCCGACCTGCTCGCGGCCGGCTACGTCGTCGCCGCGGCCGACTACCCCGGCATGGGCGCGCCCGGCCCGCCCTCGTACCTGATCGGGGTGACGACGGGCAACGCCGTCCTCGACGCCGCCCGCGCCGCGCGGGCGATCCCCGAGGCCGGCGCGTCGCCACGGCTGCTGCTGTGGGGACACTCCCAGGGTGGGCACGCGGCGCTGTTCGCCGGGCAGCTCGCCCCCACCCACGCCCCGGAGCTCCAGCTCGCCGGGGTCGCCGTGGCCGCGCCCGCCACCGACCTCGGGGACCTGCTCACCGCCGACATCGTCGACGTCTCGGGCGTGACCATCGGCTCCTACGCGTTCCAGGCCTACGCGAGGGCCTACGGCGCCCCGCTCGCCTCGATCCTCACCCCCGCAGGCGTCACCGCGACGCCGGCGATGGCGCAGCTGTGCCTGCTGGGCCAGAACGCGCAGCTCCACGACATCGCGGCCCCGCTCGTCGGGCACTACCTCGCCGCCGATCCCACGACGACCCGGCCGTGGGCGGACCTGTTGGCCGCCAACACCCCCGACGCGGCGACGCTGCGGGTCCCGCTCTACGTCGCCCAGGGTGAGGCGGACACCCTGGTGCGCCCGCAGATCACGGCCGCGTTCGTCGCGGCGGCGTGCACGTCGGGTGTGCGCGTGACGTCGCGGACCTTCCCGGGGGTCGACCACGGCGGCATCGCCTTCGACGCGCTGCCGTCGCTGATCCCGTGGCTGGCGGCCGCCGGACAGGGCACCCCGCAGGCGTCGACCTGCTGACCGTGCGCAGCGCCGGAGTGACGTGCGGGTTCCGCGAGATCCCTTCCGGGTGGATGCTGTCGCCGTGACGCTGATCCTCGACCTGTCGTTCTGGGACACGGTCCTGCTCATCGTGTTCGTGATCGTCGTCAGCTTCGGTGCCGGTCGCGTCCTCGGCGTGCGGCGCGGGTTCTGGCGTTCCGCCGCCGCGGGGATCATCGGCACGCTCGCCGGGCTGGCGGTCGCGGCCACCCTGCTGCGCGGCGACACCGAGGCGACCGGCGAGGACGTCCTGCTCGTCGCGTTCGGGTTCGCGGTGCTCGCGACGATGATCGTCAGCGTCACGTTCGAAGCCGTGCTGCGGCCCCATCGCACCGGGCGCCGCGCATCGCTGCGGACGAGGGTGCGGAGCTTCCTGACCGTCGGCGGCCGGCTGTGGGAGGTCGCGCGGATCGCCCGTCGGCACGGCCTCGCCGGGCCCCGCCTCGCGTCGCGTGCGGCGCTGTCGAGCGCCGACGGCGGGCTGCGGCTGCGGCGGTTCCTCGAGGACTGCGGCGGCATGTTCGTGAAGTTCGGGCAGATCGCCTCGACCCGGTCGGACCTGCTGCCGGCACCCGTCGTCGCCGAGCTCGCCGACCTGCAGGCCAACGTGAAGCCCGTCCCCACCCCGCTGATCGTGGAACGGGTCGAGCACGAGCTCGGCGCCCCCCTCGACGAGGTGTTCGCCGAGTTCGACGACGAGCCGCTCGCCGCCGCGTCCATCGGCCAGACCCACCTCGCGCGGCTGCGCGACGGCGAACCCGTCGTCGTCAAGGTGCGGCGGCCCGGGATCGAGGTCGGCGTCGCCCGGGACTCGGCGGTGCTGCGCTGGGCCAGCCGGACGGCGGCCCGCCGGTCCGCGGCCGTGCGCGCGCTCGGGCTCGCACCGCTGGCCGAGGAGCTCGTCCGGTCCATCGACGGCGAGCTCAGCTACCTCGCCGAGGCGGCCGGCGCCCGCGCACTCGAGAGCGCCACGACCGAACCCGGGGTGCGCATCCCGCACGTCGTCACCGACCTGAGCACCGACGCCGTCCTGGTCCTGCAACGGATCCACGGCCGGCCGGTGTCCGACGTCGCGGCCGTCGACGCCACCGGCGTCCCGCGCGCCGAACTGGCGGGCCGGCTGCTCGCCACGTTCATGACCCAGGTCATGGCGGCCGGGGTGTTCCACGCCGACCCGCATCCCGGCAACGTCCTCGTCGATGCCGACGGCACGCTGTGGCTCATCGATTTCGGTGCCGTCGGCATCATCGACCCGGTCACGATGGAAGCGCTGCAGCTCATGGCGGCCGGGATGGCGACGGGCCAGCCCGGGCTGATCGTCCGCGCGCTGCGGCCCCTCGCCGGCGCGGCGGGCGACGCGATCCGCCCGCAGGTGCTGGAGGCCGAGATCAGCCGGGTGCTGTCGGCCCAGATGCACGCGGGCGGGTTCGACCCGCGCAGCATGCAGGACGTCATCGCGATCATGCAGCACCACGGCATCCCGGTCCCCCCGACGCTCACCCTGCTCGGCCGCGCCCTCGTCACCCTCGAGGGCACCCTGCGGGCCCTCGACCCGCAGGTCGACCTCGCCACCGCCGCCACGGCGCAGCTCGGCTCCACACTGGACCTCAGCCCCGAGGGGACGCAGGACGTCGTCCGCAAGGAGCTGGTGCGCAACCTCCCGTCGCTGCGCGCGCTGCCCGGGCTCGTCGAGGACCTCGCGCTGCAGCTGCGCTCCGGACAGGCCCGGGTGCAGGTCGACGCGTTCTCCGGCCCCGGGAGCCGCACCGTCGCCCGCTGGGTCGACCGGACGATGTTCGCGGCCGTCGCGGCGGTCGGGCTGCTCGCGTCGGCCCTCATGCTCGTCGGTGCTGCGCTCGCCCCCGACACCGGCGCGGCCGGGACGCTCACGGCCGTCGGCTACATCGGACTGGTCGTGACGTCGGCGATGCTGATGCGCGTCGTCGCCCAGATCCTGCGTCGTGAGGCCGACCCGGACGCCTGACCGCCGGCCGACGTCACCTCGTCCGCCGGCCCGGCGCACACGCGGCCGGGCGGGCGCCCCTGCGGGTGGTGTGCGCGGGGGGAGACCCGGGCCGGAACGCTCCCGCCGGTACCGAACGAGAAGGGCGATGCTCGACCCGGGCCTACCCACTCAGCGGGTTCGTCACCGTTGGCCCCCTGGTCCGGCGACGCCCCTACCCGGTCAACGCACCACGCCGCCGCGAGTTGCTTCGCCCACCCGTTCGTGTGATCCACGCGATGTCGCCGGTTCGTCCCCGGCTGTCGCGCGCGGGCGGATCGTGCCTGGTCGAGACGATGCGGCGGTGCCGGCAGGGGTTCCGGACGGAACCGTCGTCGGGCGCGGGCGATGCACGCGCCTCGTCGCGGTCGCGGCCGCCGACGCACCGCGCGCGCCGACCCGGGCCCGGGTCTGGAAGAGTCGCGGCACCGCACGGACGGAGGGGGACACCCATGACCAGGATCGGCTTCATCGGCCTCGGCGTGATGGGCGGGCACATGGCGGCCAACCTGGTCGCCGCGGGTCACGACGTCGTCGGCTACAACCGGTCGCCCGCGAAGGTCGACACCCTGGTCGAGAGGGGCGGGCGCGGGGCCGCCGGGGTGGCGGAGGCGGTGCGGGACGCCGAGGTCGTGATCACGGTGCTGCCCGACTCGGGCGACGTGCGCGACGTCGTGGCGGGCGACGGCGGCGTCCTCGACCACGCGCCCGACGGGCTGCTGCTCGTCGAGATGAGCACGATCCGCCCCGACGTCAGCCGGGAGATCGCCGGGGCCGCGGCGGCGCGGGGCGTCGCGATGCTCGACGCACCCGTCAGCGGTGGCGAGGCCGGAGCCCGGGAGGGGACGCTCTCGATCATGGTCGGCGGTGCGGCGGGCGACGTGGAGCGGGCGCGCCCGGTGCTGTCGGCGATGGGGACGACGGTCGTGCACGTCGGTCCGGCCGGGGCCGGGCAGACGGTGAAGGCCGCCAACCAGCTGATCGTCGCCGGGAACCTGCAGCTGCTGGCCGAGGCGATCGTCTTCCTGGAGGCGCACGGCGTCGAGACCGGGCCCGCGATCGAGGTGCTGGCGGGAGGTCTGGCCGGGAGCACGGTGATCGACCGGAAGGCGTCGTCGATGCTGGCCCGCGAGTTCGCGCCCGGGTTCCGGCTCGCCCTGCACCACAAGGACCTCGGCATCGTCGCCGACGCGGCGCGCGAGGCCGGGGTGGTCACCCCGCTCGGGGCGGTCGTCACCCAGCTCGTGGCGTCGATGGTCGCCCGCGGCGACGGGTCGCTGGACCACTCGGGCCTGCTGCGGCTCGTCGAGGAGCTGTCGGGCCGGACCAGCTGACCCGGCCGGACGCGAGCCGGGACGCGCGGGGCCCGGCACGGCCGCCCGGACGGATACCCCATCGGTGGCGCAAAGCCAGGTTTTGATCGCCGCCGTCACGGCTATCCGCCGGAATCCCCCCGTTCCGGGGTGGGCCATCGGAGGGAGAAGTCGTGACGGAACCGCAGCACGAGCCGCACTTCGGCGAGGGTGAGCCCGACCAGGAGCCGCATTTCGGCGAGCAGACCGAGCCGACCGACGAGCCGGCAGGCGGCGACGGTGGCGACGAGTCGGAGTCCCCGAGTTGACGCGTCCGCAGCACCAGGCCGGGTGGAGGAGGTTCCTCCGGTGATCCTCCTCTGCCCGCCCGGGGTGTACCGCGCGCAGTCCGACACCCAGTTGCTCGCCGGCCACCTCGACCGGCACGTCGGGGGACGTGACGTCCTCGACCTCGGAACCGGGACCGGTGCGCTCGCCCTGACCGCCGCCCGCGCCGGGGCCGCGTCCGTGACGGCCGTCGACCTGTCGTGGCGCTGCGTCGCCGCGACCCGGCTCAACTCGCTCCTGCACCGGACCGCGGCCACGGTCCACCGGGGCGACCTGTTCGAGCCGTTGGGCGGCAGACGGTTCGGCGTGATCGTCGCCAACCCGCCATACGTCCCGTCGACGGGCCCGGTGCTGCCTCGCCACACCGCCGCCCGGAGCTGGGACGGCGGCCCCGACGGCCGTGCCGTCCTGGACCGGATCTGCGACGGCGCGGCCGACCATCTGGGGCCCGACGGGGTGCTGCTGCTGGTCCACTCGGAGGTCTGCGGCCCGCAGACCACCGTCGACCGGCTCGCCGCGGCGGGCATGGTCGCCGAGGTGGTCGACAGCGCGCGGATCCCGTTCGGACCGGTGATGCGGTCGCGCGCCGGTCTGCTCGAACGTCGTGGGCTCATCGCGGCGGGCGACAGGCTGGAGGAGCTGGTCGTCGTGGAGGCGCGCCGTGCCTGACCCGACCCGCATCGTCCTCACCGACGACGGGCCCGCCCTGGTCAGGGGTCCTGTCGAGGTGGAGCTGCCCGACGGGACACGGCTGCGCTCCGACCGCGCGGTCACCGCCGTGTGCCTGTGCCGGCGCAGCAAGCGTTACCCGATCTGCGACACCGCGCACCGGCGCAAGGTCCGGCGGACGGAGGACGGCGGATGACCGGCCCACCGCTCCCGGCGCCCCGCGGTCCGGTGTCCGCAGCGGTCGTCGGCGCGCTGCGGGGCTCACCGTTGCCCGCCGTCGGCAACGCGGGCGCCGATCCCTACGGTGACGACCTCCAGCTCGCCCTGCACTGCTGCTACGAGCTGCACTACCGCGGTTTCGACGGGGTCGACCCCGACCTGGAGTGGGACCCCGACCTGCTGCGCCTGCGTGTCGACCTCGAACGCGTGTTCCTCGCCGCGCTGCGCGCCGACGTCGCGCACTCCGACGACGTCGACGCCGAGATCGCGGCGCTGCTCGTCGAACCCGTCGGACCGGACGTGCGTGGGCTGTCGCATCACCTCGCCCGCGACGGCACCCTCGACCAGCTGCGCGAGTACGTCACGCACCGGTCGGTCTACCACCTCAAGGAGGCCGATCCGCAGGCCTGGGCCATTCCCCGCATCGGTGGGGCGGCCAAGGCCGGGCTGGTCACCGTCGAGCACGACGAGTACGGCTCCGGGCACCCGGAGCGCATGCATTCGGTGCTGTTCGCCGAGATGATGACCGAGCTCGGGCTCGACGCCGCATACGGCGCCCACGTCGACCGGGTGCCGGGGGCGACCCTCGCCGAGGTGAACCTGATGTCGTTGTGCGGCTTGCGTCGCAGCCTGCGCGGTGCGTCGGTCGGCCAGTTCGCGATGGTGGAGCTGACGTCGTCCCCGGGTTCGGAGCGGTTGGTGCGGGCGATGCGCCGGCTGGGCTGCGGTCCGGCCGCGGTCCGGTTCTACGACGAGCACGTCGAGGCCGATGCCGTGCACGAGCAGGTGGTCCGCCGTGACGTCCTCACGCCCCTGCTCGCGGCCGAACCCGACCTCGCCGCCGACGTGGTGTTCGGCATCCGCGCGGCCCTGTTCCTGGGGGAGCGGATGCAGGACCTGCTGCTCGACGCCTGGGAGCGGGGCGGGTCGAGCCTGCGCGAGCCGGAGGCGGTCGCGGCCTGAGCGCGCCCGCCGGGCCGGGCGCGGGCTGCCCCGCCGGACCGGCCGACGTAGGGTCGGCGGGTGTCGCTGACGATGCTGCTGGTCGGCGTCGCGACGATGCTGCTGGCGTCGGTCGTCGGGGGCATGGCGGGGTTCGCGATGTCGCTGCTCTCGGCGCCGCCGCTGTTGCTCGCGGGCTTCGGCTTCGCCGAGGTCGTCGTGATCAACCTGACGGCGACGCTGGTCAGCCGCGTCGCCGTGCTGTGGACGTTCCGCGACGTCGTCGACCGCCGCCGCGTCGGCCTGCTGGTGGCGGGCAGCGCCCCGGGGGCCGTCGCCGGGGCCCTGACCGTCGGGCACCTCGACCAGCACGTCCTCACCGTCGCGACGGGCATCGTCGTGACGGTGCTGGGTGTGCTGCTGCTGGTGGCGGGTAGGCGGACCGGGCCGGTGCCGCACGCGCCGGAGTTCGTCGGGACGGGCGTGGTCGGCGGGTTCCTGTCGACGTCGATCTCGCTCAACGGCCCACCCGTCGCGATCCTGTTGCACCGCGCGCGGCTGGAGCCCGTGCAGTTCGTCGCCGACTTCGCCGGCTACTTCGTCGTCACCAACACGCTGTCGCTGGCGATCCTCGGGGTGCACGGCGCGATCCCGGGGCCGATCCTGTGGCCGGCCCTGCCCGTGCTCGTCGTCGCGGCGCTGGTGGGCAACCGGCTCGGCACCCGGCTGACGCGGGTGATCCCGCAGGCCACCTTCCGGACGGTGGTGAGCGGGCTGATCGTGGTGTCGGGGGTCGTGGTCATCGTGAGCTGACCTCGCACCGGGCGGGCCGGTGGTGCCGGTCGCGGACGGCGGTCACGACCCCCGGCGCTCAGGCGCGCGGGTCCACGACCGGGGCTTCGGTCGGCCACGTGATGCGGTGGTCCGCGAGCGCGAGGATCGCGGCGGCGTCGTCGACGGGTGGGTAGATCCAGTCGGCGTTGATTGACTGCTTGAGCTGCTTGGCCTCGGCGCCGGTCTGTGCGATCTCGCGGTCCCAGCCGAGGGTGAGGACCGCCCCGTACGGACCGAGGTCGAGGCAGGTCACGTACGGGTTCGGGGAGAACGATGCCAATGGCAGGCCGAGTACGTCGGCGCCGACGTTCGCACCGGCGAGCTTGCCCTGCGGAACCGCGTGCTGGCAGCTCTGCATGACGACGTGCCCGTTCTCCGCGACCGCCGCGGCGGTGTCCCCGGCCGCGTAGACCCCGTCGACGCCCACGACGCGCATGTACTCGTCGACGGCGAGTCTGCCCAGCTCGTCGCGGGTTCCCGGGATCTGTGCGGTGAGGCCGCTGGCGCGCATGCCCGCGGTCCAGACCGCGGTCCGGGTGGGGATGACGGTGCCGTCGGACAGGGTCGCCCGATCACGGTCGAGCGAGGCGAGGCGGACCCCCAGCCGGACCTCGACCCCGGCGTGCGCCAGTGCGGCGAGGATCTCCGGGCGCGGTCCCGGCCCGAGCTCCGGGCCGACGACGTCGGCCTGCTCGACCAGTACGACCCGTACCTCGGCGCCGCCGGCGGCGGCGCGCAGCCGGCCGGGCAGCTCGGTCGCGACCTCGATCCCGGTGAACCCGCCGCCGACGACGACGGCGGTGAACCGGCCGTCGCCGGGGAGTGTCGGGAGCCGGCCGATGTGGGAGTCGAGCGCGGCCGCCGCGGGCATGGTGTCGACGTCGAACAGGTGCTCGGCACCGTCGAGGGGCGGTGCGACGACGCGGCTGCCGGTGGCGAGGACGAGCCGGTCGTAGCCGAGTTCGAGGGGCAGTCCGTCGCGGCCCAGGGCGCTGACGTGCCGGGTGGCGGTGTCGATGCCCGTGACGGTGGCGGCGACGCGGCGGACGCCGATCGGGCCGAGCACCCGGTCGAGCGCGACCCGCATGCGCCCGGGGTCGGGCTCGTAGAGGCGGGGGCGGATCACCATGTCGTCGGCGGCGTCGACGAGCGTGACGCGCACGGCGTCGTCGGGCAGGCCCGCCTCGTGGCGGGCGCGGACGGCGCCCGCGGCCGCCCACACGCCGGCGAAGCCGCCGCCGATTACCAGGACATCAGACATCCAGAATCTCCATCCTCATCGGCGCCGGAGTGGCGCCTCCACGACTGCGAAGAAGTCAGAGCCCGTAGGCGCGCCGGGTCACGCGCTTCGCCTCGGGGGAGTAGACGTCGACCTCTGCCCGGATGTCGGCGATGGTCTGCGACGCCAGCTCACGGCGCCAGGCCAGCTCGGCACGGCGCATCGACGCGCTGATCGCGCAGGGCGCGTCGAAGGTGCGGCGTGGTAGGTCGGCGCCCACGCCCTGCTGCCGGATCTCGGTGCAGCGGAACGCGTCCTGCGTGCCCTCGATCGCGGCGACGACGTCCATCAGCGTGATGGACGACGCCGGCCGGCTGAGGCGGAAGCCGCCCCGGGCCCCGGGCGTCGACTCGACGATCCCGGCCCGGGCCAGCGCCTGGAGCTGCTTGTTGAGGTACGCGGACGGGAGGTCGTGCCCCGCCGCGAGCTTGGCGACGGTGACGGGTTCGTCGTCACCGAGCCAGGCCAGGGTGAGCAGGACGTGCAGTGCCCACTCGACGCCCTGACCCATCCGCACGGCCGTCACGCTACAACCTGGACACCGAATGTCAAGAATCGCCGGGCGTCCCGCGGACCGGTCGATCGCGCTCAGCCGAGTGCGCGGACCCGGCGGCCCACCTCCGCGGTCACGGCCGCGACGTCGGCATCGAAGGCGACGGCGACGGGTGCGCCCCCCGCCTCGTCGCGCCGGTCGATCACCGTCACCCCGCGCTCGGCACCCTGCGAGCAGGCCACCGCCAGCGGGAACGGGGTGGTGCGCAGGCTGCCGGGGACGACGGCCTCCAGCACCGCGAGAGTGTCGTGCAGCGCGACGGAGTCGTGGCCGTGCCGCTCGACGAAGGTGTCGCGGTAGAGCCGCGTCGTGCGCACGAGCACCTCGACCCGGGGCCCGGCGGCGGCCAGGTCGTCGAGCCACGCGCCGTCGACGCGGGCAGCCATCGTCACGTCCAGCGGGACCAGTGTGACGGGCACGTCGCGCTGGGTCAGGACGCGGTGCGCCGCCTCGGGATCGGCGTAGACGTTGAACTCGCCCGCGCCGCGCGTGTTGCCCGCCCCGAACGACCCGCCCATCGCGACGATCCGGCCGAGCCGCGGCACGAGGTCCGGCCGGGTCGCGAGCAGCAGGGCGGCGTCGGTGAACGGGCCCAGGCACACCAGCGTGACCGGCGCCTCCGCGGCGAGCAGCGTGTCGGCCATCAGCTCCACGCCCTGGCGCGGGTCGGCGGGGCCGGGTTCGGGGAACTCGTCGGCGTGCAGGCCGAGGCCGTCGATGCCGTGCCAGTCGGGGGCCGTCTCGGCCTGCGGGTGCACCAGCGGCCGGATCGCGCCCGCCGCGGCAGGAATGTCGGTGCGGCCCGCGAGCGCGAGGATGCGTCGCAGGTTCACGAACGTCTGCTCCCGCCCGACGTTGCCGTAGGTCGCGACGACGGCGCGTACGTCGACCTCGGGGCTGCACAGGGCGGTGACGATCGCGAAGGCGTCGTCCACCCCCGGGTCGGTGTCGATGATCATCGGGACGGGCAACGACGGCCTCCTCGCGAGCGTGTCCGGTGCGGTCACGGGCTCTCGACGGGTTCCCAGCGTTGGTCCTGTGCCGGTTCCCACGCCCGCATCCGTTCCAGCAGTGTCGCCGGATCCGTCCCGGACAGCACGATCCCGCGGTCGGCGGGGCGCACGAACCCCTCGTCGACGGCGTGGTCGAGGAACCGCAGGAAGTGCCCGTAGTAGCCGGCGGTGTCGAGCAGGCCCGTGGGTTTGGCGTGCAGGCCCAGCTGCGACCACGTCAGCACCTCGGCGAACTCCTCCAGGGTCCCGAGCCCGCCGGGCAGCGCGACGAACCCGTCGGCCAGCTCACCCATGAGCGCCTTGCGCTCGTGCATCGACTCGACGACGTGCAGCTCGGTCAGGCCCTCGTGGGCGATCTCGTCACCGAGGTGCTGACGGGGGATGACGCCGTGCACCCGACCGCCCGCCGCCAGCGTGGCGTCGGCGAGGGCCCCCATCGTCCCGACGCTCGCGCCGCCGTAGACGAGGGTGATGCCCTCGCCGCCCAGCAACGTGCCGAGCCGCTGGGCGCCCGCGAGGAAGGCAGGGTCGCGCCCGGTGTTGGCGCCGCAGAACACGCACAGGCTCCGGATGTCGGTCATCGCGGGCTCCTCCGCTCGGGGGTGGTCACCGGTACGCGGCCCGGCCGGTCAGGGTCTCGCCGATCACGAGGGTGTGCACCTCGTCGGTGCCCTCGTAGGTCCGCACGGACTCCAGGTTCGACGCGTGCCGCAGCGGCGGGTACTCCCCGGAGATCCCGTTGCCGCCCAGGATCGTGCGGCACTCGCGGGCGATCGCGATCGCCTCCCGCACGTTGTTGAGCTTGCCGACGCTGACCTGCTCGGGCCGCAGCTCGTGGCGGTCCTTGAGCCGGCCCAGGTGCAGCGCCAGCAGCGCCGCGGTGTTGAGCGAGACCGCCATGTCGGCGAACTTCTTCTGGGTCAGCTGGAAC
Source organism: Pseudonocardia sp. (assembly GCF_050250275.1). Taxonomy (GTDB): domain Bacteria; phylum Actinomycetota; class Actinomycetes; order Mycobacteriales; family Pseudonocardiaceae; genus Pseudonocardia. The sequence continues at coordinate 34,104 of NZ_JBFWOY010000018.1, forward strand.
GCACCGATCGGCCGTCCGAACTGGACGCGGGTGTCGGCGTAGTCGAGCGCGGTCGCGAGACAGTCGCGGGCTGCGCCCACCGCGCCGAACAGGATGCCGAAGCGCGCCTCGTTCAGACACGACAGCGGGCCGCGCAGCCCGCGCGCGCCCGGCAGCATCGCCGACGCCGGGAGCCGGACGCCGTCGAGGCTCAGCGCCGAGGTCACCGACGCGCGCAGCGACAGCTTGTGGCCGACGTCGGTGGTGGTGAAGCCGGGCGTCCCGCGGGGGACGAGGAAGCCGCGGACACCCTCGTCGGTCCGCGCCCAGACGGTCGCGACGTCGGCCAGCCCGCCGTTGGTGATCCACATCTTCGACCCGTCGAGCACCCAGTCGCCGCCGTCGCGGACCGCCCGCGTGCGCATCGACCCGGGGTCGGACCCGGCGTCGGGCTCGGTGAGACCGAAGCAGCCGATCGCCTCACCCGCCGCGAGCCGGGGCAGCCACTCCTGCTTCTGCTCCTCCGAACCCCAGCGGTGGATCGAGTACATCGACAGCGACCCCTGCACCGACACGAAGCTGCGCAGCCCCGAGTCGACCGCCTCCAGCTCCAGACAGGCCAGCCCGTAGGACACGGCGGTCGTCCCCGCACAGCCGTAGCCGTCGAGGTGCATCCCGAGCAGGCCGAGCTTGCCCAGCTCGGGCACCAGCTCGCGGGGGAAGGTCCCCGCGTCGAACCAGCCGGCGACATGGGGGCGGGCACGGTCGTCGAGGAAGTCGCGGACCGTGCGCTGGATGTCGCGCTCCTCCTCGGTGAGCAGCGCGGCCACCGACAGCAGGTCGAGCGGGTCGGTCATGACGGGCATCGGCGGATCTCCAGTGCGGGTGCGGTCAGGGGGCGAGCGGGCGGGCCGGCCGGAGGTAGACGGTGGTCGTCGTCGTGAAGAACTCGCGGGCGGCGACGCCCTGCTCCTTCGGTCCGAAGCCGCTGTCCCGGGCCCCGCCGAAGGGGACGTGCGGGTCGGCACCGGCGGTCTCGGAGTTGATGTGGAGCACCCCGACGTCGAGCGTCGCGATCGCCGCGGTGACGGCGTCGAGACCGTTGGTGAACACCGCCGCGGACAGGCCGAACACGCTGTCGTTCACGAGCTGCAGGGCCTCCCGGTCCGTGGCGGCCCGCCGGACGGTGAGGACCGGACCGAACAGCTCGTCACGCCAGAGGGCGTCGTCGCCGTCGAGCTCCACGACGGTCGGGGGCAGGAAGGCCCCGTCGGCGCGCTCGTCGGTGTAGGGGGTGCCGCCGCACAGGAGGCGGACGCCCTCGCGCCCGCCCGCGGCGTCGACGGCGGCCTGGACGTCGTCGCGGGCGGCGGCGGAGACGAGCGGTCCCATGTCGGTCCCGTCGTCACCCGGGTCGCCGACCCGGATCGTCGAGACCTGCCGGACGAGCCGGTCCAGGAACTCCTCGGCGACCGGCTCGGTGACGATGACGCGCGAGGTCGCCGTGCACTTCTGCCCGGTCGACCGGAACGCGCCGGCGACGATCTGGTCGACGGCCAGGTCGAGGTCGGCGTCGGTGAGGACGGCAGCGGCGTTCTTGCCACCCATCTCGGTCTGCACCGGACGGGCCAGCTCACCGCAGCGGGCGATGATCCGCCGCCCGACCGAGGTCGAACCGGTGAACGTGACCCGGCGAATCCCCGGGTGCTCCAGCAGCGCCGGCGCGTCGGTGTTGCCGATGAGCAACATCGACAGCACGCCGGGCGGCAGCCCGCCCTCGACGAGGGCCTGCGCGAGCCGCATCGCGAGCAGCGGCACGGCGCTCGCCGGCTTCCAGACGACGGGGTTGCCGTAGGCCAGGGCGGGCGCGATCTTCCAGGCGGGGATGGCGATGGGGAAGTTGAACGGTGTCACGACGGCGACCGGACCGACCGGGCGGCGTACGACCTGGATCTGCTCGTCGGGTCGTGGGGAGGCGTAGACGTCGCCGACCGGGCGCAGGCCCGCCGACCCGTGGAACCGGAGGATCTCCGCGGCGCGGCGGACCTCGCCGACGCCCTCGGCGCGGGTCTTGCCCTCCTCGCGGCACAGCTCGGTGCCCCACTCGTCGGCGTGGGTGTCGAGGACGGTCGCGGCGCGGGCGAGGATCTCCCCGCGGACGGGGAAGGGCGTCGCCGCCCAGGACGCGGCGGCGTCGCACGCGGCCCGGACCGCCTCGTCGATCTCGGCGGTCCCGGCGAGGCGGCCCCGCGCGACGACCGTGCCGGGACGCGCGGGGTCGAGGTCGACGAGGTCGGTGCCGTCCGGGTCGACCCACTTCCCGCCGACGAGGCTGCGCAGGGCGACGGGGCCGGTCACGACGTCGCCCCCGTCTTCGCCCGCTCACGCAGCCCGGGGAGCACGTCGACGGCGAACTGTTCGAGGAACCGGTGCTGGTCCCCACCCGGACCGTGCAGCACCAGGTCGGTGAAGCCGAGGTCGAGATATGCGCCGATGCGCTCCACGACGTCCTCCGGGTCGTCGGACACGATGAACCGGGTGTGGGCCTGGTCGGTGTTGGCGTCGGCGAGGCGTTCCATCTCGACGGCGTCCTCGACCCCGGTCTTCTGCTCCGAGCTCAGTGCGAGCGCCGCCCACCAGTGGCAGTTGTCGTACGCGGTGTCGAGGTCGCGGTCGTAGGACACCTTGATCTCGATCATCCGGCGCAGGTCGTCCGGGGAGCGGCCGGCCTGCGCGGCGCCCTCGGCCACGTTGGCGAGCAACGTCCGGTAGAGCTGCGGGTCCTTGCCCGACGTGCAGATGAACCCGTCGCCGACGCGGCCCGCCAGCTTCGCCGCGAGCGGCCCCGACGCCGCCACGTAGATGGGGACGGGCCGCTCGGGACGGTCGTAGACCGTCGCCTTCGCGGTGCGGTAGTAGGTGCCTTCGAAGTCGACGCGGTCCTCGGTCCACAGCCGCCGCATCAGGGTGATCGCCTCGGCCATCCGCATCCGGCGCTCCTTCGGCCCGGGGAACTCCGCACCGGTCGCGGGCGTCTCGTTCATCGCCTCACCCGACCCGATGCCGAGCACCACCCGGCCGGGGTTCAGGACCGCGAGGGTGGCGAAGGCCTGCGCGACGATCGACGGGTGGTAGCGCAGCGTCGGGGTGAGCACGCTGGTGGCCAGCACCGCGCGCGACGTCGACGCGCCGACCGCTCCGAGCCAGGCCAGAGCGTTGGGGGCGTGCCCGCCACGGTGCCGCCAGGGCTGGAAGTGGTCTGACACCGCGACGATGTCGAGGCCGCGGTCCTCGGCCTCGACCGAGAACTCGATGAGCTCGCGCGGACCGAACTGTTCCGCGGACGCCTTGTAGCCGATTCGGACGTCGCCGGTGGTGACCGGACCGGAGGGCATGGTGCGGGTCCTTCCTGGGGGTGCGGGTCAGAAGAGGTGGTTCTTGCCGCCGAAGACCTCGCTCACCGACTCGTCGGTGAAGATGCGGCGGATCGTCGCCGCGAGCAGCGGCGCGCACGACACGACGTGGACGTTGTCGGGGACGCCGGGCCGCAACGGGATCGTGTCGGTGACGACGATCCGCTCGAACGGGGCCGCGGCCAGGTTCTCGGCGGCGCGGCCCGACAGCACGGCGTGGGTGGCCGCGGCGAACACCCGGCGGGCACCGGCACGTTCGACGGCCTCGCCGGCGGCACGCAGCGTGCCGGCGGTGTCGATGATGTCGTCGACGATGATGGCGGTCTTCCCGCGGACGTCGCCGATGACGTGCCCGATCTCCGCGACCTGCTGGGCGGGGCGCTCCTTGTCGAGGATGGCCAGGCCCGCGCCCATGCGCGTCGCGAACTGCTTGTTGAGCTTGACCCGGCCCGCGTCGGGTGCGACCACGACGAGGTCGTCGTCGAGGCCGGCGAAGTGGTCGGCCAGCATCATCAACGCGGTCATGTGGTCGAGCGGGCGGGAGAAGAACCCCTGCAGCTGGCCGGCGTGCAGGTCCATGGCGAGGACCCGGTCGACGCCCGCCGACTCCAGCATCCGGGCCACCAGCCGCGCCGAGATCGGCTCACGCGCCTCGGACTTCTTGTCCTGGCGCGAGTAGCCGAACCAGGGGGTGACGGCGATGACCCGGTGGGCGCTGGCGCCGACGGCCGCGTCGATCATCACGAGCAGCTCGAGCAGCGCGTCGTTGGTGTTGACGCCCGTCTCCGGGTTGCCGCACATGGGCTGCACGATGAAGACGTCGGCGCCGCGGATCGACTCGGTGAAGCGGCAGTACACCTCGTCGTTGGAGAACGTCTTGAGGGTGACCGAGCCCAGCCCGACGCCGAGCTCGTGGCCGATGGCGGCGGCCAGCGGCGGGTTGGCGCGCCCGGAGAACAGCATGAGGCGCTTGCGGTAGCCGAGGTGCATGCAGGTGGCCCCAGGGGTCTCGACGACGCTGCTCATGTCACCCGCTCCTGTTCCAGCAGTCGTCGGCCCAGCGCGTACGCGCCGCGGATGTCGTCGCCCTCGAAGCAGACGGCGGCGTGGCGGCGCAGCACCTCCGTGCAGTTGACACCGACGGTGTGGGTGAGGCGCGCGAACAGCAGGGTGTCGGAGGTGGAGTCGCCGTAGGCGACGGCGTCGGTCTCGTCGAGGCCGAGCTCGTCGAGCAGCGACAGGGTGATGTCGACCTTGTGCTGCAGGGTGAGCAGGTGCTCCTTGCGTGCCTCGCGCAGCGGTACGACGTCGGAGCCGAAGGTGCGGTGCGCACCCCACGCCTCCAGCCTGCGGACGAAGAAGTGTGGCGACTGCGAGATCACCGCGACGTGCTCGCCGCGCTCGGTGATGTCGGCGAAGACCTCCCGGACACCGTCGATCCAGGCCGACGCCGCGAACGCCGCGTCGATCTCCTCCTCGGTGACGTCGGCCCAGAGCGGCAGCATCCGCTCCCAGAACTGGACGTCGGTGATCTCGCCGCGGCCCCACGCCCGCTCGATCCGGTCGGCGGCCTCGAACGTGCCCAGGTGCCGGGCGAGCTCCACGGACCCGGCGCCGCGCAGGAGGGTCCCGTCCATGTCGAAGACGTGCAGGTGGGTCATCGGCAGCTGTCTCTCCGGTGGTCGGGTCCCGGTGGTCGGTGGGAGCACCGCCGCGGCACGGAGGGGAGCGTGCCGCGGCGGTGTCCCGGGTCGGTCCGACTGTCCTCGGCCGGACGCCGGCTCAGGCCGGTGCGGTGACCGCCCTCTCGTCCTGCACCGTCCGCATCTGTCCCACGTGGTCGATGTAGTACGACTCGGGGACCTCCCGTTCGGCGTTGGCGATGAGCTCGGTGAAGTCCCACTTCTTGAGCAGCTTGCCGTTGCGGAACACGGGCACGAGGACGTTCTCGGACTCGGGGATCGAGCCCTTCGGCACCGTGGTGTAGGTGCCGTTCTCGTACTTCAGCGCGAGCCGGCCCTTCTTCGAGGTCTTGAACGCGGCGCCGGTCGGGTTCTTGGAGATGTCGCGCCACTCCCCGTTGACGCAGACCGCCGAGGCCTTCTGGCCGAAGTTCATGGTGTCGCGGTTCCAGTGCTGCAGCAGGCCGCCGCCCATGCCGAACACGGCGTTGTCGGCGGCGAGGCCGCGACGCTCCAGCTCCATGTAGACCTGCGGGAGGCTGTAGAAGTTCACGCCGTCGCCCTGCACGACGCGGATGAACGGCGGCAGGATCTTGAAGCCCTTCGAGTTCACCTCGTAGCCGAAGGCGTCCATCAGCCACTCGGTGGTGTCGGCGGTGACCTGCACGATGTCGCCGGAGTCGGGCCGCACGCCGACCAGGCCGGGGAAGTTGCGGATCTGCTCCTTGAGCTCCCCGCCGATGATCTTCTTGACGCAGTTCTCGTGGTCGTAGGTGTCCGACAGCAGCAGCGCGCAGCCCTCGGCGGCGTAGATGTCGAGCATGTTGCGCAGGGCGGCGGTCTCGTTCTCCTGGCCCCAGGCGCAGAAGCCGGCGTGCTCGGAGTTCGGGCCCGAGTTGGAGACCTTGCCCGCGTTGTAGAAGTGCTTCGCCGCGAGGATGCCGGGGACGGTGTCGGACTGGTCGAAGTTGACCAGGTGCGCCAGGCCGCCGAGCGCCGCCGACTGCTGCGAGCTGACGCCGCGGGCGCCGTAGTCGTGCAAGGTGTTGCGGACCAGGTGCGGGTTGTCCGACGTCCGGGCCAGCGCCTCCTTGATGACCATCTTCGACAGCCAGCTGACGGTGCCGATGGTCGTCGGGTACCAGACCGCGCGCAGCAGGGCCGTCTCGAAGAAGCTCGTGGCCCAGAAGTACTTCGGGTCGGTGTTGATGAGCTGGACGAGCACGTTGCGTGCCGGGAGCACGGTGCCCTCGGGGACGGCCTCGATCTCGACGGGCAGGAACCCGTCGTGGTCGTTGAGGATGCCGAGCCAGTTGTCGCGGTTGAAGTGCATGCCCTGTTCGCGGACGACGAACTCGGCCTCGTCGATGTCCTCGAGGGTGATGGGCCGCATCAGGTACTCGCGCAGGTAGGCCTGCAGTCCGACGAACTGGGTGACCGGCCATTCGCCGCCGCGGGACTCGATGTAGCTGGAGACGTACTCGGTGCCGGGCGGGTACAGCGGGTAGTGGCAGTGCTTGTAGTTGTCGGTGTTGATGATCAGGTTGTCGAGGTAGCCCATCGGCACTTCACCTTCCGCGAGAGTCGTTTCTACCGACCGACCGTGCCGATTCTCGATGGCGCGGTGCGGGTGGAGCAGGTGTGGACCTGGTTGCGAAGAACCACGGTTCTACGCGAACGGACAGCCTTGCGTATCCGCCGGAAGGACCACCAGATTTCCGGGACTGCAGCAACACGATGTTAACGTTTCTACTGTGACCGTCAACTCACCTCATCCGACTATTTCCGGAGTAGGTCCCGCACCGTCGGTCCGCGAACGGCGGGCCGACCGAACCGAGGCGGGTGAAGGCGCAGATCATGACGGGTGAGCCGGGCTGCTTCGGATGATTGCCGCGGCCTCCGGGAGGGCAGGCGGCAATGGCGCGGCGGGTCGGCCCGTCGCCAGGGCAGAATCGTTTCCATACGAACCGATCACTCCTCCCGGCGGTCCGGCCCTGGCATCCGGTCTAGTGGTCCCTCAGCGCGACGGACAGCGCCGCCGCCGTCGGCATCCCGCCACGGGCGCCGACCTTCGTCACCGACAGGCCCGCGGCCACCGTCGCCGCCCGGGCCGCCCCGTCGACATCGCGGCCCGCGGCGAGCCCCGCGGCCAGGACACCGTTGAAGGTGTCGCCCGCCCCGGTCGTGTCGCGGACCTCGACCCGCAACGGCTCGATGTGGCGCGTCGCGCCGTCGCTGCCGACGACGAGCACGCCGTCGCCGCCCAGGGTCACCAGAACCGGCGCACCCGTCCGCCCCACCAGGGCCTGCGCGCAGGCCAGGATCTCCTTGCAGCTCGGGGACGCCCGCGACGGCGCACCGCCGCCGCGGACACCCGCAGCCGCGGCGAGCGCGAACAGCTCCCCGGTGTTGGGCGTCAGCAGCGGGCCCAGGTCGAGCAACGCCACGACCGCCGGGATCACCGGCGCCGGGTTGAGCACGCAGCGCACCCCCGCCGCCGCGGCCGTCCGCACCGCGGCCTCGACCGCGGCGCCGGGCACCTCCGTGCTGACCAGGACACAGCCGGCCGCGGGAAGCCGTCGCCGCAGCGCGTCCGCGACCGCATCGGCCGCGAGCCGGCCGTTGGCGCCCGCACCGACCGCGATCTGGTTCTCCCCGGCCTCGTCGACGACGATCAGCGCCACCCCGGTGCTCTCGCCCGCCACCACCGTGACGTCGTCGGTGCCGACGCCGTCGGCGGCGAGCTCACGCAGCGCGGTCGCACCCAGATCGTCGTCGCCGACCGCGCCGACGTAGTGCACCGACGCGCCCGCGCGCGCCGCGGCGACGGCCGCGTTGGCACCCTTCCCGCCGCCGTGACGGCGCATCCCGGGGCCGACGACGGTCTCGCCCGGCCCGGGCAGCTGCGGCGCGGTCACCACCATGTCGACGTTGACCGCGCCGACGACCACGATGTCGTCGGTGGCCATCACCGCTCCCCGGGTGGACCGACGCTGTCGCGGATGCGGACCTCGGCCGGCAGCGGACCGCTCGTGTCCGCCTCCCTGCCCTCGAGCAGGTCGAACAGGACCTTGGCGGCCCGGTGGCCCATGTCGTACGCCGGCTGGCGCACGCTGGTCAGGGCGGGCGTGAGCATGCTCGAGATCGGCTGGTCGTCGAAGCCGACGACGCTCATGTCGCCGGGAACGCTCAACCCGTTGTCGCGCAGGCACTGCATCGCGCCGATGGCCATCAGGTCATTGGCGCACAACAACGCCGTCGGCCGTTCGGGCACCGGCCGCGTCAGGATCTCCGCGGCCGCCGCGTACCCGGACTCCTGGCGGTAGTCGCCGGCGAACACCGGTACGGAGTCGGGGTCGATCCCCGCACCCGCGAACGCCTCGCGGTAGCCGGCGAGCCGCTGCTGCGCCGTCCACAGCGCGGGCGGACCGCCGATGACGGCGAGCCGGCGGTGGTCGTGGGCGAGCACGTGCGCGGCGACCTCACGGCCGCCGCGGCGGGAGTCGCACACCACGGCGGGCAGGTCGCGGCCCGGGATCTGCTCGTCGACCAGCACGACCGGACCCGACCGGGCCAGGTCGTAGATGGCCGCCGGCATCGACCCGGTGCCCGACAGGTAGATCACGCCGTCGACACGCTGGCTGCGCAGCAGCTTCGCCTGGCTCTCCTCGGGCAGCTGCGCGGCGTCGGGCAGCACGAGCACGACGAGCACGTCGACCGCGGACGCCGCCCGGTGCACCCCCTCGGCGACCATCGCGAAGAACTGGTTGGTCAGGTCCGGCACGACCATCGCGATCGTCGAGGCCGACCGCCGCTTCAGGCTGCGGGCGGACTCGTTGGGGGAGTAGTCGAGCAGGCGGATCGCGTCGAGCACCCGGTTGCGACGCTCGGCCGCGACGGGCCCGCTGTCGTTCAGCACGTAGCTGACCGTGCTGATCGAGACGTTCGCGTGTTCCGCGACGTCCTTCATCGTGGGCCGACGGCGTGACACCACGGCAGACCTCCTCAGGCGCCGGCCGCCCAGCCGAGGATGGACGCCCACAGTCTCTGGTAGTGCGGCCATCCGACGAACTCCGGTGGCGCCCAGTGCGGCGCCAGGTCCGAGGCGAACGCGACGGAACGGCCCTCGCCCGCCGGCCCGACGACCAGCAGGGGATCATCCCCCGCGCGTGCCACGGTCGTCGCATCCGGCTTCGCGATCAGACGGTTGTACCCGAGCAGCGGCGGCCACTCCGCAGGGGTCCCACCCAGGACCGGGTGTGCGGGCTCGTCGAAGTCGGCCTTGAGGCCCGCGGGCTCCTCGATCCGGTCGTCGTGATCGAGCATCCGCACCGGCAGGACGTCGGCGAGCGGGGTCATCCCGAACCGGGCCTTGCCCTCGATCCCGGTGAACGACATGTAGCCGCCGATCATGACCAGCCCGCCGCCCGCGCGCGTCCAGTCGCGCAGCACCGCGAGGCGGTTCGCGCTGCGCTCGGAGCGCAGGAACGTCTCGTCGGGCAGCAGGAAGGAGTTGGAGCCGATGTCGGAGAGGACCACGACGTCGAACGCGTCGAGCTCGGCCGCCGAGCGGGGGAACCTGGCCGAGATCTCGTGCCCGCGGACGTAGGTGACCGCGAAGCCCTCACGGTCGAGCGCCGCGAGGAAGTCGCCGGCACCCTCCTCGTACTCGGTGTTGTGGAACTGGTCGAAGCCCTTCATGTGGATCGTGTGCTTGATCCAGGACTCGCCCGCGAACAGGACCCGCAGCGGCCCGCTCACAGGAGCCGGTCCCCGACGTGGTCCGGGAGCACCCTGGCCTCCGGCATCGCGATCACGTTGATCTCCCGCATGTCCCAGCCGATCATCCGATCGGGCACCAGCTCGTAGTAGGTGCGGCCGGCGACCTCGCCGAACTCCAGGTACTGCTCCGCGTAGGGGTGGCCGACGTGGAAGTACTTGTCGAACACCAGCTGGGCCAGCGTCTCGACGAGGGCGTCGTCCTCGATCGGGTGCATCGTCCCGGTGATCCGGACGCCGCTCACCGTCGCGTACTCCTCGCCCTGGTCGACCAGCGCCGACAGCGGGCGGCCCGCGGTGACGTTCACGCCGTGGCGCGACGCGGCGTCGATCGGGATGAAGATCCGCTTCTCGTGCACGACGTGCCAGAGCGGGGACAGGTAGATGCTGCCGTCCTCGTTCGCCGTCGCGACCCGGATCGACTTCGCCCGGGCCAGGTAGGCCCAACGCTTGTCGCCCCGCAACGGCTGCCAGGTACTGGCGGTCACGGCCATGATCAGCTCCCCTCGGAGGTGCGGAGCGCCTTGAGCTCGCGGCTGTACTCGGGTGCGTCGGCGACCCCGACCTTCGGCGACGGCCCCGAGGTCCAGAAGAACTTGTAGGACACCCCGGTGCACTCGAGCCGGTAGGTGTAGCCGGCGGGCAGGTAGATGTGCTCGCCGACGCCGGCCTCCAGCACGATGGTGCGGCCCGCGGCGTCCTCGACGACGACGTGGATGTGCCCCTCGAGGACGTAGTGCGTCTCGTCGAAGTCGCGCTGCTCCCACTGGTAGGGCAGGTGGTCGGCCTCGCCGTAGCAGTAGCCGTGCCGGAAGAAGCGGGCGTCGTCGCGCTCGCGGGACAGGAAGATGTTCGTCGTGATGCCCGTGTTGAACGTCAGCACCGGCATCTTGTCGATCTCGTCGGGCACGATCACCCGCGGGAACCGACGCGCGTTGGGGGCGGCGGGGTCGTAGTCCGTCACGGCGCGTCTCCTCTCTGAGGTCGCAACCTCGTCGGCGGGTACCCGGGAAGGGTTCGTGCCCGGCCCGTGCCGCGAAGGTCTCGCTGCGGAATGGCAAGCGGTTGATTCGTTTCTAGAATGCCGCCGACCTGCGACGTGGTCAAGCCCCCACTTCGCCGCGTTCCCCGGCGGCCGATCCCCGTACGGTCGTGGTGGTTCGTCGTCACGGGGCAGGTCAGGGCATCTCACTGCCGAGCGCACGGGCTGCGCGCTTGACGATGTTCGCGCGCCGCACCTACGGTCTGGAAACCATTCCATCGGAGGTGCGATGTCGACCCCGCCCACCGCGCTGGGCCCGCTGAACGTCCTGGACTTCTCACGCGTCCTCGCCGGGCCGTTCGCCACCATGATGCTCGCCGACCTCGGTGCCACCGTCGTCAAGGTCGAGCGCCCCACCACCGGCGACGACACCCGTGCCTGGGGCCCACCGCACGACGAGCGCGGCACCGCCACCTACTTCCAGTCCGTCAACCGCAACAAGAGCGCCGTCGCCTGGGACCTCGCCGACCCCACCGACCGGGCCACCGCCCGTGCCGCCGCCCGGGAGGCGGACGTGGTCGTCGAGAACTTCCGGCCCGGCGTCATGGACCGCCTCGGCCTCGGTGCCGACGAGCTGTGCGCAGCCAACCCCCGGCTGGTGTACTGCTCCATCACCGGGTTCGGGGCGGGTGCCGGTGCTGCGCTGCCCGGCTACGACCTGCTCGTCCAGGCGGTCGGTGGGCTCATGAGCATCACCGGGGAACCCGGCGGCGAACCGCAGAAGGCCGGTGTCGCACTCGTCGACGTCCTCGCCGGTCTCTTCGCGACCGTCGGCATCCTGGCTGCGCTACGCCACCGCGACACCACCGGCCAGGGACAGCGGGTCGAGGTGGACCTGCTGTCGAGCCTGCTCGCCGCGCTGGTCAACCAGGGGTCGGCGTTCACGGTCGCCGGTGTGGTCCCCGAGCGGCTCGGGAACCGCCATCCCAGCATCGCGCCCTACGAGCTCCTGCGCTGCGCCGACCGCGATCTCGCGCTCGCCGTCGGCAACGACCGCCAGTTCCGGTCGCTCTGCGCGGTGCTGGAGCTCGACCGGCTCGCCGACGACCCCCGGTTCGCCACCAACGGGGACCGGGTCGCCCACCGCGGCGAGCTCGCCTCGGCGCTGGGGGAGCGGCTGCGGCAGGCGCCCGCCGCCCGGTGGGCGGAGCGGCTGAGCGGCGCCGGGGTCCCCGCCGGAGTCGTCAACGACGTCGCGGGCGCCTTCCGGCTCGCCGAGGCGCTGGGCCTCGAACCGCTCGTGGCCCTGCCCCGTCCCGACGGGACGACGGTCGAGCTGACGCGCAACCCGATCGGCCTGTCGGCGACACCTGCCCGCTACGTCTGCGCCCCGCCCAGCCTGCCGGTACGGGCCGCTGCGCAGGGCCGCGTCGCCGACGTGCCCGGCTGAGCCCGCTGCGCGGGTGGGCGCAACCCCACCGTCGTCCGGACACCTCCGGACGACGGTGGGGTCGCACCCGTGGGGCGCCGCGGGCCGTCGCGGCCCCCGGTCAGGCCGAGTAGCCGAACACCGACTTGACCTCCAGGAACTCCCGCAGGCCGAAGTCGGCGTACTCGCGGCCGTTGCCCGACTGCTTGTAGCCGCCGAACGCGCCGGCGAAGTCGAGACCGGCCCCGTTGACGTGCACCATCCCGGTCCGCATGCGGCGGGCGACCGCCCGGGCCCGCTCGGGGTCGGCGGAGGACACGAAACCGGCGAGCCCGTACACGGTGTCGTTGGCCAGCCGGACGGCCTCGTCCTCGTCGCGGTAGGTCAGGATCGTGATGACCGGCCCGAAGATCTCCTCGCGGGCGATCTGCATGTCGTTGGTGACCCCGGCGAGCACGGTCGGCCGTACGTAGTACCCGGTGTCGAGCCCGTCGGGACGGCCGGGGCCGCCGGCGACGACGGTCGCGCCCTCCTCGAGTGCGCCGGTGATCAGCCGCTGGACCTTGTCGTACGCGGCCTGCGAGACGACCGGGCCGATCGCCACGCCGTCACGGGTGGGCGGACCGACGACGATCGCGTCGGCGGCGGCCTTGGCGAGCGCGACGACCTCGGAGAGCTTCGACTCGGGCACGAGCCACCTGCTGCCCGCGTTGCACGACTGCCCGGAGTTGGCGACGACGTCGCCCATGTCGCGGGGTACGACGGTCGCGAGGTCGGCGTCGTCGAGGATGATGTTGGCGGACTTGCCGCCCAGCTCCTGCGCGACGCGCTTGACCGTCGGCGCGGCGTTGCGGGCGACCTCGACGCCGGCCCGGGTGGACCCGGTGAAGGAGATCATGTCGACGTCCGGGTGCGCCGCGAGGGCGCCGCCGACGGTCGGGCCGTCGCCGTGGACGAGGTTGAACACACCGGCGGGTACCCCGGCCTCGTGCAGGACCTCGGCGATGACGGCGGCGTTGAGCGGCGCGAGCTCCGACGGTTTGAGCACCATCGTGCAGCCGGCGGCCAGGGCCGGTCCGACCTTGGCGGCGATCAGCAGCGGCGGCCAGTTCCACGGCGTGATCAGACCGCAGACACCGATCGGTTCGTGGCGGATGCGGGTGGTGCCCCGCGTCTCCTCGAACGTGAAGTTCTTCAGGGTGTCGAGGGCGGAGGCGAACTGGCCCAGCCCGGCTCCGATCTGCGCGGTGCGGGCGAGCCCGGCCGGGGCACCCATCTCGGCCATGAGGGCGTCGGCGATGTCGCCCGAGCGGGCCTGGTAGACCTCGATGATGCGCTCGAGCAGGGTGGCGCGCTCGGCCACGGTCGTCTCGGAGAAGGACTCGAAGGCGGTGCGGGCGGCGGCGACGGCGCGGTCGACGTCGGCGGTGCCGCCGAGGGCGACGCGGCCGATCTCCTGCTCGGTCGACGGGTCGACGATGGCCGTCGTCCCCGTCGTGGTGGGCGCCACCCACTCGCCTCCGATGTAGAAGCGGTCGGCGTTCGGCATCGTGGCTCCTCGGTTCGCGGACGGGAAACGGGATGACGGCGGAGGCCGCCAGGATATAAACGTTTCGGGCCGACCTTAGTGAGCACGCGGGAGACAGGTCAACCGACCTGGCCGCCCCGAGGTCTTCCGTTCCGGGCGCCGACCGGGCACGCTACGAGGTCATGACGCGAATCGATTCGACACCGCTGTCGTCGACGCCGCGGACGCAGCTGGGGCGGTACCCGGACCGGGCCCGGACCGACCGCCGCGACCTCCACGCCGTGCTCGACGCGGGGATCGTGTGCCATCTCGGCGTCACGGTCGACGGGGCGCCCCTCGTCCTGCCCACCGGGTACGGCCGCATCGGCGACGTCATGTACCTGCACGGCTCGTCGGCGGCCACCAGCCTCCGCGCCGCCGACGCGACACCGGTGTGCGTCACGGTGACCCTGGTCGACGGGATCGTCTACGCGCGTGCGGTGTTCAGCCACTCCGTCAACTACCGGTGCGCGGTGGTGCACGGCCTCGCCCGCCGCGTCGACGACGAGGCGGAGAAGCTCGCCGGGTTGCGCGCGCTGGCCGAGCACATGGCTCCCGGGTCGTGGGACCACGCCCGGGCGCCGACGCGCAAGGAGCTCGCCGCCACCCTGCTGCTCGCCGTCGACACGACGGAGGCCAGCGTCAAGGTGCGGACCGGGCCACCCGGCGACGAGGCCGACGACGTCGCCGCCGCACACTGCTGGGCAGGCGTCCTGCCCGTGGTGACGACCTGGGGTGAGCCGCGGCCGTGCCCGCAGCAGCCGGACGGTGTCCAGGTCCCGGGTTACGTCGCGAACCGGTCCTGACCGGTACGCGACCGCCCTGCCGGACCGGGCTCCCGCGGACCGGGCCCTCGCCCGGCCGGGCCGCGAGCGGGAACGTGGCCGCGAGCGGGGACTCGGCCGGCGGGACTCGGCCGGCGGGGACGTGGCCCGCTGCGACGATGCCGGAGGTCACGACCGGACCTCGTCGCCGACGACGGTCGTGGGCCGGGCGGGGCGGCCGGCGCAGCGGGCCGGCGAACCTGCGCCGCCGCGCCGAACGCCGCGGCGGCACGTTCGCACTCGTGCCCGGCGCGGCCGGCGGCAGTCGGCTGACCCGGTCGGCGCGGACGGGCTGACGACGGGACCCTCGCCGGTCCGGATACGGACCTTCGGCCCTGCGCCCGGCAGGACCGGGCGGGGACGCTGGCGGGATGAGCGCACCGACCCCGTGCCCGGCCGACATCGACGCCGTCGACTGCCGCGCGCTGCTCGCGACGGGGCACGTCGGGCGGATCGTGTACACCCGCTGGGCGCTGCCGGAGAGCAGGCCCGTCGGCTACGCATGGGACCGCGGACGCATCCTGTTCACCGTCGACGACCCGGCCGTCGCGCGGGCGATCGTCGGCAACGCGGTGGCGGCGTTCGAGACCGACGGGTTCGACGACGCGTCTGCCCGGGCATGGACGGTGCTGGCCGTCGGGGAGACGTTCGAGCTGGCCGCGGCCGAGGCGGTGCAGCTGCGGCCCCGGTTGCGCGGACCGTGGACCGGTGGCCCGTCGGCCACGGCGCTCGCCCTGCTCCCGGCGCGGCTGACCGGGCTGCGGACCCGCCACCCCTGAGCCGGCCGGGCCGCCGTTCAGGCCGGACGGTCCGCCGGCCCCGGCCCGGGAACCGCGGCGACCGCGTTGTCGCAGCGGCGATCCCGGTGGGACCGGGAGGAGCCCCGGCACCGCGTCCGGCGGCCGCGTTCCTGGCGCGGCCCTGCGGCGCGGCCCTGCGGCGCGGCCCTGCGGGTGGTCGCGGCCCTCGGGTGGGAGGGTGGCGCAGCGGCTCTGTCGCGGGTGCCGTGCCGGGAGGCCGAGGTCCGCGGGTCGGTCGGGTGCCGGCACGGTCCGGCGTCGGCGGGCCCGGTCGACGGTCGGTCCGACGTGCACCGTCGGCGGCGCCGAACGCGGGGCGGCCCGCGCGCTCAGAACAGGACGTTCGACACCGCGCGACGGGGTGTCTCCGGGACCGGGCCGCTGTACTCGGCGGGCCGGCCGATGCGGATCAGCAGCTGCGGGTGGCCGATGGCGCCGGCCGCGACCTGCACCCGCGCGCGGGTCGCCTCCAGCTCGAGGGCCTGGCTGAGCGGGCACGTCGCGTAACCGGCCGCGGTGGCCGCGAGCAGCACCGCCGCGGCGGCCTCGCCCGCGCGGAGCCGGTCGGTCCGGTCGTCGGCCGCGGTCGTGAGGACGCAGAGCGTCCCCGCGTCCGGCTCGAGTGCCGTGCGGTGCGCCAGGGTGCCCGCCGGGAAGCGGTTCAGGTGCCCCGCGTCGTGGTCGGGACCCGCCTTCGGGACGGCGGTGCAGGGCACGCCGTCCCGGGCACCGGCGTAGCGGTGGGTCCAGACCAGCAGCTCGGCGAGGTAGCCGGGCCGGTAGGGCTGTCCCGTGGCGGCGTCGTCGAGGGCGCGCACGAGCGCCTCGCGGGCCCGCCCGTCGACGGCGACGAGCTCGGCGCCGAACGTGCGTGCGCGCCGGGCGAGGGTCCGGACCAGCTGTGCGGGGATCCCGGCGTCGTAGGGCCTGCGGTCGGAGTGGCGGCGGTCGAGCTGGGCGTACAGGTTCGCGTCGTCGAGCGCGGCGTGCCCGGCGCGGACCGTGACCGTCGCGAGGTGGTACCGGTCGTCGGCGTCGGGGAAGCGCGTCGTCCTGCTGCCCGCTCCGACGCCGGCGAGCGCGACGCGCAGGTACTCCAGGGCCGCGCCGCAGCTGACCAGCAGGTCGCGGCCGTCGGGGTCGGTCGCGACGAGGCGGCGGTCGGGGTCGGCGTGCAGGTCGATCCGGCCCGGCGCCACCCGCCACCGCCAGGGCTGGGTGTTGTGGACCGACGGTGCGCGGGTTGCGCGCCGGACCGCTCCTTCCAGGGTGTGGACGTCGACACCGCTGCTCGTGGCGCTCATCGTCGGCTCCTCTCTCCGGTGTCGAGCGTCCTCGCGCGGGACGGGCGCCGGGAGAGGCCGACGGCCGCGGGTGGGGGGACCAACGGCCTGTTCGGAACCGGAGTCGATCTTGTCTCAGGCTGAGACGTCCGGTCGGTGCGACAGTGCGGTCGCGTGTGTCACAGTCGACGGGCTGATGAGCGCATCGACGCCTCGGAGGTGAGGAAGGGATGAACGGATCAGCTCCGCTCTCGGAACGAGAGCAGATCGCACGGCCGGTCACCGCCGCCGGGTCGGTGGTGTCGGACCGTATCGCCGCGTCCTGGCGGCGCAGCACCGAGTTCGGCGCGTCGCTCGACGAGGTCGCACCGGTGTTCAGCGGTGCGGTCGACGAGGAGTCGCTGTTCTTCCGCTGCGGGCTGGACGTCGTCGAGGGCCTGCAGGCGACGCTGGCGAACGAGCCGATCAGCATGATGCTCACCGACGGCGACGGTGTGGTGCTGAACAGGGTGTGCCATGAGCGGACGCTGCTCTCGGCGCTCGACGCCGTGTACCTCGCGCCGGGGTTCGACTACGGGGAGCGGGAGGCGGGCACGACCGGGCTGGGGCTGGCGCTGGCCGACCGTGCCCCCGCCCTGGTGCGGGCCGACCAGCACTTCTGCAGCGAGCTGTGGGGCTACACGTGCGCGGCCGCGCCGGTGCTCGATCCGGTGTCGGGGGAGCTCGCGGGCACCATCAACCTGACGACGTGGGCGCAGCAGTCGGACAAGCTGCTGCTGGCGCTGGCGCAGAGCGCCGCGAGCAGTACCGCGGCGATGATGCTGGCCCGCCACCGCGGCCGGGTGCCGCGCGCGGCGTCGCACGGGCAGGTGTTCCGGGTGTTCCTGCGGCCGCCGGGGACGGCGGTGTCGCCGCGGTCGCGCAGCTGGCGCGCGGCGTCGGCGGACGTGGAGGCCGCGCTGGCGGCGGGCCGGGTGGTCGCCGTCGTCGGTGAGGACGGCGTCGGCAGGCGGTCGTTGCTGACCGATGCGCTGTCGCGGACCCATCCGTACGGCCGGGTGCTGGTGGCGCGCCCGCCCGCGGTGCAGGACACGGCGGCGTGGCTGGACCTGTGGGAGCCCGAGCTGGGCAAGGCCGCGACGAGCATCGTGGTGAGCCAGGTCGACGAGCTCCCGTCGTGGGTGGCGACGAAGCTGGGCGGCACGCTGCGCGCCACGATGCCCGGCGGGAGCGGCGACGGCGGCAGGCCGGGCATCGCGTTCACCGCCCGCAGCGTGGGCGCGCTGCCCGAGGCGTTGCGCCCGCTCGTCGACACCTGTGTGGAGCTGCCGCCGCTGCGCGAGCGCCGCGAGGACGTCGTCCCGCTGGCGCGGGCGTTCGCGACGAAGCAGCGCCGCCGCGAGGTCCGGTTCACCGACGCGGCCCAGCGCAGCCTGCTGGCCTACCGCTGGCCGGGCAACGTCGACCAGCTGCGCGGGGTCGTCGAGGCGGCCGTCGCGCGCACCGACCTCGTCGATGTCGAGCACCTGCCCGCGGAGCTGGCCGGCGGCGCGCCGCGACGGTCGCTGTCGCGAATCGAGACCGTCGAGCGCGACGAGATCGTGCGTTGCCTCGCCGAGCCGGGGATCACGATGACCGAGGCGGCCGTCCGGCTGGGGATCAGCCGGGCGACCCTCTACCGCCGCATCGAGGTCTACGGCATCCGGGACCCCGCCTCGTCGTAGGCGCCCCTGCACGACCGCACCCCGTCCCGGGCCCACCGGGCGGGGATCCCGTCACACCCCTGAACAGGAGTTCTGGTGAGCACCCTTCTGTCCGACCACCAGCGCGCGACGCTGGTCGACGTACTGCGGGCGGCGTTCCCGCACGCGACGTTCCCGACCGGGCCCTACGAGCGCACCGCCGACGCGGTGCTCGCTGCGGCCGGCACCGACCCACGGCTGCACGGTCTGCTCGTGCAGGGCCTGGCCGATCTCGACGAGCAGCGCGACGCCGCGTTCTCCTGCCTCGACGAGGAGACCGCCGCGCTCGTGCTGCGCGGTGTGGCAGGCACCCCGTTCTTCGCCGCGATCCTCGACGTGGCGATCGTGGCGCTCTACGACGACCACGAGGTCTGGGACCTGCTCGGCTACGAGGGTCCGTCCTACGACCGGGGCGGGTACGTCGACCGCGGTTTCGACGACCTGGACTGGTTGCCCGACCCGCGCATCGTGAGCCAGCAGGAGGCCTCGGCATGACCCGCTTCGAGTACGACGACACCGACGTGGTGGTGGTGGTCGGATCCGGTGCCGGCGGTGGGACGCTCGCGTACGAGCTGTGCCGGCGCGGGGTGAAGACCGTGGTGCTGGAGGCCGGTCCGCACCTGACCGGAGCCGACTACCACAACGACGAGTGGAAGGCCTTCGACCAGATGGCCTGGACCGACCCGCGCACCGCGTCGGGCAGCTGGGGGGTCGCGAAGGACTTCCCGAACCTGCCGGCCTGGATCGTCAAGGCGGTCGGCGGGACGTCGACGCACTGGGCGGGTGCGTGTCCCCGGTTCAAGCCGCACGAGCTGGCGGCGCGGTCGACCTACGGTGACATCGACGGGGCCAACCTGCTCGACTGGCCGGTCACGCCGGCGGAGCTGAACCCGTACTACGACCAGGCCGAGATCAAGATGGGGGTCACGCACCGGCACGGCCGGCCGCCGCTGCCGGCGAACAACAACTACAAGGTGTTCGCCAACGGTGCCGAGAAGGTCGGCTACCGCGACTACGCGACCGGGCCCTACGCCACGAACGCCGAGCCCTACGACGGTCGGCCGGCATCGGTCCAGGACGGATTCAACTTCCAGGGCGACAAGCACGGGTCGAAATGGTCGACGCTGGTGGCGGAACTGCCCAAGGCAGAGCAGACCGGGCTGCTGGACCTGCGTCCCGACAGCCACGTCGCGCAGATCCTGCACGACGCGGGCGGGCGGGCCACGGGCGTGCTCTACGTCGACGGCAGCGGCACCCTGCGCCGCCAGCGCGCCGCGGTCGTCTGCGTCGCCGGCAACTCGATCGAGTCGGCGCGGCTGCTGCTGCTCTCGGCGTCCACCCGGTTCCCTGACGGGTTGGCGAACTCGTCGGGCCAGGTCGGGCGCAACTACATGCGCCACACCACGGCGACGGTGTGGGGACAGTTCGACCGGCCGGTCCGGATGTACCGCGGCGAGACGATGGCCGGGGTGATCGGCGACGAGTCCCGGCTCGACACCGACCGCGGGTTCGTCGGCGGCTACTACATGGAGACGATCGCGCTCGGCCCGGCGTTCTTCGCCAAGTTCGTCGCCCCCGGCAGCTGGGGACCCTCGCTGACCGGCATCGTCGACGGCTACCTCAACACCGCGGGCATGTGGATCGTCGGTGAGGACATGCCGCAGGAGAGCAACCGCATCACGCTCTCCCGCGACACCGTCGACGCGCACGGGCTGCCCGTCGCGAACGTGCACTTCGACGACCACCCGAACGACGAGGCGATGCGCGACCACGCCCGCCGCCAGGGCGGCGCCGTCTACCGGGCGGTCGGGGCGAACCGCATCATCGAGACCCCGCCCTACCCCTCGACGCACAACCTGGGCACCTGCCGGATGAGTCGGCTCCCCGGCGACGGTGTGGTCGACCGGTTCGGCCGCGCCCATGACGTGCCCAACCTGTTCGTCTCCGACGGCAGCGTCTTCACGACGGGCGCGGCGGCCAACCCGACGTTGACGATCGTCGCGCTGGCCATCCGGCAGGCGGAGTACATCGCCACCGAGTACCGGGCGACCGGGTTCCGCACCGCCGCCTGAGGCGGCACGTCTCAGGTTGAGACGACGGGCAGGGGCCGCCTCGGGTGTGCCACAGTTCTCCGGACCCCACCACCACGGGAGACCATGTGATCACCGAGGCGGCCCTCACCGGCGCGTTGACCGCGGCCGTCGGGCCGGACGCCGTGCGGGCACGCGCGATCGACCGGCTCGGCATGGCCCACGACGCGTCGCACTTCGCCCGCACCCCGCGGGCCGTCGTCACCGCGGCGTCGGCGGCCGACGTCGCGCGACTGTTCACCGCATCCCGCGCGACCGGCGTCGCGCTGACCTTCCGCTCCGGCGGCACCAGCCTGTCGGGGCAGGCCGTGACGGACGGGATCCTCGTCGACACCCGCCGGCACTTCCGCGCCGTCGAGGTCCTCGACGACGGCGCCCGGGTCCGGGTCGGTCCCGGCGCGACGGTCCGCGCGGTCAACACGCGGCTGGCCCGGTACGGCCGGATGCTGGGGCCCGACCCGGCCAGCGAGGTGGCCTGCACGCTGGGCGGGGTCGTCGCCAACAACTCGTCCGGGATGGCGTGCGGCACCGTCGCCAACAGCTACGCGCTGCTCGACTCGCTGGAGCTGGTCCTGCCGTCGGGCACGGTCCTCGACACCGGCCGACCGGGCGCCGACGACGAGCTGCGCGCCCGCGAGCCCGACCTGTGGGCGGGGCTCGCCCGGCTGCGCGACCGGCTCCGCGGCGACGCCGCCGCCCGCCGGACGATCGAGACGCTGTTCTCGCTCAAGAACACCATGGGCTACGGGCTCAACTCCTTCCTCGACCACGACCGGCCCGTCGACGTCCTCGCGCACCTGATCGTCGGCTCGGAGGGGACGCTCGCGTTCGTCTCCTCGATCACGATGCGCACGGTGCCGGTCCTCGCCCACACGCGCACCGGCCTGCTCGTGTTCGAGAGCCTGGCCGACGCCAACCGTGCCCTGCCCGAGCTCGTCGCCTCCGCACCGGCGACGATCGAGCTGCTCGACGCCACGTCGCTGCGGGTCGGGCAGTCCGACGCCGACGCCGACCCCCGGCTGCGCGCGCTGACCGTCGACGAGCACGCGGCGCTGCTCGTGGAGTACCGCGGGCACACCGCGGCGGAGGCCGACGAGCTCGGTGCGGCCGCCGCGCCGCTGCTGGCCCGGCTGCCGCTGCACGGCCCCCGCGAGCTGTCGGGCGACCCGGCGGCCAAGGCCGGGTTGTGGAAGCTGCGCAAGGGCCTCTACGCGAAGGTCGCGGGTGCCCGGCCGTCGGGCACCGCGGCGCTGCTCGAGGACATCGCCGTGCCCGTCCCCGACCTGCTGCCCACGTGCGAGGGCCTGATCGGGCTGTTCGGCAAGCACGGCTACGACCACGCGGTGATCTTCGGTCACGCCAAGGACGGCAACATCCACTTCATGCTCACCGAGGAGCTCGGGGCGGGGTCCGGCCGGGACCGGTTCGGGCGCTTCACCGACGACATGGTCGACCTCGTCCTGGCCCACGGCGGCACGCTCAAGGCCGAGCACGGCACCGGCCGGATGATGACGCCGTTCGTCCGCCGCCAGTACGGCGACGACCTGTACGAGGTGATGCTGGAGATCAAGCGGCTGTGCGACCCGGGCGGGCTGCTCTCACCCGGGGTGGTCCTCGACGACGACCCGACCGCGCACCTGCGCGACCTCAAGTCGGCGCCGCAGGTCGAGGAGGAGGTCGACCGCTGCGTGGAGTGCGGGTTCTGCGAGCCGGTGTGTCCGAGCCGCGACCTGACGACGACCCCGCGGCAGCGCATCGTGCTGCGCCGCGAGCTCGAACGCGCCCGGGCCGGCGGTGATGCCGCGCTCGTGGCCGCGCTGGAGGAGGACTACGCCTACGACGGCGTCGACACCTGCGCCGTCGACGGCATGTGCGCCACCGCCTGCCCCGTCACGATCAACACCGGTGACCTGGTCCGTCGGCTGCGCGCCGAGGGGTCGGGCAGGGCGGCCGGGCGCGGCTGGGCGTTCGCGGCGAGGCACTGGGGTGCGACGACCCGCACGCTGGGCGCGGCGCTCTCGGTCGCGAAGGCCGTGCCCGCGGCGGCCGGTCCGGTGTCGGCGGCGATCCGCCGGGTCGCCGACCCCGACAACGTCCCACTGTGGACGCGCGACCTGCCCGGCGGCGGGCGGCGCACGCCCGGCGGGCTCACCGCGGGCGACGCGGACCTGGTGCTGTTCCCGTCGTGCACCGGTGCGATGTTCGGGCCCACCGGGGAAGGCGCCGCGGCCGCGTTCGTGCGGCTCTGCCGCGGCGGCGGACTGCGCGTCACCGTCCCCGACGACCTGCCGAAACTCTGTTGCGGCACCCCGTGGAAGTCCAAGGGCCTGCCCGCCGGCGCCGCCGCGATGGCGGCCAGGGTGCTGCCGGCGCTGTGGTCGGCCACCCGCGGCGGCCGGATCCCCGTGGTGTCGGACGCGTCGTCGTGCACCGAGGGTCTCGCCCTGATGATCGCCGGTGGCCCGGAGCGGTTCCGCGGCATCGAGGTCGTCGACGTCGTCGCCTTCACCGCCGATCGGCTGCTGCCCGGGCTGACCGTCGCGGAGCCGTTGCCGCGGATGGTGGTGCACCCCACCTGCTCGGCGACGCAGCTGGGGCTCCTCGACCCGCTGCGCAGGCTCGCGGAGGCGGTCGCCACCGAGGTCGTCGTCCCGGACTCCTGGAACTGCTGCGGTTTCGCGGGCGACCGCGGCCTGCTCCATCCCGAGCTGACCGCCGCCGCGACCGCACCGCAGGCCCGCGAGCTCGCAGACGTCGACGCCGACGCCTACGCCTCCTGCAACCGCACCTGCGAGCTCGGGATGAGCCGTGCCACCGGGCACGACTACGTCCACGTCCTGGAGGTGCTCGCCGACCGGGCGCGCCCGGTGGGGGTCCCGGGCACCGGCGGCGAGTAGGGCGCCGGCGCCGCGGAGCCCGGACCCGGCGCGGCCGCCGGGACGCACCGCTCGACGGCCGGTGCCCCCACGGTCACTGCGACGCGCGGCGCCGTTCGGCGTAGACGGCGGCCTCGGTGCGGCGCGAGAAACCGAGCTTGTGCAGCAACGACGACACGTAGTTCTTCACCGTCTTCTCGGCGAGGTACAGCTGCGCACCGATCTGCCGGTTGGTCATGCCGTCGGCGATCAGGTCGAGGATGCGCCGCTCCTGCGGCGAGAGCCCGGCGTACCGCGGGTCCTCGGCCTGCTCGCCGCGGCGCAGCCGCTCCAGGACCAGCGACGTCGCCTTCGGGTCGAGCAGCGAGCCGCCGCCTGCCAGCGTGCGGACCGCCCCGACCAGGTCGGAGCCCGCGACCTGCTTGAGCAGGTATCCCGAGGCCCCGGCCATGATCGCGCCGAAGAGTGCCTCGTCGTCGGAGAACGACGTCAGCATCAGGCAGGCCGGGGGAGGAGTCGTCGACGACCGCACGTCCCGGCACACCGACACGCCCTCCCCGTCGGGCAGCCGGACGTCGAGGATGGCGACGTCCGGGCGGGCCGCCGGGATGCGGGCCAGCGCCTGCGCCGCCGTCGCGGCCTCGCCGACTATCTCGATGTCGTCCTCGGTCTCGAGGAGCTGGGCGATGCCGCGCCGCACGATCTCGTGGTCGTCGAGCAGGAACACCGTGATGGGCACCGAGCCTCCCCTGCCGTGGCCTTCTGCCGCCGACGGTAGCGCCCCGACGGCCCGTCGCGCTCGGTGCCGAGGTCCCGATCGTCCGGGACCGAGGTCCCGTGCGGGAAGTGGGGTTCACCCCCTCGGGAAAGGGGGCGCACTCGATCGTCACGGAGCCTCGCGGACGGCAGAGTTCTCCTCACCAGAACGAACCCCCACCGCACGAACCCCACAGCACGAACCCCCACACCGAAAGAGGCCCACGATGTTCAAGTCCTCCTGCCACTCCGGTTCCAAGTACAGCGGCCACGACAAGTCCTGGAACGACGACTACGGCAAGCACTGCGGCTCGGAGTACAAGACCCACAACGAGTGGGACGACAAGTACACCCACTGCTGGGACGACAAGCGCTACGACGACTGCTGGGACGACAAGTCCTACGACGACAAGTCCTCGTGCCACGACCAGAGCTACAAGCACGGCAACGACGACTACAGCCACTCCTCGAGCAGCTACGGCCACCACTGAGCCCCGCCACCACCCGCAGGACGCCCCCGGATCACCAGCTCCGGGGGCGTTCGCGCGTGCAACCCCCCACGGTCGGCCGAGGGCCGGCGCACGGCCGCGAGGGGTGCCGCCGACACGGCGGCCTGCCGGCCGCACCTCGACGGCCCTGCCGGGCTCAGGTGACGGTCATGCCGCCGTCGACCGCGATCGTCTGCCCGGTGACGTAGCCACCCGCGGCGCTGGCCAGGAACACCAGTGACGCGGCCAGCTCCTCGGGATCGCCCTTGCGCCCCAAGGGGACCCTGGCCATCATCGCGTCCAGGTAGCCGGGCTTGTACTGCTCGGTCATCTCCGAGGCGAAGAAGCCCGGCGCCAGCGCGTTGACCCGGATCCCCTTGCGGCCGCCCCACTGCTGGGCCAGGTCGCGGGTCAGCCCGATCAGGCCCGCCTTGCTCGCCGCGTAGGCGGCCTGCGGCAGGCTCGCCGTGGTCAGCCCCAGGACACTGGAGATGTTGACGATGCTGCTGCCCGGCGCCATCACCCGCCCGCACGCCTGGGCCATCCAGTAGCAGCCGTTCAGGTTCACGTCGATGACGCGGGTGAACTCCTCGACCGTCTCCCGCGTCGCCGGGACCGCCGTGCCGATGCCGGCGTTGTTCACCAGGACGTCGACCCGGCCGAGCTCGGCCATCGCGGTGTCGACGAGGTTCTGGCAGTCGGCCTGCCGCGCCACGTCGGTGGCCACCGCGACCGCGCGCCGCCCGAGGCTCTCGACCATCCTGCGGGTCTCGTCGAGCCGGTCGGCGCGCCGCGCGCCCAGGACGACGTCGGCGCCGGCCTCCGCGAGCGCCGTGGCGAACGCGACGCCGAGCCCCGACGACGCTCCGGTCACGATCGCGACCCGGCCGTCGAGCGAGAACCGATCCAGCACTGTCATGCGTCTCCCCACCTCGTCGTGTGTGGGGTTCAGTGTCTCCCGAGCAGGTTGTCGGAGACGTGCTCGAGGTGGTGACGCATGGCACGGGCGGCGCCGTCGGGGTCGCGGTCGCGCAGCGCGTCGACGATCGCGGTGTGCTCGTCGTGGTAGCAGCGGCGCCGCTGCGGGGTGGAGACGCGGCGCTTGAGCGAGCCCCACACCGGCAGTGCCCGCGCGGTGTTGACGACGTCGAACATGTTCATGAGCAGGCCGTTGTGGGTGGCCTTGGCGATGGCGCGGTGCAGTTTCGCGTCCCAGGCCTCGAAGCCGTCGAAGTCGTCGGCGCCCGCCCCGCCGGTGAGGCACTCGACTATCCGGTCGAGGTCGGCCTGGGTGGCGACCCGCGCGGCCTGCGCGGCGACCTGGGGTTCGAGCAGGAGCCGGACCTGCATGATCTCGGCCGGGCTGGTGTCGGCGGGCGCGCCGTCGACCTGCTGGACGGCGACGTCGGTGAGGAAGGTGCCGCGCCCGACGTGGCGGATGACGACCCCGTCGCGTTCGAGGACCTCCAGGGCCCGGCGGACCGCGCTGCGCGGTGCCGCGAGCCGCGCGACCAGGGCGCGCTCGGTGGGCAGCTTCGACCCCGGGCGCAGGCTGCCGTCCTGTGTCCCCTCGGTCACCAGGGCCCGCAGGGCCTGCTCCACCGTCTGCATGCCGCACACCATAGCCCGTGCGCGGACCAATGACGACCAATGCGGTCCGGCCCTCGACAGGCCCCGTGGCGCCGCGTACGGTCGGCCAGGACCAGATTGGTTCAATTGGTTCAGATTGGTTCGCAATGAAGCTGGTGACCTTCTCGACCGGTGACGGCCCCCGCGTCGGAGTGGTGGACGCCGGGGCCGGCGAGGTTCGTGACATCGGTGGCCTGCTCCCCGCGGGAACCGGCGTGCTGGAGCTGATCGAGGGCTGGGCACGATGGGCCCCCGTCCTGACCGAGCGCGCCCCGGCCCTGCCGGCACTCGCGCTCCACGACGTGCGGCTGCACGCCCCGATCCCACGGCCCCGGCGCGACCTCTTCTGCGTCGGCAAGAACTACCGCGAGCACGTCGCCGAGTTCGGCCGCTCCGGCTACGACCAGCCCGACCGCTCGGAGGACCTGCCCGAGCACCCGATCGTGTTCGCCAAGGCCACGACGTCGGTCACTGGCCCGTTCGACGACGTCCTCGCCCACCCGGGGGTCACCGCCGAGCTCGACTACGAGGCCGAGCTGGCCGTGATCATCGGCACCGGCGGGCGCGGCATCAGCCGTGCGGCGGCCTACGAGCACGTGTGGGGCTACACGATCGTCGACGACGTCACCGCGCGCGACCTGCAGCGCCGCCACAAGCAGTGGCTGATCGGCAAGTCGCTCGACACCCACTGCCCGATGGGCCCGTACGCCGTCTCCGCCGACGAGATCGCCGACGTCGCAGCCCTGCAGGTCGAGAGCCGCGTGAACGGCGAGGCGCGCCAGTCCGCGCCGGTCAAGGACCTGATCTTCGACATCCCCGAGCTCATCGCCACCCTCTCGGCCGGCATCACGCTGCTGCCCGGCGACGTCATCGCCACCGGCACCCCCGCCGGCGTCGGCATCGGGTTCGACCCACCGCGGTTCCTCACCGCCGGTGACGTCGTCGAGATCTCGATCACCGGGCTCGGCACCCAGCGCAACCGCATCGTCTGACCAGCCACGCACCCGAACGAAGGAGAGTCGTGAACGTCAACGGCAAGGAACTGGCCGTCGAGATCGAAGGGGACGGCCCCGCCGTCCTGTTCGTCCACGGCCTGGGCGGGACCTCGAACTTCTACCAGGTACAGGCCGACGCCCTCGCCGGCGCGCACACCGTCGTCCGCGTCGACTCCGCGGGCGCCGGACGCTCCGAGACCGCCGGTGCCATCAGCATCGAGTCCCACGCCGACGACCTCGCCGCCGTCCTCGACGAGGCCGGCATCGACAGCGCCGCCGTCGTCGCACACTCCATGGGCACGCTCGTCGCCCGGGTGTTCGCCGCACGCCACCCGCAGCGGGTCACCTCGCTGACCCTGCTCGGTGCCGTCCGCGAACCCCCCGAGGCCGGCCGCCGGGCCCAGCGCGACCGCGCCGCGACCCTGCGCGCCGAGGGAACCGCGGCCGTCGCCCCCGGAGTCGTCGCCAACGCGCTGTCGGAGACCACGCGCACCGACCGGCCCGAGGTCGCCGCCTTCGTCCGCGAGCTCGTCATGCGCCAGGACCCCGAGGGCTACGCCCGCAACTGCGAGGCCCTCGCCGCCGCCACCGACCCCGGCCCCGTCGACCCCGCACTGCCGCTGCTGCTCGTCACCGGCGCCGACGACAAGGTCGGCCCACCCGAGGCCAGCCACGACCTCGCCGACGCGCACGGCAACGCGACCGTCCACGTTCTGCCCGGTGTCGGCCACTGGACCGCCCTCGAGGCCGCCGGTGCCGTCACCGACCACCTGACCAAGTTCGTCTGACAGACCGAACCTCGACGAAGAGGAGGGCACCGTGCCCGACAAGACCCTGTTCCGTGACGTGTCCGTCCTGGACTCCACCGGCGCCGAGCCGTACCGGGGCGACGTCCTCGTCGAGGACGACCGCATCGCCGCGGTCGGGAACGTCGACGCGGCCCGCGCCGGCGGCGCCCGGGTGGTCGAGGGCCGCGGCCGGACGCTCATGTCCGGGCTGTGCGACGCCCACACCCACTTCTCCTGGAACAACTCCGCCGACCTCGACGGCCTGGGCACCATGCCCGTCGAGGAGCACCTGCTGTTCTGCCTCGAGTCGGCGAGGACCTACATCGACTCCGGCTACACCATGTGCCTCGGCGCGGCCTCGGCCAAGGACCGCCTCGACGTCGTCTGCCGCGACGCGATCGACGCCGGTCGCATCCCCGGGCCCCGCTACCTCGCGAACGGCCCCGAGATCGCGGTCACCGGCGGCGCACTGATCAAGTCGATCACCAAGTTCGCCGACGGTCCCGAGGGCATGCGCAAGGCGGTCCGTGAACTGATCGATATCGGCGTCGACCAGATCAAGCTGTCGATGACCGGTGAGGAGATCACCGGCACGCAGCGCGCCGAGGACACCTACTTCTCCGACGAGGAGGTCGCCGCCGCCGTCACCGAGGCCCACCGCCGCGGCAAGCGCGTCTGCGCCCACGCCCGCAGCGCCGAGAGCGTCAAGATGTGCGTGCGCAACCACGTCGACGTCATCTACCACGCCAGCTTCACCGACGCCGAGGGTATGGACATGCTCGAGGCCAACAAGGACTGGGTGTTCGTCGCGCCCGGCATCAACTGGCTCGTCGCCACCCTCTACGAGGCCGAGTCGTTCGGGTTCCCCCAGGAGGCCGCCGAGGCCGTCGGGTACAAGAAGGAGCTGGAGACGGCGATCGAGGGCCTGCGCGAGATGCACCGGCGCGGGATCAGGGTGCTGCCCGGCGGCGACTACGGCTTCGCGTGGACACCGCACGGCACCTACGCCCGCGACCTCGAACACTTCGTCGAGCTGCTCGGCTTCACCCCGATGGAGGCGATCGTCTCGGCGACCGCGTGGGGCGGCGAGATCATGCTGCGCCCCGACGAGCTCGGCAAGGTGGCCCCCGGCTACCTCGCCGACCTGCTGCTCGTCGACGGCGACCCGCTCGCCGACATCACGGTCCTGCAGGACCGGACGAAGCTGAACTACATCATGAAGGGCGGCCGGTTCCACAAGGACGGCAGCGCCGCCGACGCCGCCGTACCGCCCGTCCCCGGCAACGTCGACCGCAACCGGGCCCCCGCCGGAGTCTGACCCCGCGGCCCGCGCCCGCACCACCCGCCACCGGGCGGTGCGGGCGCGTGTGCCCCTGCGGCGCGGCGGATGGCGAGGCGCACCACGGCGTGGTGCGCCTGCGGGCGCGGGTGCCGGCCGAGCACCGCCGGCGCCCCGCGGGTCTCGCCTCGGGGAGATCGCTCAGGTCCGCCGGGGCCCGGCCGTCACCGCTCAGCGCAGCGGGTCGAGCGGCGCCAACGCCGCGGGCGAGCTGCCGGTCGCGATCTGCTCGGCCAGCAGCCTGCCCGTCACCGGGCCCAGGGCGATACCCCACATGCCGTGACCGCCCGCGACGAACACCCGCGGATCGGCGGTGCGTCCGACGAGGGGCAACCCGTCGACCGTGCAGGGCCGGGCACCGACCCACTCGTCCTCGCGGTGCTCGAGGTCGGCACCGTCGAGCAACTGCGACGCGGCGTCGACCAGTGCCTGGATGCGGCGCGGGTCGGGAGCGGCGTCGACGGGGCGGAACTCCATCATCCCGGCGACGCGCAGCCGGCCCCGGGCCGGCGTGCACGCGACACGCTGCGCCGGGAAGTAGACCGGGCCCCGCGGCAGCTGGTCGACCTTCACGGTGAAGCTGTAGCCGCGGCCGGCCTGGACGAGGCGGCGCACCCCGAAGCGGCGTGCCAGGGTGCCGAGCCGCGCGCCGGTGGCGAGGACCACCGCGTCGAAGGTCCGGCGGCCGACGGTGACGCCCTCCGCCGCCGTCGTGACGTCGTCGACGAGCTGCTCGCGCACGATGGTGCCGCCGCGTGCGACGACGTCGTCGGCGAGGGCGTGCACGAACGGGGCCGGGTCGAGGAACCGCTGGCCGCGCAACCGGATCGCGGCCGTGATGCCCGGGGCGAGCGCGGGCTCCTGGCTGCGGGCCTCGTCGCCGTCGAGCAGGTCGAACTCGACGTCCTGGCCCGCGGCGCGGATGTGCTCGATCTCCTGCAGGAGCGTCTCGCGTTCGCGGCTGGTCCGGTAGGCGGCGAGGAACGGGTCCGCGGGCCGGGTCCGTTCCGGCAGCCCGGCCTCGATCCGCGCGAACGCGTCCAGGGCGCCGGCGTTCAGCGGGACCAGGGCGTCCATCGCGGCGCGCCACCGCGGCATCGTGCAGTTGCGGGCGAACCCGGCGAGGAACCGCAGCAGCTGCGGGTCGGCGGTCGGCGGGACGTAGACGGGGGAGCCGGGGCTGAGCACCGCCCGCAACCCGTAGCGCAGCACGGCCGGTTCGGGCAGCGGGGTGGCGATGCCCGGGGTCAGCCAGCCGGCGTTGCCCCAGCTCGACCCGGCGGCGACGTCGTCACGTTCCACCACGGTGACGTCGACACCGTGCTCCTGCAGGTACCAGGCGCAGGCGAGGCCGACCATGCCGGCGCCGACGACCGCGACACGTTCCGGTGCGGGGGTGCTCATACCCCGATCCTGAGCCCTGCCGGGCCCGAATCCGATGTCCGGACCGAACAGTGCCGGACCCCCGGACTGTCGGATCGCTACAGTCAGGTGATGCCGACGGGTCTGCAGGTCCTGCGCTCACCGGGCGACGGGGTGCTGCGCGTGCTGGTGGCGGGGAACGCCGTCGCGGTGGGCGACATCCACCTCGCCGGCGACACCGCCCCGGCCGGGCCGGGCGCGCTGGTCGTCGCGATCGGCGCCGACGGCGCCGCGGCGCAGGAGGCGACCGTCCGGCGGGCGGCGGCGCAACGCGCGGCCGGGCTCGTCCTGCGGGCGCCGGTCGCCGACGGGACCGTCGCACTCGCCCGGGCGCAGCGGCTCACCCTCGCCGCCGTCGACGAGCGGATGGACTGGAGCCACCTCGTCTGGTTCCTGCGCAGCCTGCTGCACCGCGACGGACACGACGCCGACGACGGGGCCGCAGCCCAGCAGGAACTGTTCGCGATGGCCGACACGGTCGCCCGGATGCTCGACGCCTCGGTCACGATCGAGGACCCGCACAGCCGGGTGCTGGCCTACTCCGCCGGGGTCGGGGAGGCCGACGTCGTCCGGACGTCGACGATCCTGGGGCGCGCCGTCCCGGCCGACGTCCTGCGCCGGCTGCGGGCAACAGGTGTGCTGCGGCGGCTGCGCCGGGCCCGCCGGCCGATCGTCCTGCCGGCCGTTCCGCCGGACCTGCTCGGCAGGCTGGTCGTGCCGCTGCGGGTCGGCGACGAGGCCGTGGGCTCGATCTGGGCGATCCGCGACGGCGACCTCACCCCGGAGCTGGAGGAACGGCTGGTCGCGGTCGGTGCGGCCGTCGCGCTGCAGGTCGTTCGGCTGCGCGCCGGCCGGGACCTCGCCACGCGCTACTCCGTCGAACGCGTGCGGGAGGCGCTGCGCGGCGGCGGCGTCGCCGGGGGCGACCTCGCGTTCGCCTCCCGGGCGTTGCGGGTGGTGGCGCTGGGGCGGCTCACCGACGGCCCCGCCGACGACGAGGGGCGCGACGTCGACCTCCCGGTCTGGCGGACCTTCCTGCGGCGCCACGCCTGGGCGGAGCCGATCCTCGGCGACGTCGACGGCGTCACCTTCGCGATCGTCGACGACGGCCCGGGCGCCGGCGGCTGGCCGTGGCTGCGGGGGCTCGTCGCGGACGGCGGCCCGGCACGCGTCGCCGCCGGCCGCGCCGTCGCCGACGAAGCGGGCCTGCCCCGCGCCCGCCGGGAAGCAGCCGAAGCACTCGTCGCCGCCACCGAACTGGGATTGCGCGTCGTGGCCTACGAGGACGTCTGGACGACGGTGGTGCTGCGGCGGGCCACGGCAGCGGTCGCCACCGTCGGGCACGACGGCCTCGCCCGGCTCCACGCCGCCGACGAGGAGCACGGCAGCGCCCTCGCCGCGACACTGCGGGTCTGGCTGGAGAGCTGGGGCGAGGTGAACCGGGCCGCCGCGGAGCTGCACGTGCACCCCAACACCGTCCGGCTGCGGATGCGCCGGGTGCGCGCGCTGCTCGGGAGCGACCTCGACGACGGCGCCGAACGGACCGCCACCCTCCTGCTGCTGCGCGCGTCGACCTGAGAACCGCGCACCCTCAGCGTGGGCCCAGGACCGCGGTCAGGGCCTGGTCGAGGTCGGCCACCAGGTCGTCGGGATGCTCCAGCCCGACCGAGAAACGCAGGTGCCCCCACCGCCGGAACTCCTCGGGCCAGAACCGTGCGCGCTCGCCGTCGCCCGCGACGTGCACGATCAGCGACTCGTCGTGCCCCAGCGAGACCGCCGAGGTGATCACCCGCAGGGCCGCGACGAACCGGTTCTGGGCGTCGGCGTCGCCGCGGACCGCGAAGGCGAGCATGCCGCCGAAGCCCGTCATCGTCCGCGCCGCGAGGTCGTGCTGCGGGTGCGACGGCAGCCCTGGGTAGGCGACGTAGGCGACCCGCGGGTCGGCCTCCAACCACTGCGCGAGGACCTGCGCCGAGGCGCAGTGGCGGCCCATCCGCAGCGGCAGGGTGACCGAGCCACGCATGATCAGCCAGGCGTGGAACGGGCTGATCACCCCGCCGACGTCGACCTGCGCGTCGGCGCGGACGCGGTCGGTCAGGCGGCGGTCGCCGATGACCGCGCCGCCCATCGCGTCGCCGTGACCGTTGACGTACTTCGTCAGCGAGTGCACGACGAGGTCCGCGCCGAGCGCGAGCGGCCGCTGCAGGACGGGCGTCGCGAAGGTGGCGTCCACGCTGAGCAGCGCGCCGGCCTCGTGCGCGACCGCTGCGACGGCCTCGACGTCGGTGATCCGGGTCGTGGGGTTCGCCGGCGTCTCGACGTGCACCAGCCGGGTCGTGGGCCGGATCGCGGCGCGCACCGCCCCGGGGTCGGACGAGTCCACGAACGTCGCGGTGATGCCGTACTTGTCGGGCAGCAGCTCCGTGAGCAGCCGATGCGTGGCGACGTAGGTGACGTCGGAGCAGACGACGTGGTCGCCGCTGCGCAGGAACGTGAACAGCACGGCGTGGATGGCCGCGACACCGCTGGCCAACGCGACGGCGTCGACGTCACCGCGCTCACCCGCCGTCTCCAGCAGGGCGAGCTTCTCCTCCAGCCAGCCCTGGTTCGCGCCGCCGTTGCGGGTGTAGAGCGGCGTCGAGAAATCGGACCAGTCGAGCTCGGACGGGTCGGCGGGCAACGCGTAGGAGTTGGCCATGACCAGCGGACGGCGGATCGCCCCGGTGGCCGGGTCGACGGCGTTGCCGGCGTGGACGCTCAGGGTCTCGTCGTGCACGACGCAATTGTCGGGTGCGGCGCCGAAGGCCGACGACCGTGGTCAGGTCGGGGAGGCCAGCAGGCTCTCGAGCGCGGCATTGAGCAGGTCCGGGCGCTCCAGCCAGACGAGGTGCCCGGCGTCGGCGATCGTCTCCCGCCGCGCGCCGGGGATGGCCTCGGCGACCGCCCGGTTGTACCAGGGCAGCGTGATCAGGTCCTGGTCGCCGTGCACGACGAGTACCGGGCAGGAGATCGAGGCCAGCCGGTCGCGGGTCTCGTGGGAGAGGTCGGCGCGGAAATGGGCCGCGGTGCCCGGCGGGTTGCGGGACGTGTGCTCCCCGAGCAGCTCCTCGACGCGCCGCTGCAGGTCGGGTTCGTTGTCGACCACCGCGGGCGCGGACATCCAGAACGCGAACTGCGCGAAGACGTCGAGCGGCCCCTTCTCCAGCGCGTAGAGCCGCGACTCGAAATGTCGCCGGATGTGGTGCTCGCGCGCGGTCGACGACCAGGTGGCGACCAGGCCGAGCGCGCGGACCAGGTCCGGGCGCGCCAGGGCGAGCTCCTGCGCGACGGCCGATCCGAGCGACAGCCCCACGACCACGGCGGGGCCCACCCCGATCGCGTCCATCCACGCGGCGACGTCGCCCGCGAGGTCGCCGACGGTGAGGCCGTCGAGGTCGCCTTCGGAGCCCGCTCCGCGCAGGTCGACGGTCAGGCACCGGTAACGGTCCGCGAAGTGGCCGGTCTGGGGCGCCCAGCTGCTGCCGTACAGCCCGGTCCCCGGGATCCAGACGACGGCCGGTCCGGACCCGCGCTCCTCGTGATGGACACGTACCGCGCCGCAGGATGTGATGGGCAACTCTGCTCCTCGGCTCTGGGGAGGGGAACGTAACCTGCGACTCGCGCAGCGCAGGCACACGGCGTGAACGCGGCCGAAACGGGGAAGGGGGATCAGCCATGACGGGGCGCCCCGGCAACCCGGACTGGATCATCCGGCGCAAGATCACCCCGCCACCCCTCGGTCCCGCCGTCACCCGTCGTCCGCGGGTCGAGGCGCTGCTCGTGCGGCTGATCGAGCAGCACCGGCTCGTCGTCGTGTACGCGTCGGCGGGCGCGGGCAAGACGACCGCGGTCCTGCAGGCGGCCGAACGGCTGGACCGGCCCCTGGCCTGGCTCGACCTCGACACGACCGACGTCGCCACCGGTCGCCTGCTCGTGTACCTGGAAGCGGCGCTGGCCCGGCACATCCCGGAGATCCGGGGGGTGGCGAGCGGTGCGCTCGCCGCGAACCTCGCGCACTCGGAGGTGGCCGGACTGCTGGCGGAGGCGGTGGAGGGCAGCGACGTCCTCGTCGTGCTCGACGACGCCGAGCGGCTCGCGGACTCGCCCGCAGCGCTCGGAGTCGTGTCCGCATTCGTCCACTACCTGCCCGCGACCGCGCGGCTGGTGCTGCTGAGCAGGGTCGAGCTGGCCGTCACGACATCGGGTTGGGGCCCCTGGGTGGCCGCCGTGGGGGAGGAGGACCTCGCGCTGACGGTGCAGGAGGCCACCGACGCGCTCGCCCGGTCGGGCCGCAGCGACATCGACCCGGTCGAGGCGCTGATCGAGACCGGGGGCTGGCTCACCGGGGTGCTGTTCGAGGCGTGGCGCTCGACCGACCACGTCATCGGCCTGGGCGGGGAGGCCGACCCGCTGCACGGCTACCTGGCCACCCAGATCCTCGACCAGCTCGACCCGCAGGACCAGGACTTCCTGGTGACGACGGCCGTCCTGCAGGAGGTCACGCCGCGCGGGGCCGAGGCCGTCGGACTGACGGCGGCGTCGTCGCGGATGCACGCCCTGCGGGGCCGGCGGCTCCCGGTCAGCTGGGACGGCGACCGGATGCGGTGCCACCCGCGGTTCCGGGAGTTCCTGCTGCGCAGGCTCGCGCGTCGCGGCGAGGAGGAGCAACGCCGGTTGCGCACCGCCTACGCCCGGCTGTTGCTCGCGTCGGGCCACGACGAGGAGGCACTGGAGGAGCTGTTCGCCGCGGACGCCCTCGACGAGGCCGTGGCCGTCATCCGCCCGGTACTGGAGCGGGCCATCGAGCGGACGGACTTCCCCACGGCCGAACGGTGGCTCGAACGGCTGGGACCGGCGCGCCGCGAGCACCACGTCGCCCTCACCGGTGCCGAGCTGATGCTGGCGGTGGTCCGCGAGGACTTCGCCGCCGGCGTCCGGCTCGCGGACCGGCTCGAGGCCGCGGGCCGGCGGGCCGAGCTGGCGGCCACCTCGGGGCGGGCCGCCGGCCTCATGGCGTGGTGCTACCTGCACGCCGGCCGCCCCGACGACATGCGCGCCGTGATCGCCTCCGGCGCCCCGGGCCCCGACGTCGACGCCGCCCGGTACGCGATGCGGATGGTCGACGTGGAAGCGCCGCCCGACGACGTGGCACCCGGGCTGGGTGCCCTCAGCGGCGGGCCGCTCGACGCGCTGGTCATGCGCGCGCACTTCGACCTCGGCCGGTTGCAGGCGATGGACACCCGCCCGGCCTCGCCGTGGGCGCAGCGGGCGGCGGACTCGTGGAAGGTCTCGGGACTGCTCGCGACCGGACGGCCCGCCGAGGCGTTCGAGCTCTACCACCGGCTGGTCGATGCGTCGGCCGAGCACAGCGTCTGGCTCCAGGCGCTCGTCGGGCCGCGGCTGATGGCCGAGATCGGTGAGGAGGACGACGCGTGGCGGCTGCTGCGCGACGGACGCGAACGGATCGCCAGCACGGGATCGTCGCTGTTCGAGGCCTACAGCCGGTTGATCGAGGCCGAGTTCGCGCTCCGTCTCGACCGCGACCCGGCGGCGGCGACGCGCGCGCTGCGCCCCCTGCTCGCCCACCCCATCGGACAGAGCTACTCGCTGGTCGCCGAGCATGCGGCGACGGTGCGGGGACGGATCGCGCTCGCCGAGGGCGACGCCGCGGCAGCCGTGGCACACCTGCAGCCCGCGGTGGCCGGGATGCGCCGGGGTGGGCGGCTGCTGCACCTGCCCGCGGCGGCGGTCTACCTCGCCGAGGCCGCATGGCGGACCGGGGACGAGGACACCGCCGACGCCGCGGCGGACGTCGCGCTGGAGGCCGCCCGGGGGCAGGGCTCCACGCACGTGCTGCTCAACGCGCTCGCCGAGTTCCCGGACGTGCTCGCCCGACGTCTCGACCTGGAGGTCACGGCGGAGTCCGCATGGCACGAGCTGGGGCGCGCGCTGACGGCGCGGGTCGGCGGGCTCGGCGACGTCATCGGAGCCGCCGTGCACGTCGCCGAGTTCGGGCGCACCGCGGTGATCCTGAACGGCCGGGAGGTCAAGCCGCGGCTGGCGAAGAGCGTCGAGCTGCTGACGTTCCTGTCCAACCGGGGCGAGCGCGAGCCCGTCACCCGGCCGCAGCTGCTCGACGCGTTGTTCACGGGCCGCCGCGACGACTCGGCGGCGTCGTACCTGCGGCAGGCGATCCTGCACCTGCGCAAGGCGGTGCCGGACGTCCTGGAGACCGACGGCGGGCCGGGCGCGCTACGGCTCGCACCCCGGGTCCGGGTCACGACCGAGTCGAGGCGGGTCGTCGCACTCCTGGCGCAGGCACAGGCCCTGCGGGGAGCCGACCGGCTCGGCCTGTTGCTCGACGCGCTCGAGATCGCCGACCGGGGGGAGTACCTGCCCGGCATCCGTTCCGGCTGGGCCGAGGAGCGCCGCGCCCAGCTGGCCGAGATCCTCAAGGACGTCCGGTCCGAAGCGGCCGAGGCCGCGTTCGCCACAGGATCGTTCCGCCAGGCCGAGGACCTGCTCGCCACCGTGCTCCGTGCCGACCCCGCGCGCGAGGCCGGGTGGCGGCTGCAGATGCGCCTCGCCCACGCCATGGGCGACTCGGACCGCGTCCTCGCGGCGTACCGGTCGTGCGAGGGGGCGCTGCGCGAGTTCGGGACCGAGCCGTCGGCGACGACGTCCGCCCTGCTCCGCGACCTGCGTCGCTGATCCGGCGCGGTTTCGCCGCCCCGGCACGGGTTTCTCGGCCCGGGTTCGGGGCCGTGCGCCCGCCCGTGTGACCCGCGTCGCAGCACCGTTCGTTTCGCCTGCGTTCACGCCCGCGCTTCCGTCCCCCGGTGCCGGCACGCCACGGTTCCGCATCACCCCGTGGCCGGCCCGGCCGCACGAAGGAACGAGGAGCCCGGCGCATGCCGTCCACCTGGCTGCTGATCGCGCACGGCACCGTCGTCGACGGCGCCGGCAACCCGCCCGTCCCGAACGCGTCGGTGCTGGTCCGGGACGGCCTGATCCACGCGGTGGGTACGGACGTCACACGCGACCAGGTGCCTCGGGGGGAGTCTCTGCGCGAGATCGACGCGACCGGGCGCACCGTCATGCCCGGCCTGATCGACGCGCACTGTCACATGACCTACGGCGAGTCGCGGTCCGAGGAGGAGATCGACCTCTACACCAGCCCGGAGTCGCGCACGCTGAAGGCGGCGTTCCACGCCCAGAAGGTGCTGCGCGCCGGCGTCACCGGCATCTCCCAGCCCGGCGGCAGCTACTACATCGGGGTCGCGCTGCGCGACGCGATCCGCGACGGCATCGTGCAGGGTCCGCGCATGACCTCGGCGGGTCGCTACCTGTCCACCAGCAACGGGCTCACCGACTGGTACCCCGACTCCGTCGGTGTCCCCGAGGGCTCGATCGGGATCGTGCACAACCGCCTCGATGACATGATCGACGAGGTCCGCCACCAGGTGAAGAACGGTGTCGACCTGATCAAGCTCGCCGACAGCCCCTACGGGGACTTCCAGGCGTTCACCACGCACGAGATGACGGTGCTCGCCGATCTCACCCACCAGCTGGGGAAGAAGATCACGATCCACGCCCGCGGTTCGGCGGAGGTCGACGCCGCCGTCACGGCCGGCATGGACTGGATCATGCACGGCAACATCCTGAGCGACGAGACCGTTGCGCACCTCGCCGAGTCCCGGACGCCGCTCGTCCCGACCCTGCTGCTGCTCGCCAACGCCGGGGACTGGGGTCATCTCGTAGGCGCCCCCGTCCCGCTGCGCGACGGGATGAAGCGGATGCTGGAGAAGTCCGCCGACGCGCTGCACCGGGCGCACGCGGCGGGGGTCCCGATGGTCCTCGGCACCGACTCCGGGTTCTCGCTGAGCCCCTACGGCGTCTGGCACGCCCGGGAGCTCGAGCTGCTGATGCGCTACGCGGGGCTGAGCTCCCTCGAGGCGATCCAGGCAGGCACCGGCAACGGCGCCCTCATGCTCGGGCTGGAGGGCCGGATCGGGACGGTCGCGCCCGGCATGATCGCCGACCTGATCGTCGTGAACGGCGACCCGGTCGCCGACATCACCGTCCTGCAGCGCCGCGAGGCGATCGAGACCGTCGTGCAGGACGGCCGCGTCGTCGAGTTCGACGAGGACGCCCTCGCCCGTTCGTGGCCGCACGACCGCGGCATCGGCTACTCCGTCACCGACCTGACCTACGACGTCGTCCACGGGCCGGGCGACGGCGCGGACCCCCGGGACCTTGCCGCGCCCCCGGAGTTCCGCCTCGACGACGAGCACGCCGCCGACCTGGTGGCGGACATGGGCCGTCGGGAACGGTCCGCAGGCACGTTCTGAGGAACCGCTCCCGGCACCCTCCCCGCCGCCGTGTAAGCCCCATCCGTGATCCCACCCACGAGAGAGGGACGCCCGTGTCCACGAGTGACGAAATCTCCGACCCCCTGTCGGACGCGCTGTCCGAGGACGGCCTCGACGACATCGAGCTCGTCGACGAGAAACCGCTGTCCTGGTTCGACGTCTCGGCCATCGGCACCGGCGAGATGCTCTTCACCGCCGGCTGGGCGTGGATCGTGTTCATCGCCTCGTCGTTCGGGATCCTGTGGTCGATCCTGGGCTTCGTCGGCGGTGTGGTGATCATCCACACGGCCTGGTGGCTCTACCGCGAGATGATCACCGCGGTCCCCGAACCCGGATCCCTGCAGTCCTACGCCCGCGAGGCCGGGGTCTTCCCGCTCGGCACGAGCTACCTCGTGCTCTACGCCCCGGTCTACGGCGCGTTCATGTGGCTGGAGCTGCTGATCGCGAACGAGCTCTTCGCGCTGCTGTTCCCGAGCGTCCCGTCGGCGATCTGGCCCTACGTGGTGCTCGTCCCGGTCCTGGCGCTGAACCTGCTGGGCCACCAGATCACCGGCAAGGTGCAGTCGACGCTCGTCGTCATCACGCTCGTGGCCGACATCGTGCTGGCGATCTGCGTGTTCGCCCTGATCGCCAACGCGGACTCGTTCTCGCTGAACTGGCCCTCGCCGACCCCCATCACCTTCCTCGGCTTCTTCACGATCGTCGGCCTCTGGCTCGGGATCATGGCGGGGATCATGGAGGTCCAGCAGGTCCTCGTCGACGAGTGGAAGGACTTCCGGCGCTCGCGCGACATCGGGCTGCTGTCCGCGGCGTGGCAGCTGTGGATCCGCCAGATCCCGCTGGCCATCGGCATCCTGGGCAGCCTCCCGATCGCCGCGCTGGTGCTCATGCCGGTCCCGACGATCGGGGTCGTCGAGGAGAAGTTCGGGAACAACCCGCTGTTCTTCCTCGCGCTGATCGCCATGCTCATCGCGACCTACACGACGCTCTCGGTCTACTTCATGGGCATGGGCAAGATCCTCGCCCTCTACAGCCAGCAGGGCGCCCTGCCGCGGGTCATCGGCCGCTACTCGCGTCGCTCGGTCCCCTGGGTCGCGATCGTCATCCTCGCCGTGTTCGCGCTGATCGGTGTCTACATCGGCGACTTCACGTTCGTGTCGCACGTGCTGTCGACGTGGTCGGCGACGCTGTACTTCTTCGTCGCGCTGTTCTACCTGCTCATGAAGCGGCGCAAGGATCTCGACCGGCCGCTGGTGGCCCGGTTCGGCACGCCGCTCGCGGTGTTCCTGCTGGTCGTCACCGCGATCGTCGGCATCGCCATCGCGGCGACCGACTGGGTCGCCGCCGCGACGTGGGCCGCCCTGGTGGTCATCGTCGTCCTCTACGACATGTTCGTGGTGCCGCGGACCGAGCGTGGCGCCCTCTACCGTCAGCAGCTGCTGCGCCGGCGCACCTCGGCGGCCCGGCTGTAGGCCCTCCGCCGCCACCCCACGGCCCCACCGCACCACGGAAGGACCCTGCATGAGCACGACCAGGCACGCGGAGATCGCGGGCGCCGGCCTCGGCGGACTCGCGTTGGCGATCGCGCTCGCCCAGAAGGGATGGAGCGTCCGCGTCCACGAACGGTCGGACGACCTGCGCATGTTCGGCGCCGGGATCTGGCTGTGGGAGAACGGGTTGCGCTCCCTCGCCGCGCTCGGCGTCGAGCAGACCGCCACGGCCAGAGCGAAGCGGATCGAGACCATGGTCGCCCGCGACCAGGACGGCCGGCCGCTGCTGCGCCGGACCTTCGGCACCGAGGACCGGCTGATCCTCCCGCCGCGGGCCGATCTCTACGACGCGCTGATCGCCCGCGTCGGGGAGCTCGGCGTCGAGGTCGAGCTGCGGTCCACGGCCATCGGGATCACCCCGCGCGGCGAGCTGGAGATCGAGGACGGCAAGACGCTGCAGGCCGACCTCGTCGTCGCCGCCGACGGGGTGTTCTCCCGGCTGCGCGAGGCGCTCCTGCTGACCAGACGGGTCGACTATCTCGACGAGGGCTACACGCGGCTGCTCATCCCGCGCCGCCCCGACGACCCCGACACCGAGGTCACCGAGTACTGGAGCGGGTCGCGCCGGCTGCTCTACGACCCCTGCACCGACGACGTGAACTACGTCTGCCTGTGCTGTCCCGTCGACGACGAGGACGGCCGCCGCGTACCCGTCGACAAGGAGTCCTGGCTCGCCTCCTTCCCGACGCTGGGCGGGATCATCGAGCGGATCGACGACTCGGGCCGCTGGGACCGCGCCATGCGGGTGACACCCCGGGCGTGGTCGCGCGGCGTCGCCGCGATCGTCGGCGACGCAGCCCACGGCCAGCCGCCCAACCTCGGGCAGGGGGCGAACCTCACGTTCCAGAACTGCCTGGCCCTGGCCGAGTACCTGGAACGCGACGCCGACACCGCGGCCGCGCTGGCCCGCTGGGAGCGCCGGGAGCGCCCGCTCACCGACCACATCCAGCGCTGGACCGACCTCTACGGTCGGGTGGCGAGTGCGTGGCCGGACCGGTTCGCGCACCGGCGCAGCCAGGTCCTGGAGACGGTGACCAGGATTCCGTGGGTGGACCGGCAGCTGAACAAGGCGGCGCGGCACCGGCCCGTCGGCGCCCTCTGAGGAGATGACGATGAGCGAGGACCCCACAGACACGCAGTACCTCCCGCGGCCGGACACCATCACGGCGGACTACATGCGGGACGTGCTCGACGAGTACTACGCGAAGAAGTGGAACGCCAACCCCGACACGGTCGCGGCCGTCTCGTCGTGGCGGAACTGGCCGCTCGTGGTGCGGATGCCCGACCTCAAGCAGGACTTCACGGTCCTGATCGACGACGGCGTCGTCCAGAAGGTCGACATCGGGCTCCCGGAGCGGCCGCGCATCCTCACCGTGATGCTCGCCGACACCATGCAGCGCATCTACTACGACGAGACGACGTCGGCCATCGAGTCCATCTCCGGGCGGATCAAGATCCGGGGCAACGAGGTCGAGCGACGGCGCCTGCTCGCCGCGATCTCCTTCCTGACGTGGTGAGGAGGAGGACGTGACCGAGACACAGGCCCGTCCCACGGGCGTGGCGCCGCGGCTGGTCGGGACCTCCGTCCCGCGCAAGGAGGACCTGGCTCTGCTCACGGGCACCGCGCGGTTCGTCGACGACCTGCGGCTGCCCGGGATGGTGCACGCGCGGATCCTCCGCAGCGAGGTGGCCCATGCCCGGGTCCGCTCGATCGACACCGCGCCGGCGCTGGAGGTCCCCGGCGTCCTCGACGCCCTGGCCGGCGCCGAGCTCGTCGGCAAGGTCAAGCCGTGGGGCGACCTCATGCAGGACCTCCTGGTCGGCGACCACTTCCCGTTCGCCACGGACAAGGTCCTCTACCAGGGCCAGGAGCTCGCCGCGGTCGTCGCCGAGACGAAGTACCAGGCGTGGGACGGCTGCGAGGCCGTGCGCGTGGACCTGGACGAGCTGCCGGCGGTCGTCGACCCGGAGGAGGCGCTGGCGCCGGACGCGCCGCTCGTCCAGGAGCAGATCGTCTACGAGTTCGGCGAGGGAAACGTCTTCGACCGCTACAAGGTGCGCATCGGCGACTTCGGTGCCGCCGAGGCCGGGGCGGCCGTCGTCGTCCGGCAGCGGTTCGCCACCAACAAGCAGGCCGGTGCGGCCCTCGACCCGCACGGGTGCGTGGCCGACTACGACTCCTTCACGGGCGTGCTCACGCTGTACTCGTCGACCCAGTCGATCTACATGGTCCGGGACGTGCTCGCCGACGTCCTGCAGATCCCGCGGACGAAGGTACGGGTCGTGGTGCCCGATGTCGGCGCGGGGTTCGGGTCGAAGGCGCAGATCTTCGGGCACGAGGTGATCGCCTCGCTCTTCTCCATGCGCCTGGGCCGCCCGGTCAAGCTCGTGCTCTCCCGCGGCGAGATCTTCCGGTCCGGCACAACCCGTAACGCCCAGGTCCGCTACGCAGAGCTGGCCATGGCCGCCGACGGCGAGATCACCGGCTACCGGGACTACGTCGTGCACAACACCGGGGCGATGTCGGTGTGGGGCAACCAGGTCGTGCACATCGGCACGAACGTCGGGATGCTGCCGTACCCGATCCCGAACATCCACGTCGACTCCGACATCGTGCACACCACGACCGCACCGGGGGGCCCGCTGCGCGGCTTCGGGATCCCGCAGGCGATCTGGGCCAAGGAGCAGCTCGTCGACATGGCCGCCCGCGAGCTGGGCCTCGATCCGCTCGCCGTGCGCGAGCGCAACGTGATCGACCCCGACGAGTTCCCCTTCCGGACGCCGATGGGACACGTGATCGACTCGACCTCGATCAAGCGGTGCCTGCAGGCGAGCGCCGAGGCCGTCGACTGGTCGGCTCCCCGTGCGCCGTACGAGGGCAAGGGCCTGGCGGTGTCGATGAAGTACACCAGCTGCCGGCACCCGTCCCTGGACACCGACCTCTCCGCCGTGCGGCTTCGCCTCGAGACCGACGGCACCGTCACGATCTACTCCAGCGACGTCAGCCACGGGCAGAGCCACGCGACCATGCTGGCGCAGATCGTCGCGGACGGGATCGGCGTCGGTATCGAGAAGGTCAGCCTCGCCCCGCCGGACAGCATGACGGCCCCGTTCGGGCTGG
The DNA here is from genome assembly GCF_050250275.1 of Pseudonocardia sp. GTDB lineage: Bacteria > Actinomycetota > Actinomycetes > Mycobacteriales > Pseudonocardiaceae > Pseudonocardia. The sequence goes on from NZ_JBFWOY010000018.1 coordinate 78,049, forward strand.
GCACCTACGCATCGCGCGGGGCGGCGGTGCTGGGCACGGCCTGCCGGCTCGCCACCGAGCGGTTGCGGGACAAGATCCTCGCGATCGCGGCGCACGTCCTGGAGGTCGGGCCCGAGGACCTCGACACCGGCCACGACCGCGTCTTCGTCAAGGGCCTGCCCGACAGCGGCATCTACCTGGAGATCATCGCGGCGACGGCCGCATACCGCACCCACCAGCTCCCGCCCGGCTTCGAGCCGACGTTGGAGACCGTCGCGACCTACGACACCCCGACGGAGCGTGAGGGCAGCGACGGGTCCGGCAACCTCAGCGTCACCTACTCCGGAGCGGCCCACGCCGCGCACGTCCGTGTCGACCCGGACACGGGCCGCGTCACCGTCGTCGACTACGCGATGGTCCACGACACCGGAACGGTGATCAACCCGCTCGTCGTCGAGGGCCAGCACCACGGCGGCTTCGCCATGGGGCTGGGGATGGCGCTGTCGGAGGACTACGTCTACGACGCCCAGGGCCGCCAGCTCAACGCCTCGTTCAAGGACTACCTCGCGGTGACCGCCCCCGACGTGCCCGAACTGACCAGGACGATGGAGATCCCCGCCCCCTCCACCATGATCCCGGGCGGACAGAAGGGCGCGGGCGAGTCCGGGACCGGCCCTGTCCCCGCCGCGATCGGCAACGCCGTCTTCGACGCCACCGGCATCCGCTTCACCGTCCTGCCGATCACTCCGCAGCGCGTGCTCGTCGCGTTGCGGGAGAAGGAACGCCAGGGTGTCGAGACGCTGCGCTACCCCGACGACATGCCCGACTTCACCGGGCCCCGCCGTCACGACGACTGGCCGTCCCCGGTCTCGGCAGGCGCCGACCTGGACTTCGACTTCGACTGGGAGGACGACGACTGATGCGGCCGTTCACCTGGCTCGCCCCCGACACCACGCAGGAGGCCGTCGCCCTGCTGCGCGAACACGGCCCCGGAGCGCGTGTGATCGCGGGCGGCCAGAGCCTGCTGCTCGCCATGAAGGAGCGCACCGTCGGGCCGTCGCACCTCGTCTCGCTCGGCGCCATCACCGGGCTCGCCGGGGTCACGGCCGACCCGGACGGTGCGCTCGTCGTCGGCGCGGCCACGACCTATGCCGCGCTGACCCGGGCCGCGCTGCCCGGGTGGCACGGCGTGCTGTCCGACGTCGCGGGTGACCTCGCCGACCGCCCCGTCCGCAACCGGGGAACCATCGGCGGCGCACTGTGCGCCGCGGACCCCCGCTTCGACGTGCCCGCGTTCGCCGTCGGCGTCGACGCCGTCCTGCGGATCAGCGGGCCCGCGGGCGACCGGACCGTGCCGGCGGCCGAGTTCCTGCGCGGCAACGGGCTCACCACCATCGGGCAGGACGAGATCCTCACCGCCGTCGTGCTGCCGCCGCTGCCGACGTGGGACGCCGTGGTCTTCGAGAAGTTCCGCCACCGTGTGTTCGACGCCGCGATCGTCTCGGCCACCTGTGCACTGCGCCACGGCCCCGACGGGTCGCCGGTCGCGATCCGGGTCACCGTCGCCGGGGTGTCCGCGACCCCCACCGTCCTCGTCGTCGACGCCGCCTCCGCCGGTCGGGCCGCCGGTGACGTCGCGGCGGAGACCGTCCTGCCCGACGCGGCGGACGAACCCACCCGGTACCGGCGTGAGCTGGTCCGGACCCTCGTCCGGCGAGCCGTCGACCGAGCCCGGCAAGGGAGTGCCTGATGCAGAAGGTCCGCCTCACTGTCAACGGTCGCGACGTCGGTGCCGAGATCGACGAACGAACCCTGTTGCTGGAGTTCGTCCGCGACGTCGCCGGCCTGACCGGCACCCACAACGGCTGTCTGGAGGCCCGCTGCGGGTGCTGCGCGGTCGAGGTCGACGGGGACGTCGTCAAGTCCTGCAACGTCCTCGCCGTCCAGGTCGACGGCGCCGAGGTCACGACCATCGAGGGGCTGGCCCCGCAACGGCTGGCCCCCGTCGACCACATCACGACGCAGAGCCTTGCCGGGATGTACCGGCCGCTCGAGGCCGTCCGCGGGACACCCGACGACCTGCACCCGGTGCAGGCGGCGTTCCACCGGTGCCACGCCGTGCAGTGCGGGTTCTGCACGCCGGGAATGGTGATGGTGCTCAAGGACTACCTGGAGGAGAACCCGGCGCCGACCCGCGCCGACGTCCGCCGGGCGATCGCGGGCAACCTCTGCCGCTGCACCGGCTACCAGCACATCGTCGACGCAGCGATGGAGGCCGCGGCCGAGATGCGGGGCGACCCGGTGGCGGAGGGCACCGCGCCGGCCGCCACCGACGGTGGCTGAGCCCGGCGACGCCGTCGCCGGGCTGGTCACGGCGCTCGCGGGCACCGGGTACGTCGCCGACCGCGAGCTCGCGCTCGCCCTGCACCTCGCGGAGGTCCTGGAGCTCCCGGTGCTGCTCGAGGGTGAGCCGGGTGTCGGCAAGACGGCGGTGGCCGAGGCACTCGCGGTCGCGACGGGCGCGCGGCTGGTCCGGCTCCAGTGCTACGAGGGCCTCGCCGCCCACCACGCCCTCTACGAGTGGGACTACGCCCGCCAGCTCCTCGCCATCCGCATGGCCGAGGCACGCGGACCGGTCGGCGACGAGCTGCGCTCGGAGGTCTTCGCACCGGAGTTCCTGCTGCGCAGGCCCCTGCTGGAGGCGATCGACCCGCAGGACGACCGCCCCGTCGTCCTGCTCGTCGACGAGGTCGACCGGGCCGACCAGGAGTTCGAGGCCCTGCTGCTGGAGGTGCTCGGTCAGTTCCAGGTAACCGTCCCCGAGCTCGGCACGATCGTCGCGGCGCGCCGGCCACGCGTCGTGCTGACCGCCAACCGCACCCGCGCGCTGTCGGACGCGCTGCGCCGACGCTGCCTCTACCACTGGCTGCCCTACCCGGCGATCGACCGGGAGGTGCAGATCGTGGCGGCCCGCGTACCCGGGGCGCCCGAGGAGCTGGTCCGGCGCGCGTGCGCGCTGGTCGCGCAGGTCCGCGACGGCGGCTACCGGAAGGCGCCGGGCGTGTCCGAGACCGTCGACTGGGTCCGCGCGCTGACCGCGCTGGACGTCGGCCTCGACGCCGACACCGCGCACGACACGGCCGGCTGCCTGGTCAAGGACGCCACGGACCTCGCACGGTTCCGCGCGGGCGACGGCGCGCGGCTGGTGCGGGCGGTGGGCGCGCGGTGACCGGCGCCGACGTGTCGCGGCCCGCCCGGCGCGGCGGCGCCCGGCACGACGTCCTCGCCCGCGCCCGCGACGCCCGTCGTCGGCGGACCGGCCGGATCGCCGACGACGTCGTGGTCTTCGCGGAGCTGCTGCGCTCGTGCGGGGTGGCCGTCCCCGGAGGGGCGCCCGCCCGGGCCGTCCGCGCGCTCGGCGAGATCGCGCTGGACCGCCGGGCGGACGTCCAGGCGGCGATGCGCACCACTCTCGTGTCCGACCGGCCCTCCACACGACTGTTCGACCTGGTCTTCCCGGTGTTCTGGAGCCGCGGCGACGACGTCGCGACCCCCACGGCCGACACCACGGCCGGGGACACGGCGGCCCCCGCGGGCGGGGGCGGCGGCCCGCCCGAGCGGGGCGACGCAGGCGACGACGGCCACCGGCGGGGAGACGAACGGACCCCCAGGCCGACCGCGAGCCGCGGCCGCGGCGAGCCCACCCCCGTCACGCCGATCGACGCCGAGGAGATCGACACCGAGGTCCGGCGCATCGTCCGGGCCCTCGCCCGATCGCCCGGCCGGCGGCGACGGTCCGCCCCGACCGGGGAGCTCCTCGACCTGCGCGCCAGTCTGCGCCACGGCCTGCGCTCGGGGGAGCTGGTCGAGCTCGTGCACAGCCGCCCACGGCCCGGCCGGGCCGAGGTCGCGGTGCTCTGCGACGTCAGCTCGTCGATGGCCCCGACGACCGGCCTGTTCCTCGCCGTCACCCACGCGCTGGCCCGGCACGCACGGCTCGTCGAGGCGGGGGTGTTCCACGTCGAGCTCACCCTGGTCGGGGCGGAGCTGCGGCGGCACCCGCCGGACATCGCGGTCCGGCGCCTGACGGCCCGGGCGGGCGCACTCTCCGGCGGCACCCGGATCGGTCACTGCGTGCGCGCCTTCGTCGACGCCGTCGAGCCGGAGCTCACCCCACGGACGGTCGTGTTCGTCCTGTCCGACGGCTGGGACGTCGGCGAGCCCGACCTCCTCGCGGCGCAGCTGCGTCGGCTGCGCGAGCGGGTCGGCCGGGTCGTCTGGTGCGACCCGCACGCCGCCGCCACCGGCTTCGAGCCGCAGGTCCGCGGGCTGCGCGCGGCGCTGCCGCACGTCGACGACCACCTCGACCTCTCCGGTCCCGCGGCGCTGTCCGGCGTCGCCGACCACCTCGAACGCCACCAACGCAACCCCGGAGGACCCACATGACCGTTCGTGAGGAACTCGTCGTCACCGGCGGGCCGCCCGCCGTCTCGCACTACACCGACGCCGTCCGCTTCGGCGACCTGCTCCACGTCTCGGGGATGGTCGCTCTCTCGCCGGAGGGCGAGGTCGTCGGCGAGGGGGACGTCACGGTGCAGGCCAGATACGTCCACGAGCTGCTGGGCAGGGCGTTCGGACTGGTCGGAGCGTCGTTCGCCGATGTGCTCAAGGTGACCGTCTACCTGACCGACATCGACGACCGGCAGGCCGTCAACGAGGTGCGCAAGGAGTTCTTCGGCGCCGCCAAGCCCGCGTCGACGCTGGTCCAGGTCTCGGCGCTCGTCCTGCCCGAGCTGCTGGTCGAGATCGAGGCCGTCGTCGGGATCCCGTCGTGACGGCGTTCCGCAGGCTCGGCCCGGCAGGGGCCGAACGGCCCGTCGTCGAGATCGACGGCACCGTCTTCGACCTCACGCCGCTGACCGCGGACATCGACGGTGCGTTTCTCGCCGCGGACGGGCTCGCCCTGGCGACGGAGCAGGCCCGCGCGGGACGGCTCCCCGTCGTCGACCCCACCGGCCTGCGGGTCGGGTCACCGATCGCGCGACCGCAGGCGATCCTCTGCATCGGGCAGAACTACGCCGCCCACGCGGCCGAGTCCGGCAGCCCGGTCCCCGCGCACCCGATCCTGTTCCTCAAGCACCCCAACACCCTCGTCGGCCCCGACGACGACGTCGTGCTGCCGCCGGGCTCGACCCGCGGGGACTGGGAGGTCGAGCTGGCCGTCGTCATCGGCTCGCGGGCCGAGAAGTGTGTCGACGCCGAGGACGCGCTGTCCCGCGTCGCCGGCTACGCCGTCGCGAACGACGTGTCCGAGCGGGCGTACCAGTTCGACCTCTCCGGCGGTCAGTGGTCCACGGGCAAGACCTTCCCGACGTTCTGTCCGGTCGGCCCGGACCTCGTCCCGGCCGCCGAGGTCGAGCCGCAGGCACTGCGACTGCGATCCTGGGTGAACGGCGAGCCGAGGCAGGACTCGTCGACGAAGGACATGGTCTTCGACGTGGCGACCCTGGTTCGGGAGCTGTCGCATCGGCTGGTGCTCGAACCCGGCGACCTCGTGCTGACCGGCACCCCCGAGGGGGTGGCGCTGTCGGGCCGCTTCCCCTACCTCGTCCGCGGCGACGTCGTCGAGATGGAGATCGACGGTCTGGGACGGCAGCGCCAGCAGGTGTGCTGACGGCCGTCCCCCGACGGTCACCGGCGCGGGTGTCAGCCCACCCACGCGCGGATCGCGTGCTCGTCCGCGCCGAGCGAGGGCGCCGCCGACCGGACGGCCGGCGTCGTCTCCCGCTCGCCGCCCCCGGGCTGCGGGTCGAAGAAGCGCAGCGCGGGCCCCGGCACGGTGACCGTTCCCAGCGTCGGGTGCGCGACCTCGGTGAGCAGCCCCTGCGAGCGGGTCTGCTCCCACTCGTACACCTCGGCGACAGTGCGGATCCGCCCCGCCGGGATACCGGCGGCGAGCAGCCGCTTGAGGAGCACGTCCGCGGGGATGTCGGCGAACGTGGCCTCGAGGAGGCTGACGACCTCCTCCCGGTTGCGGGTGCGGGTGGCGTTGTCGGCCCGGCGCGGCGCCGCGGGGTCGAGGCCGAACTCGGCGCACAGCCGTCGCCACAGCCCTTCCGACCCGCAGGAGAGCTGCACGTGGCCGCCGAGGCAGCGGAACATCCCGTACGGGGTGATCGACGGATGGTGGTTGCCGCGGGCCCTGCCGATCTCGCCCGCGACGGTCCAGCCGGTGCCGTGGAAGGCGTGGACGCCGACGGTGGCGGCGAGCAGTGAGGTGCGGACGACCTGGCCGCGACCGGTGCGTTCGCGTTCGGCCAGCGCAGCGAGGACGCCGGTGATGCCGTAAAGGCCGGCGAGCAGGTCGCTGATGGGCACCCCGACGCGTTGCGGTTCGTCGGGGGAGGGCCCGGTCAGTGACATGAGGCCGGCCTCGCCCTGGGCGATCTGGTCGTAGCCCGCGCGTCCGGCCTCGGGGCCGTCGTGGCCGAAGCCGCTGATGGAGAGGACGACCAGGCGAGGGTTGAGCGCGAGGAGGCGGTCGTTGCCGAGCCCGAGCCGGTCCATCGTCCCGGGCCGGAAGTTCTCGACGACGACGTCGGCGCGGGCGACGAGCCGGGCGAGGAGGTCGAGGTCGTCGGCGGCCTTGAGGTCGAGGGCGATCGACTCCTTGTTCCGGTTGCACGACATGAAGTAGGTGGACTCGCCGTCGCCGACGAACGGGGGGCCCCAGCCGCGGGAGTCGTCCCCACCATCGGGGTTCTCGACCTTGACCACGCGCGCGCCGAGGTCGCCGAGCAGCATCGCGGCGTGCGGGCCGGCGAGCGCGCGGCTGAGGTCGACGACGACGAGTCCGTCGAGGGGGCCGGCGTCGTCGCGGCTCATCGGGTGCCGGCCGTGCGCCGGCCCGCGACGAACGCGAGGACGGTCAGCAGGAGCGCGGCGGTGCCGAGCAGGCCGCGACGGCCGAGGGGGCTGCCCCACAGGAGACCGAGGGCGTCGAGCTGGTCGGCGTCCGCGGGAGCGGCGGGCGCGGCGGCGAGGACCGGGACGGCGTCGGGCCGGGGTGCGGCCGGTGGCGGTGCAGGTTCGAGGAAGCTCTTCTCGAGGTTGCGGGCGAACTGGGACAGGACCCTGTTCCCGATGTCGACGACGAGCCCGCGCCCGAACTGCGCGGCCGTGCCGGTGATCTCGAGGGTGGTCCGCAGGTCGCAGACCGTGGAGCCGTGGGGGCCCGGGGTCAGGGTGGCGTGGACGTCGGCGGTGGCGTTGCCGTTGCCCTTGAGGTCGGCCCCCGACGCGGCGATCGCGATGCGGTGCGTGGTCGCGTCGACCTCGGTGAACCTGGCCGTGCCGCGGTAGGTGAGACCGACGGGGCCGAGCTTGACCTTGACGGTTCCGGTGAAGGAGTCGTCGGTGTGGTCGGGGAGGGTCGCGCCGGGGAACGCCGCGGCGACGCGGGTGATGTCGAGCAGGCCGGCCCACGTCGTCTCGACGTCGACCGGGATCGTGAACTGCTGGTCGAGCTGCACGGAGCACTCCTCTGTCCCGGACGTCGGGAGGGCGGTGACTGCGGCGGGACCGGGTGGCGGACGGGTTCGCGGGTGATTGACACCGTGTTCGGCGAAGTCCTACTGTCCCCGGACAGCGGATATCGTGTCCGCCTAACGGATACGTGTCAAGCGTGGTCCGATCGAAGGGAGAGAGGCCCATGCCGGGAAGCCTGCGTGTGTCCGTCGACACCGGCGGCACGTTCACCGACGTCATCGCGGTGGACTCCGCCAGTGGCGACCTGTACGCGGTCAAGACCGCCAGCGATCGGGAGGACCCCAGCCGGGCGCTCGTCACCGGCGTCGAGAAGGTCCTGGGCCTCGCGGGGCGCGGGTTCGACGACGTCAGCCTGCTCGTCCACGGCTCCACGACCGCCACGAACGCCGTCCTCGAGCACGAGTTCGACGGCATCGGACTGCTGGTGACGCAGGGGTTCCGGCACCTGATCGAGATCGCCCGCCAATCGGTCCCCGACGGCTACGGCAACTCGTTCTTCTGGGTCAAGCCGCCGCGGCTGGTCCCCCTGCACCTGGTGCGCGAGGTGCCCGAGCGCATCCTCTACGACGGCGCCGTCGCCCGTGAGCTCGACGAGGAGGCGGTCGTCGCGGCCGCGGAGGAGCTCGTCGCCGAGGGCGTGAACAGGCTGGCGGTCTGCCTCCTGCACTCCTACGCCAACCCCGACCACGAGCGCCGCATCGGTGAGCTGCTCGCGGCGCGGTTCCCCGAGCTGTTCGTCTCGCTGTCGAGCGTCGTGCTCCCCGAGTACCGCGAGTACGAGCGGGCCATGACGACGCTGCTCGACGTCATGGTGAAGCCGTACTGCCGGACCTACCTGGGCAACGCCGAGGCGGAGCTCACGCGCCGGGCGGGTCCGCGTCCGTTCCTGATCATGCAGTCCAACGGCGGCGTCGTGACCGCGAAGGCGGCGGGCGAGCGGCCGGTCAACATGCTGCTGTCGGGGCCCGCGGGCGGCGTCCTCGGCGCGATCGAGGCGGCCCGCGCGGCCGGGATCACCGACATCATCACCCTCGACGTCGGCGGCACCTCGACCGACGTGGCCCTCATCGAGGACCTGACGATCCGGCTGACCAGCGAGTCGATCATCGAGAGCTACCCGGTCAAGATCCCGATGATCGACATCGCGACGGTCGGTACGGGAGGTGGGTCGCTGGCGTGGGTCGGGCCGAACCAGAGCCTGAAGGTGGGACCGCGCAGCGCCGGTGCAGTACCGGGCCCCATCGCCTACGGACGCGGCGGCACCGAGCCGACCGTCACCGACGCGGCGACCGTGCTGAACCGGTTCCCCGCGAGCCTCGTCGGCGGCGAGCTGGTCCTCGACCGGGACTCGGCACGGGCGGCGTTCGAGGAGTTCGGCCGGCGGTTCGGGCTCGACGCCGACGAGGCCGCGGCGGGTGTCCTGGAGGTCGCCGCCGCCGGGCAGGTCGCCGGGATCCGCCAGGTCTCGACGAGCAAGGGTCGCGACCCGGCGGCGTACACGCTGGTCGCCTTCGGCGGTGCGGGTCCGTTGCTGGCGGCCCAGGTCGCGGACTTCCTCGGGATGACGCGGGTGCTCGTGCCGCCCTACCCGGGCAACCTGTCGGCCTTCGGGCTGCAGGTCACCGACATCAAGCGCGACCTCGTCCGCACCTACGTCAGCCCGCTCGAACCCCGCGTGGCGGCCGACCTCGACGTGATCTGGCGGGAGCTGGAGCAGGCCGGCGCGGCGGAGCTGCGCAACGAGGGCGTCGGGGACGACGACGTCGAGGTGGTCCGCGGCGCCGACGCCCGGTACGTGGGGGAGGGCTACGAGGTGGCGGTGTCGGTTCCCGTGGGTCTCACCGGGCGCGAGGCGCTCGACGCGACCGTCGCGGCGTTCCACGCCGAGCACCACCGGATCTACGGCTTCTCCTACGACGGCACGCAGGACGTCGAGGTCGTCAACCTGCGGGTGCAGGCCGTGGGCAGGCTGCACCGGCCCCCGCACCGGTCCCGTCACGAGGCGGCGGGTGCCCCGCCCGCCCCGGCCGTGCGCGACATCTACTGGCCGGGCCAGGGCTGGCGCTCCTGCCCCGTGCACGACCGCTCCACCCTCGCGCCGGGCGCCACGGTCGTCGGGCCGGGCGTCGTCGAGGAGTACGGCGCGACCGTCGTCGTCCCACCGGGGTGGCAGCTCACCTGCGACCCCGCCGCCAACCTGATCCTCACGAAGGGCTGAGCATGGCAACCACGGCACTGGGCCCCATCGAGCTCGAGGTCATCACCGGCACGATCCGCTCCGCCGAGGTGGAGATCGAGGCGGCCGTCGAACGCGCCGCGCGGTCGCCGATGATCCGCGACCAGCACGACTACCGGGTCGGTCTCTACGACGCGCGCGGGCGCAAGCTCACCGGGCGCTCCTACGGGTCGCTGATCGAGCCGGTGTTCGAGTTCTTCGGCGACGACATCCACCCGGGCGACGTCTTCTTCTGGAACGACCCCTACAACAGCGCCGGGTCGTGCGGGCACGTCCCGGACCTCTGCACGACGGTGCCGATCTTCCTCGACGACGAGCGGCTGCTGGGCTTCGCGCAGGTTTTCGGGCACCACGACGATGTCGGCGGCTGTGTCCCGGGCAGCCTGCCGGTGCAGGTCCAGGACCAGTGGGGCGAGGGTCTGGTCGTCCCGCCGATCAAGCTCTACGACCGCGGCGTCCTCAACGACACCGCGTTCCGCATCCTCGAACGCAACTCCCGGCTGCCCGAGCACCTGCGCGGCGACATCGACTCCGAGATCGGCGCCTGCCGGCTCGGGGCGCGGCGGATGACCGAGCTGGCCGACCGCTACGGCGTCGACGTGCTCGAGGGCGGGTTCGACGCGATCATCGAGAACTGTGCGCGCACCGTCCGCGACGAGCTGCTGCCCAAGATCGCCGACGGCGTCTACACCTTCGAGGACTACGTCGAGTGCGACGGGTTCACCCGCAAGCTCTACGCGATGCGGCTGACGATGACCAAGACCGCGGACCGGATCCTGCTGGACTTCACCGGCACCGACCCCGAGGCCGAGGGCCCGATCAACTGGGCGATCGACTACTGCGAGGGCCGGTTCGTCCGCAAGTGGATGGGGCCGGTGCTGCGGTGCCTGGCCGACTCGCCCGAGCGCGCCGCCGAGATCGACATCAACGAGGGCATCCTCGACGTCATCGACGTGGTGTTCCCGCCGAAGGGCACCCTCGTCACCCCGCACTTCGGGCGGCCGACGGGCCTGCGGTTCTTCATCCTGATCCGCGCCCTCGGCATCTTCGCGGGCGCGCTGGCCAAGGCCACGGGTGGGCAGATGCCTGCCGACCACGAGACGATCCGGATCTGGGGCCTGCACAGCCGCGACGCCGAGGGGAGGCTCTCGCTGTTCCGCGAGGTGCTCGGCGGGGGCGGGCCGGGCCGGCCGTGGGCCGACGGCAGCGACGTCGTGCACATCGTGCCGAACTCGCGCAACCTGCCCGCGGAGTTCTCCGAGCAGCGCTACCCGGTGCTGGTGGAGAGCCTGGAGCTGCGGTCGGACTCCGCCGGTGCGGGGGAGTTCCGCGGCGGGTTCGGCTACCAGAAGAAGATCCGGTCGTTGCGGTCGTCGACGTTGCTGTCCAACGCCGACCGGTCCGAGCTCGCGACCTACGGCGTGAACGGCGGGAAGGCCGGCTGGCCGTACGGCATCGAGGTGGCCCGCGCCGACGGCAGCACCGAGAGCCTGCCCGGCATGATCGACGGCGTCCGGATCTCTCCCGACGACCTCGTGACGGTGTGGACGACGGGTGGTGGCGGCTGGGGCGACCCGCTGCGCCGCGACCCCGAGCGCGTCCGGTACGACGTGGCCGTCGGGCTCGTCACCGAGGAGGCGGCCCGCGAGGAGTACGGCGTGGTCGTCACGCGGGTGCAGGGCAAGGTCGAGATCGACGAGGTCGCGACGTCGGAGCTGCGCGACGCGCTGCGGGCCGGTCGGGGAGCGGTGCCGATGTTCGACCGCGGCGCCTACTTCGAGGCCGTCAAGGCCGGTGGCGGCGTGGTCCGGCCCGAGGGCTGGGGGGACCCCGACGACGTGCGGGCGGTCGTCGACCCGCCGGCGGCGAGCGGCTGAGGGCCGCGCGGTGCGGCGAGCGGGCACGGGCCGGTCCCGCGCACGGGGCCGGCCCGGGTGGCCGGGTGGTCGGGGCGGCGGACCGGGCGAGGTCGTGCGGGTCCGGTACCGTCGTGCGCGACTGAGGGGGTGGAGTGGTGTCGTCGGAGGTGGACGGCCCCCCGGGGCGGGTTCGGCCCGAGGCCGAGGAGCGCCCCAAGGCGACGCTGCAGGGCGTGATGCGCGCCCTGCGCGTGCTGGAGCTGCTCGCCGAGCGCCCGATGCGGGCCACCGACGCCGCCGAGGCGCTGCAGATGTCGTGGGCGACGCTGCACCGCACCCTCGCGCAGCTGGAGAGCGCGGAGTTCATCACACGCGACAGCGCGGGCGTGTTCCGGATGGGGCGCCGCACCTGGCTGCTGGGCTCGACGTACCTCGTCGGGCACCCGCTGCTGGAGCTGGCCATCCCGCTGTTCCGGGAGGCCGCCGAGGAGACGCCGTCGGGGGTCTACCAGCTCGCCGAGCGCAGCGGGAACCTCGTCGTCACCCTCTACGCGCGCGACGCGATGTCCGGGGAGACGATCACCCGCACGACCTACGGCCACCACTTCCCCATGCACTGCGGCAGCAAGGGGCTGGTCCTGCTCGCCGAGCTCCCGCCCGCGGAGATCGACGAGTACCTGGCCGGCCCGCTCGCCCGGCTGACGCCGGAGACCGACACCGACCCGGAGTCCATCCGGGCCAAGCTCGAGGTGATCCGGCGGCAGGGCTACGCACGCACGGTCGGCGACGTGCAGTCGTTCACCGGGTCACTGTCCGCGCCGGTCCACAACTCGGTCGGCGAGGTCGTGGCGTGCGTGTGCCTGGTGATGGCGCGCACCGAGTTCGACGACGGCCCGGCGGAGGCGGCGGCGCTGCAGAGCGTGCAGCGCGTCGCGCGGACGATCTCGCTCGGCACCGGGTGGCAGCCGATGCACTGGGCCACCTACGACGGCGGACGCACCTCCTGACCCGGCCGCGGCCTCGCCACGAGGCCGCCCTGGCGGTCGCGCGCTCCGCAGCTCCGGCGTGGACGGCGGCCGTGGCACGCGTTCGCGCAGCACCCGTCGGTCACCTGTGCGGGTGACCCCGCATCGCTCTTGACAGGGCCCACGTGGCCCAAGACACTCACCGCTGACCGTTGAGCGGTTATGGTATCCGCTCACCGAATACGAGGTGTCATGATCGAGCTCCAGAACGTCAGTAGGTCGTTCCCGGGGGCACGGGCTCTGACCGACGTGTCCGTCACGTTCCAGCCGGGACGGGTGCACGCCCTCGTCGGTGAGAACGGCGCAGGCAAGTCCACCCTCATCAAGATCGCGTCCGGGGTGCTCCAGCCCGACTCCGGGGAGGTCCGCGTCGACGGCCGGGCGGTGCACCTGACCCCGCGCGATGCCCGCGACCTGCACATCCGCGTCCTGCACCAGGAGCGGCAGGTCGCGCTGACCCGCTCGGTCGCCGACAACGTCGTGCTGGGCGAGGCGCCGCGCAACCGGTTCGGGCTGTCCGGCCAGTGGCTCGTGGAGCGTGAGGCGCGGCGTCGGCTGCAGCGGGTCGGTGTCGAGCTCGACGTGCGCGCGCCCGTCGCGACGCTCTCCGTCGCCCAGCGCCAGCTGCTCGAGCTCGCCCGCGCGGTCACCTTCGACGCCCGCTGCCTGATCATGGACGAACCCACCGCCTCGCTGCACCCGGACGAGATCGAGCAGCTGTTCGAGGTGGTCCGCCGGGTCCGCGAGCACGGCGTCGGCGTCGTGTACATCAGCCACCACCTCTCCGAGGTCATCGCGCTCGCCGACGACTACACCGTGCTGCGCGACGGCCGCCGGGTCGGGGGCGGTCTCGTCGCGGACATCTCGACCGAGGGTCTCGTCGCGCAGATGTTCGGGTCCGAGGTCTCCTTGCGCCGCGAGGACATCCACGGCGGTGCCACCGGCACCGGCGAGGTCGCCGCCCGCCTGCGCGACGTGCACTTCGGTCGCCGGCTCAAGGGCGTCGATCTCGACGTCCGGTTCGGCGAGACGGTGGTGATCAACGGTCCGGTCGGTTCCGGGGCGGCCGAGCTCGGGCGGATCCTCAGCGGTGCCGCACGACCGACCGCCGGGTCCGTCGAACTGATGGGGCGACCCGGTTCGACCCGGCGACGGGCCGCGATGCGCGGTGTCGCGCTGATCCCCGCCGACCGCAAGCGCGACGGCCTGCTGCTCGACCGCCCGATCCACGAGAACAGCGAGCTCGCCGGGGACGCGGCCCACCCGATGAGCTGGTACTCGGCCGTCAGGGCGGGGGACCGGTGCCGCCGCGGCGGCCGCGCCCTGAACCTCAAGGCCACCGATGTCCGGCTACCCGTGCGCGGGCTCAGCGGCGGCAACCAGCAGAAGGTGCTCATCGACCGCTGGCTGCGCGTCGACGCCCGCGTCCTGGTGCTCGACGAACCGACCGTCGGGATCGACATCCCCAGCAAGGCGGAGATCTACCGGCAGCTGCGTGCGCTCACCCGTGCCGGAGCCGCGGTCGTCGTGCTGTCCACCGAGTACCAGGAGATCCGCTGCGTCGCCGACCGGGTGATCGTCATGCGGGACGGTGTCGTGGCGGGCGAGATCCCCGGCGCCGACGCGACCGAACAGGCACTGTTCGCCCTCGGAGCCAGGAGCTGACCATGACCACCACCGACGTGCCGCCGGAGGTCGCCGCGGCCACCCCGCCGCAGCAGCGCCGCGGCCTCTCCCCGCTGATGCGCGACCACCTGCGGGTCTACGCACCGCTGGTCCTGATCGTCGTCGCGCTCGGCGTCGTGACGACCGTGTACAACCCCGCGTTCCTCAGCGGCGCCAACGTCGGCCGCCTCCTCGCGGCCAACGCCGTGCTCGGGGTCCTCGTCGTCGGGCAGACGCTCCTGCTGGTCGGCGGGCAGCTCGACCTGTCCGTCGGCAGCCTCGTCTCCCTCGGCGGGGTCGTGACGGCGAGCTTCGTGCTCCACGGCCTGCCGCCGGTCGTCGTGGTGCTCGTCTGCCTCGTCGCCGGCGCGCTCATCGGGCTCTGCTGGGGGCTGATCGTCGCCTACCTCAAGGTCCCACCGTTCATCCTCACCCTCGGCGGGCTCGCGGTCTTCGCGTCCCTGGCGCTCACGCTCGCGGCCAGCACCCCCATCCCGATGCCGAGCGGGATGACCTGGGTACGCGCCGAGGTGCTCGGCGTGCGCGTGGCGGTGATCGTGTGGGCACTCGTGATCGTGCTCGGCGCACTGCTGCTGCACTTCACGCGGTTCGGCCGCAACGTCTACGCCGTCGGCGCCAACGAGGAGGCCGCGTTCCTCGCCGGCGTGCCGACGGCCCGGATCAAGATGGCCCTCTACTCGATCAACGGGATGCTCGCCGGGCTCGCCGGCGTCATGTTCGCCGGCCGCGTCGGCGCGGGCGACCCGCGCGGCGGCGTCGGCCTCGAGCTCACCGTCGTCGCCGCCGCGGTGCTCGGCGGCGCATCGCTCGCCGGTGGGCGCGGCAGCATCGTCGGCGGTGTGCTCGGTGTGCTCGTCGTCGCGATGGTCACCGACTCCCTGTCGTTCCTCGACGTTCCCGACACCTACAACCAGCTGGTGCTCGGCGCGATCCTCATCGGCGCCGTCGCGGTCACGGCGACGTCGGAGATCCGTCGCATCCGGGCCGCCCGCCGGACCGGCTGACCTCCCGCACGTCCGCAGCCCGCCCTCCCCCGAAGGAGACCATCATGGCCAAGGACCCCGTTCTGCTCTCCCGCCGCTCGCTGCTCGGCGGCCTCGGTGCCCTCGGCGGCATCGCACTCGCGACCGCCGCGTGCGGTTCCGGCGGCGGCGCCGGTGCCGGTGCCGCGACCGGTTCCGGCTCCGGCGGCGCCGCCACGACGATCGGCCTGTCGCTCAACGGCATCGTCGACTACACGAAGTACGTCGCCGAGGGCGTCGCGATGGGCCTCGACGGCGGCAACTACCAGATCAAGGTCGTGCAGGCGAACTTCGACGGGCCCACCGAGCTGCGCAACATCGAGAGCCTGCTCTCGCAGGGGGCCGCGGGCGTCGTCATCCTCCCGAACACGATCGAGACCACCCTCAACGGCGTCCGCGAGGCGAAGAGCTCCGACGTCCCGGTCGGCATGGCGCTGTGGGCGGGCCCGGGCCCGCTCGACCCCTACGTCAGCGGCGTCGCCTACCTCGACTCGGTCAAGGGCGGCACGCTGGTCGGGGAGTGGCTCAAGGCCAACGCGAAGCCGGGAAAGATCATCGTCGTACAGGGCGTCGTCGGTCAGGGTTTCTCCGAGCGCCTCGACGAGGGGCTCGACGGCGCGCTCTCGGGCAGCGGGTTCGAAGTCGTGGTGCGCGAGCAGGGCATGTTCGACCGCAACACCGCCGTGGGTGTCGTCGAGCGCGGGCT
Source organism: Pseudonocardia sp. (assembly GCF_050250275.1). Lineage (GTDB taxonomy): Bacteria > Actinomycetota > Actinomycetes > Mycobacteriales > Pseudonocardiaceae > Pseudonocardia. The sequence goes on from NZ_JBFWOY010000018.1 coordinate 94,110, forward strand.
GCAGGCCCACCCCGACGCGAAGATCGTCGTCTCCTACGCGTCCGCGATGAGCGACGGCATCGCGGCCTACCTGAAGCAGAACAACGTCACCGACATCACCCACGTGACCAGCGACGCCGACGAGGAGATGCTCACGTGGCTGGGCACGCCATTCCTGCGCGCGTCCCGCTTCTACTCGGCGGCCGAGACCGGGCTCATCGCCGCGAGACTCGTGCGGACGGCCCTCGAGGGCGGCTCGCCGCAGTTCCAGAACACCGTGTTCCAGGACATCATGACGGCCGAGAACAAGGACGCGATGCTGGCCCAGCACCCGATCAGGTATCCACAGTTCGCCTCGAAGCTCGCGCTGTGACCCCCGCGACGCGCCGCGGCCGGGCGGCTGTGTCCCGGACGGGCGGTACGACACTGGAAAGAGGTCGGCGATGAAGCCACCCTGCTACGAGTACGTCGCGCCGGACACGCTGGCGGGCGCGCTGCGGGTGCGGGCGGAGTGCGAGGACTCGGTCGTCCTCGCCGGCGGGCAGAGCCTCGTCCCCACCCTGAACTTCCGCCTCGCGAACCCCGACGTGGTCATCGACCTGCGACGTGTCACCGAGCTGGCGACGATCGACACCCGCGACCGGATGATCCGCGTCGGCGCGATGACCCGGCAGCGGGCGCTCGAGCTCGACGACGCGGTGCATGCCCTCAACCCGCTGATCCGCGAGACGATGGAGAACATCGCCCACCCGGTGATCCGCAACCGCGGGACGGTCGGCGGGAGCGTCGCGCACGCCGACCCGGCGTCGGAGCTGCCGTGCCTGCTGGTGCTGCTCGACGGCGAGCTCACCGCCCGCTCCACGGCGGGCGAGCGGACCGTGCCCGCTGCCGGGTTCTTCGAGTTCGTCTTCACCACCGCGCTCGAGCCCGATGAGCTCCTGGTCGAGGTCGCCTTCCCGGCGCTGGCGCGGGGAGAGGGCTGGGCGTTCCGCGAGTTCGCCCGCCGGCACGGCGACTTCGCCGTCGCCGGTGCCGGCGCCACACTGCTGCTCGACGACGACGGCCGCATCGAGCGGGCCCGGCTCGCCGCGTGCGGCGTGGCCACCACCCCGGTGCGGCTGCGGGCGGCCGAGGAGTCGCTGCGCGGGCTCGAACCCGGCGCGGAGGCGTTCCGGGCGGCCGGCGAGCTCGCCCGCGAGGCCGTGACCACGGCCGACGACACCGCGGCCAGCGCCGAGTACCGGCGCCACCTGCTCGGCGGGCTGGTGACCGACGTCCTGACACGGGCGGCCGCGCGGACGGGAGGACCCCGATGAGCAACGACCACCTCGACGCCGAGCCGGTCGACGGCGACACCCGCTACGGCCCCGACGACCGGATCGCGATCACGCTGACGGTCAACGGGGAGAAGGTCGAGGCCGCGGTGTCGCCGCGGCTGCTGCTGTCGGACTTCCTGCGTGGCGACCTCGGCCTGACCGGCACCCACGTCGGTTGCGAGCACGGCGTGTGCGGCGCGTGCACCGTCCACCTCGACGGGGTGCCGGCACGCTCGTGCCTCACGATGGCCGTGCAGGTCGACGGCATGGAGGTCCGCACGGTCGAGGGCCTCGCCGAGCCCGACGGCACCCTGCACCCGGTGCAGCGCGCGTTCCGCGAGTGCCACGGCCTGCAGTGCGGCTTCTGCACGCCCGGCTTCCTGATGGCCGTGACCCACCTCGTCGAGAACGAGGAGCCGGCCGAGACCGACGACGGCCTGCGGGCCCAGCTCGCCGGCAACCTGTGCCGCTGCACGGGCTACATGGGCATCGTGGCCGCCACCCGCCAGGCCGCCGCCGAGATCGCGTCGAGGGGATAGCAGATGGCCACCCGCCAGTTCGGCGCCCGCGTCCAGCGCAACGAGGACGCGCGCCTGCTCACCGGCCGCGGCCGGTTCGTCGACGACCTGCCCCTCGACGGCGTCCTGCACGGCGCCTTCGCACGCAGTGCCGTGGCCCGCGGCCGCATCACCCACCTCGACACCACCGCCGCGCAGGCCCTGCCCGGCGTGCACCGCGTCTACACCCACGCCGACCTCGGCGAGCTCGACGTCACGATGCCGCTGTTGATCCCGCACCCGTGCATCGGCCACCCGCGCACCCAGTACCCGCTCGCGCACGAGGACGTCTACCACGTCGGCCAGGCGATCGCGTTCGTCGTCGCCGACGACCGCTACATCGCCGAGGACGCCGCGCGGCTGATCGAGATCGACTACGACATCCTGCCGGTCGAGGTCGACCCCGCCAAGGCCGCGCTCGACGGCGCACCGCTGGTGCACGAGGACGTCCCGAACAACATCGCGGCGCACCTCGTGCAGGTCAGCGGCGACCCCGACGCCGCGTTCGCGGCCGCCGACCACGTCACCCGCATCCAGGTGCGCGTCGACCGCAGCACCGCGGCGCCGATGGAGTGCCTGAGCACGGCGGCGCGCTGGGACGCGGTCTCCGGTGAGCTCACTGTGTGGGACGGCACGCAGGCCCCGATCGGCCTGCGCGGCGCCCTGTCGAGCCTGTTCGACCTCGACGAGGACAAGGTGCGGGTCATCGCCCCCGACGTCGGCGGCGGGTTCGGCCCCAAGATCCTCTTCCCGTACAGCAACGAGATCGTCGTGCCGTTCGCGTCCATGGACCTGCGGCGACCGGTGAAGTGGGTCGAGGACCGCGCCGAGAACTTCGTCCACATGACCCACGAGCGGACCCAGATCCACGACATCGAGCTCGCCGCGACCAGCGACGGCGTCGTGCTGGGCCTGCGCGACACGTTCCTGCACGACACGGGCTCGTTCATCCCGTACGGGATCGCCGTCGCCCAGGTGGCGTCCACCCAGATCGCCGGTCCGTACCGCATTCCGGCGATCCACGTGACGTTCGACTGCGTCTACACCCCGACGGTCCCGGTGACGCCCTACCGCGGGTGCGGGCGTCCACAGGCGAACTTCGCCATGGAACGCGCGATGGACCAGCTGGCGGCCGAGCTCGGCATCGACCGGTTCGAGATCCGGCGGCGCAACTTCATCTCGCCCGACGAGTTCCCCTACACCCGCGCCGACCTGCTGTTCGCCGACGGCCTGCCCGTCACCCTCGACAGCGGGCGCTACGACGACGCGCTGGCCGCGCTGGAGGAGGCCCTCGACCTCGACGCTATCCGCGCCGAGCAGGAGCAGGCCCGCGCCGAGGGGCGGATGCTCGGCCTGGGCCTGTCGTTCTACGTCGAGGGGACCGGTCTCGGACCGTACGAGGGCGCGAAGATCCGGCTGCACCCGATCACCGGCAAGGCCTACGTCAACACCGGGCTCACCGCGCAGGGACAGGGCCACGAGACCGCGTGGGCGCAGATCGTCGCCGACCAGATCGGGGTGAAGCCCGAGGACGTGATCGTCGTCGAGGGCGACACGGGCGTCTTCGACTGGGGTGTCGCGACGTTCGCCAGCCGGGCGGCCGTCGTGAGCGGCAACGCCGTGCACGTCGCGGCCGTGAGCGCGCGGACCCGGATCGCGCAGGCCGCCGCCAACATGCTGGAGGCCGACCCCGACGACATCGAGCTGGCCGACGGCCGCGCGTTCGTCCGCGGGACGTCCTCGCGCGGTGTCACGCTCGCCGAGGTCGCGACCATGAGCAACCCGCTGCGCTACGCGTTCAACAAGGCCGCGCAGACGGCCACGCAGTTCGCGCCGACCCGGCGCAACACCGGCACCCCGCTGCCCGAGGGCGAACGCCCGGGCATCGAGGTCTCCGAGTACTACTCGCCGCCGCACGCGACCTGGGCCTACGGCGTGCACGCCGCGCTCGTCGAGGTCGACCCGGTGACGTGCGACATCGACGTCAAGCGGTACGTGTGCGTGCACGACTGCGGCAACATGATCAACCCGATGATCGTCGAGGGCCAGGTCGCGGGCGGGGTCGCGCAGGGGATGGGCGGCGCGTTCTACGAGAAGCTGGAGTACGACGAGAACGGGGTGCTGCGCAACGCCAGCTTCATGGACTTCCTGGTGCCCTACGCCACCGAGGTCCCGCACATCGAGATGATCCACATGGAGACGCCGTCGCCGTTGAACCCGCTGGGGGTCAAGGGCGTCGGCGAGGCGGGGACGATCCCGGTCGGCCAGGTGATCGCGTCGGCGGTCGAGGACGCGCTGAGCCCGCTGGGCACGCCACCCGTGCGGCACGTCCCGTTGAGCCCGAGCGCGATCCACGACCTGCTGCGCGAGGCCCGGGTGTGACGGGCCGATGATCCTGGTGACCGCCGCCGGGGGGATGACCGGGCTGGCGGTGACCGCGGCGCTGCGCCGCCGCGGGCTCGCCGTCCGGGCGTTCGTGCACGGCCCGCGGGCGGCGGCGGAGCTGTCCGCGCTCGGCGCGCAGGTCGTCGTCGGCTCGTTGCGCGACGCCGCCGCGACGGCCGCCGCCCTGCGCGGCTGCACCGCCGTCCACCTGATCTGGCCGAACTTCGACGCCGCCGAGTACGCCGGGGCGACCGCGCTCGCCCGGCAGGCCCGGGACGCCGGCGTGCACCGGCTCGTCTACCACTCGGTGCTGCGGCCCCAGCTCGAGCGGATGCCCCACCACCGGCAGAAGCTGCGGGTGGAGGAGTACCTCGACACCCTCGGCATCGACCACCGCACGCTGCAGCCCTGCGCCTACCTCGACAACGTCGACCGGCAGGTCGGCGCGGTCCGCGGGACGGGCCGGTACGCCAGCCCGTGGGGGCTCAGCAGCCGGCTGTCCTATGTGGATCTCCGCGACGTCGCCGAGGCGGCGACCGTCCTGCTCACCACCGACGGGCTCGACGGCGGCACGTTCGAGCTGTGCGGGCCGCAGGCCCTCGACGCCGGCGACATCGCTGCCGGACTGGCGCACCGGCTCGGACGGGCGGTGCGCGCCGTCGACGTCCCGCCCGCCGCGACGGCGGACCCGGGCTACGCCGAGCGGTGCCTGACGCTCATGTCCGGCTACTACCGCGAGTTCGGCTTCACCGGGCCGGCGTTCGTCCTGGAGGCGCTGCTCGGCCGCCCTGCCCGCACCCTCGACGACCACGTCGCGACGCTGTCCGACCGGGCCGGCTGAGAGCCGGCCCGGTCGGGCACGTCCCGGCTCAGGCCGGGGGCAGCTCCGCGAGCCGGTGTCCCCTGGCCACCCGCCCGGCGCGGCGCGCAGCGGCGTCGCCGTGGCGCAGGTGCCGCAGCTCCTCGGCGATCACGCCGGCGACGCGGCGGGCGAAGGCGTCGGGCTCGTCGGCCGCGTCGGGGATCTCGTCGAGGACGCGGTCGACGACGCCCGCGCGGACCAGGTCGACCGCCCGCACGTGCTGGGCCTCGGTGATCTCGGGTGCGCGGCCCGGGTCGCCGTACCGGATCGTCGCGGCACCCTCGGGCGGCAGCGGGCCGAGCCAGGCGTGCCGGGCGGCGACGACGCGATCGGCGGGGAGCAGCGCGATCGCGGCGCCCCCCGTCCCTTGGCCGAGCAGCACGGACAGCGTGGGTGCGGGCAGTTCCTGCAGGTCGGAGAGGCAGCGGGCGATCTCGCCTGCGAGGCCACCCCACTCCGCGGCGGGGCTGAGCTCGGCGCCGGTCGTGTCGATGACGGTGACGAACGGCAGCCCGAGCTCCGCGGCCAGGCGCATCCCGCGGCGCGCGGTGCGCAGGTCGGCGGGCGCCGGCGGCCGGGACGCGGTCCGGTCGTGGCCCGCGAGCACGCAGGCGGTGCCGCCGAACCGGACCAGCGCGAGGACCAGCGCCTCGCCGCGCTCGCCGGCCCCGGTCCCGCTGAGCGGCAGCGCGTCGGCGGCGTGGCGCAGGACGGCGTGCAGGCCGGGCCGGTCGGGGCGCCGCGTCCGGCGGACCGACTCCCAGGCGGGCCGCCCGGCCACCGGGCCGGGCGCGGCGCGCGGCGGCACCACCGTGGCGTCGGGTTCCGGTTCCGGCGCGAGGAGGGCGAGGGCCCGCGCGGCGATCCCGCGCAGCAGCGACGTCGGCAGCACCGCGTCGACGAGGCCGTGCTCGTGCAGCGCCTCGGCGGTCTGGACGTCGGGCGGGAACGGCCGGCCGTGCAGCGCCTCGAAGACCGACGGGCCGAGGAACCCGATGAGCGCGCCGGGCTCGGCGACGGTGACGTGGCCGAGCGAGCCCCACGAGGCGAGCACGCCCCCGGTCGTCGGGTGCCGCAGGTGGACGAGGTAGGGCAGGCCGGCGGCCTTGTGCGCGGCGACCGCGGCGACGATGGGCGCCATCCGCACGAACGCGGGCGTCCCCTCCTGCATCCGGGTGCCGCCCGACGCGGCGGAGGCCAGCAGCGGGAGCCGCGCCGCGGTGGCCCGTTCGACCGCGGCGACGATGCGGTTCGCGGCCGTCGCCCCGATCGAGCCGCCGAGGAACTCGTACTCGCTGCAGACGACGGCGACGGGGCGACCGGCGATCCGGCCCTCGCCGGTGACTATCGACTCGTCGGCACCGCTGCGCCGGGCCGCGGCGTCGAGCGCGGCCCGGTAGCCGTCGTCGGCCACCGGGGGCGGGGGAGCGTCCCAGGTGACGAAGCTGCCGGCGTCGAGCACCGCCGCGATGAGGGACGCCGCGCCGGCCCTCATCCGAGCCTCCGGACGTGCGCGGGATCCGTGGGGCCGGACGTGCCGGGACGCGCTGTGGTCATCGCTGATCGTCTCCTCGGTCCGGCGGTGGCCGCGCGCTCCCACGACGTTGACGGTCGGCGGCGCCACCTGCTTCACTGTCCGCAAGAAGGATGACATATCCGCTCAGCGGACAGGAGAGGGCGTATGTCACATGTTGTCGCCGTGACCGGGTCGCCACAGTGACCACCGACGACCTGTGCTTCCTCCCGGCGCGGACGATGGTCGATCTCGTGCGGACCGGGGAGGTCTCCGCGGTGCAGCTCGTCCGGGCGCACCTCGATCGGATCGAGGCCGTGAACCCGGCGGTCAACGCGATCGTGACGCTCGTCCCGGAGCGGGCACTGGCGGAGGCGGCCGCGGCCGACGCCGCCCGCCGCGCCGGCCGCCCACTCGGACCCCTGCACGGGCTGCCGGTGGCGCACAAGGACACCCACCGCACCGCGGGCATCCGGACGACCTACGGCTCCCGCATCTTCGCCGACCACGTCCCCGGCGACGACGAGCTCGTCGTCGCCCGCATCCGGGCGGCCGGGGCGATCACGATCGGCAAGACCAACGTCCCCGAGTTCGCAGCCGGGTCGCACACCTTCAACGAGGTCTTCGGCCTCACGCGCAACCCCTACGCGCTCGACCGGTCGGCGGGCGGGAGCAGCGGCGGGGCGGCCGCGGCGCTCGCCTGCGGCATGCACCCGATCGCCGACGGCAACGACATGGGCGGCTCGCTGCGCAACCCCGCGTCGTTCTGCAACGTGGTGGGGCTGCGGCCCTCGGCGGGGCGGGTGCCGCAGTACCCGTCGGTGCTGCCGTGGTCGAGCCTGACCGTCCCCGGCCCGATGGCCCGCTCGGTCGACGACCTCGCGCTGCTGGCGTCGGTGATCGCCGGACCCGACCCGCGGTGCCCGATCAGCCTCGGCGACGACCCTCGCACCCTCGACGGCCCGCTCGAGGTCGACCTGCGCGGCGCGCGGGTGGCCTGGGCGCCCGACCTCGGCGGCGCGACCGCGCTCGACCCGGCGGTGGCGGCGGTGCTCGCGCCCCAGGTGGAGGTCCTCGAAGGCCTCGGCTGCACGGTCGTCGAGGACCACCCCGACCTCACCGGTGCCGACGACGTGTTCCGGACCCTGCGCGCGTGGCAGTTCCAGCTGGCCTACGGCGAGCTCCTCGACGCGCACCGGGACCTGGTCAAGCCGAGCCTGGCCGCGAACATCGAGGCCGGTCGCGCGCTGCGCGCCGACGACGTCGCCCGCGCCGAGCGCACCCGCGGCGTGCTGTGGGAGCGGATGCACGCGTTCTTCGACCGCTACGACGTGCTCGTCGCGGCGGTCAGCCCCGTCCCGCCGTTCGACGCCCGCCTGGAGTACCCGGACCTGCCCGCGGGCGGCGACGCCACCGGCTACCTCGACTGGATGCGGCTCGCCTACTGGATCAGCGCGTCCGGCTGCCCCGCCCTGTCGGTCCCGGCCGGCTTCACCGCCGACGGGCTGCCCGTCGGCATGCAGATCGTCGGCCGGCCCGGCGCGGACCGCCGGGTCCTCGAGGTCGGCCACATGTTCGAGACGTCCACCGGGCACGGCCGCCGGCGGCCGCCCGTCGTCGACGCGGCGGTCGCGACCGCCGCGGGAGGAGAGTCCCGATGAAGATCGCCCACATGAGCTGGCGGCAGGTCCAGGAGGCCATCGACCGCGAGGCGCTGGTCATCCTGCCCACCGGTGCCACCGAGGCGCACGGCGCGCACATGCCCAACGACGCCGACACCCACCAGGCCGAGCACGTCGCGACGCTGGTGGCGCAACGGCTCGACGCGGTCGTCGCCCCGCCGCTGCCGTACGGGATCTCCAAGACGTTCGAGTCGTTCAGCGGCACCGTCTCGCTGTCGGTGCCGCTCTACCAGGAGCTGGTCTACGAGATCGGGACCGCGCTGATCAAGCAGGGGTTCCGGAAGCTGCTGATCCTCAACGGCAACCGGCCCAACGGCACCGCCAACGACGCGGTCGCCCGACGGCTGATCGACGACCTCGACACCACCTACGCCCCGACCGTCACGGCGGTGAGCTACTGGGAGCCCGCGGCCGCCCGGATCCACGCGCTGCGCCGGTCGGAGGTCGGCGGCATGGGACACGGCTGCGAGTTCGAGACCTCGTTCCAGCTCGCGGTCCGGCCCGAGCTCGTCGACATGGCGGCGATCGAGGGGGTGACGACGCCCCTGGTCGGCTGGGACCTCGTCGCTCCCGTGACACCGTCGCGGACCTACACGACGCGGCCCAGCCCCTCGACCAACGACACCTCGATCTTCGGCGACCCGCACGTCGCGTCGGCCGAGAGCGGGCGCGCGTTCCTCGACGCGGTCGTCGAGGAGCTCGTCGCGATGATGACCGACATCCAGCCGTCCTACGGCGACCGCCGGGTGCCCGCCGGCAGGGCGTAGCGGGCAGATCCCACCCCAGCGGGCCGCGGCCGAGCAGTCGCCGCGGCCCGCATCGGCATGCCCGGACCCATTCGCGCGCAACGGCTCCAGGGCTTCGGGGTCACCCGTTCCGGGTGAGGGGGATCGGGCCGCCGGATCACCCTCCACGTGTGTCGACTCGATCACCGTGACGCCCGACACTTCGAAGGCGGAACCGGACACGACGCCCCGCCCTCCTCGACGAGAATGGGACCTCCCACCATGACGCTCACCGACCTCCCCGACGAGACGTCCCCCACCTCACGGGTCAACGAGTTCAACGCCGAGGGCGAGGCGCGGATCTACCGCTCCCTGCGCCATTTCTGGCACCCCATCGCCTACGCCGAGGACCTCGGCGACACCCCGATCCGGGCGACGCTGCTGGGGCAGCAGCTCGCCGTCGTCCGGTTGGACGGCGAGGTCTGCGTGTTCGACGACCTGTGCGCCCACCGCGGGTCCGCGTTGTCGATCGGCACGGTGATCGGCGGGCGCGAGCTGCAGTGCCCCTACCACGGTTGGCAGTACGACAGCGGCGGCCACTGCACCCTCGCCCCGCAGCGCCCCGACCTCGCCGGCCACCTGCGGGCGAGCGTGCGCAAGTACCGGTCGGCCGAGCGGTACGGGCTCATCTGGGCCTGCCTCGTCGACGAGCCGTACTACCCCCTGCCGGAGTACCCGCAGTTCGACGACCCCGGCCTGCACCACATCGCGTGCCGGCCGCTGACCGACTGGGACTGCAGCGCGCCGCGCCGGGTCGAGAACTACACCGACTACTCCCACTTCGCGATCCTGCACGACGGCTACCTGGGCGACGCCACCCAGCCGGCGGTCCCGGGCCACGACGTGTGGCGCGACGAGAACCGGCTGGAGAACCTGCAGGACAAGAAGACGCTGGTACGGGTGCCCGTCGACTCCGCGGCCTGGGGCGGCAAGGACCTCCCCGAGGACCCCTACGTCTACTTCTCGATCGACTGGCGGGTCTTCATGCCGCTGACCTGCATGCTCAACATCGTCTTCTCCGACGGCAACAAGTACAACCTGCTGTTCCACCCCACACCACTGGGCCCGCGCAGCATCCGCAACTTCACCATCGCCGGACGCGACTTCGGCGACCCGGCGAAGGCCGACGAGGAGCTGGGCGGGTTCGTCCACTTCATCTACGAGCAGGACCGCCCCGTCGTCGAGTCGCAGCGGCCGGAGGAGCTGCCGGAGGACCTGTCCGAGGAGATGCACCTCAAGGGCGTCGACAAGTACTCCATCGAGTACCGCCGCTGGCTGTTCGAGCTCGCCGAGAAGCTCGGCTGAGCCTGCACCGCAACGACACCTGGAGGACGCAGACATGGCGGACGTGACGATCGACTGGGACCGGTGCATCCATTCCGGGATGTGCACCACCATCGCCGGCAACGTGTTCGGAATGGGGCCCGACGCGCGGCTGGTCGTCCTGCACGACAGCGTGTCCGGCGACGACCTCGACAGCGTGCACGACGCGGCGGCGTGCTGCCCCGTCGACGCCATCGCGGTCGACGGCTGAGGGCGGCGCGGGCATGGGGACACGGCGGGTGGTCGTCGCCGGCGCAGGGCTGGCCGCGGTGCGGGTCACGGAGTTCCTCAGGCGGCGGGGCTTCGACGGGACGGTCGTCGTCGTCGGCGACGAGCCGCACCTGCCCTACGACCGCCCGCCGCTGTCCAAGGAGGTCCTCACCGGCAAGTCACTGCCGCAGGACGTGACGTTCAAGGACGAGCAGGCCTTCGCCGACCTGGGCGTCGAGCTGCGCACCGGCTGTGCGGTCCTCGGCCTCGACCCCGTCGGCTGCGTCGTCGAGACCGCCGACGGCCCCGTGCCCTACGACGAGCTCGTCGTCTGCACGGGCGCACGGCCCCGTCCGGTCCCGTGGCACACCCCGCCCGAGGGCGTCTTCGTACTGCGCTCCCTCGACGACGCGGCCGCGGTCCGGGCCGAGCTCGAACGGTGCCCGACCGTCGTCGTCGCCGGTGCCGGGTTCGTCGGGGCCGAGGTCGCCTCCAGCGCCCGGGCCCTCGGGCTCGACGTCACCGTCGTCGAGGTGCAGCCCACGCCGCTGGTGCGGGCCGTGGGTCCCCGGGTCGCCGCGGCGTTCGTGTCGATGCACCGCGACAACGGCACCGACCTGCGGTGCGGAGCCGGCATCGCCGAGGTGCTCGGCGACGGGCGGGTCGAGGGGGTGCGGCTGACCGACGGCACCGTGCTCCCGTGCGACCTGCTCGTCGCCGGGCTGGGCGTCGTCCCCAACGTGGAGTGGCTGGCCGGGTCGGGCCTGCGCGTCGACGACGGGCTGGTCTGCGACGACCAGCTCTGCGCCGGCCCCGCGAACGTGCACGCCGCGGGCGACGTCGCCCGCTGGACCGACCCCGCCACCGGCAGGTCGGCCCGCGGGCAGCAATGGATGGTCGCCGTGGAGCAGGCCAAGCACGTCGCGGGCAGGATCGCCGGCCGTGCGCCGGCCCCGTTCTCCACGGCGCACTACTTCTGGACGCACCAGTACGGCCACCACTTCCAGTTCGCGGGCGACGCGAGCGCTCCCGACGTCCGCGTGCTGTGCGGGGCGCTGGAGGCCGACGACTTCGTCGTCGGCTACGGCGACGGCCTGCGCCTCACCGGGGTGCTCGCGAAGAACTCGTCGGCCGCGTTCGTGCGGGCCAAGGCGGCGATGACCCGGGGTGTGGCCTGGGAGGACGTCGACGCCGCCGTCCTGGGCTGAGCCCGGCCGGCCGGGCCGTCACGCCCGGCCGGGTCCGCCCCGGACGATGCCCAGCTCCACCCCGCGCGCGACCGCCTGCCTGCGGCTGCTCACACCGAGCTTGCGGTACACGCTCTTCAGGTGGGTCTTCACGGTGTTGACCGACACGAACATCTCCGCGCCGATCTCGGCCGCCGTCAGCATCCCCGCGAGGTGGCCGAGGACCTCCGCCTCGCGGTCCGACAACAGCTCGACGCCCGCGGCAGGCTGCCGGGCGGGGTCGGCCGCCTCGGGCCCGAGCAGCTCCTCGACGAACCCGCGATGCGCCCGGCAGCCGCGGTGGTCGTCGAGCAGCCGCCGCGCCGCGGCCCCGAACTGCAGGAACGGCTGCCGGTAGTTCCCGGGCGCCGCGAGGTCGAGCGCCTCCTCGAGGATGCGGTCGGCATCGTCGGCCCGGCCCAGCTCGGCGGTGAGCACCGCCGCCAGGACGCGGGCCTGCAGGTGCTGGTCGAGGAACCCGCTCCCCGTGCCGCCGGGCGCCGACTCCACGACGGCCAGCGCGGCGGCGGCGTCGCCGCGGGCGTGGGCCAGCTCGGCCTCCGCGACGACGAGGCTCACCGACCGGTGCCCGCCGCGGTGCCGGGCGAGCCGGCGGTCCGCCTCGTCGAGCCGTCCCGTCGCCACGAGCAGCCGGACGACCTCGGCCTGGATGTAGGAGCGGAAGACGAAACGGTCGATGACGTCACCGAGGTTGCCCTCCGCGGCCGCGAGCAGCGCGAGCGCGGCGTCGGGGTTGCGCCGCAACGACTGCACGAGGCCCTGGACCATGTGGATCGACGCGAGAAGGGTGGCGTCGCCGCTCTGCGTGGCCAGCTCCGCGCGATCGAGGTAGAGGTCGGCCTCGTCGAGACGGTTCCACAGGAAGTGCGCCCAGCCCAGTGCGTGCCAGGTGACGGCCATCTGCGGGGTCGCGCCCCACCCGCGGCGCTGCGCGAGCTCGACGGCCTCCTGCGCCGCCGCGACCGCCTCCACCGGCCGGTCCTGCGCGGTGAGCACGACGGCGAGCTGGCTGAGGAACCCGGTCACCAGGTAGTCGTGACCCGTCGTCCGCGCGATCCGCAGGCCCTCACGCAGGACCTCCTGCGACGCGGTGCGCCTGCCCGTGAAGTACTCGCACACGCCCAGGCCGAGCAGGGCCATGGCGCGCAACGGGTCGTCGAGGTCGAGCGCCGGCGACGACAGCACGGCGTCGGCCGCCTGCCGGGCCCCGTGGATGTCGCCACCGAGCTGCGCCAGCCGCAGCCGCACCGTCGCGGCCACCGCCGCCGCGCGGGCGCGGTCGGCGCCGTCGAGTGAGCCGAGCAGCCGCTCCCCGGTCTCCACGTCGGCCTGCGCGAGCCGGTCGCGCCCCGTCTCCAGGTGGAGGACGGCGCGCACGAGAACGAGCTCCGCGTCGCCGGACACCGTCTCGCGGGCCAGCAGGTCCAGTACGCGGGCGAGCGTCGTCAGCTCGCCGTCGAGCACCAGGCGCAGCCACACCCGGCCGAGCGCGAGCCGCGCCGTCGCGAGGTCCCCGCCGTCCACGGCGTGCCGGACCGCGGCCACCGCGTCGCCCCGCGTGGCGTGCCAGCGCGCCGCAGCCCGGTGCTGGGCCCGCATCAGCTGCGGGTCGTCGCGGCGCAACGTCGACCGCAGGGTCTCCGCGAACAGCTGGTGGTAGCGGTACCAGGGCCGCCTGCCCTGGATCCCGATGAACGTGTTCGTCCTGGCCATCGCCTCCAGGAGCTGCTCGGAGTCGGTCCGCCCCGTCAGCGCGTCGGCCAGGTCCGCGGTCAGCGTGTCGGCCACGCAGGTGAGCAGCAGGAACTCCCGCGTCACCGGGTCCTGGCGGTCGAAGACCTCGGTGAGGAAGTACTCGGCGACGACCGACTCCTCGCCGGTCAGGTCGGTCAGCGGTGCGGCAGGCCCGGTGCCACCGGTCATCGCCAGCTGGGCCAGCCGCACACCGGCCGGCCAGCCCTCGGTGCGCTGCAGCAGCCGGGCGGTGTCCCCGGGAGTGACCTCGTGCCCGGTCGCGTCGAGGACGGACGCGAGCTCGGCGTCGGTGAACGCCGGCGCCGCCGCGTTGATCTCGAGCACCTCGTCGAGCACCCGCATGCGGCCCAGCGGGATGCCGGGCAGGAACCGCCCCGACAGGACGAGCCGGAAGTTGGGCGGGGCGTGCCCGACGAGATAGGTCAGTGCGGCGACGACGCCCGGGTCGTCGATCTCGTGCACGTCGTCGACCACGAGGCAGACCGGCTCGGGCAGGGCGGCGAGGACGTCGATCATCTCGGCGACGAACCGCGCGTCGTGTGACGTCGCCAGGGTGGGGCGCAACGTCGCCAACGCGTGGTCGGGGCCCAGCCCCAGCGCGTGCGTGATAGTCGTGATCACGTGCGACCAGAACCGCACCGGGTCGTCGTCCTCGCGGTCGGCCGAGAGCCACGCGACGACGCGGTCGCCCGCCCGCTCCTGCAGCCACGTCGACAACAGAGTGGTCTTGCCCCATCCCGCGGGCGCCACGACCGTCACCAGCGGGTAGCGGGTGCCGTCCTCGAGCAGCCGGAACAGCCGTGGCCGCGCCACGACGGCTCCCCGCGACGTCGGGACGACGATCTTGCGGGCGATCAGCGGGTCGGTCGCCGGCGGCGCGACCCGCCCCTGCGCCGCGTCGCGCATGGCTGCTCCTGTGGTCGGGGCTCACGTCCCGCCCGCGTGGTTCAACCTCTGAACCTTAGGCCCGTCCGCCCGACCACGTCCATGGTCGTCGCGATGCCGGTCGGCCGGCGCCGTGGTGCGCGATGTGGCGGGCGTCGGTGCGCGCAACGGCGGCAGAAGGTGACGCGCGTCGCCTACATTTCTCGTGTCGGGCCCGGCCGGGCCGGTGGACCGAGGAGGTGGCGGATGGCCGCGAGTCGTGCGACGGCCCAGCCTGCACGCCACCTCACCGCGGCGGCGGAGGCCGACGACAGGGAGGGGTTCGCCTCGCTGCTGGGCTCGACGATCGCCCCGGTCCGTGTCCGGCCCCTGGCCGACGGCGAGTTCCGCAGCTCGCTGCGCAGCGCCATCGCCGGCGAGGTGCGGGTCTCGGTGATGAGCGGCAGCCCGTGCGTCGTGACCCGCGACGCCGACCTGATCCGCGCCTCGGACCCCGGCTTCCTCTCCGTCGCACTGCACCGGTCCGGCCGGGCCGCGGTCGCGCAGGACGGGCGGCACTGTCTGCTCGGATCCGGTGACCTGGTCAACTACGTGACGTCGCGGCCCTACGAGCTGACGTTCTGGGAGCCGTACGAGACGGTCGTGATCACGGTGCCGCTGGCCGCACTCGGGTCGCACGTCGACACCCTGGCCGGCCGCACGGCGATCGCGCTGGGCACCGACAGCGGCCCCCGCGACGTGGTGGGGACGTTGTTCGAGGGCCTCGCCCGGAAGATCGACGTCTGCACGGCGGGCGAGGCGAACTGCAGCAAGGAGTACCTGGCCGACGCGATCGTGTCGCTGGTGCTCGCCGAGCTGGTCGACATCCCGCCCCTGGGCGCCGGGGAGGACCTCGCCGACCGGATGCTCGCGCACTGCCTGTCGCACCTGGCCGACCCGGGGCTCACCGTCGAGTCGGTGGCCCGGGCGCACGGGGTGTCGGTGCGCTACCTGCACAAGGTCCTCGCCCCGCGGGCGATCACCCTGTCGGCGTGGATCCGCCGCCAGCGGCTGGAACGCATCTGCCGTGACCTCGCCGACGAGTCGTTGCACGGCCGCACCGTGTCGGCGATCGCGTCGCGGTGGGGGATGACCGACGCCGGGCACCTGAGCCGGGCCCTCAAGTCCGAGTTCGGGCTCACGGCGACGGAGATCCGCCGCTCGGGTCACTGGGAACGCGGCGGGCCCCGGCCCGTCGAGGGCCTCCGCGCCGCCACCGGCTGACCCCGTCCCGCCGCACGCCCCGGCGTCGCGGTACCCGACTGTCCACTGTGTACCGAACCGATCAGTTGAGGAGCCCGTCATGTCCACGAACGAGCAGAAGGTCGCGATCGTCACCGGCGCATCCCGCGGGATCGGTGCCGGCGTCGTCGAGGGATACCGCAAGCTGGGCTACGCGGTTGTCGCGACGTCCCGCTCGATCGGCGCCTCCGACGACCCCCAGGTGCTCACCGTCGCGGGCGACCTCGCCGAACCGGGGACGGCGGACCGGGTCGTCGACGCCGCGCTCGACCGGTTCGGGCGCATCGACTCGCTGGTCAACAACGCCGGCGCGTTCCTCGCCAAACCGTTCACCGCCTACACCGACGACGATTTTGCGACGGTCGTCGGGCTCAACCTCGCGGGCTTCTTCCGCATCACCCGCCGCGCCGTTGCACCGATGGTCGAGCAGGGTTCGGGCCACGTCGTCACGGTCACGACGTCGCTGGTCGACCACGCCTTGAGCGTGGTCCCGTCCGTCCTCGCGTCGCTGACCAAGGGTGGTCTCGACGCCGCCACCCGGTCGCTGGCCATCGAGCTCGCCGGTGCCGGGGTCCGGGTCAACGCCCTGTCCCCGGGGATCATCAAGACCCCGATGCACCCCGTCGAGGCGCACGGTGCCTACGCGGGCCTGCACCCGTTGGGGCGCATGGGGGAGATCGACGAGATCGTCCACGGCGTGATGTACCTGGAGACCGCGGCGTTCGTGACGGGGGAGACCCTGCACGTCGACGGCGGCCAGAGCGCGGGCCATTGAGCGCATGCCGTCCACCGATCCGTCGTCGGAACGGAAGGCGTTGCGCGCCACGGCCCGCGAGTTCGCCGGAGACGTCCTGTCGAAGGCCCGTGAGGTCACCGACGCGCTGCCGACGGCCACCGAGCGCTACCGAGCGACCCGGCCGTTCTACGAGAAGATGGTGGCCGCGGGGTTCCTGCGCAGGCTCGTCCCGCAGGCCCTCGGCGGCGACGGCACCGGCGCCTCGACGGCCGCGGTGCTGGCCGAGGAACTCGTGGCGGGCGACCCGTCCGTCGCGCTCAACCTGTTCTCGACCGGGCTCGGCCTCGCCCCGCTGCTGCGGGCGGGCAACGCCGACCAGCGCGCCCGGCACCTGCCGCCGTTCCTCGCCACGGCCGGTGCGCCGCTCGCCTCGCTGGCGCTGAGCGAGCCCGGCGGCACCGCCAACCTCGACGAGCCGGGCCGCGACGTCGGCCTGCGGACCACGGCGCGGCGACGCAACGGGCAGTGGATCGTCAACGGCGCCAAGCAGTGGGTCTCCCACGCGACCGGGTGGGAGGGCACCGGGCCCGACCTGATGGCAGTCGTCGCACGCGCCGGGAACAGCCCCGACCCGCGGCGCTCGACCGCGGTCCTGCTCGTCCCCGGGCCCATCGACGGCCTGCGCATCGACGAGCTGCTCGACCCGCTCGGGCACCGCGCGCACCTGCTGCCCCGGTTCTCCCTCGTCGACGTCCGCGTCCCCGACGCCGACCTCGTCGGCGAGGTGGGCGACGGCCTCGGCATCGTCAACGCCTCCTTCGGCGGTGCGCTCATCGGGGCCTGCGCGGCCGGCGTCATGCGGGTGGCGTTCGACGCGGCGCTGGCCTTCGCCCGCACCGACCGCCGGGGCGGGCGGGTCCCGGTCGTGGAGCACCAGGGCGTCGGGTTCCTGCTGGCCGATGTGAAGACCCGGATCGAGGCGGTCCGCAGCCTCACCTACCGGGCGTGTGCCGCGCTCGACCGGGGAGCGCCGGGTGCCGAGGAGCTGTCCGTGCACGCCAAGGTGTTCGGGTCCGAGGCGGCGGTGCAGTCGCTGCTCGACCTGATGCGCGTCATCGGCGTCGACTCCTACGGACACCACCTCCCGCTCGCCGGGCTCCTCCAGGACGCGCTGGCCTATCCGCTGTTCAGCGGCGGCAACATCGGGTTCCGACGCCGGCGCCTGCAGGCGATGCTCGCCGATCCCGCCTACGACCCGTGGGCCACGTTCGAGGCCTGACCGGTCCACCCCGGCCCCGGGCCCCGTGCCGAGCGGCGGCGCCCGGCGCCTCGCCGTCGCGGCCCAGCGCGACGAACAGCCGCAGCCCGGGGCTCGACGGTCGCCGGTCTTGCTCGGGGGCCGTGCTCCCCGGGTCGTCCCGGATCGCGGGACGGAATGTCCGTGTTGACAGTGTGCGGGGGCCGGAACATACAGTCGTGCGGCGGCGGGGCCACCCGCCGGCACCATCCAGAGCGGCCGAGAGACCCGGCTCCACGACGTCGCAGCAACCCCCCGCCTCGCGCGGGTGCGGGTGCTCCCGCCGGGTGCGATGGAGGATGCGATGGGCCCGCAGCGGGCAACAGGTGAGGGGCGCCGCGTGCACGGCCGGCCGGCAGCAGGTCCGCCGCCGCAGTCACGGTCGCGCCGCCGCCACGTCGACTTCGGCAGGACCGAGGCCGCGCTCTGTCGGTGACGCCGCGCGCGTCCCGCCGACGCCCGCCGTCCGGCTGTTGCCGGGTGGGGGTCGTGCCGGTGGTGTCGCGAAGCCGACCGTCGCCACCCCCTCACCCCGGAGCCCCGCCATGACCCGTGCAGTCCCGTCCCCGTCCGTTCCCTCCCCGGCTGGTGCCGCGGGACGCGTCGGCCGCCGCGCCGACATCGCCGCCCGCCTCCTCGACGGGCTCGAAGCCCTGCTGGTCCGCCACCGTGCGCTGCTGGTGGAACCCGACATCAGCGCGTTGCATGCCGAGCTGATCGCCGCCGAGGTCGCGCACGAGCTGCAGCGCGCCCGTGCGGCCCTGCAGCGCACGCCGTCGCTGACCGTCGTGCCCGCGGCCATCGAGGACCGACCCGACGGTCCGCGGGCGGCCCGTGGAGCTCGGGACACGCCCTGACGGACCTGCCGCGCGCCGCGACCTCCCCGGCGTGGCCGCCGTCGGCGTGGGCCGGTTCCTCCGCGGCTCCTCGGCCGAGGGCATCCGTCATATCGGGGTTCTCGCGCCGCCGCCCCGCGCGCACGGGTCCAGGGCGCCGTGACGCTCCCCGCCGATCCTGCCGTGCCGGCCCCGACGAGGGAGCCACGGCGGCAGGGGCTCGACCTCGCAGAACCCCTGACTTATTATCATCATATACAGGGATTGAAGGGGTAACGAATGAGCCCGCTCGATCTGCCGCCCGGTGAGGGCCGCAACCCGCTCTGGCAGCTGTGCCCGGAACTCGGCCCGGCGACAGAGGCGTTCAGTGCGACCGTGCAGGCCGACACCCGGCTGCCGGTTCGCGTCGCCGAGGCGGCGCGGATGCGCATCGCCGAGCTGAACGGCTGCCAGGTGTGCCGCGACACCCGGGTCGACGACCTCGCGGCGCACGGAATGGACGAGGCGTTCTACACCGGCGTCGGGGATCCGGACCTCCGCGACCGGTACGCCCCCGAGGAGGTGCTGGCGATCGAGTTCGCCGAGCGTTTCGTCGCCGGGGCACAGGCCTTCGACGAGCAGTTCTGGTCCCGGATGCGTGCGGCGTTCGAACCCGCCGAGATCGTGTCGCTCGTCGTGTCGGCGTCGAAATGGCTGGCACTCGGGCGCGTCAACGCGGTGCTGGACCTCGCCGTCTCCTGCCCGGTCCGGCTCTCCCCGGTGGCCGGGTGAGCCGGGGCCCCGGCCGCTCCGAGACGTCGCGCGCCCGCCCGCGCAGCGGGCCCGTCTTCCGACGCCCCGGCACCGCACCACGCGGCTCGGGCACGGGCCCCGTCACCACGGGGGAACCGATCTCCTGGAGGAGACCGCAGCCGCGTCGCTGACGGCACCATCGGCGGCGGGAGTGCACGAGCACTCTCGTCGAGGGGATGTCAGCGGTCGGCGGGGCTGCCTCTTCAGAGGCGCTCGACACGGTCGGCCTGCGGGCCCCGGTCGCTCTGACGCACCGAGTACCGGACCCGGTCACCCTTCTGCAGCGGCTCCGACCCCATGATCACGGACACGTGGGCGAAGAGATCGTCGCCGCCGGCGTCCGGGGTGATGAAGCCGAAGCCGCGGTCGCCGTCGTAGCGCGCGACGACGCCCTCGCCGCCCCGTACGGGCACGTCCCGTGCCGCCGGCCCTGCGGCCGCAGCAGGTGCCGGCCGCCGCGGCGCCGGCCGGGGCTCGGCGACCAGGTGCACGTCACGGGCCTGCGGGCCCTTGTCCCCACCAGCCACCTCGTAGGCGACCCGGTCGCCCTCCGCGAGCCACGTCAGCCCCTCGGCCAGGGCCCGGGCGTGCACGAAGACGTCCCCGGTGCCGGAGTCGGGGGTGATGAAGCCGAAGCCCTTGTCCTCGTCGTACCAGGCCACCGTGCCGTCGGCACCGTCGGCGCTACCGGCCGCAGCGGGTGGGTCGGCCGCTGCTCCCAGTGGGATCACGTGCCCGGCCTGCGGGCCGCGCTCGCCTTCGACGATCAGGAAGGCCACCCGCTGCCCCTCGGTGACCACGCCGCCGGTCACGATGGCGGAGCTGTGCACGAAGACGTCGGCGCCCCCACCGTCCGGCGACGCGAAGCCGTACCCCTTGCCCGGCTCGTACCAGTTGACGGTGCCGAGCAGGCCCACGGCGCTGCCGGTGGCCGCATCGGCGGTGACGCGAACGCGCAGCGCCTGAGGCCCGCGGTCGTTCTCGCCGACCTCGAACACGACGGCCTGACCCTCGCGGAGCACTTTCGCGCCGCCGTCCCCGACGATCTCGGAGGCGTGCACGAACACGTCCGGCGAGCCGTCCTCGGGCGCGAGGAAGCCGAAACCCCGGTCGGCGTCGAACCAACGGACGGTCCCCTGCGGCATCAAAGGCTCCAGGTCGAGAGGGCGGGCACTGGCCCCCAGTCTCCCTGACAGACCTCGCGGTCCGTCGGGCCGGGCCCACGGGCGGGCGGTGCGGAGCCAGGGCGGGCCGTTGGTTCACCTGGCGACACGCCGAGTGTCGAGACCAGGCCTCAGCGCACCGACACGGCACAGCGACAGGAGGTCGCGCAGCAGCTGACCGACGTCGACCGCCACTTCGCTCGTCCGGCACGGCTCCCGATGCCGACCCGGAGAAGTGCCGGCGTGGTCTCCTCCAGCAGAACCATCACGACGTCGAGGCGCAGCTGCACCGCTCGCTGTCGTTCGTGTACTCCACGATCGAGGTCTTGCGACCAGGGAAGTCCGCCCGTCGACTTCGACCAGGGCGTCGCAGCGACGCTCCACGCCGCCGCGCTCGATCCCTGTATCCACCGACGGCTGCATCAGGTCACCCGGACCTCGTCGGAGAACCGTGACCGGGGTCGGTCGGCCGTGGAACGGCCCCGGCCGGGTGGCTCAGAGGCGATCCACCCGGCTGAGGACACCGTCGGGGTCGTAGCGACCGGCGAGTGCCTTGACCCGTTCGCCGGTCGCTCCGGGGAACGCGCGGGTGAAGGCCTCGTCGTCCGGGCGAGTCTCGAAGTTGCGATACGCGCCGATGGAGTACGGCAACAGCGGGACGACGGCTTCGTCGAGGTCCGGTCCCGAGTACGGGGGGAACGTGGTCGCGGTGACGAGCGCGTGCGCCTCACGGTGGGCGTATGCGGTCGCCGCAGGGTCGACGTCATCGACCGCGCCCCCGAGCGCCCGAAGTTGGACCAACGGCCGGGCCCGGTGGCTGACGACGTCGACGAGCGCCCGCGCACTGTCGGCGGTGATCCGGCGCAGCAGGGCGTTGGTCGTTGTCGAGGGCTGCTGTCCGAGGTTGGGGTGCAGGTGCTCGAGCGGAACGAGGTCGGCGTACCGCGCGGAACTCACCCGGCCGCGGTGCACGCGCCCGAGCTTCTCGAGCGGCCGCAGTGCCTTCTCGGCCACCCGCGGATCGTCGCTCGCGACAACCGCCGTGAGCACGAGCACCGGCCGGTCGTCCGACATCACCAGGGCGCCGCTCATCGTGAGCGCCCGGGGCGCACCGGCCATGAACTCCGCCCACCGCTCCAGCACGGCGCCGTCAGGGTCGACCTCGATCGCCAGTTGGGTGACGGCGACGCCGGACAGCGGCATCGAGTCGATGTCCAGGTCGGTCACCACCCCGACGTACGAGCCTGCGCCGCGGACCGCCCAGAGCAGGTCCGGCGAGGACCGGCCGTCGGCGCGGACGATGGAGCCGTCGGCGAGCACGACCGTGGCGGCGCGCACGTGGTCGATCGTCAGGCCGTACTCGCGTACCAGCCAGCCGACGCCCCCGGCGGTCGCCAGACCACCGACGCCGACGCCGCCGTGGTCGCCGGAGCTGATGGCCAGGTCGTGGCGGGACAGGGCCGCCGCGACCTGCGCCCACCGCGCCCCGGCCCCCACGCGGACCAGCCCCGTTTCCGGGTCGAGGATCTCGACACCGGAGAGCCGGCTCAGGTCGATGACGGTCCCGTCGTCGTTGGACGACCGGCCGGACAGTCCGTGGCCACCGCTGCGGACCGAGACCGGCGCAGCGGTGCCGGCGGCGTAACGCAGCGCCTGTGCGACTTCGGAGTCGCTGCGCGGCAGCAGGATCGCGCCGGGTGTGTGGGATGCGGTGTAGGTCGACCGTAGCCGGTGGTATTCGCGGTCCTGCGGTGTCACGTTCGGCACGTCCGCCGGCAGCGTCGGGAGGGTGGCGGTCACGCCCCGCTCCTCAGCTCTTCGACGCGGGCCCGGACGGCCGGGACGACGTCGGTCGCGAAGAGCTCGAGCTGCGCCACCGTGTCGGCGACGGGCCAGAACACGAACGTGTCGAAGCCGAGTTCGACGACGGCCGTGGCCAGGAACTCGGTCCAGACCCCCGCGTCGCCCACGATGCCCGGTCCGGACCCGTGGCCGATCAGGCCGAGCACGTTGTAGACGCGACGGATGCCGTTCGGGTCGCGGCCTGCCGCCACGGCGGCCGCGTCGATCGCCTTCTGCTTCGCGGGCACCTCGCCCGGTGGGACGTAGATGTTCAGCGGCGAGATCCAGCCTTCAGCCCGTCGCCCGACGAGCGCGAGCATCTTGGGTTTCTGGGCGCCGACCCAGACTTGCGGAGGGCGTTGGGCTGCAGGGCCGGCGACGTAGGCGACGCGGTGCTGGTCGTTGCCCGACTCGACCCGCCCGCCGCGGAGGGCGCGTTCGAGGATCTCCACCGCCGCCTCGGTGTAGTCCACCATCTCCTGGCCCGACCGCCCCCGTGCACCCATGCCCGCGATCGCGTCCGGGAACGGGCCGCCGCCGACGCCCAGCTGGACCCGACCGTGGTTGATCAGGGCGAGACTGGACGCGGCCTTGGCCAGCAGTGCAGGCGGGCGGAGCTGCAGGTCGGCGACATCGGTCATGAGGGTGATGCGCCGGGTGGTGGCCGACAGGGAGGTCAGCAACGTCCAGGTGTCGAGATGCGTCGGTTGGTAGGCGTGGTCCTGGACGGCCAGCAGGTCGAGCCCGAGCTCGTCCGCGCGGCGGGCCAGATCGAATGCCTCGTCCAGGCGCTGCAACGACGGGTCGATGCTGAGCCCGAACGACGGGGCGCGACCGTAGTCGCTCATGTCATCCACCTATCTTGAAGGTACTCTCAACTTAGAGGACGACCGGTACAAGTTGAGGGTTCTTCAAGTTATTCCGGGAGGAGATCATGGCGAGCTCCGTAACCGGACTGCGTGCCGACGCGCGGCGCAACATCGAGCGGGTCAGGAGCGCCGCGGTGGAGGCGTTTCGTGAGCACGGCCTGGACGCACCCCTGGAGGACATCGCGCGCCGCGCCGGCGTCAGCGTCGGCACGATCTACAACCGGTTCGGCAGTCGCGAGGGTCTGCTCGACGACGTCGTCGCAGGCCTCGCGACGGACAAACTCGATGCCGCGATCGCCACGGCGTCGGGAGCTGATCCGTGGGAGCGGTTCCGCGCCTACGTCGTCGCCCTCGGCGAGGCCCAAGCCGCCGACCCTTCGTTCAATGACGTGGTCTCCCGGCGCTACCCCGAGGCGCCGGCACTGCGCGAGGTGTGCGACAGAGCCGTGGCCCATGGCAAGGTGCTGATGCAGGCAGCCCAAGCCGAGGGCTCGCTCCGCCCCGACGTCGTTGCACGCGACATCGATCGCCTCATATGGCTCAACGCCCAGGCGATCCGCCTCGGTGGCGACTGGTGGCGCCGTTCTCTCGGATTCTTCCTCGACGGACTGCGTGCCGACGCCGGCCGGCCTTGACGGACGAACAACCTGTCGAGGCTCGCAGTAGTCGTTGGACCATCCCACCTTGCCACCTCGAAGGGCGACCGAAGAAACAAGAAGATCGTGTCCGATGCCTTTGCGGCCTGGGGCGAGCTGTTGGTGCCTCAGCGGCATCTTCGCTGAAGACACGCGTTGGGAGATTGTAGGAAGGTCGAAGGCATCGAAGGTCTACCCCGACGAGCGGGCGTTCCTCGACGAGGTACTGGTGCCGTTCGGTGCCCGATCCGATCCGGGCGCGCCATTCCCGTCCGGTGGTGATCCGTGGCCTCTGTGCCGACGGTGACACGGTCGCCGTGTGCTCGGCCATGTCCCAGGGTGACGCTGCAGTACCGGCCGTCATCTGGGCGGTCAGGGATCTACTCGCATAGAAGGTACGTATCGCAACACCTACTCATGGTTCCTGACGATTCGAAACGGCCCCGTGGTCGATGGCCTCGCATTCTTCGACAGTGTCGCCATCGATGAACTCGGGGGCGCCGTGGCGTCCGAAGGGTGAGAACAGGGTGTGCCACTGCGCGCTGGCGCCAGTTCTGGAGGTGTCCATCGCTGTCGACGGTTGTTGCGTTCCGAGACATGCTGCACTCTCGGGCCTGCCGCGGGCACGAAGGCGGCGGTCGGCGCGCGGTGAGCTACGGGCGGAGGCCGCATCGCGGCGTGGCGAAGCCCCAGATCCTGGGCGTATGCGAGGACGTTGACAGCTTCAATAGCTATGTATACTGTGCGCCCAGTACACGCGGTGAGACCAGCGAGGGCCGACTCCGGAAGGCCATTCGTGGCCTTCCGTGCATGCGACATCCGACGTGCAGGCGCGGCGTCCAGGTCTGTTCACCTCCCGCTCCGCAGTTGCGAGCCGGGGGAGAGCGCCCTGGACCCGTGTGGGAGTCCTTCCCGTGCGTCACTTCCCGATGAGGAGGCCGGTGTGTTCGCCAGCACGAAATCGAGACTCACCAGAGCGGCGTTGATCGCGACGACCCTCGCGCTCTCGGCGGCCGTCGCGGGCTGCGGCTCGGGACAGGCCGGAACCGGTGGGGAAGGCGCAGGTAACACTGAGGGCCTACCCGCCACGGTCAATCTGCTCTCCGTGCGGGACGAGACCGGGGTTACCGCCTACGCCGGCCTCGGTGCAGTCCGCGGGTCCGAGGTCGCCGTGAACGAGATCAACTCCTCCGGGTTTCTCGGGCAGGTCGAACTCGTGATGGACCGGCGGGACGCCGCCGGGACCGCTCAGACGGCCGCAAGTCTGGCGTCTGAGGGGATCGCGTCAAAGAAGTACTCGGCGATCCTCGGCCCGATCCTCGCAGTCGAGTCCCGCGCGATCGCTCCGATTGCCGAGAAGTCGCAGGTTCCGGTCGTGTTCACCCAGTCCAATTCGGAGGGCGTGTTGATCGGGGACTTCACCTTCCGCGCGACCGCTCCCTTCCCCAAGTACTACGACGTGATGGGCCAGCAGCTGCAGAAGAAGGGGATCACGTCGATCGGAGTGTTGTTCGACGCACAGACTGCTTCGTACGTGGAGACCGCGACGAAGGTGATTCCGGAGTGGGAGCAAAAGTACGGCATCCGGGTGGTGGCTTCGAAGGAGGTGCAGTCGAACACGCAAGACTTCACGGCCTCGATCTCGTCTCTGCTGGCTGAGAAGCCCAGTGCGGTGGCGGCCTACCTGCTTGGCGCACAGCACGGCACCTTCCTCAAGCAGCTCCGGCAGGCGGGCTTCACCGGTCCGGTGATCGCCGCGAACGGGGCCGGCAACGGCAACCTTGCCGGAGCCGGTGCTGACGGCGTGGGGGTGAGCTGGCCGACCGCGTTCGATCCGTCCGCTCCCGAAGCCTCGACACAGGACTTCGTGAAGTCCTACCGGCAGATGTTCCCCGACAAGGCCCCCAACATCTACGAGGCGGAGGGCTACGACGCCGTCTGGTGGATCGCGCGAGCGCTCAAGGCAGCTAACAGCGCCGACCCGGTCGCCGTGCAGAAGGGCCTGGTCGAGGTCGCTGCCACCGGATTCGACGGGGCCCAGGGGGCCCTTCGATTCGAGGGCAACGACCTGCGCGCCACTCCCAAGATCGTCCAGTGGGACGGCGCCGCCGAGGTGGCGTCGCCCTGACGGTGACCGGTGCCGGCGGGCGACCGCTGGCCGGTCCCGCTCCCGGACCCGGATGTGAGCCCATGACCCAGGACCTGCTCAACCTCCTCGTGCTCTGGTCGGTCTATCTCCTTTTCGCGCTCGGGATGAGCGTGGTGTGGGGCTCGATCGGCGTGCTCAATTTCGCCCATGGGGCGATCTTCATGTTCTCCGCCTTCGTCGGTCACCTGGTCAGTACCCGGCTGGACCTGGGTGTGCCGCTGACCGTGC
Organism: Pseudonocardia sp.; assembly: GCF_050250275.1. GTDB lineage: Bacteria > Actinomycetota > Actinomycetes > Mycobacteriales > Pseudonocardiaceae > Pseudonocardia. Next base: position 120,437 of record NZ_JBFWOY010000018.1, read on the forward strand.
TGCTGTGCCTGCTCGTCGGCGCGGTGCTCGCCGTCGTAGCGCACTTTCTGATCATCGAGCCGGTGCTGCGGGCGACCCCGAACGTCGCCGCCGCCGAGCTTCGCGTTCTCATAGCGAGCATCGGGGTCGCCGCGGTGCTGGTCGCGGTGGCCCAGACGGTCACACGAAGCGCGCCCTTCGGCTTTGCAGCCGTCGAACTCCCGGTGCTCGACATAGCGGGCGCCAGGGCCTCCGTCGTCCAGATCCTGATCATCGTCCTCGGCATAGGGGTCGCGCTGACCGTCGCTCTGCTGATGCGCTCGTCCCGAGGCGGTCTCGCTTTGCGCGGTATCGGCCTCGACCCGGAGACCGCGTCGCTCATGGGGGTGGACCGCACCCGGCTCGCCGCGACGCTGATGGCCGTCGCGGGCGGGCTCGCCGGGCTCGCCGGCGCCCTGCTGACCTACCACCTCGGCTCCATCGTCCCCGAGACCGGCGACCTCATGGTGATCAAGGCATTCGCGGCGATCGTGCTGGGCGGGCTAGGCAACGTCTACGGGGTCATGCTCGGCACGCTCGTGCTGGCCGTGGCGGAGACGGCCGTGCTCACCTACACCACGGGGACCTGGGTGGACGCGGTGTCCTTCGGCCTGATCCTCCTGGTCCTCCTGGTCCGGCCGAACGGCCTGCTCGGGCGGGCGGAGGTGCGGCGGACATGAGCACCTTGCTGGGCGCCAACTCGGTGCTCGTCCAGGCCATGATGGTGAACCTGCTGCTCGCACTCAGCATGCAGATCCCCTTGCGTAGTGGGGTGTTCTCCTTCGCCGGCATCGGGTCCTATGGCCTGGGCGCCTACACGGCCGCGATCGTGGTCACCCGCCTCGACCATCCGGCGCTGCTGGCCTTGGCCGAGGGCGTGCTTGTGTGCGGGGTGGCCGGCGTGCTGCTGGCGCTGCTGCTGCGCCGACTCAACGGGCTGTACCTGGGTATGGCGTCGATCGCCTACGCAGGCATCCTCGCGGTCGTCGTCGCCAACAGCGGCGAGTTCACTGGTGGAGCCGAGGGCATGTACGGCATCGTGGCCGATCTCGATCTCACCGAGATCGTGCTGATCGTGCTCGTCGTGGTGGTGCTCGTGGCCCTGTCGGAGCGCGGCCGGACGGGCCGGGCCGTGGCCGCCGTTCGGGCGGACCCCGAGCTGGCCGCCGCGATGGGCGTGGACGTGCGCCGCGTCCGGTTCGTCGTCTTGACGGTCGGCTGCATGGTGGGCGGGCTCGCCGGTGGGATGAACGCGATCATGCTCACCAACGTCGCGCCCTCGGATTTCGGCTTCCACCTGGCCGTCCTCGGGCTCACGATGATCATCGTCGGCGGTGCCGGATCGTGGCTGGGGGCGCTGGCGGGTGCGGCGATCTTCACCTGGCTACCGATCGCGCTACAGATCCTCGGGGACTGGCGGGCCGTTGTCTACGGCGCTCTGGTCGCGGCGGTCGCGGTGTGGGCGCCAGGCGGTCTGGTCGGGCTCGCCACGCGCATCCTGAGGGCTGTTCGAGCTGCAGGACGTCGTGGCTCGCCGGGGGTGGCCGCGGAGGCGGATCCCGGCTCCGGTTCGCCACCGGACCCGTTGGCCGGCCGGGAGGTCGGCGCGAGCACTGGGAGGCCGCGGTGAGTGTCCTGGAGCTCGACGATGTCGCGGTCCATTTCGGCGGGATTCGAGCAGTCGACGGCATCTCCCTGACGATGGAGGCCGGCAGGATCTACGGCTTGTTAGGCCCCAACGGATCCGGTAAAAGCACTTTGCTTGCCGCTGTGAGCGGGTTGGTCCCGCTCAGCCGGGGGGCGATCGTCTACGCCGGATTGACGACGCGGCGGCACTCGCCGACGGGCGTTGCGCGTAGTGGCGTTGCCCGCACCTTCCAGACCGTGCGGCTGCTCGCCGATCTCACGGTGCTGGAGAACGTCCTGCTCGGGATCGATCGCCCCGGGCGGCCGAGGCCGCCGTGGCGCTCCCGGGGCCGTATCGACCGGGCGGCCGCGGTTGAGGCGCTCGCCCGCGTCGGCCTCGCCGACCTAGCCGGGCGGCGTCCGGCCGAACTGTCCTACGGGATGCAGCGGCGGGTGGAGATCGCTCGAGCGATCGCGATGTCCCCGCACCTGCTGCTGCTCGACGAGCCAGTGGCCGGGATGAACCACGAGGAACGGGTCGAGGTGCGTGACGTGCTCGTCGGCCTGCGGGACGAGGGCCTGACCCAGCTGCTCGTCGAGCACGACGTCCAGATGATCAGCGAGACCTGCGACCGGGTCGTCGCGATGAACTTCGGTGTGCTGATCGCCGAGGGCCGTCCGGACGAGGTCGTCCGGGAGCCCGCGGTGCGTACGGCCTACCTTGGAAAACGCTGGGGGAACCGTGCTGACGGTGGATGATCTGCACGTCTCGTACGGCAACGTCCGCGCGGTGCGCGGTGTCGGCCTGGACGCCGCGGCCGGGCGGGTCACGCTCGTGCTAGGTCCGAACGGGGCGGGCAAGACGACGACGCTGCGGGCTGTCGCCGGTCTGCACGCGGCCTCCGGAGGACGCGTGTTGCTGGAGGGCGTCGACGTCACCGGCCGCGCGGCGCACGTCCTGGTGCGACGTGGCCTCGTGCTCGTCCCCGAGGGGCGGCGGATCTTCGGCCCGCTGACCGTCGAGGAGAACCTGCGGCTCGGCGCGTACCGGGCGGACCGGGCAGCGTTCCGGGAACGCCTGGAGAGCGTCTACACCCTGTTTCCGGTCCTGGCCGAGCGCCGGGACGGGGCCGGCGGGCTGCTCAGCGGCGGCGAGCAGCAGATGCTCGCCTTCGGCCGGGCACTGATGTCCGGCCCCAAGGTCGTGCTCATGGACGAGCCGTCGATGGGCCTCGCCCCCACCATGGTGGACACTGTGTTCGAGCAGGTCAGGGCGATTGCCGAGGCCGGGGTCGCGGTCGTCGCGGTGGAGCAGAACGCCGACGCCGCGCTCGACATCGCCGACGAGGTCGCCGTGCTCCACCGCGGCGAGGTTGTCTTCCGAGGCTCGGCAGCCGACGCGCGTTCCCAAGGTTCTGTCGTGCGGGCCTTCCTGGGCGACGAGGCCCTGGTCGACACCGGTGAGAGCGGCTCGTGACGAAGTCTTGTCGTAAGCACACTCGTGAGTATACTGACTGCTCAGTACCCCACACGGAGGACGGCACGCGGATGACAGAGACGCAGATGGTGGGGCCGCTCGCCGGAGTGCGGATCCTCGACCTGACCAGGGTCCTCGCGGGCCCGTTCGGCACCATGATCCTTGCCGACCTGGGAGCGGACGTCCTGAAGATCGAGGAGCCGGGCTCCGGTGACGGGGTGCGCGGGATCGGGCCGTACTACCCGGGCGAGCTCAGCCACTATTTCCTGGCCATCAACCGCAACAAGCGCAGCCTCGCCGTCGACCTGAAGTCCGAGGCGGGGCGGGCCCTTATTCTCGATCTCGTCGAGCACTGCGACGTCGTGATCGAGAACTTCCGGCCCGGCGTCATGGAGCGGTTGGGGTTGTCGCTCGCCGAGCTCGTCGAGCGCCGGCCGGACGTCATCCTCTGCTCGATCTCGGGGTTCGGCCGGACCGGGCCGATGGCGCAGATGCCGTCGTTCGACCTCGTCTCTCAAGCGCTCACCGGGGTCATGAGCATCACCGGCGAGGAGGGCGACCCCCCGACCAAGTTGGGTCTGCCGATGGGTGACCTTGCGGGTGGGCTGTGGGGGTCCATAGCCGTGCTCGCGGCGTTGCACCGCCGGCGAAGCGACAACGCGCCGCAGCACATCGACCTGAGCCTGCTCGAAGGGCTCGGCGGGCTGCTCGGCTACCTCGGCCAGCTCGCCCTGCTGACCGGGCAGAGCCCGGTCCGGGTAGGGAGCAGTCACCACAACGTGGTCCCCTACGGGCGGTTCGAAGCCTCTGACGGGCACCTCGTCGTCGCGCTGCACGTCGGCAGCTTCTGGCGGAAGTTCTGCAAGGCCATCGACCGACCCGAGCTTGCTGAGGACGAACGCTTCCGCAGTTCCGCGGGTCGGGTCGCGCACCGCGACGTGCTGGTCCCCCTCCTGGAGGAGGTACTCCGCACCCGGACGCGCGCGGAGTGGCAGGAGGTGCTGGCCGCAGCGGACATCCCGCACGCCCCGGTGCTCGACGTGCGAGAGGCGCTCGACCACCCACAGCTGCGGGAGCGGGGCATGTTGCGCGAGCTGCACCATCCTGAGGCCGGGCACGTGCAGGTCTACGGGCCGGTCATCCGGTTCGTAGGCGAGGAGCAGAAGGCGCTGCAGCCGCCGCCGCGGCTCGGCGAGCACACCCGCGAGATCTGCCGCACCGTGCTGGGCCTCGACGACGCTGGGGTCGACGCCCTGGTTGCGGCAGGCGTCGTCGCAGAGCACGACAAGGAAGAGGGCTGACATGGGAACGTCCGGAGTGATCACCGATGCGGAGGTCGAGCGGCTGCGTGCCAAGCTCGGGCAGCGGGTGGAGGTGTCGGAGCCGCCTTACGTGACCGAGGCGAACCGGGACGCGATCCGTCGCTGGGCGGCGGCAACCGGCGACCGAAACCCGCTCTACACCGACCCGGAGTACGCCGGGGCGGGCCCGCAAGGTGGGATCGTCGCGCCGCCGTGTCTGCCGTACGCGTTCAGCCGGTTGTCGATCGGGTACCGCGGCGGACTCCCCGGCGTGCACTCGATGTTCGGCGGCTCGCACTGGACGTGGTACCGGCCGTTGCCGATCGGATCCCGGGTGAGGGCGGAGACCCGGTTCACCGATCTCATCGAGCTCAACGGCCGGTTTGCCGGCCGCATGTTCAAGCAGCTCTCGACGACGACCTTCCGAACCGACACCGACCCGGAGCCCTTTGCGCAGGTCCAGGGCTGGGGAATGCGGACCGAGCGGCAGACCGCGCGCAAGCGCAACAAGTACGGCGACACCCGGCTCGCGCACTACACGGCCGAGGACATTGCCGCGATCGCCGACGAGTACACCCAGGAACGACTGACCGGCGCCGAGCCCCGCTACTGGGACGACGTCAAGGTCGGCGACGAACTGCCCACCGTCGTCCGCGGCCCCTACACAGCGACCATCGCAGTCGCCTTCGAGCAGGCGTGGGGTGGGCTGTTCGTCCGCGCCCATGGCGCCTGGTTCGACTACGTTCGCGACCACCCGGCCATCGGCATCCCGAACGCCTACGGAATCCCGGAGCCGCCGGAAGCCGTGCACTGGGACTCCCAGCTCGCCCGCATCGCCGGGGTGCCGGAGGCCTATGACTACGGCCCCGAGCGGATCTCCTGGCTGTCCACCCTGGTCACCAACTGGATCGGTGACCACGGCTTCCTCGAGCAGCTCTATGTAGAGATCCGCGGGTTCAACCTGATCGGCGACCTGAGCCGTGGCCACGGCGAGGTCGAGGAGGTCAGTCCCGTGGGCGACGACGGCCACGGCCGGGTCCGGCTGTCCGTGCGGATCGTGAACCAGCGCGGCGACGTCACGGCCAAGGGTTGGGCGTCAGTTCGGCTCCCGGTCCGCGCGGAGTCCACCCGGTGACCAGCCCGCTCGCCCCACTCGAAGTGCTCCCGGACGAGGCCCGCGCATCCGACGGAGCCTGGAAGGCCTGGATCGATGGAGACTGGCACGACTCCCGTGACCGGCTCGAGCTGACCGATCCCGCCGACGGGAGTCCGATCGGGCGGGTCGCAGTGGCCGGCCCCGACGAGCTCGACGCGGCGGTGGCCGCTGCCGTCCGCGCCTTCGGGTCCGGGCCGTGGCCACGGATGTCGCCGCAGGCCAGGGGCGCGGCCCTGCTACGGCTGGCCGACGGGCTGCGCCGGCACACCGACGAACTGGCCCTGCTCGACACCCGCTGCAACGGGATGCTGCTCCGCGAGGCCGTGGCGATGGTGAAGCGCTGCGCCACGACCGCCGAGTACGCCGCCGGCCTGCCCCAGCGGGCCTACGGCCAGACGATCCCCGTCAGCGGCCGCTACCTCGACTTCACCGTCCGCGAGCCGGTGGGGGTGTGCGCCCTGGTCCTGCCGTGGAACGGGCCGCTCATCCAGGCCGTCTGGAAGATGGCGCCCGCGATCGCCCTCGGGAACACCGTGGTGATCAAGCCGTCCGAGCTGACGCCACTGAGCGCGCTCGCCCTGGCCCGGCTGACCGAGGAGGCGGGGATCCCGCCCGGCGTGGTCAACGTCGTCTGCGGCGCCGGTGACGTGGGGGCCGCGCTGGTCGGGCATCCGCACGTCGACAAGGTCTCGTTCACCGGCTCCACCGCGACCGGACGGCGGATCATGGCCTCGGCCGCGGAGCGCATCGCCCGCGTGACCCTGGAGCTCGGGGGTAAATCGCCCACCGTGTTCTTCGACGACGTCGACATGGGGGAGGCGGTCGCCGGCGCGGTCACGGCGCTGATGCGCAACTGTGGGCAGACGTGCATCGCGGGCTCCCGGATCCTCGTCCAGCGCCCGCGTTACGAGGAGTTCGTGGATCGGGCGCTGGCCGCGATCGCGACCCTGCGGGTGGGCCCGGGCCTCGATCCGAACGCCCAGATCGGGCCGATCGTCTCGGCCCCGCAGCTGGACAAGGTGCAGGGGTACGTGCGGTCCGCGACCGAGGCCGGGGCCACCGTGCACGGGGCCGACCGGCTGCTCGACGAGCCGCTCGCCGGTGGGAACTTCATGTCCCCGGGGCTGATCACCGGGGCCGGACACGAGCTGCCGGTGAGCCAGGAGGAGATCTTCGGGCCGGTCGGCGTCGTCCTGCCCTTCGACGACGAGGACGAGGCCGTCGGGATCGCCAACGACACCTCCTACGGTCTCGCCGCCGGGATCTGGACGCGAGACGGCCGCCGTGCCCTGCGCGTGACCCGCCGGATCAGGGCGGGCACGGTCTGGGTGAACACCTACGGCTGGAACTTCACCGAGGCGCCGATGGGCGGGTTCAAGCAGAGCGGGCTCGGCCGGGAGAACGGCGACTCGGCGATCACCCACTACACGGAGCTGAAGAACGTCGTCCTCGACACCCGGGACGATCAGCCGCTCGACCAGTTCGGCCTGCTCCGATGACCCCCGGGGACATCGGAGCGCGGCTCGCGGCGCTCGTCCGGAACGGGGACCGGCTTCTGGTCGGGACCGGGGCGGGCGAGCCGCGGACACTGATTCGGGCGCTGATCGAGCACGTGCTGCCGATGCGCATCGGCGTGGAGATCGTGCAGGTTGCGGTGGGCGGGGACGAGGACCTGGCGGCGGTCGGGCGCACTCGTGGCCACCGGGTGCGGTTCCTCGCCGCCGGGCCGCGCGGGATGGCCGCGGTCCGGGCGGGTGACGCCGAGCTGTTCCCGGCGTCCATGGCCGGGATCGACCGGATGATTGCCGACGGCCACTTCTCGCTCGACGGCCTGCTGGTCGCCGGGACCCGCGCGGCGGGCGGCCGGATCAGCCCGGGCCTGTCCCTCGACGTCGCGGCCACCGCGGCCCGGGTGGCCCGCTTCCGGGCCCTGGAGTGCAACGCCGCACTACCGGGCGTCGCCGCCGACGAATGGATCTCCGAGTCGGAGTGCGCGCTGGTCGTCGACACCGACCAGCAACCGGGCACCGAGGACCCGACGGCGCCGACCGAGGCCCAGGCGGAGATCGGTCGGCAGGTCGCGGCGCTGATCCCGGACGGCGCGGTGCTGGAACTGGGCGTCGGCCGTGGGCTGGCCGGTGTGGCCACGGCCCTCGCCCGCCGGGAACCGGGCTCGCTACGGATCCATACCGGCCTGCTCACCGACGACGTGTGCGAGCTCGTGGAGTCCGGCGTCGTCGCAGGGGAGCTGCCCTGCGCGCCGGGGGCATGCGTGGTCGGTACCGCGGCCCGCGGCTCGGCCGGGTTCCTCCGCTGGCTCGACGACAACCCGCGGGTCCGCCTCGTGCCCTCCGGAGACGCCCACGACGCCGCGCACCTCGCCGGGTTCGCGCGGTTCACCACAGTCAACTCGGCGGGCCGGATCGACCTGCTCGGCCAGGTGGACTGCCCCTCGGACGACGCGATGTTCGGCGGCGGCGGCCTGGCAGACTACGCGACGGCGGGCGCGCTGCGGTCGGGCTCGGTGATCGCCCTGGAGGCCAGGGACGCCAAGGGGCGCAGCAAGATCGTCACCCGCGCCGCGCACCCACAGCTGCCGGGCACGGCGGTCACCCATGTCGTGACGGAGTTCGGCACCGCGGTGCTCCGCGGCGCGACCGCGGCCGAGCGTGCCCTGCGGATCGTGCAGATCGCACACCCGGACGACCGGGAGCGGCTGGCGGCAGAGGCCGGACCGGGTGTCGTCGTCGGAGCCGTCTCGTGAGCCGGCGCGCGCTGCTGCTGTGCGATTTCCAGGTCGCCGTGTGCGGGCCCGGTGGCGCGCTGGGCGGCCCGTCGGGGGCGGCGGAGCAGACCAGGGTGCGCGGCCTGCTCCCCAGGGTCGCCCAGGTGCTGGAGCGGGCCCGACGGACCGACGACCTGATCGTCCACGCCCGGCTGGCCTTCGACGCCGAGGGCCTGCGCCGGGTGAACCGGAGCCCCGGGTTCGCCGCGTTCGAGGAGCGCGGGGTGCTGGCTGAGGGGACGCCCGGGGTGGCGTTCTGCCCCGAGGCCGCGCCCGCGCCGGGCGAGCTCGTGGTGACCAAGGGCGGGATCAGCCCGTTCGCCGGAACCGGGCTCGACGAGCGGCTGCGTCGGTCCGGTGTGGACACCCTGCTGATCGGTGGGGTCGCCACGACGTTCGTCGTCGAGTCCGCCGCCCGGCACGCGGGGGATGCCGGCTACGCCGCCGCCGTGGTCGAGGACCTCTGCGCCGCCCACACCGCGGAGCTGCACCGCTTCGCGATCGAGAAGACCTTGCCCCTGTTCGCAACGATCACCGACTCGGCGAGCGCCTACCCGGCGCCCTGACCGGCTGGAACGGAACGGAGAGCCCCGTGCTCGGAGACATGTTCGTGCTCGATGCCGTCACGCACGCCTACAACTTCGACACCGCCAACTATGCGGTGCCGGAGCACGCAAAGATCATCGCCGAGCTGTCGTACTTCATGGCGCGCAACCCCCCGGACTCGCGCTACCGGTTGCCCGCCGGGATCTACCTGGGCGACTGGTCCATCGAGGACACCGCAAACCTGTTGTTCCGGGAGAGCCCGACGGATGCGGCGATCATGCACCCGCTGCCGATCTCGGCCTTCCATGACGGGCTCGTCTCGGTGGAGAAGGCGGCGGCTGCTTGCGAGCGGTGGCCGCAGCGGTTCCTCGGTGCGTACGCCGCGGTGGACCCCATGCTGGGCCGCCGCGCCCTGACCGAGCTGGAGCGCCAGGTCGACCTCTTGAAGCCGATGGGGCTCAAGCTCTACCCGAACAGCTGGGCGACCGGGGAGATCACGCTCTGGCGGATGGACGATCCGCAGGTCGTCTTCCCCGTCTACGAGAAGGCCGCCGAGCTGGGCATCCGACACATCGCGGTGCACAAGGCCGTGCCGATCGGCCCGGTGCCGGTGAAGGACTCCTACAACCCCGGCGACATCGAGGGCGCAGCTGCGGCCTTCCCGGAGCTGACCTTCGAGATCGTCCACGGCGGCATGGCATTCCTCGACGAGACGGCCTGGCTGCTGTCCCGCTTCGAGAACGTCTACGTGAACATGGAGATCCAGAACATCATCCTCGAGCGCCGGCCCCGGGCGTTCGCGGAGATCCTGCTCGGGCTCGTCCGGATCGGCGGGCACCGGCTGTTCCGGCGGCTCTTCTGGGGCTCGGGGACCACGCTCTACCACCCGCGCCCCGCTCTGGAAGCCTTCGCCGACTTCACGATCCCGGAGGACATGCTCGACGACGCCGGGCTGTTCGGCCCGATACGCCAGCTGCGCCCCCAGGACAAGGCGAACATCCTGGGCGGCAACTACGCCCGCGTCCACGGCCTGGACCTGGACTCGGCCCGCGCCGCGATCGCCGACGACGAGTTCGCCGCCGACCAGCGCGGCACGCTGCCGGAGCCGTACACCACGATCGCCGCCGCGGAGGCCGTGGCGAAGTGGCAGGCCGAGCATGTCTGAGGAGCGCGAGGCCGAGATCAGGCAGCGACTCAACGCGGTGCTCGATCCCTGCAGCGTCGCGGCGGGGCGGCCGATGGGACTGGCCGACATGGGACTCGTCGAGCGGATCGAGCTCGTCGGCGGGGACGGGGGCGGTGTCGAGGTGTTCCTGCGGCTCACCTCGCCCGCCTGCTACCTCATGACGCATCTGCGGGACCGGATCGTGGCCGAGCTGGACGGGATTGCGGACGGGCGGGTAACCGTGCACGTCGACGAAGGTCTGGACTGGTCGCCGCGGCTGATCGCGCCGCACCTGCGGCTGCCGGTGGCTCGATGACCTTCGTGGACTTCTACCACGTCGGGATCGTGGTAGCGGACCTCGACGCGGCGGCCGACGAGCTCGGCCGGCTGCTGGGTCTGGACTTCGCCCGCCCGCGGACGGAGTCGCTGCAGCTGCGGACGGAGGAGGGCCCCGCCGACTGCCGGTTCCGGTTCACGTATTCGCGCAGCCCGGTGCGCGGACCGGCGATCGAGCTCATCGAGGCGCCGCCGGGCTCGCCGTGGTGGCCCGGCGACGGCCCCGCGGTGCCAGGAGTCCACCACCTCGGCTTCTGGGCCCAGGACTTCGCCGAGCGCGTCGGCGCGCTGGAGGCCGCCGGGGCCCCCGTGGAAGTCACCCTGGACGGCGGCGGGGAGCCGCGGACGTTCACCTACCACCGCACCAGCCACGGCCCGCGGATCGAGTTGGTCGATGGTGCGCGACAGGCCGAGCTGTCCTGGTGGGCCGCGCCGTGACCGAGCTCGGTCTCAGGTACGACTTGCGCGCACCTGCTTTCGGCGCCTCGCCCGCCGACCTCTACGACGCTGCCCTCGACCAGTGCGCGTGGGCGGACGAGACCGGGTTCGACCTGGTCACCGTGCTGGAGCACCACGGGGCCGACGACGGCTACTGCCCTTCGCCGCTGATCGTCGCCGCCGCGCTTGCCGCGCGGACCCGGCGGATGCGGATTCGGATCCGCGCGCTCGTCCTGCCACTGCACGATCCGGTGCGGGTCGCGGAGGACTGCGCGGTACTCGACGTGCTCAGCCGCGGGCGGCTGGAGCTGGTGGTCGCGGCCGGGTACGTGCGCTCCGAGTACGCGATGTTCGGCGTCGATCCCGCGGACCGGGGGCGACTGCTGGAACGGGGTGTCGCGACGTTGCGCGCGGCGTTCACCGGCGAGCCATTCGTCCATGATGGACGACCGGGCCGGGTGGCGCTGCGCCCGCACGGACCGTTGCCGATCACCCTCGGTGGCTCGTCCGACGTCGCCGCCCGTCGCGCGGCACTGATCGCGGACAACTTCGATCCCACCCACCTGCGCACCCGGGCCGCCTACGAGCAGGAGTGCGCGCGGCTGGGGCGTGCGCCCGGCCCACCCGCGCCGCCGCAGCCGCGGGGCCAGTTCCTGCACGTCTCGGCCGATCCGGAGAAGGACTGGGTTCGGCTCGGCCCACACCTGCTGCACGAGATGTGCTCGTACGGGGAATGGCTGGCGGCGGCGGGCACGGGCCGGCAGTACCGGCCGGTCGCGGACCTCGACGAGCTGCGGGCAACCGGGGTGTACCGGATCGTCACGCCTGCCGAGTGCCTCGCCCTCGCCCGCGAGCTGGGACCCGCCGGACGGCTGGAGTTCCATCCCCTCGTCGGCGGGGCGGACCCGGAGATCGGCTGGTCCGGGCTGCGACTCTTCGCCGCAGAGGTGCTCCCGACGCTGCAGGCCGAGGGCCTTGTCGGGCGGTACGCCGGCCCGACCGGCGCGCGTTGACAGGGTTCCTCTCCTAGATATACTGGGTGCTCAGTGTACTCAAGGCTTCGATCGCTACTCGTGACTGCAGTCCCGCCAACGCACGCCGGAGGACGAGAGTGAGCGCTACGGTGCGCCCCCGATCGCGACAAGACCTGTGCTGGACCTCGGAGGTCGTCTCGCGGGAGTACCCGAACCGGGTCGCCGTGATCGACGCCGAGCAGGGCCTGCGGCGCACGTACGCGGAGTTCGAGGCCCGCGCCCGCCGCGTCGCCAATGCCCTCGAACGGCTCGGGGTGGGCCCGGGCGACCGGTTCGGCCTGCTGATGCAGAACTGTGTCGAGTACCTCGAGGTCCTCTATGGCGCCGCCAAGATCGGCGCCACCGCCGTGCTGGTCAACCGCAGGCTCAGTCCCCGCGAGATGGCCTACGAGCTGGAGGACTCGCAGTCCGCGGGCCTGCTCTACTCCACCCGCTACCTCCACGCCGCGGCGGAGGTGCTGTCCCTCGTCGACCGTCCGCTGTGGTCCTGCCAGGCAGCGCAGGGCGACGTCAAGAGCACCGCCGACCACGATTTCGAAGGCCTGCTGAAGGAGGCGGGGGACGGCCGCGGCCGCGGCGAGGCCGATTTCGCAGATGCCGGCTGGGTGATCATCTACACCTCCGGCACCACCGGACGTCCCAAGGGCGTGGTCCTCACCCAGGGCAACGTGGTGGCCGCCAACGACATCACCGCGCGGTTCGTCTGGGGTCGCTACCGGGACCGGCTCGGCCCGGTGGTGCGGGGCCTGGTCACCGCTGGGCTGAACCACATCGGCGGGCTGATCACCTCGTCCGCCCCGGTGCTCGGCGACGGCGGCACCCTCGTGCTGCTCGACGACTTCGACGCGGTCAAGACGCTGCGCACGATCGAGCGGTACCAGGTCAACCTGGCCTTCAGCATCGGGATGATGTGGAACCGGGTCGTCGAGGAGGACCTCGGTGCCCACGATCTGTCCTCCCTGCAGGTCGTGGGCACCTGCATCGCGCAGCACACCGACGAACAGCTGCGCCGGCTCTCCGAGGACCTCGGCGCCGAGGTGTACTTCATGTTCGGCCAGACCGAGACCGCAACAGGGCTGATCACGACTCGCCGCACGGCGGACCTGACGTTGCGCCGCGGCACCCTCGGCAAGCCGCACGGGTACATGGATGTGCGGATCGTCGACGCTTCCGGCGCGGAGGTGGCGCCGGGAGAGGTGGGGGAGCTGCAGTACCGCGGCCCCACGGTGTTCAAGGAGTACTACGGACGCCCGGAAGATACCAAGGCGGCCTTCGAGGACGGCTGGTTCCGCAGCGGCGACCTGGTCCGGGCGGACGTGGACGGCTACCTCTACTTCGTCGACCGGCTCAAGGACATGGTCAAGTCCGGCGGGCTGAACGTCTTCACGGTCGAGGTGGAGCAGACACTGCTGGAGCATCCCGGGGTGGCCGATGCCGCTGTCGTCGGGATCCCGGACGTGCGCTGGGGCGAGGCGGTCACCGCGTTCATCGTGCCGATGGAAGGCACGGTTCCCGACGCGGACGAGGTGATCGCCTTCTGTCGGGATCGGATCGCGCACTACAAATGCCCCAAGGCCGTCCACGTCGTGGACCGGATCCCGGTCAACGCGCTGGGCAAGAAGCTCAAGCACGAACTGCGCGAGATGGTCCGGGCAGAGCAGGCGACTGCTCTGCCGTAGGGTCCGGCGGGTGGACGACGGGGGGCGCGAGCGGGGAGAGAGCCATGGTCGACCGTGAGCTGATTCTGAGTGTGGCGACCCGGCTCTTCCACGAAAGAGGCTTCGCCCGCGTGACCACGGACCAGATCGCCGCCGACGCCGGGATCACGAAGCGGACGCTGTACCGCTACATCGGGTCCAAGGAGGCGCTGCTGCTCGCCATCCACGAGAAGTTCCTCGACCGGGTGCTGGCGGCGGTCGACCACGAGGGTCCCTCGGACGAGCAGGTCGCCGCGTTGCTGCGCAACTACGTGCGGACCGTCGTGACGAACCTCGACGAGATCCGGGTGTTCTTCGAGGAGCGCACCCACCTGTCCGCAGCGAGCCAGGCCCGCGTCATGCAGATGCGGGACCGGTACGAGTCGGTCTTCCGCGACACCCTGAGCCGCGGCATCGCCGACGGCACCTTCCGCGACTGCGACATCCCGATCGTCACCCAGGGTGTGCTCGGCACCGTCGCGAACATGTACGAGTGGTACCGGCCCGGCGGCAGCCTGTCGGCGGAGCAGATCGCGGACATGCTCGTCGAGCTGGTACTCGGCGGGCTGCCCGCAGTGACCCGGATGCTGCCGTCCCGGCCGGCGTCGGAACGGGTGGCCGAGGCCCTCCCGGCAGAGGAGTGCGAGGAGGAACTGGACTGGGCCGGTAACCCGGTGCTGTCCCGGATCCTCGACGTGGCCTCCGAGCTGATGTACGAACAGGGCTACGACAACATGAGCACCCGCGGCCTCGCCGAGGCGGCCGGGCTGACCAAGAGCGCCCTCTACTACTACATCCCGAACAAGGAGACGGTGCTCTTCCAGGTGAACCTGCGCCTGGCCCTGTACGGCGTCGGGAACGTCCAGCGGATCAGCGCGGAGACGGCGGATCCGGTCGAGGCGCTGCGACAGATCATGGTCACGCACTGCGAGACGGTGGCGCGCAACATGGGTGCCCTGCGCGCACTGAGCTATGAGATGCGCTTTCTCGATCCGACGCACCACGCCCGAATCCTCGAGCTGCGCCGCGCCTACGCCGCGGGTTTCGCCCTCGCCGTCCGCCGGGCGGTGGGCGTGGAGGCAGGCGACGCGCGCACGGACGTCGCCGCCATCGCCGTCATGGGAATGCTGAACTTCATGCACCACTGGTACGTGGATGGCGCCCGGCTGAGCGCCGGCAAGGTCGGCGAGACGCTCTTCGAGCTGGTATGGAACGGCTTGCGTGCCTCGACCGGCTGAGGGTCGCCAGGTATACTGGGTGCTCAGTGTAGGAGGGTGAGTCATGAGAGTCCACGTGAACCGGGAGCTCTGTCGAGGGCACGGGGTGTGCGCCGGCAACGCGCCGGAGGTCTTCCTGTTCGACGACGAGGACCGGGCCTATGCCGAGTATGACGTCGTGCCGGCAGGGCTCGAGGAGGTCGCCCGGTCGGCTGTCTACAGCTGCCCCGAACATGCCATCGAGATGGACCTGTCCACATAGGTATACTGGGCGCCCAGGGCGCCTCCGAGGAGTGGAGACCCTATGCAGGGTGTCGCGTACAGCCCGACCGATCCGGACGTCCTGGCCGATCCGTTCGGCCATTACGCCGAACTGCGCCGCGGGCCGGCCGCGCAGTATGTCGAGTCGGACGACCTGTGGGTCGTCTCCCGCTACGAGCACGTCGACGCCGCCATCCGCAGCCCCGCGACGTTGTCCTCGAAGGCGCTCTGGGCGCTGTTCGGCGGGGTGGTGAGCGCGCGCCCGGGGGAGCGGCCGGACGTGCGTGCGCTCGCGGCCGCGCAGCCCCGCAGCCTGATCACCATGGATCCGCCCGATCACGTGCCACTGCGTCGCCTGGCCGCGCCGATGTTCACGAAGAAGGCCGTGGACGGGTACGCGAACCTGATCCGCCGGATCTGCGAGCAGCTGGCCGACGAGCTGTTCGACCGCCGCGAAGGCGGCGAGGTCGACCTGGTCGAGGCTTTCAACCATCCGCTCCCGGTGCGCGTCATCGCGGACATCCTCGGCATTCCCGCCGAACGCAAAGCGGACTTCAAGGTCTGGTCGGACATCCTCATCAAGCGGCTCTCCGGCGAGGGTGACACGGAGCCCGAGCAGATCGAGCTGAAGCGGATGATGGAGTACTTCGGTGAGATCATCCGCGAGCGCAGCCGGACTCCCGGCGACGACCTGATCAGCCTGATCATCCAGGGGAACGCTGAGCTCGCCGTCCCGCTCACCGAGTGGGACCTGTTCAACTTCTGCTCGCTGCTGCTCTCCGCGGGCAACGAAACCACTACGAACCTGCTCGGCAACCTCTTCAACGCCTTCTTCGACCATCCCGCCCAGTACGCCAAGGCGCGTGCGATCGCCGACGTCACGCCGGTCGTCGAGGAGATTCTGCGTTACGAGTCCGCGGTGCAGGGAGTAGTGCGGCTGGCCAACCCGGGTGCGGTCGTCGGTGACGTCGAACTGCCCGCCGACGCGATGGTCCTGCTGCTGACCGGAGCGGCGAACCGCGACGAGGCCCGCTGGCCCGACGGGGACACCTTCGACATCGAGCGCCGCAAGCTCCCGCACCTCGGTTTCGGCACCGGCATCCACCACTGCCTCGGTGCCGCGCTGGCGCGCTTGGAGACGGCGATCTCCTGGGAGGTTCTGCGGGAGCGCACCACCGCGATCGAGCGGACGGCCCCCGGCACGCGGACGTGCAACATCGTTCTGCGCGGCTTCTCCGTACTGCCGGTCCGGGTGCGGGCAGTATGAGCGACCACACGGTCCACGGGGTTGTCGCGGCGACGCTCCGGGCGCTTGACGTCGACACCGTCTTCGGGGTGCTGGGCGACGCGAACATGCTGGTCGTTGCGGACTTCCTGGCTGCGGGCGGCCGGTACGTGGGGGCCGTCGACGAGCGTGGCGCGGTGCAGATGGCGGACGTACACGCTCGCGTGCGGGACGCCGTGGGCGTCGCGACGGTGACCCACGGGCCGGGCATCACGAACGCGCTCACCGCGATCGTCGAGGCCGCTCGCGCGCGGACCCCGCTGGTGATCGTCACCGGGGACACTCCGGCGATCCCTGGTTACCTGCAGCAGGTCGACATCGCAGGGATCGCTGCGCCCGCCGGGGCCCGGGTGCGCCGGATCCTGCACCCGGACCACACGGCCGACGAGGTGGCCGCGGCGCTGCAGGAGGCGCTGGCGGTGCGCGGCCCGGTGCTCCTCGACATGCCCTACGAGCTGCACCGAGAGGCGGCCGCACCAGGCCCGCCTGCCCGCAGGCTGGGCGCGCCGCAGGCCGTGCGCCCGGACGAGGACGCCGTCGACACGGCGCTCGGCGTGCTGGCCGCCGCACGGCGGCCGGTCGTGCTGGCCGGGCGCGGGGCGGCGCGGTCCGGGGCACGAGCGGCCCTGCTGGAGCTGGCCGAGGTTCTCGGGGCTCCCGTCGCGACGACGCTGCTCGGCCGGGACCTCTTCAGGGGCGAGCCCTTCGATCTCGGAGTCGTCGGCACGGTCGCGCACGACGTGGCGATCGAGACCGTCGCGGCGGCGGACTGCGTGATCGCCTTCGGCGCCGGGCTCAACCGCTACACCACCGCCCACGGATCGCTCGGCGAGGGCCGTGCGCTCGTGCAGGTGGACGCCGACCCCGCCCGGCTGGGCCGGGGCGCGCCGATCACCGCCGGGGTCGTCGGGGACGCCGCCGTCGTGGCCAGGTCGATGACCGCCCTGCTGCGCGAGGCAGACCACGCGCCGTCCGGCTTCCGGTCGGCCACGCTCCGCGACCGGCTCGCCGCGCGGGAGTCGCGAGCGGGGTACATCGACGTCTCCACCGAGGACACGATCGACGTGCGCACGGCCATGATCGCGCTCGACGAGGTCCTGCCGGCCGACCGCACAGTGGTGACCGACGTGGGCCGGTACGTGTTGGCCACCTGGCAGCACGTCCACGTCGCGGAGCCGCTGCGATTCACCCACACCGGCGCCTTCGGGTCCATCGGGCTCGGCGTTGCCGGCGCGGTCGGGGCCGCGGTGGCCGGCGGCGGCCGGACGACGCTGGGGATCGTGGGCGACGGCGGCGGGATGATGGGCCTGCTGGAATTCTCGACCGCCGTACGTGAGCAGCTTCCGCTCGTCCTCGCCGTCGTCAACGACGGCTGCTACGGCGCCGAGTGGGACCGGCTCGAGGACTTCGGCGTGGACCCGACCCTGTCCCTGATCCGATGGCCGGACTTCGGCGACCTCGCGCGGGCGATGGGCGGTCACGGCCTCACGGTCCGGCGGGTGACCGATTTCGACGCCGTCGGCGAGCACGTCGGCGACGGGCGTTTGCCTCTCCTCGTGGACATCCGGATCGACCCTGCGGTGCGCATCGGTGACATCCGCTGAGCCCGGTCCGAGTGGAGCTCGGCTAGCGCCGCCGCCCTGGGAGGTCGTCACGCAGTACGCGCTTCCTCAGGTCTCGAGCAACTGAGCGCCGGGCTCGCCGTCGGGCCCGGCCGGGGGTCACCTGCGTCCGCCGCCGAGCCCGCGCCTCGCGTGGCCGACGCTGATGCGGTCGTGTGCCTGCCTGGTCACGGGACCGCATCGACGCGCCGTTGACATCGTCCGACGCCACGGACGTGGATACGGTCGAGACCGCTGGCTCAGTTCACACAAGACCACGCTTGGCGGCCAGATAGGTCAGCTCGGTGCGGTTGAGCGCGGTGACTTCCTGATCAGGCTCACGACGTGGAAGTTCGCGGTCGTGACACTGATGCCGAGCGCGGCGGCGATCTCCCGGTTCGTCCGGCCGCGGACCAGAATCCGTAGCACCTCCGTCTCGCGGGGGGGCAATGGTGAGTTCCCCGGACGGACCGTTGCGTTCGACGGCGTCGATCCGTCCGCCGGCGTGCTGCTTGCTGAGGAGATCGGCCAGAAGGGTTCGCCCATCGGTCGAACTGAGGGATCGTCGGACTCAGAGGTCATCGGGCTGAGGGCCGATCACGCGATCGCCCAGGATCGTGCGGTGCGGTCACGTTCTGCTCCTGCCGTCGCCGCCGCGACATGGTCGGGTCGCAGTTCGAGGTCTCGCACACGATCGCTCGCCGGAAGTCGGCGGGATGGAGAGCAGCAGGCGCACGCAGCGCTGGAGATCGCGTGCGGGGGATTGATCTCGTGGTTCTATGTCGGCGGCTATTGCCCAGGTCAAGGGGCACACGTACGAATGTCGATCCGGTCCTTGAGGGAGCTGATGGTGACCATGAACAGCTGGCTGCGGGAGTGGCATTCGCTGGCGTGCGCGATCTACCCGGTCAGCACGCGTCGAACTACAGCGTGCGGGCCGAGATCGCCGCAGAGCTCGGCACCGCGGTGCCACAGCGCGACCCCCAAGGACCATCACGCAACGGGGTTGTCCTTCGGCTGTGACGTGCCCGCGGTGATGAGCGCCTGAGCGGACCAGCGTTGTACCTCGAGGACCTCATCCGGCCCGAGGCCGCAGATGTCGCGCAGGACGATCGTCGACTCGATGCCGATCACCGCGGCGAGCCCGTGGGTCAGGCGCGCGAGCGCGGCGTCATCGATTCGGCCCTCCAACGGGGCGACGGCCCGCTCGACGTACTCCAGTCGCCGGGACGGTCGGGGTGGGACGCCCGGCTCGATCGGGTCGCGAGTCACGGTGTAGCGGATGATCTGCCGCAGCAGCTTCTCGTTCTCGCCGGTCATGGCGTGCAGCGCGACGACCAGCCGATCCATCCGCGCCGTCACCGGCTCGTCCGGCCCGCCGGCGTCGATCGAGAGCTCCATGCCGTGGCGCGTCGCCTCCAGAGCGGCTTCGACGACGAGTTGCTCGGCGCTCGGGAAGTAGCGGTACGCGGTCCGTCGGGAGATCTCTGCGGCGTCGGCGACCTCGGCCACGGACGGGTGCGCTCCTTCTGCGAGCAGCCGGCCTGCCGCCTCGACAAGAGCGCGGCGGGTCCGCCGCTTCTGTCCGTCCCGACTCGTCACCTCGCCCCGACCCTTCTTGACACATCTGTGCCACGACGGCATTCTTGCGCCACTTTAGCAGCGCGGACCGGTGCTGACCCGCTGCCGCGTAGGTCTCGGTGGATCTGCGGCCGCTCGGTGCGCGTCGGAATGCCCGGGTCAGGTAGCGCGCCAACTCCGCCACGGCTGCCGCAGCCGCGGCGGCGCCCTCCGGAGCATGCGGGCCGTCCAGCGCGAACGCTTCATGCGCCCAGGCATCCGGATCCTCAGAAGGCGTCACCGGCACACCAGCCCACCGGCCCGAGCCCCGACAGGACGACCTCCCCCGCGGCGCATGGAGAAGCCGCAGGTGCGGTGTCCTGCCGCCACGTCCGCCCCGACAGCCACATCTCGGTGGACGTCATCAGGTAGTCCGCACTGGGCACCACCCGAGGTGCGTTCGCGTGAGCCGCGCTGGAACCGCCCGAAGGCAGCACACCCCGCCCGGGGCGAGCCGGCGATGAACCCACGCGCGCACCGATACGGGTGAGACGAGCCCCTGCGGGGTCGCTGGCGCGATCACACCCGGTCCGGCGAGCCGGGACCCCCGCCGGTCCCTGCGGGACCCCGGGCGGCCCGTGCTGGGACGAGCCGCAGTTCCAGTACAACTCCACAGCGAAGGGGCATCCGATGGCCGACCAGACCGTCGTCCCCAGCCTCGAGGGTGTCCCGCTCGTCCTGAGCCCGGGCACGATCCTCGACGTCGGCGACGTCTGCGACCAGCGTTTCACCACCGATGCGCCGCGGTCGTCACGACGTGGGCGAGTGGATCGCCTGCCCGGATGCGGGCAGGAGCACCAGATCGCCGCGGTGACCCGATCGGCGCGCGGATCAGCCGGCTCTGCGCAGGCGCGGGACGCTCCATGGGGCTTGCCGGAATGCGGTCCGCGGTGCCCGTCGCTGGGTCGCGGCGGACTCCCGACGGCTGCGCCCGACCCCCGCGGTCAGCCGGGTGTGGAAGGGGTCCTCGATCCGCGGTCGCAGCTCGGTCAACGCCCGCGTGCCCGGGTACTGGCCTGCGCCCGCATCGCCAGTGTCCTGATCGCCGTCGGGGTCGGTCTGGAGCAGGGCGATGCCCTGCTCGCGGGCGTGGGCGTGGGCGTGGGCGTAGGCGTCGGCGAGCAGCCGCCGCTCCTCGCGGTCGTTACGGGCGCGAGGAGCGGCGTGGGCGAACCGCTCCGGCTCGCGCGCCGCGCACACCGTGAGCGTCTTGACCGTCTGTACAAGAAACTTGTAGTGCTGGGTACAAGGTCCGGTCCGCACTACGCGCCATGCGGTTGCGGCCGTCAATGCCTACCGAGTGGGACAGGCGTGGGTCCACCGGTCCCTGGATCACCGAGCCGGGGATTGGCTGCAGTTCGGCTTCGGCGACGGCCCGGCCGTCGACGGTGTGAAGACCGTCTGTACGTCGCATGGCTGACGTGGTCGCGGTCCCGAGTCGTGGCACCCGCTGCGACACAGAGACGACGCCCAGCGTGTTCGCCGCCCTCGACGTCACAACCAGGCGGCTGGGTGGGTGCCGACACATCTGTTGATCGACGAGAAGGCCGTCACGGTTAGCGCCTGGTTCACCGCTAGAAAACCTCCGGATCCTGCTGCACCGTGATCGCTCCGACGATGCGGTCACCAGGGCCATCGCCCGGGTTCTACGCGTCGACCTGGTGCTCGTCGGCGACATCGGACTCCTTCCAGTCGGAGCCGACGCGGTCGAGGGACTCTACTTCCTTCGTCGACGCCGCCTACGAGAAACGCTCGATCGCGGTCCAGCTCGAAACTGCACCGTCTGGTTCGACGAGTTCACGCCTAGGACCGACTACCGCCACCGTCGACCGGCTGCTGCACCACGCGCACGTCTGCCAGACCACAGGTGAGTCAGTCCCGACTCACCCAAGCACTCGCTGGCTAAGGGGTTGGGCCCAAGAACGCGCCGCCGTCCTAGTGTCGTGAGTCGTTATTTCTTTGCTAGCTGGGTAGTCTTAGGTTCATGCCGGACCCCGTGGCTCCTGCAGTGACCCTGACCGACGCCGACCGTGACCAGCTCACTCAGTGGGCACGGCGAGC
>NZ_JBFWOY010000019.1:0-139548 GCF_050250275.1 Pseudonocardia sp.
ACCTTGAAGCTCCTGGTAGGACGTGTTGATCTAGTCAATCGCCCGTCTACCAGGAGCTTCACCCATTCGAGGCCACGACACGCCGCAGCCCGCTGACCTGCTCATCCAGCAGGTTGGCAAAGGCTCAGTGATGGCGGACAGCCACAGCAGGCCGGCACCCGAAATGGCGAAGCCGGCCGGAAGCACCTTCTTCGCGCCGAGCGCGGGTAGGAGCTTGCTGGTCGGCATCTGGGCGACGACCATCATCGCCAGGATCATCGGCAGAAAGGCGAGACCGGTTCTGACCGGGCTGAAGCCGCGGTTGATCTGCAGGTAATAGGTCAGGAACAGTAGGACACAGAAGAGTCCGGCGCCGGTGACCAGCAGCGCGGCGAATGAGGCGGCCCGGTCACGGTCACGCAGCACGCTCAGCGGCAGCAAAGGGTCCCGTACACGGCTCTGCCACAGCGCGAACACAGCGATCAGTACGACGCCGGCGGCGAGGAAGCCCCACGTCATGGGTGATGACCAGGTGTGGGACTCGGCGTTGGAGAAGCCGTAGACCACAGCGAAGAGTCCGGCCGAGATGGCGACTGTGCCGGGCAGGTCCAAACGGGCCCCGGCCTTGTCGCGAGTATGGGCCAGCAGACGCGTACCGGCCAGGGTGACGACGGCGGCGAAGGCAACGTTGATGAGCATGGTCCAGCGCCAGTCCAGGAACTGCGTCAGCGTTCCGCCGACCAGCAGACCGAGCACCGTGCCCGACGCGCCGATCGCGCCGAAGATCCCGAACGCCTTGGCGCGTTCCTTCGGCCCGGTGAACGTGGTGTTCAGCAGGGAGAGGACGGCCGGGGCGAGCAGGGCGGCGAAGACTCCCTGCAAGGCGCGGGCCGTGACGAGGAGCTCGAAAGATGGAGCGATACCGCCCAGCGCGGAAGCGAGGGCGAAGCCGCCCGCGCCGACGAGGAAGGCGGGCTTGCGACCGAACAGGTCGGCTAGCCGCCCTCCCAACAGCAGCAGCGCGGCGAAGGCGAGCGCGTAGGCGGTAATGATCCACTGCCGGGAACCGTCGGAGAAGCCGAGATCGGCCTGGGCCGAGGGCAGTGCGATGTTCACGATCGTGGTGTCCAGGACTACCACCAACTGGGCCAGGCCCAGAAGGGCCAGGATACGGAGCCGGTGCGGCGCGGCGACGCTGCCAGGTGCGAGGGCCGCAGACGTTGCGGAACTCATGAAGAACTCCAGATGAAAATGAAAAGTCGACCAGCAGGAGAAACGGGCCGCCAGGCGAAAGCGCCGGCGCGTGTCAGGGGCGGCGGGCGAGCCAGGTGGTACGGGTGGTACGCACGCTCAAGTCGCCCCGGACCGCGATGCTCTGCGGCTGCGTCTCATCCAGCAGCGCGTCCAGCGCTGCCAGATCGTCCGCCTCTAGGACGTCGGTGGCGTGGGAGCGCAGCTTGGCCAGGCAGAGGTGGGCGTAGGCGTTCAGAGCCGGACCTGCTTGGGCGCCGTCGAGGCGGATTTCGAAGCGGCGCCGCTCCTCGACGGCAAACCCAGCATCCTCCAGAGCGCCGGTCCATTCGTGCGGTGGCCGGGTATTGGTGGCCTGGTGCAGGCGGGCCTCCAGGCCGGGCTGGCCCGGACCGGTGTCCTCAGGCAGGAAGCGGGGGAAGAAGTCCATCTCGGTGACGGCGATGAGCCCGCCCGGCCGAAGGTGCTCGAAAGCCTGGGCGAAGGTGCAGGCCGGGTCACTCACGTGGTGCATGAAGGCCGCGGCCCAGATCAGGTCGATGGTTCCCTTCTCGGTGATCTTCGTCCACGGCCCGTCGACATTTGCCTCGACCGTGCTGATGCGGTCGGCGATACCGTGCGCAGCGGCCTGCTTGCGCAAGCGGTGCAACAATTGCGCACAGATGTCCACCGCTGTCACCTGCGCGGCGGGGAACTGTCGGGCAAGGGCCAGGCTGCCGGTCCCCGGGCCGCTGCCGAGATCCAGGATCCGGGCCGCATCAGGGCCGACTAGCTGAGCGAGCAGCCCGGTCAGTTCCGCCAGGTAGGGAGCGAGAACCTCGGCATCCAACTCCAGTAACCGGGCCATCGCCTTCTCTGCTTCTCCAGCCCGCTCGTGCCCGATATGCCCATTGATGTCTCGGTGGGCGTTCATGTCGCG
Organism: Pseudonocardia sp.; assembly: GCF_050250275.1. Lineage (GTDB taxonomy): Bacteria > Actinomycetota > Actinomycetes > Mycobacteriales > Pseudonocardiaceae > Pseudonocardia. Next base: position 2,150 of record NZ_JBFWOY010000019.1, read on the forward strand.
ACGGTACGAGGCTCTCCGCTTGCGTGGCATAGGCTCTTGCCGGTGGAGCAAGAATCGACATTGGACACCACCGTCAGGATGCGTATCCGGTCCCTGCGCAAGGCGCGCGGCTGGTCGCTGGACAACCTCGCCGAACGCGCGGGGATCAGCCCCTCCCAGCTCAGCCGCATCGAGACCGGCCATCGCCGCCTCAGCCTGGACCAGCTCACCGCCATCGCTGCTGCACTGGACAAAACTCTCGATGAGCTCGTGGAGTCACCCGACGACTCCGACGTCGTCATCCGGCCCGAGCGCGACGAGCGCCGTGGCCTGACCACCTGGCTGCTCAGCAAGGACGACGGACCCCAGGGCCTGACTGTCGGAAAAATGCGCATCACCGAGCAGGCCGGCGACGTCGGCCCCGAGGACTTCGGCGTTCACCCCGGTCGCGACTGGTTCACTGTCCTGTCCGGCACGATCGTTCTCTACCTCGGCGAACGTGTCATCCGCGTCGAGGCAGGACAAGCCGCGGCCTTCACCACCATGACCCCGCACACCCTGCGCAGCGACCGGGGCCCCGCCGAGATCCTGATGATCCTCGACCGTAACGGCGAACGCAGCCATTTCGGCACCTGAAGGCCAAGTGTCGACAACGTTCGTGGTCGATACAGCCTGTGGGGCCGAGCGGTGTCCCGGTCAGAATGCCCGTCCTTCGACCAGCGCCACGCGGATTCAGAACTGTGGCCCGGGCTCGCACTCGCCGTCGACCGGAGGTAGTGGACCTGTATACCGCGACGTCGGCGGTGTGATGCGGCAGGGAATTGATCCACGCCTCGTGCGCGCCAGTCGCAGCCCGTCGCCCAGTAGTGAGCGAGGCGGCGCGCCTCGATGGTTTCGGTGCCGGCCTGCCAGCCGTCGACCGTCACGGTGCGGGCCATCGGGCAGTGCGAAGCCGCGCGCGCACATCTTCGAGGTCGGCCGGGTCACCGCGATCAGCGGCTGGTGGTGGGTCATGTGCCTCTCCTGGTCATGCTCGCGCACGTAACCAGCGCCGCTCTGCCGCTGCCCGATGCCTTCCGGACGGGGGCCACCACACGGACAGGGTCATACTGCGACCGGCCCCAGCCTGCGGTTATCGCGTTGCGGTGGCCAGTGCCGCGCGGATGGCGTCCGCGTCGGCTGGCCGGCCCTTCTCGTTGGAGGTCGGTCCGTACGGGGTTCCCCACACGGGCGTGCCCGTCGCTTGCCGCCAGCTGCCGGCCAGCGGTCCCGCGTCCACGCCATATGCGATGGAGGCGATGGACTCGGTCACCGCTGCCTTCGCGTGCGCGGCGTCGCCGGCGATCGGCAGGTACGAGCGGTCGGCCGCCCCCGCCGGGCGGGCGAGTGAGAGCAGGTGCTTGAAATAGATCGTGTTCAGCGCCTTCACGAGCGCGGTGTCCGGGATGTACCGCAGCAGCAGCTCGCTCGAGGTGAGCGACGCGCCGTCGAGCTCGGGGATGTGCCCGTCACGATCGGGGCCGTAGTTGCAGGTGTCGATGACCGTCTTCCCCACCAGCGGCGCGGCGGGGACGTCCGGGAAAGCCGTGACCGGCACCGTGACCACGACGATGTCACCGACCGCCGCGGCTTCCTGGCGCGTCGCCGCGGAGGCCCGCGGCCCCAGTTCCGCGACCGTGTCCGCGAGCGTCTCGGGACCGCGTGAGTTGCCGAGCACGACCTGGTGGCCGGCCGCGACGGCGAGCCGCGCGATGGTGCTGCCGATGGATCCGCTTCCGATGAATCCCACGGTCGTCATGCGGAGTCTCGTCCGTTGGTGGTCACGCGGGTCAACCGTTCTTCACCAGGTCGTTGACAGCGTGCGTGTCCTTGTAGAAGGCGTCGGCGCCGTAGATCCTTCCGTCGTGGACCCGATAGTGCTCCACGACCTTCATCGGCAGTCGACGCCCGCTCCTGCGGGAGGTGAACACAGCGTCGAGCCGCAGCTCCAGCACGTCGCCTGCGCGAACGATTTCGTGCTCGCGCACCGTGAGCTCCGCCAGCAGGTCGATCTCCTGGGTCAGCCGGGCGAACCCGTCCGGCCCTCGCCATTCCCCGCCCCAGGGCAGGCTCTCCGCCTCCGACCAGACGGCGCTCTCGTCCACCATCGCGAGGCCTGCCTCGCTGCCTCCGACGAACTTCTCCAGCGTGGCTACGTCGTCGCCGTGGGCTGTCGAGGAGACGTCGGGGAAGTAGTGGCCGTTGTCCAGATCGGCGAGGAGGCGAGGCTGAGCGGGTTCCCAACCAAGGGTGCGGCGGGTGATGAGGCTGGATGTCGGGTAGCTCTGCGTGGCGACGCCCGTGAGGAACCCGAAGTATTCCGGGAGCATCAGCTCATCCAGGGGACGCTCGCGGCGGGCACGCCCAGACGGCTGCCGATGGCCTCGGCAATCTCGCGGAACGGGATGCCTCCGTCCTCGACCGCGTGCCAGTAGCGGCCGGCCGGGCCCTTCTCCAGCGCCAGGCGGAACAAGGAGGCGGCGTCACGGGCGTGCACGGCGTTCCACCGGTTCTCGCCGTCTCCGGGGTAGCCGGCGAAGCCCCTCTCCTTCGCGAGCGCGATGAGGGTGGGGAGGAAGCCCGCCTGGTCGGTCGTGCTGTGCGCGATGTTGGCGATCCGCACGACCGAGGACCGTACGTTCTGCTCAGCAAGCCCGATGACGGCGGCCTCCACGACGTTGCGGGCACGCAGGGTGCTCTTGTGCTCGTCGCCGACGGGAAGGGCCGGGTCGTCCTCGGTGCCCGGCCGGCCCAGGTCCCTCCCGCTGCCGGGCGAGCCGATGCTCCCTGCCGCGACCAGCGGCTTTCCGGTCCCCGCGAGAGCCTCGCCGTAGGCGAGCATGATCGGGAGCTCCGCGGCGGCCACGGCGGCCACCCCGCCGGACGGGAGCAGGTCCTGCCGGTGCGCGACGTGGATGACGCCGTCGGAGCCCGCAGCAGCCTCCTTGAGCCCCTCGAGGTCCTGGAGGTCGCCGCGGCGTACCTTTGCGCCGAGCGCGGACAGCGCCGCCGCTGCGGTGTCCGACCGGGCCAGGCCGGTGACCTCGTGCCCGGCGGTGATGAGCTCCGGGATGATGTACGAACCGGAATGGCCAGTCCCGCCAGTGACGAAGACGCGCACGGTCTACTCCTTGTGAGTGATCCGGGGATGCGGTGGTGGTGCGGGTGGGCTCAGCCGGGGTGGGCTCAGCGGGGGAAGTCGACACCGAGAGCGACGTCGAAGGTCCCCGCGCCGTTCCGGGCCAGGCCCATCAGCAGCGGCCCGACCCCTTCCAGCCAGCGGGCCATCTCCAGGCCGCCGACATCGAGGGGACGCAGGCCGAGGCTTTCGATGAACACCGATACGCTCGCCTTGGCCCGTGCGTCGTCTCCGGCGAAAAACACGTCCAACGGACGCTCCTGAACCAGGACGTGGCCGAAGACGGTGTTGAAGGCCTTCACGACGTGCGCGCTCGCCGGGGCCGCTTTGACGATCTCCTGCGCACCGGACGTGCCCTCAGGAGTGAGAAGCCCGGTGGCGTCGGCGTTGAAGGTGTTGGAGATATCGACGATGACCTTGCCGGCCAAAGCATGCCCGTACTGGGCGACGACCGGCACGGCGCTGGCGTATGGCACGGCGAGGACGACGATGTCTCCCACAGGGACGGCGCCGAAGACCCCCACCGTGGCCCCGACGCCGAGCTCGGCGGCAAGGCCTTTGGCCTTGGTCGGGTCGCGGCCGATGAGTTGGACGGAGTGGCCGCTCGATACCGCGCGTGAGGCGACGGCGTGGGCCATTCCCCCAGGCCAATGAAACTGATTTTGCTCATGATGAGTACTCTTTTCTATTGGTCCGAATTGAACGGCTTGCCCGTCCGCTTTTAGGTGATCACAACCGGCCGATACGCGCGATTACCTCGCCGGCGAAGTCGAGCAGCTGGTCAAGGCTGGTGAACATGGCGAAGGCATCGAAGTACGCCTCGTCAACACCGGACTCGGCGTACCGCTTCAGCTGGTCCGCGACCGAGTCGACTGACGTGCCTGGAGCGAGGTTGATCCGCATGGCCGTCTTGAGTGCGTCCGGATCGCGACCGGCGTCCTCCGCCGCTCGACGCGCGATTGACCACAGGCGGCCGGCGCCCTCGTCCTGACTACTGGTCGACGCAGCGGGTGCCGGCCCTTCGACCCCGAGCCAGCCCACCCCGCTGCGGCCGACCCGGCGCATCGCGGCCTCGCTGGCACCACCGATCCAGATGGGCGGCCCGCCCACTTGGACCGGACGGAGGCCTGCGTGGACCGGCTCCATGGTGAAGAACTCGCTGTTCCAGGACACGGGACTGGTCGTCCACCACGCCTGCAGGAACGCCTGCATGTCATCGAGCATCCTGCCGCGCCGGCTCCAGTCCGCATGGCGGGCCACGTCGTATTCCTGCTTCATCCACCCCACCCCGACTCCGACGCCAAGGCGTCCGCCGCTGAGCACGTCGAGCGTGGTCAGTTGCCGGGCCAGGTGCGGCGGCTCGTAGTAGAACGTGCTGAGCGTGCTGGTGTTCAGGCGCACCCGGCTGGTCGCTGCCGCAGCGACGGTCAGCAGCAGCATCGGATCGAGGGAGCGGGTCATCTGCGGCCCTCGGTCCAGGTAGCCGCTGTCCAGATCAACCGGCGTGACCAGGCGATCACCGATCCACAGGGTGTCGTAGCCAAGGTCCTCGAGTCCGCGGACGAAAGCGCGCAGGGCGGGGGCGTCGCTAACGGCGGGCCCGACAACAGGAATCACGAAACCGATCTGCATTGTGTTGAGCCTCCTCGGGCGAATTCCTTCGCCACTGTTGATGTCTGACAACGGAATCCGGTGATCCATCAACAGCTCGAGACACGGCTCCATGCTCGCCGACTGGTTGGTGAGTCCCAGGGGCCAGTTGGGTCAGCCCGTGAACTCGTCGACGCCCAGGGCGAAGTTCCCGTGGCCGATCCCGTTACCGGCGAGGCCTACCGTGAGCAGTCCCGCTCCTTCGAGCCAGTGCGCCATCTTCAGGCCGCCGACGTCCAGCGGGCGTAGGCCGAGGCTCTTGATGAATGCCGCCACGTCCGCCTTGGCCCGCGGGTCGTCACCGGCGAAGAAGACGTCGGGCCGACCGTTCTCCAGAACGCCACGGAGGATCGTGTTGAAGGCCTTGAACACGCTGGCGCCGGCCGGGGCCACCTTGGCGACCTCCTGCGCGATCGAGGTTGCCTCGCTGTGGGCCAGGCCGTCGGACGAGGCGTTGAAGGGGTTGCTGATGTCGACGATGGTCTTGCCCGCGAGGGCGTCTCCGTAGTGGGCGATGGTCGAAACGACACCGGTGTACAACAGGGCCGTGATGACGATGTCCCCGGCTGGGACGGCGCCCCACTTGCCCGTCGTCGTGCCGCCGCCCAGAGCCTCAGCCAGGTCATCGGCCTTGGACTGATCGCGTGCCATGATCTCGACGGTGTTGCCGCCCGCTACAGCGAGCGTGCCGATCGTGCGGGCCATGTTCCCCGCACCGATGAAGGTGACGCTGCTCATGAGGGTGTGCCTCTCTTTCGCGTTCGAGCCGCCTGTTCGCGAGGCGACGCTCTGACTTGTTCGGGCGTGGTTCAGATAGCGGTGGTGCCGCCGTCGGCGACCAGTTCCAGACCGTTGACGTAGCTGGAGTCGTCGGAGGCGAGGAACAGGGCGATGCTGGCTATCTCTTCGGGACGCCCCATCGTTCCGCGGGGAATGAGGGACTCGAATGCGGTTCTCGTCGCCTCGTCGAACAGCTCTTCCTGCTTGGCGGTGCCGACCTGGCCGGGGGTCAGGACGTTCACCCGGATCTTGCGGTCGCGCAGCTCGTTGAGCCAGACGCGGGCCCAGGCCTGCTGGACGGCTTTGCTTCCCGCGTAAAGGCTCCAGCCGGGGAAGGCCCCGAGGGAGGCGTTGGACCCGGTCATGAGGATCGAGCCGTGGTCGTTGATCAGCGGCAGGCCCTTCTGCACGGTGAACAGGGTTCCGCGTGCGTTGAGCGAGAAGGTGCGTTCGAACTGTTCCTCTGTGATCTCGCCGAGGACACCAGGTTCGCCGATCCCGGCACTGGCCCACAGCACGTCGAACGAGCCCTTTTCCCGCTTGACGGTGTTGTACAAGCGCTCGAGGTCGTCGAGGTCGGACGCGTCACCCTGGACGGCGGTCACGTTGCGGCCGATCAGCCTGACGGCGTCGTCCAGCGCTTCCTGCCGCCGGGCCTGGATGAAGACCTATGCTCCTTCTTCGACGAACAGCTTGGCCCCGGCCAGCGCCAGGCCGGTGGATCCACCGGTGACTACCGCGACCTTGCCATCGAGCTTTCCCACGGTCTCTCCTTTGAATTGACGATTTCCGAAACGGTAACGGAGGAGGCTCGATTATGATGTACTCATCCCGATTTGGGCATGCGATCAAATGCCGATCCCGAACTCTCGTACCGATCTCCTCGGCTGCCATGAACGATGCCATTGGCCGGAACGGGGTGTCCAAGACCATTTTCAACCGTGGTGATACCCTCGAGGCATTGCCGGACCGGGAGGCTCCATGGATGTGGACCTGCGTAAGGTGCGCTACTTCGTCGCCGTCGCCAAGAGGCTGCACTTCGGCCGCGCCGCCGACGAGCTGCACATCGCGCAGCCAGCGCTCAGTCGGCAGATCCGCGCGCTGGAACAGGATCTCAGCGCTTCCTTGTTCACCAGAGACAGCCACGGCGTCACGCTGACCGATGCAGGCCAACAACTCCTGGACGACGCCGGTCCGCTGCTCGCCTCCGCGCAGGCGGTCAGGCGCCGGGTGTCCGCAGCTGGCCGTGGCGGCCAGCGACTGGTGGTCGGTTTTCGGGCCGGGATCCCGGTCATTCCCGCCGCGCGGGAGTTCGGGGTACGGCATCCGGACGTGGTCGTGGACGTGCAGCGCATGGAATGGGACGACCAGGTCCCGATGCTGCTCGACGGCCGCGTCGACGTCGGCTACATAAGGCTGCCCATCGCAGAGACCGGCCTGCGCCTGACCCCCCTCTACACCGAGCCCCTCATGGTGGCACTGCCTGCGGACCACCGGCTGGCCCGCAAGGAGGAGGTCACCGAGGCAGACCTGGCCGGTGAGCCGCTGATCTGGCACGCCGGCGCGAGCACGCAGCCCACCAGACGCCCACACCCCGACTCCGGGCTCCGGGTGCGCGGGGTGGAGGAGAAGCTGGAGCACGTCGCGGCCGGCCGGGGTATCTCGTTCGTGGGGCGTTCGGAGACCGTGTTCTACTCACGGCCGGACATCAGCTACGTGCCCGTCTCGGACTTGGCCCCCGACCAGATATTCGTCGCGATGGCGGCGTCACGCACCTCGCCAATGGCCGACGACTTCTTCGCCGCGGCTCAGGCGACGGCTGAGATCACGGCAGAATGCGGGAACTATGAGATGTGGCAGATCGTGACCGACGCCGCTTCAAAGCTCGGTTGAGTAGCTCGGCTGACCTGGGTTCCTCACATGACCGGTTGCTTGCTCTGGAGGCCTGCGGGCTATTGCGATCGCCGTACGGAGAGTCACATAGAGCCCTTGCCAACTGATCATGCGCTGGCGATCATGAGGGGCTGAACTGCGGAGACGAGTTTGTCCGCGGTGTTCGGACTAGAGCGGGTCTTGCGCAGGACCGCCAGTTCTTCAGCTCGGCGTTGACCCGCTCACCCGGCCCGCGGCGACGGCCGTACGCCTCGTTGACGTCCTTCTGCAACCGCGGGAGGTTTCGGAACCGGCCCGGTGTCGGAGTCCTTGCGCCGACGCTGCTGCGGGACCGTGACCGTGGGTTAGAGCACCGGCGCGTGCCCCCACCTAGCGTGCTGCACCGGTAATCGCGGACTCGTCGACGACGACCATGTCCCCCGGCCCTGAGCCGCCACCGTTCGTCGTCGCTCGTCGCGCCGGGCGGGCGAGCCGGTCCTGGGCGGCGAGCCAGCGAGCGACGTTGGGAGCGGTCAGTCCCCGATACCTTCGAACGGCTCGCCGAGTTCGTCGCCAGAACCATCTGCACGGACACCTCTCCGCCCGTGGGGCTTCTCCGGTGGTGGAGGGCTCGACATCGCCGCGCCCACCCACCCCACGGTATGCAGAGCTACCGTCCGAACCTCCTGGGCTACCAGGATCGCACCTCAGCCGGACGGCTCATTGTCCCCGGGCGTTGTCCACGCAGCGCAGACTCGTATCCACCCAGCGCAAGCTGCGGGTCGATCGCTTCTTCGGCGTTCGACACCCTGCCAGGATCGGCCATCACGGTTACACGATCGGGAGGTATGCTGCCGGGTTCGCGGGTGACCCCCGGTCGGCGAAGAGCGCAAGGAGGCGCGGTGACCGACCACACGGCGGCCCGGCTCACCCATGCTGAGGCGACGAGCGGCGGCGACAAGCCCCGCTCGCTGACCCGGCACCACCTTGTCGATATCGACGAGGCCCGCCTGGTCGGCAGCAAGCTCTACTATCCGCAGGAACTGACCGTTCTGGATCGCGCTTCGGCGTTCACGATGTCCGTGCAAGCGGCGCGTATCGGCTCGGTGTTCCTCGGCGAGCTCAGGTATGACGCGGATGTGCGGATCGACTGTGGCGAGTTGGGCGACAGCTATCACGTCAACGTCCCGTTGCACGGACGGCTCGCGTCGCGACATGGCGGTGAGGATTCGGTGACGGCGCCCGGACACGCCGCTCTCTACGGTCCGGCGGGTGAGACGGTCCTGACCAGGTGGGAAGCGGGGAGCCGACAGCTCTGCGTGAAGATCGACCGTGCCGCGCTCGAGACCACCCTCGGCCGGCATGTCGGGCGTGACGTCGTGGGCCCGGTCTCCGTCGATCCGGTGCTCGATGTCGGGGGCGGTGCCGGCCGCAGTTGGGTGGAGTTCGCCCTCATGCTCAACGAGCAGCTGCACCGACCTGACAGCATCGTTCACCAGCCTCTCGTTGCCGGCTCCCTCGCCAACGGCCTGCTGAGCGGTCTGATCACTGCGGCCGGTCTTGAGCACCGTGCGCAGGGCGCTGTCGAATCGTCCCCGGCACTTCGACCCCGGACGATCGACCTCGCGCTGAGCTATCTGAATGAAAACGCTGGGGAACCGATCGGCATCGCAGACGTCGCGGGACACATCTGCGTGAGCGTTCGCACGTTGCAGGAGGGGTTCGCGCGGTATGTCGGTCAGTCCCCGATGCAGTACCTTCGGTCCATCCGGCTCCACCGCGCCCACGAGGCACTGCTTGCTGCCAATCCGTACGACACCACTGTCGCTGCGATCGCGCACAGCTGGGGCTTCAACCATCTGGGCCGGTTCGCCGCAATTCATGAGGCCGAATTCGGTGAGCCGCCCTCTCGGACCCTCCATCGTGGTTGAACAAATGGGTCAGACCATTTCTGACTGGGCAGGGGCGGCGGGTCCGGCGTCCGTGGAGTGACCCGGGAACAGCTCCACCTCGGGGTTGAGGAAGACTGCGGCGTTGTTGACCGCCGTAGCTGCCTCGCCGAATCCGACGGCGATCAGCCGGACTTTACCGGGATACTCGGTGATGTCGCCGGCGGCAAAGATTCCCGGGACCGAGGTCTGCATCGCAGAGTCCACCACGAGGTGACGGTGGTGGGCGATTTCCAGACCCCACGAACGAAGTGGCCCGAGGTCTGCCACGAACCCGAGCGCTGCGACCAGACGCCGGCAGGGCAGCTCTCTGCCGTCCTCGACCCCCGGGCCCGTCAGCGCTACGCGCTCGACGTCGGGCCCGCCGAACACTCCTGCGACCTGGGCGTCCGTGATGATCTCGACCGACGTCGCGCGCAGGTCGACCAGACTCGCCTCGTGGGCTCGGAAGGTCCGGCGCCGGTGCACGAGAGTGACGGACCGGGCGATCGGGTGCAGGGTCAGCGCCCAGTCCACAGCGCTGTCACCCCCACCGACCACCACGACGTCCTGGTTCGCATACTCGGAAGGGTCTGGCACGAAGTACGCCAGACCCCGCCCCTCGAACTCGTCGCCTGCGCCGAGCTTGCGTGGAGCGAACGCCCCGATCCCGGCCGTCACCACGACTGCCCCGCAACGCACCGATGCGCCGTTGGCGGTGACGACCTCGAACTCCGAGCGCCCGCCTGGGAGCGCAACAGGGCGGAGCAGCTGGGCCCGATCACCGAGCAGGAAACGAGTGTCGAAGCGTGTGGCCTGCTCGAGCAGGCCGTCTACGAGGTCGCGCCCCTTCACCGACGGGAATCCTGCAATGTCGAAGATGAGCTTCTCCGGGTACATCGCACTGATCTGACCGCCGGGTTCCGCGAGGGCGTCGACGACTGCAACCTTCAGCCCTCGGAAGCCGGCGTAGTACGCGGCGAAGAGGCCGACCGGGCCCGCTCCGACAATCAACAGATCACAATCCAGGAAGGCGTTGTGTGCATCAGCGCCATTGCTGTTCCCGTCCACTCGGATCTCCAGACGATGAGGGGTTGGTCGGATTCTTTCCTCACGCTAGGAATCCGGCGGGTACGCGGGCGATCCGTGGAACGCGAAGTATTGTCCAGCCCACGCGAGGCCGATGGACGGCGCCTTTCCTGGCCCCGCCCGCGCCGGCCGGACAGGGTCTCGCGCTGAATGGATCGAGCCCCGGCCTACTACCGATCTACCGTTGTTGCTTCCACGAGACTGCCGCCCCAATGCGGCACCCACGCCCGACGAGGAGGTCCAGCCGTGGCTTTTGTCATCGGGGAGCCGTGCATCGACGTGATGGATCGCTCCTGCATGGAGGAGTGCCCGGTCGACTGCATCTACGAGGGCACTCGGATGCTCTACATCCACCCCGTGGAGTGCATCGACTGCGGCGCCTGCGAGGAGGCCTGCCCGGTGGAGGCGATCCTGCCCGATCGGCGCATGCCCGACGCCTGGGCACCTTTTCGGGACGCTGCACGCGAGGTGTTCGACGATCAGGCGCTCGGCGGCGGAGCGTCCGCCGTGGGCACGATCCGTGATCCCGATGTCGTGGTCGCCTGGGTCCGCGACGCCTGATCGGGACCCTCGCCCGAACGGCTCGGGCACCCGTCGACCTGTCGCGTCCCCCGCCAGGTCGATCCGCGACCCACCACCATGCGATCAAAGGAGATCTGATGACCACATCTGACGTATCACCGGCCACCTGCCCGGTGTCGCATCGAGCGGCCTCGTTCAACCCCTTCGCCGACCCGTACCTCTCCGACCCCTACGCGTTCCTCGCCGACGCAAGGGTCGAGGAGCCCGTCTTCTACAGCCCGGAGATCGACTACTACGTCGTCACCAGGTTCGACGACGTCCGCAAGGTCTTCCGCGACTCCCGCACATTCTCCGCCGAGGTCGCCCTCGAGCCGCTGACCCCGCTCTTCCCGTCGTCGATCCAGAAGGTCATCGAGGTCGGCTACGTGCCGGGGCCGGTCCTCGTCAACGAGGACGGCCCGATCCACATGAAGCGCCGGCGGGCCATCGGCGAGAAGTTCGAGACCCAGCGTGTCGAGGCGCTCGAGCCACGCATCCGGGCAATCGTCACCGAGTACCTCGACAAGTTCGTCGGCAGCGGCGCAGCCGATCTGATCGACGACTTCGTCTGGGAGATTCCCGCCCTCGTCATCTTCATGTTCCTGGGCGTTCCGGACGAGGAAGCGCCGCTGGTCAAGAAGTTCGCCGCCCGCCGCACCCTGTTCACATGGGGGCGCCCGACCGAGGACGAGCAGAACGCGCTCGTCGACGAGGTGGGCGTCTACTGGAACTTCTGCAAGGCCCACGTCGCCCGACTGCTGGAGAAGCCCGGCGACGACTTCATGTCGGACGTCATCCGGGTTCACCAGGAGGACCCGGAGCTGATCGACGAGACCTACCTCTACAACACGATGCTCAACTTCCTGTTCGCCGGCCACGAGACCACGACCGGGGCGTCGGGCAACGGCTTCCGTGCGTTGCTGGAGAACCGGGACGCATGGGACCAGCTGTGCGCCGACCCCTCGCTCATCCCCAACGCCGTGGAGGAGCTCCTCCGCTACAGCTCGTCGGTCATCGCGTGGCGCCGGCGCGCCACAGCGGCCACCACGATCGGCGGCGTCGACATCCCCGAGGGCGCAAACGTGCTGCTCGTGACGGGATCGGGCAACCATGACGAGGCGAAGTTCGAGGACGGCGAGAAGCTCGACATCCACCGCGACAACGCCTACCAGCACCTCGCCTTCGGCTTCGGCGCCCACATGTGTCTCGGCGCGCCGCTCGCTCGCCTGGAGATGCGGATCATTCTCGAAGAGCTGACCCGACGCCTGCCGCACATTCGGCTCGTCGAGGGCCAGGAGTTCGCGTACAGCCCAAACACCTCCTTCCGCGGCCCCGCGCACGTACTCGTCGAGTGGGACCCGGACACCAACCCGGTTCCGGCCGACCGTCCCTGAGAGGCGATCTCGTGCACCGTCTGACCGTCTGTTACGGCCGACCCGAGGATCCGGCCGCCTTCGATGCCCACTACCGCGATGTGCACCGACCCATTGCGGAAAGGATCCCTGGCCTGCTGAGTGTGCGGCTGGGTGCCTGCGAGGGCGTCCCGGCCCCTGACGGCACCCCCACGGAAGCGCCCTACTACCTGGTCGCCGAGCTGGAGTTCGCCGACGGGGCCGCCTTGGCGGCGGGGTTGTCGTCTCCGGAGGGTGCCGCAGCCGCGGGCGACCTGGAGAACTTCGCCACCGGCGGAGTCAGTCTGTTCGTGCAGCGCGACGTCGTCTGAGCCCTCGGATCGGCCGTGGCCGTCGATGGCGGGGCTGTGGCAGCCCTGATCCGCAGTCCCGTCATCGAGTTCGGCGGGCCCGTCGTCGAGTTCGTCCGGCCCGGCCCGGCTCAGCGGCCTGGGCCGGACTGTCACCGACCACCTTCACCCGACCTCATGCGATGGAGTCCCGATGACTGCCCCTACCCGAAGCCGGCCGGTCGGCGTGCCGGAGAGCGATTTCGACCCCTACACCGATGAGGCGCTGCTGGACCCGTGGCCGGGCTACCGCCGGTTGCGTGAGGCCGGCCCGACGGTGTGGCTGAGCAAGTACGAGATGTTCGCCATGACTCGCCACTCGTCGGTGCGTCGGGTTCTCGAGGACTGGCAGACGTTCTCCTCCGCGTACGGCGTGATGATGAACGACGAGATGAACAAGGTGTTGCGGGGCAATACGCTTTGCAGCGACGGTGAGCAGCACGATGCCCAGCGCCGCGTGGTGATCCGGCCGCTGCGACCGTTGTCGCTGCGGGCGCTGCACGACCAGATCACTGCCGAGGCTGAGCAGCTCGTCGAGCGGCTCGTGACCAAGGGGAGCTTCGACGCCGCGACCGAGCTGGCCCACCACTTGCCGCTGACGGTGGTCTCGAACCTGATCGGTCTCCCGGAGGAGGGCCGCGAGCAGATGCTGTTGTGGGCGTCGGAGATGTTCAACTGCTTCGGCCCGGCGAACGAGCGGACCGTATCGGCATTCCCGGTGCTACAGCAGATGGTGAGCTACGCCTCGACCCAGGCGGTGCGGGGCAAGCTCAAGCCGGGCAGCTGGGCCGAGGCGATCCACGACGCCGCGGACCGCGGGGAGATCTCTCCCGAGGCCGTGCCCGTCATGATGATCGACTACATGGGCCCGAGCCTCGACACCACGATCTTTGCCATCTCCAGCGCAGTCGAGCTGTTCGCACGGCATCCCGACCAGTGGGACCTGGTGCGGCAGGATCCGTCGCTGGTGGCAGGTGCGGTCGAGGAGGTCATCCGGCTCGAAGCACCGATCCAGGACTTCTCCCGATACGCCGTGTCCGACTACGACCTCGACGGGGTGACCGTGCCCGCGGGCTCGCGCGCGATCGTGTTCTACGGGGCGGCGAACCGTGACGAGCGAGAGTTCCCGGACCCCGACCGCTTCGACGTGCGCCGCAACGCCCGCACCCACATGGGCTTCGGCGCCGGGCCGCACCAGTGTGTCGGGATGACCCTGGCCCGTCTGGAGATCTCCGCACTGCTCATTGCGCTGGCCAAGCAGGTGCGCAGATTCGAGGTCACCTCGTCGCAGCGGGCCCTGCACAACATCCTTCGTGGCTTCACCCGGCTGGAGGTGTCCGTTTCATGAGCGAGACCCTCCCGATGAACTCCGTTCGCAGGGCGGACTGCCCCGAGCAGGATCTCGATCTGGTCGTCGACCATGTCGACACGATCGCCGACGGCGTGGTTGCGGTGACGCTTCGCCGGGCCGACGGAGAGGCATTGCCGTCGTGGTCGCCGGGGGCGCATCTCGACGTCCGTATCGACCCGGATGTTGTGCGGCAGTACTCGCTGTGCGGGGATCCGGACGACCGCGACCGGTGGCGGATCGCCGTGCTCCGCACGGTGGCCGGCCGCGGGGGTTCCGAGCGGGTGCACGCTCTGCGCCCGGGCGATGCGTTGGCGGGGCGAGGTCCTCGCAACCATTTCGAGCTCGAGCCGTCGCCACGGTATCTCTTCATCGCCGGCGGCATCGGCATCACCCCGATCCTCGGCATGATCACCGAGGCCGAACACGCCGGGGCGTGTTGGCACCTGCTGTACGGCGGGCGGACCCGCTCCTCGATGGCGTTTCACGAGGAGCTGTCGCTCGACCATCCCGACCGGGTGACGATCCACCCGGAAGACGAGTCCGGGCTGCTCGATCTTCGGGAGGCCCTCGGCGTGCCGATGCAGGACACGTTGGTCTACTGCTGCGGGCCCGAGCCACTCCTCGCCGCGGTCGAGGCTGCATGCGAGGCCTGGCCGGAGAAGGCCCTGCGGGTCGAGCGGTTCACGGCGAAGGCGACCGATCCCGACGTCCCGGCCGCCGACACCGCGATCGAGGTCGAGTTCCGCGCTTCGGGGGTCACGCTCCAGGTCGCGGCGTGCAGCAGCATTCTGAGTGCAGCCGAGGAGGCCGGCCTGCCGGTCGTCTCCTCCTGCCAGGAGGGGATCTGCGGCACCTGCGAGACCGTGGTGCTGGAAGGCGAGCCCGACCACCGCGACTCGGTGCTGTCCCCCGCCGAACAGGCCTCGGGCGAGGTCATGATGATCTGCTGTTCCCGGGCGAGGTCGGCGAGGCTGGTGCTGAATCTATGAGCACCGCACGCAGCGTCGGCCCCGCCGTGCCGCCCGGCCGCGACATCGGCGCAGGAGCGTTGTTCACCGACGTCGACGACGCGGCCAGGCGCCTTGCCGCGTGCGGATACTTCGCCGATGACGAGACCGCGGTCAGTGCGTTCGTCGCTGCTCGGCTGGGCAAACCGCTGTTGGTCGAGGGTCCGGCCGGCGTCGGCAAGACGGAGCTGGCCAAGGCGCTGGCCCGGGTCGCCGACGCCGAGTTGATCAGGCTGCAGTGCTATGAGGGCATCGACGAGGCCCGCGCTCTCTACGAATGGGACTACAAGAAGCAGCTGCTTCGACTGCAGGTCAACGAGGGAGCCTCGTTCGACGAGCTCGCAGGGGACGTCTTCGGGGAGGAGTACCTCCTCGAGCGGCCCCTGCTGCGCGCGATCCGGGCGAGCACCGCGGTGGTGTTGCTCATCGACGAGGTGGACAAGGCCGATGTCGAGGTGGAGGCTCTGTTGCTGGAAGTGCTGTCCGACTTCCAGGTCAGCATCCCCGAGCTGGGAACCGTGCGGGCGAACGGACGCCCCCTGGTCGTGCTCACCTCCAACGCCACCCGTGAGCTGTCCGAGGCTCTGCGCCGTCGCTGCCTGTTCCTGGAGCTGGACTACCCGGACCCTGCCCGGGAGGAGGCCATCGTCCGCTCCCAGGTGCCGGAGGTCGAGGACGTGCTGTGCGCGCAGGTCGTGCACGCGGTGCGGACCCTGCGCCGGATCGAGCTGCGCAAGGCACCGTCGATCGCGGAGACCATCGACTGGACCCGCACCCTACTGGCCCTCGGGCACAGGACTCTCGATGCGGCGGCGCTGCGTTCCTCATTGGGATCGGTGCTCAAGCACGGCAGCGACCGCGCCCTGGCGTTCACGAATCTGGGTCTGGGTTCGGAGTGAACGGCACGGTGCGCAGGCGACGCCAGAGCTGGAGCGCGTGGGAGCTGGGTGAGCAGACCGACGCGACGAGGACACCCGTCGACGCCATGCTCCGGCTGGTGTCGCGGATGCGTATGGGCGGCGTGCCGGTCTCGTCCGAGGCGGCGGCAGACGCGCTCCGCGCGCTCACAGGCGTCGAGATGCTCGACCGGGAAACCGTACGGTCCATCACCCGGTGTGTCCTGGTGAAGCAGGCAGCACACAAGGTCGTCTTCGCCCGCGCGTTCGACGAGACCTTTCTCCACCCGCGCGCACAGACCCCACACGTCCTGGAACCGGACGGCATCGATCCGCCACCCCGCTCGCCGGACGACCAGGGCGGCAGTGACCGAAACGACGACCGGGACGACGCGGAGGGCCCGTCGGGGACGAACCTCGAGTCGGCGGAGCAGCTCCGGGAGCGACTGAGCCGGGCGCTGGCCGACCGGGACCGGGTGGAGGCCGGGAAGCGCGCCGCGCAGGCTGTCGACCGGTGGGCCGGTCTGGGCTCCGGCCCAGGGACGACCGCCCACCACACGGCCCGGGTCGTGCGCGCCCTCGACCTCGACGACATCCTGCGGCGGCTGTTGGCCGAAGGCCGCGACGAGGAGTCCCCGCTGGTCCGGCGGCTGCGGGCGGCAGCCGCGCGTGAGCAGGTCGACGAGCTTCGTACGTTGCTCACGCAGCTCGTGGCTCGTCGGCTCGATCCCCCACCTGTCGAGGCGACGCCACCGCTGGACGACCGGCTGCTGCTCGACGCGACCGCTGACGAGCTGGCAGAGCTCGGCGCGACGCTGCGTCCGCTCGCCCGGCGAGTTGCCGCCCGGCTGCATCGTGCCCGTCGCCGCAGCAGCGGGAGCCTGGACATGCGCGGCACGATCCGCCGCAGCATGGCTACCGGAGGGGTCCCTGCAGACCCCGTGCTGCATCGGCTCACCCGGCACCGGCCGGAGCTGGTCGTGCTGTGCGACGTCTCCGGCTCGATGGCCGGATACGCCCGGTTCGCGTTGGCCCTGCTCAAGGCGCTGCAGGCCGAGTTCACGCGTACCCGCACCTGGGTGTTCGTCGACGGGATCGTCGAGATCACCGAGATCCTGGACCGGTCGACCGGACTGCTCGACGTCGACAGCCTGCTGCGGCATCGCGGCCTGGTCAGCGGCGACGGGCGCAGCGACTACGCCGCGGCGTTCGACGCGTTCACGCGAACCTGGCGCGGCGCGTCGACCTGTCGCAGCACGGTCCTGGTGATCGGTGACGGCCGCAGCCACGACCGTGCGCCGGCCACCCGTGAGCTCGCCGAGCTCGGGCACCAGGCCCGGCAGGTGTGGTGGCTCAACCCGGAGCCACGCCGGGACTGGGACACCGGTGACTCCAGCATCGGCCTCTACGCGCAGTACTGCACCGGTGTGCACGAGGTGTCGACCCTGCGTCAACTCGAGAACTGCGTCGCCTCGATCGCCGACCGGGCAGAAGTCCCGCGGTGAGCACACCGATAGGTCTGGAAGTCACACTGCGCGCGGGGATGCCCCTGCCGCGCCAGGAACAGCTGTGCCGGCTGGCAGCACGGCTCGGCTACACGGCCGCCTGGCTCACCTGGGACGAACCACCACACCACGGTGCTCTGGAGACGCTCGACGCACTGGTGAGCGCGGCCGGACCGGCCCGTGTCGGCGTGGTGTTCGGGCCGGCGGGGCCGCACCTGTCCTGGCTTGCGCAGTACCGGAACCACCCGTCGCGTTCCCGGGTGCTGATCGAGGTCGACGCCCACGACCTGGCCGGGCCTCTCATCGCCGCGTTGGGCGGGGAGGACGCCGCGGCTCGACGGGTGGTCGTCAGAGGGCACCACCCGCTGCCCGCCACACGGATCGTCCGCAGCCCGGACCGCGACCAGACCGCCGACCGTCTGCGCCGGGCCCGGCAGACCGCTCCGCCGGAACAGGTGCTCTCCGTCGACGTCCCGGTCGTGTTCGGCCGCACCCTGGGCGAGGCGGAGGCCCGCCTGAACCGTGACCCCTGGCTCAGCGCGCAACGCGACCCACGGCGAGCCGGTCTGTTCGGCACCTTCTCCGATGCCCAGAACCACGTGATCGACCTGGTCGCGGCCGGAGCGCGGTCGCTGCGCGCCCTGCTCGCCGACGAGGCCGATGCCTCGGACCTGCTCGCTCAGCTACGGGCCGTCACGGTCGGCCCGGTACTCGTCCCGACCACATCCCGCTGTACACCTGCCGGAGGACATACATGACACAGCCATCAACGTCGGCCGTCCGTGAGTCGGACAGCTATGAGACCCGGTTCGGCTCACTCGCCGCCTACACGAAGGGCCGGCTGGAGCTGATCAACGACGACGCACGGCACTACGCCTTCTCCAACGTGTTCGAGGTCGCCAGCCGCTCCGCGCCGTACGAGAAGGTCGCTGTCGGCCGCAACATGGAGTACGTCCTGGAGGCGGTGCGGGCCGAGGGCGTCAGCAGCTGGCGAACCGCGGCTCACGACGAGTTCGTCCTGGTCATGGACGGGGAGGTCGAGATCCACCTCGTCAAGCTGGACCAGAGCCCGCTGCACCCCGACGCCCACGGCTCCATCGCCCTCGAGGGTGAGCCGCTCGGTCGGCGGATGGGGCGCATCGTCGCTCGCCGCGGCCATCAAGCCCTGCTACCAGCAGGAGCCGCGTATCGGTTCACCGCGCCGACCGCCTCCGTGATGATCCAGCAGACCACTGTGGGACCCGACACCCTCTTCCGCTGGGCGGAGATCGCCCAGGTCTAGCGGGGATCGGCCGATCCCCACCACCTGCCCTTCGAAAGGAGCAGACAGCTCATGACCGCGACCGGAGACAGCCAGCACGTCGCCGCGGAACAGGCCAACGAGTACGGCTACCGGGATTTCGCTCTCGGCGAGTTCAGGTTCCGTCGTGACGAGTACTTCGTCTACATCACGTGGCCCACCGGCAGCCACATCATGAGTGCCGACGCGTTCCTGCGCGCCCTGCAGCGCGACGTCGCGTGGGAGTTCTTCTACGGCACTGTGAACTTCGACGGTGTGTTCGGCACGCTGAACCACTACGGCACAGTCGATGTCTTCGCCGGCCGCTTCAACGACGCGTACCGCAAGGCCGAGCTCGACTACACCGAGAACGTCGAGACACCCGCCGTTCGAGCGACGTTCAGCGAGATGCTCGACGACTGGACCAACTCGACCTTCGACCCTTTCGCCTCGCCGCACGAGACCGGATCGGCGTTCGGGGTGAAGAACGGCGAGAACCGCGCCGCCATCACCCGGCACAGGGTGAGCGCGAAGCGGATGGTTGCCGTCCCCGGTGACGAGGGTCTGCGCTCGGACGACAACGGGCACCCTGTCAACCGGCACTTCGCCGACGTGCCTCAGGACGAGCCGCTGGTGGAGGCGGAACCGGGCTTCGAGTCCGAGGTCGCCGCGTTCAGCCTGTTCGCCTACCTCTCCCGATCCCAGGTGACCTGGAACCCGTCGGTCGTGAGCGTCTGCAAGGACTCGCTCTTCTGCCCGACCACCGAGGAGTACATCCTGCCGATCGTCCACGGCAACGATCGTGTCGAGTGGTTCCTCCAACTCACCGACGAGATCACCTGGGAGGTCGAGGACCGGGAGAGCGGAGGCGTCCGTGCGCGCGTGCTGATGAAGCCCGGCGACGTCTGTGCCATGCCCGCCGACATCCGCCACCAGGGTTACTCGCCGAAACGGTCGATGCTGCTGGTCTGGGAGAACGCCGGCGAGGAGATCCCGGACCTCATCGCCAGCGGCAAGACCCCGACCTACCCGATCGACTTCTGATCCTGGCCGCGGGCCCGCACGAGGCGTGCGGGCCCGTGGCCCCTCGTTCCGGCCAGACCCCCTGAGAGGACCACCGTGCAGACCGGCCTGTTGATCGGCGGAAAGTTCGTCGACGGAGACGCGGGTGCCCGCATCGCCGTGCACGACCCGCACGACGGCTCACTGATCACCGAGGTCGCCGAGGCCCGCGAGGCCGACGTCGATCGCGCTGTCGACGCCGCCACGGCTGCTGCCCCGGACTGGGGCAACACCCCCGCCGCCGAACGCGGCCGAATCCTGTTGCGGCTCGCCGACCTCATCGAACACCATGCCGCGGACCTCGCGTTGCTCGAGACCCGGGACACGGGGCACCCGCTACGCGACACTCGCGGACTCGACGTGCCCCGGACCGCGGCCACGTTCCGCTACTTCGGGGGGATGGCCGACAAGGTCGAGGGCACCGTGATACCCGTCGAACGCGGGTTTCTCAACTACGTCGACCGCCGCCCGCTCGGCGTCGTCGGGCAGATCGTGCCGTGGAACTTCCCGGTGATGTTCACCAGCTGGAAGCTCGGGCCCGCACTCGCAGCGGGCAACACGGTCGTGCTCAAGCCGTCCGAGCTGACTCCGCTGTCCAGCCTCCGCATCGGCGAGCTGCTCGCCGAGGCCGGGCTTCCCGACGGCGTCGTGAACATCGTGCCGGGCTACGGGGCCACTGCCGGCGCGCGCATCGCCGGCCACCCCGGGATCGCCAAGGTCGCGTTCACCGGCTCGACTCCCGTCGGGCGGTCCATCGTCGCGGCCAGTGGCGGCAACCTCAAGCGCGTCCAGCTCGAGCTCGGCGGGAAGGGGGCGAACATCGTGTTCGAGGACGCCGACCTCGCTGCGGCCGTCGCCGGCTCGGCCTTCGCGATCTTCCACAACCAGGGACAGGCCTGCATCGCCGGCAGCAGGCTGATCCTGCACGCCGCCATTGCCGACGAGTTCCTCGAACGGTTCACCGCGCTCGCCCGGTCCATCCGTGTCGGCAACCCCAAGGACCCCGCCACCGAGATGGGGCCGCTGACCAGCCCCGCCCACCGCGACCGGGTCCAGTCCTTCCTGAGGATCGCCGCCGACGAGGGAGGCACGGTCCTCACCGGCGGCACTGCCCCTGCTGACCCGGACCTGGCCGCCGGCTGCTATCTCGACCCCACCGTCATATCCGCCGAACCGGGCCACCGTATCGCCACCGAAGAGGTCTTCGGGCCCGTCGTCGTGGTCCACACCTTCGACGACGAGACGGAAGGACTCCGCATCGCCAACGGCACCGAGTACGGCCTCGGCGCAGGTCTGTGGACGCGCGACCTCTCCCGGGCGCACCGAGTCGCCCGCGACCTCCGAGCAGGCATGGTCTGGGTCAACTCCTACAAACGCGTCAACCCCGGCTCCCCTTTCGGAGGAGTAGCCGGCTCCGGCTACGGACGCGATATGGGCTTCGAAGCCATGCACGGTTACACCGACCCGAAGTCGGTGTGGATCAACGTGGACGCCGACCTGCCCGCATTCTATTCGGGGGGCTGACCGTGCAGGACTTCGTCCACGACGTTCCCGCCGCTCGGGTCGTCTTCGCCCGCGGCGCGCTCGCCCGGGTTCCCGCCGAGGTCGAGCGACTGGCTGCGCAGCGGATAGTGCTGATCGCCGGCGGCTACGAGAAACGCTATGCCGACGACATTGCCGACCGCCTCGGCGCCGCGGTCGTCGAACGGCTCGAACAGGTCGTGATGCACGTTCCCGCCGACGTCGCCACGGAGGCGGCGAGCCGGGCGCGCGCCGCGGACGCCGATCTGCTGCTCAGCGTCGGTGGCGGCTCGGCCACCGGCCTCGCCAAGGCCGTCGCACTCAGGACGGACCTGCCGATCCTGGCCGTCGCCACCACCTACGCGGGCAGCGAGATGACCCCGATCTGGGGCGTGACCGATGGCGCCCGCAAGACCACCGGTCGCGATCGCCGGGTACTGCCCCGCACCGTGATCTACGACCCGGACCTCACCCTCTCCCTGCCGGCGCACCTGTCCGCGGCCAGCGGGATGAACGCCTTGGCCCATCTCGTCGAAGCGCTCTACGCACCGGACGCGTCGCCGATCACCCTCCTCCAGGCCGCGGAAGGCGTCCGCGCCCTCGCCGACGCACTACCTCGTGTCGTCCATGACCCGTCCGACCCGCAAGCGCGTAGCGACGCGCTGTACGGCGCCTGGCTCGCCGGGACCGTCCTCGGTGTCGCCACCATGGGTCTGCACCACAAGATCTGCCACGTCCTGGGCGGGGCGTTCGACCTCCCCCACGCGCCGATGCACTCCGCAGTGCTGTCATCGGTCACGGCCTTCAACCTTGCGGCCGCTCCGGATGCCGCGGACAGGCTCCGCCGTGCGCTCGGAACCACCGATCCGGCCCGCGGGGTCTGGGACCTCGCGCGGCGGATCGGTGCGCCCACCAGCCTGGCCGACGTCGGATTCCGCGTCGAGTTCGTCGACCGCGCAGTGGCAGAGATCGTCAGCGGCCGCCCGATCAATCCGCGTGCGGTCGACGAACCCGCCGTCCGCGGGATTCTCCACCGCGCCCTGGCGGGTGACGCCCCGTCGACCTGAGAGGCAGCGATGGCAGGCCTTCCCGGGCAGACACCGCCGACAGCCACCCACCCGTTCGACTCGGCGAGCCGCTGCCTGGCATCCGAGTTGCGCCACACACTCCCGGTCGTCACAGCACAACCGAACTGAGAGGTTCCCATGTCGCAGAAGGTTCGCGGGGTCGTGGCCCTGGAGAAGGGCAAGCCGGTCTCGGTCGAGACGATCGTCGTTCCGGACCCGGGTCCGGGCGAAGCTGTGGTGGCGGTGCAGGCCTGCGGGGTCTGCCACACCGATCTCCACTACAAGCTCGGCGGGATCAACGACGATTTTCCGTTCCTGCTCGGCCACGAGGCCGCCGGGGTCGTCGAGTCCGTCGGTGACGGGGTCACCGACGTCGCGCCCGGCGACTTCGTGATCCTCAACTGGCGCGCCGTCTGTGGACAGTGCCGCGCCTGCCTGAAGGCGAAGCCCCAATACTGCTTCAACACCCACAACGCCACCCGGAAGATGACTCTCACGTCGGGCAGGGAACTCTCCCCTGCGCTGGGCATCGGCGCGTTCGCGGAGAAGACCCTCGTCGCCACCGGGCAGTGCACCAAGGTCAACCCTGCCGTGAGACCGCAGGTCGCCGGCCTGCTCGGCTGCGGCGTCATGGCCGGCATCGGCGCGGCGATCAACACCGGTGGCATCGGTCGTGGCGACTCCATCGCCGTCATCGGCTGCGGCGGGGTGGGCGACGCGGCCATCGCAGGCGCGACCCTGGCGGGCGCGTCCACGATCATCGCCGTGGACACCGACGACCGGAAGCTGGAGTGGGCGCGCGGGTTCGGCGCCACCCACACCGTCAACGCCCGTTCGCAGGACCCGGTCGAGGCCATCCGGGCCGCGACCGGGGGGTTCGGTGCGGACGTCGTGGTCGACGCGGTCGGCCGGCCCGACACGTACAGGCAGGCCTTCCTCGCTCGCGACCTCGCGGGCACCGTCGTGCTGGTGGGAGTCCCGATGCCGGACGTGATGGCCCCCGAACTGCCGCTGATCGACTACTTCGGCCGCGGCGGGGCACTCAAGTCGTCCTGGTATGGCGACTGCCTGCCCTCGCGGGACTTCCCGATGCTCGTCGACCTGCACCTGCAAGGACGGCTCCCGCTCGACAAGTTCGTGACCGAGGAGATCGGGCTCGACGACATCGAGACCGCGTTCGAGAAGATGCATCACGGCGATGTGCTGCGCTCGGTCCTGGTCCTCTGACGCCGTGTCGATTCCGTCGTCCGTCCGGGGCGTTCTCGTTCGGTGTGACAGAAGCGACCGGCTCAGCCTTGCGTCAGTTCCGGGCGCAGCCAGAGCCAGGTCGCGACGACGCCCATGATCGCCGTTCCTGCCGCAGCGATCCACCACCGCGTCGCGAAAACCACCATGATGATTGCACTGACCGCCATCACACCGCTGGCAAGCCATTTCGCACGGCGACTGACGGTGCCGTGCGCCTGCCAGTCTCGAATTGCGGGTCCGAACCGTCGGTGCGCCAGCAGCCGGCGGTGCAGGCCGTCGGAGCCTCGGGCAGCGGCGTAGGCGGCGAGCAGGATGAACGGCACGGTCGGGAGCAGCGGAACGACAATCCCGACGAGACCGAGAGCGAGAGCAAGGTGCGCCAGAAGCCACCACGCCCATCCGAAACGCCTGGACCGGGACATTCCTGAATTGTATGCCCCCCTTCTCGGCAACAGTTCCGCGGTGACCGGAACCGAATAGGTGGCGACGAGAACTACGTTCACAGGAACCGCTTGAAAACGGTGATCGCCCGCTTCCGTTCACGACGTCCGGTCGAGATGGAGCGCCGTCTCGACACCGTGAGCGCAGCCGCCGGGACGTCGGCGGCCGGCCACTCCGGTCCGGGTCTGCCGACGTTCGCCGAGCGGTCGGCGCCCGGCACGGATGAAGTCGGGCCGCTCCTGGCTGCGCCATGGTCATCGCCTCCTGCCCCGAGCAGCAGGCACCGACGACGTCGACGTCAGGCGCAGCCGAAGAGCCACGTCGCGTCATCCCGGCGGTTTGAGGACCTTCTCGTCGACAGGTACGCCTGTCACGGCGTGGTCCCAACGCTTGAGACATTCCCAGGTGTTGTCACTCGACCGCCACCACTTGCAGCAGATCAGCCCCGCTGCCAGTTCCTCCCCGCCCCGATCGGCGAACCGCTCGACGACCTTCCCGTCCTCGATGCGTGCGATCGCCGTCTGCTTGTCGAAGTCGATCTTCATGATGTCCGTCTCGTGATCGACGCAGGAGACGGCGTACTGCCGCAACTTGTCCGGGAACCTGTCGAAGACCTCAGCCAACGCGGTGAAGAACGCGTCGTCGCTGTCGGGCCCGCACGCGTGTGTCTCAGGCATTTGAACCTCCGTCGCCAACCCGGATGGGGATGGTCCCTACTCAGGATGTCGGAGAGGTGATCGCGTATCAGCCTACTGCCCCGTTGGCCGACGGCACATCGGGTTGCGTTCGGGCACCGGTTCTCCTCGAACAACTCTCCGCGTGGTCCGATGTGGCCTCCCTCCGGTCGAGGGCCTACCCCTTCCGGGGGGGCGCGTCGATGGGCGGACGGGCCTGCGGCCCATGGAGCGCGCAGGCCGACCTCGCCCCGTCGATCGAGGGTCCCGGGCCGGACAACGCCGGTCAATGAGGCCATCGCCCCTAGTTCGGACCTGCGCCGCGGCGTTCGCCCTCCCCTCCGGGAGCGCGAGCCACGCCGCGCGGCACGCCGCTGCAGAAGTCTGGGCGCTGGGCCGCAGCACTGCTGCCGAGGCCCCCGCTCTGTGCTGGTCGACGGCCACGAACGGAGTCGGTGCAGGCGCGGGGGAGCTCGCAGCCCCACGAGGTGGTGAGCCGCCCGGGTCCGCGCCGCCGCCGGGCCGGGTGCGCGACGGCGACGCGGCTCGCTCCGAGGCGGAGCAGACGCTACTTCGCCCCGGCGGCCTTCTCGCCGCGCAGGATCGCGGCTGCGTCGCGGACGGCGTCGACGATGAACTGGTAGCCCGTGCAGCGGCAGATGTTGCCGGAGATGCCCTCGCGGATCTCCTCGTCGCTGGGCTCGGGGTTGTCCGCCAGCAGCTCCTGCACGGTGAGCAGGATCCCCGGTGTGCAGAACCCGCACTGCAGGCCGTGGTGCTTCCAGAAGGCCTCCTGCAGGGGGTGCAGATCGGCTCCGTCCGCCATGCCCTCGACGGTCGTGACGGCGGCGCCCTCGGCCTGGACGGCGAGGGTGCAGCAGGAGCGGGCGGTGCGGCCGTCGAGCAGCACGGTGCACGCCCCGCAGACGCCGTGCTCGCAGCCGAGGTGGACGCCGGTGGCGCCGCAGTCCTTGCGCAGGAAGTCCGCCAGTGTGCGCCGGGGGTCGACGTGCCGGTCGACCTGCTCGCCGTTGACGGTCATCGACACGCTGGCGCCGGTTCGGGTCGGGGTGCTCATGCGGCCGCGTTCCTCTCGGCGTGGGTGAACAGGCGGTTCAGGCATCGCCTGGTGAGGACCTCTGCGAGGTGTCGTCGGTACTCGGCGGGGGCGTGGATGTCCTCCGCCGGGTCGGTGGCCTCGGCGACGGCGGCTGCGGCCGCGGCGACCACGTCCGGGGTGGGTGACCGGCCGACGAGGAGCCGCTCGGCGGCCTCCGCACGGAGGGGTGTGCTCGCGGCGCCGGCCACCCCGATGCGCATGTCCTCGATCTCCCCGGTCGCGCCGAGCCGGGCGGTTCCGAAGACCGCGACCAGCGCGAAGTCCCCGTGGCGGCGGGCGAACTCCTCCACGGCGACGACGGATCCCGCGGGCTGTCGGGGGATCCGGATCGCGGTGAGGATCTCGTCCGCGTCCAGGGCGCTGAGCAGGAAGCCCTGGAAGAAGTCCGCCGCGGGGATGGTGCGGCGGCCCGCCGGCCCGGTGGCGACGATCTCCGCGTCGAGGGCACGGAGCACGGAGGGGGCCTCGGCCGCCGGGTCGGCGTGGGCGACGCTGCCGCCGAGGGTGCCGCGGTTGCGGATCGTCACGTGTCCGACGTGGCGCAGCGCGGCCGGCAGGAGCGGGAGGGCCCCGGCCACGATCGGAGAGGTCTCGACGACGCGACTGCGTGTCATGGCGCCGATCTCCACGTGGCTGCCGTCGTCGCGGATGTAGTCGAGGTCGCGGAGTCCGCCCAGGTCGACCAGCGTGGCCGGTTGGGCGAGCCGCATGGCGAGCAGCGGCACGAGGCTCTGTCCGCCTGCGAGGATCTTCGCGTCACCGTCTCCGGCCACGAGGGACTCGATCGCGTGGTCCAGGCTGGAGGCGCGGACGTGGTCGAGGGGTGCGGGCTTCATGACTGCTCCTCGGACGTCGCGGCCGTGAGGGCGGCCAGCAACCGCGGCGGGGTGACCGGCAGCCTGGTCAGGCGCAGGTCGAGCTCGGGGACGGCGTTCTCGATCGCGGCGGTGATCGCCGAGGCCGCGCCGATGGTCCCGGCCTCCCCCATTCCCTTGAAACCGCCGGGGATGTGGTCGGCGGTCGTGCTCATGTGCAGGGTCTCGAAGGTCGGGACCTCGCTGGCCGTCGGGATCAGGTAGTCCATGAACGTCGTGGTCAGCGGCTGACCGTCGGGGCTGTAGACGATCTCCTCGTACAGTGCGCCACCGATTCCCTGCGTCGCACCGCCGTGGAGCTGCCCGTCGACGATCATGGGGTTGATGACGGTGCCGCAGTCGTGCACCAGGAGGTAGTCCAGCAGGTCCACACGGCCGGTCTCGCGGTCCACCTCGGCGAGGACCGCTGTCGTGCCGTAGGAGAAGGCGACGTTGTCGGGGTCGAGGACGTCACGTTCCTCCAGCGTCGGGTCCTCCCCGTCGGGGAGTTTGCCGTCGAGCCTGCGGTAGGCGGCGTCCCCGATCTCGCGCATCGTCACCGACGGTCCGCCGGGGGCGCCCTTGACGGCGACCACGCCGTCGGTGATCTCGAGGTCGTCCGGGGAGGCTTCGAGCATGTGGGCGGCGATGCGCAGAACCTTGTCCCGCAGCCGGTCGGCGGCTCGGAGCAACGCTCCCCCGCCGAGCGCGGCGCCCCGGCTGGCGCCGGTGCCGTAGCCGGTGAACGGGTTGGTCTCGGTGTCGCCGTGCAGCACCTTCACGGTGTCGAGGGGGACGCCGAGGGTGTGCGCCGCGACCTGCGCGAGCGCGGTCTCGATGCCCTGGCCCATCGCCGAGAGCCCGGTCCGGACGGTGACGCCCCCGGCGGAGTCGATCCGCACGACCTCCTCGTCGAAGGAGGAGTGCTGGAGCCCGGCCTGGTTCATGATCTTGCTGGGTCCCAGGGCGCTGATCTCGATGTGGAACGAGTATCCGATGCCCAGGGAGCGGCCCTCGGCGGCGGCGGCGGCCCGGCGCCCGGCCCAGCCGCGTTCGGCGACGGCCTTCTCGGCCATGTCGAGGCACTCGGCGTAGTTGCCGCTGTCGTAGTAGAAGACCTGGCTCGGGTACGGGAACTTGTCCGGCGCGATGAGGTTGCGGCGGCGGACCTCGTTGGCGGGCATGCCGAGCTCGCGGGCGAGGCTCTCGATGATGCGCTCGTGGGCGAAGTTCGCCTTCGGCTGGCCCCAGCCGCGGTAGGACCCGTAGGGGGAGCGGTTGGTGACGACGCCGACGACGGTGGCCTCGACGTTCGGGATGTCGTAGGGGCCCGCCATCACGGCCATCGACAGCCAGCAGGGGCCGATGCCGACGGTGGCGAGCTGGCCGCCGAGCACGGCCCAGACCGTTCCGCGCATGCCGATGATCGTTCCGTCGGACTTCGCCGCGACCGATACCTCGATGCGCTGTTCCCGGGAGTGGGCGTTGGCGACGAAGCTCTCCAGCCGGTCCTCGATGATCTTGACGGGGCGGCCCGTGCGCTTGGACAGGAGCGCGGCCACGACCTCCTCGCCGTAGAAGTCGAACTTGTTGCCGAACCCGCCGCCGACGTGCGGCGTCCGCACCCGGATGTGGTCGACGGGCAGTCCCAGCACCTCGCCGAGGAGGTCCCGGGTCAGGTTCGGGGACTGCGTGGACATCCAGGCGTCGAGCTGGTCGGTAAACGGGTCCCAGGACATGACGGCACCGCGGGTCTCCAGCGGGGTGCCCATCTGCCTGCCGTAGGTCAGCGTCTCCGTGACCACGACGTCGGCCTCCGCGAACGCCGCGGCGGCGTCTCCCTTGGGGATGGTCTGGCGACAGCTGATGTTGTCCGGCCAGTCCTCGTGGAGCAGTGGGGCGCCCTCGGCGAGAGCGTCGTCGAGGCTCACCACCGGTTCCAGTACCTCGTACTCCACCTCGATGAGCCCGAGGGCGTCCTCGGCCACGTAGCGGTCCACCGCGGCCACGGCCGCCACCGCCTGCCCCACGTAGCGGACCTTGTCGACGGCCAGTGCGTACTGGTCGGTCATCCGCTGGTCGGGGATCATCCGCCACACGACGGGCTGCGGGGTGGCGCAGGCCTCCCGGACCTCCTGGCCGGTGATCACGGCGAACACGCCCGGCAGCTCGAGCGCCGCACCGACGTCGATGCTGCGGATCCGGGCGTGCGGATGCGGGCTGCGCAGGACCGCCGCTTCCAGCAGGCCCGGCAGTACCACGTCGTCGACGAACTGGGCCCGGCCGGTGAGCAGGCGGGGGTCCTCCTTGCGGCGCACCCGAGAGCCGATCAGTCCGGGAGGTGCCTGTTGCTGAGTCACGATCCGCCCTTCAGCAGTGGTGGTGGGACGACCCGGCGACGGCGAGTGCACATCCGTGGGACCAGGACGGCCAGGTCTTCCGATGCGAGTCAGCGTCGAGGCTGATCACCGCGGTGTCCATTGACGGATCGCCCGAAGCTGCGGGCCCGAGTTCGTCACACCGTCAATTGCCCGCCACCGCGGCGACGCGGAGACTCGGCGGCGACCGACGGTGCGCCGTCATCGTTCCGACCGTCGACCGCGACGCGCCGCCCACGAGCGGCCCGTCGCTTCTGGAGGACCTCCATGAGTGTGACTGCCCCAGTCGGCGTCTTCGTCGCCACGTCGACCCCGCCGGAACGCATTCCGGCCCTCGCCGCCGCCGCCGAGAGCCTCGGCTACGGCGAGGTGTGGATGGCAGAGGACTACTTCTGTTACGGCGGCTTCACCGGCGCCGGCCTGGCTCTCGGCGCGACGGAGCGGGTCAAGGTCGGGCTCGGCATCGTCGCTTCCGTGGCCCGCCACCCCGCCGTGACGGCCATGGAGATCGCCACGCTGGCGCGGGCCCACCCGGGCCGTTTCCTGCCCGGGATCGGGCACGGCGTCCCGTTCTGGACCGACCAGATGGGGATCACCGCGAAGTCCCCGCTGTCGGCACTGACGGAGTGCGTCGAGGGGGTCCGCGCGCTGCTCGCCGGGGAGACGGTCGACCGGCAGGGCAAGCAGTTCACCTTCAACGCGGTGGCGCCGACCCATCCGGTCGAGGGCCGGGTCCCGATCCTGACCGGCGTACTCGGCCCCAAGTCGTTGCGGCTGTCCGGGAAGATCGCCGACGGCACGGTCATGAGCGTGCTGGCGGGGACGACGTACCTCGAGAACGCCCTCGGTCACATCGGGGAGGGCATGGCCGAGTCGGGGCGTACCGACCACCTCGTGCCGACCTT
This sequence comes from Pseudonocardia sp., assembly GCF_050250275.1. Taxonomy (GTDB): domain Bacteria; phylum Actinomycetota; class Actinomycetes; order Mycobacteriales; family Pseudonocardiaceae; genus Pseudonocardia. Next base: position 32,236 of record NZ_JBFWOY010000019.1, read on the forward strand.
CGCGCTGTTCAGCATCGCGAAGGACGGGAAGCAGGCCCGTGAGGCCGTCCGTCCCGCGCTGGCCACCTATATCGCCGCCGTCGGCCCGCACAATCCCCTGACCGGCGCATTCGGCTACAACGACCAGGTTGCGCAGCTGCTCCAGGACCCCGACACGCTCGCGAAGAACCTCCCGGACGAGTGGATCGACACCCTCGCGGTCGCGGGCGACCCCGACGAGGTCGCCGCCCGCATCGCGGCACTGCGCGCGGCGGGTGCCACCAGTGTCGTGCTGTCACCCGTCAACGCCGACACCGCACTCGACGAGCTCGAGCTCGCGGCGTCGACCGTCCTTCCTCAGCTCGGCTGAGGACGCCGATGGACCTCCGCTTCGGTTACAAGGCCTCCGCCGAGCAGTTCGGCCCTCGCGACCTCGTCGAGTACGCGGTGCGGGCCGAGCAGGTCGGGCTCGACAGCGTCTGGGTCTCCGACCACTTCCTTCCGTGGCGGCACAAGGGCGGGCACGCCCCGTCGGCGCTGACCTGGATGGCCGCGGTCGGCGAACGGACCCACCGGGTGCTGATCGGCACGTCGGTCACCACCCCGACGTTCCGCTACAACCCCGCCGTCATGGCGCAGACGTTCGCCACCATGGCGCTGCTCTACGACGACCGCGTCGTCATGGGCGTCGGGACCGGCGAGGCGCTCAACGAGATCGCCGTGTCCGGCCGCGAATGGCCGGAGTTCAAGGAGCGCTTCGCCCGGCTGCGTGAGTCCGTCCGGCTCATGCGCCTGCTCTGGACCGAGGAGGCGGTGGACTTCGAGGGCGAGTACTACCAGCTGGTCAACGCCTCGATCTACGACCGCCCGGAGAAGCCGGTCCCGGTGTACGTCGCGGCCGGGGGGCCCATGGTGGCCCGCTGGGCCGGGCGCCAGGGCGAGGGCATGATCTGCACATCGGGCAAGGGCATGGACCTCTACACCGACACGCTGATGCCCGCCGTCACCGAGGGCGCCGAGAAGGGTTCCCGCGACCCGGCATCGATCGACCGCATGATCGAGATCAAGCTGTCCTACGACCGTGACCCCGACGTCGCCCTCGAGAACACCCGGTTCTGGGCCCCGCTGTCCCTGAGCGCCGAGCAGAAGCACACCGTCGACTCGGCCGTCGAGATGGAACGCCTCGCCGACGAGCTGCCGATCGAGCAGATCGCCCGGCGCTGGATCGTCGCCTCCGACCCGGACGAGGCGGTGGCCCGGATCCAGCCCTATCTCGACGCCGGCCTCGACCACCTGGTGTTCCACGGCCCGGGCCACGACCAGCACCGCTTCATCGACCAGCTCGCCACCGATGTCCTACCCCGGCTCCGCACCCTCGCGGCGCAGCGCCGACCGGCCCCAACAGAGGAGACGACATGACCGACAACGTCAACAACCCGGACGACATCAAGGAGATCCTGGCGGTCCACCACTCCTGGCTGGAGTCGAACAACGACCTCGTCGAGGCGAAGATGTACCCGAACTTCGCCAACCCGGGGTACCTGCAGTTCAACCTCAACGGCCACCAGTACGACAGCGTCGATGAGAAGGTGAGGCTCTGGGAGGGACTGCACCAGATCGGCTTCAACCTGTCCGATATGAAGATCGTCGAGGAGCCGAAGGTCCACGCCGAGGGGAACCTCGCCTATCTGACCACGTACTGGAGCGCCCAGGTCTCCGGGGACAAGGGCACCGGCGTCCTCGAGCCCGACCCCGAGCCGTTGGTGTTCCGCGTGACCGAGGTCTACCGGCGCGACGACGGGAAGGGCAACCCGGTCTGGAAGATCTGGCACTTCCACGCCTCGCCGATCGCCTCGCCCGACGCCCCCCGGTTCCCGCAGGACACCTGAGCCGCCGCACGACCACCCCCAGCACCACGCAGTCGGGAGAACAGCGCGATGCCGCACGCCGAACGCCACACGACACCGGGAAAGGCCGGTGAGCTGTCCTATCTGGCCTGGCCGGGTGACCCGGGTGCCACTCCGATCCTGTACCTGCACCCGGTGAACACCGCCGCGGCCGTGTGGTCGGCGGTCGCAGGTGAGCTCGGCGACGCGCGGGCGGCGATCGCGGTCGACTACCGGGCCCACGGGTACTCGGCGCCGGGCGGCCCTTACCTCCCGGCCGACTACGCCTCCGACGCGCTCGCCGTGCTGGACGCCGTCGGCCTGGAGCGGGCCCACGTCGTGTGCGGCTCCATCGGGGGCGCCGTGGCGACCGAGCTCGCGCTGGCGGCCCCCGGCCGGGTCGCCTCCGTCGCCGCGTTCGGGGCCACCCTGCGCGTGGGCTGGGACGAGGCGACCATCGACGACACCGAGCGTGACCTGCGCGCGCTCGGTGTCAGGGAGTGGTTCCGCCGGCACGGGGCCGGCATCCTCGGCCCGGCCTCGCGGCCCGGGGCCGCCGCCGAGCTCGTGGAGCTGGCCGCCGGCGGTCCGGACGGCGACCGGCCCCTCGACACCGTCGTCGAGGTCCTGCGCACGACCTTCGTCGTGGCCGACTCCCGCCCCGCCGGGGCGGCCCTCGCCGCCCGCGCCGAGCGTGTGCCGGCGCGGGTGTTCGTCGGCACCCACGACCCGACCTGCCCCGAGGCGATGGCCCACGAGCTCGCCGCCGCGTTCGGCGGTGACGTCCGCACGATGACCGGCATCGGCCACCTGCCGATGCTGGAGGACCCGGCGGGCACTGCGGCGGGGATCCGGGACTTCCACGATCGCCTCACCGGGGACGGGTCATGACCTACTCGATCGTCGCCCGCGACGAGGCCACCGGCCACCTCGGCGTGGCCTGCGAGTCGCACTTCTTCGCTCCCGGAGCCGGGGTCACCTGGGCCGAGCCGGGCGTCGGCGCCATCGCCACCCAGGCGTTCATCGACGGTCGGTACGGCGGGACGGGCATGGCGCTGCTCGCCGACGGCGCGACCGCCTCGGACGTACTCGACCGTCTGCGCGCGGACGACCCCCATCCGGAGGTCCGGCAGGTCGGGCTGGTCGGCGCCGTGGGTGACGCGGCGGCCTGGACCGGCGGCGCGTGCATCGCCGCCGCCGGGAGCCTCGTCGACGGGCCCGTGGCGGTCCAGGGCAACATGCTCGCGCACGACGGTGTCCTCACCGAGATGCTCGCGGCTTACCACCGCAGCTCCGGCGACCTCGCCGAACGCCTGATGAGTGCCATGGAGGCGGCCGAGGCCGCGGGTGGGGACATCCGCGGGAGCCAGGGCGCGGCAATGATCGTCGTCGGCGGGGAACGCACGTCCGAGCCCTGGAACCACAGGCCGGTCGACCTGCGGGTGGAGGACCATCCGGACCCGATCTCCGAGCTGCGGCGTCTCCTGCGCTACCGGCGCGCGTTCGACGCGGTCTCCGGCACCATGTTCGCCCCGGGCCTGATGATCGGGCCCTACGGCGAGCCCCGCGCCGGCGACCGGGACCGGGCCCTGGCCGGACTCGCCGACGCCGCGCGCGTCATGGTCGGCAACCCCGAAGCCGAGTTCTGGCGTGCTGTCCTGCTCGCCCGGTCCGGGGATCTCGACGCCGCTCGCGACCAGCTCGCCGGGCCGCTGTCGGCGAACCCCCGGCTGGGCGAGTTCCTCGGCCGGCTGGCCGACGCCGGGTTCCTCGACCACTCCCAGGTGGAGAAGCTGCGATGACGCCCGCACCCCTCGTCCGGACGATCCGGGCGGCCGTCGACGTCGACGCGGTCGTCTCGCTCACCCGCGACCTCGTCCGCATCCGGTCGGAGAACCCTCCCGGCGGCGAGTCCGAGGTCGTCGCCCACCTGCGCGGTGTGTTCGACGACATGGGGCTGGCCGGCCGGATCGTCGAGCCACGGCCGGGTCGCCAGAGCCTGCTGGTCGCCACCGGGGACGGTGCCCGCAGCGGGAAACCGGTCCTGCTGGTCAACGGGCACGTCGACACGGTTCCGGTGCGGCCCCACGCGTGGCGCCACGACCCCTTCGGCGGAGAGGTGCACGACGGGCGGCTCTACGGCCGCGGGTCCGCCGACATGAAGGGAGGTGTGGCCGCCGCCGTCACCGCGCTGCAGGTCTGCCGCAGCATCGGGCTCGACCTGCCCTGCGAGGTCGCCTTCCATCTCGTCGCCGACGAGGAGCTCGGCGGCGAGCTGGGCACCGCGGAGCTGCTGCGCGCGGGGCTGATCCGGGCCGACGCCTGCCTCGATCCCGAGCCCACCGGCCTGGCACTGTGCCTGGCCGAGCGCGGGCTCATGTTCGCCCGCGTCACCACCCGGGGTGTCCCCGCTCACGGGAGCGAGCCCTCCAAGGGGCGCAGCGCCATCATCAGCGCCGCCGCAATCGCACAGGTCCTGCACGACAACGAGTTCCCCCAGACCCCGCACCCACTGCTGGGGACCACGACCTGCAACGTCGGGGTCATCCGCGGCGGCAGCGGACCCAACGTCGTTCCGGAGGAGTGCGAGCTGCAGATCGACCGACGGGTGCTGCCCGGCGACACCGAGCAGAGCGTCGTACGGGGCATCATCGACCGGATCGCGTCGCTCGGGCTGTCCCCCGGCACGGACTACGACCTCGCCGTCGACACCTTCTGCGAGCCGTCGGAGATCGACGCCGGACACCCGTTCGTCGCCGCCGTCGGCGCCTCCTACGAGGCGATGACGGGCCGCAGGCCCGGTGTCACCGGCCTGCCCTTCACCACCGACGCCCGCTTCATGCGCAACCAGCTCGGCATCCCGGCGGTGGTGTTCGGTCCCGGCGAGCTCGGGGTGGCCCACACCGTCGACGAGTACGTCGACGTGGACTCCCTCGTCACCGCGGTGGCGGTCTACGCTCACATCTTCGCGAGCTTCACGGGGACGCAACGTCTGCGGGACGGTCGGGAAGGTTCTTCCCTCGACACCGGGGTCGGAGGGGCGCCCAGTATGACTTGAGCGCCACGGAGGGAGAACCGGATGACACCCCAGTCGCGAACCGCGGCGCTCACGCTGGACACGTTCCTCGGCCTCGTCGGCGGCGACTTCGTCGACGTGGTCCACGCACCCGCCGGTCTCGGCGTCCCCGTGGTCGCCGTGCTCATCCACGACACCTCGACCGCGGCCCAGGCGAGCAGCGGCGACCTGGTGCTCGCGATCGGCGTGCGGGTGGACGACCCCGACGTCGAGCCGCTGATGAAGCTGCTGGGCCGCGACATCACGCTGGCGTTCAAGATCCGGGACGACGCCGAACGGGACCGGCTGCGTGAGCTGGCGACCGCCACCGACGCGACGGTACTGGCGATCGCCCCGGAGTTGTCGTGGGACCAGCTCCACGTGCTGGCACGCCGGTCGATCTCGTCGCTGGCCGCAGTCGTCCCCGACGAGCGCGGCGTACCGTTCGGCGACCTGTTCGCCCTGGCCAACTCGGCGGCCGCCGCCCTGGAGGGGCCGGTCATCATCGACGACGAACGGATGGAGGTCATCGCCTTCTCCAGTCTCGGCGACGAGATCGACGAAATCCGGCGGCAGTCGATCCTGCAGCGCCGGCCGCCGAAGGACTTCATCGCGTGGTGCGAGACCACCGGGGTGCTCCCCCGGGTCCGGCAGAGCCTGCGGCCCGTCCGTGTGGTGCCCCCGGACGGCGCGACGCGCCTGGTCACCGCGATCCGCGGAGGGTCCGACATCCTCGGCTACATCTGGGTGGCGGAGTCCGAGCGGGAGCTCGACCAGCACTCCGAGGACCTGCTGGCGGAGATCTCGCGCGTCGCCGCCCTGCAGCTGCTCCGCTCCCGCATCAGCGAGGACCTCGACCGGCGCCTGCGCAGTGACCTCCTGCGCAACGTGCTCTCGGGTCGGGGCAGCCCCGAGACCGTCGCGGCCCGGCTCGGCATCGAGGGGCTGCGGTTCCGCCTCGTCTCGTTCAGCCGCGACCGGCCGGAGCCGGGGCCGACCGCCGGCCAGGTCGCCCTCCGGCCACTCGAGGACCTGGTCGCCCTGCGGGTCGAGGCGACACACCGGCGAGGAGCGGTCACCTCCTGCAACGGGCGGATCTACGCGCTGTTCCCGGTCCTCGAGGAGCGGTCGGCGGGCGAGGTCACGGCCCTGGCCAACGAGATCGTCGGCCAGGCGTCGCGCCAGCTCCGCGTCGACCTGCGCGCGGCCGTCAGCGAGGAGACCGCCGATGTGGAACAGATCCACGATGCCCGCCGCGCCATCGACCGCCTGCTCAACCTGCCGTTGCTCGACGAGCAACGGCGCGTCGTCTGCTTCGAGGACTCCGTCGCGGATGCCGTGATGTCCGAGCTGACCGAGCTCGTCCTGGAGCGTCCCCGCCTCCTCCAGGGGGGCGTCGCGGGCATGGTGGTGAGTGACCGTGACCGGGGAACCGAGTACCTGTCGAGCCTGCGGGCGTTCTTCGAGGCCGGTGGCGACCTCACCGCCGCGGCACGCACGCTCTACGTCCACCGCAACACGTTGAAGTACCGGCTCACCCGGCTCCGCGACGCCTTCGGCGTCGACCTCGAGGACCCGACCCAGCGCCTCGTGGCGGAGCTCCAGGTCGCCGTGTTCACCGCACACCCGGAGCTGCAGACCGGCCTGCAGGCGACCGACCCGGGAGCGGACTGAGGCAGGCCCGGCCGGACCGGCGCCGGGAACAACACTTGTTGTGGATCAGACAACAGCTGTAGTCTCCGCTGGTGGCGAGCCGCCGGGACGCACTGCTGGACGCGGCCATCCGCGTGCTCGGCGGGAGTGGCATGCGCGCCCTGACCCATCGCGCGGTCGACGCGGAGGCGGGCATGCCGGCCGGCTCCACCGCGAACTACTTCTCCACCCGGGAGGCGCTGCTCGAGGCGGTCGTCGAGCGGGTCTCCGCTCGCGAACGTGAGAACTTCGAGGCGGTCGCCCACACCGTCCATCCGACGACACCTGCGGAGCTGGGGCGCGTCCTCGCCGCAGCAGCGCATGACGCCGTGGGTATCCATCGGCACCTGACCCTCGCCCGGTACGCCGTCCTGGTCGAGGCCGGCCACAATCCCACGATCCGCCGGCGTGTCGCCGAGACCGGGAACGAGGTCGGAACCTGGTTCGCGACGTGGCTGCGCACCATCGGCTCGCACGATCCCGGGCACGTGCCCGTGATCGGCGACTTCGTCACCGGGCTGGTCCTGCACCAGCTCGCCGTGCCGGACCCGGCGTTCGACCCGACCGAGAGGATCACCGCTCTGCTGGAGTCCCTGCTCGGACTCACCGCGACGCACGAGAAGGCTCCACCCGGTCGGCTCCGATGACCGACCGCCTGCCCCTGGACGGAGAACCCCGATGGAACCCGGCGAGGCGTGGACCGCGATCGACGAGCACCGCCGACAGCTGATGGCGCTGCTGGAGAGCCTGTCGACCTCGGACTGGCAGCGGCAGTCGCTGTGCGACGGCTGGACCGTACGACAGGTGGCCGCGCACGTCGCACTGCAGAACACCCGCTGGTCACAGCTGCCCCTCGCGGTGCTGGACACGATCCGGCACGGCGGTATGAACGGGGCGATCCGGACCGCCGCCTGCCGCCACGCCGAGCTGCCGGTCGAGGTCGTCGTCGACGAGATCCGCGATCGGATCGGGGTCTGGCACCCCCTCCCGACCGTGACGTTCCGCGAGACCGCGGTGGACTACCTGGTGCACGGCCAGGACATCGCCGTGCCGCTCGGGCGCGACCTGCCGATGCCGGCCCGGCTGGCCGCGCTCGGCGCGGACCGGGTGTGGTCAAGGGGCCGGATGTTCCATGCGAGGCGGACCTTTGCCGGCTACCGGTTGGTCGCCGACGACATCGGCTGGTCCGTCGGACAGGGGCACGAGGTCCGCGGACCGGTCGGAGCCCTGCTGATGCTGCTCACCGGGCGCACCGTCGCGCTGACGAAACTGACCGGGCCGGGCGCGGCCGTCCTGCGCGACCGGCCGGCGACCTCGGCGCCGTGAGCGGTCGCGGTGGCCCGCGCGATCGTGCCGCCGACCCGACCGTCCATTCGCGACCCGCCCTGCGCAGCGGGTACCCTGCCCGGTTCGCCGGGACCGAACGGCGGTTCCGTCCGAACCGGGCGCCTGTGAGACTGCGTGATCGTCGGCCGGGCACCGGAGAGGCGGGTCATGACACGCCGAGGGTGTTCGCGCGCGGTTCCGATCGCTGTCGCGGCGGCACTCGTCCTCGCCGCCTGTGGAGCCCCGGCCCCTGCGGTCGACGACGACGTCGCGGGAATGGTCGCGATCGGCGGCGACCGGAGCATCTTCCTCGATTGCCGTGGAGCCGGCTCGCCGACGGTCGTGCTCGTCTCCGGCACCGGCGGCGCGGCGGACGAATGGACCGTCGTCGTCGATCCCGCCGACCCGGCGGCGGCGCCCGCGCCGAGCCCGTCAGCGGTGCTCCCGACGGTCGCCTCCTTCACCCGGGTGTGCGCCTACGACCGGCCCGGGACCGTGCTGGCCGACGACCGGCTGAGCCCGTCCACCCCGGTACCGCAGCCCACGTCGGCGGGGGCGAGCGCCGAGGACCTCCGGGCGGTGCTCACCGCAGCCGGCGAGAGCGGGCCGTACGTGCTGGTGGGAGCCTCGTGGGGGGCGATGATCACGGCGCTGTACGCGCGCGTCCACGGCGGGCAGGTGGCCGGGCTGGTCACCGTCGACGGCGCGTCGGTGTTCCTGCGCGAGACGATGACGTCGGCGCAGTGGTCGGACTGGATGCGCACGATCGCCGCGACCGTCGACCCGGCCAGGGGCATCGAGGTCCCCGACTATCCCGCCGCCGTCGACGAGATCCTCGCCGCGCCTCCGTTGCCGCAACCGCTGCCCGCCGCCGTCCTCACCTCCGACCATCCGTGGGACCTGCAGGTCGGCGACACCGGATCGACCTGGCCGGCGTGGCTCGCCGCGCAGGATCGTCTCGCCGACGAACTCCGCGCCCGGCACGTCACCGACACCGACAGCGGGCACGGGATCGCGGTCGAGAAGCCGCGCCTCGTCGCCGGCGCCGTTCGTGCGGTGGTCGACCAGGCGCGAGGCGGCGGCGGGTCCGGTGTCCGAAACGGATCATGAGGTCCGGCACCGGCCGCCCGTCACGGCTCCGTCCGGATGGTCATCCGTTCCCCGGGGCGTCCGAAGATGCTCAGGATCTCGACGGGGCCGGCCCCGTCGGAGCCGAACCAGTGCGGTTCGCTCGTGTCGAAGACGGCGACCTCGCCGGGGCCGAGGGTCAGGTCCTCGTCCCCCAGGAGCAGCCGCAGCCGCCCCGACATGACGTAGATCCATTCCCGGCCGTCGTGTGTCCGCAGCTCGGGCATGGTCTTGTCGGCCGGCACGACGATCTTCCATGCCTGGACCCCGCCGGGCTCCCGGGTCAGCGGGATGACGGTGCGGCCCTTGACCCGGCCCGGGCTGAGCCGCAGGCGGGGATCACCCTCCGGCGGGGCGCCGACGAGCTCGTCGAGCGGCACCCGGTACGCGTGGGAGAGCGCGAGCAACAGCTCCAGGGTGGGCCGCCGCTGTCCCGTCTCCAGCCGTGACAGGGTGCTCTTCGAGATTCCCGTGGCGTCCGCGACCGCGGTCAGCGTCATCCGCCGCTGTGTGCGGATGCGCTTGAGCCGGCCCCCGACCCGGTCGAGAGCTGCCGCGATGGCGGCGGTCGGAACGTGCGCCACACGGCTCATCCGACTCCTGATTCCCACGAATGGCAACGTTCGTTGGTGAACCGCCCACACCGGTCGCAACCTTCTCGGCATGAGACGACACGATGTGGCCATCATCGGAGCCGGCGCCGCCGGGCTCTCCGCGGCGCTGGTGCTCGCGCGGGCCTGCCGCGACGTCGTGGTGCTGGACGCCGGGCACCCCCGCAACGCCCCGGCTGCACACATGCACGGGTTCCTCTCCCGCGACGGGATGGCCCCGGCCGACCTGCTCGGTACCGGTCGGTCGGAGGTCCGCGGCTACGGCGGCGTCGTCGTCGACACCACCGTCACCGGGATCCGCCCCGACCCGGCCGGCGGGTTCCGGCTCACCCTCACCGACGGGCGGCCGGACGTGCCGGCGCGGCACGTGCTGGTCACCACCGGCCTGCGGGACGAGCTGCCCGCCGTCCCCGGCCTGCGGGAACGCTGGGGCCGCGACGTCCTGCACTGCCCGTACTGCCACGGCCACGAGGTCCGCGGCCGCCGCCTCGGCGTGCTCGGCGGCGACCCGGGGTCCCACCGCTACGCCCAGATCGTCCGGCAGTGGACCGACGATCTCGTCCACGTCGTGCCCCCGGGACGGCTCACGGCCGACGAGCGGACGGCGCTGCTCGCGCGGCGTGTCGAGGTCGTCGAGGGGGCGGTCGACCACCTCGTCGTCGACGACGCCGACCACCTGCGGGGCCTGCAGATGGACGACGGCTGTGTCGTCGCGTGCGAGGCACTGTTCGTGCCACCCCGGTTCGTCCCGCACGACGCCCTGCTCACCGGGCTGGGCTGCGACGTCGACGACCGTGGCTGGGTCGTGGTCGACGGGACCGGCCGCACCAGCGTTGCCGGGGTCTGGGCCGCGGGCAACGTCGTCGACCCCCGCGCCCAGGTCGTCACCGCCGCAGGCGCCGGCTCCGCCACCGCCGTCGCACTCAACGCCGACCTGGTCGACGACGACGTCCGCACCGCCGTCCGTGACCTCGGCCCCCACACCGGACCCACCCGCCCACACAACCAGATCGAGGAGGACGCATGACCGCGTCGTCACCCACCCCGTCACCCGTCCCGGAGCCGCGGCCCGGCACGTCCCGACCACCGTCCACCCACCAGCTGGCGCTGATGATCTGGCTTGCCGTCGTCCCGACCCTCGCGATCCTCGACCTCGTCCTCGGCGATCGGCTCGCCGCACTGCCGTCGATCGTGCGCACCGTCGTGCTCGCCACCGTCGCCGTGCCGATCGTGATCTACGGTCTGGTGCCCGAGCTGCATCGCGTGCGCCGTCGGCTGGTCGCCCGCCTCGACCGGCGGCGGGCATCGTGAACCCCGTCGCCACGGTCCGGGAGTCGGCACGACGCCCGTTGACGACACACCGGCTCACCGCCATGCGGCTCGGGTACGCCCTCATGGCCGTGGGACTGGCCGTCGTCAAATGGCCGCTCCTGCCCGGCGCCGCGGACGTCCCCGTCATGGACGGCGTCGTCACCTGTCTGCTCACCGCCATGTCGCTGATGGCCCTGATCGGTCTGCGCCACCCCGCCCGGATGCAGCCGATCCTGCTGTTCGAGGTGGTCTGGAAGACGATCTGGATCGCTGTCGTCGCCCTCCCCCACATCGTCGCCGGCGACCTGGACGCCGCCACGGGCGACGTGCTCGTCAACTGCTCGCTCGTGGTGGTCATCGCCGCGGTCGTCCCGTGGCGACACGTCTGGAACCGCTACGTCCGAACCCCCGGCGACCCCTGGCGCCGGCCCACCACCCGCACCGAACCCGAGGAGACGACGCCATGACCACCGACCCTGCGACCCGCAGGTACGCCCGGATCGCCGGCGGCTTCTACCTGCTGTCCTTCGCCTCGATCCCCACCCTCGCCCTGTACGGCCGGATCCACGAACCGGACTTCCTCACCAGCGACGCATCACCGACCCCGGTCGTCGTCGGCGGCCTGCTGGAGATCGTCGTCGCCCTCGCCTGCATCGGGACCGCCGTCGCGCTCCATCCGGTCCTCCGGACGTACGGCCCGGCCCGGGCGCTGGGGTTCGTCGCCGCCCGCGTCACCGAAGCGACCGCCATCCTCGTCGGCGTCGCCGCCCTCCTCACCGTCCTCACGTTGAAGAGAGCGGGCGAGGCAGCCGACGCACCTGCCGTCGGACACGCCCTCGTCGCGTTCTACGACGCGAACTTCCTGCTCAGCCAGGGTCTGATCCCCGCCGCCAACGCTCTGCTGCTGGGAACCCTGCTCTACCGGTCACGCCTCGTACCGCGCGCCCTGCCCATGATCGGCTTCGTCGGCGCCGCCCTGCTCGTGGCCTCCGACGTCGGCACCCTGTTCGGCATGTGGGACCGGTTGTCCCCGCTCGCCGCGATCGCCGTCGTCCCGATCGCCGGCTGGGAGCTCGCCCTCGGCGTCCACCTGGTCGTCAAGGGTCTGCGGCCGGGCCCGACGGCCGAGCCGCCGCAGTCGATGGTCTCCCGGCCGCCGCGGACGGCCTCCGCCTCCAGCACCTGAGGCGCGTCGGTGGGCGGGTCGCCGTCGCCGACACGGCGCCCGCCCCGGTTGCGGGCGGGCGCACCGGTGCGGGGTGCCGGTAGCGGTCACATCGGCCCCCGGCGTCGGGGAGACGTCGACGGGCCGGCCCCCCGGGTCAGCCGGAACGGATGAGGCCGAGGCGGGTTGCGGCATCGACCGCGTCACGACGCGAGCTGACACCGAGCTTGCTGTAGAGCGCCTTGACGTGTGTCTTCACCGTGTTGGCCGAGACGCTCAGCTCGTCGGCGATCTCGGCGAGCGGCCGGAGGGACGGCAGGAGGACGAGGACGGCGTGCTCGCGCTCCGTCAACGTCGGCGGGTCCGGGAGACCGCGCCGCCCCCGGATCTCCAGCGCAGCGGCGGCGAGCTCGTCGAACTCGCCGAGCCGCCGCCGCATCAGGGTGGCGACCGGGGCCGGAGCGGTGGCGCGAGGAACACGGGGCCGATCAACCACGAGGCCGCGGCGGCTCCGGCGGCGACGACGACCATCGCGGCGAGGGCCAGCAGGACCGCGGTGGCGCACGGCAACCCGGCGACGGCGGACGACGGGGCGTTCGGGCCGACGCCGGTGCGGCTCGGGCCCGGGTCACGGCGGGCTCGGTCGGTCATCGGCACCCCCTGCGCCGGTTCGGTCGCCCCGGCGGTGCCGTCCAGGGTCGGGTCGCGACCGGCGCGCGCCTTCGCCCGGCGCGGGTGAGAAGTCGGCGACCGACCGGCGTCGCCCGGCGGCCCGGCCGCCGGGCGGCCGGCGGCGGAGGTCCACGTCAGGGGGCGCCCGGGGCGACGGCGGAGCCGGGCGGGGGCGCGGCGGTGGCCGACCACGCCGCGAGCGAGAGCAGGACGCGGGCCACGGCGAACAGGAAGGCCAACCCGGCCAGCGCGGTACCGAACACGGCCCCGCCGACCGAGGTCGACGTGGCGCCGATCGCGAGCGTGGTCACCACGGTGATGGCCTCGATCAACACCGCGCCGGTCGCGGCGACCGGTCCCACGACCCGCAGCGGCAGCGCGTGGCCGGGGAGTCTGGCGAGCATCCAGACGAGCACGCCCCAGACGATCGACCAGCCCAGCAGCACGCCGACGACCGCGACCAGCACCCGCGCCGACGTGCGGTCGGCCACCCCGGCGAGCCGCAGCACCGAACCGAGACCGCCGGTCGCGCTCACGGTCAACGCCACCGACGCCGACACCGCGAGGATCAGGGCGAGCAGGGACATCAGGTCGCGCAGCAGCTGGGTCACGGACGCCGGTGGGCGCGGCGGTATCTCCCACATCGCCGCCACCGCCTCACGGATCACGCGCATCCAGGTCGTCCCCGCCCACACCGCGACGACGGTGCCGACGGAGGCGACGGGGCCGCGGCTCGCGACGGCGCTCTCGACGAGGGGGTCCACCGCCGCCGCGAGCGGCGCCGGGAAGCTGCCGACGACCCACGCCTCCAGCTCGGCGACCAGGTCCGGTCGCAGCCACAGCAGGAAACCCGCCGCGGAGAACAGGACCATCAGCAGCGGGACCGCGGCGACGACCGTCGAGAACGCGATCGCCGAGGCCAGGTGGTTGCCGCGTTGGTCGAAGAAGCGCCGGCCGGTGCGGCGCAGATGGTCGAGCACCGGCCACCGGCTGCGCAGGGCGGCGGCCCGGCGGCGCAGCTTCCGGGCCGTTGCGCGGGCGGCTCCGGGCATCGTCGCGCCGACCTCAGATCGTGATCCAGCCGGTGGCGAGGGCGGCGACGCCCACCGCCGCCCCGGCGACGACCACGACCACGAGTCCCTTCTCGACGGCGGTGAACACGGTGGCCTCCTGCTCACGGCGGGCACGGACGAACAGCAGTGTCCCCGGTGCGTAGACGATGCAGGACAACAGTACGTACTCGATGCCCGCGGCGATGACCAGGAACGCGGTGTAGACCGTCGCGAGGAGGGCGATGATCAGCTCGCGGTGCCGTCCCGGTGAGATGCGCAGCGCGTAGCCCGCCGCGAGCAGGTACGGGATGAGCGACAACGAGGTGCACAGCTTCAGGGTGAAGGTGAAGGCGTCGTCGGAGAACAGGGTCAGCAGGAGCACGACCTGCTCAGCCCGGACGTCAGCAGCAGGGCGGGCGCCGGTACGTCCTTCGCGTTGAGGCGGGACAGGAACCGGGGCATGTCGTCGTGCTCGGCCGCGACGAACAGCACCTCCGCCGCCATGAGCGTCCAGGCCAGGTACGCGCCGAGGACCGACACGATGACGCCGATGCTGATGAACAGCGCACCCCACGGGCCGACGACCGACTCGAGCACACCCGCCACCGACGGCTGGCGCTGCTCTGCGAGGTCGGCGCGCGGGAGGACCCCGTAGGACAGGATGACCACGAACGTCACCAGCGGGACGATCTTGGCGATCGTGACGATGGTGTTGATCCCGGCTGCTTCGCGCACGCCGCGCAGGATCAGGAACGCGAACGCCCACAGGCCGACGGAGGAGATCGCGACGGCGAGGAGGGTGTCGCCGTCCCCCAGCGCCGGGAACACCGCACCGAGGGTCGACTTGATCAGGACCCGGTAGGTCACGTTGCCGACGCACGCGCTGGCCCAGTAGCCGAAGGCCGACAGGAACCCCGGGTACGTGCCGAAGCCCGCCTTCGCGTAGGCGTACACCCCGGCGTCGAGTTCCGGCTTGCGGACGGCGAGGTTCTGGAAGACCCAGGCCGACCTCGTTGGCGACGATCTTGCGGTCGAGCAGCCGTTCGCGGGCCTGGGGGACGTCGAGATCTCGGCGAGCAGGCTGTGCAGCTCGACGACCTCGACCCCCTGCTGGCGCATCTCGCTCATGAAGTCGAAGTGGTCGCGACGGGCATTCTGCACCCACAGGACGTCGTCGAAGAGGAGGTCGTCGCAGTTGCCGGGGGTCAGGCGTTCGTGCGCCCTGCCGGGGGCGCACACCAACACCTTGCGAAGGGTTCCGACCTCGGAGTGGACTCCGTACCGCGCCGAGGGGAACGCGTTTCCTGACGTCATCGCGATGCTCCCTGGTGTCGAATCGGAGCAGAGGATGTGGTGCCCCCACGTCCTCACGGCTCCCCCACGGCGGGTGAGTCCGCGGCCGGGTCGCGGCCGTGGAGGATCGGCGGCGGGGGCCGCCGGGGGGCCGGTCAGGCGCGCCGGCTCAGCTGCGCGTTGAGGGCGCTGATCTCGTCGCGGGCCTCGTCGAGCTCCCGCTGCGTCTCCCGGAGCTGGTCGGTGCGCTCCCGCAGGTCGGTGCGGGCCTCGTCGCGCGCGTCGTCGGCGCGGCGGCGGGCGTTGTCGCTGGCGGCGACCCGGTTCTCCAGGTCGAGGATCGCCTGGGCGGAACCGAGGCTGTGCCCGTCGTCGAGGAGGGCCCGCAACCTGACCGCCTGCGCGAGCTGCCGCCGGGAGTAGCGGCGATGCCCGCCGGAGGTGCGGTGCGGGTGCAGGACGCCGGCGGTGTCGAGGCTGCGCAGGAAGGCGGGCTGCACGTCGAGCAGCTCGGCTGCCTGCCCCATCGAGACCGACGGGTAGTCCTCGTCGTCGAGCTTGTCGAGCCCGCTCATGCGTTCACCTCCCGGCGCCCGAGGGTACCGGGTTCCTGCAGTGGCCATCTACGGCAACCTTCATCGGTGGCTGAAGATTTTCAGGATCTCCTCTTGCGAACACGAAAATCTCTGTCCTAGACTGCAGATATCCAGCCAGTCGGCTGGAGCATCGCCCACCACCCGTCGATGAGAGGAGAACCAGCGATGCTGATGCGTACCGACCCGTTCCGCGAGCTCGATCGCATCGCCCAGCAGGCCTTCGGCGCCGCACCCGGGACCTGGTCACGCCCTGCCGGCATGCCCATGGACGCCTACCGGCACGGCGACGAGTACATCGTCGAGTTCGACTTGCCCGGCGTCGATGCGTCCGCGATCGACATCTCCCTCGAGCGCGACGTCCTCACCGTCAGGGCGGAGCGCCGCCCGACCCAGGACGGGTCCGTCGAGATGCAGGTGGCCGAGCGACCGCTCGGCGTCTTCTCCCGCCAGCTGTTCCTCGGCGACGCCCTCGACGGCGACCACGTCCACGCCTCCTACGACGCGGGCGTCCTCAGGTTGACGATCCCCGTCGCCGAGCGGGCCAAGCCCCGATCCATCTCCGTCTCGGCCGGTGCCGGTCAGCGCGCCCTGAGCACCGGATCGTCCTGACCGGCGGCCCGGCGGCCCGGGGACGCGCCGACCTGACACGTCCCCGGGCCGCACGGGCCCCGCCCCCCGGAGCCGACCCGAACCCCGGCCCAGCAGGTCTCGTGAGCCTCGTACGGCTGCAGACCGCTCCGCGACACCGGCCCCGGACCGTGCGACCCCGACGGGTACGGACCCACCTCCAGACACAATCGGCGACGCGGTACACGCCGCCACCGCACGCCGACCCACGAGCCTCGTCCCGATCCGACCGGACGGCATGCCCTGGCGGCGCCGGACGGCCGATGCTCCACGGATCCGCCCGCAACGAGAGGGGGTGAGCGTCACCTCGACCCACACGCGCGCCGACCGGCCCCCCAACTCGGCGCGCAGACCACGACACATCGATCCAGCGGCAGGTGGTGGCCGAGCCCTCCGGCCACCACCTGCCCCTTCCCCCGCACCGGCGCCGGCCGGCCCGACGCCGCCGCCCGCATCCGTGCAGCCCTCACCGGTATCGGCGATCGCTCACCTCCTACGCAGCGATGCGACCTTCCAGCACCGCAACACCTGGGCCGTTCAGCTCCGGGGAGATGCCGCGGCGCCCGACCATGGCCATGAGCAGCGGTTCGGCGGGCCCGCGCACCTCGGGCCCCCCGCCGCGGCTCCAGCCGACATCGGTCGCGGTCAGCGTCAACCCGGCGATGCGCGGGGCGGTACCGAGCGGGCGGGCGGTGCTGGCGAACTCCAGCACGGTGGCGATCCGGTCGGCCGGAATCTCGCGGGGCAGCCCCAGCGGTCGACGGATGTCCTGCTGGTGGATCATCGCGTCGGCCAGCGCGATGCGGCCGCCGAACTTCGCGGTGAACCCACTCGGGTGCAGGTGCTTGCGCGCCAACGCGAGCAGCTGAGCGGGGGTGTGGTCGGCGTACTGGGCGAGTCCGGCGGAGTTGGCTCGATCCAACGACATGCCGTTGCGTAACAGCCTGCCGATCGCGCCGAGGGTGGACAGCTCGTCGTAGCTGAACATGTGCGCGATCACGTGACGGACCCGCCACTGCTCACACAGGGTGGGCGCGTCCCACTGCTCGGGGCTCAGCGACTCCAGCAGCTCCACCAGCGCGGCGCGTTCGGCGTGGGCCATCGCCATGGCGTCGCCGCCGGCAGTGCCCGGTGCGGCCATGGCGGTCAGCCCTGTTCGGCGACGGTCTTGGCGAACCCGTCGAGCAGCTGCACCCAACCGCCACCGCCGTTGATGGCGCCGTGGACGGCCTGGCCACCGACGAGGCGCTCGAAGTGGCGATGCTCGACCTCGACCACACTCTCGGTCGGGCTGTTCGCGGTGAACCGGGCCTCGATCTCGCTGGCGTGCTCCGGGTCGGGGTCGAACTGCCACGACCCGTTGATCTGCCACGTGAACACCAGCCGCGCCGGCGGCTCCCACAGCAGCACCCGTCCCCAGTCGCACTCGCTGCCGTCCACGCCGCGCTCGAACCAGCGGCCCCCGACCCGCGGTTCGAGCACGATCTCGGCGACCTCGGACTGTCCGATGTGGTACTGGTGCGGCCACCAGGAGTTGACCGATCCGGTGAACACCTCGAACGCGCGCTCGACCGGGACGGCCAGTGTCACGCTGCCGGTGATGGGAGGGATCGGGGCCGTGCCGGTCATGAGTGCTCCTTACGGTCGTCGCAGTTCAGGATCGTGGATCCTCGGCGATCTTGTGAAAGGTGGCCAGGACGTCGCTCCACACACCGTCCAGCCATGCCCGCATAGCGGTGACTCCCTCGGGATTGAGGTGATAAATCCGCCGTGTGCCCTCGGCGCGGCTGACGACCAGCCCGCCCTCGCGCAGCACCTTCAGGTGCTGCGACACCGCGGGCCGGCTGATCGGCAGCGCGTCGGCCAGCTCCTGCACCGAGCACGGACGCCGGGCGAGCAACTCGAAGATGGCGCGTCGGCTGGGGTCGCCGAGCAACCCCAACCCCCCATCTCCGTAAGCTGCCACGAACGGTAAGCCTAGACGCACGCGCTGGGCGTCCGTCAAGAGCTTGCCCGATGGGACCGTTCTGGACGGTGAGCTCGTGATCCGCCGCGACGGGCGACAGGACTTCGCGGCGCTGCAGCGCGGCGTATCCACCCGCCGGCGATGCACGCCGCCCGGCGTGCCAGGTCACGCTCTCGACGTTCGTAATGTTCGACGTCCTGGTCGGTGAGCAGCGTGACCTGCGGGCAGAGACCGAGGCGGGCGCCCGATGACCGCTGCGGCCGGCGCCTGGCCTCGAGCGCCGCGCGAACCGGGGAACAACGCGGGTCGACCCCGCCGTTCCATCGAGATGAGCGCCGACGCCGTGACACCCGCCGAACTCGACATCGTCCTGGCGCGCTGGTTGCGCGACACCGAGAGACTCGCCGCGAACCGGCTACTGCTCACCTTCGCCCCCGAGGCGGCGCCCGCGCTGTGCGAGCTGGCTGCCCGCATGCGCGACGGCATGACCGTCCACCTCGAGGACGGTCAGGTCCTGCTCGAGGTCACCGCGCCCGACCTCTGCGACGGCCTGCTCGAGCAGCTGGTCGTGCGCGCCGAGACCGCCGACCTGCGGACCCTGCAGCGCCACCGCGCAGCCTGACAGTCCGCGCGCGATCCGCCCGTACCGACGTTGCGCCGCACCCGGTTCCGGCACGGCCGCGACCCGGACGCACCCCTCGCAGCCCTTGTGGCGCATCACGATGTGAGTCCCCGCTCACTACACGGACACCGGCCGGCCAGGCAGACTGACGACGCGCGCCGGGCACCGGCCGTGCGGCGTCCCTCGTCGTGCGGCCCCTCCCGACGCGGACGACGTCACGACCACGGAGGAGCTCCATGCCCGTCGCCGAAGGCCTCACCCTCCCGCTCGAGGGGGTTCGGGTGCTGGAACTGGGGAACTACATCGCCGCGCCCACGGCCGGACGGTTGCTCGCGGACTTCGGCGCCGAGGTGATCAAGGTCGAGCGCCCGCGGACCGGCGACGAGCTGCGCAACTGGCGCCTGTACGCGGGCGACACGTCGATGCTGTACCGCACGATCAACCGCGGCAAGAAGTCGATCGTGCTCGACCTGCGCAGCCCCGAGGGCCGCGACGCCGTGCTGCGGCTCGTCGCCACCTGTGACGTCGTCCTGGAGAACTTCCGCCCCGGCACGCTGGAGAGGTGGGGCCTGGGACCGGCCGAGCTCGACGCCGCCAACCCCGGCGTCATCCTGTCCCGGATCTCGGCGTTCGGGCAGACGGGACCCCTGTCCGACCGTCCGGGGTTCGCCGCGGTCGCCGAGGCGATGGGCGGGCTGCGCGACCTCGTCGGCGAGCCCGACCGGCCCCCGTCGCGCACCGGGGTGTCGATCGGTGACTCGATCGCGGGCCTCTACGCCGGGTTCGGCGTGGTCATGGCGCTCTTCCAGCGCGAGAACCGCCGGGACGACGGCCACCCCGCACTCGTGCAGCGCACGATCGACGTCGCGTTGAACGAGGCCGTCCTGTCCGTGATGGAGTCGCTCGTGCCCGACCACCTGGCCTACGGGGTGGACCGGCAGCGGGTGGGCGGCCGGATGGAGGGCATCGCCCCGAGCAACGCCTACCCGTGCGCGGACGGGTCGTCGGTGGTCATCGCGGGCAACGGCGACGGCATCTACCGACGCCTGATGGGCGCGGCCGGGCGCCCCGATCTGGGGGACGACCCGTCGCTGGGGACGAACGCCGCACGCTGGGCCCGCCGCGACGAGCTCGACGACGCGATCGCGGCCTGGACCTCGACCCTCCCCCGCGCCGCCGTCCTCGCCGCACTCGACGAGGTGGGCGTGCCCGCAGGCCCGATCTACACCGCCGCCGACATCGTCGCCGACCCGCAGTTCCAGGCCCGCGACATGATCCAGTACTTCGACGTCGACACCGGCGGGGACGCCCCGCGCCGCGTCGGTTTCCCCGGCATCGTCCCGGTCATGGGCGACAGGTCGCTCCCGGTGCGCAGCCTGGGGCCCGATCTCGGCGAGCACACCGCCGAGGTCCTCGCCGAGGTCGGCATCGCCGCCGCCGCTGACCGCCCCGACGGTGCCCGATGACCGCCGCCGCACCCGACGCCGCCCGCCCCGAGGTCCTCCTGCGCGACGTGACCCTGCGCGACGGCCTGCAGCTCACCGGGAAGACGTTGCCGGCCCGGCGCAAGGTCGAGGTCGTCCGCGAGCTGCTCGCCCTCGGCGTGCCCAGCCTCGAGATCGGCTCCCTGGCCCGGCCCGACCTCGTGCCGCCACTGGCCAACACCCTCGAGGTCGTCGCCGCACTGACGCCCGAGGAGCTCGAGCGTTGCTGGATATGGGTGGCCACCCCACGCCACGTGGCCCGCGCCGTCGACGCCGGCGCCCGCAACGTGCAGTACTGCCTGTCGGTGTCCGACGCCCACAACCGGGCCAACATCGGCCGCGACACCGACGCCAGCCTCGCCGCCATGCCGGAGGCCGTCGAGACGGCCCTCGGTGCGGGCGGGCGCATCCAGCTGTGCCTGGCGACCGCGTTCACCTGCCCGTTCGACGGGCCCGTCGCCCCCGACCGGGTACTGGAGATCGTCCACGACCCGCGCACCGAGGGCGCCTCCGACGTGGTCGTCTGCGACACGCTCGGCCAGGCCGCGCCCGGCGAGGTGACCACGCTGATCGGCAGGGTGCACCGGGAGCGCCCCGACCGGCGGATCGTGTTCCACGGCCACGACACCTGGGGGCAGGGAGTCGCCAACACCCTCGCCGCCGTCGCGGCCGGCGCGCAGGTCGTCGACGGCGCGCTCGGCGGGCTCGGCGGGTGTCCCTTCGCGCCTGGCGCGAGCGGCAACGCCGCCACCGAGGACCTGCTGTTCGCGCTGCGCCCGTCGTGGCTCGACCCGGGCCGTCTCGTCGCGCTCGCCACCCTCTCGACCGACCTGCTCGCCGAGCTCGACGAGCCCAACCGCTCCCGCACGGTGCAGGGGATCCGCTCGACGGCCGGCGCCTTCCCGTGGACCGCGGCGCACCTCGCCGCGGCGGGCGACGCGCGCGCCGCCGGGCTCGCGGGCGCGGGCACCGGCTGACCGCCGCCACCGAGGCACCGCCCGGCGGGACCGGGACACCGTCGCGAGCGGCGGCCCGCCGGGACGGGTAGTGCGCGTCGTGGACGGCGCTCACCCTTCCGGGGCCGGTGGGGGGCCGATCCCGGCACCGTTCTGACCTGCGCAATGGCCCCCGACGGTCCGTCGACGGGTGACGGCGCGAGCCTCGCACCACCCCGGGCACCGATCCAGAGATGGGGTACCCGCAGCGCGAGATGGGGAGTCGCTCCCGACGAGCCCGGATGCGCCTCGTTCCTAGCGTCGTCGTCACCAGTCCGACCCCTGACCCGGAGGTCCCCGTGAACGACTACGACGCCGTCGTCGTCGGCGCCCGCTGTGCCGGCGCCGCGACGGCGATGCTGCTGGCCCGGGCCGGCGCCCGTGTCCTGCTGCTCGACCGGGAACGCCCCGGCCGCGACACCCTGTCCACCCACGCGCTGCTGCCGGGCGCCGTCCTGCAGCTACGCAGGTGGGGCCTGCTGGACGCTGTCGCCGCGGCGTCCCCGGCGATCACGTCGGTCAGGTACTTCTTCGGCGACACCGTGTCCACGGTCGACCTCCCGGGCCCGCTGCACGCGCCCCGCCGGACCGTGCTCGACCCGCTGCTCGTCGACGCCGCGCGGGACGCGGGCGCCACCGTCAGGTCCGGTGTGGACGTCACCGGGGTGCTCCGCGACCGGGGTCGTGTCGTCGGCGTGGTTGCGCGCGGCCGTGGGAGTGCCGCGTACGAGGTGCGGGCGCCGCTCGTGATCGGCGCCGACGGGCGTCGCTCGACCGTCGCCCACCTCGTCGACGCGCCCGTGCTGCGCCGGGGGCGCGCGGCGAGCGCGGTCGTCTACGGCTACTGGCCGCTCACCAGCCATTCCTACGAGCTGTTCTACCGGCCGGGCCTGACCGGCGGGATCATCCCGACGGGCGGCGGCCTGGCCTGCGTCTGGGTCGCGCTGCCCGCCGGCCGGTTCCGGGCACAGCGCGACGTCGGGCTCGACCGGCTGTTCGCCCGCACCGTGGCCCGGGTCGCGCCGACCACCGCTGCGCTGTTCGCCGCCCCCCGGACGGGGCCGCTGCGTGGGTTCCCCGGGATGGTGGCGTGCCTGCGCCGCGCGACGGGCCCCGGCTGGGCGCTGGTCGGCGACGCCGCCAACGTCAAGGACCCGCTCACCGCGCACGGCATCACCGATGCGCTGCGCGACGCCGAGCTGCTCGTGCGCGCCGTCGTCGCGGACGACCTCGACGCCTACGCCGCCCGGCGCGACGCCCTCGCGTACCCGTTGCTCGACGTCGCCGAGAAGATCGCCGGATACGACTGGACCCTCGAGGAGCTGCCGGGTCTGCTGCGCGCCGAGGACCTCGTGCGGCGGGCCGATCTCGCCACGGTCGCGGGGTTCGACGCACCCGGCCTGGCGAGCGCGGCCTGAGCCTGCCGATGAGTTCCCGGTGTCGTCGGGGTCGTATCGGGACAGTCGGATCGGTGACATCAGCTGCGACCCCGGAGGAACCACCATGGCCACGATCGTCTCCACCCTGTTCATCAGCCTCGACGGCGTCGCCGAGATCGGCGCGGACTGGCATTTCCCCTACTTCGACGAGAACATGGGCCGCGCCGTGTCCGAGGACTACGAGGGCGCCGACACCCTGCTGCTGGGCCGGGTGACCTACGACAGCTTCGCCGGGGCCTGGCCCGAGCGAGAGGCCGCGGGCGGTGCCGACGCCGGGTTCGCCGCATCGCTCGGGGACCGGCGCAAGATCGTCGTGTCCCGGCAGCCGCTGGAGTTCACGTGGCGCAACTCCGAGCTCGTCGACGGCGATCTGCTCGACGCCGTCGCGGCCCTGCGCGCCGACGACACCCTGGGCCGGGTACTGGTCGCCGGCTCGATCTCGGTCGTCCGCCAGCTCCTCGCCGCCGGGCTGCTCGACGAGCTGCGACTGCTGGTGCACCCGGTCGCCGCACGGGCGGGGAAGCGGCTCTTCGACGAGGGCGACGAGCGCAGGCACCTGCGGCTGCTGTCGTCGGAGGTCCTCCCGACGGGCGTCGTGCGGCTGCGGTACGCGCCGTCGTCGGCACCGGGTGCCGCGGACTACGACGACGTCGCCGCGGTGGGCCCGGAGGCCCGCGCCTGACGGCGGGTGAGGCGTGACATCCGCGGCGGTCGATGACACGCTGCCGCTGATCATCCGGGGCAGCCGCCGCCGGCCCTGCACGCCCACGGAGGGGACGCGATGGCGGACACCGGACCTGGCGACTCACCGCCCCGCGTCGCCGCCCTGACCGCGCTGCCGCGGGGGCTCGTCGTCGTGCTGGGCACGGCCGGGCTGTTGGTGTCGGTCCTGGCGCTCAAGGAGCTCTCGGGGGTCGTCGCGCCGGTGCTCCTGGCGCTCGTGCTCGTGATCGGGGTGCACCCGCTCACCGGTGCCCTGCACAGACGCGGTGTGCCGCAATGGCTCGCGGTCCTGATCACGATGATCGTGGCGTTCGCGATCGTCGTCGGGCTGGCGTTGTCGCTGGCTCTCGCGGTGGCGCAGCTCGCCACCGTCCTGCCGACGTACCAGGGGCAGTTCGCGGCCCTGCTCGACGACCTGCGCGGGTGGCTCGGCACGCTCGGTGTCGGCCAGGCGCAGCTGCAGTCGGTGTTGTCGCAGTTCGACTTCGGGCGGCTCGCCGGGTTGGTGACCGGTCTGCTGACGGGCCTCGTCGGCGTCCTGACCGACCTGGTCTTCATCGTGTTCGTCGTCGTCTTCATGGGGATCGACGCGGCGACGTTCTCCCGGCGGGTGGACGAGGCCGGGGAGTCGCGGTCGGACATGGCGCTGGCGATCCACGGGTTCGTCCGTGGGACCCGCAGCTACCTCGTCGTGTCGACGGTGTTCGGCCTGATCATCGCGGTTCTCGACGGGGCTCTGCTCATGCTGCTCGGCGTCCCGCTGCCCCTGCTGTGGGCGCTGCTCGCGTTCGTCACGAACTACATCCCGAACATCGGCTTCATCATCGGGCTGGTCCCGCCGGCGCTGCTCGGGCTGCTGGCGGGCGGGCCCGAGCTGATGCTCCTCGTGATCATCGGGTACTGCGTGCTCAACTTCGTCTTCGCCTCGGTGATCCAGCCGCGCTACGTCAGCAACTCGGTGAACCTGTCGCTGACGTTGACGTTCCTGTCGGTGGTGTTCTGGTCCTTCGTCATCGGACCGATCGGCGCGGTGCTCGCGATCCCGTTGACGTTGCTCGCCAAGGCGTTGCTCGTCGACGCCGACCCGGGGACGCGGTGGATGTCGGGGCTGCTCACCGGCGGCAGCCCACCGAAGAACCCGGCGCCCGCAGCGGTCGACGCCCCGCCGCAGGCCGTCGAGGGTCCGCGGGATGACGTCGCACCCGGTTGACCGGATCGTCGAGCGTCTCACCGCACTCGTCGGCGACCGGCTGGTGGTCCGGGTGTGGCGCCGCATGCTCGCCGTCGACGGCTACGACCGGGCGCTCGCGCTGGCGTCGCAGGCGTTCGTGGCGCTCGTCCCGGCGGTGCTGGTGCTCTCCGAGGGGCTCGGCGGACCGGGCGGGCTGGCGGAACTGGCGAGCAGCCTGGGCTTCTCCCGCTCGGCCGCCGGCACCGTCGGCGACCTCGTCGACCAGGCCTCCGGCGACCGCTCCCTGACGGCGCTGGGCTGGGCGCTGCTCGTGGTCTCGGTCCTCGGGTTCGTGCGCTCGTTGCAGCGGGCCTACACCGCCGCGTGGGACCTCCCGCCGACCGGTATCCGCGGCTACGGGCGCAGCGTGGCGGCGTCGGCGGCGCTCGTCCTCGAGCTGGCGGTGCTGGTACTGCTCGCGCCACTGCTGGCCTGGCTGGTGGGCAGCCCCGTCCTGGCGCTGGTGGTCTACGCCGTGACCGCGCTGATCCTGTGGTGGCCCATCCAGTTCGTGCTGCTGCGGGGGCGGGTCGGCTGGCGGGCGCTGCTGCCGGGGGCGGTCGTCACCGGGATCGGTCAGGCACTGCTCGTGACGGCGTCCGGGTTCGTCGTGCCGGCGGCGGCGTCCCGGGCCGCGGAACGCCTCGGGCTGCTCGGTGTGGCGACCGTGCTGCTGTCGTGGCTGGTCGTGCTCGGGTTGCTGCTCGTCGTGTCGGCGGTGCTGGGCGCGGAGCTGGCGCACCCGGCCCGCACCGTCGACGACGCCGAGGACCCGGCATGACGCCGCGCCCGGGTCGGCCCGGACGGTGCCGGGTCGTCGTCAGGTGAGCTCCGCGGCCACCGCCTCACCCAACGCGGAGGTCGTCCCGGTGCCGCCCATGTCCGGGGTGAGGATGTCGCCGCCGCGGCCCAGGACCGTCTCGATCGCGCCCATCACCGCCGCGGCCGCCGCGGTCTCGCCCAGGTGCTCGAGCATCATCGAGACGCACCAGATCTGGCCGACGGGGTTGGCGATCCCCTTGCCCGCGATGTCGGGCGCCGAGCCGTGCACGGGCTCGAACAGGCTCGGGTAGGTGCGTTCCGGGTTGATGTTGCCGCTGGGTGCGATCCCGATGGTGCCGGTGCAGGCCGGTCCGAGGTCGGACAGGATGTCGCCGAACAGGTTGCTGGCCACGACGACGTCGAAACGGTCGGGGTTCATCACGAACTGCGCCGTCAGGATGTCGATGTGGTACTTGTCCACCCGCACGTCGGGGTAGCCGGCGGCCGCCTCGACGACGCGCTCGTCCCAGTACGGCATGGTGATCGAGATGCCGTTGCTCTTCGTGGCCGAGGTGAGGTGCCGGGCCGGGCGGGCCTGCGCGAGGTCGAAGGCGTACTTCAGGATCCGGTCGACGCCGACGCGCGTCATCACGGTCTCCTGCAGCACGGTCTCGCGGTCGGTGCCCTCGAACATCTTGCCGCCGACGCTGGAGTACTCGCCCTCGGTGTTCTCGCGGACGACGAGGAAGTCGACCTCGCCCGGCTCGCGGTCGGCCAGCGGGCTGCGCACGCCCGCCAGCAGCTTGACCGGACGCAGGTTGACGTACTGGTCGAAGCGGCGCCGGAACTGCAGCAGGCTGCCCCACAGCGACACGTGGTCCGGGACGACGTCCGGCCAGCCGACGGCGCCGAAGAAGATCGCGTCGAAGCCGCGCAGGGTCTCGAACCAGTCGTCGGGAAGCATCGTGCCGTGCTGGGAGTAGTAGTCGGCGGACGCGAAGTCGAAGTCGGCCAGCTCGACGTCGAAGCCGAACTTCGCGGCCGCGGCCCGCAGGACCCGGGCGCCCTCCGGCACGACCTCCTTGCCGATGCCGTCACCCGGGATCACAGCGATGCGGTGCTTCGTCACGAACGTCCCCTTCTTGGATCAGCAACCCTGCCGTCTGTAGCCTAGGCGGCACAAAGTCGCCGTTCCAGGCGCGATTCACGCCAAGACCGTTGCGCTGAACGAAAGAAGGGTGGGCCGAGGTGGACCTCCCCGACCTCGACGATCTGGAGTTCTTCGACGGGATCGCCACCGCCGGGACCCTCACCGAGGCCGCGCGCCGCTGGGGCGTCTCGACCTCGGCCGTCAGCAAGCGCCTCGCCCACCTCGAACGACGCCTCGGCGCCCAGCTCGTGCGGCGCAGCACCCGACGGCTCAGCCTCACCGAGGAAGGCGACCGCTACGCCGCCGGCGCCGCCCGGCTGCTCCCCCTCATCAGCGACCTCGAGGAGGACGTCGGCCGCCGCCGCGGAGCCCTGCGCGGCCGTGTCGCCGTCCACGCCACCATGGGACTCGGCCGCGCCCACGTCGCCCCCGCCCTCGGCGCCTTCGCCGCCGCCCACCCCGGCGTCTCCGTCGAGCTCGAACTCTCACACCTGCCGCTGCACGTCGCCGGCAGCCCGTTCGACGTCGCCGTCCGCGTCGGTCACCGCGACGACTCGTCCCTGCGGACCCGGACACTGCTCCCCAACCGCCGCGTCGTCTGCGCCTCGCCGCGCTACGTCGCCGAGCACGGCGCCCCCCACCGCCTCACCGACATCGCCGACCACCACTGCATCGTCATCCGCGAGATCGACACCGACCACACCGTGTGGCGGTTCGGCGACGACGACGCCGAGACCACCCTCCGCGTCCCCGGCACGATGATCACCAACGACGGCGACGTCGCCACCCGCTGGTGCGTCGACGGGCACGGGCTGCTCATGCGCTCGCTCTGGCACGTCGGCCCCCTGCTGCGCGACGGCGTCCTCGTCCGCGTCCTGCACGAGGTCCCCACCCCGAGCGCCGACGTCGTCGCCATGTACCCCGCGGGCCGGCACCTGTCCCGCCGCGCCGCCGCCGCGCTCGACCACCTCGCCGACGAGCTCCACCGGCGGCTCGGCGACGCGACCGCCGGCTGACCCCGGTCAGCGCACCCGGACGTTGCCCATCCACGTCCCGCCACGCACCACCACGTGCGGCATCCCCCGCTCCGCCGTCGGCCCGATCCGGTCGACCACGCTGCCCACCGTGACCTGCACGTCGTCGAGGTCCACGGTGGCCCCCTCCGGGAGCCGGAGCTCCACGTTGCCGACGAGGATGTCCGTCTCCACCGTGACGACCGGAGTGGTGAACCGGGCGGCCCGGAAGTCGAGGTTCGCGTTGCCGAACCTGCTGCGCACCACGATCTTCGGCGGCACCGTCCACTCCCCGCCGCGCGTCAGGTCGCCCGCGGTGTTGGACAGCTCCAGCACCTCGCGGGCCCGGGCGCCCTCGGCGCCGGGAAGGTCGATCAGGAGCCGGTTCAGGTCGGCCCGGGTCACCGCCTCCGCGGCGGCGCCGGTCCGCTCCCCGTACTCGTCCACGGTCAGCCGGCCCTCCGAGAAGTGGGCCGCCAGCAGCTTCGTCACGTGCTCGCGCTCCTCGTGGGAGACACGCAGGTCCTGGGGTGCGATCTCGTCCGTCATGACATGAACGCTACGAACGCCGGCGCACCGCCACATCCGGGAACGACCCTGACCCCGGCATCGGGGACGCCCCCGCCCAGACCTCCACCGATCGGTGGACGACGGCATCCTCCGGCGCATCGCCCGCCGGCCCGACAGTGCCGGCGCGCCATCGGGACGACCCTTGGGACATCGGGGAAGCAGCCCCGGGTCACACCGATCGGAGACCGGATCATGGACGCGCCCTTCACCCCCACCAACCCCTTCGCCCCCATCAACCGCAGCGGGTCCTCGTCCCGGACCGCGGGCCAGCACGCCGCGCGGGCCGTCGCACTCCTGGTCGGCGCCGGCCTCGCCATCGCGCTCGGGACGAGCGTGCACACCGCCGCCGCCGTCTCGTTCCTGATGCTCGCCGCGCTCCTCCTCGCCCTCGGCGCCCTCGTGCAGGGTCACCGCTCGGGGCCGCGCCCGCTGCGGATGGAGCAGTTCCGCCCGTCGGCCCCGATGGCCGGGCACCTCCCGCTCTGCCACTGACACCCCCGCACCGCACCGCCTCTCCGGGCCCGGCCTCGTGCCGGGCCCGAGGCATGTCCGCCCCTGTCCTCCGATCGACGGACACCGACGTCATCCCCCGCACCCACCGGCGGGCGGACGCCGCCGAACCCGGATCGGCGCGACCGTGGAGCCATCGGGAAAGACCCCCGGACCAGCGAGGAGATCGCATCGTGAACGCCACCGTCACGCCCCCCGTCACCACCGGCACCCAGGGCGGGCCGCCGGAGCCGGCGCGCCGGCACCCCGGTCTCCGGCTGGCGGCGCTGCTCGTCGGCGCGGGCGTCGCGATCGTGTGCGCCGCGACCGTCCACCTCGCCGTGGCGGTCGGCCTGCTCCTGTCGGCCGCGGTCCTGTTGCTGCTCGACAGCTCGCTGCACGACCACCGGACGGGGCGCCGCCCGCTGGACGAGGCCGGGTTCCCGCCGGCCCCGTCGTTCACCGGCACGTTCCCCGCCGACCGTTGATCAGTAACGGGTCCTGATGTCCCCGACGTGGAGACGGCCGCGCACGACCACGTGCGGGTCACCCCGGTGCGCTGCCGGAGTGATCTTGTTCGTCACGTGCCCGACGTGGGTACGGACCTCGTCCACGTCGACGCTGCCACCGGGCGGCAGCCGCAGGTCGACGTCGCCGATCCAGATGTCCACCTCGAGCGTGACGAGCGGTGTCATGAAGCGGGCCTCGCGCAGGTCGAGCTTGACGTCGCCGAAGTGCGACCGCACGACGATCCGCGCCGGGACCAGCCAGTCGCCGCCGCGTTTGAGGTCGCCGCGCTTGTCGGTCCACACGAGGATCTCCCGCGAGCGGACGGCCTCGGCGCCGGGCAGGTCGAGCAGGAGCCGGTTGAGGTCGGCCCGGGTGACGGCGACGGCGGCGGCGCCGCTGCGGGTCTCGTACTCGTCGGGGCTCAGCCGGCCGGCCTCGACGTGCGCGGCGAGCAGGCCGGCGATGTGTTCGCGTTCGGCGTGGGAGACGCGCAGGTGCCGCGGCGCAATGTCGTCTTCCACGCCCCCACCGTACCGAGGCGGTGCTAGCAGAAAGTGATGACGTTGCGGTCCAACGGCATCTGCCCCTGGCGCCGGCTGCTGTCGGCCGATGCCGTGTAGGGCAGGACGGGGTCGGGCTGCAGGCCCAGGACGTCGTCCCAGATCCGTTCGGTGACCTGCCCGTCGACGGTGAAGCACTCGAACGCGAAGGGGGTGCTGTCGGTCGGGAAGAACGTCGGTTCGGTCATCACCTGGAAGTGCAGATGTGGTGCCGTGGAGTTGCCCGAGCTGCCGATGTGGCCGAGGACGTCGCCGCGCTTGACCGGCTGCCCGGTCTTCACCGCGACGGTGCCGGTCTTGAAATGCGCGTAGAGCAGATGGACACCCGGCGCGATCATGACGGTCACGTGGTTGCCGACGGTCTCCTTGATCGGCGGCAGCGGCGGCGGGTTGGGGGCCGAGGTGGTCTCGGCGAAGCCGTCGGTCGCGTCGACGACGACACCGTCGGCCGCGGCAAGAGCCGGCTTGTCGTAGGCGTAGTAGCTGGTCAGCTTGCTGGGGTCGCCCACCCATGCGCGGTGCTGGTCGTCGAGCAGGTACCAGTCGATCGCGAAACGCTGCGGGACCAGCAGCGTGCCGTTGATGGGGGCGAGGCCGCGGCGGTGGTGGGTGTCGTCGACGCAGCAGCCGTCGCTGGCGTACCACGGCCCGCCGGCCATGACCGGGCCGAGCACGGGAGCGGTGGCCGTGCTGACGTCGATCCGGCCGACCGTGGACTCCGACGCCCGGTCGCCGGCGGGCGTGGTCATGGTGGCGTCGACGTGGTGGGTGAGCGCGGCGGGCGGGGCGCCGTCGACGGCGACGTCGAGCCACACCATCGCGGTGGCCGAGGCGGGGATCGGGGTGCCGCTGGCAGTGGGTTCGGCGGTGCCCTCGTCCCCGGCGTCGCCGCTGATCAGGTTGCTGGACGCGGCGAGCGTCGCGCCGCTCATCGAGAGCAGCACACTCCGGTTGCCGGCGTCGAGGACGTCGATCTTGTCCAGCCGCAGCGGCGCCGGGCTCGCGTTGGTGAGCAGCAGCTCGTAGGCCAGGTGGGTCCTGCCGTCGGTGCCGGTGACGGGCGCAGGGGTGGTCAGCGTCGTCGCGGACACCGGGGTGAACGCGGTCGACGGGTCGATCCCACCCGCGGGAACCGACGGCGGGGCGGACGGCGGGGCGGACGGGGAGACCGCGGGCGCCCCGGAGCACGCCGCGACGACGAGCGGGGCGGCGAGCAGCGCGACGAGCGAACGGGCCAGACGGTGACGAGCCGGCATGACGTGCCTCCCGAGGGGACTCCCCGGCCCCGGGGCGAGCGTAGGTCCCGGTGCCCCGGGCGGGAAGACGTCCGCGCGGATCTCCGCAGGGACGACCCGCCTGGTCCAGGCCCGGCCGCCGGCCGGCTCCGGAGCGTGTGCCGCAGCCCACGAGGCGTTCCGACGGTGGTCGGCGCAGGATCGTCGGGTGACGTCGTCGTGCACCGCCGCGTGAGCGGCACCCCCGTCCCGACGGGCCGGCAGTGATGTCGCGGGGGCTGACGTTCCTGTTCGCGGTGGCGGGCGGGGTGGCGGTCGGCAACCTGTACTGGGTACAGCCGTTGCTGGGCTTCATCGCCGACGACCTGCACTCCCCGACGGCGCTCGCGGGCTGGTTGGTGACGGCGACCCAGATCGGCTACGCGGCGGGCATCCTGCTGATCGTCCCGCTGGGCGACGTCCTGGACCGGCGACGGCTGGTGCCGTTGATGATGCTGTGCGCGACAGCCACGCTGGTGGCGTGCGCGGCGGCCCCGTCGATGGGGTTCCTGCTGGCCGCGATCGCGCTGCTCGGGGTCACGACGGTCGCGGGCCAGATCCTGGCGCCGTTGGCCGGCGACCTGTCGGGTCCGGAAGAGCGCGGGCGCGTCGTCGGGACCGTGGTCTCCGGGATGCTGACGGGAATCCTGGTGTCGCGCACCGTCAGCGGCCTGGTGGCGGGAGTGGCGGGCTGGCGGGCGATCTTCGCCGCGGCGGCGGTGCTGACCGCCGTGCTGGCGGTGCTGCTGTTCCGGGCGATCCCGCGGCTGGAGCCGAAGACGCGGCTGGCGTACCCGGCGTTGATCGCCTCGGTGGGTCGCGCGGTCCTGCACGAGCGGGTGCTGCGCTGGACCCTCGTCATCGCCGCGACGGGGTTCGGTGTGTTCTCGATGTTCTGGACGGCACTGACGTTCCTGCTCAGCGGCCCCCCGTTCCGCCTGCCGGTGACGGTGATCGGGCTCGTCGGCCTCGCGGGGCTGGCGGGAGCGTTGGCGGCGCAGCGTGCGGGGCGGCTGCACGACCGCGGCTGGTCGCTGCCCGCCAGCGGCGTCGCGTGGGCACTGGCGCTGGCCACGTTCGTGGCCTCGGCGTTCACCGGCCACTCGCTGGTGCTGGTGCTGGTCGTCGTCGTGCTGGTGGACGTCGCGATCCAGGCGCAGAACATCCTCAACCAGACGCGGGTGTTCGCGATCTCCCACGAGGCGCGGAGCCGGATCAACACCGCGCTGGTGGCGGGCACGTTCGTCGGTGGGGCGATCGGGTCGGCGGCGGCGACGCTGCTGTGGTCGGTGGGTGGCTGGACGGCGATCTCGGTCGCGGGAGCGGTGGCGAGCGCGTTCGCGCTGACGGTGTGGGCGGTCGGGCGCCGCGGCCCGCTGGTCGCGGCGCCCGGCAGCACCGTCTAGCCGCGGACCCGTCCGTCCGACGGCTCGTGCCCCGGCGGTGACCGGTCGTGCGCGGCGCGGCACCGCTCGTGCACGACCGCTTCCGGGGGCGTCGGAGCGGCCCGAGACTGCCCGGGCGGACACCCGAGGAGGCCGGCATGGCGATCGACTTCACCCTGACCAGCGACCAGAAGCAGCTCCAGCACGACGCCCGCGACTTCGCCGAGGGCGTGCTCTCCCCGATCGTGCGGGAGGCCGACCGCGAGCCCGACCCGTTGAAGGCCTTCCAGCGCACCAAACCCGCCTACGTAGAGGCGTACAAGGCGGGCATCGCGTTCTGCATGATCCCCAAGGAGTACGGCGGCGGCGGGCTGTCCAACGTCGACCTGATCATCGCCGCGGAGGAGATCTGCGCGGTCGACCCCGGCTTCGCCTGCACCGTCCTCGTCAACGGTCTCGGGCTCCTGCCCATCTGGTACTGGGGCACCCAGAAGCAGAAGTCCGAGGTGCTCGGCGCGGCGACGTCGGATCCCACGGGCGAGTGGATCGTCGGCTACGGCGCGAGCGAGCCGCCCGGCAGCCCCGGCGGCACCGCGAACTTCGACACCCCGCTCCCCCAGCCCGCCGGCATGGGCGTCACCGCCCGCCTCGACGGTGACGCCTACGTCATCAACGGCCGCAAGTACTGGCCCTGCAACGTCGGCGGCTGGGACGGCAAGGGCGCCAACACCAGCCTCTACGTCGTCCGCACCGCCCCGGAGAAGGGCGGCACCGAGGGCCTCTCCGCGATCATGGTCGACCGGGGCACCCCCGGCGTCACGTTCTCGACGATCGACACCGTCGGCCACCGGCTCACGCCCAACTCCGAGATCATCTTCGACAACGCGCGGGTCCCCGTCGAGAACATCGTCGAGGGCACGAAGGGCAACGGCGACCTGCTGATCAACCGCAACTTCGCCTGGTCCGGGCCGGTCGCCGGGATCGCGGCCGTCGGTGTCGCGCGCGCGGCGTACGAGGCGGCGCTGTCGTGGGCCAAGACGTTCACCGCGGGCGGCCCGCACCCGATCATCCACCACCAGTACGTCGGCTACGTGCTCGGCGACGTCGCCGCGAAGATCGAGGCCTGCCGGTACTTCTGCTGGAAGGCCGCGCACTACATCGACCAGCACGACTACCACGGCGAGCTCATCGGCGCGATGAACAAGACGTTCTGCACCGAGCTGCTCTTCGACGCCGTCTACAAGTGCCTGCAGGTCGTGGGCGTCAACAGCGTCGACCGCAAGCACGAGTTCGAGAAGCACCTGCGGGAGGCGGCGATCCTGCCGGTCTACGACGGCGGCAACTTCGGCATGCAGCGCCGCCGCGTGCACGGGATCATGGCGCACCCGTCGTTCAACCCGCGCGCCCTGATGGACGACGAGTTCGTGCCGTTCGGCAAGGACATGGAGACCATCGACACGGTCGCCGCGCCGGTGGCCTGACCGTCCTCAGAGTCCGAAGGTCTCCCGGAGCACCAGGGCGTTGCGCCGGGAGACCGGGATCCGCTCGTTGCGGGTGAGCTGCGTGCTGACGGTCAGCGCACCACGGCCGCTGTCGTTGACCTCCCGGATGCGGGCGACGTTGACGAGGTAGCTGCGATGGATGCGGGCGAACCCGAACGGCGCGAGCTGGGCGGCGACGCGGTCGATGCCGCGGGTCACCGCCCGCACCCTGCCGATGTCGGTGGCCAGCCAGACGGCATGGCCATCGGCCTCGGCGAACCGGATCTCGGCGGGCGCGAGCAGCAGCATCCGGCCGTCGCGGACCGCGGCGACCCGGTCGGGCACGGGCGGCCCCGGCGGCTGCCCGGCCACGACCGACACCTCGTCGACCTCGTCGCCGGCCGGGGCGACGAGCAGCCCCACCATCCGGCCGCCGGCGTCGACCGGGGTCAGCCGCAGCAGCTCCGGCACCCCGCCCAGGCGGGAGCCGAGCTCGGCGGTGCCGGTCCAGTGGGCGTCGGCGCGCGCGGCCACCGCCACGGCCGTCACCGCGGGCCGCAGCGTGTCACCGGCCGGGCGCCAGCGTTCGGCGGGGTCGACCGCCACCCCGACCGGGACGTCCGGGAACCGCCGCCGCGCCGCCGGGGTCGCGGCGACGACGCCGCCTGCGGTGTCGACGGCGAGCAGCGGGGTGCCCGGGCCGGTCCCGTCGACGAGCGCCCCGGCCAGCACGGCGCCGTCGCGCATCGCGCGCTCGCGCAGCTCGGCGCGGATCGCGGCGAGCTCCGCGCGCGCCGCAGCGGGCAGGACCGGGACCCCGCCGCACCACGCCGCCACGTTCAGGGTGGCGACGGCGGCCCGGCTGACCTCGTCGCGCACGGCGACACCCGCGCAGCTCCACGCGTGCAGCGCCTCGCACCAGTGCTCGGGCCCCTGCACCGAGACGGGCTCGGCCTCCACGAGCGCCGTGCCCATCCCGTTGGTGCCCGACGCGTGCTCGGCCCACCCGAACGACGGCGCGAGCTGGGCGCGCTCCCCGCGGCGACGCGCGGCGGTGCTGCCCCACCAGGCGACGATGTGCCCGGCACCGTCGGTGACGGTGGCGAGCAGGCGGTCGTCGCGGTCGGCCACGGTGGCGGCGATGCACCCGAGCCGCGCGAACACCCCGGCGTCGACGCCGGCCGGGGTGCGGGGGGCGTCGTCGGCGGGCCGGTGGTGGCGTGGGTCGACGTTGTGCACATCGCGGCAGCGGTACCAGGACGCGAGGATCGTGGGGTCGACGCCGCGCACGTCGTCGTCCCCCTCGGCGAACCGCTCCCAGGCGGCACGCGTGGCGCGGACGTCGATCGTCCCGGCTCGGCCCATGACGCCTCCCCGCGGCCGAGTAGCGGACCGGCCCGCTCCGATCCACACTCACCCGCCCACGCGTTCGAGACTATGGCGATCCTCTAAATCCGGACAGGGCCACAATGAGCAATCCTGCGCAGCGGTCCGTGCACGGTGCCGCCGCGCGCGTGCGCGGGCACGGGGCGCTCGCGGTGCCCAGCCGCGTCCTCCTGCTCGACCTGCTGCGCGCCGCCCCCGGCCCCCTCGACGTCCGCGAGCTGGCGGGGGCCTCCGGCCTGCACGTGACGACGGTCCGGTTCCACCTCGGCGTGCTGTGCGACGCCGGGTTCGCCCGTAAGGACGTCGCGCACGCCACCCGCCCCGGGCGGCCCCGCGCCGTCTACACCGCGACGCACGGCGGTGGGCCCGACCCGTACACCGCGCTCGCCGCGGCACTCGCCGGCACCCTGGCCCCCACCCCGGCCGGTCGCCGGGCCCGGGCCGAGCGGGCCGGCCGCGCGATGGCCGCCGCGCACGCGCCCGCCCCCGGCACCCCGCCCGCGACGGGTGCCGAGGCGCTCGCCCGGATCGTCGCATTGTTCACCGAGCTCGGTTTCGAGCCGGACGTCGACGCGGGCGCCCGCCGCATCCGGCTGCACCGGTGCCCGTACCGGGAGGTGGCGGTCGCGCACCCCGACGTCGTGTGCGGGTTGCACCTGGGCCTGCTGCGGGGCCTGCTCGACGACTGCGGGGCCCCGCTGCGGGCCGCCGACCTGCAGCCGTTCGTCGAACCCGGACTCTGCGTGGCGATCCTCGAGGACCGCTGAGCGCTGGTCAGGGAGCGACGTTCTGGTTGAGCCGGAACACGTTGTCCGGGTCGAACCGGCGTTTGAGCGCGACCAGCCGGTCGTGGTTGGCGCCGAATGCCGCCCGCACCCGGGCCGGGCCCTCCACACCCAGGTTGTTGACGTAGACGCCGTCGTCGAGGTGCGGGCGCAGCGCGTCGTGGGCGGATCGCGCCCACGCGACGACGCGCTCGTCGTCGGCCGGGTCGGGCCACTGCGCGAGGACGAGCAGGTCGTGGCGCGGTGAGCGGTGCGGGAACGCGGTGGCGTCCGGGGCCACGCGGGCCGCGGCGCCGCGCAGCGCCTGCAGGCCGATACCGCTCGTGGGCGTCGGCAGGCCCGGGACGAGGTCGAGAAGGGTGTCGACGGCGCCGTCGGTGAGCCGTGGCAGGTACCCGGACTTCCAGTAGTGCCGCTGCCCGAGCGGGTAGCCGGGGTCGGGTGCCTGCTGCCAGTCGACGAACGGCATCTCCCCGACCTCGACCGCGGCTGGTCCGGCGGCCCGGATCGGCGCGAACGCGGCGTCGGCGGCCGCGGGGTCGCCCGACCAGCACACCAGGATCGTCACCGCGGGTCCGCCGTCGGGTCCGAGGCCGAACGACGCGACCGAGCCGAGCTCGTCGGGGGCGGAGTCGAACAGCTCCTGGTAGCGACGCATGACGTCGCGGGCCTGCGACCAGGCGAAGCCGAAGGCGCCGGCGACGACCGTCGCGACGGGGTGCAGCCGGTAGCGGAACCGCGTGACGACGCCGAGGTTCCCGCCGCCGCCGCGCAGCCCCCACAACAGGTCGGGGTTCTCGTCGTCGGCGGCGCGGACGACGGTGCCGGCAGCGGTGACGACCTGCGCCTCGACGAGGTTGTCGCAGGCCAGGCCGTGCCGGGCCGCGAGCCAGCCGAGGCCGCCGCCGAGGGTGAGGCCGGCGATGCCGGTGCCGGACATGACCCCGAGCGGGGTGGCGAGCCCGTGCGCGGCGGTGGCGGCGTCGAGGTCGCCGAGCAGCAGGCCGGGGCCGGCCCACGCCGTCCGCTCGGCGGGGTCGACGGTCAGCTCCCGCATCGGGGACAGGTCCAGCACGATGCCGCCGTCGCACATCGCGTTGCCCGCGACGTTGTGCCCGCCGCCGCGCACCGCCAGCGCGAGATCGTGCGCGCGGGCGAACGCGATGCCACGGGCGACGTCGTCGGTGTCGTGGCAGCGCAGGATCGCCGACGGCCTGCGGTCGATCATCGCGTTGAAGACCGCACGGGCGTCGTCGTAGGTCGGGTCGCCGGGGCGCAGGACGTCCCCGGTCAGGTCGACGGTCGGCACGGACATCGGGCCCTCCCTCGGGGTCGGCCCCGTCAGCCTGCCCGACGCGGCTGATCAGCGGCTAATCCCGATCTCGGCGCGCAGTCCGGCCGCGGCAGCCCGGTGTCCGGCCCCGGCGACCGGGTCCCGCACGGTGTCGGCCAGCCCTTCGTGCGCGGCGGCGACCCCGGCGCGGTGCCCGATCCGCCGGTAGAGCCGCAGGGCCTGGCCGAACGCCCGGCGCGCCGCGGCGTCGTCGCCGGACGCGGCGGCGAGCCGCCCCGCCTGCTGCAGTGCCGACGCCTCGCCCTCCCGGTAGCCGACGGCGCGGTAGTGCTCGCGGGCGCGGGCGGTGAGGTCGGCCGCTGACCGCGGGTCGCCCCAGCGCGCCTCCAGCGACGCCTGCACGTCGAGCGCGAGGCCGCGGGCGAGGTCCTCACCGACGTGACCGGCGTGGCCGGCCGCGCGGCGGGCCGCCGCGTGGGCGGCGTCGGGCTCTCCGCGGTCGCGGTGCAGCCGGGCGAGCTGTGCCTCCTCCATCGCCGCGCGCCAGCGGTCACCGCCGTCGAGCGACGCCGCGATCGCGTCCTCGTAGAGCTGCCGCGCCCGGTCGAACGCGCCGCGGGCCCACGCGGTCGTCGCGACCATGCCGAGCGCGTCGCCCTCCGAGGCGCGGTCGCCGAGGCGGCGGGCGAGCGTGAGCTGCTCGCGGGCGGCGGCGTCGGTGGCGTCGAACTCGGCGCGGCCGACGTGCAGCAGCGCCGCGGCGGACAGCAGTGGCAGCCGGCCCGCCGGGTCGTCGACGACGGCGAGCGCGGCCGCGGTCCAGCGCAGCCCTTCGGCGCGCGCGCCGCGCAGGTCCCAGTGGTGCCACAGCGCTCCGGCGAGCGCGACGCCGACCCCGCTATCGCCGTCCGGGCCGAACGCCCAGGTCAGGGCGGCGCGCAGGTTCGGGGTCTCGGCGTCGAGGCGGCGCAGCAGTGGCCCGGACCCCGGTCCCTGCAACCGCGGGGCGAGCCCGGCGGCGAGGGCCGTGACGTGCCGGGCGGCGGTCTCGTCGGCCGTCGTGCCGGTGCGTGCCCGGGCGAAGGCGCGGGTCGTCGCAAGCATCCGGTAGCGGCCGTCGCCGCCGAGCTGCACGACGTTGCCCGCGACCAGCCGCGCGAGTGCCGCGGCGACCTCGCCCGCAGGCAGGTCGGGCCCGGCACCGACGGCCTCCGCCGCGGCGAGGTCGAACCCCGCGGGGAACACCCCGAGCCGGCCGAACAGCGCCCGCTCGGCCGGGCTCAGCAGGTCGGTGCTCCAGGCGACGGTCGCGGCCAGCGTCCGGTGCCGGGCGGCCATGCCGCGCACGGTGCCGTCGAGGAGCCGGAAGCGTTCGTCGAGACGCGTCGCGAGGTCGGCCACGGTCATCGTCGCGACGCGGGCGGCGGCGAGCTCGATCGCGAGCGGCAGCCCGTCGAGACGGCGGCAGACGTCGAGGACGGCGGCGAGGTCGTCGAGCGGACCGTCCGCGGGGTCGTCGGCGCGGTCGTCCACCGGACCGTCGGCGCGGTCGTCCACACGGCCGTCGGCGCGGAACCCCGGGCGGGCCGCCGCGGCGCGGGCGAGGAACAGGACGACGGCTTCGCAGCGCCGGATCTCCTCGGCCGGCGCGCCCGGCCGGGCGCAGGCCAAGGGCGCCACCGGGTACACGTGCTCGCCCGGCAGGGCCAGCGCCTCGCGGCCGGTCGCGAGGACCCGGACCGGCGTGGTGGCGAGCAGCGCGCCGAACGCCGCGGCGCAGGCGTCGACGACGTGCTCGCAGTTGTCGACGACGAGCAGGACGTCGCGCCCGGACAGCGCCGCCACGATCGCGTCCCCCTGCGCCGCACCGGGTTCGGGCCGCACACCGAGTGCCCCGGCGACGGCGTCCTCCACGTCGGCACCCGTTGTCGTCGAGGCGACGAGATCGACGAACACCGCCTCGTACGGCGAACGGGCCGCCACCTCCAGCGCGAGCCGCGTCTTGCCCGTGCCGCCCGGCCCGGTGAGCGTCACCAGCCGGTGCGCGTCGACGAGCGCCGCGACCTCGCCCCGCTCGCGCCGCCGCCCGACGAACGGGTCGGTCCGCGCGGGCAGTCCCGACCCGGCCGGTGCCCGGCGCAGGATCGCCTCCTCGGCCCGCCGCACCTCCGGGCCCGGGCCTACCCCCAGCTCGTCGGCGAGCGCCACGCGCAGCCGGCGGCCCACCGCCAGCGCCTCGGACCGGCGCCCGCCACGGTGCAGCGCCGCCATCAGCAGCGCCACGAGCTGTTCGCACAGCGGGTGCGCCGCAACGACCGGAGCCAGCCGGGCCGGCACCTCGCGGTGGTGCCCCGCCGCCAGCGCCGCCTGCGCCCAGCGCTGCGTGCAGTCGAGGCGCAGCGCGGCGAACCGGTCGGCCGCGGCCCGCGCGAACGCGTGGTCGAGCCCGTCGAGCTCCGGGCCCCGCCACTCGCCCAACGCCTCGGCCCAGGCGTCGACGTCCGGCACCGCGGCTCCCGCGAGGAGCCCCTCGACCCGCCCGACGTCGGTGCCGACTCCCGGCAGCGCGTAGCCGCCGTCGCGGGTCACCACGCTGCCCGCCCCCAGGGTGCGCCGCAGCCCGGCCACCGCGCCGTGGACCATCGTCGCGGCCGTCGGCGGCGGCGCGTCGCCCCACAGCAGGGCGACGAGCCGCTCCACGCTCAGCGGCCCGTCGTGCACCGCGAGCGCCGCGAGCACCGCGCGGCGCCGCGGCGGCCCCACATCGACGGGCCGGCCGTCGACCTGCGCCGCGACCGGCCCGAGCAGCAGGACCGCGACGCCGTCCACCCGCGCAGGCTCCCGCCCGGGAGGCCCTGCTGACAAGCCCGGACCCGGCGACCCCGCCTCAGGCCGCGGTGGGGGTGATCGCCGCCATCGCGCTCATCAGCGACGTCGCCGGGTCGCCGATCGTGGTGGGGTCGGCCGTCGCGACGCGGGCGGCGATCCGCTCCCCCACCTCGGCCGTCGACGCCCCCATCGCCGCACCGGAGAGCGCCGGCAGCTCCGCGACGACGGTCGCGGCCGCCGCCTCGCAGGCCAGCGCCGCGTCGCGCTCCCCCAGCGCCGCGAGGCACAGCGCTCCCGACAGGACCGCCGCGACCGGGTTCGCCCAGCCCCTGCCCGCGATGTCGGGCGCGGACCCGTGCACCGGCTCGAACATGCTCGGCGCCGACCCGGTCGGGTTGAGGTTGGCGCTCGCGGCGAGTCCCAGCCCGCCCTGCACCGTCGCGCCCAGGTCGCTGATGATGTCGCCGAACAGGTTGTCGGTGACGACGACGTCGAACCGCTCCGGGCTCAGCGGCAGGTGCTGGCACATCGCGTCGACGTGGACGTAGTCGCGCTGCACCCCCGGGTACCGCGCGCCGACCTCCTCGACGACCTCGTCCCACAGCCGCCCCGCGTAGGTGAGGACGTTGGACTTGTGGCACAACGCCAGCCGGCCCCTGCGGGCGGCCGCGAGCCGGAACGCGACGTCGACGATCTCCCGTGTGGCGGCCGCCGTCGTCACCGACTGCTGGAGCGCGACGGCGTTCGCGGACCCCTGATGGACGAGCGCGCCGCCGCCCGCGTAGAGACCCTCGGTGTTCTCGCGCAGGATCACCATGTCGCAGCGCCCGGGCGTCAGGTCGCGGATCGGGCTCTGCACGCCGGGGTAGAGCCGGACCGGCCGGACGTTGACCGACTGCGCCAGCGCCACCCGCAGGGCGAGCACGACACCGCGTTCCAGGATCCCGGGTGTCACGCTGGGATCGCCGATCGCCCCCAGCAGGATCGCGTCGTGGCGCCGCAGTGCGGCGACGGTCCCGTCGTCGAGCGCCACCCCGGTGCGGTGGTAGCGCGCCGCACCGAGGTCGAAGTCGGTGGTGGACAGGGTGAAGCCGAACCGGTCGGCCGCCGCGCGCATCGCGGCGAGGGCGGCGGCGGTGACATCGGGGCCGATGCCGTCGCCGCCGATGACGGCGACACTGTGTGTGCGCATGCGGGTGTCCTCCTGGGACCGGGGGCTACGGGAGTGCCGAGAAGCGACGGAACGCGGCCCGGACCCGCTCGACGGGCTCGCCCGCCGAGGTGAGCAGGCTCAGCAACACCTTCGCCTTGGGCGCATCGAGGCAGCCGGCGCTGATGACGCCGCGGCGCGCCAGCTCGGTCTCCGACCCGGCGAACCCGCTGTAGGTGGCGCGCAACGGTTCCCCGGCGCCGGCGCGCGAGGCGAGCACGACGGGCACGGTGTCGAGCAGCTCGGCGAACGCGGGGTGCTCGGCGACCGCCGCCGGCAGGTGGCCGCCCCCGAACCCGGCGACGACGAGCCCCGCGAACCCGCCCGCGACGACCGCGGGCAGCAGTGCGCCGTCGTCGCCCATCGAGGTGGTCAGCAGGGCGACCCGCGCGCCGGCCGGGGCGGCGGGGCGCGGGTCGAGCACCGGTGTCCGTGTGACGCGCATCGGGATCACCGGTACCCCCTCGGCGAGGTAGCCGACCGGCCCGATCGTCGGCGAGACGAACGCGGCCACGTTGCCGGAGTTGCCCTTGCGGGCGTAGCGCGCGGCGTGGATCTGGTCGTTCATGACGAGCAGCGCGCCCAGCCCGCGAGCGCCCGGGGAGGCCGCGGTGGCGACCGCCGCGGTCAGGTTCGCCGGTCCGTCGGCACCCGGTTTGCTCGCGTTGCGGATCGCCCCCGTCACCACGACGGGAACGTCGGCCTCCCACAGCAGGTCGAGGGTGAACGCGACCTCCTCCAGGGTGTCGGTACCGCTCGTGACGACGACGCCGTCGAGGCGCCCGTCGCGGACGAACGCGACGAGCTCGTCGTGCAGCCGGAGGGCGTCGTCGAGCGTGATGTCGGGTGACGCCTTGGTCATGACGGTGCGCGCCTGCGGGTCGGCGATGTCGCGCAGCCAGGGCGCGGCGTCGAGCAGGTCGGCGGCGCCGAGCCGGGGCGTCGCCGTGCCGTCC
Organism: Pseudonocardia sp.; assembly: GCF_050250275.1. Lineage (GTDB taxonomy): Bacteria > Actinomycetota > Actinomycetes > Mycobacteriales > Pseudonocardiaceae > Pseudonocardia. The sequence goes on from NZ_JBFWOY010000019.1 coordinate 74,743, forward strand.
CCGGAAGCGGTGGCCGCGATGGTCCCGCCACAGGCGGCGATCCCGATGCGGGGCAGCGACATCACGCGTACCGGGGGCCGGTCGTGATCGCGTCGGCGATCTTGCGAGGTACCACCCGGCCACCCGCCGGGTCGCCGACGAACTGCCCGTCGCGGGCGACGACCTTGCCGCGCAACAGGGTCAGCTGCGGCCACGCGGTGACCTCCCAGCCCTCCCACGGGGTGTAGTCCGACTCGTGCAGGTCGGTGTGGGTGATCGTCCGCTCGACGCCGGTCTGCAGGCCGAGGATGTCGGCGTCGGACCCGACGGCGAGCAGCCCCTTGCGCGGGTAGAGCCCGTGGATCTTCGCCGCGTTGGCCGACGTGGCCTCGACGTAGCGCTGCAACGTCATGCCGCGCTTGCTGACCATCTCGGTGTAGAGCAGAGCCATCCGCGGTTCGAGGCCGGTGTTGCCGCCGACGACGTCGTCGACCCGGCGGCCCTGTGTCTTCACCGCGTAGGTGGTGGCCTGGGCGTCGGTGGCGAAGCACGACAGCACGCCCTGCCCGATGCCCGACCAGAGCCGCTCGGTGTCCTCGTGGTCCTTGAGCGACGGGTAGGTGTGGTACTTCATCCCGTCGGGCTCGCGGTAGTCGTGGTAGGTGTGCAGCGCGTACTGGTGCAGGGTCTCGCCGAACACCGGGCGGCCCTCGGCGCGCGCCTCGGCCATGGCGTCGACGCCCGTCTTCGCGCTGACGTGGGCGAAGTAGATCGGCGCGTCACCGACCTTGTGCGCCAACCGGATCGCGCGGCGGAACGACAGGTCCTCCGACAGCGAGTTGTGGACCTCGTGCAGGTTCGTGTACTCCATGCGGTCCTCGGCGAGGAGCTTGCGGTACATGTGCTGGACGATGTCGTCGTCCTCGGAGTGGATCATCGTGATGCCGCCGTGCTCGGCGGTGGTCCCGAGGATCTCCTGCAGCGACCCGAAGTCGACCATCAGCGGGATGCCGCCGATCGGGGCGCTCGGGAAGACGTTCGTGGTGAACACCTTGAAGCTGGGGAAGCCGGCCTCGATCGCGCCCGGCATCTGGGCCAGCAGCTCGCGCCCGACCCCGCCGCGCAGCACGACGTGGAACGAGAAGTCGATCGGGCTGACCTCCTCCCAGCGCCGTGAGAAGCGCTCGATGCCGTCCGGGATGGCCTCGCCGGGGTTCAGCCAGACGAAGTCGATCAACGTCGTCGTGCCGCCGATGAGCGCGGCGGAGCCGACGACGTCCGGGCCGAACGACACGGCCGGCTCGTGGCCCTCGTGCTCGATCGCGAGGTCGCAGTGCACGTGCGGGTCGATGCCGCCGGGGACGAGCGTCAGCCCAGGGACGTCGACGGTCTCGCGGGCCTCGGGGAGGCCGCCGGGCGAGGTCAGCATCGAGATGCGGCCGTCGGCGATGCCGACGTCGAGCGCGGAGGTCTCGGTCGGGCCGACGACGAGGCCGCCGGTGATCGCGAGGTCGAGCATGGTCACTCCTTCTCGTACGGGGTCGAGGCTCGTTCCGGGTCGAGTCGGTCGTGGGTGGCGGGGTCGACGTGGCGGCCGTCGCCGCTCACAGGGGCAGTGGGGTCTCGGACAGGGTCGCGTCGACGATCGTGTGCTTGTCCACGCGCGCCCCGCGGAGCTCGCCGAACAGCACGCCGTCCTTGACGATCAGCACCCGGTCGCAGAGCTCGGCGAGCTCCTCGGGCGACTCGCCGGCGGCGACGACGGCGGCACCGCGGTCGGCGGCCTCGCGCAGCCGGCGGTGGATGTCGAGGCGGCCGCCGACGTCGACGCCCTGGGTCGGTTCGTGCAGCAGGATCAGGTCCGGGTCGCCGGCGAGCCATTTCGCCAGGACCGTCTTCTGCTGGTTGCCGCCGCTGAGGGTGTTCATCTCGCGGTCGACGCCGCCGTGCAGGACGCCGGAGCCGTCGACGAGCCGGCGCACCCAGTCGCGTTCCTCGCCCTCGCGCAGCAGGCCGCCCCGGAAGAAGCGCCGCATCCGCGGCAGCGCGACGTTCTCCCGGATGCTGACCTCGCCGATCACGCCGAGGCGAGCGCGGTCGGCGGGGATGAGCACGATCCCGGCGGCGATGGCCGCGCGCGGGTCGAGACCGGCGACGTCGACGGTCCGCCCGCCGACCACGACGGTCCCCGAGCCGGGCCGGGCGCCCGCGAGGACATAGGGCAGCTCGTCGAAGCCCGAGCCGGCGAGCCCCGTGACACCGAGGATCTCGCCGCGGGCCACGGTGAACGAGATCCCGTGCAGGACCGCGCCGGTGACGTCGCCGAACGTGGCGGCGACCTCGCCGGTGGCGTGGTGGGTGTCGGGGGCGGCCGCGGCGAGCTCACGGCCGACGATCAGCGCGACGATGCGGCGCTCGTCGAGCGCGTGGGTCGGTTCCGTCGCGACGAGCCGGCCGCTGCGCAGCACCGAGATGGTGTCGGTGAGCGAGAGGACCTCGTCGATGCGGTGGGAGACGAACAGCACCGCGTCGCCGCCCGCGACGAACTCCCGGACCGCGTCGAAGAGCCGCTGCACCTGGTCGCGCGGCAGGTAGACGGTCGGCTCGTCGAGCACGAGCAGCCGCCCGCCGGGCGGACCCTCGACCGATGCGAGGGCCCGCACGATCGCGACGATCGCCTTCTCCACGGGCGGCAGGTCGCGCACGAGGGTGTCGAGCCGGACGGTCACGCCGAAGCGCGCCAGCTCGGCCCGGGCGGCGCGGGCCTCGTCGCCCCACCGGATCCGGCCCAGGGTGCCGACGTCGAACCCGACGACGGCGATGTTCTCCAGGACGCTGAGGTCCTCGGCCAGCCCGAGGCCCTGGTGGACGAACGCCAGCCCGCTCGACCGCGCCGCCGTCGGGCTCACCGGGAGCGCGAGCTCCGTGCCGTTCGACGTGACAGTCCCCGCCTCCGGGATGTTCACCCCGGCGAGGGTCTTGATCAGCGTCGACTTGCCGGAACCGTTGTGCCCCAGCAGCCCGTGCACCTCTCCCCCGCGCAGCGTCAGCGAGACGCCGTCGAGCGCGGTGGTGGGCCCGAAGCGCACGGTGAGGTCGGCGACCTGCAGGACGTCGTTCATCCGTCACCCCCGGGTGGGTCGACGAAGAACGACCGCAGCCGGGCCACCTCGTCGTCGGTGAAGAACACCGAGTAGTGCGCCAGGATCGTGTGGTGGTTCATCAGGGTGGCCGCGTGCTGCTCACCCGCCTCGATGTGCCGGACGAGCAGCTCGTGGCTCTCGATCGCGCGCGTCATGTAGTCCGACCGGCGCACCGGAGTGTCCATGTTGGTCGCGAGGTAGTTGCGCGCGGCGTTGCGGACGACGTCGTTCTGCACGGCCAGGAAGCTGCTGCCCGCCACCCGTGACACCCCCTCGTGGAACGCGGAGTCGGCCTTGAGGAAGTGCTGCATCCCGCGGGCCGCCCCGTCCTTCAGGTCCTGCACGAGCGACCAGAGCTGCGCGACGCCGTCCGGGTCGACCCCGGACCGCGTCGCGGCCAGCCCGGCGAGGCTGCCCTCGGTCACCATCCGGAAGAAGATCAGCTCGTAGAGCGTGACCTGCCCGACGTTGAGCAGGGCCTCCATCGGCCGGTGCAGCAGCTCGGTGGAGAACGCCACCACCTCCGGGCCGCGCCGGTCACCGGGCCGGGACCGGACCATCCCGTTGCTCTGCAGGACGCGCAGCGCCTCGCGCACCGTGGAGCGGCCGACCCCGAACTGCCGCATCAGCTCACGTTCCGACGGCAGCCGGTCGCCCGGGCGGATCGTGCCGGAGCGGATCGCCTCGTCGAACTGCGCGACGATCGCCTCGTACGCTCTGACCGGCTTGACCTGGCTGAAGGGGCCCGGGTCGCTCATGCGTGCGTTCCTGTCCGTCCGGGGTGACTACTGGCTGACGCCCCACAGCTTCTTGTATCCGCTCTCGTAGTCGACGCCGTACCAGGTCGACTCCGGCGCGGCGAGGTCGATCCGGCCGATGTTCTGGCCGGTGAACATGCGCAGCCCGACCTTCGTGTCGACGAGCGGCGCCGCGTTCGTGACGACGCGGATGAACTGGTCGGCGAGCGCCCAGCCCTCCCAGGCCTGCGGGGAGCCCACGTCGGCGACGACCGTGTCGCCGTCCTTGAGGTTCTGCATGATCGACTTCGTCGCGTTGAAGCTCACGAGCTTGACGTCCTTCTTGCCCGACGTCTTGATCGCCGGGATCGCGAAGGTGGCCATGCCGTCGTAGACCGGGACGACGTACTTGATGTCCGGGTGGCTGTTGAGCGTCGAGTTGACCTGTGTGGTGATCTTGGTCTGCCAGTCGGCGACGGGAACGTCGTCGACGGTCACCGAGCAGTTCGGGCAGGCCGCCTTCAGCGTGTCCTGGAAGCCGCCGACGATCGCCTTCGAGTTGCTGACGTCGGAGGCCGAGATGAACTCGACGCCCACGGCGGCACCCTTGGAGTCCGCGACGATGAAGTTCGCCATCGCCGCGCCCGCCTGCGTGTAGGGGTAGGTCACCTGTGCGGTGACGTTCTTCGGCAGCGGCGCGCCCGGGTCGTCGTACTGGACGACGATGACCTTGATCCCGGCGTCGGCCGCGGCCTGGATCGGACCGGCGACGAGGTTGGGGTCGATCGCGTAGAGGGCGATCACGTCGGCCTTGTCGGCGATGGCCGCCTGGATGCCTCGGGTGTACTCGGTGACCGAGCCCTTCCCGTCGTAGGTCTTGACGGTCGCGCCGACGAGTCCGAGGGCCTGGGCCGTGGCCGCGTCGCTGACCTGGACGAGCGGGATCGACGACGCGATGTCGATGATCCACAGCTTCTTGCCCGCGGCACCCGCCGGATCGATCTTGTCGGCGTCGGTGAGCGCGAACGTCGGCGGCTCGCCGAGCGCGGTCGTGGAGTCGGTGGCCTTCTGCACCATCGCCGGGTCGGCCGCGGCGGCCGCGCCGCCGGACCCGGCGTCCTGGCCGCCGCACGCGCCGAGCACGGCGAGCGCGGCGGCGGTGGCGAGTGCCCCGACCGCCCTGACCGCCGTGCGGCTCCTCTGCCGATCTCTCATGACTGCTCCTCACCGGGTAGGGACGGAGACTGCGGGGACGTGCTCCGGCGGGCCGGCGCAGCGCCGGGGCCGGGGTCCGGGGTGCTCACCGGCGCCGCCGGGCGAGCAGGCTCAGTGCGACGGCGGCGAGCAGGATCGCGCCGTAGAAGACGTCCTGGACCCACGACGGCGCGCCGAGCAGCTGCATCCCGGTGACGCCGGTGATCAGGAAGTAGACGGCGATCACGGTGCCCCACACGTTGAGCCGGCCGGGCGTGACGGCGGTGGCGCCGAGGAAGATCGCCGCGAACGCCGGCAGCAGGTAGGGCGCCCCGATCGTCGGGCCCGACGCGCCGAGCGACGCGGCGAGCACGACACCCGCGAACGCGCTGACGACGCCGGAGACCACGAGCGCCGTGACCCGGACGCGACCCACCCGGATGCCCGAGAGCCGGGCGACGTCGCGGTTGGACCCGACGAAGAACAGGTACCGACCGCCCGGCGTCCACCGCAGCACGTACCAGGCGATCAGCGCCATCACGATCGCGACGTAGAACGGCGTGGGGATCGCCAGGACCGAGTGCTGGCCGAGGTCGACGAACCCCTGGTCGAGCCCGGAGATCGTCGAGTTGGAGATGGCGTAGGTGACCCCGCCGAGCAGGGTGGCCATGCCCAGTGTCGCGATCAGCGAGGGCACCCCGGCGACGACGATGAAGAACGCGTTGAGCAGGCCGACGGCCAGCCCCATGGCTAGCGCGACCAGGATCGCGACCCAGATCGGCAGGTCGAGCACCGCGTTGAAGTAGCCGACGGTGGTCAGCGACAGCCCGAGCATCGCCCCGACCGAGAGGTCCCACTCGCCGGCGATGACCGGGAACATCAGACCGAGCGCGAGGATCAGCAGGACCGCCTGCGAACCGAAGATGTTGCCGATGTTCTGCGCCACGAGGAACCGGCCAGGGGCGAGGATCGTGAACGCGACGATCATGACGACCCAGACCGCGACGAGGCCGTAGCGGGTCGCGATCTCGCGCGCGGCGCGTGCTCCGGCGGACCCGGCCGCGGCCTCGGTCCGCGGTGGCGGCCGCTCCTTCGTGGTGTGCGTGGTCCCAGCGTCGTCCACGGGTCGCTCTCCGGCTCGCTCGACGTCCACCTCGGCTACTGGTCTGACCAGTGGGCCCACTATGGCGAGCGGAGCGGGGGCCGTCACCGGCCATTCGGGTGGCACCGTGTCGACAGTCACGACCGCGCGCGGCTCGGTGGAGCGGCGGCCACCCCCGCGCCGACCGATGTCGGGTGCCGTCTCAGGAAACCCGGGCGTGTGCGGCGTGCGGGTGGACCCGGGCGCGGGTGTCGACGGCCGTGCGGTGCACGATCCAGCCCAGCAGCCCGAGGCTCACGACGGCGACCGCCCCGGTCCAGAACAGGTTCGGCGAGCTGTCCCACGCGGTGTGCAGCCCGACGGCCACGACGAACGCGCCCACGAACATCCCGACCCGGCGCCCCGCCCAGCCCGACCCGGCGGCGGCGAACAGTGCGGCTGCGGTGATGCCCGTCCACGCCATGTGGGCGGCGGGGCTCATGATCCCGCGCAGCAGGAGCACGTCGATCGTGTCGGTGATGCTGCCCTTCGACCGGATCAGCGTCGTGAAGGCGTAACCCATGGTCTCCAGCGCGGCGAACCCGGCTCCGGCGGCCACCCCGAGGAGCAGCCCGTCGGCACGGGTGCGGAAACGGGACACGCACAGCAGCATGGCCAGCGGGACGAGCAGCTTGCTCGCCTCCTCGATCAGCCCGACGCCGAGCATGGGCAGGACACCGAGGTCGAGCTGGACGTCGTACTCGAGCGTGCCGGCGACGACGGTGCCGATGATCCCGCCGAGCAGCGCGGACAGCCCGATCGCGGTGCCGCCGACGTCGTAGGGCAGCCGTCGTCCGTACACGAACGCGATGAACGCCGCGGGCACGATCGTTGCACCCAGCAGGATCGCCGACGGGACGAAGTTGGGGTTCTGGGTACCGACGAGGGTCCGTTCGACCACGACGAACAGGACCGCGCCGACGACGAGCACGGCGATCCAGCCGTGCCGCCTGGCGAACGAGCCGGGGGCGGGTGCGGTCATCGCAGTCCTTCCTCGCGGTGCGGTGCTCCTGTGATCGCGGTGCCCGCACAGGACGCTCGCACCGCCGTCTCCGATCCCGCTCCCACGATCTCGTCAACGACCGCCCGGCGGAAGGCCGGTGACGGACCGCGGCGATCCGGTTCCGGTGCGTGACACCCGAGCGCTGGTGTGCGGGTCGCCGGGGCGATCGGGACGTCGACGACGAGGGGCGACGCATCGGCCTCCGACGGCGGGCGCGAGCGACCCCGTCCTCGTGTCGAAGTCGGTTGGGTCAGGATGCAGACATGACCTGGACGTCGCCGTTTCCCGCCGAGCCGCCCACCCTCCTGATCACCGACGGCCCGCTCACCGGCGACGAACGCGCGATCCTGCTCGGGATGCTCGCCCGGCAACGGTCGTGCCTGCTCAACGTGTGTGCCGGGCTGACCCCTGCGCAGCTCGCCGAACGCGCGCCGGCGCCCTCGACGCTGTCGCTGCTCGGCCTCGTCCGCCACCTCACGAAGGTCGAACGGATCTGGCTGCGGCAGCGCGCCGGCGGCGACACCGTCGCCCCGCTCCACGGCGGTGTGGGCGACGACAGCGACTTCGACGACGCCTACGCCGCCCACGCCGAACGCGACGTCGAGGCGTACCTCGCGGAGCTGACGCTCGCCGACGCCGCCCTGGCCGGTGTCCCGCTCGATCACGAGGTCGACTTCCGCGGGCGGCCGATGTCGGTACGCGCGGTGCTGGTGCACATGAACACCGAGTACGCCCGCCACCTCGGCCATGCCGACATGCTGCGCGAACGGATCGACGGCGTCACCGGCCGCTGACGCCCGCCGCCTCCGTGGCGCCGCGCCCGGCGCGTGCCGCCGGTGGCGGGTCCGGGCTGCGCGCCGACCCGCCCGCGCGGAGCCCGTGGCACATGTGCACTCCGTACATCACCGAGTCAGCCGCTGTGCAGACCGCCCGATGAAGACAGCATGCGAGACCTGATTCGCTGGGAACCCGGAGGTCAGGAGCCGAGTTGGACGAAATCACGATCGATGACATCCCCGCGCTCACGCTCGGTGCGGGCGTGCTCGCCACCGGGGGTGGTGGCGAGCCGTTCGTGCCCAGGCTGATGGTCGAGGAGGCGCTGCGCCGGCACGGCCCGGTGCCACTGGTGCAACCAGGCGACCTGGACGCGGACGGGCTGCTGCTGCCCCTGGCGGTGGTCGGCGCGCCGACCGCGTTCGCCGAGCGGTTCTTCAACGGCAGCGAGCCACAGGCCGCACTCACCGCGCTGGAACGCCACCTCGGCCGCAAGGGCGTCGGCGTGCTGCCGATCGAGGTCGGCGGCGGCAGCACGCTGCTGCCGATCGCCGCCGCGGCCGAGCTGGGGCTGCCGGTCGTCGACGCCGACACCATGCGCCGGGCCTTCCCGCGCGGCGAGCTCACGCACTTCCACCTCGCCGGCATCCCCGCCTCGCCGATCGTGCTCGTCGACACCGCGGGGAACCGCGCGATCATCGAGGCCACGGACAACCCGACGGCGGAACGGCTCGCCCGCGCGGCCGTCACGGCGATGGGCATGATCGCCGTCGGTGCGCTCTACCCCGTCACCGCCGCCCAGGCCGACGCACACGCCATCCACGGCTCGCTGACCTACTGCGCCGAGATCGGCCGCCACGTCCGCGCGATCCAGGAGGGCGCCCCGGACGGCTACCCGGGGTTGCTCGCCACCACCGGCGGCCGGATCGTGTTCACCGGCAAGATCATCGATCTCGACCGGCGCACCGAGGACGGCTGGGCACGGGGCACCGTCACCCTCGACGACCTGGACGGTGCCGACCGCACCCTGCGCATCGACTTCCAGAACGAGAACCTCGTGGCCAGTGAGGACGGCGTCCCGCTCGTGACCACGCCGGACCTCATCAGCCTGCTCGACGTGGAGACCGGGACCCCCATGACCACCGAGACCCTCGGCTACGGGCAGCGGCTCACCGTGCTCGCGCTGCCGGCCCACCCTCGCTGGCACGAACCCGACGGCATCGAACTGGCCGGTCCGCGGGCGTTCGGCTACGACCTCGACTACGTGCCGTTCGGAGGACAGGATGACTGACCTGCGGATCGGGATCGACGTCGGCGGCACGAACACCGACGCGGTCGTCGTCGACGAGCACGGCGCCATCCTGGCGGCGGAGAAGCTGCCGACGACCACGGCGGTCTTCGAGGGCATCCGCGCCGCCCTCGACGCCGTGCTCGGCCAGGTCGACCCCGACGCCGTCGGGCAGGTGATGCTCGGGACCACCCACCCCGTCAACGCGATCATCGGCCGGACCGGGCTCGGGCGGGTCGGGGTGCTGCGCGTCGCCGCCCCCGCAACGACGTCCGTGCCCCCGTTCGCGGGCTGGCCCGACGACCTGACCGCGCAGGTCCGCGGCCCGGTCGCGATCGTGGGCGGCGGCCACGGCTACGACGGCACCCCCGCCGCCCCCCTCGACGAGGACGCGGTGCGGCTGTTCGCGAAGGACTGCGCCGGGACGGTCGACGCGATCGCGGTGACCGCCATGAGCAGCCCGGTCAACGCCGAGCACGAACGCCGGGCCGCGGAGATCGTCGCCGACGTCCTGGCGGGCGACGTGCCGGTCACCGAGAGCCGGGAGGTCGGCGGGATCGGTCTGCTGGAGCGGGAGAACTCGGCGATCCTCAACAGCGCGTTGGTCGGTATCGGCCGGACGGTCGCGCAGGGTCTGATCACCGCGCTCGGTGAGCGCGGCCTGTCGCCGGACCTCTTCCTGACCCAGAACGACGGCACGCTGCTCACCGTCGAGGAGGCCCTGCGTCGCCCCGTCCTGACGATCGGCTCCGGCCCCACGAACTCGATGCGCGGCGCCGCGTACCTCTCCGGCCTGACCGACGCCGTGGTGATGGACGTCGGCGGCACCTCCACCGACGTCGGGCTGCTGGTCGGTGGTTTCCCGCGGGAGTCCGCGCTGGCCGTCGAGATCGGGGGGGTGCGGACGAACTACCGGATGCCGGACCTGATCGCCGTCGGGCTCGGCGGCGGCACGGTCGTCGACGTGTCCGGCCGTGGGGCGCCGGTGATCGGACCGCGCAGCGTCGCCCACCGGCTGACCAGCGACGCCCTCGTCTTCGGCGGCGCGGTGCTGACGCTGAGCGACGTGAGCACGGCGGGTGGGCGCAGCGCCATCGGCGATCCGGGTCTCGCGCGCATCGAACCCGCTGCGGTGCACAGGGTCCTGGCCTCGGTGGACCGCCAGATCGCCGCCCTCGCCGATCGCATCAAGGCCTCTCGGGGAACGCAGCCGTTGATCGCCGTCGGGGGTGGGGCGCACCTGATCCCGGAGCGGATCGAGGGCATCAGCGCGGTGCACCGGCACGAGCACGCCGGTGTCGCGAACGCCATCGGCGCGGCGATCGCCGAGGCGTCCGGCGCCGTCGACCGGACCTTCGCCTACGCCGACGGCGGCCGCGAGGCCTGCCTGGACGAGGCCCGCCGGCTCGCCGTCGAGCAGGCGGTGCGCGCGGGCGCCGACCCGGCGCGGGTGCGGATCACGATGATCAACGAGGTGCCGATGAGCTACATGCCGGGTAACAGCGTGCGGGTGCAGGCCAAGGCGGCCGGGCCGCTGCTCGCCCGGCGGTAGGCTCGCGCTCCCGGGAGGGCAGGAGGGGACGTCGTGTCGATCAGGCTCCAGCGCCTCCTGTCCTCCGACGCGCTGCGTGGGCACCGGATCGCCGCGGGCCGGGGAGGGCTGGCCTCGGTCGTGCACCACGTGGTGCGCGGGAGCTCCGCCGGCGGTGTGCGCGAGGCCCCGGCCGGGAGCCTCGTGGTCCTCGGCCGCGGGCAGCTGCGGGTCGACGGTCCCGAGGCGGACCTCGCGATCCGGTTCGGTGTGGGCGCACGGATCGCCGGGCTCCTGCTCTGCGGGGCGGCCGGGGAGGCCATGCTGTCGACGGTCCGGCTGGCCGACCGCCACGATCTCCCGCTGGTCCTGGTGCCCGGCGACGACGTCGAGGCACTCGTCGCGGAGCTGGAGGCCGAGACCCAGGCACCCGAGATCGCGGCCACCCGCCGGTTGCGGACGCTGCTGCGCGCCGTCGGCCCGCACACCGAGCCGGGCGAGCTGCTGCGTCTGCTGCACGCCGAGCTGCGTGCCCCGGTCGCGCTGCTCGACGCCAACGGCAATCCCGTCGAGGGCGACCGGGCCACGCACTGGGCCGCCCTGCTGGGCGCGGCGGGCGCCGAACTCGGCGCAGACATCCCCGTCGCCCGGATCCTCGACGCCCCGGACGGTGCCGAGATCGTGCTGCTCCCGGTCGTGCTGCCACCCGGGCGACGGGCCGGGATGTGGTTCGCCGCCCTCGCGGCGGCCTCGGACGCACTCCCGGGAGAGCAGGTGCGGGACTGCCTCGCGGTGGCGGCGCTCGCGTTCACCGCGCACCTCGCGGGCCGCTCGTTCGCCCGGGTCCACGAAGGACGCGAACGGGCCCTGCTGCTCACCGAGATCCTCGAGACCTCGCCCTTCCCCGACCGCGAGACGGTGGAACGCGCCGCCGTGCTGGGCTGGCGGCTGTCGGGCTGGCACACCGCGGTGCACCTCGCAATCACCGGGGCCCGCGTGGACCGCCGGCCCGCGGGTGCCCTCGCCGTGCTCGAGGGTGCGCTGGGGCGCGCCGGCCTGCCGGTCGCGATCGTGGACCGCCCGGACGGCTGGATGTTCTGGCGCACCGAGGACGCCCCGCCCGACCGCGCCGGCATCGCGGCACTGGTCAAGGCGGTACGCAGCGCGCTTCTCGATCCGGCGGTCCGGGACTCCCTGGGCCGGGTCTGCGCCGGCGTCGGCCTGGCGCACACCGGGACCGAGGGCATCGCCGAGTCCGCGGAGGAGTCCCGCCGGGCGGCCATGGTGGCGCGGGCCCGCGAGGCCGACGGCGCGGTCGAGCTCACCGACCCCGTCGGCCTGCGCCGGCTACTGCACGCCTGGTACGCCCACGAGCCGGTGAAGGAGCTGGCCACCGAGGTCCTGGCGCCGTTGCGCGAGGCCGACCCGACCGACCAGCTCGGCCGCACCCTGGCCTGCTACCTCGACCACGAGTCCTCACTGGTCACGACGGCGGCGGTGCTCGGCGTCCACCGCAACACCGTCGTGCACCGGCTCAGCCGGATCCGGGCCGCGCTCGGCGTCGACCTCGCGGACCCTGACGACAGGTTGGCCGCCCACCTCGCGACCCGCGCGATCCTGCCCGACCACCCGGACCCGGACGGTTAGGCCCGCAGCACCCTGCCGGCACGCGCTCCGGTCACCCGGCCGTCCTCGACCGCGGGCACGCCGGCGACCAGCACGTGCAGGAATCCGGCCGGCTCACCGAGCGGATCGGGGTGCGCCACCCGTGCCGGGTCGAACACGCAGACGTCCGCGACCGCCCCCGCGCCGAGCCGCCCGCGCCCGGCGAGGCCGAAGCGGTCGGCGTTCGCCGCCGTCGCCTTGTGGACGGCGGTGGGAAGGTCCAGCGCACCGTGCGTACGGACGACCGTCGCGAACAACTCGGGGAAGCAGCCGCGGTTGCGGGGGTGCCCCGCACCGGCCGAGGGCGTGCCGTCCGAGCCGATCCCGATCAGCGGATCGGCGAGGATCGTCAGGACGTCGGTCAGGTCCATCGCCTCCAGCAGCACCGTCGCCCCCGGGTCCGCCGCGACCAGCTCGCACAGGGTGGTCCAGGGATCGGCACCGACCTCGGCGAGCGTGCGCCCGCACACGCCGGGATCCTTGTGCCGCATCAGCCGGACGCCTCCGGGATCGGCCGCCCGCCACAGCCCCTGCCCGTGGTCGGCAGCAGCGCGGAGCCGCTCCCGCTCACGCGGATCACCGAGCAGCTGTACCAGCCGGTCGGCGCCTCCGGCCGTCGCCGACGGCGGCAGCAGCGCGACCATGACCGTCGCCCCACTCGTGTAGGGGTAGGCGTCGCCGGCGACGTCGATCCCGGCCCGACGGGCGGCGTGCAGTCGCGCGAGCAGGTCCGGGGCGCGGCCGTGGTTGCGCCGGCCGGTGACCTTGCAGTGCGAGACCTGCAACCGCACCCCGCTCGCCTCGGCCACGGCGATCGCCTCGTCGAGGGCCTCCGGCAACCGGTCACCCTCGTCACGCAGGTGGGTCGCGTAGATCCGTCCGTACCGCTGGGCGACGGCGGCGAGTGCGGTCATCTCCTCGGGGGCGGCGTGGCTGCCGGGCGGGTAGACGAGCCCGGACGAGAGCCCGGCCGCTCCGGCGTCGAGCGACTCCGCGAGCAGCGCACACATCCGGTCCAGGGCACCGGGGGCGAGAGCCTCGGCCATACCGTTCGCGGTGGTGCGCAGGGCCGCGTGCCCGACCAGCGCGACGACGTTCGTGGTCGGCCGGGCCGCCTCCACCTCGGCGAGGTAGCCGGCGAAGGTGCGTGGCCCGATCGGAAGTCCGCACGTCAGGTCGCCGTAGATCCCGGTGAGGTGCCCGGCGGCGGCCTCGTCGAGCGGGGCGAAGGACACCCCGCAGTTGCCGACGACCTCGGTGGTCACGCCCTGCCGCAGCTTCGCCCCCTCGGGCCGACCGGTGAGCGCGACGAGGTCGGAGTGGGTGTGCGCGTCGACGAACCCTGGTGCGACGGCCAGGCCGTCGACGTCGACGACCCGGCGGGCGGGACCGAGGTCCCGCCCGACCGCGACGATCCGGTCCCCGGCGACGGCGACGTCCGCGGTGACGGCCGGCGCTCCGGTCCCGTCGTGGACGCTGCCGCCGCGCAGCAGGAGATCATGCATCTGCGACGGCCCCGCCGACCGGCGCCGCGACCGCGGCCGGCTCCGACCGGGCGACCCCGATCCCGCGCACCAGGCCCGCCTTGCCCGCGACGGTGTACAGCACGAATGCCGCCAGCAGCGCGTTGATACTCGGGAAGCCGACCGGCACGAACGCCCCGATCAGCGCCGACACCACCCACACGACCAGCGTCGCCGGCACCCAGCGTGGCGCGGTCTCGGGAGGGGCGCCGCCCGCGCGGCTCGCGTCGAGGTCGCCGCGCCAGCGCTTCACCACGAAGTACTCGGCGAGCATCACCCCGGCGACCGGGGGGAACACGTACCCCAGGACCCCGAGCACGGTGGAGAACTGGTTCAGCACACCGAGTGCGGCGGCGAGACTGCCCACGACCCCGAGCACGCCCGTCACCACGGCACGCGACGGCTTGCGTCCGGTGATCGACTCCAGGAAGGCCACCGTGCCCAGCCCGGCGCTGTAGAGGTTCCAGTCGTTGATCTTCAGCGTGGCCGCGACGATGATCAGCACGCCGACCCAGCCGACCGACGACACGACGATCGCGATGACGTCGCTGGACCGGCTCGCGTGCGCCAGCAGCACCCCGGCCAGCCCGATCACGTACTCGCCCAGCGTGATCCCGACGACGGTCTGCTTCACGACATCGCCGACGCTGCGGTTGAAGCGGGTCATGTCAGGGGTGATCACCGCGCCGACGATGAAGCTTCCCGCGACGATCGTGGTCCCCTGCACCAGGGTCAGCGCCGGCCCGGGTGGCGGCGAGGAGAGCAGCTCGCCGACCGGGTGTGCGGACAGCGCACTGACCACCGACCAGCCCACGAGCACCAGGAAGATCGGGACCGTCAGGTATGCCGTCCACGCCATGGACCGGATGCCGACGACCACGATGGCCGTCACGACCAGGCCGAACACCAGGGACCACGCCCAGCTCGGCAGCGACCCGAAGATCGCCACGAGCCCCTCGGCGGAGACCCCGGACTGGATGCCGAACGCGATCGTCACGCTCAGCCCGACGAGGAGTCCCAGCAGGGCGCCACCGGCCTGGCCGAAGCCCGTCCAGCGCGCCACCAGCGTCGTGGAGAGCCCCTCACGCATCCCGATCACGCCGATCGCGACGGCGACGATCTCGAGGATGACCGAGCCGAGCGTCAGCGCCCAGAACGCGGTCCAGAAGTCCATGCCGAAGCCGAGCGTGGCCCCGACCAGGAACTGGATCAGCGCGGATAGCTGGCCGAAGCGCTGGACGGCCAGCCCGACCCACGATCGTCGGGCGCCCGGCGGGACGCGGGTCAGGGCGTAGTCGTCGTTCGCGGTAGCCGCCATCGAAGCTCCTCGGGTCCGGAATGACGGCACGCTATGAGCCCGTGCCCCGGACCGGGGATGGGCGGGAGTCACAACGGAGGGCGGTGGCGTTGGCCGGAACGTCCAACCGGACTCGCGGGCGCCCTGCCCTACCGTGACCGAGCATGGACCGTGCCCCTGCCGCCGCCCTCGAGACCACCCGCGCGTGGCTCCTCGCCGCCCAGGCCCGCGACGTCGACCACGTTCTCGCGCACGCCTCGGACCTCGGCGGGGTGCACACCTTCGCCTCCGGCCCGGACACGAACCTGTCGCTCGCCGAGCTGGTCGCCCACCTGCGGACCTATCCGCCGGTGCCGATGGAGGCGGTCGAGGTCGACGGCCGGTGCCGTGGTGACGTGGCGTGGGTGTTCGGGACCGCGCAGGTCCGGCTGCCGGAGGGGCCGCCGCTCGCGATGCGGATCAGTGCCGTGCTCGTCGACGACGCGGGCTGGAAGGTCGTGCACCTGCATCTCTCGGAGGGCGTCGCGCACGAGGTCTGACCGCCCGGGGCGGCCTCCTCGATCGGTACGACGGACAGGCCTCGATCCCTGCGACCGACGGGCGGGGGCTCCCGCCCACCCGGCTCATCCGCCGGCGAGGACGCGGTCGACCGCCGGCGCGGTGCTCACAGGTCGGCCACCGCAAGGGCCGGGGACTCCACGGCGTCGGCGACGAAGCGCAGGAACCCGCCGGCCGTGCCGCCGTCGCACACCCGGTGGTCGAACACGAGCGACAGCTGCACGACCTGTCGGACGACGATCTCACCGTCGACCACCCAGGGTCGCGGGACGATCCGGCCGATACCGAGGATGGCGACCTCGGGATGGTTGATGATCGCGGCGCTGCCGTCGACGCCGAGCACGCCGTAGTTGTTCAGCGTGAACGAGCCGGAGCTCAGCTCGGCCGCGGTCGCGGTGCCCTCGCGGGCCGCCGTGGTGAGCCTGCGGATCTCGGCGTCGAGGCCGCGCATCGTGAGGCGGTGCGCGCCCGGGACCGCCGGCACCACGAGGCCACGGTCGGTCTGGGCGGCCAGACCCAGGTTGACGCCGTCGAGGTGGGTGATCTCGCCACGCCTGGTGTCCACCCGCGAGTTGAGCTCGGGGAACCGGGCCAGGCCGGCGACCACGAACCGCGCGACCATCGCCAGGACACCTGGCGCCGCACCGCCGGCGGTGAGCCGGGCGCGCAGTTCCAGCAGCCGGGTCGCGTCCACGTCCACCCACGTGGTGGCCTCGGGGATCTCCGAGCGGCTGCGCGAGAGTGTCTCGGTGACGGCCTTGCGCATGCCCGTGAGTGGCACCCGGGTGCGGATCGGCAGGCCGGTGCGGCGGTCCACGTCGTCCTCGGCGACCGGTGACGGCTGCGGTTGCGCGGCGGGTCGTCCGATCGGCGGCGCGCTCGTGCGAGCCGCGATGGCGGCCTCCACGTCGCGACGCACGACCAGGCCGTCAGGACCCGTCCCGGCCAGCGTGGTGAGGTCCACGCCCGCGCGCCGGGCGAGTTGACGCACGATCGGTGATGACGCTGCGGGCCGCTCGCCCGCGGTGCGGATCCCGGACCGGGCCGGGGCGGCGGGAGCGGGGGCCGCCGCGCCCCGGCGGCGGCGCCGCGAGGTGGCCGCTCCGGCGGTGCCGTAACCGATCAGGACGTTGCCCGACCCGGCCTGCTCCTCCTCCGTGTAGGTCTGCGCGGCAGTCGACCCGTCCTGCGTGGTCACGGAGATCAGCGGCGCGCCGACGGCCAGCGTGGCGCCCTCCTCACCGTGCAGCTCCGCGATCACCCCACCGAACGGCGAGGGCACTTCGACCGTCGCCTTCGCGGTCTCGACCTCGGCGACGGGTGCGTCGACGGCGACCGTGTCGCCGACCTCGACGAGCCACCGGACCAGCTGGGCCTCGGTGAGCCCCTCCCCCAGGTCGGGGAGGGTGAAGATCTGCGCGCTCACGCCGGGACCCCCCGGCTGTCGTCCCACAGCAGGGTGTCGACGGCATCGAGGATGCGGTCGACCCCGGGCAGGAGGTGGTGCTCCAGCTTGGGGGCCGGGTAGGGCACGTCGAAGCCGGTCACCCGGCGCACCGGGGCCTCGAGGTGGTGGAAGCATCGCTCCCCGACCCGGGCGGCGACCTCCGAGGCCACGGAGGCGAATCCCGGCGCCTCGGCGATCACGACGGCGCGGCCGGTCCGGCGGACCTCGGCGCAGACGGTCTCGTCGTCGAACGGCACGATCGTTCGCAGGTCCACCACGCCGAGGTCACGCCCCTCGGTGGCGGCGTGCTCGGCGGCCGACAGCGCCACCGGCACGGACGGCCCGTACGCGATCAGCGTCGCGTCCCGACCGGGCCGCCGCACCACGGCGCGACCGATCGGGGGGACAGGGGCCGCGAGGTCGACGTCCTCCTTGGCGAAGTAGTGCTTCTTCGGCTCCAGGAAGATCACCGGGTCCGGATGGTCGATCGCCGCCCGCAGCAGACCGTAGGCGTCCGCGTTGGTGGCCGGCGCGACGACGGCAGTCCCGGCGTGTGCGCGTAGTAGCTCTCCGAGGAGTCGCAGTGGTGCTCGACACCACCGATGCCCCCCGCGTACGGGATCCGGATGACCATCGGGAGCCGCAGGCTGCCCCGGGTGCGGTTGCCCAGCTTGGCGACGTGGCTGGTGATCTGCTCGAAGGCGGGGTAGGCGAAGGCGTCGAACTGCATCTCCACGACCGGACGCATCCCGTTGACGGCCATCCCGACGGCCAGGCCGACGATCCCGGACTCGGCCAGCGGGGTGTCGAAGCATCGGTGCTCGCCGAAGTCCCGGTGCAGGCCGTCGGTCACCCGGAACACCCCGCCCAGGGCACCGACGTCCTCGCCGAAGACGACGACGGAACCGTCGGCGGTCATGGCGTCCCGCAGTGCGGTGTTGACGGCCTGGGCCATGGTCATCGTGGGCGCGGGCATCAGGCCTCCTCGTACTCGAGCTCGGTGCGCAACGCGGCGCGCTGCTCGACCAGCTGGGGGGTGGGGGTGGCGTAGACGTGGGCGAAGAGCTCCTCCGGGTCGACGGGCGTCTGCGCGCCCAGTCCCGCCCGGACCGCGGCGGCCATCTCCTCCGCCGCGGCCGTGATCTCGTGTTCGCATGCCTCGTCGAGCGCACCCGCCGCCGTCAGGTAGGTCCGTACCCGCACCAGCGGGTCCCGCCCGGCCCACTCCGCGACCTCGTCGTCGGTGCGGTAGCGGGTGGCGTCGTCGGCATTGGTGTGGGAGTCCATGCGGTAGGTGTCCGCCTCGACCAGGGTCGGTCCCCCACCCCCGCGCGCCCGGCTCACGGCGTCGTGGAGAACGTGCTCGAGGACGACGAGGTCGTTGCCGTCGACCCGGATCCCGGGCATGCCGTAGCCGATCGCCTTGGCCGCCAGGGACGGCGCGACCGATTGACGGGCCAGCGGAACCGAGATCGCGTACTTGTTGTTCTGCACGAGGAACACCACCGGCGCGGCGAACACGGCGGCGAAGTTCAGCGCCTCGTGGAAGTCGCCCTCGCTGGTGGCACCGTCGCCGCACAGTGCCATGACGACGGTGTCCTCGCCCCTGAGCCGGGCGGCGTGCCCGACCCCGACGGCGTGGAGCAGCTGGGTCGCCAGCGGCGTCGCCTGCGGGGCCACCTTGTGGACCCTCGGGTCGTAGCCGCAGTGCCAGTCCCCGCGGAGCATGCTCAGCACCTCCACCGGGTCGACGCCTCGTGCGGCGATCGCGGCGGTGTCGCGGTAGGTCGGGAACAGCCAGTCGCCGTCCGTGAGGACCGACGCGCACGCGACCTGGCACGCCTCCTGCCCGTGCGAGGACGGGTAGACCGCCAGCCGGCCCTGCCGCACGAGGGCACTCGCCTGTTCGTTGAGCCTGGCGGGCGAACACCAGCCGCCGATAGCCCTCGACCAGCACGTCCGGGTCGGGTGTGGCCACGCCCCGCACGAGACGACCGGTCTCCTCCAGCGCTCGGGCCACGGTGATGGCCTGCGCCAGCTGGTCGGCACTCATCTGCACCTCCATCGGCAAGACGTCTGGCGCCAGCCTGTCTTTCCGGACGGCCATTCGGCTAGTGTTGCGCCAGAACATGAGACGTCTGGTCCTGACGGGACCGAACGGCCATGCGGTCGGCTCGCGTGTCGCGGCCTGCACCCGGAGGTGGGAGACGAATGGACACCCGGCTGGACGCCGTCGACCGCCGGATCGTCGCCGAGCTGGAGGCGGACGCCCGCCTGTCCGGTCGGGCGCTGGCCGAGCGCGTGCTGGTCTCCCGGGCGAACGCCTACGCCCGGCTCGAACGACTGCTGGCCGACGGTGTGATCACCGGCTTCGGCGCCCGCGTGGATCCGCTCAAGCTCGGTCTCACGACCTCTGCGTACGTCACGATGACGGTCCGCCAGAGCAACTGGCGGGACCTGCAGGAACGGTTGCGCGCCATCCCCGAGGTCCGGCACATGGCCCTGCTGGGCGGCGAGTTCGACGTCATGCTGCTCGTGCGGGCTGCGGACAACGATGCGCTGCGCCGCGTGGTGCTCGAGCAGCTCCAGGCCATCCCCGGGGTCCTCGCCACCCGCACCTTTCTGATCTTCGAGGACGCCGAGAACGTCCCGCCGCCGCCGGGGAGCTGATCACGCGTCGACCCACACGTTCCTGCCGGGTGCCGGTCGCGTTCGGGCAGCCGCGGCGAAGGCCGCGGGAACCTGCCCCTTCACGTCACCGCTCAGACGCGCCGGTGCGGGCGGGGCGGCCCGCCGCGGCGGAGACGTTTCTGCTCGTACATGGCCTCGTCGGCAGCCCGCCACGTTCCCGGGAAACCGGCGACGATGGTGTACGGCGCGTGCCCGAACGAGCCGGACACCCCCGCGTCCGACAGCGCGCGCGACGCCCGCACCACCAGCTCGGCTCCCTGCTCGGGCGTGCAGCCGACCGCGATCACACCGAACTCGTCGCCGCCGAGGCGGGCCAGGACGTCGCCGGACCGGACCGTGGACGCCAGCGCGCGGGCGGCCCGCAGGATGTACTCGTCGCCCGCCCCGTGACCCCAGGTGTCGTTGACGGCCTTGAGGTTGTCGAGATCGATGACGACGACGCTGGCGGAGTCGCCGAACCGGCGGAACCGGTCCTCCTCCTGGGTGAGGAAGCGGTTCCAGCCACGCCGGTTGAGCAGGCCGGTGAGCGGGTCGACGTCGGCCTCGCGCCTGGCGATCTCCGCCGCCCTCGCCGCCGACGTCGCTCCCAGGTCGGCCTCCAGGACCGACGACAGCAGGCTCGACAGCAGGTCGAGCAGGGGCAGGTGGGCCCGCAGGCCGTCGGGTTTGGTCGAGGGGTCGAAGCCGCAGACCGTGCCGAACACCGTCCCGTCGGGCCAGACGATCGGCGTGCCGACGTAGGCGTTGACGTCGTAGGGGAGCGCGCTCGCGATGCGCGCGTAGGCGGGGACGTCGGAGACGTCCGGAGCGATCCGCGGGCCCTCACCGGCGATCATGACGCGGCACAGGGAGTCGCTGAACGGCAGTGAGGTCCCGTCGCCGACCTCGTACGCGTCGCCACGCAGAGTGAGGATCAGCTGACGACCGTCGACGACCCGCGTGACCGCCCACGCCCCCATCGGGATGGCCGAGCACAGATAGTCGATCACTCGTGTACACGCCGTGTCGAAGCTCCGGGTCGGCTGCAGAGGCGGCGCCACCTGCAGTGACGCGCCACCATCCGATCCCGTGGCCATCGGTGCGAACCATAACCCGATCGGGTCACGCGTGCGCAAATACGGACACCGGACACACGGGAGCGCGTACCGGCGCATCACCGCCAGTACGCGCTCCTGGTCCCCGTGGGGCCGCGATCAGCTGTTCGAGTAGTCGTAGCTGTCGTCGCAGCCGTACTTGTCGTCGTCGCTCTTCGAGTACTTGTCGTCGCAGTCCCATTTGTCGTAGTCGTCGCAGTCGTTCTTCTTGTCGTAGCACTCCTCGTACTTCTCACGGGGCTCCCAGCAGTTCTTGTCCTTGTAGCCGCCGCCGTAGCCGCCCCAGTCGCTGTCGTCGCGGTCCCACTTGCTGTTGCTGTGACACTGGCTCTTGAACATTTCGGGCCCCGTTCTCCGTATCGAGTCTTTCCCGTCGTCCGAGCTGTTGCTCCGGTGAGATGAACTTTGCCCGTTCGGCCGGGTCGCAACGACCGTGCCGACCCCCCCACCCCGCGGAGCGCACCCCCCTTCTCCGCGGGGGCGAGCCCCACCCGTAATGCCCTGTTCGTCGCCGCCGTGCGCGGCTAGCGTCGCTGCGGTGCCGGAACGGCGTGCCACCGCGGGCCGGGCGACGGTCGCCGGGCGGGTGGCCGCCGCGCGCCGGGGCGCATTCGTCGGCAGGAAGCGGGAGCTGGAGCTGTTCCGGCACGCCGTGGAACTGCCCGCGGGCGCCGAACCACCGTTCGCGGTGCTGCACGTCCACGGGCCCGGCGGGATCGGCAAGAGCGCCCTGCTGCGCATGTACGGCGATCTCGCCCGCGCTGCCGGGGCGACCGTCGTGCGCGTCGACGGCCGTGACACCCCCGATCCGCACGCCATCCGCGACGCCGCCCTCACCCCCGCCGACGGCCGGCTGGTCCTGCTCGTCGACGCCTACGAGCTGCTCGGCCCCCTCGACGGCTGGGTGCGTGAGGAGCTCGTCCCCGCCCTGCCCGGCGACGCGCTGACCGTCCTCGCCGGCCGGGAGCCGCCGTCACGCGGCTGGCTCGACGACCCCGCCTGGCGCGCGCTGTCGCGGGTCGTCGGCCTCGGAACGCTCGACGCCGCCGAGGCCGCCGACCTGCTCGCCGCAGCCGAGCTCCCCACCGAGGTCCACACCGAGGTGCTCACGCTCGCCCGGGGCCATCCGCTGGCCCTCACGGTCGCCGCCGAGCTGGCCACCCGCCCTGGTGACCAGGACCGGGCCGTCGGCCCCGCCCTGCTGGAGACGCTCGTCCCGCGCCTGGTCGACACCGCCCCGACACCGCGGCACCGGGACGCGCTGCGGGTGTGCTCGTGCGCCCGCACCACCACCGAGGCACTGCTGCGCGAGCTCGTCCCGGGCGACGGCGACGGGCCGGGCCCCGCCGAGCTGTTCGACTGGCTGCGCACCCGCGCCTGGGTCGAGAACGGCGAGCGTGGCCTCGTGCCGCACGACCTCGTCCGCGACGTGCTGGTCGCCGACCTGCGCCGGCGCGACCCCGAGGCCGCGGCGACCCTGCGGCACGCGCTCCGGGAGCACACCGTCCGCCGCGCGCGAGCCGCCGGCGGTGCGCGCCGGGAGCAGGCGATGCTCGACCTCGTCTTCGAGTTCCGGCACGTCCCGCACATGGCGACCTGGTACGACTGGTCGACGTTCGGCCTGGTCAGGGCCCGGCCCGTCGCGCCGGACGAGCTGGACGCGCTGCGCGAGCTCGTCGTCGGGCACGTCGGGGAGCGCGACGCCGACGCGGTGCTGGCGTGGGTCCACGAACAGCCCGAGGGCGTCGTCGTCATCGGCGACCACGGACGTGTCGACGGCGTGCTCGTATCGGTCTCGCTGCACGACGCGAGCCCCCGCGTGCTGGCCGCCGACCCGATCGCCGCCCGGGCCCGGGAGTGGGCCACGGCCCAGGGGCTGCGCGCCGACCACGAGGTGACCGCCGTCCGCTTCCTCGCCCACCGGGTCCACGGCGAGCGCCGCTCCCCGATGCACGACGTCGTCGCCGTCCGGACGATCCGCGAGACGATCACCCGCCCGAACCTGGCGTTCGACATCCACATCACCGCCGACCCGGCGTTCAACGGCCCCCTGCTGCTGACCCTGGGCCTGGACCGGGTGCCGGAGCTCGACACCGTCCAGGGCACCCGGGACACCGCGACGTACGCGCTCGACGTGCGGACCCGGCCGAGCAACTCCTTCAGCGACATCGTCGGCGGCCCCGCCCCGGGGACGGCCGTGGTCGACCCCGACACGGTCCGGGCCGCCCTGCGCGACCTGCACCGGCCCGACCGGCTCGCCGTGTCCCCGCTGGCCGTGGCCGCCGGCACGACCGGCGACGAGGTCCGCGCCGCGCTCCTCGCCGCGATCGACACCCTGCGCACCGACCCCCGCGACGCCCGGCTGCACCGCGTCCTCGACCGCACCTTCGTCCGCCCCGCCGGGACGCAGGAGAAGGCCGCCGAACTGCTCGGCCTGCCGTTCTCCACCTACCGACGACACCTCGCCGCCGCCACCGCCCGCGTCGCCGAACTGCTCGCCACCGTGGGCAGGAACTGAGCAGCGTCCGGCCTGGTGGGTGAGCACCCCACCGCGGGACCGTCCGGCCACCCACGACACCGGAGGTCCCCGTGCCCGCACACGCCGTCGTCCTCGGAGCCGGGATGGCCGGGCTGCTCGCCGCCCGCGTCCTGTCCGAGACGTTCGACCACGTCACCGTCCTGGACCGGGACACGCTCCGCGCGAGCGCCGAACCCCGGCGCGGCGTGCCGCAGGGCCCGTTCCCGCATGCGCTGCTCCCCCGCGGCCGCCGGATCCTCGACGACCTCTTCCCCGACCTCGTCGACGGCCTGCTGCGCGACGGCGCGATCGAGGGGCCGGTCGAGCGCTTCCGGTTCCTGCTCGCCGGGATCCGGTTCGCCCGCTTCTCCGAGGGCGGGTCGTTGCTGTGCAGCCGGCCCCTGCTGGAGACGCACGTCCGCGCCGCGGTCCGGACGCTGCCCACGGTGACGATCGTCGACCGTTGCACGGTGCTCGGCCTGCTCGCCGAGCACGGACGCGTCACCGGTGTCCGCACCGACCCCGGGCCGGCGGTCGCCGCCGACCTCGTGGTCGACGCCTCCGGTCGCACCTCGCGGGCCGACGTCTGGCTGCGGGAGCTCGGGTTCGCGGTGCCCCCGCAGGACTCGGTGCGCGTGGAGGTCGCCTACACGTGCGGGAGGTTCCGGCTCCGCGACGACGGCTTGGACGGTGACGAGGTCGTCCTCGTGTCCGGGGTGCCGGGCAACAGCCGCAGCGGCGCCGTGTTCCCCGTCGAGGGCGGCGACCACCTCGTCTCGCTCGGCGGGACCTTCGGCGACCACGCCCCCACCGAGCTGGACGGCTTCCACCGCTTCGCCGCCACGCTGCCCTTCCCCGACATCGCCGACGCCCTCGCCGGCGCCGAGCCCCGCGAGCCCTTGCGGACGATGCGGTTCACCGAGAACCGGCGACGCCGCCCCGACACGGTCGACGGGCCCCCGGGGCTGCTGCTCCTGGGCGACGCGCTGTGCTCGGTGAACCCCGTCTACGGCCAGGGCATGACGATGGCCGCGCTGCAGGCGGAGGAGCTGCGTCGTGTCCTCGCCCGCGACACCGACCCGCAGCCGCGTCGCACCCACCGCAGGCTGCTGCGGGCGACGGCGGTCGGCTGGGACAACGCCATCGGCGCCGACTCCACCGACCCCCGCGTCGAGGTGGACCGCGGACGCGCCGCCGTGCTCGTCGGACGCTGGGTCGCGCGGGTCCAGCGGGCCGCGGGGGTCGACCCGCACGTCGCCCGCACGTTCTTCCAGGTGACGGGGCTGGTCGACCCACCGCAGACGCTGCTGCGGCCGGGTTTCGTCGTGCGGGTCCTGCGCGCGACGCGGCGCGGCGCCGCGCCGGAGCCGGCCGCACCGCCGGCGGTCCGTGCGCAGTCGCGGGCCTGACCGGACGGGGTGGGCGCCGGCCGCAGCGACGTCACCCGCCGTTCGCCCACCGGCCACCCAACCGTCCATCGACCCTGGTCGCGCGGCCACGACGTCGTCGGGAGGATCTGCTCACGCCGGGGCCGGCGGACGGCCGGGGGGTCCGCGCGACCGGCCCCGGCGCCCGTCGGCCACCCTCTCGGGTCAGACCGCCGCGTGCATCCTGCAGTCGGGCGCGACCAGCAGGTCCGCCGACGGCGTCGCCGGTCCGTTCACGAGTACCGGGCAGCGGCAGCCCAGATCGACCGCCTCACCCGTTCCAGGCCTCGAGCTGATCGGGATGTGCGCGCCACCGGCGACGGTCCCCCGCATGTCCTCCGGATTCCCCATGACGGTCCAACGAGGTCGGCGTGGTGCGCGTCACCGCAGGCCCCTCGATCGTGTGGCGTGTCGCGACACCCATCCGTTCGTGGCGCGCTCGCCTAGGGTCGGCCGATGACCGCAGGCCCGTACGTCGTTCCCGTGGGGCACGTCTCGTCGCCGCTCACCGACCCGGGCGCCGCTCCGAAGCAGGGCGACGAGGGCGGCGCCGACGCCTGGATCACGTTCGGGGACACCTACCGGGCCGCCGCCCGGGACCTGACGACCGGCGCCGAGGTGCTGCTGCTGACCTGGCTGCACCGCGCCGACCGCGACACCCTCGTCGTCCACCCCCGCGACGACCCCGCCGCGCCCCTGCGCGGCGTCTTCGCCACCCGCTCCGCGGACCGGCCCAACCCCATCGGCGTGCACCGCGTCACGATCACCGCCGTCGAACCCGGCCGCATCCGCGTCCGCGACCTCGAAGCCGTCGACGGGACCCCGGTCCTCGACGTCAAACCCGTCCTGGCCGGGGAGCGCTGAGACGTCGGACCTGTCCGGCGGACATCCGTCGGTCCTGGATGGCAGGCTCGTCGGGTCATGACGTCTCCTGCCGTGTCCCGCACGTGAACACCCGCACCTCCGCCGGGCTGGGCCTCGCCGTGGCGTCCGCCATCGCGTTCGGGCTGTCCGGGCCGTTCGCCAAGTCGCTGATCGACGCGGGCTGGTCGTCGGCGGGCGCGGTGCTGGTGCGCATCGGTGGCGCCGCCGCGGTGCTGCTGGTGCTGCTCGCGGTGACCCGGCCCGGGGTGCTCCGGGCGCTGCGCGCCGACGGGCCGGCACTGGTCGTCTACGGCGCGCTGGCGGTCGCGGGTGTGCAGGTCGCGTTCTTCAACGCCATCCGCTACCTGCCGGTGAGCGTGGCCCTGTTGCTGGAGTACCTGGGTCCGGTCCTCGTGGTCGCCTGGGTGTGGCTGGTTCGCCGGCAGCCGCCGGGGCGCCGCACGGTCCTGGGTGGGCTCGTCGCGATCATCGGGCTGCTGCTGGTCGTGCAGGTGTGGTCGGGCGGTGCGCTCGACCCGGCGGGGATCGCGTGGGGGCTGGCCGCGGCGGCGTGCCAGGCCTCGTACTTCCTGCTGGCCGACCGGGCGACCGAGACGCCGCCGATGGTGCTCGCGGGTGTCGGGATGACGATCGGGACGGCCGTCGTCGTCGTGCTCGGGCTGGCCGGTGTGCTGCCGATCGTCGTGACCGCACCGCCGGAGGCACCGGTGCTGCTGGCGGGCGCCGAGGTCGGGTGGCCGGTCGCGGCGGCGTTGCTCGTCCTGGTGTCGACGGTCGTCGCCTACCTCACCGGGGTCGCCGCCATCGAGCGGATCGGCGCGGCACGCGGATCACTGGTGGCGCTGCTCGAGGTCGTGGTGTCGACGGTCGCGTCGTGGCTGCTGCTGGACCAGCTGCCCGGTCCGTCGCAGCTCGCCGGCGGGCTGCTGATCCTGCTCGGCATCATGCTGACCAGGTCGGGCCCGACCGCGACCGCGCCGGCGGGCCCGCCACCGATGCTCGACCCCGCCCCGCGCGACGAGCGGACCCCCGGATGAGCTCGCTGCGCCGCGTGGGGAGCCCGGGGCGCAGCCGGACGACGACGGGCCTCGCCCTTGGGGTCGTCTCGGCGGCGTCGTTCGGGGTGGCGGGCCCCGTCGCGAAGGCCCTGATCGACGCGGGCTGGTCGGCGGGCGGCGCGGTGCTGGTGCGCATCGGCGGCGCGGCCGTCGTGCTGCTGGTCGTGCTCGCGGTCGCCCGGCCCGGCGTGCTCGCGGCGCTGCGCGCCGACGGTCCGGCGCTGCTGCTCTACGGAGCGCTGGCCGTCGCGGGCGTGCAGGTCGGGTACTTCTCGGCGATGCAGTACGTGCCGGTCGCCGTCGCGCTGCTGCTGGAGTACCTCGGGCCGGTCCTGGTGATCGTCTGGGTGTGGCTGGTGCGCCGGCGGCCGCCGAGCCGCATGACGGTGGTCGGCGCGGCCCTGGCCGTCGCCGGGCTGCTGATGGTGCTGCAGGTGTGGTCGGCGGGCGCGCTCGACTGGCGCGGCGTCGCGTGGGGCCTGTTCGGCGCGGTGTGCTGGGCGTCGTACTTCCTGGTCGTCGACCGGGCCGGGGCGCGGACGCCGCCGCTGGTGCTGGTCGGCGTGGGCATGGTGATCGGGACCCTCGTCGTGGCCCTGTGCGGCCTCGTCGGGCTCCTCCCCGTCGTCGTCGCCGTCCCGCCGGACGCACCCGTCGTGCTCGCGGGCGCCGACGTCGGCTGGGTCCTGCCGGCCGCGGTGCTCGCGCTGGTCTGCGCGCTGCTGGCCTACGGGGCGGGCGTCGGCGCCGTGTCGCGGATCGGCGCCACCCGCGGGTCGCTGGTCGCGCTGCTCGAGGTCGTCGCCTCCGCGCTGATGACGTGGCTGCTGCTGGGCGAGCTGCCGGGGCCGTGGCAGCTCGCGGGCGGAGCGCTGATCCTGGCCGGTGTGGTCCTCACCCGGGCCCGGCCGGCGGCCGAGCTGCCCGCCGTCGCCGACGGGCACGGAGGTTCCCGGGAGAATCGTCGCTGACGGTGTCGATCCGGGCCGGGGTGCCGCGTGTGAACGGTGACAGCGCACCACGCGAGACGAAGGAGCCGACGATGGCCCAGTACCTGCTCTCGATCCAGCAGCCCGACGGCCCACCGCCGCCGCCGGAGGTCCTCGACCCGATCATGGCCGCGTTGGCGCAGGTCAACGACGACATGCGCACTGCAGGGGTGTGGGTCTTCACGGCCGGTCTCACCCCTCCCTCGTCGGCGACCGTCGTCGCCGCGAAGGGCGACGAGGTGCTGGTCACCGACGGCCCGTACGTCGAGGGCAAGGAGCATGTCGGCGGTTTCTGGGTGATCGACGCACCGGATCTCGACGTCGCGCTGCACTGGGCGGGGCGTGCCGCGCGGGTGCTGACACTGCCGGTCGAGGTGCGCCCCGTGGCGGGTAGCCGGGCATGACGGCCCCGGCCGACGTCGCGGCCGTCTTCGCCCGCGAGTACGGCCGGGCGGTGTCCGTCCTCATCCGCGTCCTCGGCGACATCGACCTCGCCGAGGACGCGGTCCAGGACGCCTTCGCCGAGGCCGTCCGCCGCTGGCCCGCCGACGGTCTGCCGCCCGCCCCGGCGGGCTGGATCATCACGACGGCGCGACGGCGCGCCGTCGACAGGTACCGCCGCGACAGCGCGCGGGAGGCCCGCGACGCGGCCGCCGCGCGGCTGGACCCTGCCGGCCCGGACGCGGCGGCGGCGCCGGGAGGGACCGGTGAGACCGAGGAGGAACCCGTGGGCGACGACCGGCTACGGCTGATCTTCACGTGCTGCCATCCCGCGCTGAACCGGGCCGCGCAGGTGGCGCTCACCCTGCGGCTGCTCGGCGGGCTCACCACCGCGGAGATCGCGCGCGCCTTCCTCGTCCCGGAGCCGACGATGGCGCAACGGCTGGTGCGCGCCAAGGCGAAGATCCGCGACGCGCACATCCCGTACCGAGTCCCGAGCGAGGCGGAGCTCCCCGACCGGCTGCGCGCGGTGCTCGCAGTCGTCTACCTCGTCTTCACCGAGGGGCACACGGCGACGTCGGGCGACGCGCTGGTGCGCGACGACCTGTGCGCCGAGGCCGTCCGGCTGGGCCGCGTCCTGGCCGAGCTGATGCCCGACGAGCCCGAGGTCACAGGCCTGCTGGCGTTGATGTTGCTCGTCGGGTCGCGACGCCCGGCGCGTACCGGCCCGGCGGGTGAGCTGGTCCCACTGCCCGAGCAGGACCGCGCACGATGGGACGGCGCGCTGGTCGCGGAGGGCCAGGAACTGGTGCGGCGCTGCCTGCGCCGCAATGCGCCCGGGCCGTACCAGCTGCAGGCGGCGATCAACGCCGTCCACTCCGACGCGGCGTCGGCGGCCGCAACGGACTGGCCGCAGATCGTCGCCCTCTACGACCAGTTGTCGACGATCGTGGCGAGCCCCGTCGTGGCCCTGAACCGGGCCGTGGCCGTCGCCGAGGTCGACGGGCCGGGCGCCGCGCTCGCCGAGGTCGAGGCCATCGAGGGCCTCGACGCGCACCACGTCCTGCACGCGGTCCGGGCCGACCTGCTGGGGCGCCTCGGCCGGACCGCGGAGGCGACCGCCGCGTACGACGCCGCGATCGCCCGCACCGGCAACACGATCGAGCGGGCACATCTCTCCCGGCGCCGCGACTCACTCGCCCGGCGCCGCAGCGACGAACCCGTCCCCGGTTGACACCCTCACCTTTCGGGTAGTCCGTGGCGCCGGTCACCCGAGCGCGGTGGCCACTGACCCTGGAGGACGGCATGACCATCACCGGAATCCTGACGGCCATCGTGATCGGTCTGATCTCGGTGCGCTCGGCCGTCTGGTGCTGCCCGGCAAGCAGCGCATCCCGATCTGGCTGACGATCCTCGTCGGCATCGTGGCCGCGCTCGTCGGCACCGCGCTGGCCCGCGCGCTCGGCATCCCGACGGAGACGTCAGGGATCGACTGGCTGGAACTGCTCGTCCAGGTCCTCGTCGCCGCCCTGGGTGTCGCGCTCGTGTCGGGCCTCTACGGCCGCCGCCGCTCGCGCCTGCGCCTGTGACCTGACGACCGCCCCTGAACGACAGGAGACCCGGCCCCATCGGGGCCGGGTCTCCTGGGTGTGGCGGAGGGAGCGTCAGAGGGCGCGAACGCCCTGGGCCTGCGGGCCCTTCTGGCCCTGGCCGATCTCGAACTCGACGCGCTGACCCTCTTCGAGGTTGCGGAAGCCGCTGCCCTCGATCTCGGAGTAGTGCACGAACACGTCGGCGCCGCCTCCGTCCTGGGCGATGAAGCCGAAGCCCTTCTCGCCGTTGAACCACTTCACGGTGCCCTGTGCCATTTGCCTTCTCCTGAACTCTGAACTTCGAGCGGGTCGTGCTCCGGCCCTCCGGGGAGGGCCGGGGTCATGCGGTGGAGCGTGCCAGCCGCTCCAGGCGTACCGGGGTGGGCCAACGGACCGAGTCGGCCCATCGGAGTTTTTCGAACACCCAGATGACGCGCGCCGAGATGTCGATCTGGCCCCTGCGTACACCGTGTCTGGCGCACGTAGGGTCGGCGTGATGCAGATTGTGCCAGGACTCGCCCATCGACAGGATCGCGAGCGGCCACACATTGGCTGAACGGTCGCGACTGACGAACGGACGGTCGCCCAGGACGTGGCAGATCGAGTTGATCGACCACGTCACATGGTGCAGGACGGCAACCCGGACGAGCCCGGCCCAGACGAACGCGGTGGCCGCGCCCCACCAGGACATGCTGATCAGGCCACCGAGCAGCGCGGGCGCCAGGAGGCTCGCGAGGGTCAGCAGCCCGAAGCGGCGACTGATCGCGGTGATGTCGGGGTCGGCGACGAGGTCGGGGGCGAACCGGTCGGCGTTGGTGCGTGCCGGTTCGAACAGCCAGCCGACGTGCGACCACCACAGCCCCTTGACCAGGGCCGCGGGGGAGGTTCCGAAGCGCCACGGGGAGTGCGGGTCGCCCTCCTTGTCGGAGAACGCGTGATGACGGCGGTGGTCGGCCACCCAGGTGAGGACGTCACCCTGGAGCGAGAGGCTGCCGGCGACCGCGAGCGCGATCCGCAGCGGGCGGCTCGCGTTGAACGAGCGGTGGGTGAACAGCCGGTGGAAGCCGACGGTCACGCCCAGCGCCGAGACGAGGTAGAACCCCGCGGCCAGTCCGATGTCGGTCCAGGTCAGGCCCCATCCCCAGGCGAGCGGGACGGCGACGACCACGGCGAGCATCGGGACGAGGACGGCGACGTACACGAGCGCGACCTGACCATGAGGGCGGCGTCCGTCGAACAGGGGTTTGGGGCCGCTGCCGGGCGGAGCCGGCGCGGTCGCAGTCGTCACGGTGAAGGGTTCTCCTCGGATTCGGAAGCGGTCACGGGGTCCAGACGCCGACGGCGTGAGGCCCGACAGGACCGTCCTCCAGGACGAACGCCACCTTGTCGTGCGGGCGCAGGACCTGGTTGCCACCGCCGTCGATCTGCGATCCGGAGACGGCGACCTCGGTGCCGTCCTCCAGTGCGATCACGCCGATACCCCGTTGCGGGTCGAACCAGGTGACGGTGCCGTCGACCATGCCGACCTCCTGCCGGTTGTGCGCGGAAGCCGTCCGGGGGCCCCGGACGCCTGCGCGGCTCGATCGTCGGCAGGTGTAGCGCTACGGTGTAGACGCTACGCCGTAGCGTCCGGCTGTCAAGTCCAGGGGGAGACAGGCCGGATCGCGTGACGCGGTGGGCGCGACACGGTGAGTGGAGGGGGACCGATGCCAGCCGAGAGGACGGCGACGAGCACGACCCGCAGCAGCCGACGGGCAGCGCTCGACCGGCGGACCGTCCTCACCGAGGCGCTGCGGATGATCGACGAGCACGGCGTCGAGTCGCTGTCGATGCGCCGGCTGGGGCGGGCCCTGGGCCGCGACCCGATGCGGCTGTACCGGTTCGCCGCCAGCAAGGACGAGCTGCTCGACGACATCGTCGAGCTGGTCCTGTCGGAGCTGGAGGTGCCGCCGCCGGCGCCGACGTCGGACTGGGAGGCCGTGCTGCGTCGCTGCGCGCACAGCTTCCGCGAGCTGGCGCTGGCCCATCCGCACGCGGTACCGCTGCTGGTCACACGGCCACTGAGCACCCCGCTGGGATTGCGGCCGCAGGGCACACTGCGGCCCCTGGAGGCCATCGTCGACCTCCTGATCGGCGCCGGGTTCGACCCCAAGGGTGCGCTGCACGGCTACCGGCTGTTCATGGGCTTCCTGCAGGGGCACGTCCTCAACGAGGTCCAGGAGCAGGTGGCCGACCCCGACGAGACCGACGACCTGCTCCGCCTCGGCCTGCACCGCCTGCCCGCCAAGGAGTTCCCCAGGATCCGCGCGCTCGCCCACGAGCTGGCCGCCTTCGACGGCCACGCCGAGCTCGAGGAGGGCCTCGACATCGTGCTGGCCGGGCTCGTCCAGCAGCTGCGCGCGACGACCTGAGGCCCCGGCCCGGTCAGCACACCGCGCAACCGGCACCGCGGGCCGCACCGGGCTCCGCACCGAGGCGCCGACCCGCGGTGATGCCGGTCTCCGCGTCGACGGTGGCCCCAGGAGGGACGCGGCGGCGGCACCCCGACCCCAGGAAGCTCAGCGTGGCCTCCAGCACCACGACGTAGCCGACCTGGAACGTCGTGAGCACGAGAATGGTGGGGACGAGGTTGGGCAGGAGGTGCCGGACGACGATGCGCAGGTGGCTGCACCCGGCCACGCGGGCGAGCTTGACGTAGTCGCGTTCGCGCAGGCTGAGCGTCTCGCCGCGGACGACCCTGGCGAACCTCGGCCACAGCAGCAACGAGATCAGCAGCACGACGTTGCCGAGGCGCGTCAGTGCCGCCACGATCAACGACACCTGCGCGCCGTGAATCAGCCTGCTGAGCAGGTCGCGACCGTACGGATCGGTGCCGAGCAGGGGGGCGTCGGCCGCGCCGTCGTCATCCAGCCAGCGGGGGCAGGAGGCGTTGGCTGAGGTCGCCCTCGTACGGGGACTGCGGTGCGAGCACGTCGGCGAGACGGCGAGCACGACGACGACCGCCAGGAACGCGATCGCCGCCCAGGGTGTGCGATGTTCGGAGGATCGTCCACACAGGCTGGTCAGGCCGTCACGCTCGGCCGCTCAAGATCTGGCTCGCGCCGATCCGGTCCTGCGTGGCCCGGCCGGCAGCCACCCGGGTCAGCGCAGCCCGGGGAACGTGATCTCCGAGATCGCGACGCGGTCCGACGCCGGCTGCGTCCCCACCGGGCGTCCCGGATCCGTGGTCAGGATCGTCAGCGTCACCGTCGACGTCTCCGCCGCGGGGAACCGCACCGTCTGCGGATCGCGGCGCGTCGGCGACGGGTCCAGCGACACCGACGTTGCCGGGCCGGACCCGGTGTCGATCGTCATCGACGTGATCCGCCGGTTCTGCGTGTAACGGTCCGAGCCGTCGGCCGGGTCGATCTTCGCGTAGCCGGGGACGATCGTCAGCTCCGAGACACGCTGCCGCCCCGGCAGGTGCACGACGAGCCGGCGCCCGGTGCCGTCGCCGTCGCAGCGCCACGCGGTGTCGGGCCGGCCGTCGACGGCATTGCCCGGCTCGAACGTCGTCGGCGCCCCGTCGGAGGAGCGGCTCGGGGCCGACGTGCACGTCGCCGACGCCCGCAGCCCACCCGCGGCAGGCGGCATGGTCCCGCCGGTTCCCGCCGCCCCGCCCGCCTGCGGACGCGCCTCACCCACGACCGCCGTCGTCGGTCCGCCGCCGCGCAGCAGCAGCGCGCCCGCGACCGCGGCGGCGAGGACCAGCAGCACGACGATCCCCGCCGCGATCCGCGTGCCCCGGCCCGGCGTCCGCGGGTTCACGCAGCGGTCCGTCGGACGGGCGTACGGACACGGATCACGGCGACTCCCGGGGTCGGAGGCGTCCCGACTCTACGACGCCGACGCCCGCCGTGGTGACGATGCCCACGTCCACCGGGCCACCCGCAACGCGGGACAGGCGCCGATGATCGGGGCAGGATCGACGCGTCGCGACGAGGAGGTCAACGACCGTGAAGACAACTGCTGCGGTGCTGTACGAGGTCGGCAAACCGCTCGAGATCGAGGAGCTGGACCTCGCCGCGCCCGGCGACCACGAAGTCCTGGTCCGCTGGACACACACCGGTCTCTGCCACTCCGACCTGCACATCCAGCAGGGCGACATGGGCGCATGGCTGCCGATCGTGCTCGGCCACGAGGGCGCCGGCGTCGTCGAGGAGGTCGGCCCCGGCGTCACCCGGGTGAAGCCCGGCGACCACTTCGTCGCCTCCTTCATCCCGACCTGCGGCACCTGTCACTGGTGCTCCATCGGCAGGCAGAACCTCTGCGACATGGGTGCCTACACGATGCGCGGGCACCTACCGTCGGGCAACTGGCCGCTCTCCGGCAAGGCGGGCCGCTACGGCGCCATGTGCATGGTCGGCGCCTTCTCCACCTACGGCGTCATCCACGAGAGCTCCGCCGTCCGCATCGAGCCCGAGTTCCCGCTGCAGGTCGCGGCCCTCGTCGGGTGCGGCGTCCCCACCGGCTGGGGGTCGGCCGTCAACTCCGCCGACGTGCGGCCCGGCGACACCGTCGTCATCTACGGCATCGGCGGGATCGGCATCAACGCCGTCCAGGGCGCCCACCTGGCCGGGGCCCGCCACGTCATCGCCGTCGATCCCACGACCCTCAAACGCGACACCGCCATGAGCCTCGGCGCCACCCACGCCGTCGCCACCGCCGAGGAAGCCCTCGCGCTGTCGAAGCAGCTCACCCGGGGTGTCGGTGCCGCTTCCGCGATCATCACCGTCGGCAACGTGACCGCGAACGTCGTCGACGCGGCGTTCGAGGTCGTCAGCAAGTCCGGCACCGTCGTGATCACCGCGCTCGCCCCGTTCGCCGACAAGACGATCACGCTGTCGGGCACCGAGGCGGTGCTGTGGCGCAAGACGATCCGCGGCAGCCTGTTCGGGGACTGCAACCCCACCACCGACATCCCCCGCCTGCTCGAGCTCTACCGCGACGGGCAGCTCAAGCTCGACGAGCTGCTCACCCGCACCTACACCCTCGACCAGATCAACGAGGGCTACGAGCACATGCTCGCGGGCGAGCTCATCCGCGGCGTGATCGTCCACGAGCACTGAGCCCGGTCCGGCCCCTGCGAGTGGTTCTCAGCAGGGCAGGGTCATCAGCGGGCGGCCGTCGGCGGTGCGCACCTGGACCTCGGCGAGGTCGGCGCGCTGGATGGCGGTGGCCCCCTGCACCGTGGCGCGACCGCTCGGCGTCGGCCCCCAGGACGCGACGACCTCCGTACGGCCGTCGCGTGCCGTCGCCAAAGCCTGGTAGCTGCCCGCGGGGGGAAGCCCGGCGAGGGTGAGCTGCAGCGCCGTGCCCCAGGTCCGCGCCTCCAGCGTTCCCGACCCCGAGGCCGCCACCCCCGCCACCGCGGCCATCGGCGTCGAGGCCGGGCCGGGCGTCATCATCGGGACGACGGCGACCCCCAGCCCGGCGAGCGCGGCGACGGCCGATGCGGCCGTCAGCACCCGCCACCGTTGCACGGTCCGCCGCTCCCGGCGCCGCTCGGCGCCCACGACGCTCAACGTGCGCGGCAGCAGGTCCGCGGCGGGCGCGACGAGCCCGTCCCGGGCCTCGTCCGGGGCGAGCCGCCCCAACAGCCCGGGCAGAGGTGCGAGCGACGCCAGCTCGGCGCGGCAGTCCGCGCACGTCGACAGGTGGCTGTCGACCGCTGCGCGTTCCGCGGGCGCGAGGCTGCCCAGCAGGTAGGCCCCCAGCTCGAGCCGCATCGGATCGTCCCCGGTCACCGTGCCGCCCCCAGTTCTTCCAGTGCCAGTCGCAGCGCCCGCAGCGCGTAGTAGGTCCGCGACTTGACGGTGCCCTGCGGGATGCCGAGCCGCGCGGCGGCCTCGGCGACCGAGCGACCCTCGTAGTAGGTCTCGACGAGGACGGACCGGTGCTCGGGGGACAGCCGATCGAGGGCCGCGGCGACGGTCCAGCGCTGGACGGCCTGGTCGAGAGCGTCGTCGCCGGGGGCGACGGTGGCGTCGAGGGCGGCGTCGTCGGACACGGTGCGGGGGCGGGCGCGGGCGGCGCGCCACTGGTCGGTGACGAGGTTGCGGGCGACGGTGAACATCCAGGCGCGCAACGCGGCGGGGTCGGTGTCGAGGAGGTCGGCGCGGCGCCAGGCGCGCACCAGGGTCTCCTGCACGACCTCCTCCGCCCGCCCGGGGTCGCCGGTGAGCTTGAGCGCGTAGCCGTGCAGGGGACCGCCGAGCTGCTCGTAGAGCGCCCGGAGGTACTCCTCCGCCGGGTCGGGCGGACGGCGCAACGCGGTCACCTCCCTCAGACGGATCGCGACGCCGACCGGTTCACCCTGCCCGAGCGCCCCGGGCGGCTCCGGTGGAGGCCCCCCGCAGCAGGAACCGCCCCCAGGGAGGATGGAGCCGTGGCGGAGGCACAGCTGGAGGAACAGGTCGCGCTGGTCATCGACGCCGTGCGCGCCAGTGCCCGGCAGGGGACCCGGCTCGTCACGGTCGACGGGTTCTCCGGGTCGGGTAAGTCGCGTATCGCCGACGCGGTGGGGCTCGCGCTGGTCGCGCCGGTGCTCACCCTGGAGGAGCTCTACCCGGGGTGGGACGGGCTGGCCGCGGCGGTGCCGCCGGCCGTCGACTGGATCGCGCGGCCGCTCGCCGAGGGCCGGCCGGCGCGGTGGTGGCCGTGGGACTGGACGCGGAACGCGCGGACCGGGGCCCGGGAGCTGGCGCCGACGCCGGTGGTCCTGCTGGAGGGCTGTGGGGCGGGGGCGACGGCGTTGCGCCCGTACACCGACATCGCGGTCTGGGTCGAGTGCGACCCGGCGACGAGGGACCGTCGGCTGCGGGCGCGGCCGGACTGGCCGGGCTACGCGCCGTTCCGCGCACGCTGGGCCGCGCAGGAGGACGCCTGGCACGCCCGCGAGCGCACGCGCGAGCGTGCGGACCTCGTGATCGTGAACCGCTGAGGGGTGACACGTGCGACGGGTTGCGGCGGTTCCGCGCCGGGTCCGCGCCCGGGTGGGGCACGATCCGGGTCGTGACGACGACCGAGCGCCCGGCGCGGGTGAACTCGCTCTACGTGTTCGCGGCGCTGCTGGTGGTGGCCCTCGCCGCGCGGCCGTGGATCGTCGAGGCGCTGGGCGCGCCGGTGGTGCGCACGGTGGCGACGGTGTTCGTCGCGATCTGCGTGCAGGCGTTGCCGTTCCTGGTGCTGGGGGTCCTGGTGTCGGGGGCGATCGCGGCGTTCGTGTCGCCCGCGGCGCTGCGCCGGGTGCTGCCGAGCCGGACGGGTGCGGCGGTGCCGGTGGCGGGTCTCGCCGGGCTGGCGTTGCCGGGGTGCGAGTGTGCGTCGGTCCCGGTGGCGCGCAGGCTGATCGGGCAGGGCGTGCCGGAGGCGGCGGCGTTGGCGTTCCTGTTGGCGGCGCCGGCCGTGAACCCGGTCGTGCTGGTGGCGACGGCGGTCGCGTTCCCCGGGGAGCCGGGCATGGTGGTGGCGCGGGCGGCCGGGTCGTTGGCGACGGCGTGCGTGATGGGCTGGCTGTGGCAGAAGGCGGGCCGCGCGGAGTGGATCGCGGCGCGGGTGCGCAGGCCCGCGCAGCAGGGCGGCAACCGGTGGGGGGTGTTCGCGGAGTCCGCCCGGCACGACCTGGTGTCGGCGGGCGGGCTGCTCGTCGTCGGCGCGCTGGTCGCGTCGTGTCTGTCGGTGCTGGTCCCGGCCTCGTGGACCGCGGGGCTGGCCGACCGGTGGTTGCTCGCGGTGCTGGTCATGGCGGTGCTGGCGGTGGTGCTGGCGCTGTGCAGCGAGGCCGACGCGTTCGTGGCCGCGTCGCTGTCGGCGATGCCGCTGGTGCCGCGGCTGGTGTTCCTGGTGGTCGGCCCGGCGGTCGACGTCAAGCTCGTCGCCCTGCAGGCGGGCACGTTCGGCCGGGCGTTCGCGGCGCGCTTCGCCCCGGCGACGTTCGTCGTGGCGATCCTGTGCGGCCTCGCCGCGGGCGTCCTGGTCCTGGGGGTGCGCTGATGCGCCGCGAGACCCAGCACGCCGTGCTGTTCCTGCTCGGCGCCGCGCTGGTGCGGATCGCCGTCGACGACACGTTCCTGCGCTACGTCCGTCCCGCGCAGCGGTGGTGGTTGATCGGCGCGGGCGTGGTCATGGTCGTGCTCGCGGTGGTGGCGACGGTCCGGGACCTGCGCGGCCGGGCCGTCCCGTCCTCCGACGGTCACGACCACCGGACGGGGTCGTCGCCGTGGCTGCTGGTGCTGCCGGTGATGGTGATCGCGCTGGTCGCGCCGCCGGCGCTGGGGGCCGACGCGATCGCGCGGCACACCCCGGCCCCCGCGGCCGTGGTGGCCGACGTCGCGCGGCTGCCGCCCGGGCCGGCCGAGCTGGGCGTCGCCGAGGCGGTGGCGCGGTCGATCGACGGTTCGCTGGGCGACGGCCGGGACCTCACGGTGACGGGGTTCCTCGCCCACCGCGCCGGCGAGGTGGTGGTCGCGCGGATGACGATCGCGTGCTGTGCGGCCGACGCCCGCCCCTACACGGTGCGGGTGAGCGGGCCGGGGGTGGCGGAGCTGCCCGTCGACACCTGGGTGCGGGTGCGTGGCACCGTGGTGGCGCAGGCGGCGAAGGACAACCGCTGGTCACCGGCCCTCGACGTCACCGACCTGACGGTGGTCCCGGCCCCGGACGACCCCTACGAGTACTGAGGTTCAGTCCGTCCGCAGCGCGACCCGGGCCGAGACGAACGCCGCCGCGACGACGAGCCCGGCGGCCACGACGAGCCCGGTGCCGACGACCGTGCCCGACCCCGGCGGCCCACCCGAGGTCAGCGCCCGCACGACCGGCCCGACGGGCGGCACGTGCGACTGCGTCCCCGTCACGACGACGACCGTGCCCGCGGCCAGCAGCGACCACCCGACCTTGCCGATGACGGGCCGCGCACAGAGCAGGCCCACCGCCGTGCCGGTGAGGGCGCAGACCAGGTGCCCGCCGAAGCCGAGTGCGACGACCGGCAGCGGGTGCGGGTAGTGCGTGGCGACCATCGGCCATACCACCGAGAGCAGCGACAGCAGAACGTCGCCGGCCACGGCGAGCGCCACGACCCCGCCGACGACCCGCCCGACACCGCCCGCGGCGACGACGGTGACGTGCCGCTGGACCGGGTCCTCGGTGTTGGCGACGACGATGCCCAGCCACGCCGCGATCGGGTACAGCGCGAGCGCCGACGCCGCCCAGGGCGCGGGCAGCGGCCCGGGGTCGCCGCCGAAGAGGATCGCGAGGATCGCGGCCTGGACGATGACGGGGACGACGGCCCGCTGCGAGCGGTACACGTCGGACAGCAGGAAGCGGGAGACGGCGATCGTGCTCACGGCCGGGCCTCCACGCGCCGCCGCGGCGGCACCGGGACGCCCGCGGCCTCGCGGCGCACCGACAGCACCGTGGCGCCGCGACCGATCGCCGCGGCCAGCACGGCGTCACCGTCGGCGGCCGGCACCCGCAGCCGCAGCCGCCACGACGCAGGCCCCGGACCGGGCACGACCCGCGACTCCGACCCCGGCGGCAGCGACTGCACCGCCCGGCGGGGGTCGCCGTCACCGGCCAGCTCGATGACGGTCACCTCGTCGACCCGGGCCGGCGCCGCCTCGGGCCGCAGCGTGCCCGCCTCCACCCGCAGGACGGTCGCGGCGGCGAGCCGTGGGCCGTGCGCGGTGTGGTCGGCGACGAGGACGAGCGCGCCCGCGACGGCCACCGCGTCGAGGCGGGCGGACAGCACCGGGGAGGACTCGGCGTCGAGACCCGACCAGGGCTCGTCGAGTACGACCAGGCCGGCGCCGCAGGTCAGCGCCTGGGCCAGGCCGACCTTCTGCGCGTTGCCCTTGGACAGCTGCAGCATCGGGGTGCCGGCCCCTGCGGAGAACGACATCTCGGCGAGCAGGTCGGTGGCCTCCCGCACCGCCGCGGGCCCGGCCCCGTGGACGGCGGCGAGGTGGCGCAGGTAGACGCCGACGGGCATGCGCAGCTGCGCCGGGAACCGGTCGGGCACGTAGCCGACGACGCGCGGGCGCCCCACGACCCGGCCGGCCGACGGGGACGACGCGCCCGCGGCGATGCGCAGCAACGTCGACTTCCCGGAGCCGTTGCCGCCCCGGAGCACCACGGGACGGCCGGGTTCCAGGTCGAGGTCGATGCCCGCGAGGACATCCGACGATCGCCGGCCGTACCGCTTGCGCACCCCCTCGAGACGCATCA
Source organism: Pseudonocardia sp. (assembly GCF_050250275.1). Lineage (GTDB taxonomy): Bacteria > Actinomycetota > Actinomycetes > Mycobacteriales > Pseudonocardiaceae > Pseudonocardia. The sequence goes on from NZ_JBFWOY010000019.1 coordinate 114,981, forward strand.
CGCGGTCATCGTGCCCCCGCCCGCCGGGGTCGACGCCCCTCGCTGCGCCGGGCGGACCGCTGGGCTGCGCCCAAAGGCGCCGGAGCTGTCAGAGACGGAACTGGATCCGCTGGATCGACGCGCTGATCGGGGCGAACAGCTCGCGCCGGATGCGGTTGTGCTCGTCGTCGGCGTCGTAGACCTTGTAGGCCTCCTCGTCGGCCAGGTCGACGGTGATCGCGAAGTCCGCGTTCCCGTCCCGCAGCCCCAGGTCGACGCCGGTGACCGCGTTCAGCTCGACACCGGGGACCTTCATCGCGCGGATCGCCGCGAGGGCCTCCTCGATCTGCTCGGTCGTCACGCCGTCCTTGACGGTTCCCACCACAACGTTTCGGATCACGCCGCTCACGGTGCCACACCGGTGGGGTGGGGCCAGCCCCACCTCCCGCGTCGGGTCAGCCACGCCCACTACACCTGCTGGCCCCGCTGTCCTCGCGGGCCCCCGGCGAGACGCTCGACACATGACGACGCCGACCGCCACGCCGCCCCGCGGCCCGGCCGCGGCACGCGTCCCCCGGGGCCGTGACGTGGTACTCGACCTGATCCGCAGCGGCGCGATCGCGCTCGTCGTCGTCCAGCACTGGCTGATGCCGGTGATCACCCGCGACGGCGACGCGCTCGTCGCGGGCAACGCCCTGTCCGCGCCCGGCGCCTGGGCATGGACGTGGGTCGGGCAGGTCATGCCGCTGGTGTTCTTCGCCTCCGGCGCGGCGGCCGCGATCTCGTGGGCGCGGACGAGGGCGAAGGGTGGCGACGCCGCGTGCTGGCTGGTCGGGCGGCTGCACCGGCTGGTGCTGCCCGTCGCCGCGCTGGTGGTCGTGTGGTTGCCGCTGCCGGTGGCGCTGCTCGCGCTCGGGGTCCCGGGCCAGCCGCTGCACCTCGCGGCGAGCACGGTGCCGCAGCTGCTGTGGTTCCTCGTCGTCCAGCTGATCCTGGTGGCGCTCACCCCACTGACCGTCGCCCTGCACCGCCGCTTCGGCCTCGCCGTGCTCGTGCCGCTCGTCCTGGGCGCGGCCGCCGTCGACGCGCTGCGGTTCGCCGGTGTCCCGCTCGTCGGGTACGTCAACGCGATCCTCGTGTGGGTCGCGGTCCACCAGGTCGGAGTCGCCTACGCCGACGGTCGCTTCGTCGGCCTGGGGCGTCGCGGCGCCGCGCTGGTCGGGGTGGCCGGGCTGGCCGCGACGGCCGCGCTCGTCGGCCTCGGGCCCTACCCCGCGTCGATGATCGGGATGCCGGGCGCACCGGTCTCCAACATGAGCCCGCCCACCCTCTGCCTGGTGACGTTGGCGATCGCCCAGCTGGGTGCGCTGTTCGCGCTCAAGCCGGCGCTGGTCCGGTTCGCGACGTGGCGGCCCGTCGAACGCGGACTCGCCGTCCTGGCCCCGCGCACGATGACGGTGTTCCTGTGGCACATGAGCGCGCTGGTCGCCGGCGTCGGGGTGCTGACGCTCGGCTTCGGCTCGCACACCCCCGACCCGTTCGGGCCGCTGTGGCTGGGCGGCGCACCGCTGTGGATCGGCGGGCTGCTGGTGGTGCTCGTGGTGCTGGTCCGCGTGTTCGGGTCGCTCGAGACGCGCTCGACGAGGGCCGGACGCCGCAGCGCCTCCCCCGTCGCCGTGTACGCCGGGCTGGTGCTCGCCGCGGCCGGGATGCTCGGTCTCGCCGCCCGCGGGTTCGCCCCGCACGTCGACGCGGGTCTGCTCGTCGTCGCGGAGCCCGCGGCCTGGTCGGCGCTGGTGGCGGCCGGCTACCTGCTGGCGACCCGGGCGGTTCCGGCCCGGCTCACAGCTCTGCGCGGCGCGCCGCGATCGTCTGCGCGACCTGCGCGAGCTTGACGTTCAGCGACTGCGACGCCGAGCGCAGCACGTCGAACGCCTCGGCCGCATCGATCCCCCGCCGTTCCATGAGGATGCCCTTGGCCTGGCCGATCACGTCCCGGCTGGCCAGGGCCTCCTTCAGCTGGGCCACCTCCAGCTCGGCGGCGGTGGCGCCCCGCGTGGCCGCCAGCGCCGTCGACGCGTGTGCCGCCAGCACCAGCGCGATGTCCGGATCCGCGGCCGCGAAGCCGTCGACGGCGAACGAGTAGAAGTTCAGCGCCCCCAGCCGCGGGACCCGTCCCGCCGGGAAGAGTCCGACGGCGAGCACGCTGCGCGCCCCCGCGGCCGCGGCGGCGGGGCCCCAGCGCGGGAACTCGGCGCCCGCCCGCAGGTCGGCACTCGCGACGAGGCCGAGCCCGGGTGTGCGGGTCGCCTCCACGCACGGGCCCTCGTCGAGGGTGTACTGCAGCTCGTCGAGGTGGGTGGCGAGCGCGTCGGTCTCGACGGGGGTGTGGAAACCGCCGCCGGGCTGCCGCATCGTCACGCTGACCAGGTCGGCGCCGGCGACGACGGCTCGTCCTGCGTCGACGACCCGCTGCAGTACCTCGCGGACCGTCGTCGCTTCGAGCAACCGCTCGGCGAGGCTGACGAACTGGCCGGCCAGCAGCCCTGTGGAGGCGCCTTCGCGGCCCTCGACGAAGGCGTACCGGTCGTTCGCCCAGTCCTGCTCAGTCGCCACGGCCCTGACCTCCCGTCGTCCCGTGCCGAATATCCCCCGCCCGCCACGGCCCGGCAACGGACGCAGCCACGTTACCCCCCGTGACGGTACGCACGGTCGGCGCGGAGGAGGAGTTCCTCCTGGTGGACCCGTGTCCGGACGGTCGAGCGCCGTCGCCTGCGTCGTGCTGCGTCATCTGGAGCAACGGCCCGGGACGCGCGCATGGCGGCGCCTCACTTGCGCAGCCGGTGGACGCCCACGTAGGCCGACCGGCGCCGGCGGATCACCAGCCACACGATCCCGGCCAGCACCAGCCCGACGACGACGTAGCTCGCCGGCCCCAGCCAGCCCTCGACCTGGTCCCAGTGCTCGCCCATCATCCAGCCGGCGCCGATGAAGACGGCGTTCCAGATGCCGCTGCCGATCGCCGTCAGCAGCATGAAGCGGCCGATCGGTTGCCGCGCGAGGCCCGCGGGCACGGACACGACGCTGCGCACCACCGGCACGAAGCGGCCGAGCAGGACGATCCAGCCGCCCCAGCGCTCGAAGAGCCGGTGGCCGCGTTCGAGGTCGGCGACGCTGACGAGGACGAACCAGCGCTTCGTCGCGAGTCGTTGCAGCCGTTCGTATCCGAGCCCGGCGCCGACGGCGTAGAGGATCACCGCGCCGAGCAGCGAGCCGGTGGTCGCGAAGGCCCAGACGAGCACGACGTCCATCGCGCCGGCGCGGGCGCGGAACCCGGCGAGCGGCAGGATCAGCTCGGACGGGATGGGTGGGACGAGGTTCTCCAGCAGGATGAGCAGCCCCACGCCCACGGCGCCCAGCCGGTCGACGATCGAGAAAATCCAGTCGGCCACCCACCCACCGTGCCCGATTTGCCTGAATCAAACCTGAGAAAACGGGGGGCGCACGCCGCGCCGGGAGTCATGGAGGCCCCCGACATGCAGGAACGGCACTTTCCCGCAGTCCAGCTGCGGGAAAGTGCCGTTCCTGACGTTCGGGGAAGCCCCCGGCGCCTACGCCGCCGCAGCGCCCGAGGCGCGGGCGCGCAGCGAGTCCGGCACCCGGAAGCGCTCGCCGTACTTCGTCGCGAACTCGTCGGCACGGGCGACGAAGCCCGCGACGCCACCCGGATAGCCCTCGACGTACTGCACGACGCCGCCGGTCCAGGCCGGGAAGCCGATGCCGAAGATCGAGCCAATGTTGGCGTCGGCATCCGAGGTCAGGACGCCCTCGTCGATGCAGCGCTGCGTCTCCAACGCCTCGATGACCAGCATCCGTTCCGACAGCTCGTGCAGGTCGACGTCGTGGTTCGTCGCGCCGAACTCGGTGCGCAACCCCGGCCACAGCCCGGCCCGCCTGCCGTCGACGTACTCGTAGAACCCGGCGCCGCCGGACTTCCCGGGGCGGCCGAGCTCCACCAGCTTGTCGACGATCGCGTCGGCGGGGTGGGCCACCCACGCGTCGCCGGCCGCGGCCTGCGACTCCTTGCGGATCTTCTGCGGGAGGGTGAGTGTCAGCTCGTCGAGCAGCTGCAGCACCGGCGCGGGATAGCCGGCCTGCGAGGAGGCCTGCTCGACCGTCTGCGGGTCGATGCCCTCGGCCAGCATCGCGACGCCCTCGTTGATGAACGTCCCGATGACCCGGCTGGTGAAGAAGCCGCGGCTGTCGTTGACGACGATCGGGGTCTTGCGCATCCCGAGCGTGACGTCGAAGGCCTTGGCGACGGTCTCGTCGGAGGTCCGCTCGCCGCGGATGATCTCGACGAGCGGCATCTTGTCGACGGGCGAGAAGAAGTGCAGCCCGATGAAGTCGCCGTGGCGGTCGAGGCCGGCGGCGAGCTCGGTGATGGGCAGGGTCGAGGTGTTCGAGCAGAGCAGCGCGTCCGGCTCGACCACCTTCATCGCCTCGCGGAAGACCTCCTGCTTGAGCGCCACCGACTCGAAGACGGCCTCGATGACGATGTCGCAGCCGGCGAGGTCGTTGTAGTCGTCGGTGGGGGTGATGCGCTGCAGCAGCGCCTCGCCCTTCTCCAGCGTGGTCCTGCCGCGCTTCACACCCTTGGCGACCAGCCCCTCCGAGTAGGCCTTCCCCTTCTCGGCGGCCTCCAGGGAGACGTCCTTGAGCACGACGTCCCAGCCCGAGAGCGCGCAGGTGTAGGCGATGCCGGCGCCCATCATCCCGGCGCCGAGGACGGCGACCTTGCGCGGGCGCCACTTCTCGAAGCCGTCGGGGCGGGAGCGGCCGCCGTTGATGGCCTGCAGGTCGAAGAAGAATGCCTTGGTCATGTTCTTCGAGACCTGGCCGACGACGAGCTCGACGAAGTAGCGCGACTCGATGCGCAGCGCGGTGTCGAAGTCGACCTGGGTGCCCTCGACGGCCGCGGCGAGGATGTTGCGCGGGGCGGGCATGGGGGCACCCTTGAGCTGCTTGCGCAGGTTGGCCGGGAACGCGGGCAGGATCGCGGCGAGCTTCGGCTGCGCCGGGGTGCCGCCGGGGACCTTGAAGCCGGGCTTGTCCCAGGGTTGCGCGGCGTCGGGGTTGGCGGCGATCCAGGCCTTCGCCTTCTCCAGCATCTCCTCGGGCGAGGACGCGAGCTCGTCGACGATCCCGATCTGCAGGGCCGCGGCGGGCTTGTGCCGCTGCCCCTGGGCCAGGACCTGCATGAACCCGTTCATGATCCCGAGCATGCGGGTGACGCGGGTGACGCCACCGCCGCCGGGCAGCAGACCCAGCGTCACCTCGGGCAGCCCGTAGATCACGCCGGGTGCGTCGAGGCCGATGCGGTGGTGGCAGGCGAGCCCGATCTCCAGGCCGCCGCCGAGCGCGGTGCCGTTCATGGCGGCGACGACGGGTCGTCCGAGCGTCTCCAGCTTGCGCAGCTGGGCCTTGATCTCGGTGACGTTCTCCATCACGGCGCCCGCGTCGGAAGGCTGCGCCGAGGAGAGGGCATCGAGGTCGCCACCGGCGAAGAACGTCTTCTTGGCGGACGTGATGATCACGCCGACGAGGTCGTCCTTCGCCGCGACGAGCTCGTCGACGACGGTGCCCATGGCGGCCTTGTAGCGGTCGTTCATGGTGTTGGCGCTCTTGCCGGGGTCGTCGAGGGTGACGACGGCGATCCCGTCGGTGCCCTTCTCCCAGCGGACGGCCTGCCGCTCGCTGTTCTCCACAGAGGTCATCTCAGACACGCTCCACGATCGTCGCGATGCCCATGCCGCCGCCGACGCAGAGCGTGGCGAGGCCGCGGCGCAGGTCCCGGCGTTCCAGTTCGTCGACGAGGGTTCCGATGATCATCGCGCCGGTCGCGCCGAGGGGGTGACCCATGGCGATGGCGCCGCCGTTGACGTTGGTGATCTCGTGGGAGATCCCCATGTCGCGCATGAAGCGCAGGGCGACGGCGGCGAAGGCCTCGTTGATCTCGAAGAGGTCGATGTCGTCGACGGTGAGCCCGGCCTTGGCCAGCGCCTTGCGGCTGGCGGGGGCGGGGCCGGTGAGCATGATCGTCGGGTCGGCGCCCGAGAGTGCGGTGGCGACGATCCGGGCCCGCGGCGTCATGCCCGCGGCCTTCCCGGCGGCCTCCGTGCCGATCAGGGTCAGGGCGGCGCCGTCGACGATGCCGGACGAGTTGCCGGCGTGGTGCACGTGGTCGATCTTCTCGACCCAGTGGTAGCGCTGCAGGGCGACGGCGTCGAACCCGCCGTCGGCGCCCATCATCTCGAACGACGGCTTGAGCCCGGCGAGGTTGTCGAGCGTGGTGCCGGCGCGGACGTGCTCGTCGCGCTCCAGGACGGGCAGGCCGTTGCGGTCTCGCACCGGGACGACCGACCGGGCGAAGTACCCGTTCGCCCACGCCTTGGCCGCACGTGTCTGCGACTCGACGGCGAAGGTGTCGACGTCGGTGCGCGAGAAGCCCTCCAGCGTCGCGATGAGGTCGGCACCGATGCCCTGGGGCACGAAGCCGGTGTCGTAGGCGGTCTCGGGGTCCATGGCCCATGCGCCGCCGTCGGAGCCCATCGGGACCCGTGACATGGCCTCGACGCCACCGGCGAGGACCATCTCCTCCATGCCGGAACGCACCTTCTGCGCGGCGGTGTTCACGGCCTCCAGGCCGGAGGCGCAGAAGCGGTTGAGCTGCACGCCGGCGACGGTGTGCGGCAGTCCGGCGGCGATGGCGGCGGCCTTGGCGATGTCGCCGCCCTGGTCGCCGATCGGGGACACGACCCCGAGGACGACGTCGTCGACCGTGGCGGGGTCGAGCCCGGGGAATCGCTCGCGGAGCTCGTGGATCAGGCCCACGACCAGCGAGATCGGTTTGACCTCGTGCAGCGAGCCGGAGGCCTTGCCCCGGCCACGCGGTGTCCGGATCGCGTCGTAGATGTAGGCCTCGGGAATCTGGCTCATGCGGACCTCTCGTCAGCAGGACGGCACTGTCGGCACCATCTTTGTTACAGCAGCACTGTCACATAGGTCAAGGTCGTCGTAGCCTCCTCACATGGCAGTCCCCCCGAAGGAGCAGGCTGAGCTCACGATCGACCAGCTCGCCGAACGCACCGGGATCAGCGTCCGGACGATCCGGTTCTACGCCGGGCGCGGGCTCGTCGGGCCACCCCGGCTGCGCGGCCGCACCGGGCTCTACGGACCCGCACACGTCGCCCGCCTCGACCTCATCGGCGAGATGTCCGCACTCGGCTTCACCCTGGCCGCCATCGAACGCCACCTCGAACGGGTCCCGCACGACACCGGCCCCGAGGACCTCGCCCTGCAGCGGGCACTGCTCGCGCCGTGGGTGCCCGAGCACCTGGAGGACGTCGACCGCGCCGAGCTCGACCGCCGCGCCGGGCGCGCCCTCGACGACGCCGCCGTCGCCGACCTGGAGGCCCTCGGCGTCGTCGAGGTCCTCGACGACGGGACCGTCCGCCTGCACGGAGCACTCGGGCCGGGCCTGGACATGCTCGACTCCGGCCTACCCCCCGAGCTGCTGCGCGACTCGCAGGAGCTGATCGCCAAGCACACGTCGGCACTCGCCGAGGACCTGATGGCCCTGTTCCAACGGCAGATCCTGCAGCCCTACCGCGACGCCGGACGCCCTGCCGCGCAACGGGCCCGACTCGCCGAGACCCTCGCCCGGCTCAAGCCGATCACCGTCCAGGGCGTGGTCGCCGCATTCGGCCGCGCCGTGAACCGCACGATCCGTGACCGCGTCGGATGACGCGCCGAACCGGCTCCCCGGCCCCGCCGCACGCCACGGGGTCAGGCTGCAGGGCGTAGCCAGATGCCGTTGCGCGTCTGAACGAGACCCAGCTGCCGCGGGTCGTGGCACCGTCCGCGGCTGCGGTGCGCGTCCCACAGCGTCGCGTCGTCGAACAGCGCCCCGCAGCCACCCGTGCGCCGGCAGCAGTGCGCGCGGTCGGCGCCCACCCATTCGACGCCGCAGCAGTGCATCCGCAGGATCTCCGTCGCCACGACACTCCCCCGATATCGACTCGAACACATGTTCACACGCGTGTCCCCGACCCGGCAATGCCCGAACGGTGTAGGCACGGCGCAATCGGCGTCGGATACGTTCACCCTGTGGAGGTCCTTCGAGCTGCCGGCGTGTTCGCCGTCCGCGACGGCGAACCAAACCAGTATCGCGAGCACGTCCGGTCCCCCGACCTGTCCGTCGGCACCTACTGCATCCCGGTGGGCGGCAAGGACGGTCAGCACCCGCACGCCGAGGACGAGGTCTACGTGGTCGCGCGCGGCCGGGCGACGCTGCGCTGCGAGGACCGCGAGCACCGGATCGGGCCGGGCAGCGTCGTCTACGTGCCGGCCGGTGAGCCCCATCAGTTCGTCGACGTCAGCGAGGACCTGTCGATCATCGTCGTGTTCTCGCCGCCGGAGGGCGCGCGTGGCTGACACGTTCCTGTTCCCCGTCACGGTCCGCTACCTCGAGGTCGACGCCCAGAACGTCGTCTTCAACGCCTGGTACCTCGCATGGTTCGACGAGGCGATGGCAGCGTTCCTCGCCGACCGCGGCCTGCCGTACAAGCGGATGCTCGACGCCGGGCACGACGTGCAGCTCGTCCGCTCGGAGATCGACTGGCGCTCCGGCGTCGGGTGGGGCGACGACGTCGTCGTCGCCGTGTCGACGGCACGCCTGGGGCGCACCAGCTTCGTCCTCGACTTCGACGTCCGTCGCGGCGAGGAGATCACCTGCGCCGGCCGGACGACGTACGTCGTGATCGGGACCGACGGCTCGGGCAAACGCGCGATCCCGCCGATGCTCGCCGACGCCCTCGGCCCGCCCACCCCGCTGCGTCCCCTGTAGCGCGCCGCTCAGCCCGCCGGGGCCACCCGGTTGCGGACCTCGGGCAGGGCGAGGCGGGTGCCGTCGGGGCCCGGGAACGTCGCGGAGATGACGACCTCGTCGCCGTCCTCGAGATAGGTCCGGGTCTCGCCGCCGGGCAGCGCGACCGGGTCGGCGCCGCCCCACGACAGTTCCAGGAAGCTGCCCCACTGCTCCCGCCGGGCCCCCGACACCGTGCCGGATCCGAGCAGGTCGCCGGGTCGCACCGGCGCGCCGTTCGACGTCATGTGCGTGACGAGCTGCGCGGGCGTCCAGTAGAGGTCGGCGGCGGGCGGCGACGACACGAGCTCGTCACCGAGCCGGATCTCCAGCGTGACGTCGAGGCCGCGGTCGGCCCCGCCACGCAGGTGGGGCAGCGGCTCGGGGTCGCGCGGGGGCGGATCGACCCAGGCCCCCCCGAGCACGTCCAGTGGCGTGACCCAGGCGGACACCGCCGTGGCGAACGACTTGCCCAGCATCGGCCCGAGCGGCCGGGACTCGAACGACTGGACGTCGCGCGCCGACCAGTCGTTGAGGACGACGACGCCGAAGACATGGTCGAGCGCGTCGTCCATGGACACCCGGCCCCGCGCCGGTCCGCCGCAGACGAAACCCAGTTCGGCCTCGACGTCGAGCTCCCGGGTGGGGCCGTAGTCGCCTGCCGCGCGCTGCCCCCACGGCCTCGTGACCGGCGTCCCGCTGACGACGACCGTCCCGGCCCGCCCGTGGTAGCCGACGGGCAGGTGCCGCCAGTTCGGCGCGGTCGTCGAGCTGCCGGGTCGCAGGATCTGCGCGCCGTTGATCGCGTGCTGTTCGCAGGCGTAGAAGTCGACGTAGTCGGCGACCGTGAACGGCAGGATCGGCACGACGCCGCCCCGCGGCAGCAGGTACGGCGCGATCCGCCCGGGATCGGCCAGCCGCTCCGCCAGCCAGCCGACGACGTCCACCCACACGGGCCGCCCCGCGGCGAGCAGCGCGTCGAGGGTGGGGTGGCCGAGCGTCTCGGCGAAGGCGACGTTCTCGGTGGCGGCGAGGGCTCCGACGTCGAGCAGGCCTGCCGGGGTGGGCGCGGCGATCCGCGACGGCCCGGGCCTTCCCGTACCGGCCACCGCCCCGAGCGCGAGCCCCGTCCCGACCGCCGGTGATCCCATGCCTCCAGACGCTAGCGGCCCGGGCCCACCGGATGGGCGATGATCGCTGAAGCGGCCGCCTGCATTCACACCCGGGTGTCCGCGTGGGTGCGTGCGGCACGGCCCCGGGTCAGCGCTTGGTGACGCGCTCCAGGTAGTCGGCGACCCAGCCGTCGGTGGCGCGACGGCTCCAGAGCCGGACGGCGACCTCGTCGTCGGCGGAGTACCGGTCGGCGCGGTCGGCGGCCTCCCGGCGCAACGCGGCCTTGGTGGCGGCGAACGTGTCGGGCGGGACGTCGGCCGCCAGCCCCCGGGCCGCGGTGACCGCCTCGGCGCGCAACGCATCCGGCTCGACGACCTCGTCGACCAGACCGAGGGCGTGGGCCTCGGCGGGTCGGTAGGTGGCTGCGCCCAGCACCATCCGCCGGGCCCCCACCTCACCGACCGCGATCCGCATGGCCTCCAGCGCGATCCGCGGGAACGGCACGCCGACCTTCAGCTCGGGGACACCGATGCGGCCCTTGCCCTCGGCCATGAGGACGACGTCGGCGCACGCGGCGAGGACGCATCCGCCGGCGATGGCGTGCCCGTTGACGGCGACGACGACCGGCTTGGGCAGGTCGAACACGGCGCGGAAGCAGCCGGCGAGGGCGGGCAGGAAACGTTCGACGTACGCCGCCCCGCCGTCGAGGAACCGCTTGAGGTCCACACCCGCGGAGAACGAGCTGCCGCCCGCGGTGAGCACCACGGCTCGGGCAGGGTCGCTCACGAGCCCGCGGAAGGTCTCCGCGATGCCCTCGCACAGTTCGATGTCCATCGCGTTGACCGGCCCGTGGGCCATGGTCAGGATCGCGATCCCGTCGTCGTCGACTCGTTCGATCACCTCCGGAACCTAACCCGCGGGTGCCGCGCCGGACATGAAAGGCTCTGCACGAATCGCGGGTAGGCCCCGCCCTCGACGCCGAGCCCAGGGAGCAGAAGCCATGTCGCAACAGGTCCGCGCGGTCGTCGCCCACAGCAAGGGCGCCCCCGTCACCATCGAGACGATCACCGTCCCCGACCCCGGCCCCGGCGAAGCCGTCGTCACGATCCAGGCCTGCGGGGTCTGCCACACCGACCTGCACTACCGCGAAGGCGGCATCAACGACGACTTCCCCTTCCTGCTCGGCCACGAAGCCGCCGGCATCGTCGAGTCCGTCGGCGACGGCGTCACCGACCTCGCCCCCGGCGACTTCGTCATCCTCAACTGGCGCGCCGTCTGCGGCCAGTGCCGCTCCTGCCGCAAGGGCAAACCGCAGTACTGCTTCAACACCCACAACGCCACCCAGAAGATGACCCTCGCCGACGGCACCGAACTCTCCCCCGCCCTGGGCATCGGCGCCTTCGCCGAGAAAACCCTCGTCGCCGCCGGCCAGTGCACCAAGGTCGACCCCTCCGCCCGCCCCGCCGCCGCCGGGCTGCTCGGCTGCGGCGTCATGGCCGGCATCGGCGCCGCCATCAACACCGGCGGCGTCGGCCGCGGCGACTCCATCGCCGTCATCGGCTGCGGCGGCGTCGGCAACGCCGCCATCGCCGGCGCCCACCTCGTCGGCGCCACCACCATCATCGCCGTCGACGTCGACCCCACCAAGCTGGAATGGGCCAAGGGCTTCGGCGCCACCCACACCGTCAACTCCCGCGACGTCGACGCCGTCGAGGCCATCAAGGAACTCACCGGGGGCAACGGCGCCGACGTCGTCGTCGACGCCGTCGGGCGCCCCGAAACGTTGAAGCAGGCGTTCTTCGCCCGCGACCTCGCCGGCACCGCCGTCCTCGTCGGCGTCCCCACCCCCGACATGACCTTCGACATCCCGATGATCGAGATCTTCGGCCGCGGTGGCGCCACCAAGTCCTCCTGGTACGGCGACTGCCTGCCCTCCCGCGACTTCCCCATGCTCATCGACCTGTACCTGCAGGGCCGGCTCCCGCTGGACAAGTTCGTCTCCGAGGAGATCGGCCTCGACGCCGTCGAGGAGGCCTTCCACCGCATGGAACGCGGCGAGGTCCTCCGCTCGGTGGTGGTCCTCTGATGCCGCCGTCGGGCCCGGTCGACCACGTCGTCACCTCCGGCACGTTCTCCCTCGACGGGGGTACGTGGGAGGTCGACAACAACGTCTGGGTGGTGGGCGACGAGAACGAGGTGATCGTCGTCGACGCGGCGCACGACCTGGAGAAGATCGCGGAGGCGGTCGCGGGCCGCCGCGTCGTCGCCGTGGTGTGCACGCACGCCCACGACGACCACGTCAACCAGGCGCCCCACCTCGCCGACCGGTTCGACGCGCCGATCCTGCTGGCCCCGGCCGAGGCGCCGTTGTGGGACATGACGTGGCCGGACCGCAAACCCGACCGCGAGCTGCACGACGGCGACGTCATCGAGGCGGGTGGGGTGAGCCTGCGGGCGATCACGACGCCGGGCCACTCCCCCGGCTCGACGTGCCTCTACGCCGAGGACCTCGGCACGCTGTTCACCGGCGACACCCTGTTCAGCGGCGGCCCGGGGGCGACGGGACGGTCGTTCTCGTCGTTCGACACGATCATCGACTCGATCCGCGGCCGGCTGCTGACGCTGCCCGGCGACACGGTGGTGCGCACCGGGCACGGCGACTCGACGACGATCGGCGCCGAGCTGCCGCACCTCGAGGAGTGGATCAGCCGGGGTCACTGACCCGGCGGGTGGCGATGGTCGCTGTCGCGGCCATCGCCACTCACGACCCTGACCCCACGTCCTTCTTCTCGCGGCCGCGCGACGATCCCGACGCCGTCGTGACCGCCGACCGGTTCGCGCCCGTCAGCGCACCGGGACGGGGTCGAGGGCCAGGACCGGTCGCTCGGTCGGGCCGTACCAGGCGCGCAGCAAGCGGCCGTCGAGCCGCGCCTGCGGGACCGGGCGGTCGCCCGTGCGGGCCGGCCACGGCGACGCCAGGCTGTGCGCCACGACCTCCTGCACGACGGTGATCGTCGCGTAGGCCGCCGTGGCGACCTGCCGGTCGCCCGGGTCACCGTCGAGCAGCCGCGGTGCGGCCGACCCGCCGATGACCGCATCGCCGCGCAGCACCACGACCCGCGCACCGTCAGCGCGTACGTGCAGCCCGGCGGGGACGACGTCGTCGAGCCGGGCGGCGAGCGCCGAAGCCAGGTCACGTGGAGTCACGTGATCACGGTACGAAGCGAAAGCCCAGGTCGAGGCTCCGTCGCCCGTCATCCACCCTGACGAGCGACCCCCGACCGGAGCCGACGGGTGAACGGCGCGACGATCAGGAGGAACGCGGCACCGGCGCCATGGGCGGCGGCGAAGCCGAACGGGCCGGCGATCGCGCCGAGCCCCACGGCGCCGACGCCGAACCCGGAGTCGAACGCGGCGTTCCACAGGGCGCTCGCCCGGCCGTACCGCGCCCGGCCGCCGAGGGCGAACAGCTGCACCAGCGAGTCGTTCTGCACCATGCCGAACCCGAACCCCACGAGCAGCGCACCCACGACCAGCGCCGCCGCGCCCCCGGCGGTCAGCAGCGACGCGACGACCTCGGCCGCCATCCCGGCCGCAGCGATGAGCACCCCGGGGACCAGCAACCGGCCGCCGACGTCGTGACGGACCACCAGCTCGCCGGCCAGGAATCGTCCGCCGAGTGAACCGGCGGCCGTTGCGAACAGGGCCGCGGTCGCGGCCGCCGCGGAACCGGTGACCGGCAGGAACGTGATGAGCCCGCCCTGGGCGGTCGCGCAGGCGAGCATCGCCAGCAGCGGGCCGCGCTCCCCGCGCCACCCCGGCGAGTCGGGCACCGTCGCGGACCCGGTGGCGACGATGCCGGCGGTCGCCACGTCGGGATCGGCCACCGCGACGGCCCGCCCCGGCCGGTCGAGGCGCAGGACGAGCATCAGCACGGCGCCGAACAGCGGGATCGTGCCGCCGACGAACACCGCGGTGAACCCGATCCACTCGACGACCGCGACCCCCGTCGGCAGCAGGACCAGCAGGGGCAGGCCGACGGCCAGCCCGAACCGGCTCGCGCCGCGGCTGTGCTCGGCAGGGTCGAGGAGCTCGGCGACGAGGGCACTGCCCGCCACGGTGACCATCCCGAACCCGACACCCCGCAACGTCGTCACGGCGAGCACCGGCGCCAGCTCGGACGACAGCGCGAGCAGCGGCGCCGGCGCCCCCATGAACACCATGCCGACGACCAGCACCCAGCGGTGCCCGATCCGGCGCAGCATCCACGGGACGGCGAACTGGGTCGCGACGGTGACGGCCATGAGCACACCGGTCGTGACGCCCGCACCGAACGGGCCCGAACCGCCCTCGGTCACCCACAGCGGGACGATCGGCAGCAGCAGCGAGTAGCCGCCGAACGCCAGCACCGTCGCGACGAGCAGCAGCCAGAACGTGACGCTGTGCAGTCCCGTCCTCACGGGGCGGGCCGCCAGGTTCGTTGCTCGGTGACGACGGCGGTGACGAGGTCGTGCGGGGTGACGTCGAACGCCGGGTTCCAGGCCTGCGTCGACTTCAGGACGGTCCCGGTGCCGAGCACCTCGGCGGGGTCGCGCTCCTCGATCTCGATGGCGTCACCGTCCGGCGTCGCGGCGTCGACGGTCGACTCCGGCGCCGCGACGACGAACGGGATCCCGGCGCGGGCGGCGGCCAGCGCGAGCGGGTACGTGCCGATCTTGTTGGCGACGTCACCGTTGGCGGCGATGCGGTCCGCACCGACGACGACGGCGTCGACGAGCCCGCGGGCGATGATCGACGGACCCGCCCCGTCGACGACGATCCGGTGCGCGACCCCGATCGAGGACAGCTCGACGGCGGTGATGCGGGCGCCCTGCAGCAGCGGGCGGGTCTCGTCGGCGACGACGTGGGCGACGCGGCCGTCGGCGTGCAACGACCGGACCACACCGAGGGCGGTGCCCCACTCCACGCAGGCCAGAGCCCCTGCGTTGCAATGGGTGTGCAGCCGCAGCGGCTCGGCCCCACACAGTTCGCGCAGCAGCGTCGCGCCGCGGTCACCGATGGCGTGGCACGCGGCGATGTCCTCGTCGCGGACGGCGACGGCCTCGGCGAGGACGGCGTCCGGGCCCTGGTCGGCGACGGCGAGCGCGCGGCGGACGCCGACCGACAGGTTGACCGCGGTGGGCCGCGCACCGCCGATGCGGGCCGCGGCGTCGGCGAGGGCGTCGCCGTCGAGGGTGCGCGCGGCGAGCGCCACCCCCAGCGCGCCCGCCACCCCCAGCGCAGGGGCGCCGCGGACGACGAGGCGCCGGATGGCGTCGACCAGCTCGTCGACCGTCGTCACCGAGACGGTGCGCAGGCGTGGCAGAGCGGTCTGGTCGAGCATCTCGATCCGGCCGTCCGCCCAGGAGATCGTGGGGGGCAACACCGGAACAGCCTAGGCTCCCGGTG
The DNA here is from genome assembly GCF_050250275.1 of Pseudonocardia sp. GTDB lineage: Bacteria > Actinomycetota > Actinomycetes > Mycobacteriales > Pseudonocardiaceae > Pseudonocardia. The sequence continues at coordinate 130,447 of NZ_JBFWOY010000019.1, forward strand.
ATGGGCGGCGATTTCGCAGACGAGAGATTTCCCGCCGACCCCTACCCCGGGGCCGTCCCACCGACGTCGTTCGTGCACGTCGAGCGGACTGGCTTCTGGCTGGTCGGGGGCCTGGTCCGGGGCGAGCCGCTCGACAGCTGGCTCGTCGCACGCGGTGCGCCGCCGTCGTCGGTACGGACACCGGTGCTGGCCTACGGGTCGAACCGGAACCCGTCGAAGATCAGCTGGCTGCGGTCGGCGCTGGGCCTCGGCCCCGAGCCGGTCGTCGTGCTGCGGGTACGCACGACCGGGCTGGCCGCGGTGTGGGCGCACGGGCTGCGCGCCCGCGACGGGGCGCGGCCGGCGGTGCTGGCCGCCGCACCGGGCGTCGTCGAGGAGCACGTGGTGTGGCTGGCGACCCGCGCGCAGGTCGCGGTCCTCGACGTGTGCGAGGGCGCCTCCCCCGACGGCGACGGCCGCTACCGGCTGGCCCGGCTCGGCACGGGCGAGGTCCGTACCGAGGACGGCACCCTGGTACCCGAGGTCCACGCCTACGTGGGCAACACCCCGGCGCGCCGCCCGCTGCTCGTCGACGGCGCGATGGTCCGCTGCGCCGACGTCCCCCAGGAGGTCGCCCGCACCCTCACGGGCGACGCGCGCATCCCTCGTGGGCGGGGTCAGACGGTCGACGACACCGACGTCTGGACCGCACCGGGCAGCGGCTTGCCCGCGCTCTCCTTGACGACGAACACCGCCGCCAGCGAGATCACCGACGCCACCGCGAGGTAGACCCCGGGGAAGGCGTTGTTCCCGGTCGCGGTCACGAGCCAGGCGAGGATCGCGGGCGCCGTACCACCGAAGATCGACGTCGAGATGTTGTAGCCGATGGAGAAGCCGCCGTAGCGCACCTCGGTGTCGAACAGCGCGGGCAGCGTGGCCGACATGGTGCCGAGCAGCATCACCAGCAGCAGCGCGAGGATCACGAGGCCGAGGACCGTGCCCCACACGGTCGACGAGTCCAGCAGCAGGAACGCCGGGTACGACAGCAGGATGAACCCGATGCACGACGTCACGATCAGCGGCTTCCGGCCGATCCGGTCGGACAGCGCACCGACCGGGATGATCACGAACATGATCACCAGCATCATGCCGAGCACGTAGAGCAGGGCGGGCGTCGCCTCGAGCTCCAGCGTCGTCTGCAGGTAGGTGGGCATGTAGAACAGCACCGTGTAGACGGCGACGTTGTAGAACAGCACCAGGCCGATGCACACCATGATCGGGCGCCAGTGCTTGGTGAGCACGTCCTTGAGCGGCGAGTCCGAGACCTCGGCCTTCGCCTCCAGCGCCCTGAACGCCGGGGTGTCCTCCAGCTTCGACCGCAGCCACAGCCCGATCAGGCCGAGCGGGCCGGCCACCAGGAACGGGATGCGCCAGCCCCAGGCGTGCATCGCGGCGTCGGACAGCGTCACCTCGAGGATCGTGACCATCCCGGCGGCCAGGACGAACCCGCCGGTGGTGCCGAACTCCAGGAAGCTGCAGTAGAAGCCGCGCTTCTTGTCGGGGGCGTACTCCGCGATGAACGCGGCGGCCCCGCCGTACTCACCGCCTGTCGCGAACCCCTGGACCAGCCGGATCAGGATCAGCAGGACGGGCGCGCCCCACCCGGCGACGGAGAACGTCGGCAGGCAGCCGAGCAGGAAGCTGGCGCCCGACATCGTGACGATCGTCATCGCCAGGACCTTCTTGCGCCCGATGCGGTCGCCGAGGGGGCCGAGCACGATCCCGCCGAACGGGCGGACCAGGTAGGCCACCGCGAACAGGGCCAGTACGAGACCGACGTTGGAGCTGTCGTCGCCGCCGAGGATGCTCGCCGCGATGTAGACGGTCACATAGCTGTAGATGCCGTAGTCGAACCACTCGACGAGGTTGCCCATCGCCGCGGCGCCGACCGCCTTGCGGACGGTCGCCTCCGGTATCTCGCTGTGTTCGGGACCGTCCTGCGTCTGCTGCGCGCCGGTCGTGGTCATGCCCCACCTCCCGAGAGCCACCGACGGACGGCGACTGTCACCCGCAACCGGGAGCAGACCGGGGCGCCACGGGGCGACGGAGCCGGACCTGTTCGACGGCCGGACGCCACTCGGCCGAGCGGCACCGCGGAGGGCTACCCCGTTCGGCCCCGGCCCACACGTCCGATCGGGAAGAAGTCCGTCAGGAACCGGCGCCGGGGCGCAACGCGGCCGGCGCGGCCGCCACGGCACCCGCGGGCAACGGGATCCGGTAGAGGCGGGCGGCGTTGCCACCGAGGATGGCGTGGCGGCCCATGTCGTCGAGATCGGCGTACCGGTCACACAGCTCGGCGGGGAACCGGAACTCGACGAGCTCGCGCACCAGCCGGGCGGGCCGGATCAGCGGATACCCGCTGCCGAACAGCATGCGGTGCACCCCGAACGCCTCCAGCAGCGAACCGAACGCGCGGGCGGCCTCCACCCGGTGCAGCCGCAGTCCCGCGAGCAGCTCGGTGAGCAGGACGTGCACGTTGGGCAGCCGCGCCAGCCGGCACAGGCTCGCCGTCGGCATGCACGCGGCACCGAGGACGAACTGCACCCGTGGCAGTGCGGCGGCCAGGTCGCGCAGCTGGGTGGGATCGAACCCGCCCTGGCCCGCCGACCGGTCGGGCGAACGAACCGGCAGCGCCGACCCGGCGCGGACGGGGTGGGCCCAGTCGGGCCAGCGGCGCGGGCGGGCGGCCGCGGCGGCGACGTCGGCGCGTCGCGGGATGGCCCAGCCGGGCACCCCCGGCCAGGACGGTGTCGACGGGCCGACCCCGAGGTGGACGACGGTCGCGCCCGACTGCTCGGCGCGCGCCAGGACCCGGCGCAGCCACGGCTCCCCCAACGGGATCCGCGCGCCGGGGCGGTGGGCGGGTGCGAGGTGCAGGCCGCGCAGGTCGGCGTTGCGGACCCGGGCCGCGAGGCCCCGCGCGCCCGCCGAACCCAGCGCCGGGTCGACCTCGCCTGCGAGCACGAACCGCCCCGGGAACTCCTCGGCGAGCTCGGCGTGCCAGGCCGTCGGGCTGAACCCGAGGACGAACAGGTCGTCGAGCGTGAGCGGTTGCAGCACCGCCCGGTCGACGTGCCCGCCGATGACGTCGGCACGCAGGCCGTCGCTGGTGACGCGGGCGAACTCGTCGGCATCGACGGCGTTGGGCTGGCGGTCGAGGAGCCGGTGCCGCCGGTAGAGCTCGGCGACATAGGCCTCCCCGGAGGGACCCGCCTGGTTGGAGGGGCTCCCGTCCCACGCGTGCACCTGGGCGTCGACGACCATGAAGTCGGCGGTCGCGCTGCGGTACATCGTGTGGTCTCCTCCCCGCCGCTCGGTTCTCACCTCGCGCCCCTTCCGCCCCGGTGCCGGGCACCGGGGCGGATCGGGGCGGGTCAGCGCATCAGGCGTCAGCCCATCGACGGACCGAGGCCCAGGGACTGCGGGGTGCTGGAGTCGGGCGAGGGCTGCGGGATGCCGTCGTCGAGGGGGCCGTACTCGGTCATCAGCGCCTTGTTCCACGGCGTCTGCTCCTCGGCCACCAGGGAGTTGGTGGTGAGGATCAGGCCCGCGACCGAGGCGCCGTTCTGCAGCGCCGAGCGCACGACCCGGAGCGGGTCGATGATGCCCATCTCGATCATGTTGCCGTAGCGGCCCTCGAGTGCGTCGAAGCCCTCGTCGACCCCGAGGTCGGTGACCTGCTTGACGACGTCGGCACCCTCGTAGCCGGCGTTCGTGGCGATGAGGTGCACCGGCTCGGTGAGCGCGCGCCGCACGATCTCGACACCGATCTGGTAGTCACCGGTCACCGACAGGCCGTCGAGGACGGACTCGGAGTGCAGCAGCGCCGACCCACCGCCCGCGACGATGCCCTCGGCCATCGCGGCCCGCGTGGCCTGCAGCGAGTCGTCGACGCGGTGGCGGATCTCCTTGAGCTCGGCGTTCGTCGGCGCGCCGACGGAGATGATCGCCGCCTTGCCGGACAGCCGGGCGATGCGGTCGGACAGCCAGTCCTCGTCGGTGCCGATCGTGGCGCGCGACAGCTCGGCGCGCAGCTGCGAGAGCCGGCGCTCGACCGACTCCTTGGCGCCCTGGCCGCCGATGATCGCGGTGTTCTCGTTGTCGGCGCGGACCTGCGTGGCACGGCCGAGGTGCTCCAGGCCGATCTGCTCGAGCGAGAACGACGACGCCTTGGAGTGGACCTTCGCGCCGGTCAGCGCGGCCATGTCCTCCAGCAGGTGCACGCGCTTCTCACCGAAGCCGGGGGCCTGGATGGCGGTGACCTTGAGGTGGCCGTTGACGTGGTTGTGCACCAGCATCTGGAGGGCCGTGCCCTCGACCTTCTCGGCCACGATGACCAGCGGCTTCGGGTCGCGCATGACGCGCTCGAGCATCGGCATCAGCTGGCGGACGTCGGTGATCTTCTCCGCCGACAGCAGGATGTACGGGTCGTCGAGGACGGCGAGCATCTCACCCGGGTTGGTCACCAGGTACGGCGAGATGTAGCCGTTGTCGAACTCGAAGTCCTCGACGAAGTTGACCTCCAGGCCGAGGACATTGCCGTCGTCGACCGAGATCACGCCGTCGTCGCCGACGGTGTAGAGCGTCTTCGCGATGACCGTGCCGATCGAGTCGTCGTCGTTGGCGGAGATGGCCGCGACGCGCGACAGGTGCTCGAGGCTGTCGACCGGGTGCGCGACCCGCGCCAGGTGCTCCACGATCGCCGCGACGGCCATGTCGATGCCGCGCTTGACCAGCACGGGGTTACCACCCGCGGTGATAGCCTTCATGCCCTCGCGGACGATGGCCTGCGCCATGACCGTCGCCGTCGTCGTACCGTCGCCGACGATGTCGTTGGTCTTGATCGCGGCTTCCTTGAGGATCTGCGCGCCCATGTTCTCGAACGGGTCACGCAGGTAGATCTCGCGCGCAATGGTCACACCGTCGTTGGTGACCTCGGGCGTCCCGGTGATCTTCTCCAGAATGACGTTGCGACCCTTGGGACCCAACGTGGACTTCACGGCCTCGGCGAGTTGGTCGACGCCTGCCTTCAGCAGGTCGCGAGCTTCCTGTCCGAACTTCAGTTCCTTGGCCACGAGGCCCTCCTGGACTCAAAATCTCTACAGCTGCGCGGGTGGGTAGAGCGGGGTGACGCGGCCCGGGTCGCCGGCCGCACCGGCGTGCGCGGTCGGCGACCCGGGGACGGGGAGAGGTCCCGATTCGCGACTAGCGCGAGACCTCGGGCGGGAGCATGTCGCCGATGAACTCGGCCGCTTCCTCCAGGTTGCCGAACATGACGGTCCGGTCATCCATGTGGATCATCTTGCCGTAGTGCGTGGACATGTTCTCTTCGAACTCGGCGGCGTCGTAGAAGCCGGGCTCCTCGCCGAGCGCCTCGGAGATCTCGTCGTAGACGAAGTCCATCCGGCCCACGCAGTCGACCCGGATCATCGAAGGGAGCTGCGTCACGGTGACGTTCTCCTGCTTCGACATGACGTCCGCGACGACGACCCCGACCTGGTTGTTCATCAGGGTGACGCCGGCCTTACCGGACGCGGTGTTGTCGGCCTTGAACGGGCTTTCTGCGGTCTTGAAACTGGTCACAGGTTCAGCTCCTTCGGGGCTTCCAGTCCGAGGTCGGAGACGATTCCGGCGAACCGGTTCTTGGCGCGGTCGAGGCTGTCCTCGAAACGCGGGGGCTTGGCGTCGGGCAGCGACCAGATCGGCTGCAGGGTGCGAGCCGCCTCGAGCGCCTGCGGCACCCAGTGCGACAGCCAGCCCTGCATGAGCGCCTTGTTGTGGTCGGCGAACTCACGGTCCTGCGTGAGCGGACCGAAGCAGGCCTGGGTCCAGCGCAGGTCGCGCTGGGCGAAGTCGTACTCGGCGGCACCCATCACCGTCGGGGTCACGAAGTCGCCATTGCCGGCCGCAGCCTGCATGACCAGGTTCGACCGGAACAGCTCACCGAGCAGCGGCTCGAAGACGACGTTCGCGGCGAACATCATCTCGCCCCAGTCGTCGTCGACAGCCGTGAGCGCCTCGGTCACCTTGCGGACGCCCTGCCACGCCTCGTCGTTGTTCCAGGCGTCGAGGTGCGCGGTGCCGTCGAAGCCCTCGACCTCCTCGCTCAGGGTCAGGTTGTAGAGCGCGAGGTCCTGGGCGAACCGGATCTTGTGCATGCTGTTCACCGCGATGGCGGTGTTGTGCATGTTGGTCGGCGCCGACCGGTTGCACGCAGCGAACACGTACAGACCGAGGATGTGCTCGACGTGCATCCACGCGCCGACGTTGCGCTCGACGAACTGGACCCAGTTGGGGGTCCACTGGTCGAACGCCTTGGCGACCCGGGCGTTCTCGATGTTCTGGTTGACCTGGCGGACGACGTTCGCGTTGTAACGGTAGAACGTCATCTCCCATTCTTCGTTGGGGTCACGGAACTCGTGCCAGCCGTGGGCCGGCCAGTCCGCGACGTGACGCCCGCCGGAGCCAGGGCCGCGCTCGGGCTCCGGCTCGTCGACGCCCCAGGCCTTCAGCTTCGTCCAGGTCAGCGGGTAGCCGCGGGAGCCGTCAGCGAACCCGTAGATCCACCCCTGGGAGAGGTAGTGCCGCGGGTCCGGCTGGACGTCAACAGTGACGTCCTCGTAGTGCGTCTGCTTGCGCTTCGCAGGCTTGTAGTAGTTGTAGCGACGCGCGCTCGCGCTGGAGTCGGGGAATTCCTGAGCGCCGGCCTCGGCGTCGGTGAAAGTAGGCTTCGGAACACTGCGTTCCGGACGTTGAGTGGTCGTCATTGGCCGTCCTCGCCTCCTTGTTCACCGGTGGTGGTGAACTTGTCGTAGAAGATGTTCTGCTCGGGCACGCCGAGTGCCTCGAGCACCGGGATCGCCGCGTCCACCATCGGCGGCGGTCCACAGACATAGGCGTCCCGCCCGGACAGGCTCGACTCGAGCCGCTTCACCACATCGGTGATCAGCCCGACCTCGCCGTTCCAGTCGTCGCCGTCCGCCGGCTCCGACAAGGCTGGGACGTACCGGAAGTTCGGGAGTCGGTCCTCGAGCTCCCGAAGATCCTTCTCGAAACACAGGTCCCGCTGCCCACGAGCCCCGTAGTAGAAGACGGCCTCACGCTCGACCCCACGATCCGCCATCGAACGCAGCAGACCCAGAACCGGAGCCAGCCCCGCCCCGCCACCGACGAAGATCAGCGGCGAGGAGCGGCTTTCGCGCAACGTGAAGGTCCCGAAGGGACCCTCGACGTCGAGCCGGTCGCCGACCGAGACCTTTGTTGCGAGGAACTCCGAGAACAGCCCGTCGGGGTAGATCTTGATGACGAACTCGAAGTGTCCCTCGCGGCCCGGAACGTTGGCCATGGAGAACGAGCGGCTCTCCTCGGTACCGGGCACCATGATGTCGAGGTACTGCCCGGGGAAGAACTTGATCTCCTCGGGCTCGATGAGCTTGAGCACGAGATGCCGCATGTCGTGGGTGACGGCCTCGTTGGAGACCACCTCCGCGACGCCCTTCTTCAGCGGCAGTCCACTCCGGATGATCTCCTCGTCGTAGTTGAGGAGCTCGATCACCAGATCCTCGTACGCGTGGGCCCGGCACAGGAGGGTCTGGCCCTCCTCCTTCTCGTAGTCCGGGAGCGCGAACGTCGAGTACGAGTCGTAGTCGATGTCCTCGCCCTCGAGCACGAAGGACTTGCAGGCGGCGCACTGACCTTCCTTGCAGCCGTGCATGAGCTGGACGCCCTGCTCGGCGGCGGCACGAAGGATGTTCTGGTCCTCGTCGACCTCGATCTCGATGCCCACCGGCTCGAACCGCACGATGTGCTTGTTACCCATGACTTCCTTTACCGGTCGACCAGCTACATGTACTGAACACGGCCTGGCAGAGGAAGGGCCGACGGTGGCGCCGCCGGCCCTTCCCCCTCACCTGACCCGCGCTCAGGCGTTCTCAGGTGCCGGTCGTCCGGCGGGGCCCTGACGGATGTAGTCGGCGTGGAACGCCGCCTTACCGGCGTCGTCCATCTCGTTGAGCAGCACGTTCGGGCTGCCCAGCGGAGGACAACGACGCATGTGGTCCAGAGTCCACATCTTGCTGGGGTCGAGGTTCAGATGCGGCTGGGCCGTCATCGTCTTGCCGTCGTCCCGAACGAAGCCCATGTCGGAAACGACATCGGCCCAGTTCCAGCCGTGGTACAGGGTCTCCCACTCGCGGTGGCCGACCAGGCGACCCATGTTCGGGGTCTCGCGCCCCTGGTACGTCGGGCGGAAGGCCTCGACGTCCGTCCAGCGGCAGACCTCGTGGCAGTACGTACGGGTGACCCCGTCGACGTCGGCCATGACCATGTCCTCACGGACCAGACACGGGACCATGCAGGTCCAGCAGCGGGCCGGGTAGACGTAGTCCACGTCCTCGAAGACGATCGGGTTGTGCCCGTTCGGAACGGCGAGGCGGTTGTAGTTCTCCCACCACTTGCCGTACTTGTCGTACCAGCCCGGGTACTTGTACTCGAACCACTCGAAGTCCTCGTCGGTCATGCCGTCGATACGCCAGTAGTTGGCGAGCCAACCGGTGGCGAAGAACTGCGCGACCTCGTGGACGTAGCCCTTCTCCCAGATCTGCTTCCACGACTCTTCGATCAAGTCGTGCGGGATGACCAGGCCGTACTTCTCGAGCGGGATCAGGTACGCACGGTAGTAGTCGTCGTAGATCCAGCGGCGCCACATCTCCGCGTAGGACTCGCGGTCCTTGCGGCGGTCCTTCGTGCCGTACTCGATGAAGGTACCGATGGCGGCGTCGACGACGCGGTGGTTGTTCCACCACGCGTAGCGCAGGTCGCGCTCGAGCAGCTGGCGGTTGTCCTCGTCCGACAGCGCCATGAGCAGGGTGGCGTAGCCGTTGGAGATGTGCCGCGACTCGTCGGACTGCACCGAGTGGAAGACCGTCGGCAGCAGGTAGTTGTACTGCTCGGTGACGTTGGTGCAGCGGGTGATCGGGGGCTGGTTACCGAGCGCGGTGTGAGGCCGGTGATGGTTGTAGTGGTGCAGCCATGCTGGCAGCGCCTTGCGGCGTGCGCGTTCTG
>NZ_JBFWOY010000020.1:0-137302 GCF_050250275.1 Pseudonocardia sp.
GGTTCGGGACGGTGCGGTCGCTGCGCTCGGCGGTGCGGGTGGGTGCGCCGGGTGAGGATCGTGTCCCGACTCGCGCGGCCCCGGCGATGGGTGAGCACACCGATGCGGTGCTGCGCGGCCTCGGTTACGACGACGACCGGATCGCGGCGCTGCGCCGGTCCGGCGCACTAGGGGGTCCCTGATGGATCGCTCGCCGCGGTCTCGGCGCCCGGACGGCCCCTGGCGGCGTTGTCGCCGGGCCCAAGTACGACCCGGTATTCGGGCCCGGCTCCGCCTTGCCAGGAGCCGCCCGGATCACCGAGTCCCATCGACGGCGATCCATCAGGCACCCCCAGGAGGCAACTGAGATGGATTTCGGGCTCAACGACGAGCAGCGGCTGTTCCGGCAGACGTTGCGTGAGTTCGTGGACCGGGAGATCGTGCCGGTCGCGCGGGAGTGGGAACGCGAGGGCCGCTACCCGACGGAGATCGTCGCCGGGATGCGCGATCTGGGGCTGTTCGGGTTGGTCATCCCGGAGGAGTACGGCGGCCTGGGTGCGGACAACGTGAGCTTCGCGTTGACGTTCGAGGAGATCTCGCGGGGCTGGATGGGCGTCGCCGGCATTTTGGGCAGTCATTCGGTGTCGAGTTGGATGCTGGCCCATCACGGCACGGAGGAGCAGAAACGCCGCTACCTGCCGGAGCTGGCGACGGGGGAGCGGCGCACGGGGATCGCGCTGACCGAGCCCGGTGCGGGTACGGACCTGCAGGGCATCACGACCGTCGCCAAGAGAGACGGTGGCGGTGATGACGCGGACTACATCGTCAACGGCACCAAGATGTGGATCACGAACGCGCGTCATGCCGATCCGCTGCCGGTGCTGGTGAAGACCGACCCGGCGGCGTCGCCCGCGCACCGGGGGATGTCGATCCTGCTGGTGGAGGCCTCGTCGGAGGGTTTCGAGGTGACCGCGGACATCGGCAAGCTCGGCTACAAGGGCACCGAGTCGTGCGAGGTGGTGCTCACCGATGTGCGGGTCCCGGCGTCCCAGCTCCTCGGTGGGGTCGAGGGCCGCGGGCTGCAGCAGGCGCTGTCGGCGCTGGAGACCGGGCGGATCAACATCGCGGCCCGCAGTGTCGGGGTCGCGCAGCGGGCTTATGACGAAGCGTTGTCGTATGCGCGGGAGCGGACCGCGTTCGGCGGGCCGATCGGGGATTTCCAGGCGATCCAGCTGCGGCTGGCGGAGATGGCGGTGGCGCTGCAGTCGGCGCGGTTGATGACGTACTGGGCGGCGTCGCGGATGGATGAGGGTGTTCGGATGGACACCGAGTCGGGGATGGCGAAGATCGCGGCGTCGGAGGCGGCGCTGTCATGCGCGATGGACGCCATGCGCATCCACGGCGGGTATGGCTACTCCACCGAGTTCGAGGTGGAGCGGCTCTACCGGGATGCCCCGTTGATGTCGATCGGTGAGGGCACCAACGACGTGCTGCGCACGGTCGTGGCGAAGTCGTTGCTGGCGGGCAAGGCCGTGATCAGGTGACCCCGGCGGAGCTCGCCGAGCGTCTCGGCTACCACCTCGACGACGCGCAGGTCGCCGACATGGTCGCGGCGGTGGAGGCGGCCGAGCCCGCCGCGGCCCGGCTGCGCGCCGACCCGCCGCTGGACGACGGCTGGCCCGTCGACCCCGCGCACGGCGACGCGTGGCTGCGCGCGCGATGAACGGTGACACCCACGACCTGCTGGACTCCTACCGCGCAGGGGCGGATCCGCGGTCGGTCGTCGCCGACTCGCTCGCGCGGCTCCGGGTCGTCCACGACGCGCTGAACACCACGATCGCCTTCCTCGACGACCGCGCCCACGCCGCCGCCGAGGAGTCCGCCCGGCACTGGGCCGACGGCACCGCCCGCCCGTTGGAGGGCGTCCCGTTCGCGGTGAAGGACGTCATCGACGTCGAGGGCGTGCCGACGACCGGCGGCTCCTGGGTGTCCGACGACGCGCCCAAGGCCCGCAGCGCCGAGGTCGTGCGCCGGCTGGAGGCGGCGGGGGCGATCGCCGTCAGCAAGGACACGACGACGGAGTTCGCCGTCGGCGGCCCGAACCCGCCGCGGTTCGGCACGACCCGCAACCCGTGGGACCCCACGCGATGGGCGGGCGGCTCGTCGATGGGGACGGCGGCGTCGGTCGCGGCGCGGGCGGTGCCGTTCGGGCTGGGCACCGACGTCGGCGGCTCGGTGCGGCTGCCGTCGGCCTGGTGCGGGCTCACCGGGCTCAAGCCGACGAGCGGGGCGATCCCGCGGACCGGCGTCGTCCCGCTGTCGTGGACCGCCGAGACCGTCGGCCCCTTGTGCCGCAGCGCCCGCGACGTCGAGCTGCTGTTCGGTCTGCTGCGCGGACCGGACGGGGTCGACCCTCGCGCGACCGCGTTGCCGCCCTTCCTCCCGGAGCCCGGTGACGACCTCAGTGGCGTCCGGGTCGCCGTCGTCGGCGGGTACCTGACGGAGATGTGCGACGGCGCGGTCCGGGACGGCATCGGCCTCCTCGCACGGACCCTCGCCGAGGCCGGCGCGGAGATCGTCGAGGCCACGATCCCGTCGGCGGAAGAAGTCCTCGCGATCGGCTACCGGATCGTGTGGGTCGAGGCCGCGACCGTGCACCGGGTCAACGCCGCCCGCTGGGCGGAGTACGACCCGGTGCTGGTGTCGCGGATCAGCCAGGGCATCGCGACGCCCGCCGTCGACTACCTGCTGGCCCAGCAGTTCCGGGTCCGGCTGCAGCGCGAGCTCGACGACGTCTTCGCCCGCGCCGACCTGGTCCTCGTCCCGACGTGTCCCTCGACGGCGCCGCGGCTGCCCGAGGCGACGGTCGTCGTCGACGGGGAGGAGTTCCCGCTCTACGCGGCGCAGTCACGCTCGACGATGCTCGGGAACCTCACGGGCGCACCGGGTCTCGCCGTGCCGACGGGCTTCGCCCCCGACGGGCTGCCCGTGTCGGCACAGCTCATGGCTCCACCGCACGGGGAGGCCGTGGCGCTGCACGCGGCACGGGTCTTCCAGTCCCTGACGGCGCACCACCTGGCGACGCCTTCCCTCCGCAAATCGTCCGACGTATGTTCGGGCGTGAGCGGCACCACACCCGACTGACGTGACTCAACTCGGAGGTACTGCTGTGAGCATCGAGAGCCAGGTCCGCACGACGATGTCCGGCCGGGTCGCGGAGTTCGGCGCGAGGTTGGAGTACGCCGACATCCCGGCCGAGGTCCTCGACCGTGCACGTCATCTCGTCCTCGACGCCGTCGGGCTCGCGTTCGCCTCGACGGCCTACAGCTACCCGGCCGTCGCCCGCGACGCGTTGTCGGCGTTGACGAAGGGCGACCATCCCGTCATCGGCATGTCCGACCGGCTCGACCCGCGCGACGCGGCCGTCCTGAACGGCGTGCTGATCCACGGTCTCGACTTCGACGACACCCACATCCCCGCCGTCACCCACGTGACGGCCGCGGCCCTGCCCGCCGCGCTGTCGGCGGCGACCGTCGCCGGGGCGTCGACGAAGGACCTCCTCACCGCCTACGTGCTCGCCGTCGAGGTGTCGGCGCGCGTCGGGATCGGCGGTTCACCCGGGTTCCACGACGTCGGCTACCACCCGACGGGTGTCGCCGGTGCGTTCGGGGCGGCGGTGGCCGCGGGCAAGCTCGGCGGTCTCGACGCCGACGGGCTCGTCGCCGCACAGGGCATCGTCGGCTCGATGGCCGCGGGGGTCATGGAGTTCCTGCAGGACGGGTCGTGGACCAAGCGGCAGCACCCGGGCTGGGCCGCGATGTCCGGGATCACCGCGGCGAGCTTCGCCCGCTTCGGCTGGGTCGGTCCGCCCGCGGTCTACGAGGGCCGGTTCGGGCTGTACAACACCCACCTCGCCGGCCGTGAGACCGACCCGGGCGCCGTCGCCGCCGGCCTCGGAACCGACTGGGAGCTGCTGCGCACGGCCGTCAAGCCCTACCCGATCTGCCACTTCATCCACGCGTTCGCCGACGCGGCCCTGGACCTGCGCGCCGAGCACGGCCTGCGGGTCGGCGACATCGCCGCGATCCGCTGCCGCATCCACCCCGTGCCGGGGAAGGTCGTGTGCGAGCCGGCCGAGGCGAAATGGGAGCCCCGCAGCGACTACGACGCCAAGTTCAGCCTCCCGTTCGTGGTGTCCGCGGCGTTGTCGCGCGGCCGGTTCGGGCTGGCCGAGCTGGCCGACGAGGCGCTGGCCGACCGGGAGATCCTCGACCTCGCCCGCAAGGTCACCGTCACCCCCGACGAGGAGAGCGCCTTCCCGCGCGCCTACTCCGGCCACGTCGAGATCGAGCTGACCGACGGCCGTGTGCTCACCCGCCGCGAGCAGGTCAACCGCGGCCACGACGAGCGCCCGCTCACCAACGACGAGATCGCCGCCAAGTTCGCCGAGTCGATGGCGCTGGTCACCGACTCCGCCGTGGCCGACCGGGTCCGGACCGCCGTCCTCGGCCTCGGCACCGACGACGGCTCGGCACGCGACTTCGCGGAGGCCGTCCGTGGCTGACGGCTGCTCCGCGGGCATCTTCCTGTCCCACCAGCGAGACCCCGGCAAGGACCCACGTGTTGCCCTCGACGAGCAGCTGACCCTGGTCCGCGCGACCCGCGACCTTGGCTACGACTCTGTCTTCGCGGGCCAGCACCACCTCGCGGAGTCGCTCGCACACATCCAGCCCCTGCCGTGGCTGGCCCGGCTCACCGCCGAGGCCGGCGACATGCGCGTCGGCATCGGGATCCACCTCCTCGCGCTGCACAACCCCGTCGACACCGCCGAGAACTACGCGGGCCTCGACATCGTCTGCGGTGGGCGGCTGACCTTCGGCGTCGGGCTGGGCTACCGCGACGTCGAGTACGACGCGTTCGGCATCGGGCGCGAGGGCCGCGTGCGCCGGTTCGAGGAGAACCTGCGGATCGTCGAGGCGCTGTGGGCGGGCGAGGAGGTCCACGCCGACCTGCCCTGGTGCCGGCTCGACGGCGTCCGCGCCACGATGCGGCCCGTCGGGAAGCCGCCGATCTGGATGGCCGCCAACAGCGACAAGGCCGTCCGCCGCGCCGCCCGGCTGTCGGACACCTGGATGATCAACCCGCACGCCACGGCGACGACGGTCCGGCGGCAGCTGGAGATCTTCAACGAGGAACGGGCAGGCGCCGGGCGCGGACCGGCGACCGAGCTGCCCCTGATGCGGGAGATCTTCTGCGCGCCGACGCGGGAGAAGGCGGTGGAGCTCGCCGGTCCGCACCTGGCCAGGAAGTACGCCGTCTACGCGGACTGGGGCCAGGACAAGGTCATGCCCGACAAGGAGTCCTTCCGCGTCGCCTACGACGAACTGTCCGACGACAGGTTCGTGATCGGTACGCCCGACGACTGTCTCGAGGCCCTGCTGCCGTGGCGGGAGCTGGGCGTCGACCATTTCCTCTTCCGCACCGACTGGGCCGGAACGCCCGTCGCCGACGCACTGGGCTCCGTCGAGCTGCTCGCCAAGGAAGTCGTCCCCGCCCTGCGCGCTTCTGTGAAAGGCAACTGACATGGACTTCGGAGTCTTCATCCCGATCGGCAACAACGGTTGGCTGATCTCTGAGAACGCCCCGCAGTACATGCCGACGTTCGACCTCAACAGACGCATCGTCCAGGAGGCCGAGCGGCAGGGGTTCGCCTTCGCGCTCTCGATGATCAAGCTGCGCGGGTTCGGTGGGAAGACCGAGTTCTGGGACCACAACCTCGAGTCGTTCACGCTCATGGCCGGCCTCGCCGCCGTCACCGAGCGGATCAAGCTCTACGCCTCGACGGCCGTCCTCACCCTGCCACCGGCATTGGTGGCGCGCATGGCGTCGACGATCGACTCCATCGCCCCCGGCCGCTTCGGGATCAACATCGTGTCCGGCTGGGCGTCGGGCGAGTACGAGCAGATGGGGCTGTGGCCCGGCGACGAGCACTTCGGTCAGCGCTACGACTACTCCACCGAGTACGTGACCGTGCTGCGCGACCTCTTCGAGAAGGGCCGCTGCGACCTCGACGGGCAGTTCTTCACGATGAAGGACTGCGTCCTCTCGCCGCGACCGTCCGCGCACGTCGACATCGTGTGCGCGGGGCAGTCCGAGCGCGGGATGCGGTTCTGCGCCGAGTACGGCGACTACAACTTCATCCTGAATCCGGGCGTCAACGACCCCGAGACCTATCGCGAACCGACGCAGCGTCTCGCAGGGTTCGCCCGCGACGCCGGCCGCGACGTCGGCTCCCTGCCGCTGTTCATGGCGATCATGGCCGACACCGACGAGGAGGCCCAGGCCAAGTGGGCCTCCTACAACGCCGGTGCCGACGCCGGCGCGCTCGGTTACATGTCCGACGAGGGCGGCAAGGACGTCTCCGCCGACGGCTCCGGCACCGCCCGGACGATCAACCTCCCCGAGGGCGCGGTCAACTTCAACATGGCGACGCTCGTCGGCTCCCCGGAGACCATCGCCCGCCAGGTCGATCTCGTCGCCGGGATGCCCGGGGTCAAGGGCATGATGTTCACCTTCGACGACTTCGAGAAGGGCGTGCACGACTTCGGCGAGAAGGTCATGCCGCTGCTGGGCTGAGCCCGGCGCCGCTCCTCCGCCCGCCGGACCCTTTGCGAACGAACGGCCCGTTCGCGCGATCGGGTCGCGTCGCCGTGCCGTTCGTACAACAAGGCGGGTGCACCTGCGCCGCAGCCGTAGCGCCGCGCGCCGGTCCAGGTGCACTGTGATCGCGTGAGCGACGTCGCCGAACGCCCGACTCGTCCGGAGCGGACCTTCTTCGGGCAGCCCCCCACCTTGGCGAGCCTGTTCGGCGTCGAGATGTGGGAACGATTCTCGTTCTACGGGATGCAGGGCATCCTGCTGATCTACCTCTACTACTCCGTCGCGGACGGCGGGCTCGGAATCGACCAGGGTGTCGCGACGGGCATCGTCGGCGCCTACGGCGGCCTGGTCTACCTGTCGACGATCCTGGGTGCCTGGATCGCCGACCGGGTCGCCGGCCCCGAGCGGGTGCTGTTCTACGCCGCGGTCGTCGTCATGGTCGGGCACATCGCGCTGTCGGTCCTGCCGGGCCTGCTGGGCGTGGGCGTGGGCCTGGTGCTGATCGCCGTCGGCAGCGGCGGGGTGAAGGCGACGGCCACCAGCCTCGTCGGGACCCTCTACGCGACCGACGACCCGCGCCGCGACGCCGGGTTCTCGCTGTTCTACCTGGGCATCAACCTGGGTGCGCTCGTCGGGCCGCTGCTCACCGGCCTGCTGCAGAGCACCGCCGGGTTCCACTGGGGCTTCGGCCTCGCCGCCGTCGGGATGGCGCTGGGGCTGATCCAGTACACCTTCGGGCGGCGGCACCTGCCCGCCGGTGCGCGCGAGGTGCCCTCGCCGCTGTCCTCGCGGGAGCGGACGGTCGCGATCGCCGCGGCCGTCGGGGTCGGCGCCGTCATCCTGGTGCTGGCGCTGACCGGGGTGCTCGCCGCCGACCGGCTCGACCTCATCGTCATCGGGGTGACGATCGTGGCCGCGGTCGCCTACTTCGCGCTGCTGCTCACGAGCCGCAAGGTGAACCAGGTCGAGCGCAGGCGGGTACTGGCCTTCATCCCGCTGTTCATCACGAGCGCCGCGTTCTGGTCGCTGTACCAGCAGCAGTTCACGGTGCTGACGATCTACTCCGACACCCGGCTCGACCGCAACCTGTTCGGCTGGGAGATGCCGGTGGCGTGGGTGCAGTCGATCAACCCCGTCTTCATCATCGTCCTGTCCGGCGTGTTCACCGTGCTCTGGACGAAGCTGGGCGACCGGGCCCCGTCGACGCCGATCAAGTTCGCGCTGGGCGTCGCGCTGGTGGGCGTCGCCTTCCTGCTGTTCCTGCCGATGGCGGGCGGGGGCCCGAACAGCGCGCCGCTGCTGGGCATCGTCGGCATCCTGTTCGTGTTCACCCTCGGCGAGCTGCTGCTCTCGCCCGTCGGACTGTCGGTGTCGACGAAGCTGGCCCCGGAGGCGTACCGGACGCAGATGGTCGCGCTGTTCTTCCTGTCCATCGCGCTGGGCACGGCGCTGTCGGGAACGCTGGCCGGCTACTACGACGCCCAGAACGAGGTGGCGTACTTCGGCATACTCGGTGCTGTGGCGATCGGGGTGGGGCTCCTGCTGCTGGCGATCACCCCTCTCGTCCGTCGCCTCATGAGTGGCGTCCGATAGGGAATACTCGGGGTGGGATCGTCCGGCTAGCGGAAGGTGGACCGGTTCGTGAGTGTGAGCCTTGCCAAGGGTGGGAACGTCAGCCTCTCGAAGGAGGCCCCGGGTCTCACGGCCGTACTGGTCGGCCTGGGCTGGGATGCCCGGGTGACCACGGGGCACGACTTCGACCTCGACGCCTCCGCGCTGGCGTGCGGCGCCTCAGGGCGCGTGCTGTCGGATCAGCACTTCGTGTTCTTCAACAACCTGGTGAGCCCGGACGGCACGATCGAGCACACCGGCGACAACCTGACCGGCGACGGTGACGGTGACGACGAGGCGATCAAGATCGACCTCGCGAAGGTGTCGCCCGACGTCGCGAAGATCGTCTTCCCCGTGAGCATCTACGACGCCGACGCCCGGCTGCAGAACTTCGGCCAGGTCTCCAACGCGTTCATCCGCGTGGTGAACCAGGACAACGGCGTCGAGATCGCCCGCTACGACCTCACCGAGGACGCCTCCACCGAGACCGCGATGATCTTCGGCGAGGTCTACCGCCACAACGGCGACTGGAAGTTGCGTGCCGTCGGCCAGGGCTACGCGTCCGGGCTCGCGGGCATCGCGCGGGACTACGGCGTCAACGTGGGCTGACCCGGCCGGCGGCGGGGGGACCCGGGATGGTGCTCAGACGGATCTTCGGCGGCGGGCGTGAGCCCGAGCCGCCACCGCCGCCCGATCCTCGCCGTCAGCTGGAGGACGCGGTCGCCCGCCGGGTCGAGGAGCATGCGGCGGCGCGGCTGGGGATGGCGGAGGTGGCCACCGGCCGCCGACGGCTGGAGCTGCTGATCGCGCGCTACCGCACCGAGATCGCGGAGCTCGACGAGGCGGCCCGCGAACAGCTGCGCGCCGGTCGCGAGGACGAGGCGCGCCGGCTGCTGGTGCGCCAGGCCGGGCTGGCCGAGCAGATCGAGGGGCTCACCGCGCACCGCGACCAGATCGCCGACCAGCTCGTGCAGATGCGGGAGATGACGGCCCGGCTGCGCGACGACCTCGACCGCATGGAGGCCGAGAAGGCGACGGTGCTGGCGACGTTGTCGGCGGCCGAGGCGCAGGAGCGTGCGGCGGCGGCGCTCGCGTCGTCACCGGGCGCCGACAGCGACCCGGCCGCCCTGCTGGCCCGCACCCGTGACCAGGCCGAGGCGCTGTCGTACCGGGCGGGTGCCGACGCGGAGGTGGCCGCGGCGTCGGCGCGCGGGCGTGGCGCGGCGAGGCCGGGGGCGCCCGACTCGGTCGAGCAGCGCCTCGGGGAGATGCGCGGCGAGCGCTGACGAGCGCTCAGCCCGCGGCGATCCGTTCGCGGACGCGGGTGACGGAGTCCTGCGCGCCGCGCGCCACGGCGTCGAGCTCCTGCAGGTAGGACCAGTAGTCGGGGTGCGTGGCCGCGAGCAGCTCGGGGGCGCGGTCGAGCCGGGCGGCCAGGGCGTCCAGCGTCGGGATCTCGTGGGCGACGCGCTGACCGGTGTCGACGACGAGCCGTTGCGCGTCGCGCAGGGTGAACCGCGCCTTGTCGAGGCGGCCCTGCGGGTCGGCGCGGACCTCGTCGAGCATCCGCAGCCGGTCGGCGACGGCGGTGAGGACCTGCTCGGCGCTGTCGAGCGAGGTCCGCGCGGTGTCGACCTCGCAGGTGGCGCGGGCCCAGTCGTCGGCACCCATGGCGGTCTCGGCGGCGGCGAGCGCGCGGCGGCCCGTGGTGACGGCACCGGCGACCTCGTCGCCGGCCCGTTCCAGCCCGGCCGAGCAGGCGAGGGAGTAGCTGCGGCGCAGGATGGACAGCTTGTCGGGCAACGACTCCGCACGCCCCTCGATACCCGCCGCGCGCGTCGCGAGCGAGCGGACGCGCTTGGGCAGGTCGGTGCGGACGCGCTCGGCGCGTTCGGCCGCGGTGACCACCTCGCGGGCCGCGGCCTCGACCCCGCCCCACGCGGTGACGGCGGCCTGCCCGATGCCCAGCGTTCCCGCGTCGGCGGCCTGCGCGCGGACCGCGGCGAGCGCGGCGTCGAGCTCCGCGGGCGCGAGGCCCGCGGCCCGCGCCCGTTCGACGGCCGCGCCGGCCTCGTCGACGGCGACGACCGCGGCCCGGGCGGCGGCGTCGCGCTTCTCCGACGCCGCGGCCAGCTTCGCCAGCGCGCCCTGGTGGCGCTGGTGGTAGCGGACGGCCATCGGCGTGGCGCGTTCCAATGAGGCCCGCACCTGGGTGAACTCCCGGGCTGCCGCGGCGAGCGCGGCATGGTTCGCCTGCGGGTCCCGGATCGTGGTCTGGTGGGTGTCGACCGCCGTGATCCAGTCGACGACCGCCGCGTTCGCCGCCTTGCACGACGAGTCGAGGTCGGCGCGGATCGCGGCCTCACGCCGCGGCTCCAGCGCGACGAGCGCGTCGGCGGCCTCACGGGCCGACAGCTCGGCCTCGTCGAGGGCGAGGAAGGCGTCGGCGGCGGAACGGTAGGCCGAGTCGGCGGCGTCGCGCACCGAACCGGCGGGGGACCGCGTCATCGGTGCTCCCTCCCGTCCCGGCCGATCCTCATGGTCAGCTTAGGCGTCAGCCGAGGACCAGCAGGACTGTCGCGACCGTCGAGGTCAACGCGCGCACGTGGTTCCACCGCGTCCAGGGCCCGGCGAAGCGCTCCCACGCGGTGACGATCTCCGGACCGTCGGGGTCGGCGCGGTCGAGCGCGTTGTTCAGCGGGACGTTCACCGCCGCGGTCACGAGGTACGCGCCGGCGAGCAGCAGCAGTGCCCCGACGAGCCGCAGCGGTGTCCCGGTGATCCCGGTCGTCGCCGCGACGGTCACGGCCAGCACCGCGGTACCGCCGAACAGCAGACCGAACACCGGGTTGAGGATCGCCCGGTTGATCTGCTGCATCACGGCCGCGGCCCGGGCCGCGGGCAGCCGGGTGAGCGCCGGCATCACCGAGATCGAGAACGTCACGAACAGCCCGGCCACCAGCCCGGACCCGACCACGGCGGCGACCGCGACGACGTCGAGCACACCGTTCCCCGTAGTCACGTCCCCATCCTGCCCGAAAAGCCGGGATCCCCTGCGGTCTCAGAATGATCCATCCGCTGGCCGTGGCGTCCCCGGTGCACGAAACTGTGCGATCCGAGCGCCGACGACCGGTCCGGCGCCTCTCACCCGGAGGTGACCATGCGCGCAATGCGGGTGCTGAGGCTGGTGGTGCACGCGCCGAGCAGGCAGCCGGTGCTGCTGCTCGGGGAGGTGGAGGGGGACCGCTGTGTCCCGGTGTTCCTCCGCGGACCGCAGGCGGAGGTCATCGCCTTCGGTGTCCGCAACGACTCGCAGCCGCCGCTGACCCAGGACATGATCGTGCCGATCGTCGAGGGGCTGGGGCGGCGGATCGAGGGCGTCGAGATCACCGAGCTGTCCAGCGGCACCTTCAGTGCCGACGTGGTGTTCGACGGCGACACCCGGGTCCCGGCCCGGCCGAGCGACGCGCTGTCGCTCGCCGTCCGCGACTCGCTGCCGATCGGGATGGCGGAGGCCATCCTGGACGAGGTCGGCCAGCCGATCTCGGCGCTGTTCCCCGATGGTGGCGACTCCCCGCCCGAGGAGCAGATCCAGGAGTTCCGCGAGTTCATCGACGAGGTCTCGCCGGAGGACTTCAAGGACTGAGCAGGGTCCTGCACCACATGTCGGTGAGGTGGGCGACGAACCGTTCGGTCGTCCAGCCCCGCTCGCGCACCAGCAGCAGCCAGTACTCGACCGCGTTGGTGCTCCACACGATGTCGGCGACGGTGTCGTCGTCGAGGTCGGGCCGCAGCTCGCCGGTGGCGCGCAGGTCGGCGGCTCGCTCCTGCACCTCTGCGTCCGCCGCCCGGACGGCGGCCTGCGCTACATCGATGTCTGGACCGACCGGGAGGCCTGCGCCCGCGCCTTCGACGAGCGCATCCACCCCGCCGTCGACCGCGCCTTCGGCGGTGCCCGGCCGGGCGTCGAACCGACCGTCGACCGGCTCGACGTCATCGATGCGAGCGGCGCCCTCCTGCCCCTGTGAGGGCGGGGCCGGGCGCCGCTCGCCGGGTCAGGCCGCCGCCGGTGCCGGGTCGGGCTCGTCGGTGAACTGCGTGTGGTGCAGCTCGGCGTAGCGCCCGCCCGCGGCGAGCAGGTCGTCGTGCGTGCCGGTCTCCACGATCCGGCCGTCCTCGACGACCAGGATCCGGTCGGCAGCACGGACCGTCGACAGCCGGTGGGCGATCACGATCGCCGTCCGCCCCTGCAGGGCCTCGCCGAGCGCCTCCTGGACCTGCGCCTCCGACGTCGAGTCCAGGTGCGCGGTCGCCTCGTCGAGCACGACCACCCGGGGCCGGGCGAGCAGCAGCCGCGCGATGGTCAACCGCTGCCGCTCGCCGCCCGAGAGCCGGTACCCACGCTCACCGACGACCGTGTCGAGCCCGTCGGGCAAGCCCGCGACCAGGCCCTCCAGCCGGGCCCGGCGCAGCGCCGCCCACACCTCGGCATCGGTCGCGGCCGGGGCGGCGAACAGCAGGTTCGCCCGGATCGTGTCGTGGAACAGGTGCCCGTCCTGCGTCACGACGCCGACGGTGGCGCGCAGCGAGTCCGCCGACAGTTCCCGCACGTCGACCCCCGCGAGCCGCACCGCGCCGGAGTCCACGTCGTACAGCCGCGGCAGCAGGGACCCGATCGTCGACTTCCCGGCCCCCGACGAGCCCACCACCGCCAGCAGCCGGCCGGGCTCGACCCGGAACGACACGTCGTGCAGCACCTCGACCCCGCCGCGGGTGTCGAGCGTCGCCACGTCCTCGAGCGAGGCCAGCGACACCTGCGACGCGGCCGGGTAACCGAACCGCACCCGGTCGAACTCCACCGACACCGGGCCCTCCGGCACCGGGCGCGCGTCGGCGGCCTCGACGATCAGCGGCGGCAGGTCCAGCACCTCGAACACACGCTCGAAGCTCACCAGCGCGGTCATCACCTCGACCCGGGCGCCGGCCAGCGCGGTCAACGGGGCGTAGAGCCGCGTCAGCAGCAGCGCCAGCGACACCACCGCACCCGCCTCCAGCGTCCCGGCGATCGCCAGCGTCCCGCCCAGGCCGTAGACCAGCGCCAACGCCAGCGCGGACACCACGGTCAGCGCCGTCACGAACACCCACTGCACCATCGCCGTGCGCACCCCGATGTCGCGGACCCGGCTCGCGCGGGCGGCGAAGTCGGCGGACTCGTCGGCGGGGCGGCCGAACAGCTTCACCAGCGTCGCGCCGGGGGCGGAGAACCGTTCGGTCATCTGGGCGGTCATCGCGGCGTTGTGGTCGGCGCCCTCGCGTTGCAACGACGCCAGCCGCCTGCCCATCAGTCGTGCGGGCAGGACGAACACCGGCAGCAGCACCAGGGCCAGCACCGTGACCTGCCACGAGATCTGCAGCATCACCACGAGCGTCAGCGCCAGCGTGACCACGTTGCCGACGACGCCCGACAAGGTGTCGCTGAACGCCCGTTGCGCGCCGAGCACGTCGTTGTCCAACCGGCTGACCAGCGCGCCGGTGCGGGTGCGGGTGAAGAACGCCACCGGCATCCGCTGGACATGGTCGAACACCGAGGTCCGCAGCTGCAGGATCAGGTCCTCGCCGATCGTCGCGGACAGCCTGCGGGTGACCAGGCCGAGACCGGCCTCGGCGACGGCGATGAGCGCGATCAACGCCGCCAGTCCGCCGACGACGCCGGCCGGTCCGCCGCCGACGATCGCGTCGACGACCCGGCCCGCCAGCACCGGCGTCGCCACCGCGAGCACCGCGCCCACGACGCTCAGAGCGGTGAACCACGCCAGCCTGCGCCGGTGGGGCCGCGCGAACGTGGCGATCCGCCGGGCCGTGACGCGCGCCGGGGCCTGCCGTGTCCCGGGGTCGGTCGAGGCGTTGCGCAGGGCCGCCCACGTGTTGATGTCCATGGACGCCGACCGTAGAAGCTGGACCTGGCTTCAGGTCAAGTTGCCCGGCGGACGGCTCGCCACCTGGTGCGGAGTGGCGGTCCCCACCACGAGGGATGGCGCCGCTCACAGGCCATTCGCGCGGGATTGGCCCTGGCCCAGGAGGCCACCGAGGCGCACGATCGGCGGGTGCCACGCCCGGACCTGCGCCCCCTGCCCGTCACACGATCCCCGATCCGCAGGCTCCCGCAGCTGTTCGTCGGCCTCGCGCTCTACGGCACCAGCATGGCGATGCAGGTCCACGCCGGCCTCGGCCTCAACCCGTGGGACGTCCTGCACCAGGGCCTGACCACCAGGTTCCCGCTCAGCTTCGGCGTCATCACCGCGATCACCGGCGTCATCGTCCTGCTCATCTGGATCCCGCTGCGGCAGCGGCCCGGCGTCGGGACGATCGCGAACGTCGTCGTCATCGCGTTCGCCGTCGACATCGCCCTCGCCCTGCTCCCGCAGCCGGCCGGGCCGGCGTGGCGGATC
The DNA here is from genome assembly GCF_050250275.1 of Pseudonocardia sp. Lineage (GTDB taxonomy): Bacteria > Actinomycetota > Actinomycetes > Mycobacteriales > Pseudonocardiaceae > Pseudonocardia. The sequence continues at coordinate 14,700 of NZ_JBFWOY010000020.1, forward strand.
ACGATGATGGTCGGCGGCATCGTCCTCAACGGGATCGCGTCGGCCCTCTACATCGGCGCCCGCCTCGGCCCCGGCCCCCGCGACGGCCTCATGACGGGCCTGTCCGCGCGCACCGGACGGTCGATCCGGCTGGTGCGCACCGGGATCGAGGTCGTGGTGCTCGGCACGGGCTGGCTGCTGGGCGGCACCGTCGGTATCGGGACCGTCCTCTACGCGCTGGCGATCGGGCCGCTCACCCAGGCGTTCCTGCCGTTCTTCACCTACCGCACGCCGGTGGAACCGGTCCCGGGGACCCCCGACGCGAACCCGGGGACGACACTGGCGGCGTGAGCACCTCCGGCCTCGCCAGGGCGATCGTCTCGGTCACCGACCTCGACACCGCGCTGCGGTTCTACCGCGACGTCCTCGGCCTGTCCGTGACGACACGGACCGGCGACGTGGCATTCCTGCCGATCCCGGGCGGCACCGAGCTGATGCTGCACGAGCGCCCGTCGCGGCCCAGCGACGCGGCAGTGGCGCTGAGCTTCGCCGTCGGCGACGTCGACGCCCTCACCGGCGCCGCGGTCAGCGCCGGCTGCGGGGTCCTCGACGCTCCTGCCGACCAGCCCTGGGGTGAGCGGCAGGCCGTCCTCACCGACCCGGACGGGCACGTCGTCTGCCTGGTGAGCCGCCGCTGACCCCGGTTGGGCCCGGAACCGCACGAACGGCCCTTTCGCGCAACCGAGCTGCGGGAAGGGCCGTTCGTGCAATGTGGGGATCAGCCGACGGCCTGCTGCGAACCCAGCGCCTCGTCGGGCCACTCGCGCTCGGCGAGCGGAGTGGGCTTCGGGCGGCGCGGCTCCCGGACGCCCGAACCCCCACCGCGTTCGGTCCACAGCGTCACCGCGGTACCGATGGGCACCTTCGCCCCGTGGTCGGGGTTCTGGCCCGACACGACGAGCTGCCCGAGCTGCAGCACCGCGGGCGGCGGGCCGTCGGGATCGGCGGAGACGGCGAGCAGCCCGTGCTCGTCGAGGATGTTGTGGGCCTGCTCGACGGTCTTGCCGACGACGTGCGGCACCCGCACGAACCGTTGCCGCGAGGCCCGGCCGAGGACCCCCCTGCGCGTCGCCGTCTCGGGCACCGCGGCCGCCGTGGGCGGGTCGGTGTCGAGGTCGCGCCAGCGTTCCCAGGCCGACTGCCTGCTGACGCCCAGCTTCGTCGCGATCTCCGCCCACGACAGCCCGCGCCGCCGCGCGCTGCGCACGGCCTCGAGCTCGGTCTCGTCGAGCAGCCGCCGCAGCAACCCGACGTCGCCCAGGGCGACCAGCGGGTCGCGCTCCGCGTCGTCGGGGACCGGTTTCCCGTCGGGGTACCAGAACGCGAGCCGTTCCCAGGCGCGCCTGCCGTCGCGCCACGGCCCCTTGTCCTTGCTCATGTCGCCTCCCGGTGTCAAGGCGTCCTGACGCCTGACGTCAGGCTACCCTGACGCGGCCCCGCGGCGCCCCCACGCCGTTCCCGCACGACGGGGGGTCAGGCCGCCTTGCGCGCCCTGGCCTGCGCGCGCCGGACGTACCAGACGTTCCAGGCCAGCAGCAGCGCCATGGCGCCGATGAACATGAGCTCGCCCAGGCCGACCATCACGCTGACCGGCAACAGGTAGACCAGCGGGATGCGGATCAGGGCCTCCGCGAGCAGGCCCGCGCCCCACACGGTCGAGGAGACGCGGTGCCCGCGACGCACGTTCGGGTCGGTGCGGAACTCCTCGGCCAGCTCGGCGCGCCTGCGCGGGGTGAACGACTCGGCGGCGGCGAGCGTCAGCGGGCGGGGCCCGAAGGCCGTCGCCAGGAACGTGATGCCGACGGCCCCGGTGACGATCGAGTTCTTCAGCAGGAGGAAGTGCTCGTCGCCGCTGGTCAGGGTCAGCGCGAGGCTGAGGCCGAACACGACGAGCATGACGGTGGCGAACAGGTTGAGCGAGCGGTGCCGCACCACCGAGCCGACGACGCGGGTGGCGGCGACGAGGGCGGCGACCAGCAGGGCGACGTAGTCGCCGACGCCGAACAGGTGCAGCACGTAGTAGGTGACGACGGGCAGTGCGAGGTCGAGGCCCAGGCCGCGCAGCATGGGTCCGACGGGCATGTCGGTGCCGGCCGGCCGCTTCTCCGGCTCGGTCACGGCGGTCTCCTCGACGATGGATGCGGGGCGCATGTCAGTCCCCGACGGATGCGTCGTCGATCCAGGAGCCGTGGAACCCGGCGGGGACGCCGCGGGGAAGGGTCACGGTGGCGACGGGTGCGGCGGCGACGTCGGTGGCGTCGAGGACGAGCAGGTCGGACGCCGTGCCGTCGCGGGTGGTGGTGATGGTGAGCAGCCAGCCGTCGTCCTCGGCGCGCCCGGGCGCGGCGGAGGGTACGAAGACCGCCTCGCCCGCAACGGTTCCGGTGCCCAGCGCGTGCTCGGTGACGGTGCCCGCGTCGAGGTCGATCTTGACGATGCCTGCTGTCCCGCGCTCCTGGGACACGGCGTAGCGGTAACGCGCGCCGCGGCCGACGAGCGCGTCGTCGACGGTGGGGAACTCGACGGCACGGTCGTCGAGGGCGGTCTCGGTGGCCTTGCCGGTGGCGGGGTCGAGGACCCAGCGGTGGTAGCGGGCGGCGCCGGTGGCAGCGGCGTCGGCGGCGAGGCCGGACGGGTCGGAGCCGAGGTCGTCCCACATGGCGACGGTGTCGGCGGGTGAGTACCGGGCGCCGTCGACGACGATGCGACCGGAGGCGTCGGTGTGGGCGTTGCCGACGTGGAAGACGTAGCCGGGGTCGACGTCGAACCAGGTGACGACGCCGGGAGTGGTGAGCGGCATGACGCCGATGCGGGCGCCGTAGGCCTCGTCGTAGCCGTAGGGCATGCCCGTGGCGAGCCGCTCGAAGGAGAAGGTCATCGGCAGGTCGAGGAAGACGGCGTGGGAGTCGGTGATGGCGAAGTCGTGCATCATCGTCGGCCCGGGGACCTCGATCTCGGCGCTCACGCAGAGCTCGCCGGACGCGGTGAGCCGGTGGTAGGTGACGAACGGCGGCATGACGCCGTAGCCGAAGAAGTGCAGTTCGCCGGTCGCGGGGTCGACCTTGGGGTGGGCGGTCATCGCGGTGGTGAGGCGGCCGTCGAAGTCGCAGGGGCCGACCGTCGCGAGGTCGGGTGTGACGACCGTCGGGAAGCTGCTCTCGACGAGTGCCATGATCCGGCCGGCGTGTTCGACGACGTGGGTGTTGGCGACGCCGACGCTGCGGTCGAACGTCCCGTCGGGGCCGACCATGGTGGCGCCCTCGAGGGCCTTGGTGCGGACCCAGCGGTTGCGGTACCACTCGGCGCGGCCGTCGCGCAGGCGGATGCCGTGGAGCATGCCGTGGCCGGTGAACCAGTGCCGGGCAGCTTCGCCGGGGCGTGGGTTGGGCCCGTTGCGGAAGTAGCGGCCGGTGAGCTCGGGCGGGAGTGTGCCCTCGACGGGCAGGTCGTGAGCCTCGATCTCGTCGGGGACGGGGGCCAGGTAGCCCTCGAGGGTGACGCTCGCTGCGGTGGTGGTGTCGGTCATCGTGTCCTCCTCGGCCGTGCGCTGTCGACGAGAGTGAACCTGTCAGAAATGACATGTCAAGGGTTCAGCTGAAAATTCCGACATGTCGAATCTGACATGTATGGTGACGTCATGTCGCTGACGCACGCGCTGCTCGGACTACTGGCCGTCCAGCCGCGGTCGGGCTACGAGCTGACCAAGGCGTTCGAGACCGACCTGGGCCGCTACGCCTGGCAGGCCGGGCACACGAGCATCTACCCCGAACTGGGCAAACTCGCCGACCGCGGGCTCGTCGAGGTCACCGCCGAGGGCGCACGCGGCAGCAAGACCTACACGGTGACCGACGCCGGCCGCGCCGAGCTGCGCACCTGGCTCATGTCCCCGCCCACACGGCAGGGCAAGGTCCGCAACGAACAGGTGCTGCGCATGTTCATGCTGTCGGCGCTCGACCCGGCCGACGCCGTCGTGGTCCTGGAGCGCATCGCCGAGTCCACGGCCCAGCAGGCCGACGTGCTGCGCGCCATCCGCGAGGAGGCCGGGCCCGTGGAACCGGGACCGGACGGGTTCGGTCAGCTCGCCGCGGAGTACGGCCTGCGGCAGTTCGAAGCCGTCCACACCTGGGCGCAGTGGGCCATCGAGCAGCTCAGGGCCCCGGCCCGCACCTGACGCACGCGGCGAGCGGGGTCGTGAGTGGCCACAGCCGCCTGGCGACCACAGCCACCCACAGGTGTCAGGCGGCCTCGGGCGCGGGCACGTCGTCGTCGACCGCGGCGGCCACCGGGGCGGGGGACTCCTCGATGTCGGGCAGGGTCCACGGCCGCACCACCACGAGCAGCACCACCAGGGCCACCACCATCCCGCCCGCGACGACCGTCGTCATCGCCAGCGCATCGTTGCCCAGGGCCCCGACCAGCGGCGACACCGCGGCGCCCACACCGAACTGCACCGCGCCCAACAGGGCCGCCGCGGTCCCGGCCGCCTCGCCGTGCGCCGACAGCGCCACCGCGGGCGCATTGGGCAGCATCACGCCCGCAGCCGCCAGCACCGCCCACATCGGGATCAGCAGGCCGACGAGCCCGCCGGCGCCCGTCGCGCCCACCGCGATCAGGACCAGGCCCGCCAGGGTCCCGACGACGGCTGCGCCCGACAGGATCTGGCGCGGCTCCCACCGGCGCAGCAGCACCGGGTTGAACTGCGTACCCGCGATCAGCCAGACCGCGCCGGCGCCGAACACCAGGCCGAACGTCTGCTGACCGAGCCCGAACTGCTCCTGGTAGACGAACGAGGCGCCCGAGACGTAGCCGAACAGCGCCGCCATCGTGAAGCCCGCGACGAGCACCAGGCCGACGAACACGCGGTCGCGCAGCAGGCCGGCGTAGGTGCGGAAGGTGGCACCGATGCGGGCGCTGCGCCGGCGCTCCACGGGCAGCGTCTCCGGCAGCACCTTCCACGCCAGCGGCAGCAGCAACGCCGCGTAGACCGCGAGCACCACGAACACGCCGCGCCAGTCGGTGAAGTTCAGGACGCCGCCGCCGATCGTCGGCGCGAGCACCGGCGCGGCGCCCATCACGAGCATCAGCCGGGACAGCAGGTTGGCCGCGTCACGGCCGAAGTAGAGGTCACGCACGATCGCCAACGCAACGACGGCACCGGCAGCGGCACCGACGCCCTGCAGCACCCGCAGCACGCCCAGGATCTCGATGTTCGGTGCGACGAGGACGAGCAACGACGCGACGAGGTGCAGCAGCGCTCCGGCGAACAACGGCCGGCGACGGCCCACCGCGTCCGACAGCGGACCGATGAACAGCTGGCCCAGGGCGAGCCCGGTGAGCGTGCCGGTGAGGGTGAGCTGGACGAGGCTCTCGGAGGCGATCAGCTCGTCACTGATCTGCGGGAGCGCCGGAAGGTACATGTCGATGGTGAGCGGACCCAGGGCGACGAAGGCGCCGAGCAGCAGTGCGAGGCGCAACCGTCCCGGTGCGGCGGTTCGGGAGGTGTCGGTCACGGACAACTGCAACATTCGGGAACGAGTGATGGTTCCCCGATGTCGGTCATGTGACCGGTTGCACCCTTCGGCCCTCGCCGGGCATCCCGCGGCCACGGGCACCACCCGTCGCTGCCCGGCCCCGCCGACGTCGCGACCGCCCTGGTCCTGATCGCCGGGCCGGGTGCCGCGCCGCCCTCCTAGGCTGGCGCCATGGTCGACGAGGTCACGACGTCCGACGGTCTGCGGCTCGCGGTACGGGAGCACGGCGACCCCTCGAACCCGACGGTCGTCGCCGTCCACGGCTACCCCGACGACCGGCACGTGTGGGACGACGTGGTCGCCGACCTCGCGATGGACCACCACGTCGTCACCTACGACGTGCGGGGTGCCGGGGAGTCGGACGCGCCGCGGCGGCGCGACGCCTACCGGGTCGACCGGCTCGCCGCCGACCTCGCCGCGGTGATCGACGCGGTCAGCCCCGGCGCGCCCGTGCACCTGCTCGCGCACGACTGGGGCTCGGTGCAGTCGTGGCACCTCGTCACCGACCCCGACTTCCGCGACCGGCTGCTGTCGTACACGTCGATCTCCGGGCCGTGCCTCGACCACATCGGACGCTGGTTCCGCACCGCCTCGGCGCGAGACCGGCGCCGGCAGGCCCGCAAGTCCTGGTACATCTCGTTCTTCCGGCTCCCGGTGGTGCCCGTCCTGGCCTGGCGCAGCGGGATCCTCGGGGCGGTGCTGGCGCGCCGGGAGCGGATCGCGCCACCGTCGACCAGGACCGCCGTCAACGGGCTGGAGCTCTACCGCGCCAACATCGGCGACCGGGTGCGCTCGCCGCAGCGCCGCGTCACGTCCGTGCCGACGCAGGTCCTCGCCCCGCGCGGCGACGCCTACGTCGGGCCGTCCCTGGCCCGCTCCGCCGAGACCTTCGCCGAGACCCTGTGGGTGCGGGAGGTCACCGGGACGCACTGGCTGCCGCGGACGCGCCCCGACGTCGTCGCCCGGGCGGTGCGGGACATCTCGTCCTACGTCGGCGGCGGCCCGGCGCCCGCCCGCTCCCGCAAGGTCGTCGTCGTCACCGGGGCCGGCAGCGGCATCGGCCGGGAGACGGCGAAGGCGTTCGCGGCGCGCGGGGCGTTCGTCGTGGGTGCCGACATCGACCTCGCCGCCGCCTCCGCGACCGCCGCGTCCACGCAGGGCGCCGCCTACGAGGTGGACGTCGCCGACGCGGATGCCGTCGCCGCATTCGCGAAGACGGTCGCGAGCGAGCACGGCGTGCCCGACGTCGTCGTGAACAACGCCGGCATCGGCATGGCCGGACCCTTCACCGCGACCACGGAGGAGGAGTGGCGGCGGATCGTCGACGTCAACCTGTGGGGTGTCGTCCACGGTTGCCGCGCGTTCGCGCCCCTGATGCGGCAGCGCGGGGAGGGCGGTTCGATCGTCAACGTCGCGTCCGCGGCCGCGTTCCTGCCGCACCGCTCGATGAGCGCGTACGCGACGACCAAGGCCGCCGTCCTCGCGCTGTCGCAGAGCCTGCGCGCCGAGCTGGCCGACGACGACATCGGCGTCACCGCGCTCTGCCCGGGCTTCGTGCACACCGCCATCACCACATCGGCCCGGTTCGCCGGGCAGGACCCCGCGACCGAGCAGCTCAGCCGCGACGCCGCCACCCAGGCCTACCGCAGGCGCAACTACACCCCCGACCGCGTCGCGAAGAAGCTCGTGCGGGCCGTCGAGAAGGACCTGGCCCTGGCGCCCGTGACCGCAGAAGCGCACGTCGGGCTGCTGTTGTCCCGTCTTGCACCCGGCGTCGTGCGAGCGGTGGCCCGGCGCGGCTAACCTCGGTGACCATGCTGGTCGAGCGCATGACGCCCTTCACCTCGACGATCTTCGCCGAGATCACCCAGCTCGCGGTCGACACCGGTGCGATCAACCTCGGCCAGGGTTTCCCCGACACCGACGGCCCCGAGAGCCTGCTCGCCGACGCCGCCGCGAACATCATGGGCGGGGTCAACCAGTACCCGCCGGGCCCGGGCGTCCCGGCGCTGCGCGAGGCCGTCGCCGCGCACCAGAAGCGGTTCTACGGCCTCGACGTCGACCCGGCCGACGTCCTCGTCACCGTCGGTGCGACCGAGGCGATCGCGTCCGCGGTCCTGTCGCTGTGCACGACGGGTGACGAGGTGATCGCGTTCGAGCCGTACTACGACTCCTACCCGGCGATGACCGCGCTGTCGGGTGCGACCCTGCGCACCGTCCCGCTGCGCGCCCCCGACTTCGCGTTCGACCCCGACGAACTGCGCGCCGCGTTCTCCTCCCGTACCCGGATGGTCCTGCTCAACTCCCCGCACAACCCGACGGGCGCGGTGTTCGACCGCGAGCAGCTCCAGCTGATCGCCGACCTCGCCACCGAGCACGACGCGATCGTCGTCTCCGACGAGGTCTACGAGCACATGACCTTCGACGTCGCGCACATCCCCATCGCCACCCTGCCCGGGATGGCCGGGCGGACGCTGACGATCTCGTCGGCGGGCAAGACGTTCTCGGTGACCGGCTGGAAGATCGGCTGGATCCACGGCCCCTCGGAGCTGGTGGCGGCCACCCGCGCGGTCAAGCAGTTCCTCAGCTACACCGCGGGCGCGCCCCTGCAGCCGGCCGTGGCCGCAGCACTCGCGCTGCCCGACGAGTTCTACACGGAGATCGCGACGTCGTTGCGCGGCAAGCGGGAGCTGCTCTCGGCGGGGCTGAAGGCGGCGGGCTTCACCGTCTACCAGCCACGCGGGACGTACTTCATCGTGGTCGACGGGCGCCCCCTCGGTTTCGACGACGGCTACAAGCTGGCCTACGACCTGCCCGCACTGTGCGGGGTCGCGGCCGTCCCGGTGTCGGTGTTCGCGTCGTCGCCGGAGGGCGTCGAGGCGACTCGGTCGCTGGTGCGGTTCGCCTTCTGCAAGCGCGACGAGGTCCTCACCGAGGCCGTCGGACGTCTGGCGGATCTGAGGGGCTGACCGGGTGCGCATCCTGGTCGTCGCCGCACCGTTGGTCGGGCACCTGCTGCCCATGCTGCCCCTGGCGCGGACGGTCGCGGAGCTGGGCCACGAGGTGGTGATCGCCTCGGGTGGCGACGCCGTCGCCCGCGACCTCGGCGGCCTGCCCGCCGTGGACGTCGCCCAGGACGTGTCGTTCGCCCGCTGCGCCGCCCGGACGATGCTCGCCCACCCGCGGCTGGCCCGCCGCGAGCTGGCCGGGCAGGCGGGGACCGACGTCGTCGGCCTGCTGTTCGGAGCCGTCAACGAGGCCCTCGCCGACGCGGTCGTCGCCGTCGCCGGGGCGTTCGAACCCGAGATCGTGGTTCACGAGCCGCTCGCGCCGGCGGGGGCGCTGGCCGCCGCGCGGCTCGGGGTGCCCGCCGTGCTGCAGGAGAACTCCCTCCACGACGGGCCGTCGCTGGTCGCCGCGGTGGTTCGCAGCCCGCTGTTCCGCCGGGCGCTGCGCCGCCACGGCCTGCTCGACGAGCTGCCCCCACCCGTCGACGTCCTCACGATCGCGCCGCCGAGCGTCGTCGGCGTCCGCGGCGGCCGGCCGATGCGCGCGGTCCCCGACGACGGCGCCGGCCTGCCCGACTGGCTCACCGAGCCGACCGCGCGGCCCCGCATCCTGGTGAGCCGCTCGACGGTCGCCGGACCAGGTGGTGGCGACCCCATGGCCGCCGTCGTCGCCGCGGCCCCCGACGTCGACGCCGAGATCGTCCTGGTCCGGCCCGCCGACCGGCTGAACCGGAAATTGTTGCCGCCCAACGTTCGGACCGTCGGCTGGGTGCCGCTGTCGGCGGCGCTGCCCCACGCCGCAGCGGTGGTGCACCACGGTGGGGCGGGCACCGTCCTCACCGCGCTGGCGACGGGGACGCCGCAGCTCGTCGTGCCGGGCCCCGGCGACCGCCGGTTCAACGCCGACCTCGTCGCCCGTCGCGGCGCCGGCCTCGCGGTGGCGGCCCGCGCGATCACCGCGGCATCGTTGACGGCGCTGGTCGCCGACACCGGCCTGCGCGACGCCGCCTGCGAGGTGCGCACGGAGATCGCGGCGATGCCGGACCCGTCGGAAGCGCTGCGCGCGTGTGAGTGGTAATAGCCGAGGACCGTGAGGTTGCGCGCGTAGAACCGGGCGCAACCTCACGGCTGTCGGAGGGGCCTCGCGACAGCAACCAGGTTGCGCATCGGGTTCCTGCGCCCGTCGCCAAGCCGTGTGCCGCCCGGCGGGGTAGGACAGGGGCATGGCGACGACCGAGACATTCCGTGCCTACGGCTTCAGCGCCGTGGGCGGCCCGGAGAACCAGCTGTTCCTCGACCTGCCGATCCCCGTGCCCGGGCCGGCGGAGCTGCTGGTCGAGGTCCGAGCCGCGGGGGTCAACCCAGCCGACTGGAAGTCGCGATCCGGCGGGCCCGGGCCCGTGCCGACGGAGTTCCCCGCCGTCCTCGGACGTGAGGTGTCAGGGGTCGTGCGGGCGGTCGGGCAGGACGTCGAGGGCTTCGCGGTCGGCGACGAGGTGTTCGGCTCCACCGCGCCCGGCTCCGGCGGGTACGGGGAGTACAGCCTGCTGTGGGCGGAGTCGTCGGCCCCCAAACCCCCGCAGGTCTCCTGGACCGATGCGGCCGCGCTGCCCGTCGCCGTCTGCACCGCCTACGACGGCATCGTGTCCCTCGGCCTCGGCGAAGGGGCGACGTTGCTGGTCAACGGCATCGGCGGCGGCGTCGGGGTGGCGGCGGCGCAGCTGGCCCGCAACGGCGGGGTCGCGGTCGTCGGTACGGCGAGCGAGGGCAAGCGGGAACTCGTCGAGTCGCTGGGGGCGACGCTCGTCGGGTACGGGCCGGGTGTGGCGGGGCGGGTGCGGGAGCTGCTGCCCGACGGCGTCGACGCGGTGTTCGACATGGTCGGCGGCGACGCGCTGCGGGAGGTCGCGGAGCTGGTGAAGGACCGCGCGAACCTGATCAGCATCGCCGACAAGGGCCTGGTCAAGGAGCTGGGCGGGCGTGACGTCGAGCGCCGCCGCACGACCGCCGTCTACTCCGAGGTGGCCGCGCTGGTCGCCGACGGGTCGCTGTCGCCGCACGTGACCGATGTCCGCCCCCTGGACGAGGCTGCGCAGGCGCTGGCCGCGGTCGAGTCGGGTCACGCGATGGGCAAGGTCGTCCTGCGGGTGTAGCGGCGCCGGTACTGTCCGCGGCGTAACCGCGGAGGGTGTGTGCTGTGATCGAGCTGAAGACGCCGTCGGAGATCGACGCGATCGCGGCGGCCGGCGCCGTCGTCGCCGACGTGCTGGCGGCGGTCCGCGCCCAGTCGGCGCCGGGTGTGCGGGTGAGTGATCTCGACGCGGCCGCGGGTGACCTGATCGCCGGGGCGGGGGCGACGCCGACGTTCCTGAACTACCGCCCGCGCTTCGCCCCGACGCCCTATCCGGCCGTGACCTGCATCAGCGTGAACGACGCCGTCGTCCACGGCATCCCGGGCCCGCAGGTGCTGGCCGACGGCGATCTCGTCAGCATCGACCTGGCCGTCCATCTCGACGACTGGTGCGCCGACTCGGCGATCAGCTTCGTGGTCGGTGCGGCGGACCCGGCGGACCTGGCGCTGATCGACACCGCGGAGCGGTCGTTGCGGGCGGGGATCGATGCGGCGCTGGCCGGGGCCCGCATGGGCGACGTCGGGCACGCGATCGAGTCGGTGGCCCGCGCCGCCGGGTACGGGATGCTGGCCGACCACGGCGGCCACGGTGTCGGCAGGCGGATGCACGAGCCGCCGCACGTCCCCAACGAGGGTCGGCAGGGGCGCGGGATGCGGCTGGAGCCGGGTCTGGTGTTCGCGATCGAGCCGATGCTCATCGCGGGTGGGACCGACCGTTACCGCCACGACGACGACGGCTGGACGCTGCGCACGGCCGACGGCAGCCGCGCCGCGCACGTCGAGCACACGATCGGTGTGACCGAGGACGGCCCGAGGGTCTTGACGTCGAAGGGTTGACGAGTTCAAGACGATCGGTCATATTGATGTCGTGCCTCAGGTGAGTGTGAAGTCCCGGATCGTGGAGAACGCCACCCGCGTCTTCCTCGAGAAGGGCTTCCAGGGCGCCAGCATCCAGGACCTCGTCACCGCCGCCGGTGTCCCGAAGGGCTCGTTCTACAACCACTTCTCCGGCAAGGAGGAGCTGGCGGTGGAGATCACGCGCCGGTGGGTCGCCGACGCCGGGGTAGACGGCCTGTACCTACGGACGGGGTCGCCGTTGCGGCGGCTGCGGGAGCACCTGGAGTCGGTCGCCGGGCGGCGGTCCGTGCAGTACGGACCGCACGGGTGCCTGCTGGGGAACTTCAGCACGGGTGTGCCGGCGGAGTGCGAGCGGTTGCGGGCGCAGGTGGCGGCCGGGCTCGACCAGTGGACCGCGGCGGTAGCGGCGGCGCTCGCCGAGGCCCGGCAGGTGGGGGAGCTGCACGTCGACACGGAGGTGTCGGTGCTCGCCCGCTACGTCCTCGACGGGTTCGAGGGTGCGATCGCCCGGGGGAAGGTCTCGGGCGACCCGGCGGTGCTCCGGCAGTGGTTCGATGTCACGTTCAGCGCCCTGCTCGTGTGAGCAGTTTCGTGTGCCGCGTTTAAGATGACCAGTCATATTCAAGGAGTTCACATGCAGATCATGGGCGCGGTCGCACTGGTGACCGGGGCGAACCGCGGGATCGGCAAGGCGTTCACCGCCGAGCTGCTGGCCCGCGGCGCGAGCAAGGTCTACGCCGCGGCGCGCGACGTCGCGACCGTCGAGGTGACCGACCCGAGGATCGTGCCCGTCGCCCTCGACGTCACCGACCCCGCCAGGGTCGGGGCCCTCGCCGCGGAGCTCGGTGACGTGACGCTGCTGGTCAACAACGCGGGCGTCGCCGGGTTCGGCACGCCGCTGTCGGCGCCGCTCGACCAGGCGCGGCGCGAGATCGAGACCAACTACCTCGCCGTCGTCGGACTGACGCAGGCGTTCGCCCCGGTCCTCGCGGCCAACGGTGGCGGGGCCGTGGTGCAGATGCTCTCGGTCGTCTCATGGGCGGCGCCTCCCGCGCTGTCGACCTATGCGGCGTCGAAGTCGGCCGCCTGGGCCTGGACCAACGCGGCACGCATCGAGCTGCGGCAGCAGAAGACCGAGGTCGTGGGCGTGCACGTCGGGTTCGTCGACACCGATCTGGCCGCGGGGGTCGACAGCGAGAAGGTCGCCCCGGCCGCCGTCGCGGCAGCAGCGTTCGACGGGCTGGAAGCCGGTGAGCCGGAGGTCGCCGTCGACGACTTCAGCCGCATGGTCAAGGCAGGCCTGTCGGACGACCAGACGCTGATCTACCCCGAGCTCGAACGCCGCTTCCTCGCCGCCGGCTGAGCGGGACCGCCGGCTGAGCGGGACCGCCGGCCGAGCGAGACCGGCTGCCGGCGCGAGGCCGCCGGTCGGCGAGACCCGTGCGCCGCGTGCGGCCAGTCCGGCCGCACCCGCCGCGGTGGGTGCGGCCCCTGCCGGGGCCGACGTCGACCCCGCCGGGCGTCACGCCGTGCGCAGCAGCGGGCAGTCCAGCCAGCTCTCCGGGATCGCGAACGCGTCGACCAGGAGGCGGGCGTGCGGGCGCAGGCTCGCGCAGAGGTCGTTCACCGCGGCGGTGACGGCGCGCGACCCGGCGACCGTCAGCCGACCGTGTTCGAGGAACCAGGCCCGGTCGGCCTCGATCACCGAGAGCGCGTGCAGGTCGCGGACCTGGGCGAGCAGCTCGCGGGTCGGTGCGTCGGCCACCGAGTCGACGGCGCGGGCGACCGCGTCGTGGACGACGGCGTCGACGTGCGCGCGGGCGGCGTGCAGCAGGTGGTCCTGGGCGTCGTTGAAGATGCCGAACTGGCCCGACCCGGTGCGCAGGGCGGGGCGCAGCCGGCGGGCCAGGCTCGCGAGCAGGTGCTCCGCGCGGTCGTGCAGCAGCTCGTGCTGCGCCCCGGCCGACCGCGGATCGAGGGCCCGTACGCGGCGGGGCAGCTTGTTGAGCCCCGTCTTCTCGGCGACCGCCCCGGCGGCCACGCCCGCGGCGAACCTCGCCGTCGCGAGCGGACCCAGCTTCGCGACACGGCTCCCGTACTCCGACAGCAGGCCCTTGGCGAGCAGCTGGAGCAGGACCGTGTTGTCGCCCTCGAACGTCGTGAAGACGTCGGAGTCGGCCTTGAGCTGTGGCAGCAGGTTCTCGGCGAGGTAGCCGGCCCCGCCGCACGCCTCCCGGCAGGCCTGGATCGTCGCGGTCGCGTGCCAGGTCGCGAGGGCCTTGAGCCCGGCCGCGCGGTACTCCAGGTCGCGCTGGGCCTTCTCGTCGGTGACGACGGCCCCGGGCGCCTGGATGCGGTGCATCTCCGCGACCAGGTCCTCCTGGGCGAAGTGCAGGGCATAGGTCGTGGCCAGGGCGGGGAGGAGCTTGCGCTGGTGGGCGCGGTAGTCGAGCAGCGCGACCTCCTCGCCGGTGGTGGGGTCGGCGAACTGGCGGCGGGTGGCTCCGTAGCGGATCGCCAGTGCGAGTGCCTTCTGCGCCGCGCTGCCCGCGCCCCCGGCGACGCTGATCCGGCCGCGCACGAGCGTGCCGAGCATCGTGAAGAAGCGGCGGTTCTCGTTCTCGATCGAGCTGGAGTAGGTGCCGTCCTCGGCGACGTCGGCGAATCGGTTGAGCAGCACCTCGCGGGGGACGCGGACGTGGTCGAACACCAGTCGCCCGTTGTCGACGCCGTTCAGCCCGGCCTTCTCGCCGCAGTCGGAGATCGTGACCCCGGGCATCGCGGCGCCGGCGCCGTCACGGATGGGGACGAGGAATGCGTGCACGCCATGTGTGTCCCCGGCTGTGACGAGCTGGGCGAAGACGACGGCCATCTTCCCGTCGCGGGCGGCGTTGCCGATGTAGTCCTTGCGCGCGCCCGGCTCGGGGGTGTCGATGACGAACTCGCGGGTCGCCGGGTCGTAGGTCGCGGTGGTGCGCAGGTGCTGGACGTCGGAGCCGTGGCCGGTCTCGGTCATCGCGAAGCAGCCGAGGAGCTCGCCGTCCATGATCGCGCGCAGGTACTCGTCGTGGTGGCGCGCCGTGCCGAGCACCTGCACCGCCCCGCCGAACAGGCCCCACTGCACGCCGGCCTTGACCAGCAGTGACAGGTCGCCGTAGCCGAGTGTCTGGAAGCTGACGACGGTTCCGCCGACGTCGCCCTCGCCGCCGTACTCGGGTGCGAACCCGGCGTGCGGGCGCTTCGTGGCGGCGAGCTCGTGCATGAGGTCGAGGACGCGGGCGCGGTACTCCTCGGTCGGGAGGCCGGGCTCGACGGGCCGGAACCTGCCCATCTGCTCCCGGACCTCCTCGCGCACAGGGGCCCAGCGGCCGTCGAGAAGGGTCTGGAGTGCAGTGCGACGAGGGTCTGTCACGGGGTCACCTCCGGGGTGCGCAGGCCGGCGAGCCCGGTCCAGGCGAGATCGGTGAGCCGGGCGGTGAGCTCGGCGCGGGTGGTGCCGTCGGGGCGGGCGAGCCAGTCGTCGGCGGCGCCGCGGACGAGGCCGACGATCGCGTGGCCCCAGGAGCGAGCGGCGCGTGCGTCGTGGATGGACGACTCGATGACCTGGGCGACGTGGTCGCCGATCACCGTCGTCAGATCCGTCACGGGGTCCGTCGTACCGGCGTCGAGCAGCGGGCGGTGTACCACGAACCGGTACACCTCGCGGTCGTTCTCGATCAGCCACAGGTAGGCGTCGATGCCGGCGGCGACCATGGCGTGCGGGCTGCCGGTCTCGTCGCGCGCGGTGTCGACGGCGGCGCGGATGCGCGTGACGAGCGTTGCGGCGACGGCCTCGCAGACCGCGACGTAGAGGCCTGTCCGGTCCTGGAAGTGCCGGTAGACCACGGTTTTCGAGGTTCCGGCGGCGGCGGCGACGTCGTCCATGCCGACGCTCGCGCCGTGCACCCGGATCGCCTCGACGGCGGCGGTGACCAGCTCGGCGCGCCGTTGCTGCCGGTGGGAGTCCCAGCGGCTGTCGCGGCGGTCGCGGATCAGCTTCACGGGACCGACAGTACCGTGTACTTTGGGTATCAGCTAGTTTCCGTTCGCACCCGAGGAGCACCACATGCCGGCCAGGCGCGCCGCCGTCATCGGCGGCAACCGCATCCCGTTCGCCCGCGCCAACAAGCGCTACGCCCGGGCGTCGAACCTCGACATGCTCACCGCGACCCTCGACGGGCTCGTCGCCCGCTACGGCCTCTCCGGCGAGCGGCTCGGCGAGGTCGTCGCCGGTGCGGTCCTCAAGCACTCGCGCGACTTCAACCTCACCCGCGAGGCCGTCCTCGGCAGCAGGCTCTCCCCCGCCACCCCCGCCTACGACCTCCAGCAGGCCTGCGGCACCGGCCTGGAGGCGACGATCGCCGTCGCCAACAAGATCGCCCTCGGGCAGGTCGAGTCCGGGGTCGCGGGTGGCGTCGACACCGCCTCCGACGCACCGATCGCCGTCAACGAGGACCTGCGCAAGGTGCTCGTCGCGCTCAACTCGGCGCGCTCGCTCGGCGACCGGGTCAAGCTCCTCGGCAAGCTTCGGCCGGGACAGATCGTCCCCGAGATCCCGCGCAACGCCGAGCCGCGCACCGGCCTGTCGATGGGCGAGCACGCCGCGATCACCGCGAAGGAGTGGGGGATCGGCCGCACGGAGCAGGACGAGCTGGCCGCGGCCAGCCATCGCAACCTCGCCGCCGCGTACGAGCGCGGCTTCTTCGACGACCTCGTCACCCCCTACCTGGGCCTCACCCGCGACGACAACCTCCGGCCCGACTCCTCGGTCGAGGCCCTCGCGAAGCTCAAGCCGGTCTTCGGCAAGGGCGACAACGCCACCATGACCGCGGGGAACTCCACCCCGCTGACCGACGGCGCCGCCCTCGTCCTCCTCGGCTCCGACGAGTGGGCCGCCGCGCACCGGCTCCCGGTGCTGGCACACGTCGTCGACGCCGAGACCGCCGCGGTCGACTACGTCCACGGCCGCGACGGGCTGCTCACCGCCCCGGTGTTCGCCGTCCCGCGGCTGCTGGCGCGCGTCGGCATGTCGTTGCAGGACTTCGACTTCTACGAGATCCACGAGGCCTTCGCCTCCACCGTGCTCGCGACCACGAAGGCCTGGGAGGACCCGGCGTTCGCCAAGGAGCGCCTGGGTCTCGACGCCCCGCCCGGCCCGATCGACCGCTCCCGCCTCAACGTCACCGGGTCCTCGCTCGCCGCCGGGCACCCGTTCGCCGCGACCGGGGGCCGGATCGTCGCGACACTGGCGAAGCTGTTGCACGAGAAGGGCCCCGGCAGCCGTGGGCTGATCTCGATCTGCGCCGCCGGCGGTCAGGGCGTCGTCGCGATCCTGGAAGGTGCGTAATGCCGACCGACACCTTGCGGAACTGGTCCAACACCGGCCTCGCCCGCCGGCTCGGCGCCCCCCGCATCCCCGTCCTGCGCCGCTGGTCACCGGGCCGGCCGCTGCTGGACGGGCCCGCGCTCGTCACCTCCGTCGGCGGTGGGAGGTTCGCGAAGCCGATCGCGGCATTGATCACCGAGGAAGGCGCCACGGTCGTCACGGAGACGGGCGAGGACAGGCTCGCGGCCGTCGTCCTCGACCTGACCGAGATCGCCACACTCGCCGACCTCGCCGCGGCGCAGCGGATCCTGACCCCGGCGGTACGCAAGCTCGCGCCGTCGGGTCGTCTCCTGCTGCTGGGTCCTGTGAGTGGCGACGGTCCCTACAGCGACCAGCACCGCTCACGAGGCGCCGAAGGCGCTGCCGTGGCGCAGGCGCTCGACGGGCTCGTCCGGTCCATCGGCAAGGAGCTGCGGGCGGGGGCGACGGCGAACCTGCTGGTCGTCGACCCGGACGCGGCGCCCGCGACCGTCGACTCCACGGTCCGGTTCTTCCTGTCCGCGCGGTCGGCCTACGTGGACGGGCAGGTCGTGCACCTCGGCGTGCCCGCCGGTGAGCCCGTCGACCCCACCGGGATGGACGACCCGAGCGACCCGGTGCGCCCCCTGGCCGGGCGGGTCGCCGTCGTCACCGGGGCCGCGCGCGGGATCGGCGCCGCCATCGCCGACACCCTCGCCCGCGACGGCGCGACGATCGTCGCCGTCGACATCCCCGCTGCGGGCGAAGGCCTCGCGGCCGTCGCGAACCGGACCGGCGGGACGGCGCTGCAGCTCGACATCACCGCGCCCGACGCCGCGGCGCGGCTCCTCTCCCATCTGCGGGAGCGGCACGGGCGCGTCGACCTCGTCGTCCACAACGCCGGCATCACCCGCGACAAGCTGCTGGCCAACATGGACGACGACCGCTGGAACACGGTGCTCGCCGTCAACCTCGGCGCCCAGCTCACGATCAACGAGGCGCTGCTCGCCGCGCCCGACCTGCTCGGCGCGGACGCGCGCATCGTCTGCGTGTCGTCGCAGAGCGGGATCGCGGGGAACCGCGGCCAGACGAACTACGCCGCGTCCAAGGCCGGGATCATCGGCATGGTCCGCGCGCTCGCGCCGCGGTTCGCTGAGCACGGCGCCACCATCAACGCCGTCGCACCCGGCTTCATCGAGACCGAGATGACCGCGACGATGCCGCTCGGCACCCGCGAGGCGGGGCGGCGGGTCAACAGCCTGCGCCAGGGCGGGCTGCCCGTCGACGTCGCCGAGACGATCGGCTGGCTGGGGCAGGCGTCGTCGGGCGCGGTGAACGGGCAGGTCGTGCGCGTGTGCGGCCAGTCGATCCTGGGGGCCTGATGTCGCTCGCGCCGTTGTACGCCAAGGCCGCCGTCGGGGCGGTGCTGCCCCGCCGCGGCACGGAACTGCCCGCCGGCGAGGTCGCCCGCGACGACGTCCTCGTCGACCGCGGGCACCTCGCCGACTACGCGCGGGTCTGCGGGTTCGCGCTCTCGGACACGCTGCCGCCGACGTACCCGCACGTCCTCGGGTTCGCGCTGCAGGTCGAGCTGATGGCCCGGCGCAGCTTCCCGCTGGCGTTGCCGGGGCTGGTCCACGTACGCAACCGGATCGTCACCGCCCGGGCCGTCGACGCCGGCGAACTGCTGCGTGTCGCCGTGCACGCGGAACGGTTCGTCGCCCATCCGAAGGGGGCGCAGGTCGACCTGGTCACGTCGATCTCCGTCGAGGGCGACGCCGTGTGGACCGGCCGGAGCACCTACCTCGCACGCGGGGCCCGGCCCCCCGCCGGTGCGATCGCGGCGACGGCCGACGAGCTGCCCGACGTGTCCGACGAGCCCGCCGCCGCGGTGTGGCACGTCGCCGCCGACACCGGGCGTCGGTACGCGGCGGTGTCCGGCGACGTCAACCCGATCCACCTGCACCCGTTGGGCGCCAAGGCCTTCGGCTTCCCGACGGCCATCGCCCACGGCATGTGGACCGCCGCCCGGTCGCTGGCGTCGCTGCAGGGCCGGACCGGCGACGCGATCGCCTACGACGTCGAGTTCCGCAAGCCACTGCGGCTGCCGTCGCGAGTCTCGCTGCGCACCAGGAGGACGGAGACCGGCTGGGACCTCGGCGTGGCAGAACGCGTCGAGCACCTGCGGGGCACCGTGCGCCGTTCGGACTAGAGTCCCGCGCCATGGGACTGGGGCGGTCGGTCGTCGGCTGGCCCGTCCGGATGCTGCTCGGCGGCGTCGTCGCCACCGCGAACCTGACCGGCACCGCCATCGTCGTGGCGCTGGCGGCGTGGGCGCTGCCCACCGGCGACGTCGCCGACGTCGACCGCGTCCGCGCCGTCAACCTGCTCGTCCTCGCCGGGTACCTGCTGGTCGCGGTGCCGCTCGGGCTGCTGTGGGGCGGGCTGCTGCTGCGCACCCGCCGCGACGACGCCGCCGACCAGCGCCGCCTCGTCCTCTACGGCCCGCTGCGGCTGGCCACCGTCCAGGCGGTGCTCTGGCTCGTCGCCACCGTGCTGTTCGTGCTGGTCAACCTGCAGTACGCGTGGCGGCTCGCGCTCAGCGTCGGCGAGACGATCCTCATCGGCGGCATCACGACGACCGCCCTGTCGTACCTGCTCGCCGAGCGCATCCTGCGCCCCGCCGCCGCGCGGGTGCTCGCCGACCGGCCGCCGCGGCAGCGGATGCGCTTCGGCGTGCTGATGCGCTCGGTGCTGTTCTGGGCGCTGGGCACGGCCGTGCCCGTCGTCGGACTGATCCTCTCGGCGGTGTCGGCGCTGGTCTTCCAGGACGTACCGGCCGGCCAGCTCGCGACGATCGTGATCGCGGTCGGGCTCGTCGCCCTCGCTGCCGGCTTCCTGACGACCGTCGGCGCCGCCCGCGCGGTCGCGGACCCGGTGGCGGCGGTGCGCCGCGCCCTGCACCGGGTGGAGGGTGGCGACCTCGACGCCCGCGTCCCCGTCTACGACGCCACCGAGCTGGGCATGCTGCAGGTCGGCTTCAACACGATGACCGACGGGCTGCGCGAGCGGGAACGGCTGCACGACCTGTTCGGGCGGCAGGTCGGCCGCGACGTCGCGACCCTCGCCGCGGCGGCCGGCGAGGTCGAGCTCGGCGGCGAGGTCCGGTACGTCGCGGTGCTGTTCGTCGATCTGGTCGGGTCGACGCAGATGGCCGCGCAGCGTCCCCCGGCCGAGGTCGTCGCCCTGCTCAACCGCTTCTTCGGGGTCGTCGTCGAGGTCGTGGAGGGCTGCGGCGGGTGGATCAACAAGTTCGAGGGCGACGCTGCGCTGGCCGTCTTCGGGGCCCCCGCCACGCTCGACGACCCCGCCGGTCAGGCCCTCTGCGCCGCCCGCACCCTCGCCGCGCGGCTGGGCCAGGAGCTGCCCGGTACGACCGCCGGGATCGGCGTCTCGGCGGGTGACGCGGTGGCGGGCAACGTCGGCGACCCGCGGCGCTACGAGTACACGGTGATCGGCGACCCCGTGAACGAGGCCGCACGGCTGACCGAGCTGGCGAAGGCGTCCGACGGCCGGGTGCTGGCGTCGGCTGCGGCCGTCGCGTCAGCCGACCCGCGCGAGGCGGCCCGCTGGCGTCTGGGCGATGCGGTCACCCTCCGCGGCCGCACGGACCCGACCCGGCTCGCGACCCCCTCGTGAGCCGTTCACGGGCTCTGGGCCACGCAGATCCGGTCCGTCGCCCTCGACCGGAACGCTTCCGGCGTCACCGCCGGGAGCGTCAGGGCGGGGTCACGACCCATCTTCGTTGTGGTCAGGATCTGTCCACAAGCCCTCGTAGAGTTGTCCTCAACGGATTCGGAGGCACACTCCGGACCATCCGATGAGAGGACGACACCATGGCCATCACCGACTGGCGCATCGAGCTCATCCACCTCCCCGTCGCCGACGTCGAGCGCGCCAAGCACTTCTACGTCGACACCATCGGCTTCACCCTCGACCACGACCACCAGATGGGCCCCGACCTGCGGTTCGTGCAGATCACCCCGCAGGGCTCCGCGTGCTCGTTCACGATCGGGACGGGCCTGACCGACATGGAGCCGGGCAGTCTCAAGGGCATCCAGGTCGTCGTCCCCAGCGCCGCCGACGCGCTCGAGCACCTGCGCGGCAAGGGCGTCGAAGCCTCCGACGTCGACGACCAGCCCTGGGGCCGCTTCGTCTACTTCACCGATCCCGACGGCAACGCCTGGGTGCTGCAGGAGCTGGTCGTCCCGTCCTGACGCGAACCCGCGCGCAACCCCACTGCTGCCGACGGGCCCGCGTGCGACCGTGAGGTTGCGCCCGATCGTTCGCGCGCAACCCCACTGCTCTCTGGACGACCCGGGACGACCGTGGGGTTGCGCGCGGATCGTCGAGCCGGGCGGGCGCGGGTCGTCGAGCCGGGCGGGGGGCGCGCTGGGCCGTCAGGCCTGGCGGAAGCGGACCGGCTGGCCGGGGCGGACCTGCGCAGCCCGGTCCACGTCGCGGTCCCGCACCACACCGACCACCGGGTAGCCGCCGGTCAGCGGGTGGTCGGCGAGGAACAGGACCGGCTGCCCGCCCGGCGGCAGCTGGATCGCGCCACGGACCAGGCCCTCGCTGGGCAGCTCCGCGTCGTCACGACGGCGCAGCGGCTCCCCGGTCAGCCGCAGCCCCACGCGGTCGCTGCGGTCCGACGCGGTCCACGTCGTCGCGACGAGGGCGTCGGGATCGGCGAGGCGGTCGTCGCGGGGGCCGGGCACGATCCGCAGCAGGACCGGCCCGGCCTCGGGCAGCGCGACGGGCGCGACGTCGACCAGCGGGAAGCCCGCCGGCATCGGCCCGACCGGCAGCCGCACCCCGACCTGCAGGGGCGGCGGGCCGACACCGGAGAGGGTGTCGGTGCTGCGGGAGCCGAGCACCGGGTCGACGACGATCCCGCCGCGGACGGCGAGGTAGGTCCGCAGCCCCCGGTCGGGGGTGCCCAGCCCCAGCTCGGCCCCCGCGCGCAGCGGTATCACGGCGTTGTGCCCCATGGCCTTCCCGTCGAGGATCGCCGGAGCGGGTGCCCCCGTCAGGGCGACCACGAGGTCTCGCTCCGCGCGCACCCGCAGCCCGCCGAGCAGCACCTCCACCGACGCCGCGTCGGGTGGGTTGGCCACGAGCCGGTTCCCCAGCGCCCACGCCGCCCGGTCGGCGGCGCCCGAGCGGCCCACGCCGATCGAGGCGAGGCCGATGCGACCGGCGTCCTGCAGCAGCGCACGCGGGCCCGTCGCCAGCACGGTGAGGCTCATCGGTGGACCTGCACGAACCTGACCCGGTCGCCGGGTGCGAGCAGGGCGGGCGGGTCGCGGTCGATGTCCCACATCGGCGCGTCGGTCCGGCCGAGCAGCTGCCAGCCGCCGGGTGTGGAACGGGGGTAGACGGCCGAGAACTCGTCCGCGAGCCCGACCGCCCCCGCGGGGACACGGGTGCGCGGCTCGTCGCGACGCGGAACCCGGAGCCGCGGGTCGCCGTCGACGAGGTAGGCGAAGCCCGGCGCGAATCCGGCGAACGCCACCCGCCACTGCGATCCGGTGTGGGCGGCGACCACCTCACGAGGGGACAGACCGGTGCGGGCGGCGATCTCGTCGAGGTCGGGCCCGTCGTAGACGACGGGGATCTCCACGGGGCCGGCCGCGCGTGTCGCGGCGGCCTCGGCCGGGGGGAGGGCGGAGACGGTGCGGCGCAGCGCCCCGAGGTCGGCGCCGGGTCCGGTGACGACGAGGACGGTCCGCGCGGCGGGGACGACGTCGAGCACCTCGGGCAGGGCCGCGGCGCGGACGGCCGCGGCGAGGGCGACCGCGTCGTCGAGGGTGTCGACCTCGAAGAGGACGGCGGCGTCCCCGCAGGCCAGCGCCCTCACGACCCGCGCACCGCGGTCGGCCCGCCGGTCGCGCCCACCGGTCGCGGAGCCGGGCTCACGGCGCACCCGGCGAGCCCGGCAGGAACGCCGCCACGGTGACGCCGGCACCGTCGAGGGCGGCACGCACCGCCGCGGCCATCTCGACGGCCCCGGGGGAGTCGCCGTGCACGCAGACCGACTCGCCGCGGACGGTGACGTCGGCGCCCGACACGCTGCGCACCACGCCCTCGGAGACGATCCGCAGCACCCGGCGGGCCACCTCCTGCGGGTCGTGCAGCACCGCACCCGGCTCGGAGCGCGGCACCAGGGCAGCGTCCGGGGTGTAGCCGCGGTCGGCGAACACCTCGGGGACGGCCCGCAGCCCGGCGGCGTCGGCCGCGCGCAGCAGGGCGGAGCCGGGGAGGCCGAGGATCGGCAGGCCGGGGTCGTAGTCGCGGACGGCGGCGACGATCGCGCCCGCCTGCCCCTCGTGGTGGACCGCGGTGTTGTAGAGGGCGCCGTGCGGTTTGACGTAGCGGACGCGGGTGCCGGCGACGCGGCACATGCCGTCGAGCGCGCCGAGCTGGTAGACGACGTCGTCGGCCAGCTCGGCCGGGGCGACGTCGACGAACCGGCGCCCGAACCCGGCGAGGTCGCGGTACCCGACCTGGGCGCCGACCACGACACCGTTGCGGGCGGCGGCGGCGGTGGTGGCGCGCAACGTCGACGGGTCCCCGGCGTGGAAGCCGCAGGCGACGTTGGCCGAGGTGACGAGGCCGAGCATCGCCTCGTCGTCGCCGAGCCGCCAGCGCCCGAAGGACTCGCCGACGTCGGAGTTGAGGTCGATGGCGGTCATCTCCGGATCCTGGCCGACGACGCCCGCCCCCGCACCGCCGGGACCGCCCACGGGCTCAGCCCGTGTTGCGCAGGCCCGCGGCGATGCCGTTGATCGTCAGCAGCAGCGCGCGGTGCAGGTCCGGGCCGGGCTCCTCGACCGACCGGCGCTGCGCCAGCAGCTGCACCTGCATGTGGTGCAACGGTTCCAGGTAGGTAGAGCGCACCGCCAGGGTGTTGCGCAACACGGGATGGCGGTGCAGCAGCGTGGTCGAGCCGATCCAGCGCAGCACCTCGCCGAGGGTGCGTTCGTGCTCGTCGCGGACGACGTCGAACAGGGGGCGGTGCTCGTCGGCGACGAGGACGTCGACGTAGCGCCCGGCGATGCGCATGTCGGTCTTGGCGAGCGTCATCTCGACGTTGCCGAGGAGGTTGGCGAAGAACGCCCAGCCGCGCATCTCGTCGAGAACGGGCCCGTACCCGGCGTCGCGGGCGGCGCGCAGACCGCTGCCCAGGCCGAACCAGCCCGGCACGACCATCCGGGTCTGCGTCCAGCCGAACACCCACGGGATGGCGCGCAGGTCGTCGAGGCGCCGCCCGCCCTGCCCGGGCCGCTTCGACGGCCGGGACCCGACGTTGAGCCTGCCCAGCTCGTCGACGGGGGTGGCGGTCGTGAAGAACTCGGGCAGGCCCGGGGCCTCGACGAGGGCGCGGTAGGCGGCCTGGGCGGCGCCCGACACGCACTCCATGACCTCGTCCCAGCGGGTGTGCACGTCGGCGGGCCAGCGTGCGGCCTGGTGCAGGAGCGTCGACTCGAGCATGGCGGCGAGCAGGATCTCGAGGTTGTCGTGGGCGAGCTCGGGCAGCGAGTACTTGTCGGAGACGACCTCGCCCTGCTCGGTGAGCCGCAGCGCGGCGTCGACGGTGCCGAACGGGGAGGCGGCCACGGCCTCGCCGGCGGGTCCGCCGCCGCGCCCGACCGACCCACCGCGGCCGTGGAACAGCCGCAGCCGCACGCCGTGCGCGGCCGCGACGTCGCGCAGCCGGCGTTGGGCGCCGTGGATGCGCCACTGCGACGTCGTGATGCCGGCGCCCTTGTTGGAGTCGGAGTAGCCGAGCATGACCTCCTGCAGGTCGCCGCGCTGGGCGACGTGGCGGCGGTAGGCGGGGACGGACAGCAGCGCGTCGAGCAGCTCGCCGGCGCGGGCCAGCTCCTCGACGGTCTCGAACAGCGGCACCACGTCGAGCGAGGACCGTCCGGCGCCGGGCGTCACGTCGATCAGACCGGCCTCACGGGCCAGCACGGCGACGGCGAGGACGTCGTCGATGCCCTGGCACATCGAGATGACGTAGGTGTGGGCGGCGTCGGTGCCGTAGCGCTGCTGGGCCTCGCGCAGCATGTCGAAGGTCGCCATGACGCGGTCGGCCGGTTCGGGCAACGTCCCGCACCGCGGGGCGAGCGGGCGGCCGTCCGCGAGCTCGTCGGCGAGCAGCGCCGCCCGGGCGGGCCGGTCGAGCTCCGCGTAGGGGGAGCCGAGCCGGGCGTGGAGCGCGGCCAGGGCCTCGTGGTGGGCCGATGCGTGTTCGCGGACGTCGAGGGCGGCGAGGGACAGCCCGATCGCCTTGGCGGTGCGCAGCACGCGGGCGAGCCGGCCGGCGGCGATGCGCTCGCCCAGGTGGGCGCGCAACGAGCGGTCGATGACCTCCAGGTCGGCGACGTAGGCGGCGGTGTCGGCGTAGTCGCGACCGGGCACGTGCGGCCGGCCCTCGGCGATGCGTCGGGCGGTGTTGTCCAGCCGGGCCCGGATGAAGCTGGTCTTGAGCCGGTACGGCTCGAAGGCGTCGAGCCGGATGACGCGGTCGTGCACGTCGGGCATCGCCACGCGGTCGCGCTCCAGCGACGCGACGAGCTCGGCCGACACCGTGACGACCCGGGTCGAGACGCTCAGCTCGTGGACGAGCGAGTCGACCTGCGTGCCGTGGACGCGCAGCGCGCGGTCGGCGTAGAGGCGCATCACCTCCTCCGACACCTCGGGGGTGACGTTGGGGTTGCCGTCGCGGTCCCCGCCCACCCAGGTGCCGAGCGCGATCGGGCGGGCGCCGGGCGGGACGGTGAAGCCGGCGGCGCGGGCCTGCGCCTCCAGCTCGGCGACCAGGTCGGGCACCGCCTTGCTGCCCAGCTGTTCGAGGTACCAGCCGATGGCGCGGGCCTCGTCGGCGACGGTGGGGGCGCCGGGCCGGATCTCGTCGGTCTGCCACAGGGCGTCGACCATGGCGTGCAGCTCGTCGTCGTTCTCCCGGGCCCCGCCCGTGTCCTCGGCGAGCAGCTCGGCGATGCGCCGCAGGATGCGCAGCACCGACTGCCGCGACGACTCGGTCGGGTGCGCGGTGAACACCGGCGCCAGCTCGGCGCGGGCCAGGACCTTCTCGACGGTGTCGTGGTCGGCCTCCTCGGCGAGCCGGCGCATGAGGGTGCGCAGGGGCCGGTCCTCGCGTGGGCGCAGGGTGCGCAGCTCGCGGGCCCGGTGCAGCTGCTCGGCGATGTTGGCCAGCTGGAAGTACTGGCAGAAGACGCGCGCGAGGGTGACGGTCGTGGGTGCGTCGAGGCCCGAGAGCAGCCGGGCGATCTCGTCGTCGGTGGCGCCGCCGGTGGTGACCGCGGTGCGCGCGAGCGAGCGGACGGTCTCGGTGAGCGCCAGCAGATCCTCACCGGCCTGCTCGGCGACGGTACGGCCGAGCATCGTCGACAGCCTGCGGATGTCGGCGCGCAGCGCCTCGTGCTCGGCCTCCGACACGACACCGGCGACGGCCTGGGGCTCGCCGGGGGCGGCGTCGTCGACGAGGTCGACCGTGCTGTCGGCCGTCATCGTGTTCTCCCTCGCGTGGTGGTTCGTTCGCGACGGCGGGAACGACAGGAGCGCACATCTTCCACCCGGGGAGGGGACGTACGCGACCGCGAAACGGAGGGTGTCGGGGGTGAACCCGGTCAGACGGTACCGACGGGCTGGCCGAGCGCCTCGGTGAGCAACCGGCGGACACGCTCGTCGGGCGCGGTGTAGTAGACGAACGTGCCCTCGCGACGACCCTCGACGAGCCCGGCGAGGCGGAGCTTGGCGAGGTGCTGGCTGACGGCGGCGGGCTGGGACCCGACGAGCTCGGCGAGGCAGGCCACGTTGGTCTCACCCTGGAGCAGCGCCCACAGGATCTTGATCCGGGTGGGGTCGGCGAGCAGGCGCAACGAGTCCGCGGCCCGCCGGACGTCGTCCGGGTCGGGCATCTCGAAGCCTGCTATGCCGTCGTGCACGCCGCGAGTCTACCGGCTGTTGGTCATCTGACGAGCCGTTCGGGTGTGAACATCACCGGGCCCGGCCCCGCCCGGCCGGCGGTCGCCGGACCGGGCGGTCACCGACCGCTCGACCAGGCCGCCCACAGCGCGGCGTACCGCCCGCCCGCGGCCAGTAACTCCGCATGGCTGCCGAGCTCGACGACCTTGCCGCCGTCGAGGAGCAGCACGGCGTCGGCGTCGGCCGCCTGGGTGAGCCGGTGGGCTACCACGAGCGCGGTTCGTCCGCCCAGCGCCCGCTGCGCCGCGGACTCCAGGACGCGTGCGCCGGCGCTGCCCGCCTCGGCGGTGGCCTCGTCGAGGATCGCGACCGGTGGATCGGCCAGGACGAGCCGGGCGAGAGCCAGCTGCTGGGCCTGCACGGCGGTCAACGCCGAGCCGCCCGCGCCCACCACGGTCTGCACGCCGTCGGGGAGGGCGTCGACCCAGTCGAGCGCACCGACCCGGTCCAGAGCCGCCCGCAGCTGCGCGGCACCCGCGTCCGGGTCGGCCAGGCGCAGGTCGTCGGCCAGCGGGCCGGCGAACACGTGCACCTCCTGGGTGACCAGCGCGACGGCCCCGCGGAGCGCGCCGTCGGGCGGTGGCGGGTCCAGCCGGAGCGTGCCACGGTCGGGCTGGTGCACCCCGGCGACCAGCTTGGCCAGCGTCGTCTTGCCCGCACCGCTGGCGCCGACGACGGCGAGCCGGGCGCCGGCGGCGATGTCCACGTCGACACCGGTGAGCACGTCCGGCCCGTCGCGATAGCCGAAGGCCACCGCCTCGACCTGGACGCGGGCCGGTGCCGCACCGCGCACCGGCGCCGGATGATCCTGCTCCGGCAGGTCGGCGGTCCCGACGATGCGCGCCAGACCGGCGGCCGCGGCCTGCACGGTCTGCAGCAGGAACAGCACCTCGTTCAGCGGTCCGAACAGGCCGATGAAGTAGAGCGCGGCGGCGCTGGCCGTCCCGATCGACACCGTCCCGGAGCGGACCAGCAGGAACCCGACGACCAGCACGAGGGCGAGGCCGACGAACTCGGCCAGGTTGAGCCGCCCGAAGAACCCGTTCTGCAGGCGGACCACCCGCAGCGCGAGGTCGACGACCCGCTGCGAGCGCTGCCGGACCAGCTCGGTGTGCCGCCCGGCGAGCCGGAACGCCCGCACCGTCGCCACGCCGACCGTGCTGTCCAGCAGCTGCTGCTGCTGGGCACCGCCCGCGATGCGCTGCTCGGCGTAGAGGGGGGTGGCGCGACGCAGGTACCACCGGGCGGTGAGCGCCTGGATCGGCACCGCGGCCAGCGCGGCCAGCAGGAACCGCCAGTCCAGGACGGCCAGCCCGACGAACGTCAGTACGATGATCAGCCCGTAGCGGGCCAACGCCGGTACGCCCTCGCGGACCGCCTCGCCGACCTGGGCGACGTCCTCGGTCACCCGGGACCCGAGGTCGCCCGCGCCGGCCGCCTCGATCCGCTCCAGCGGCAGCCCGAGTGCGCGGTCGACGAGCCGTTCCCGCAGCCGGGCCAGCACGACCTCGCCGACCTGTGCGGTCTGGGCCACCCCGAGCGCGGCGAGCAGGCCCTGCACGACGGCGACACCGACCAGCCCGACGGCCGGCCAGGTCACCGCATCGGGCCCGCCGCCGTCGACGACCAGGTCGATGATGCGACCGAGCAGTGGCGCGACCAGCAGGCCTGCGGCGGCGCCGCCGGCCAGGGCCGTCACCGCGAGGACGGCGCGGGTCCGGTGCGGGCGCAGCAGCTCGCCCAGCATCCGACGGGTGCGGGTCGGGGTGGCGACCGGCAGCAGTTCGCGGTCGGTCACCCCAGCACCACGTCTCGGTAGCGGGCCCGGTCGGCCAGGAGCCGGTCGTGGCGGTCGAGCGCGGTGACGCGGCCGCCGTCCACGAGGGCCACCCGGTCGGCGACGGCCAGCAGAGCGGGGCTGCTGGTCACCACCACGGTGGTCCGGCCGTGGCGCAGGGTGCGCAGTCCGGTGGCGATCTCGGCCTCGGTGACCGAGTCCACCGCTGTGGTCGGGTCGTGCAGCACCAGCACGGGTGGGTCCGCGGCGAGCGCCCGGGCGAGCGCCACCCGTTGGCGTTGCCCACCGGAGAGCGTCCGTCCACGTTCGGCGACGACGGTGTCGGCCCCGTCCGCGAGCGCGTCGACCACCTGGTCGGCCCGCGCGGCGGCCAGCGCCGGGGTGAGGTCGCGTTCGGCGGGGGCGGCGGCGCCGACGTTGGCGCGCACCGTGTCCGCGAACAGCTCCGCGTCGTGGGCCGCGACCAGCACCGCCTCGCGGGCGGACTCGGGTGCGTAGTCGGCCAGCGGTACCCCGTCGAGCCGTACCGACCCGTGTTCGGGGTCCGCCTCGCGGGCGAGACAGCTCAGCAGGGCCAGTGCGTCGGCCGGGTCGGCTGCGACGATCCCGAGGAGCTCGCCCGCCCGGACGTCGAGGTCGAGCCCGGTCAGCGAGCCGTGGCGCAGGTCGGCCACGTGCAGGGCACCGTCGACCCGGGTGGGCGGCGGGGCGCTCCCGGCGCCGACCGCCGCCGGTGCGCCGAGCAGCTCGGCGATCCGCCGTGCCGACGCCCTGGCCTGCGCGAACCGTTCGTTGACCCAGCCCAGCTCCTGCAGCGGGTCGACGAGGAACTGGGCCAGCCCGACGGCGGCCACGAGCTGCCCGGTGCTGATCTGGTCCGCGGCCGCCAGCCGGCCACCGACCAGCGCGATCACGGCGAGGAACGTGCCGTTGACGATGAGCACGGTCCCGGAGAACCAGGCCTGGCTGCGGGTGGCCCGCAGGGTGGCCGCCAGCGAGTCGGCGCTGGTCCGGGCGTAGCGGCGGACCGCGGCGGGCTCTGCCCGCAGGCCTTTGAGCACCCGGATGCCCGCGACCAGGTCGGTGGCGGTGCCCGCGGCCTGCGCGGCCCGTTCCTGCTCGGCCTCGCTGCGCCGCTCGATGGGCCGGCCGAACAGGTGGATCAGGTAGAGCACCGGTGGCGTGCCCAGCAGGATGAGCAGCCCGAGCGGCACCGAGATCCGCAGCAGTGCCACCGCGGCGACCAGCAGCGCGGCGAGGGCCGCCAGCCCGAGCGGCAGCCCGAAGTTGATCAGACCGACGCGTTTGGTGTCGGAGGTGGCGATCGAGACGAGCTCGCCCGGCAGGCGGCCCCTCTCGGCGCCGCCGGCCGGGGCGAGCAGGCGGCGGGCGATGAGCAGCCGCAGACGCTGGTCGGCGCACACGTCCGCGATCCAGGCCTGCCGGGCGCCGAGCCGGTAGCAGACGGACAGGAAGGCGAAGTCCAGGCCGAGCACGGCCAGCCAACCGAGCAACGCCGCCGGGTCCCCGGTCCGCAGGGCGGTGTCGATCACCACCCCGACCAGCACCGGGACCAGCACCTCGCCGATCTGGTGGCCGCCGAAGCAGAGGGTGGCGAGCCCGACCCGGCCCCGGAAGGCGCCGATCGACCCGGTCAGGACCGACCGGCCGGAGGACGCGGTCATGTGAGGCCACCTTCCGTGCGGTCGTCCTGTCCGGGGCTGCCCGGTCCGGCGACCGCGCGGACGATGCCGCGCAACGCCTCGAACCACAGCTCGGCCAGGCTCGGCACCTCACCGGCGGCGAAGACCGCCGCCGGCCATTCCCAGGAAGCGTGCAGCTCGGGCCGCCCGTCGACGTCGACCGCGAGCACGTCGAGCACCAGCGGATGCCCGGCCGGCATGGCGTCGTCCCGACCGCCCGTCAGCGGGTCCAGCCCCGCCGGCGTCTGCCAGTCGCCCCCGTCCCCGGCGCCCTCCGCGTAGCGCCCGAGGTAGTTGAACTGCAGCTCGGGCTCGGCTGCGCCGGCGAGCTGGGGGCCGGCCTGGGGGTCGAGGTGGCGCAGCACGCCGTAGCCCAGCCCGCCGTCGGCGACGGCGCAGAGCTGCTCGCCGACCCCACCGACGATCCGGCGCACCTCGTGGGGGTCGGCGGCCAGCACGGCGGACCACGCGGTGGGCCCGACCGGCAGGTACACCGGGAAGGCCGTGGTGAACCAGCCGACGGTCCGGGTGAGGTCGACGTCTCCGACGTGCTCCTCCCGGCCGTGCCCCTCCAGGGCGACCAGCGTGCCGTCGCCGGGGAGGCGCCCGGTGCGGCGGCGCCACTCGGCGGCGGCGACCGCCAACGCGGCGAGCAGGACGTCGTTGACCGTGGCACGCAGGAGGGCCGGGACGGACGACAGCAGTGGTGTCGTCCAGTCGGCCGGCAGCACCAGGGAGTGCTCCCGGATGGTCGTGGCGGTGTCGCGACCCGGGTCGAGGGGGGTGCGGGCGAACCGGCCGGCCGCCGCCTGCGCGGTGGCCCGCCAGTGCGGCAGCTCCCCGGCCCGGGCACCGGTGCGTCCGGCGTCGGCCAGCCCGCGGGCCCAGGTGCGGAACGACGTCCCGACGTCGGGCAGGGCGATCGGCTCGCCCGCGCGGTGGCGGGCCCACGCCTCGGCGAGGTCCTCGGTGAGGATCCGCCACGACACCCCGTCGACGACCAGGTGGTGCGCGACGAGCAGCAGGATCCCCGGGGCGGCCGGTCCGGCGTCGAGCAGCACCGCCTGCGCCATGACCCCGCGGTCGGGGTCGAGGCGGGCGGCGGCCTGCAGCCGCTGCTCCTCGACGACGGTCCCGACGTCGGTGCCGGCCGGCAGGTCGGCCACCGACAGCAGGTCGCCGGCCCGGACGGTGCCCGGCTCGGGGACCTCCAGCTCCCAGCGTGCCGTCTCGCGGTGCAGCCGGGCGCGCAGCAGGTCGTGGTGGTCGAGCAGGGCCTGCAGGACGGGCAGGAGCGCCGGGGCGTCCACCCCGGCCGGGGTCTGCAGGGTCACCGCCTGGTGGAAGGCGCCGATCGAGCCGCCCGCCGCCGCGGTCGACCCGGCGAGCCATCCCATGATCGGGGTGGCGGGCAACCGGCCCGTCCCGGCGCCGTCCACGTCCACCCGAGCCGCGGTCGCCGGACCGGAACCCAGCGCGGCCAGGGCCTCGACGGTGCGTGCCGTGCGCACGTCCCGCGGCCGCAGCACCAACCCGTGCCGGCGGGCCTGCGACACCAGCGCGATCGAGCTGATGCTGTCGCCGCCGAGTGCGAAGAAGTCGTCGTCGATGCCGACGTCCGGCACCCCGAGCAGCCGCCCGATCAGGTTGCACAGGCTCCGCTCGGCCTCGGAGCGCGGCGCGCGGTGCTCCCGCGTCCCGGTGAGCTCCGGAGCCGGCAACGCTGCGGCGTCGAGCTTGCCGTTGACGGTCAGCGGCAGCTCGTCCAGCACGTCGAGGGTGGTGGGGACCATGTGTGGCGGTAGCTGCTCGGCGAGGTGCGTGCGCACCGCGGCGACCAGCGCCGCCGGGTCGGCGGGCCCGGCCGCGACCAGGTAGCCGGCCAGGTGGGCGATCCGGGCCTCCCCCCGCCGGTGCACCGTCACCGCCGCCTGGGCCACCCCGGGGTGGCGTTCCAGGGTGGCGACGATCTCGCCCGGCTCCACCCGGTAGCCCCGGATCTTGACCTGGTCGTCGGTGCGGCCGAGGAAGTCGATGTTCCCGTCGGCCCGCGCGACGACGAGGTCGCCGGTGCGGTACATGCGCCCGCCCGCGGCGGCGCCGTACGGGTCGGCGACGAACCGCTCCGCCGTCGGCCCCGGGCGGTCGTGGTAGCCGCGCGCCAACCCGGCGCCGGCGATGTAGAGCTCACCGGGCGTACCGGGCGGGACGGGGCGCAGCGCGCTGTCGAGGATGTAGGCGCGGGTGTTGGTGACCGGTGTGCCGACCGTCGGTGTCACGCTGTCCTCGGTGCCGCCACCCAGGGTGTTGATCGTGTACTCGGTGGGGCCGTAGAGGTTGTAGCCGACCACCCCCTCCGCGGCGGCCAGCTGCGTCCACACCGACTCGGTGACCGCCTCCCCGCCGAGCAGGACCAGCGGCGGTCGGTGCGGGCCGTCGAGCAGGCCGCTGTCGAGCAGTGTCCGCGCGTAGGTGGGCGTCACGTTGACGACGTCGATGCGCTGCTCGGCGCAGTAGGCGACGAGCTGCTGGGCGTCGCGGCGCAGCTCCTCGTCGCACACGTGCACCTCGTGGCCCTCGACGAGCCAGAGCAGCTCCTCCCACGACATGTCGAAGGAGAACGACACGGTGTGCGCGATCCGCAGCCGGCGGCCCCCGGCCCGGTCCAGGGTCGGGCCGAAGATCTTCGCCTGGTGGTTCACCAGCATGTTCGTCAGCCCCCGGTACGGGGTGAGCACGCCCTTGGGGAGCCCCGTGGAGCCGGAGGTGTAGATCAGGTACGCGGGGTGCTCCAGCCGCCCCGGCGTACCGGGCGCGAACGGGCCGAGCTCGGCGGGGGTGAGCGCGGCCGGTGACTGCCGCGCGAGCTCCGCGGCGGTCTCCCCGCCGTGCAGCCCCACCACCGGTGCGCCCACCTCGGCGGGCAGCCGCTCCGCGCCGGGCCTGTCGGCCAGCACGCACACCGGCCGGGCGTCGGCGAGCATCACGGCCCACCGGTCGGCCGGGTGGTCGAGGTCCAGCGGCAGGTAGGCCGCGCCGGTGCGCAGCACCGCGAACAGCGCCACCACCGTGTCCAGCGACCGCGCCATCGCCAGCGCGACGGTGCGCTCCGGCCCGGCACCGCGCGCCAGCAGCAGCCTGGCCAGCCGGTTCACCCGGGCGTCGAGCTCGGAGAAGGTCAGCTGCTCGCCGTCGCACACCAGCGCCACGGTGTCGGGTCGCGCCGCGGCGCGCTGCGCGAGCAGCTCGGCGACCGTCGCCGGGGGCACCGGGTGGCCGGTGGCGGCCCAGCCCTGTTCGAGCGCGGCCCGCTCCGCCGGGGCGAGCAGCTGCAGCCGGGCCATCGGCCGGTCGGTGTCCGCGGCCAGTTCGTGCAGGACCGACAGGAACGCCTCGTACAGCCGCCGCGCCCGCTCGACCGGGACGCGTCGTTCGTCGTACTGCAGCCGCAGCGCGAGCTCCGCGCCGGGGAAGACCTGCAGGGACGCCGCGAAGTGGGTGCGCGCCTCGACCGACTCACCGGTGCCGGTGATCCGCAGCCCACCCGGCGCCCGCCCGTCCGCACCGGGCGGGAAGTTCTCGAACACGAACAGCACGTCGAACAGCTGTTCCACACCGGCCAGCGACTGCACCTCGGCCAGCCCGAGGTACTGGTGCCCGAGCAGGTCGGCCTGCTCACGCTGGTGGGTGAGCAGCACGTCGCTGATGCAGTGCGTGGGTGACCAGCGCACCCGCACCGGCACGGTGTTGATGAACAACCCGACCTGGGAGTCGATGCCGGGGACGTCGGCGTCGCGGCCGGACACCACGGCACCGACGACGACGTCGTCGCGTCCGGTGAGGGTGCCGAGTGCGATCGCCCACGCCCCGCTGACCAGGGTGTTCAACGTCAGCCCGCGGTGGCGTGCCGCTGCCCCCAGCATGCCGGTGAGCTCCGCCGGGACCGTCCCGGTCAGCGCCGCGGGGGCGGT
The DNA here is from genome assembly GCF_050250275.1 of Pseudonocardia sp. Lineage (GTDB taxonomy): Bacteria > Actinomycetota > Actinomycetes > Mycobacteriales > Pseudonocardiaceae > Pseudonocardia. Next base: position 49,199 of record NZ_JBFWOY010000020.1, read on the forward strand.
GGGGGCGGCATCGGCGGGCAGGGCGGCGCCGAGCAGGGTGGGCTCGGTCAACCCCGCCAGCGCCGCCCGCCAGGCCGCCCGGGTCCGGCCGGTGTCCTGACGCGACAGCCAGCCCAGGTACTCCCGGTAGGACGGCACCGGCAGTGGGTCCCGGCCGTCGCCGCGGGCCTCGATCAGGTCGAGGAGGTCGTCGAACAGGACGGGCAGCGACCAGCCGTCGGCCACCAGGTGGTGCAGGGTGACGACCACCCGGTGCGCGGCGTCCGGCTGCTCGGGCCGGTCGCCGGTGAGCAGGGCGACCCGCAGCAGCGGCGCCTCGTCGAGCGCGAAGGCGTGCCGTCGTTCCTCCCGCGCGGCGCGGGCGGTGGTGGCGTCGTCGGCCGGGTGCAGCACGCGCAGCGGGACCTCGACCGTGCGGGCCACGGCCTGGACGAGCCCGCCGTCGAGGGTCTCGTGGAACGAGGCGCGCAGCGCGGGATGGCGGGCGGTGAGCGCGGCGAGCCCGGCGCGCAGCTGCTCACCGGTCAGCGGGCCGGCCAGCTCCAGGACGTACTGCACGATGTAGCCGTCGGGGTCGGCGTCGCTGTGCAGGTGGTAGCGGGAGTGGAAGTACATCCCCTGCTGCAGCGGCGTCAGCGGCCACACGTCGGCCAGGCCGCCGGTGACCGTCGCGGCGAGCGCGTCGACGTCGGGCTGGGCCAGGGTCACGAGCGGGAAGTCGGCGGGTGACGGGCCCCAGCCGCCGGGCGCCGGGGCGTGCTCGGCGAGGGCCGCCAGCGCGGCCGCCCAGCGCTGCGCGATCGCGGTCACGTCGGCCTCGGCGAGCACCCCGTCGGGCCAGGCGAACGTGGCTGACAGGGACGGGCCCGCGGCACCGTCGGTCACCGCGGCGTTGATCTCCAGCGGGTAGCCTGCCGCGGTGTCCGGGTCGGCCCGTTCGCCCAGCGCCGGGCGTTCCGGGGCGAGGCCCCAGTCCTGGCCGTCGGGGTGCTCGCCGGTGCCGAACCGGCCGAGGTAGTTGAACAGGACGGACGGGGTGGCGGTACCGGCCCAGGCCTGCGCCCGGTCCGGGTGCAGGTGGCGCAGCACCGTGTAGCCGATCCCGCGGTCGCGGCGTGCTTCGATCGCGGTCCGGACCCGCTTCGCGGCCGCCGCCATCGCGTGGCCGCCGTCGAGGAACTCCGCCCACGCCACGGGCCCCGGGTCGAGCCGGACCGGGGCGATGGTGGTGAACCAGCCCACGGTCCGGGACAGGTCGAGGGTCTCGTCGACCGCGGCGCCCTCCCGGCCGTGGCCCTCCAGGTCGACCAGCACCGCGCCCTCGTCGCGGTCGCCGCGCAGGGCCACCGCGAGCGCGGTGAGCAGGACGTCGTTGACGGTGCCGCCGAACGCGGCCGGGACCGCGCCGAGCAGCCGCCGGGTGACCGCGGCGGGCACCGCCACGGTCGACGACCGGGTGGTGCCGACCGTGTCGCGGGCCGGGTCCAGCGCCCGGTCCCCGACCGGGCACACGTTTCGCGGGTCCAGCTCGTCGCGCCAGCGGGGTAGCTCGGCCAGCCGCTCGTCGCGACCCGCCTCCCGGTGCAGCGCCTCGGTCCAGTCGCGGAACGAGGTGGGCACCGGCTCCGCGGCGAGCCGACGGCCGTCCTGGTGCTGCTGCCACAGCTGCGCCAGGTCCTCGCCGACGATGCGCCAGGACACGCCGTCGACCACGATGTGGTGGGCGACGAGCAGCAGCCGGCCGCGCCGGGTCGGCCCGGCGTCGACGAACACGGCCTGCACCATCACCCCGCGGTCGGGGTCGAGCCGGCCGACCGCCTCGTCCTCGCACGCGTCGAGCAATGCGGCGAGCGCGGCCGGGTCGTCGGGCGCGGGGACGGTCCGCAGCAGGTCCGCGGCCGCGACGGTGCCGGGCTCGGGAACGTGCAGTGCCCAGTCGTCGGCCCGGTCCAGCCGGGCCCTGAGCAGGTCGTGCCGGTCGAGCAGGGCCTGCAGCAGGGCGACCTGCGCGGCCGTGTCGGCGCCGACCGGGGTCTGCACGCACAGTGACTGGAAGAACCCGTTGATGCCGACCGCCTCGTCGCGCAGCCCGGCGAGGATCGGGATCGGGGGAACGCGCCCCACCCCCGACCCGGGTTCGTGCCGGGCCGCCGGGGCGGTCGCGGCGGCGAGGGCGAGCGCCTCGGGGGTGCGGCGCTCGAACACCAGCCGCGGGCTGATCGCGATGCCGAGCCGGCGGGCCTGGCCCACCAGCCCGATGGAGACGATGCTGTCGCCGCCGAGCTCGAAGAAGTCGTCGTCGACACCCACGTCGCCGACGCCCAGCAGCTCCTCGAACAGCCCGCACAGCACCCGCTCGGGGTCGGTGCGCGGGGCGCGGCGCCGACGGCTCGACGCGAACGTCGGCTCCGGCAGCGCGGTCGTGTCGAGCTTGCCGTTGACGGTCAGCGGCAGCTCGGGGACCTCGACGAGCGCGGCCGGGACCATGTGGGCGGGCAGGCGCTCGGTCAGCTCGGCCCGCACGGCGGCGACCAGCGCGTCGGCCGGGGTCCCCGGGACCGCCGGCACCAGGTAGCCGACGAGCCGTTTGCGCCCGGACGGGCGATGGGTGTGCGCGATCACCGCGGCGTGGGCCACCTGCTCCAGCGACTCCATAGCGGCGGCGATCTCCCCGGGCTCGACCCGGAACCCGCGGATCTTGACCTGGTCGTCGGTACGGCCCAGGAAGTCGACGTTCCCGTCCGGACGCAGGCGGACCAGGTCACCGGTGCGGTACATGCGCCGCCCCGGCCCGGCGGCGAACGGGTCGGCGACGAACCGTTCCGCGGTGAGCGCGGCCCGCCGGTGGTAGCCGCGGGCCAGCCCGGCGCCGGCGATGTACAGCTCGCCGGGGCAGCCGACCGGGACCGGGCGCAAGGAGGTGTCGAGCACGTAGCCGCGGGTGTTGTGGATGGGCTTGCCGACGGTGGGGGTGGCGCTGTCGGCGGTTCCCCCGCCCAGGGTGTTGATCGTGTACTCGGTGGGGCCGTACAGGTTGTAGCCGGTGACGCCGTGGGCGTCGCGCAGCGCGGACCACACCGTGTCGGTGACGGCCTCGCCGCCCAGCAGCACCAGCGACGGCCGGTGCGGGCCGTCGAGCAGCCCCTCCTCCAGCAGCGCGTGCGCGAACGTGGGTGTCACGTTGACGACGTCGATGCGCTGGTCGCGGCAGTAGGCCACCAGCTTGTGGGCGTCGCGGCGCAGCTCCTCGTCGCACACGTGCACCTCGTGGCCCTCGACGAGCCAGAGCAGCTCCTCCCACGACATGTCGAAGGAGAACGACACGGTGTGCGCGATCCGCAGCCGGCGCCCGCCCGCGGCGCCCACCACGGGGTCGAAGATCTCGGCACGGTGGTTGGCCAGCATGTTGGTCAGCCCCCGGTACGGGGTGAGCACGCCCTTGGGCAGGCCGGTGGAGCCGGAGGTGTAGATCAGGTAGGCGGGGTGCTCGAGCCGGGCGGGGTCGGCGGCGGCGAAGCCGGGGCGCTCCGCGTCGCCGAGCGGGCCCGCCGGGAACGCGGCCAGCTCGGCGACCACCGCCGGGTCGTCGAGTGCCGAGATCGGGACGTCGGCGGGCAGCAGAGCGGCGGCGTCGGCCGTGGTGAGGACGCACACCGGGTCGGCGTCGGCGACCATCACGGCGAGGCGCTGCGCCGGGTACTCCAGGTCCAGCGGGAGGTAGGCGGCGCCGGTGCGCAGCGTCGCGAACAGTGCGGCGACCATGTCCGTGCCGCGCGGCAGGGCGAGCCCGACGACGCGTTCGGGGCCCGCGCCGCGGGCCAGCAGCAGCCGGGCCAGCCGGTCGACCCGCTCGTCGAACTCGGTGAACGAGAGCTGCTGCGACCCGCAGACGAGGGCGGTGTCCGCGGCGTGCGCCGCGGCGGTCGCGGCGAGCGTCTCGGCCACCGACTCCGTGCCCAGCGGGCGGGTGGTGGCCGACCAGTCCCGCTGCAGGTGCGCCCGCTCCTGGTGCCCGAGCAGGTCGAGCCGGCCGAGTGGGCGGTCCGGGTCGGCGACGAGCGCCGCGGCGACGTCGGCCGTGCGCCGCAGCAGCGCCGTCGCCTCGGCGGCGCTCACGGCGACGTGGTGTTCGAGGGTCAGGCCCAGCTCGTCGCCGGGGGTCGCGATCATCACCAGCGGGTAGTGGGTGGCGTCGACGTGGCGGCGGCCGACGACCCCGGCGGCGTCGAGGGCCCGCTGCGGGATGTCGGCGAAGTTCTGCAGCACGAACAGGGTGTCGAACAGCACCGGCTGCCCTGCCGCGCGTTGGATGGCACCGAGCCCGAGGAACTCGTGCTCGCTCAGGGCGAGCCGCTCGTTCTGCAGCCGGCGCAGGAACGCGCCCACGGCTTCGGCGGGGTCGGTGCGCACCCGCGTCGGCACGGTGTTCAGGAACTGGCCGACGACGTGCGCGGCCCCGGGCAGCTCCGGTGGCCGCCCGGCGACGGTGGTGCCGAAGACCACCTCGTCGCGGCCGGTGAGGCCACCCAGCACGAGCGCCCACGCCGCGTTGAGCACGGTGTTGAGGGTGACCCCGCAGCGCCGGGCGCCCGCGCGCACCGCCTCGGACCCCCCGGCGGGCACCGTGATCGCGGTCCGGGCGGGGATGGCTGCGGGGGCGGTGGTCCCGGCGCGCAGCGCCGGAGCGACCAGGGTGGGTTCCTCGATCCCGGCGAGGGCGCCGGCCCATGCCGCGCGCGCGGCGTCGCCGTCACGTTCGGCCAGCCAGCGCAGGTACTCGGGGTAGCCGCCCGCGGGTGGCAGCGCCTGCGCGCTGCCACCGCCGTAGAGGGTGAACAGCTGGTCGAACAGGGTGCTGTGCGACCAGCCGTCCCACGCCAGCAGGTGGTAGGTGACCACCAGCCGGTCGGTGCCGTCGGGCAGGCGCAGCAGCGACATCCGGAACAGTGGCGGCGCGGTGAGGTCGAACCGGCGGGTGCGGTCGGCGTGCGCGATGTCCCCGGCCCGCGCCGCGGCCTCGGCGGGGGCGAGGCCGGACAGGTCGTGCTCGGTCACCGGGTCGTCGGCGGCGGCCCGCACGACCTGGTGGACGGTGCCGTCACCGTTGTCGACGAACGCGCAGCGCAGCGTCGGGTGCCGCAGCTGCAGCAGCTGCGTCGCTGCGCGCAGGCGGGCCGCGTCGACGCGATGGTCCAGTTCGAAGGTGGTCTGCCCGGTGTAGACGTCGAGCGCCCCGGAGTCGTCGAAGACGGCCTGGAAGTACAGCCCGGACTGCAGCGGGGAGAGCGGCCAGACGTCGGTGAGGTCGGCGAACCGCTCCCGTAGCGAGCCGAGCGTGGTGAGGTCGAGCGGTACCAGTTCGAGCGGCGCGACCGGCGGCCGGGCCTGCTCGGGGGTGTCCTCGACGGTGGCGACGAGGGCGAGCGCCTCGGGGGTCCGGCTGGTGAAGACCTGCCGCGGGGTGAGGACCAGACCGCGTTCCCGGGCCCGGCCGACCAGGGTGACCGAGCTGATGCTGTCGCCGCCGAGAGCGAAGAAGTCGTCGCCGGCTCCGACGTCGGTCGCGTCGAGCAGCTCGGCGAACAAGGCGCACAGCACCCGCTCGGGCCCGGTCCGCGGAGGGCGGCTGCCGCCGCCGGTGTAGACCGGCGCCGGGAGGGCCCGGACGTCCAGCTTGCCGTTCGTGGTCAACGGCAGCTCGTCGAGGGCGACGATCGAAGCGGGGACCATGTGGGCGGGCAGGTGCAGCGCCAGGTGGCTGCGGATCTCGGCGGCGGGGGCGCCGGCGCGCGGGTCGGCGGGAACCAGGTAGGCCGCCAACCGGGCGAGGGCCGGGCCCCCGCGCGACGACGTGCTGTCGACGACCACCGCGGCCTGCGCGACCAGGGGGTGCGCCTCCAGTGCGGCGACGATCTCACCCGGCTCGATCCGGTAGCCGCGGATCTTGACCTGGTCGTCGGTGCGGCCGAGGAAGTCGATGTTCCCGTCGGGGCGCCGTCGGGCCAGGTCGCCGGTCCGGTACATGCGTCCGCCCGGTTCGGTCGCGTAGGGGTCGGCGACGAACTTCTCGGCGGTCAGGCCGGCCCGGTCGTGGTAGCCGCGGGCCAACCCGGCGCCGGCCAGGTAGAGCTCGCCGGGCGAGCCGTCGAGCACGGGGCGCAGCGCGCTGTCGAGGATGTGGACCCGGGCGTTGTGCACCGGCCGCCCGACCGTCGGGGTGGTGCTGTCGCCGACACCGCCACCGAGCGCGTTGACGCTGAACTCGGTGGGCCCGTAGAGGTTGTAGCCGTCGGTGCGCGGCGCCTCGCGCAGCGCGGTCCAGACGGAGTCGGTCGCGGCCTCGCCACCGAGCAGCACCAGCGACGGTACGTGCCCGCCGTCGAGCAGGCCGGCGTCGAGCAGGGCGCGGGCGTAGGTCGGTGTCACGTTGAGGACGTCGAGGCGCTGCGCGCGGCAGTGCTCGACGAGGCGGTGGGCGTCGCGGCGCAGCTGCTCGTCGCACAGGTGCAGCTCGTGCCCGTCGAGCAGCCAGAACAGCTCGTCCCAGGACATGTCGAAGGAGAACGACGTGGTGTGGGCGACCCGCAGCCGGCGGCCCCCGGTACCGGCGAGGGCGCGCGGGACGATCTCGGCGCGGTACTCGGCCAGCATGTTGGTCAGGCCGCAGTGCGGGGTGAGCACACCCTTGGGGGTGCCGGTGGAGCCGGACGTGTAGATCAGGTAGGCGGGGTGGTCCAGCCGGCCGGGTGAGCCGGCCGTGAACCCTGCCAGGTCCGTCGACGACGGCGGCCCGGGTGGCAGTGCGGCCAGCTCGGCGACGATCCCGGGGCTGTCGAGCCGGATCGTCGGCACGTCGAGGGCCGGCGCGTCGAGGTCGGGGCCGTCGGCGAGCGCCACGACGCAGACCGGCCGGGCGTCGCCGACCATCGCGGCCAGCCGCGCGGGCGGCAGCTCGAGGTCCAGGGGCAGGTACGCGGCGCCGGTGCGCAGCACGGCGAACAACGTCGCCACCATGTCGGTGGAGCGGGGCAGGGCCAGGGCGACGACGCGCTCCGGGCCCGCGCCGCGCGCCAGGAGCAGCCGGGCGAGGCGGTCGACCCGCGCGTCGAGCTCGGCGAAGGTCAGCCGGTCGTCGCCGCACACGAGGGCCGTGCCGTGCGGGGTGGCCGTGGCCAGCGTCGCGAGGTGCTCGGCCACCGTGCGGTCGGGCAGGTCGCGCTCGCTGGCCGACCACGCCGCGCGCAGCGCCACCGGTTCGTCGTCGGTCACCACGTCGACCCGCCCGACGGGCTCGGCGGGTGCCGCGAGCAGCCGTCGCGTCGTCGTCGCCAGGCGGTCCAGCAGCGCCGTCGCCGTCGCCCGGTCCAGGACGTCGGGCCGGAACTGCAGGGTGAACCGCATCCGCGACTCCGGTGCGACGACCAGCGCGAGCGGGTAGTGCGTCGCGTCGGCGTAGTCGACGTAGCGGGCGCCCACCGCGTCGAGCACAGCCGGGTCCAGCTTCGGGAAGTTCTGCAGCACGAACAGGGTGTCGAACAACGGCTGCTGCCCGGCGGCGCGCTGGATCTCGGCCAGCCCGGCGTGCTCGTGGTCGAGCAGGGCCGCCCGGTCACGCTGGATCCGCTGCAGCAGGGCGCTCACGGGCTCGGCGAGGTCGAGCCGCACGCGAGCCGGCACGGTGTTCAGGAACTGGCCGATCGACCGGTCGCTGCCCGCCAGCTCGGGCGGCCGCCCGGCCACCGTGGTGCCGAAGACCACGTCGGTCCGCCCGGTCAGCCCGCCGAGGGTGATCGCCCAGGCGGCGTTGAGGACGGTGTTGACGGTGACGCCGAGGGCGCGGGCGCCGGCGCGGACGGCGTCGTCGGCCTCCGCGGGCAGCTCCAGTTCGACGGTCGAGGGCAGGACGGGCGCGTCCACGGGGGCGGCCTGCCGGGCGCCGGCGACGAGCGTGCCGCCGTCCAGCCCCGCCAGCGCGTGCCGCCACGCGGCCGCGTCGGCCCGGTGGTCGCGGCCGGCCAGCCAGCGCGGGTGGTCCAGGTGCGACGGCGGGGCGGGCAGTCCCGGATCGGTGCCGTCGTGGCCGAGCAGCGCGAAGAGTTCCCGCAGGACGATGTGGTGCGACCACCCGTCCCACGCGGTGAGGTGCTGGGTGAGCACCAGCCGGGACCGGCCACCGGGCAGGTGGGCGACGGCGATGCGGAACAGCGGCGGCGCGGCGAGGTCGAAGCGGCGGCCGCGGTGGTCCGCGGCGAGGGTGGCCAGGCGCTCCAGCGCGTGGTCGAGGGGCAGGTCGGTGAGGGTGACCTCTTCGACGGGGACGGTGGCCGTCGGCAGCACGACCTGCACGGGCTGCGGAACGCCGTCGGCGGTCAGCCCGGCGCGCAGGAACGGGTGGCGTTTCAGCAGCGTCGCGCACGCGCGGCCGAGCAGGTCGACGTCGAGTGGGGTGGCGAACTCGAAGTCGTGCTGTGCGGTGTAGGGGTCGACGTCGCCCGAGCCCTCGTAGACCGACTGGAAGTACAGCCCGGACTGCAGCGGCGCGGCCGGGAAGACCGCGTCCGTGCCGACGCCGTAGCGGGCCGCGGCCCGGGCCGCGACCTGCGGGTCGAGCAGCGGGGCCGCACCGCCGGAATCCCGGGTCGCCCGGTCCTCCGGTTGCGCGGCGGGGAACCGGGCGGCCAGCGCTTCGGCGGTGCGCAGCTCCATCAGCTCCCGCACCCGCACCCGCAGTCCGTCCTCGTGGGCGCCGCGGATCACCCGGACCGCGGTGATGCTGTCGCCGCCGAGTGCGAAGAAGTCGTCCTCCGGGCCCACCTCGGGCAGGTCGAGGGCCTCGGCCAGCCGCCGGCACCAGCGGCGCTCGGCGTCGTCGCGGGCCGGCCGGCCACCGCCCGCCTCGAGCTGCGGCGCGGGCAGGGCGTCGCGGTCGAGCTTGCCGTTCGGCGTCATCGGGAGCCCGCCGGCGATCGGCACCAGCACGGTGGGGACCATGTGCGCCGGCAACGAGTCGGCCAGCCGGGCCCGCACGTCGGCCGGCGGGTCCGCCGACGCGTCGAGCACCACGTACCCGACCAGCATGCGGCGGCCCGGCTGGTCCTCGCGGACGACGACCGCGGCCTGGGTGACGCCGGGCTGCGCCAGCAGCGCGGTCTCGATCTCACCCGGCTCGATCCGGTAGCCACGCAGTTTCACCTGCTGGTCCGCGCGCCCGAGGAAGTCGAGGGTCCCGTCGGCCCGCCACCGGACCCGGTCGCCGGTGCGGTACATCCGGGAGCCGTCGACCGCGAACGGGTCGGCCACGAACCGCGACGCGGTCAGCCCGGCGCGGCCGCGGTATCCCCTGGCCAGCCCCCGTCCCGCGATGTACAGCTCACCGACCTCACCCACCCCGACCGGACGCAGCCGCTCGTCGAGCACGAAGGCGTGCGTGTTGGGGTCGGGGCGGCCGATCGGGGCGGGCCCGCTCCACCCGGGCTCGGCCGTCCACAGGGTGGAGTTCACCGTCGCCTCGGTCAGCCCGTAGGCGGTCACCACCCGCAGGGGGCCGGTCCAGCGCCGCAGCACCTCCGGCGGCACCGTCTCGGTGCCGACGACCAGCACGGCGCCGTCGGGTAACCGGCTCTCCGGCGGCAGGGCCGCCACCAGCGAGGGCGGCAGGATCATGTGGGTGATCCCGTTGGCGCACAGGTAGTCGGTGAGCTCGGGGCCCGCGACGCGGCGGTGGGCCGGCACCAGGACGACGGTCCCGCCGACGCACAGCGACATCGTCAGGTCCCAGACCGCGACGTCGAACCCGATCGAGGCGAACTGCGCGACCCTGCTCCGGGCGTCCACCCCCAGCCGGTCCACCGCGGTCGCGACGAGGCTGCCGATGCCCTCGTGCGTGAGCAGCGCGCCCTTGGGGCGACCGGTCGAGCCCGACGTGTAGATGAGGTAGGCGGCCCGGTCCAGGTCGATCGGGCCACCCACCTCCGCATCGTCGAGGTCGGCACCCGATCGCCCGGCGAGCTCGGCCACCGTGGCGGCGGCGTCCACGCGCACCGCCGCCGTCGCGGACGGCAGCTCGCCCGCCAGGTCGGTCGTGGTGAGGACCAGCCCGGCGCCGGAGTCGTCCAGCAGGTAGGCGACCCGCTCGGCCGGATGGTCCAGATCGACCGGCAGGAACACGGCTCCTGCCTTGAGCACCGCGAGCACCGCGACCACCAGCTCGGGCGAGCGGGGCAGGGCGAGGCCGACGACGTCCTCGGCCCCCACCCCACGCGCCCGGAGCAGGCGGGCCATCCGGTTGGCACGGTCGTTGAGCTCGTGGTAGCTCAACGACTCGTCCTCGCAGACGACAGCGGTCGCCGTGGGCCGTTCCGCGGCGCGGTTCTCGAACAGCCGTGACCACGGCAGTTCGTCGACCTCCCGCAGGGGACTGCGGGCCCACGGCGTCAGCTCGTCGATGCTCACTGCGGTCACGGCTTGGCGTCCAGCTTCTCCAGCTCGGGAACGACCTGGTCGAGGGCGTAGGGGATGCTCAGCACGGTGTTGAAGGTGATCGCCGCACCCGGGAACGGGGCCTGCGTGTAGTCGAAGTAGGACACGCGGCCGTTGCGGACGACGTCGAGCCGGTTGTAGATGGGGTCGTTCTGCAGGGTGGCCAGGAGGTCGGGGTCGGAGGTCCAGGCGAGGCGGTCGACGTCGAGCAGCGTGAACTCCTCGGCGCTGACGTTCGCGAGGTTGTCCTGTACGCGCGGGGCGAGCCACGGGGGCTGCGTCGAGAAGCCGAGGTCGGCGAAGAACCGGGCCTTGGGGTCCTGCGGCGAGAAGACCCCGTAGGTGCCCGCCTCGGCCGTCGCCATCACGAGCATGGTCTTCGTGGCCCACTGCGGGTGAGCCGTGCGGACAGCGGCGAGCTTCTGCTCCACGCCTGCCACCAGGTCCTTGGCCTGCGCCTCGCGGCCGAGCGCGCGGCCGATCGTCACCGTCGTCTCCTGCCAGGGGGCACCGAAGGCGTCGTAGGCGCCCGGGTGGGCGACGGTGGGGGCGATCGCCGACAGCTTGTCGTACTCGGAGCGGTCCAGGCCCTCGTACAGGGCGAGGATCAGGTCCGGACGCAGGGCGGCGACCTTCTCGAAGCTGATCTCGCCGGCGTTCGCGACGATCTCGGGGGTCGCCCCCTTCGCGGCCGCGGTCGCCCACGGGAAGATCGCGCCCGGCTGCTCGTCGAACCATTCCGTCGTGCCGACCGGCTGGACACCGAGGGCGAGGACGGCGTCCTGGTCGCTCCAGCCGATGGTGACCACGCGCTGCGGCGAGGTGGCGATGGTGGTGGAGCCGAGGGCGTGGTCGATGGTCACCGGGAAGCCGGGACCGGCCGGCGGGGCCGACGGGGACGAGGCGGGCGACTGCGCTGTGCCGCAGCCGGCGAGGGCCACGGCGAGCGCCGCTGCGAGCGGCAGCAGCGTCCGTCGTCGAAGTGTTCGGGGCATGCGGATACTCACGGTTGTGCTCCTCGGAGGTCGATCAGGGACGTTCTTGGGCGCTGAAGCGCCCGGGATCAGCGGGTCGGCGCGGCCGGCTCGGAGCGCTGCCGCAGGCTGCGGGGGCGCAGGTCGTCCCAGTGTTCGTCGATGTGGTCCAGGCACTCCTGGCGGCCGGCTGCGGACAGGACCACGCGCCAGCCCTCGGGGACCGCCGCGAACGCGGGCCACAGCGAGTACTGCTCCTCGTCGTTGACCAGTACGTGGAAGGTGCCGTCCGGGTCGTCGAACGGGTTGGTGGACATCCGTGTCTCGCCTTCTGTCGTGGGTGGGTCAGACCAGGGCCGAGCTGCGCTCGGCGATCGACTGCACGATCTCCCCACTACGCACGGCGATGTTCGACAGCAGCGTCGACGACAGTCCATGGGTGTGTTCGGTCGCGCCCTGGACGTAGATTCCCGCGCGCAACGCCTCGTCGGTGGCCACCCGGTAGTCGCGGTTGATGCTCAGGCGGCCGGTGTCGTCGCGCAGGCAGGATCCGGTGAGGTCGCCGAGGAGGGCGCACGGGTCGGAGGGCCGGTATCCGGTCGCATAGACCACGAGGTCGGCTCTGACGGCTTCGCGCCCACCGTCGAGCATCGACTCGAGGACCAGTTCGACGTGGTCGCGGCCGGCCACCACGTCACCGATGCGGCTGACGTTGAGGAACCGCAGCCGTTCGCGCCCGCTGATCTTCTCGTGGTAATGGCGGCGGTAGAGGGACTCGATGAGCTCGGGGTCGACGACCGAGTAGTTGGTGTTGGCGTGGTAGCCGAGAATCATCTGTTTGACTTCGGGGGGTGCTCCGAAGAAGTCGTCGACGGCGCCCGGGTCGAACACGCGGTTGGCGAACGGTGTGTCGTCGGCGGGGCTGTAGCCGTAGCGGTTGAAGACGGCCCACACCTCAGCGGACTCGAACCTGCGGTGGAAGTGGTCCACCGCCTCGGCTGCGCTCTGCCCGGCGCCGACGACGATCACGCGACGCGGGTCGATCGGCTGGTCGGTGCGGGTGAGGAGGTCGCGCGTGTGCCAGATCCGCTCTCCCGGGACCACCCCGTCGGGCAGGTTCGCGGTGAGCCCGGTGGCGACCACGACGTTACGGGTGCGCATCGTCGTCCCGCCCGACGTCCTGACGTCGAGGAACTCGGGTGCGTCGGGTACCGGATCGATCGAGGTCACGGTCGTGCGGTAGTCGACGTCGTCGGCGAATCGCCCGGCGACCCATTCCAGGTAGTCGTGGAACTCCAGACGTGTCGGGAACGCGCTCCCGTAGTTGATGAAGTCGATCAGCCGGCCCCGGTCGTGGAGGTAGGACAGGAAGCCGTACGGGCTGACGGGGTTGCGCAGGGTGGCGAGGTCCTTGAGGAAACTGATCTGCATCGTCGCGTCTTCGAGCAACATGCCGCGGTGCCATCCGAACGTGGGCTGCCGTTCCACGAACCGGGTACTCAACCCCGCGCCAGGGGTGCTGCTGTTGTGTTCGGCGACGGCGACGGCGAGCGCCAGGTTCGATGGTCCGAAACCGACGCCGACCAGGTCGAACGACCCACATCGAGACATGCACGCGCTCCCTTTGGGTGAGGACTAGGCTACCTTTGCCTAAGGGAAGGCTTACTTCAATAGCCCGTGTGGGCGGACACACAGCGGAGTCGTTTCGGCCCCGCGCGGTCAGGAACGGGCGGTCTCCGTACGGTGCGGCGCGTCGAGGGTGACCGGGTGACCGTCGACGTCGTCGTCCACGAGGGTGGCGCCGCGACGGCGTGGGCGCGCCGCGGCCGGCCGGGCGACCGGCTCGCGGTGACCCACCAGAACAGCTGGTTCACCCGGCCCGACGGGGTCGGCTGGCAGGTGCTGCTCGTCGACACCACCGGCCTGCCCGCGGCGGCGCGCATCGCGGAGGAGGCGCCCGCGGGGATGCGGACGATCGTCGTCGCGGAGGTCCCGTCGACCGCGGACGAGCAGGAGCTGGCCGGGGCCGAGGTCACGTGGGTGCACAACCGCCAGGTCGTGCACGGGGGGTCGCGGCTCGAGCGCCTGGCCCGGGAGCTGGTGCTGCCCGAGGGGCCCGGGTACGTCTACGTCGCGGGTGAGGCGGCGGCGACCCGTGCCGTCCGCACGTACCTGCGTCGTGAGCTGCGGTTGCCCGCGGAGTCGTACGGGGTGATCGGCTACTGGCGCCGTGACGCGGTCGCGTGGGCGGAGCGGGTGGCGCGGTCGGACGTCGATCTCGGCGAGTTGTGGCGGCGCTCCGAGGCCGAGGCGGCCGACGGGCAGGAGGCCCTGGACCTGTACGAGGAGCGGTTGGGGGGCGTCGGCCTGCTGTGAAGAAATCTTCTGGTTGCGTATCTGCGTGAGTGCGCATATAGAGTGAGTGGGTGCTCCCCGAGGTCCGCTCCGCCCTGCTCGCCCTCACGGCGTTCGCCGTCGCCGTCCCCGCCCAGCTGCTCGGCGCGCCCGCAGCGGCGACCGCAGTCGCCTGGACCGTCTGCTACGTCGCCGGCGGCTGGGAACCCGCCCGGTCGGGCCTGCGGGCACTGCGCCACGGCACCCTCGACGTCGACCTGCTGATGGTCGTCGCGGCCCTCGCCGCCGCGGCGATCGGCCAGCCCCTCGACGGCGGGCTGCTCGTGGTCATCTTCGCGACGTCGGGGGCCCTCGAAGCGGTCATGACCGCCCGCACCCGGCGCGGCATCGAGGCCCTGCTCGATCTCGCCCCGGAGACCGCGGTCCGCCTCGGAGGCGACGGCTCCGAGGCGACCGTCGCCGCCCGCGAGCTGCGGGTCGGTGACGTCGTCCTCGTCCGGCCGGGCGAGCGGGTCCCCGCCGACGGCGAGGTCGTCGACGGCGCGAGCGAGATCGACACCGCGTCGCTGACCGGCGAGCCACTGCCCCGCCCTGCCGGGATCGGCACCGCCGTGCACGCCGGCACGGTCAACGGCACGGGCGCGCTGCGGGTGCGGGTCGACCGCGACCCCGGCGACTGGGTGGTCGCCGGAATCCGCGAGCGCGTCGAACGGGCCACCGGGTCGTCCTCGCGGCGCCAGCTGCTCATCGAGCGGATCGAGCAGCCCTACTCGGTCGGCGTCGTGGTCGTCACGCCCGCCCTGATCGGGGTGCCGCTGCTGTTCGGCGCCGCGTTCGAGCCGACCCTGCTGCGCGCCATGACGTTCATGATCGTCGCGTCGCCCTGTGCGGTCGTGCTGGCGACGATGCCGCCCCTGCTCGCCGCGATCGCCGTGGCCGCCCGCCGGGGCGCGCTGCTGCGCGACGCCACCGTCGTCGAGGCCCTCGCGACGGTCGACGCCGTGGCGCTGGACAAGACCGGGACGCTGACCTCGGGCCGCCCGCGCGTCGTGGAGGTGCACGCTCTCGACGGCACCGACCCCGACGGGCTCGTCGCGCTCGCCGCCGCGGCCGAGGCCGGCAGCGAGCACGCGCTCGGACGCGCGGTCCGGGAGGAGGCGGCGCGCCGACGGCTCACCGTCCCGGTGGCGGCTGCGTTCGCGGCCGAGCCGGGGATCGGTGTGCGGGCCTCGGTCGGCGGGCAGGAGGTGACGGTCGGGCGACCGGTACCCGGCGAGCTCGTCGGCGCCGACGTCGAGGCCGGCGGCGCCACCGCGGTCGTCGTGCGGGTCGACGGCCGGGTCGCCGGGGTGCTCGGGATCGCCGACGACCTGCGCCCCGGGGCCGCCGGGGCCGTCGACGCGCTCACCGGACTGACCGGCCGGGTCCCGGTGCTGCTCACGGGCGACGCCGACCGCCCCGCCGCCGCGGTGGCGGCGCGCCTGGGCATCCGCGAGGTCCACGCCGGGCTGCTGCCCGACGGGAAGGCCGACATCGTCGAGGCCTGGCGCCGTGACGGACGCACCGTGCTCGCGGCGGGCGACGGCGTCAACGACGCACCCCTGCTCGCCGTCGCCGACGTGGGACTCGCCGTCGGGCACGGCGCCAGCGCGCTCAGCGTCCAGGCGGGCGACGGCGTGCTGCTGCGCGACCCGATGGGCGGGCTCCCGGCACTGGTGACCCTGTCCCGCAGGGCGACGCGCGTGGCCAGGGCGAACCTCGCGTTCGCAGGCGCGGTGATCGCCGGCCTGGTCGCGTGGGACCTCGTCGGGACGCTGCCGCTGGTCCTCGGGGTCGTCGGCCACGAGCTGTCGACGGTCGTCGTGTGCCTCAACGGGCTGCGGCTGCTCGTCGGGGGCGTGCGCCGCCCCGGACGCGACGCGACGGTCGCCGGCCGGGTCGCGACCGGCAGCGAGGTCAGGCTCTGACGGGTACGGGGGCTCAGGCTGCGGGCAGCGCGGTCAGGGCGGTGACCGCCATGCCGCGCAGCAGCGCCGCGACCTCGCGGCTGCTGCCGGCCGCGCCGCTGTGCGGGGTGGAGTTCAGCAGGCCGAACGCGCCGTGAGCGGCGATCCGGGCCGCCTCCGGGGACAGCCCGGGGGTGATCTCGCGCAGCACGTCCACCCAGATCTCGACGTAGGTGCGCTGCAGCAGGCGGACCGTGCGCCGCGGCTCGGGCGGCAGGTTCGCGAGGTCGCGGTCCTGCACGACGATCAGGTCCGGCGAGGTCAGCGCGAAGTCGAGGTGGAAGTCGACGAGAGCCTCGAGCGTGGCCAGAGCGTCGCGGCCCGCCTCGGCGCGCTCCCGGCCGCCGGCCAGCAGGTGCTCGCTGATGCCGACGAGCATCTCCGCGAGCAGCGCCTCCTTGCCGGGGAAGTGCCGGTAGAGCGCGGGCCCGCTGACGCCCACCGCCGCGCCGAGGTCGGCGATGCTCACCCCGTGGAACCCGTGCCTGGCGAACAGACGGGCCGCGACGGTGAGGATCTGCTCGCGCCGGCCGGTGGCGGCACCCGTCGGAACGGCCATCGGTGCAGCGTAGTCGGTTAACGTCCGCTAACGCAGCCGAGTGTGGGTCAGCCCTCGGGCCGTGGCGACGGGCACCCGCCCGCGGGGCCGCCGGTGGCCGGCGACGCTGCCCGGTGAGTGCTCAGGCGCTCGTCAGTTCCAGCCAGCGGCGCCGGTCGAGGAGCAGGTCGACGTCGTCGCGGAAGGCCCGCACCAGGCTCGGGAACTGTGGCGTCGCCTGCCGGATCCGGCAACAGAGGGCGGCGAGGTGGCCGTCCAGCGTCACCAGGTCCGGACACGAGTAGGCCGTGCCACGCTGCCCGGTCACGATGGTGGGGTCCTGCACGTCGATCGGTGTCGACGACCAGGGTGTGGTCGGAGCCATGTGGGCCTCCTCTGTCCGATGCGCCCGGCGGACGCGCTTCCGTTGTCTGCCCGTTCCGTGCCCCGCTCAACCCTCAGCAGGGCGTGCGATCGCGGCAGCGACCGGTGCGGGGGCCGGGGCGGCACGTCGCGACCGGCGCATCCCGACGGCCAGCCCGGCCCCGACGAGAGCGAGCCCGAGCCACACCCGGGGGCCGGGCACCGGTGCGCCGAGCGCGGCTCCGACCAGGGTGGCCGCGACGGGGGCGACGCCGGTCAGGAGGCTGGCGCGGCCTGCGCCCAGGTGGCCGACGGCCGAGTACCAGAGCACGAACGCGACGGCGGTGACGCCGACCGTCAGGTACGCCACGGCGAGCAGGTGTCCGGGGCGCAGCGCCGTCACCGCCGTGGGCCCCTCGGTGAGGAGGCCGCCGACGGCGAGGCCGACGGTGGCCATCCAGCACGTGTGCACGGAGACGCCCCACGGCCCGTGCCGGCCCAGGACGGGGACCGCGAGCAGCGTGAACCCGGCCTCGCAGGCGAGCACGAGCAGGGCCCACAGCAGCCCTTGCGGGTCCGTCCGGCCGCCGCCCTCGACGAGCACCGCACCGGCGGTGACCAGTACCGCGCCGCCCAGGACGATCCGCCGGTCGCCGGTCCCGCCGAGCGCGAGCAGTACCGGGACGCTCGCGACGGCCACCCCGAGGACGGCGGGTTCGGCATGCGCCGAGCCCTGGACCAGCGCGACGTTGAACAGGACGAGCCCGCTGCCCGCGACCCCCGTGAGCCACAGCCACTCCCGGCCGCGCGGTCGCCGGACCGGCCGGCCGGTCACCCTGGCTGCGACCAGCAGGATCGCGAACGCGGCGGCGTAGCGCAGGGCCTGTGTCGTCAGCACGGGGGCGTCGCGCAGCAGCCCGGACACGGCGACGCTCCCGCCGACGAAGCACATCCCCAACCCGCCCGTCGCGAGCGCGGTCCCCGTTCTCATGACGTCGATGGTCGGCCGCACCATGGTCTGCTCGACAGGGCCAAGACATTCCCGGGCGAGTGGTCCAAGATGCTGGAGCCGTCACGAGGGGGCGCAATGGCAGCTGGATCGGACTTCCTGCAGCTCGATCCCACGGGTGTCGCGCGCGGCGGGCTCGCCGGCTGGCTCGCCGATGCACTGCGCGGCGCGGTCGCGGACGGATCGCTGGGTGTCGGCGCGCGGCTGCCGGCGTCGCGCACCCTCGCGGCGGACCTCGGCGTGTCCCGGGGCGTGGTCGTCGAGGCCTACCGGCGGCTCGCCGACGAGGGCCTGCTGACCACCGGCGGAGCCAGGGGGACGGTCGTCGCGACGGTGCCGCGCCGGGCCCCGGTCGACCACGCGACCAGGCCGGCCCCGCCGGCGCTCGACCTCTCGCCGGGGCTGCCCGATCTCTCCGCCTTCCCGCGCGCGGCGTGGCTGCGAGCCGAGCGCGAGGTGCTGGACATGACGTCGGCGACCGACCTCGCCTACCCCGACCCGCGCGGCCATCCGGTGCTCCGGCACCAGCTCGCCGGGTGGCTGCGGCGTACTCGCGGAGTGCACGCGGCGGCCGACGACGTGATCGTCGTCGGCGGTGTCGCGCAGGGGCTGGCCATGCTGGCCCGGGTGCTGGTCCGGCGCGGCAGACCGGAGCTGGCCGTCGAGGACCCGGGATCGCGGGGCGCCCGGGAGCAGCTGGCGTTCTGGGGGCTGCGGCCCGTCGGGGTGCCGGTCGACGGCGACGGCATGGACGTGGCCGCGCTGCGCCGCACCGGGGCGACGACGGCGCTGCTCACCCCGGCGCACCAGTTCCCGACCGGTGTCGTGCTCGCCCCGGCCCGGCGCCGCGCGCTGCTGGCGTGGGCGGCCGACGGCGGGCTCGTCGTCGAGGACGACTACGACGCCGAGTTCCGTTACGACCGCGCGCCGGTGCCCGCGCTGCAGGGCCTCGCGCCGGACCGGGTCGCGCATGCCGGGAGTGTGTCGAAGACGCTCGCGCCGGGGCTTCGGCTGGGCTGGCTGGTCGCCCCGGCCGACCTGCGTGAGGAGCTGGTCCGCGAGCGGTACATGGCCGACCTGGGTGGGCCCGCGTTGCCGCAGCTGGTGTTCGCCCGACTGCTCGAGTCGGGTGCGCTGGAGCGTCATCTGCGGCGGGTGCGGGTGCGGCAGCGGGCTCGTCGCGACGCGATGCTGGCGGCGCTGGCCGAGCAGCTGCCGGCCGCGCAGGTGCACGGGGTCGCGGCGGGCCTGCACCTGATGGTCACGTTCGAGGGGGACGACCGGGCGCTGGCCGCGGCGGCGGCCGCGGCGGGGGTGCTCGTCCAGGCTCTGTCGAGCCACCGGATGGCTCCGGGCCCGCCAGGGCTGGTTCTCGGGTACGCCGCGCAGTCCCCGGACCGGATCCGGCGGGCAGTGGCGCTGCTCGCACGGACGGCGCAGCATCTGGCGCCGGACGTTAACGTTCGCTAACCTGTTAACGATCGCTAACATGCTTGGAGGGTCGATGACGAGCCCGACCGAGGCCCCCGTGCTCGCCACGGCGGCCGATCCCGGCGCCGACACGTTCGCGCGCAACGCCTCCGCCCACCGCGACCTCGTCGCCGACCTCAACGCGACGCTCGCCACCGCCCGCCTCGGCGGGCCCGCACGCAGCCGCGAACGGCACGTCGCCCGCGGCAAGCTCCTCCCGCGCGACCGCGTCGACGCCCTGCTCGACCCGTCGTCGCCCTTCCTGGAGCTCTCCCCACTCGCCGCCCACGGCCTCTACGGCGGCGACGCCCCGGGCGCCGGGATGATCACCGGCGTCGGCCGGGTGTCGGGCCGCGAATGCGTGATCGTCGCCAACGACGCCACCGTCAAGGGCGGCACCTACTACCCGATGACGGTCAAGAAGCACCTCCGCGCACAAGAGGTGGCCCTGCACAACAAGCTCCCGTGCGTCTACCTCGTCGACTCCGGCGGCGCCTTCCTCCCGCAGCAGGACGACGTCTTCCCCGACCGCGAGCACTTCGGCCGCATCTTCTACAACCAGGCCACGATGTCGGGGCTCGGCATCCCGCAGATCGCCGCCGTCATGGGCTCCTGCACCGCGGGCGGCGCCTACGTCCCCGCGATGAGCGACGAGGCCGTCATCGTCCGCGACCAGGGCACGATCTTCCTCGGCGGCCCGCCGCTGGTGAAGGCCGCGACCGGCGAGGTCGTCACCGCCGAGGAGCTGGGCGGGGGCGCCCTGCACTCCCGCACCTCCGGCGTCACCGACCACCTCGCCGACGACGACGCGCACGCGCTGCAGATCGTCCGCTCCATCGTCGCGACGCTAGGCCCGCGTGCTCCGCGGCCGTGGACCACGGTTCCGACGGAGGAGCCGGTCGTCGACCCCGCCGAGCTCTACGGCATGGTCCCCACCGACAGCCGCACCCCCTACGACGTCCGCGAGGTCGTCGCGCGGATCGTCGACGGTTCGCGGTTCCACGAGTTCAAGGCCGAGTACGGCACGACGCTCGTCACCGGGTTCGCCCACATCCACGGCCACCCCGTCGGCATCATCGCCAACAACGGCATCCTGTTCAGCGAGTCCGCGGTCAAGGGCGCGCACTTCGTCGAGCTCTGCGACCAGCGCGGCATCCCGCTGGTGTTCCTGCAGAACATCTCCGGCTTCATGGTCGGCCGCGAGTACGAGGCGGGCGGCATCGCCAAGAACGGCGCCAAGATGGTCACCGCCGTGGCGTCGACGCGGGTGCCGAAGCTGACCGTCGTCATCGGCGGCTCGTTCGGCGCCGGGAACTACGCCATGTGCGGGCGGGCCTACTCGCCGCGCTTCCTGTTCATGTGGCCCAACGCCCGCATCTCCGTCATGGGCGGGGAGCAGGCCGCGACCGTCCTCGGAACGGTCGGCAACGCCGACCCCGAGGCCATCCGCGCGCAGTACGAGGAGCAGGGCCACCCCTACTACTCCTCGGCCCGCCTGTGGGACGACGGCGTGATCGACCCCGCCGACACCCGTCGCGTCCTCGGCCTGTCCCTCTCGATCGCCGCCAACGCGCCCCTCGGGGACCCCGCGTTCGGCGTCTTCCGGATGTGAGCGCCGTGCGCGGGTGGCCCCCCGTTCCTGCAGATGGCGTCGACCCCGAGGAGGTCCCGTGTTCAGCACCGTGATGGTCGCCAACCGCGGCGAGATCGCGCTGCGGGTCATCCGCACCCTGCGCCGCCTCGGCATCCGCTCGGTCGCGGTCCACTCCGACGCCGACGCGGGATCGCCGCACGTGGCGGCCGCCGACGTCGCCGTCCGGCTCGGCCCCGCCGCGGCGGCCGAGAGCTATCTGTCGATCGAGCGCGTTCTCCACGCGGCGCGGGCCACGGGTGCCGAGGCCATCCACCCCGGCTACGGCTTCCTGAGCGAGAACACCGCCTTCGCGGCGGCGTGCGAGGCCGCGGGGATCGTGTTCGTCGGCCCGCCGGCATCGGCGATCGAGGCGATGGGCGACAAGATCCGCGCCAAGCAGACCGTCGCCAAGGCGGGGGTGCCGGTCGTCCCCGGGTCCGACGGCGCCGGCCTCTCCGACGCCGACCTCGCCGCCGCCGTCGACGAGATCGGCTACCCGGTGCTGCTCAAGCCGTCCGCCGGTGGCGGCGGCAAGGGCATGGTCGAGGTCCACCACGCCGCCGATCTCGCCGAGGCCATCGTCGGTGCCCGGCGGGTGGCCAAGGGCGCGTTCGGCGACGACACGCTGCTCGTCGAACGCCTCGTCACCACGCCGCGGCACATCGAGATCCAGGTCATGGCCGACGCCCACGGCACCGTCGTGCACCTGGGCGAGCGCGAGTGCTCGCTGCAGCGCCGGCACCAGAAGATCGTCGAGGAGGCGCCGTCGGCGCTGCTCACCCCCGAGCAGCGGGACCGGATGGGCGCGGCCGCGGTCGAGGCGGCCCGGTCGGTCGGCTACACCGGGGCGGGCACCGTCGAGTTCATCGTGGGCGGCGACCGGCCCGACGAGTTCTTCTTCATGGAGATGAACACCCGGCTGCAGGTCGAGCACCCGGTCACCGAGATGGTCACCGGGCTCGACCTGGTCGAGCTGCAGCTGCGGGTCGCCGCCGGCGAGCCCCTGCCGCTCACCCAGGACGACGTGCGCCTCGACGGCCACGCGATCGAGGTCCGCGTCTACGCCGAGGATCCCGGCGCCGGGTTCCTCCCGACGGGCGGGCGCGTCCTCGCGTTCGACGCGCCCACGGGCGCCGGGCTCCGGGTCGACGCGGGCATCGAGGCGGGCGGGGTCGTCGGCTCCGACTACGACCCCATGCTTGCCAAGGTCATCGCCCACGGCGCCGACCGCGACGAGGCCCTCCGCCGTCTCGACACCGCGCTGGCGAACACCACCCTGCTCGGGTTGGGCACCAACATCGGGTTCCTGCGCGCCCTGCTCGCCGACGACGACGTCCGCGCCGCGAACCTGGACACCGGGCTCGTCGGCCGCCGCCTCGACGACTGGGCTGCCGCCGACCTCCCCACCGACGTCCTCGGCGTCGCGACGGGGGTCGCGCTGCTGGACCTCGAACCGCGGGGCGCCGTCGTCGACCCCTTCGACATCCCCGGCGGTTGGCGCCTCGGCGACGTCGCCGCGACGACCCGCACCCTGCTGGTCCCCGGGCACGAGCCGGTCGAGGTCACGGCCCGCGGCCGCGCCGCGGCCGCGTCCCTGACGATCGGCGACTCGCCGGAGGAGAGCACCAGCACAGCGCCTGTGGGCGGCGATGGTCGCGACAGCGACTACCGCCACTCACAGGGCGGGGTCACCCGGCGCTACCGAGCGGCGCGCGCCGCCGACGGAACGCTCTGGATCGGCCGTGACGGGTACGCCTGGGCCGTGCGGGAGCAGGGTCGGCTGGAGGCTGCGCGCGCCGACTCCGCGGCGGCGGGCGGGCCCGTCGTCAGTCCGATGCCCGGCACCGTGACGGTCGTCGACGTGGCCGAGGGCGACACCGTCGTAGCAGGTCAGCGGCTCGTCGTCGTCGAGGCCATGAAGATGGAGCACGTCCTCACCGCACCGGCCGACGGTGTGGTCCGCGAGCTGCGCGCCCGCGCGGGCGCGACGGTTGCCAAGGACGCGGTCCTGCTGCACGTACAGACGGAGGAGGAGTAGTGGAGCTGGAACTCAGCGAGGAGCAGGAAGCCCTGCGCCAGACGGTCGAGGACTTCGCGCGCAAGGAGGTCGCCCCCGTCATCGGCGGCTTCTACGAGCGCGAGGAGTTCCCCTACGACCTCGTCGCGAAGATGGGCCGGATGGGGCTGTTCGGGCTGCCCGTCTCCGAGGAGCACGGCGGCATGGGCGGCGACTACACGGCGCTGTGCATCGCGCTGGAGGAGCTGGGACGGGTCGACTCGTCGGTCGCGATCACCCTGGAGGCCGGCGTCTCCCTGGGGCTCATGCCGATCTACAGGTTCGGCACCGATGCGCAGAAGGCCCGCTGGCTGCCTTCGCTGGTCGCCGGGGAGCACCTCGGTGCGTTCGGGCTGACCGAGCCCGGCGGCGGCTCCGACGCGGGCGCCACCCGCACCACCGCCCGCCTCGACGGCGACGAGTGGGTCATCAACGGCTCGAAGTCGTTCATCACCAACTCCGGCACCGACATCACCTCCGTCGTCACCGTCACCGCGATCACCGGTGAACGCGACGGCGGGAAGAAGGAGATCTCCGCGATCCTCGTCCCGTCGGGGACACCCGGGTTCTCGGTGGCGCCCAAGTACTCCAAGGTCGGCTGGAACGCCTCCGACACCCACGAGCTGTCGTTCGACGACTGCCGGGTCCCCGCCGAGAACCTGCTCGGCGAGCGTGGCCGCGGCTACGCCCAGTTCCTGTCGATCCTCGACGAGGGCCGGGTCGCCATCGCCGCGCTCGGCACCGGGCTCGCGCAGGGCTGCGTCGACGAGTCGGTCCGCTACGCCCACGAGCGCGAGGCGTTCGGCCACCCGATCGGCAGCTACCAGGCGATCCAGTTCAAGATCGCCGAGATGGAGACGCGCGCCCACACTTCGCGGCTGGCCTGGTACGCGGCGGCGGCGAAGATGCAGGCGTGCAAGCCGTTCAAGAAGGAGGCGGCGATCGCGAAGCTGGTGTCGTCGAACGCGGCGATGGACAACGCCCGCGACGCCACGCAGGTCTTCGGCGGCTACGGCTTCATGAACGAGTTCCCCGTGGGCCGCTTCTACCGCGACGCCAAGATCCTCGAGATCGGCGAGGGCACCTCGGAGGTCCAGAAGATGCTGATCGCCCGCCAGCTCGGCCTGTAGCGGTCGGCCACGCCGATCGCGGTACGGTCGCGTCGAACGACCGGGAGGAGCCGCTGTGGCCAGCTGGGACGATCTCGTCTCCTACGTGCGGGTGCGCTACGAGATCATGCGCCAGCACGAGCAGGAGCTGTGGTTCAACCTGCCGACGACGGGCGAGCGCACGCAGCTCGTCGTCGTGCGCCAGGTGGTCGGCGACGACGGGCACACGTGGGCGCAGATCTCGTCGCCGATCTGCCGCGTCGCGGAGGTCGACCTGATGGAGCTGCTGTCGCTCGCCGGGGCGTCGGTCGTCGGCGGCGTGGTGGCGGTCGACGGGGTCGCGGTGTTCCGGCACTCGGTCCCGCTGGGCGATGCCAACCTCGCCAGTTTCGACCGCCCGTTCCGCCACGTGGCCGACGTCGCGGACGACCTCGAGGAGAAGCTCACCGGCCGCGACGAGCACTAGCCGATCAGGAGATCGGCTCCAGCGCCTGGTCGACGACGACGCGCAGGCGGGCGAGGAGCTCGTCGGCCTCGGCCCAGGTGAGCACGCCCGACCGGATGCCCAACCGGATCTCCTCGGCGACCGTCCGCGAGAAGTGTGTCGCCCACTCGGACCGTGTCCACCCTGCGTTCATCCGCAGATGGTGCCCTGCGCCACAGCGCGTGCACGATCCGGGGGACTCGGTGACGGAAAGTCACCGACGACTACGCTGAGCGAGCCACTCAGTGGCGGCCCGACGCCGCCACCCCCAGCACCCCAGGCACAGCGGTGACCGTCCGCAGTTCGGTGAGGGTCGGGTGCCCCGCCGCCAGCAGTGCGATGTCACTGTCCGCGGCCGGCTCCTCGGCCACGGTGCGCAACGACGACAACAGCATGCTGTGCGGGTCACCCTCCCGGTGCTCGACGACGACCTGCGCGTTGCCGAACCGTGCCAGCTCCGCCTCCCGCAGCTCCCGCAACGAGCCCGGTGCGACATCGGGGACGTTCAGCGACAGCACGGTGCCGGGATCGCGTGCCAGCAGCAGGTCGAGCACCTCGGGGACGAGGGCCGTCGCCGCCTCCCAGTGCGGAGCCTCGGGCGCGACCCAGCCCGTGTCGAGTGAGACGGCGAGGCCGTACCAGCCCTGCAGGCTCGCGGTCAGCGCGGCGCCGACCGTCCCGGAGTGCAGAACGGCGCGCCCGACGTTCGCACCCAGGTTGATCCCGGAGACGACGACATCGGGCGCCGGGTCCAGCCAGCCACGGCCCGCGGCGTAGACGATGTAGGCGGGGTGCCCCTCGACGGCGTGGGCGGTGACGTCGTCCAGACCCGGGAGGGTCCGGGGATGGACCCGGACACCGCCGTCGTCACGCACCGAGAGCACGGAGGCGGCGACGCCGCTCGAGTCGACGTGCGGGGCCGCGACGACGACCTCGAGACCCGCGTCGCGGACCACGGCGGCGAGTGCCCACAGGCCGGGGGAGTCGATGCCGTCGTCGTTGGTGATCAGGGCCCGCAGGCGCCGGGAAGAAGCCACGTCCTCCACGGTAGGCGAGCGCCCGCCCCGGCGCGGGACGGACGAGAGCAGCCCCACCCGCGCAACCGCCGTCGTCGCCCGCCGGTCGCCGTCAGTTCAGGTTGGCGAGCTGGGAGCGGGCCTTGTCGCGCAGGGCGTCGCGCTGCGCGGCGTCGAGGGGGGCGTCGGTGTCCTCGGCGGCCTTGCGCAGAATCCGGGCGGCCTCGGGCCAGCGGGCCTGGGCACCGAGCGCCTCGGCCAGGTCGGTGAGCAGGGGGACGGCGGTCTCCGCGGGCCCGGGGAACGTGAGCCGCATCCGCAGCACCCATTCGAGGTCGGCGGGCCGGCGGCGGCGGGCGTAGACGCCGCGGAGGTTCTCCAGCATCCGGATGAGGATCTGGCGGTGCGTCACGCGCGGCAGCAGGTCGCGGTGGAACGGGACCGACCCCGCCGCGGCGCCGGTGGTCGCGCGGAACAGCTGTTCGCAGTCGCTGTCGTCGAGGACCCGGCCGCCGCCGAAGACGTCGACGTGCACGCCGGACGCCTTGTCGCGCACCAGGAAGTGGCCGGGCATACCCACACCCTCCAGCTCGACGCCCGTCCGGCGGCCCACCTCGATGGCGACGACGGCGAGCGTGATCGGGATGCCGGTGCGCCGGCGCAGCACGTGCGGCAGCAACGAGTTGCGGGGGTCGTAGTAGTCCTCGGTGTTGCCCCGGAAGCCCTCGACCTCGAACAGCGACTCCAGCAGTCCGGTCAGCCCCGACCCGTCGGGGACGGCGGCGGCGAGCCGGTCGAGCTCGGCGAGCCAACGGTCGGGGTCGAGGCCGGGGTGGGCGCCCGCGGCGATGGCGAGCGCGCCGACGTCGAGATGGGGCTCGCCGCGGCCCACGAGGGCGCCGAAGCGCGCGACCGGGTCCATCGAACCAGTGTGCCGCCGCGACCGGGCGCGTCGGCACATCAGGCGGTCATGGTCACCCGAATGACCGTCCCGGTGCCGCCGTCGCTCCACACCTGCAGGACGTCCGACAGCTCCGAGGCGAGCCACAGCCCGCGCCCCCGCGCCCCCGACGGCGGCGGCGCCACGAGCCCCGGGAACGGGACGTGCATCCGGCCGGAGTCGTGCACCTCCGCGACGACGAACGCGCCGGGCCCGTCGCCGAGCCGCCACAGCCGCAGCGTCCCCGCCCCCGGACCGTGCTCGACGCTGTTGCTCGCGATCTCGTTGACCGCCAGCACGAAGTCGGCGACCCGCTCGGTGGACAGGCCCGCGTCGGCGGCCACGGTGGCGACGGCACGGCGCAGCTCGCCCAGGCCGTCGAGCGCGAACTCCCTGGTCTCGACGGGCCGGCCGAGATCGGGTGGGGGCGGCGGCGGGAACTCGGCGACCACGTCGAGCGGGGTGCGGTAGCCGAGACCCGGCACCGAGTGCCCCGACGACAGCAGGGTCCGGTGCGTCGAGCCGCGCAGCGCGAGCTCGTCGACGTCGTCGGGGAAGGGGCACAGCACCTCGACGGGCAGGCCCGGGAGTGCCACGTCGAGCGCGGCGTCGAGCCGGGCCCAGTAGCCGGGGCCGCC
The DNA here is from genome assembly GCF_050250275.1 of Pseudonocardia sp. Taxonomy (GTDB): domain Bacteria; phylum Actinomycetota; class Actinomycetes; order Mycobacteriales; family Pseudonocardiaceae; genus Pseudonocardia. Next base: position 76,269 of record NZ_JBFWOY010000020.1, read on the forward strand.
GTCGACGAGGTCGGTGACGTGCTGGGCGACGACCGTCGCGTAGCCGCCCGGGACCGTCCGGCGCGACAGCCTCGCCCACCGCACCGCCACGGTGAAGGCGGGCAGCCGGTAGACGTCGGCGGGGGCGAGGAACTCGACGTGACCCGCCGCGTCGCCGAGCTCGGAGCGCAGCGCGTCGCGCTCGGGGACGTCCAGGACGGCCACCACCGGGCCCTCGGCCTCGATGGCGTCCCGCAGCCGCGGTGCGAGCTGCGCGGCCAGCCCGGCGGGGGAGCCGAACGGGACGCCCTCGTGGAGCGGCTCGGCGACCTCCGTGCCGGCGGTGGTCATCGCCGGTCCGGCAGGGGTGGGCAGGACACCCGGGAGCACCCGTGCCCTCGTCCCATCGCAGCCACCGTCTCCTCGCGGACCGGTGCCCGCCCCCGCGGCTCCCGGCCCCTACGCCCCTGTCGCAGGCCGAACAGTAGTGCCCCCGGCCGTGCGATCGCGAACCCTGGGGGTCGCCCCAGGACCTGTGGCGCTCACCGCCTTCCGCGTCGTGTCCGGTTCACCCAGCGGTGTGGCAATGTGATCCGCGCCGGCCGGGGTGGCCCGACGGCACCGGACACGAGGAGTGGGATGCGCGTCTTCAACGGGGTGGACGAACTGCGCGGGGCGGTCGGCGAGACCATCGGCGAGAGCGGATGGTTCACCGTCGACCAGAGCCGTATCGACGGCTTCGCCGACGCGACCGACGACCACCAGTGGATCCACGTCGACGCCGACAAGGCGGCGACCGGCCCGTTCGGCACGACAATCGCGCACGGCTTCCTGACGTTGTCGTTGCTGCCCGTCCTGATCAACGACGTGTACTCGGTCGAGGGCACCAACATGGGCATCAACTACGGCCTCAACCGCGTCCGGTTCACCTCACCGGTGCCGGTGGGCAGCAAGGTGCGCGGTGTCGTCGAGCTCGCCGACGTCAGCGACGTCACCGGCGGCGTGCAGATCACCACGAAGGTGACCGTGGAGATCGAAGGCGCCGAGCGCCCCGCGCTCGTCGCGGAGTGGCTGACCCGACAGTACGTCTGAGAGACCGGGGGACCCATGCGTGACGCGGTGATCTGTGAGCCCTTGCGGACCCCGGTGGGTGGTTTCGGTGGGGCTCTGCGTGAGGTGTCGGCTCACCGGTTGGCGGCCACGGTGGTCTCGGCGTTGCTGGAGCGCACCGGGCTGCCCGGTGACGCGGTCGACGATGTGGTGCTGGGTCACTGTTATCCGACGATGGACGCTCCGGCGATCGGGCGGGTCGCCGCGCTCGACGCGGGGCTGCCGGTGACCGCGGGCGGGATCCAGATCGACCGCCGTTGCGGGTCAGGGTTGCAGGCGGTGCTGTATGCGGCGATGCAGGTGTCGTCGGGGGCGGCCGAGGTGGTCCTCGCCGGTGGTGCGGAGTCGATGTCCAACGCGCCGTTCTACTCCACCGCGATGCGCTGGGGTGCGAAGGCGGGGCCCGGTGTGCTGCTGCACGACGCGCTCTCGCGGGGGCGGGTCACCGCGGGCGGGGTCAACTTCGGTGTGCCCGGCGGGATGCTGGAGACCGCGGAGAACTTGCGTCGCGACTACGGGATCGGGCGGGTCGAGCAGGACGAGTTCGCGGTTCGTTCCCATCGGCGGGCCGCGGCGGCCCGGGCGGCGGGCCGGTTCGCCGAGGAGATCGTCGCGGTGCGGGTCCCGGGCCGTGACGGTGACACCGTCATCGACACCGACGAGCACATCCGGCCCGACTCGACGGTGGAGGCCCTGGCCGGGTTGCGCCCGATCCTGGGCCGTGACGATCCCGGGGCGACGGTGACCGCTGGTAACGCGTCGGGGCAGAACGACGGTGCCGCGGTCTGTGTGGTGACCAGTCCCGGGCGTGCCGAGGAGCTGGGGTTGCGGCCGTTGGTGCGGCTGGTGTCGTGGGGGCTGGGCGGTGTGGAGCCGAAGACGATGGGGATCGGGCCGGTCCCGGCGGTGGCTGCGGCGTTGGCGCGGGCGGAGCTGGCGTTGCGGGACATCGATCTGATCGAGCTGAACGAGGCGTTCGCCGCGCAGGTGCTGGCGTGCACGCGTGAGTGGGGGTTCGTCGCGGCCGATTTCGACCGCGTCAACGTGAACGGGTCGGGTATCTCGCTGGGGCATCCTGTGGGTGCGACGGGTGGGCGGATTCTGGCCACCCTGGCCCGGGAGATGGTGCGTCGTGATGCCCGGTACGGGCTGGAGACGATGTGCATCGGTGGTGGCCAGGGCCTCGCCGCGCTGTTCGAGCGCGTCTGATCCGGGAGCCTCGGACACCGTGACCGCGGAGCCCGGCCGGCGGGCGGAGCTCGACCTCGAGGGTGCCGGACGCGTCGGCACCGAGCTGGTCCGCCTCGTGCGGCTCATCGAGCGCACCTACGCCCAGCACCAGACCCTGCACCCCGACGGCGTCGACCGCGCCACCTACGTGCTGCTCGTGCACCTCGTCGACGGCGGCCCCCACCGGTCCAGCGCGCTCGCCGAGGCCGTGCACTCCGACCCGTCGACCGTCAGCAGGCAGATCACCCAGCTCGTCAGGATCGGGCTGGTGCGCCGCGTCTCCGACCCTGCCGACGGGCGGGTCGTGCTGCTCGTCGCCACCGAGGAGGGCGAACGGGTGCTCCGCGAGAACCGACGGCTGCGCGACGACGGGATCGCGCGGATGCTCGCGCACTGGCCCGCCGCCGACCGGGAGCAGTTCGCCCAGCTCCTCGCGAGGTTCACGACGGAGTTCGAGCAGTACAAGGTCGCCCGAACACCCCCGGGTGCCGCCGGGCGACGCTGACGCGGCCGCCACCGGGGGACGAGCGATCACTCGGCGGTGTCGTGCTCCTCGTGCTCCGCGGCGTCGAGCGCACGCTTGCGGGAGGCGCGGATCTCGGCCTCGGCGTCGACGCGGCCGACCCAGGTCGCCCCCTCGACGCTCTTGCCCGGCTCCAGCGTCTTGTAGATCTCGAAGAAGTGCTGGATCTCCGCCCGGTCGAACTCGGGCAGGTGGTGGATGTCGCGCAGGTGCTCCTGGCGCGGGTCGTCGGCCGGGACGCACAGGACCTTGTCGTCGCCGCCCTTCTCGTCCTTCATCCGGAACATGCCGATCGTGCGCGCGCGGATGAGGCAGCCCGGGAACGTCGGCTCCTGGACGAGGACCAACGCGTCGAGCGGGTCGCCGTCCTCGCCGAGGGTGTCATCGATGAATCCGTAGTCGGCCGGGTACTGGGTCGCGGTGAACAGCGTCCGGTCGAGCCGGATCCGGCCCGTCACGTGATCAACCTCGTACTTGTTCCGGCCGCCCTTGGGGATCTCGATGGTGACGTCGAAGTCCACGGTTCGTTGCTCCTGATGGGTTCGGTGGCGGCTGTCGAGAGCCGACGCCGGTCGGGCGACCGGCTCCGGCGCCTACCTCTAGTGTGGGGGACCGCCCGCCGGTGCGGACCCTCCGGGGGTACGGGTCACGCCCGTGAGGATGGTCGCAGGCAGGAGGAACGGGTGGGTTTCGGACGGCGGATCGGCGACACGTTCCGAGTCCCGGGTCGTGGCCTCCGCCGCACCGTGGTGGTGCTCACGGTCCTGGTGACGGCCGCCGCGACGGGATCCGCGGTCGCGCTGACCGCGCCCGGGCTGCTCGGCAGCGCCGGAGCTCAGGAGGCCGTGGCCATGCCGGTGCCGGTCCCGGCGCTCGGCGGGCTGCCCACCGACGCGCCGCTGCCGTCGGCCGCGGGACTGGCCACCGCCCTCGACGCCGTGACCAAGGGCACCGCGCTGGGCACCTTCGGCGGGGTCGTGGTCGACCCGGCCACCGGCACCCCCCTGTGGCAGCGCTCGTCCGACACCGCGCTCGTCCCCGGCTCGACGGCGAAGCTGCTGACGTCGGCGGCCGCGCTGCTCAGCCTCGCCGGCACCGACCACCTCTACACGCGGGTGGTCGCCGGCCCGACGCCCGGCTCGGTCGTGCTCGTCGGCGGGGGCGACCCCACGCTGACGGCCCTGCCCGCGGGCAAGGACTCGGTGTACCCGCAGCCCGCCCGGCTCGCCGACCTCGCCGCCGCGGTGAAGAAGTCCCTCGGCACGCAGCAGGTCACGTCGATCGTCATCGACACGAGCCGCTACACCGGGCCCGGCCTCGCCGCCGGCTGGGACCCGACCGACGTCGCGGGCGGTTTCGTCACCCCGATCGAGCCGCTGATGCTCGACGGCGGCCGCGTCGACCCGCGCGCCCAGGACGGCACCCGCGTCGCCGACCCCGCCGAACAGGCCGGCAAGGCGCTCGCGAAGGAGCTCGACGTCGATCCGTCGAACGTGAGCGCCGGCACGGCGCCGCCCAACGCGAAGGTGCTCGGCACGGTCTCGTCGGCGTCGATCTCCGACCTCGTCGAGCACCTGCTGGAGACGTCGGACAACGTGCTCGCCGAGATCCTGGCGCGCGAGGTCGCGATCGCCCGCGGCGGCGAGCCGTCGTTCACCGGGGCGGCCGCGCAGGTGCTGGCGGCGCTGAGCCAGGCGGGCATCGACCCGTCCGGCGCCGTCCTCGACGACGGCAGCGGCCTCTCCACGGGCGACCGCGTCCCGCCGCGACTGCTGGGCGCGATCCTCGCCGTCGCGAGCACCCCGCCGCAGAGCCCGCACGACACCGAGTTCCTGCGTCCGATCCTCGGCGGGCTGCCCGTCGCGGGCGGTGACGGCACGCTGGAGGACCGCTTCGGCGCGGGCACCTCCGCGGCCGGGCGCGGCGTCGTACGGGCCAAGACGGGCACGTTGACCGGGGTGAGCAGCCTCGCCGGGGTGGTCACCACCGCGGACGGGCGGCTGCTGGTCTTCGCGTTCATGTCCAACGGCCTCAACCCCGCCGACGCCCGGCCCCGCCTCGACACGATCGCCGCGACGCTGAGCCGCTGCGGCTGCCGCTGAGCTCCTGCAATCCGGGTGCGCGCGGCGTCGACCGCCCGCGGGACGACGTCCGGGTGCGTAGCCTCGGGATCGTGCCGCCCGCCCTGACGAACACCCCCGTACCCGTCGACTCCGGCCTGCCCGTCAACTGGGACCTGGCCAAGCGGACCGCGGCCCGGCTGATGTCGTCCGGGCCACAGGCCTCGCGCGCCGAGGCCCACGAGCTCGTCGTGCGGCTGCGCGCCGACGCCGCCGTCGCCGAGGGGCACGTCCGCACCGTGACGGGGCTCGGCGAGGGCCTGCCGCTGCTGCCGGCCGACGTCGTCGACCGGCCGCGCTGGGCCGCGGCGGCGGTCGACGGCATGGCCGCGCTCACCTCCGGCGCCGCGCTGCCGCGCACGCCCAAGGTCGCCAGGGCCGTCACCGGGACGACGGCCGGCCTGCAGGTCGGGTCGGTGCTCGCCTACCTCGGTGGACGGGTCCTGGGCCAGTACGACCCGTTCGGCGGCGCCGACGGCGCCGGCCGGCTGCTGCTGGTCGCCCCCAACGTGCACGCCGCCCAGCGGGCCCTCGACGTCCCGTCGACCGACTTCGGGCTGTGGGTGTGCCTGCACGAGGCCACGCACCGACTGCAGTTCACCGCCGTGCCGTGGCTGCGCGACCACTTCTCCGAGCAGGTGTCGACGTTCCTGTCGCTGGCCGACACCGACGGTTCCGACGTGCTGGCCCGGCTGCCCGAGATCGCCAGGCGAATGCGCGAGACCGGTGGCGACGCGCTGGCCGTCGTGGAGCTGTTGCAGGGCCCGGAGCAGCGGGCCGTCCTCGACCGGCTGCTCGCGCTGACGACGCTGCTGGAGGGCCACGCCGACCACGTCATGGACGCCGTCGGCCCCCAGGTCGTCCCGAGCGTGGCGACGATCCGCGACCGTTTCACCGTCCGTCGGCGCGGCGGTGGGCTGCTCGACCGGTTGCTGCGGGCGTTGCTCGGTGTCGAGGCGAAGATGAAGCAGTACGCGGTCGGGTCGGCCTTCACGTCGTACGTGGTGCTGGCCGTCGGGATGGACGGGTTCAACCGGGTGTGGGAGTCGCCGCAGACGCTGCCGACCCGCGCCGAGCTGGCCGACCCGGCGGCGTGGCTGCGTCGCCTCGGCTGAGGCGGCGATGACCGCGTCCCGCGCCGGGGCGGCCGTCGCGCGGCTGCGGCTCGCCGTCCGCCGCACGTTCGCCGAGCTGCCGGCCGAGGTGGCCGCCGCGCCGGTGGTCGTCGGCTGCTCCGGGGGCGCCGACTCGCTCGCGCTCACCCTCGCCGCCGCCGCGGAGCTGCCGGACCGGGTGCGCGCGGCGGTCGTCGACCACGGCCTGCAGGACGGGTCCGCGGTCCATGCGGCGGCGGTGGCGGGGGCGCTCGTCGGCCACGGTGTCCCCGCGGCCGTGCACACCGTCGTCGTCGAGGGCCCCGGTGGGACCGAGGCCGCGGCCCGCCGCGCGCGCTACGCGGCCCTGGACGCCGCGCGGCCCGGCCCGCACAGCCCGGTGCTGCTCGCCCACACCCTCGACGACCAGGCCGAGACCGTCCTGCTCGGGCTCGGCCGGGGCTCGGGGCCGCGCTCGATCGCGGGCATGCGGGCCTGGGACGCGCCGTGGGCCCGCCCGCTGCTCGACGTCCGGCGCGACGTAACCCGCGCCGCGTGCGCCGAGCTGGGCGTGCGGGTGTGGCACGACCCGCACAACGACGACCCGCGGTTCACCCGCGTCCGGCTGCGCCACGAGGTGCTGCCGCTGCTGGAGGACGTCCTCGCGGGCGGTGTCGCCGAGGCACTGGCCCGTACCGCGGCCCAGCTGCGCGAGGACGGCGACGCCCTCGACACGCTCGCCGCGAGGGCCCGGGAGGCCGCCGAGGACGGCCCCCACCTGCGGGTCGCCGCGCTCACCGGAATCCTGCCCGCGGTGCGGAGGCGGGCCCTGCGGGCGTGGCTGCGCGACGCGGGTGTGAACGATCTCACCGACCTCCACCTGCGGTCCGCCGACGCTCTCGTCGGTCGATGGCGTGGTCAGGGCGGGATCGCCCTTCCGGGTGGCTTGGACCTCGTCCGCCGAGATGGCAGGCTCGTCCTGCGCCGGGCCGAGACGCCGCGCCCGGGCGGCGGGTAGGCCCGGGACGGACCGGGCCGGACACCACCGCACCGACAGCCGGCGCACCGCCGGCCCCGAGGAGGCCACACCCCGTGTACGACGGCGACATCGCGTCCGTCCTGGTCACCGAGCAGCAGCTCCGAGACAAGATCGTCGAGCTCGCCGAGCAAGTCGGCCGCGACTACGGCGACCTCGTCGAGGGCCGCGAGACCGACCTCCTGCTCGTCGGCGTCCTCAAGGGCGCCGTCATGTTCATGACCGACTTCGCGCGGGCCCTGCCGCGGCCCGTGCAGCTCGAGTTCATGGCGGTCAGCTCCTACGGCTCCTCGACGTCGTCGTCGGGTGTGGTGCGCATCCTCAAGGACCTCGACCGTGACATCGCGGGCCGCGACGTCCTCATCGTCGAGGACATCATCGACTCGGGACTGACCCTGTCGTGGCTGTTGAAGAACCTCGAGTCGCGCCGGCCGGCGTCGCTGGAGGTGTGCACGCTGCTGCGCAAGCCGGACGCGGTGAAGGTCGACGTGCCGGTGAAGTACGTCGGGTTCGACATCCCCAACGAGTTCGTCGTGGGGTACGGCCTGGACTACGGCGAGCGGTACCGCGACCTGCCGTTCATCGGGACGCTCGACCCGGCCGTGTACGCCTGAGCCCCGCTCCGGGGCGCGTCGGCGCTCAGCCGCCCAGCGGCGGGCCCGCGGGCACGGCCACGGCCGTCGCGGGCACGCCGGGCGGGTTCGGGGTGAACGCCCGCGTGCCCGGCACCAGTGAGATCGTGCCGAGCCCGCCGTAGGCGTTCGCGTAGGCGAGCGCGCGGGCGAGGTCGGCGACGCCGTTGCTGACCGGCAGCGGCGCGAGGTTGAGCGTCGACAGGATCGCGACGGCCCCGCCGTCCGCGTCGAGGTAGCCCGATCCCGAGTCGCCGGGCACGCCCGGGTTCACCGTGTAGACCTCGTGGCCCCAGCCGCCGTCGGTGTCGCCGTTGGACACCCCGCCCTTGGGGCTCAGCGCGCTCACGCCGCCCCGCAGCGGGGAGTTGCCGTAGGTGTAGGTCTGCGCGCCCTTGGGCAGCCCGGACCGCGACACCCCGGTGGGACCGCCGAAGAACGGCATCGTCGGGTTGACCGTGGCGACGTCGGACGGGGCGATCTCGACGAGCGCGAAGTCGTTGGCGGAGCAGGCGCCCCTGTCGGTCTCGCCGCGGCCCTGCATGGTCGCCCACGAGCTGTAGGCGAGGGTGGCCTTGCGCCCGCCCGCGATGTCGACCTCGGTGCCCAGCGGCAGCGTCGTCGAGGTGCAGCCGTTGGTGTCGGTGGCCTCGCCGGTGGCCGTGCAGTGCGCGGCCTGGCCCAGGAACGTGCGCCCGCCCGCGGTGAACACGAAGTTCGCGGTGCACTGACCGCCGCCGCCCGTCGACGACAGCAGCACCCCGGGGTGGATCGCGGCCGAGGACTCCGGGGCCCACGCGGGCCCGGCGGGTGCTGCGGGGACGGTCGGTGCCGCGTGCGCGGGCTGGGCCGTGGCGGGCAGCACCGCGCCGACGATCACCACCGCCGCGGTGACGGCCGCCGCCGTGAGCACCCCGCGCAGCCGGACACCGGACCGTGCAGCCATACGTCCCCCCGAGCTCGTCGGTGTCCCAACGACCGCGACCGGTGCGGGATACCCGTTCGGGGGCGATCCTTCCGTCGACGCGTCCGGGACGGTCGCGGGGGGTCCGGGAACACCGGTGGCGTCGCGTCCGTTGACCGTTCACGTGCCGGTCCGGGTCGCTGAACCGGCCGGGAGCCTCCGACCGTGACCGGATCGCACAGCTGAGCAGCGGTGACGCGGTCGGCGGGACGGGCAGCTATCCTGGCTGATCCGGGGCCGGTGCGAGTCCGCGACGTCGTGTCCGCGACGCGCGCCGGGCGTGACCGGGGAATGTTCCGTCCAGGGAGGGTGAAGGCCGCGAGGCCGATGCTGCATGGATCGCAAGCGCCTGCTCCGCAACCCGTTGATCTGGGTCCTCGTCGTGATCCTGGTCTACTTCGCCTTCTCGACGCTGTTCGACGACACCCGCGGGTACACGCAGGAGCCGACGTCCACCGCGATCGCGCAGATCACCAGCGGGAACGTCAAGGACGCGGTGATCGAGGACAAGGAGCAGCGGCTCCGGCTGACCCTCGCCAACCCGCTGCCCGACACCCAGACGACGCAGATCATCAGCCAGTACCCGGCGTCGTCGTCGGGTGCGGTGTTCGAGGCGCTGCGTCAGGCCGGTAACAACCCGACGTTCAACACGATCGTCCGTCAGGACTCGTTCCTGATGTCGATGCTGATCTACCTGATCCCGCTCGGCCTGGTGCTGCTCATCCTGTTCTGGATGATGAACAACGCCCAGGGCGGCGGCAACCGGGTGATGTCCTTCGGCAAGTCGAAGGCCAAGCAGCTCAACAAGGACATGCCGAAGACGACGTTCGCCGACGTCGCGGGCGCCGACGAGGCCGTCGAAGAGCTGTACGAGATCAAGGACTTCCTGCAGAACCCGGGCCGCTACCAGGCCCTGGGCGCGAAGATTCCCAAGGGCGTGCTGCTCTACGGCCCGCCCGGCACCGGCAAGACGCTGCTCGCGCGTGCGGTCGCGGGTGAGGCGGGCGTGCCGTTCTACACGATCTCGGGTTCCGACTTCGTCGAGATGTTCGTCGGTGTCGGTGCCTCCCGGGTGCGTGACCTGTTCGAGCAGGCCAAGCAGAACAGCCCCTGCATCATCTTCGTCGACGAGATCGACGCGGTCGGCCGCCAGCGCGGCGCCGGCCTCGGTGGCGGGCACGACGAGCGGGAGCAGACGCTCAACCAGCTGCTCGTCGAGATGGACGGTTTCGACGCGCGCGGCGGCATCATCCTGATCGCCGCGACCAACCGTCCCGACATCCTCGACCCGGCGCTGCTGCGCCCGGGCCGGTTCGACCGTCAGATCCCGGTCGGCGCCCCCGACCTCGCGGGCCGCAAGGCCATCCTCGGGGTGCACTCCAAGGGCAAGCCGTTCGCGGGCGACGTCGACTTCGAGGCGCTGGCCAAGCGGACGGTCGGCATGTCCGGTGCGGACCTGGCCAACGTCATCAACGAGGCGGCGCTGCTCACCGCGCGCGAGAACGGCACGCTGATCAACGGGGCGGCGCTGGAGGAGTCGGTCGACCGTGTCGTCGGCGGGCCCCGGCGCAAGGGCAAGATCATCTCCGAGCAGGAGAAGAAGATCACCGCCTACCACGAGGGCGGGCACGCGCTCGCCGCGTGGGCGATGCCCGACCTGGAGCCGGTGTACAAGCTCACGATCCTGCCGCGGGGCCGCACCGGTGGGCACGCGCTCGTCGTCCCCGAGGACGACAAGGGCCTCATGACCCGGTCGGAGATGATCGGCCGGCTGGTCTTCGCGATGGGCGGGCGCAGCGCCGAGGAGCTCGTCTTCCACGAGCCCACCACGGGCGCGTCGTCCGACATCGACCAGGCCACCAAGATCGCCCGCGCGATGGTCACCGAGTACGGCATGAGCGCCAAGCTCGGCGCCGTCCGCTACGGCCGCGAGCAGGGCGACCCGTTCCTCGGCCGCTCGATGGGCAACCAGGCCGACTACTCGCTCGAGGTCGCCCACGAGATCGACGAGGAGGTGCGCAAGCTCATCGAGGCCGCGCACACCGAGGCGTGGGAGATCCTCAACACCTACCGCGACGTCCTCGACGACCTCGTCTTCGAGCTCCTGCAGAAGGAGACGCTCACCCGCAAGGACCTCGAGCGCATCTTCGACCGGGTGGAGAAGCGGCCGCGCATCACCGCGTTCAACGACTTCGGCAGCCGTACGCCGTCGGACAAGCCGCCCATCCAGACCCCGGCCGAGCGCGCCCGCGAACGCGGCGAGCCGTGGCCGCCCGACACCCGTCCCGCCCTCGAGAAGGCCCCGGTCGGGTCGTACCCGGGTGGCGGCGGCAACGGCGTCCCGGCCCCCGGTCCGGGTAACGGCGTCCCGGGTCCGGTCGGCGGCGCCTCCGGCGGTCCGCCGCCCTACGGCGGGTTCCCGCAGGCCCAGCACCAGCCGCACCAGGTGCCGCTGAAGCCGGGACAGCCGGCCGTCGGCGGGCACCACCCGCCGCGCCCGGCCCAGCCCGGCCCGGGCCAGCCGCCCAACGCCGTCCCGCCCAACTACGGCGCCCCGGCCGACTGGCGGCCCGCGACCACCCCGGCCGGCCAGACCTGGCCGCCGCCGCAGTGGCAGCAGCCCGCCGACCCGACCGGGCCCGCGGCCCACGCCGGCAACGGCCACCACGCCCACGGCCCCGGCACCGAGAGCCTCACCCCGCCCGACGGGACCGCCGGACCCACCAACGGGACCCGGCCGACCGACGGGACCGAGGAACGTCCCGGGCAGGGGTCCTGACAGTGGCCTCCACCTCCGCGAGTGCCCAGGCGACCACCAACGGGCACCGCGGCATCGACCAGGCCCGTGCCGAGGCCGCGGTCCGTGAACTGCTCGTCGCCGTGGGCGAGGACCCGGACCGCGAGGGGCTGCGCGAGACCCCCGCCCGGGTCGCGCGCGCCTACGCCGAGCTGTTCGCCGGCCTCTACACCGACCCGGACGCGGTGCTGGACAAGACGTTCGACGAGGACCACCAGGAGCTCATCCTCGTCCGCGACATCCCGCTGTTCTCGACCTGCGAGCACCACCTGGTGCCCTTCCACGGGATCGCGCACGTCGGTTACATCCCGAACGTCACCGGCCGGGTCACGGGCCTGTCCAAGATCGCCAGGGTCGTCGACAACTACGCGCGGCGCCCGCAGGTGCAGGAGCGGCTCACCGGCCAGGTCGCCGACGCGCTCGTGCGCAAGCTCGAGCCGCGCGGCGTGATCGTGGTGATGGACGCCGAACACCTCTGCATGGCGATGCGTGGGGTCCGCAAGCCCGGGGCGCGGACGACGACGTCGGCCGTCCGCGGCATCTTCGCGACGTCCTCGACGTCCCGGGCCGAAGCGCTGTCGCTGATCCGGGGCGGCTGACCCGTGGCGCGCGACCTGCCGCGGCCCGGCCGGTGCGCGGTTCTGGGGATCCTCAACGTCACCCCGGACTCCTTCTCCGACGGCGGCCGCTTCCTCGACACGGGCGCCGCCGTCGCCCACGGGGTCGCCCTGCGTGACGCGGGCGCCGACCTCGTCGACGTCGGCGGCGAGTCGACGCGCCCCGGCGCGCACCGGGTCCACGCCGAGGAGGAGCGCGGCCGGGTGCTGCCCGTGATCCGCGCGCTCACCGCCGAAGGGGTGCCCGTCAGCATCGACACCACCCGTGCCGACGTCGCCGAGGCGGCGCTGGAGGCGGGTGCGGTCGTCGTCAACGACGTGTCGGGCGGCCTGGCCGACGAGCGGATGGCGGCCGTCGTCGCGCACGCCAGGGTGCCGTGGGTCCTCATGCACTGGCGCGGGCACAGCGACCGGATGGCCGACCTCGCCACCTACGACGACGTCGTCACCGAGGTGCGCGACGAGCTGGTCGCCCGTGCCGACGCCGCTGTGCTCGCGGGGGTCGACCCGTCGCGGATCGTGCTCGACCCGGGGCTGGGGTTCGCCAAGACCGCCGACCACAACTGGGCGCTGCTGCGCCGCCTCGACGTCCTCGTCGAGCTGGGCTTCCCCGTCCTGGTGGGGGCGTCGCGCAAGCGGTTCCTCGGCACGCTGCTCGGCGACGACGCCGGTGTCCGCCCGCCCGGCGGGCGCGAGACCGCGGGCGCCGCCGTCACCGCGCTCGCGGCGCAGGCCGGGGCGTGGGGGGTGCGGGTGCACGACGTCGCGTCGTCGGCCGACGCCATCGCCGTCGCGTGTGCGTGGCGGCTCGGCGCGGCACCCGACCGTGCGAGGAGGACGAACCGGTGAGCCGACCATGACCGACCGCATCGAGCTGCGCGGGCTGCGGGTCCGCGGCAACCACGGCGTGTTCGACCACGAGCGCCGCGACGGGCAGGACTTTGTCGTCGACGTGACGGCCTGGATCGACCTGGCCGCGGCCGCCGCGTCCGACGACCTGGCCGACACCCTCGACTACGGGGCGCTCGCCCAGCGCGCGGCGGCGATCGTCGGCGGCGAGGCGTGCGACCTCATCGAGACCGTCTCCGCCCGGGTCGCCGACGACCTCATGGAGTTCGACGCGCGGCTGCAGGCCGTCGAGGTGACGATCCACAAGCCGCAGGCGCCGATCCCGCTGGAGTTCGCCGACGTGGCCGTCGTGGCGCGGCGGTCGCGGAAGGCCCACAACGCCCGCGGACGGATCGTGCCGGCATGACCCGTGCCGTGCTGAGCCTCGGGTCCAACCTCGGCGACCGGATCGCGCACCTGCGCGCGGTCGTCGCCGACATGGCCGACGTGCTCGTCGCGGTGTCGCCGGTGTACGAGACGGCGCCGTGGGGCGGGGTGGAGCAGCCCGACTTCCTCAACGCGGTGGTCGTCGTCGACGACCCGGCCGCCGACGCGTGGGCGTGGCTGCGCCGCGGGCAGCGCCTGGAGCAGGCCGCGCACCGGGTCCGTGAACAGCGCTGGGGGCCGCGGACGCTCGACGTCGACGTCGTGGCGGTGTTCGACGACGGCCGCGACGTCCGCAGCGACGACCCGGAGCTGCTGCTGCCCCATCCCGGCACGCCGGAGCGGGCGACGGTGCTGGTCCCGTGGCTCGACGTCGACCCGGACGCGGTCCTGGCCGGGCGCGGCCCGGTCCGGGCCCTGCTCGCGGCGCTGCCGCCCGGGGACGCCGCCGCGATGCGCCGCCGCGACGACCTGCCGCTGCGGGTCCGGGCCGTCCCGTGAGACCCGTCCGGGTGCGCGATCTCGTCGTCGCCGGGCTGGTCGCGGCGGTCGTCGCCCACCTGATCGTCCGGCTCACCTACGGCTCGCTGCCCACGTTCCCGCTGCTGGCCGGCATCACCCTCGCCGTCCTCGGCGGCGCCGAGGCGATCGCGGGGACGATGCTGCGGGCCCGTATCCAGCACCGCCCCGGCACGAGGCCGGTGGAGCCGCTGGTCGCGGCTCGCGCCGTCGTCGTCGCGCAGGCGTCGGCGATGGGCGGCGCCGTCGTCGCCGGGCTGTGGCTCGGCCTGCTCGTGTACGTCCTGCCCGGCGTCGGCGAGGTCGACGCCGCCGGATCCGACGCCCGCGCCGCCACCGTCGGCATCGTGTCGGCGCTCGTGCTGCTGGCCGGTGGGCTGTGGCTGGAACGCTGCTGCCGCACCCCCGACGACCCGGGCGCCGACGGCCCCGACCGCGGCACCACCGGATCGGGTGGCGCGCACCCGGGACGCTGACGCCTGATCGTCGGGGCGGGGCCGCCCCGTAGGCTGGGGGCCCATGACGCAGGCCCACACTGTCGCGATCCCGACCAGGACCCGGCACCGCCGGGTGGTCCTCGCGCCGATCATCGGCCTCGTCGTCCTCGGGATGTGCGCGCTCGTCGTCATCGGCATCCTGGGATCGACGATCGGGGTGGGCGCGGTCGTCGTCGGTGCGGTGTGCGCGTTGCTGCCGGTCGGCCCGGTCGTCGCCACGTTCCTGTGGATCGACCGCTGGGAGCCCGAACCGCCGCGGCTGCTGCTGCTGGCGTTCCTGTGGGGAGCGGGGTTCGCGGCCCTGTCGGCGCTGCTGATCAACAGCAGCGCCGCCGTCGCCGCCGACGGGCTGCTCGGCAAGGGCAGCGGCGACCTGCTGGGCGCCACCATGATCGCGCCGTTCGTCGAGGAGGCCGTGAAGGGCCTGTTCCTCATCGGGCTGCTCGTGTTCATGCGCCGCGAGATCGACGGCATCGTCGACGGGATCGTCTACGCCGGCCTCGTCGCCGCCGGTTTCGCGTTCACCGAGAACATCCTCTACATCGGGCGCGCCTTCGCCGAAGGCATGGGCACGCAGAGCAGCGTCCTCACCGTCCTGATCCTGCGCGGGGTGTTCTCCCCGTTCGCCCATCCGCTGTTCACCGCCATGATCGGTATCGGGGTGGGGCTCGCGGCGGCGTCGCGGTCGGTCGCGGCCCGCGTCGGCTGGGTGCTGTGCGGCTACCTGTGCGCGGTCGCGCTGCACGCGCTGTGGAACGGCTCGGCGACGCTGGGCGGCAGCTCGGCGTTCATCACGGTCTACGTCGCGGTGATGGTGCCGGTCTTCATCGGGATGGTCGTCCTCGTCGTCTGGCAGCGACGCCGCGAGCAGCGGACGGTCGCCGAGCAGCTGCCCGGGTTCGCCGCGGCGGGCTGGATCGCGCAGAGCGAGGTCGAGCTGCTGGCCAGTCTCACCGGGCGGCGCGGGTGGCGGCGGGCGGTCCGCAGCCGCTCCGGCCCGCAGGCGGCCAAGGCCGTCGCCGAGTACCAGGCGGCGGTCACGGAGATGGCGTTCATGCGCGCCCGCATCGCCCGCGGCGCGGTCCGCGACAGCGCCCAGCAGCGCCACGACGAGATGCTGCTGCTGCTCAAGAAGTCCCGCGCGAAGGCCCTCGGGATGCCCGACGCGCTCAGCGCGGCGTGGAAGCAGCAGCCCCCGCCCGGCTGGGAGCCGCCGACGGTCATGTCCGCCCCGCCGGGGCCCGCGGGCAAGCTCGTGGTGCCCCGTCCGCCGACGGCCCCGCACGCCCCGGGCCCGGTCGGCCCACCGCGGCCGCGACCGATGAACGTGCCGCCGCCGCCTCGCCCCGGCCCCCCGCCGCCCGGGTTCGGTCCGCCGCCCCCGGGCTACGGCCCGCCCCCGCCCGGCTACCGCCCCCCGCCGCCCCCACCACGCCGTCCCTAGCTTGCGCTGCCCGGGCAGCACACCCAGCCCCTGTCAGCGGCCTTGACCGGCCGTGATCGGCCCGGGGCCGGCAGACGTGGCGTACGCCGCTGGTGAAGCAGCTCACGCGGCCCCACCCGCGGAGAATCCGTCCGTCTAACCTGTGCTCGTCGTCAGCAGTGGCCGACACCTCGTCCGGTACCCGCCAACGGGACTGGAACGGGCAAGGAGCAGGTGATGAGTGCAGGCAGGCCTGCGCGGCTCGCCGTCGGAGTGGTCTCCGCGGGCCGGGTGGGTTCCGTGATCGGTGCCGCTCTGGCAGCCGCGGGACACCACGTCGTCGCCACGTCCGGGGTGTCCCGGGCGTCGGTCCAGCGGGCCGGGACGCTGCTGCCCGGCGTGCCGTTGCTGCCGCCCGACGAGGTGGCCACCGGCGCCGATCTGGCGCTGCTCGCCGTCCCCGACGACGTGCTGCCCGGGCTGGTCCGCGGCCTCGCCGCCGCCGGGGCGTTCCGGCCGGGCCAGATCGTCGTGCACACCTCGGGTGCGCACGGCGTCGCGGTACTCGACGCGGCGGTCGAGTACGGGGTGCTGCCGCTCGCACTGCACCCGGCGATGACGTTCACCGGGCGCGTCGAGGACGTGCAGCGGCTGACGTCGTGCTGCTTCGGCGTCACCGCCCCCGAGCCCGACGAGGCGGCCTGGAGCGTCGGCGAGGCGCTCGTCGTCGAGATGACGGCCGAGCCCGTCCGGGTGCCGGAGGCGGTCCGCCCGCTCTACCACGCCGGGCTCGCCCACGGCGCGAACCATCTGGTCACGCTCGTCCGCGACGCCGCGGACCTGCTCGCGAAGGCGGGCATCGAGCCCGCGGAGCGGCTGCTCGGACCGCTGCTGTCGGCCGCGCTCGACAACGCGCTGCGCCACGGGGACCGCGCCCTCACCGGTCCCGTCGCGCGCGGCGACGTCGGCACCGTCGCCACCCACCTGCGGGTCCTCGACGCCGCCGACCCCGACGTCGCCCGCACCTACCGGACCCTCGCGGGGCGCACCGCCCGCCGGGCCCTGGCTGCCGGGCTCCTGCCCGAACAGGCGGCCGCCGACGTGCTCACCACCCTCCGGGAGGACTCATGACCGCCGCCACCGCCCGGACCGCGGGCGGGTACCGCCCCGGTGAGCTCACCGTGCACCGCGTGCCCGCCGACCTGAACGCGGTCAGCCGCGCGCTGCGGGGCGCGGGCCGCAAGGTCGCGTTGGTCCCGACGATGGGCGCCCTCCACGAGGGGCACCGCGAACTGATCCGGCACGCCCGGCTGCTGCCCGGCTCGACCGTCACGGCCGTGTCGATCTTCGTCAACCCGCTGCAGTTCGGCCCGGACGAGGACCTGTCGCGCTACCCGCGGCCCCTGGAGGCCGACCTCGAGGTGCTGCGCGAGGAGGGCGTCGAGCTGGCGTTCGTCCCGTCGGTCGACGACATGTACCCGCCCGGCGCGCAGACCCGGATCGTGCCGGGCCCGCTCGCCGACGAGCTGGAGGGCTCGGTCCGCCCGGGCCACTTCGAGGGCGTGCTGACGGTCGTCGGCAAGCTCTTCCAGATCGTCGCGCCCGAGATCGCGCTGTTCGGCGAGAAGGACTACCAGCAGCTCGTGCTGCTGCAGAAGATGGTGCGCGACCTCGACTTCCCGCTCTCCATCGTCGGTGTCCCGACGGTCCGCGAGGCCGACGGGCTCGCGCTGTCCTCGCGCAACGTCTACCTCTCCGACGAGCAGCGCGCCGCCGCGCCCACCCTGCAGCGGGCGCTGAAGGAGGGCGCATCGGTCTCGGCCCGCGGCGCGGCCGCGGTCCTCGCCCGCGCCCGCGAGGTGCTCGCCGCCGAGCCGCTGTTCGACGTCGAGTACCTGGAGCTGCGCGACCCCGAGCTCGGCCCGACCCCGGAGGCCGGTCGTGCGCGGCTGCTCGTCGCCGCCAGGGTCGGCACCACCCGCCTGATCGACAACGTCCCCGTCCAGCTCTGAGCCGGAGGCCACCGTGTTCCGCACGATGATGAAGTCCAAGATCCACCGTGCGACGGTCACCCAGGCCGACCTGCACTACGTCGGCTCGGTCACCGTCGACCTCGACCTCATGGAGGCCGCGGACCTGCTCGAGGGCGAGCAGGTCGCGATCGTCGACATCACCAACGGCGCCCGGCTGGAGACCTACGTCATCCCCGGCGAGCGCGGCTCCGGCGTCATCGGTATCAACGGTGCCGCCGCACACCTCGTCCACCCGGGCGACCTCGTCATCCTCATCTCCTACGGGCAGTTCGACGAGGTCGAGCTCGCCGCCTACGACCCGCGGGTCGTGTTCGTCGACGCCGGCAACCGCGTCGTCGAGGTCGGCGACGACCCCGGGCACGCCCCCGCTGGATCGGGTCTGACGTCGGGCTCGGTCACCCGGCTGCGACCGGCCTGACGGCGGTGCTGCTCTGCATCGACGTCGGCAACACCCAGATCGCGCTGGGTCTCTACCGGGACACCCCCGCCGCCGAGGTCGCCGAGGACGGGGCGGAGCCCGATCCGCGGCCCGCGCTCGTGCGCGACTGGCGGATGCGTACCGACGCCCGGATGACCGCCGACGAGCTGGAGGTCGCGATCAACGGCCTGCTCGGCGAGTGGGCCACCGAGGTCACCGGGATCGCAGCCCTGTCGACGGTCCCGTCGCTGCTGCGCGAGCTGCGCCTCATGCTGGACCGCCGCGCCGCACGGATGCCGACGGTCGTCGTCGGCCCCGGCGTGCGCACCGGAGTGCCGCTGCTCGTCGACAACCCGCGTGAGGTGGGTGCCGACCGCGTCGTCAACACGCTCGCCGCCCACCGCATCTTCGGGACGGCGTGCGTCGTCGTCGACTTCGGGACCTCGACCAACATCGATGTCGTCTCCGCGCGCGGTGAGTTCCTGGGTGGCGCGCTGGCCCCGGGGATCGAGATCTCGATGGAGGCGTTGGCGACCCGGGCCGCGGCGCTGCGGACCGTCGAGCTGGTGCGGCCGCGCTCGGTGATCGGCAAGAACACCGTCGAGTGCCTGCAGTCCGGGGTGATCTTCGGGTTCGCCGGTCAGGTCGACGGCCTGGTCGACGCCATCGTCGCCGAGATGGGCCCCAAGGCCGGCCCGGTCACGGTCCTGGCCACGGGCGGGCTGGCCCCGCTGATGGACGGGGTGTCGCGCACGATCACCGCGTTCGTCCCCGACCTCACGCTGCTGGGGCTGCGGCTGACCTACCTGCGCAACGTCCACGCGGCGGCGGGCGCCGCGACGCGGTAGCACCCTCCGCGCGCAACCTCACGGTCGTCCGGCGGCCCGGGGGCAGCAGCAGGGTTGCGAGCCGACCCCCGCGCGCAACCTCACGGTCGTCCGGCGGCCCGGGAACAGCGGTGAGGTTGCGTGCGGATTCTCGGCGACGGCCGCCGGTACGTGCACCGATGACGGGACGCCGCGGGCACGTGGCTAACCTTGCTCGGCGTGACCGACGAGCACTCCACGCCCTCCGACGCCGACCTCCCCGAGCAGCTCCGGGTGCGCCGGGCCAAGCGGGCGGAACTGCTCGAACAGGGCATCGACCCCTATCCCGTCGAGGCAGGCCGCACGCACACGCTGCGGGAGATCCGCGACGCCCACCCCGACCTCCCCCCGGACACGTCGACGGGCGACCGCGTCGCCGTCGCCGGCCGGGTGATGTTCCTGCGCAACACCGGAAAGCTGTGCTTCGCGACGCTACGCGAGGGCGACGGTACCGAGCTGCAGGCCATGCTCAGCCTGGCTGCCGTCGGCGACGACGCGCTCGCGAGCTGGAAGGCCGTCGTCGACCTGGGCGACATAGTCCTCGTCGAGGGCGAGGTCATCACCAGCCGCCGTGGCGAGCTGTCGGTGTCGGCGACGTCGTGGCGGATGCTGGCCAAGGCCGTCCGCCCGCTCCCGGTGGCCCACCGCGAGCTGTCGGAGGAGACGCGGGTCCGGCAGCGCTACGTCGACCTCATCGTGCGGCCCAAGGCGCGCGAGATGGTGCGGGCGCGGTCCACTGTCCTGCGCACACTGCGCCGCGTGTTCGAGGAGCGCGGCTACATCGAGGTCGAGACGCCGATGCTGCAGGTGCTGCACGGCGGCGCCACGGCCCGGCCGTTCGTCACGCGCTCGAATGCGCTCAGCCAGGATCTGTACCTGCGGATCGCGCCCGAGCTGTTCCTGAAGCGCGCGGTGGTCGGCGGGATCGAGCGGGTCTTCGAGCTGAATCGTGTTTTCCGCAACGAGGGGATCGACTCCACTCACTCCCCGGAGTTCGCGATGCTCGAGGCATACCAGGCCTATGCGACCTATGACGACATGGCAGAGCTCGTTCGGGACCTCATCCTCGAAAGCACGCGGGCCGTCTTCGGTTCCACGGTCGTCACGCGCGCCGACGGAACCGAACACGATCTCGGCCGTCCGTGGCGCAGTGTCACACTTCATGCCTCCGTGGCCGAGGTGGTGGGCGAAGAGGTGACGATCGACACCTCCGCCGAAACGCTGCGTAAGATCGCGGCCGATCACGATGTCGAGCTGAAGGATTCCTGGTCGGCCGGCGAGATCGTCCTGGAACTGTTCGAGAAGCTCGTGGAGCACACCCTGGTGGAGCCCACGTTCGTCCGTGACTACCCGGTGGAGGTCAGGCCGCTCACCCGGCAGCACCGAGACGATCCGCGACTCGCGGAGGCGTGGGACCTCATCGTTTTCGGAACCGAGCTCGCGACGGCGTACTCCGAACTCGTCGATCCCGTGGAACAGCGGGAGCGGCTGTACCGGCAGTCGTTGCTGGCCGCCGCGGGTGATCCCGAGGCCATGCAGCTCGACGAGGACTTCCTGCGGGCCATGGAGTACGGCATGCCGCCGACCGGTGGCATGGGCATGGGCGTCGACCGGCTCCTGATGACCCTCACCGGCCTCGGTATTCGGGAGACAATTCTCTTCCCGCTCGTTCGGTCGGAGTGACGTCCGTCGCCGGACGTGTCATTTCGTTCCGGCGCGGGGTGACTCGGCTCGACACCGCAGTTGCAATACGGATAGAGTCCGTTTTCGTGGCGACGCCACAGTTGCAGGGACTCAATGCGTTGCGAGAATGGAGGCTGCGGCGGTGGCGCAGATCCGTGAGATCAGACTGATCGACGACCTGGATGGGGACGCGGCGGACGAGACCGTCGAGTTCGGGATCGACGGCAGGACCTACGAGATCGACTTGTCCGAGTCGAATGCCGGAAAGCTGCGGGACGCACTGGCGTCCTATGTCGCGGCGGCCCGGCGCGCCGGTGGACGGCGCCGCGCCGCGGCCGCCTCCGCACCGGCGAATCGGCGGCAGTCCGTCGACCGGGAACAGAACCAGGCAATTCGGGATTGGGCCCGGAAGCGTGGGATGAAGGTCTCGGACCGCGGCCGCATCCCGGCCGAGGTGCTCGAGGCTTATCACCAGGAGAACTGAACCGGCCGAATGTGCCGGAACGAGCGGGGCCGATCGAATTCGATCGGCCCCGCTCGCGTTCCCGGGGGAGTGTTCCGGATGCGTTCCGGGTAGGTCCTCGCGACGAGCCGCGGCCGCGTCTCCGTCACGGTTAGGGTGGCCTGGGTAGCTGCCGGGCGGGCGCGTCGGCAGCGCGACGCCCGCGACGAACCCAAGGGAGGGACCGATGGCCCGTTCGGCCACGAGCCTCGAGGTACTGCGGACCGAGAGGATCGGCCCGCACATGATCCGTGTGGTCGCGGGCGGACCGGGACTCGCGCAGTTCCCGGACACCGACCACACGGACCGTTACGTCAAGATCGTCTTCCCGCCACCCGGCGTCGACTACCCCGAGCCGTTCGACATCGAGGCGATCCGCCGCGACCTCCCGCGCGACCAGTGGCCCCGCACACGGACCTACACCGTCCGTGCCCTCGACCACACGACAGGCGAGCTGACGATCGACTTCGTCCACCACGGCGACAGCGGCCTCGCCGGGCCGTGGGCCGCCGCCGCCCGCCCCGGCGACACACTGCGCCTGCTCGGCCCCGGCGGCGCTTACGCGCCGAACCCCGCCGCCGGCTGGCACCTGTTCGTCGGCGACGACGCCGCGCTGCCCGCCATCGGCGCGGCCGCGGAGCGGCTCCCGCGCGGAGCGACGGCCCTGGCGGTCCTCCAGGTCGACACCGCCGACGACCATCAGGACCTGCGCAGCTACGCCGACCTGACCGTCACCTGGCTGCACCGCGCCGACCTGCCCGCCGGTGACGACCCGGGCCAGGCCGCGGCCGCCCAGCTCCTCGGCGCCGTGGCCGCCCTGCGCTTCCCCGACGGCGCGGTCCACGCCTTCGTCCACGGTGAGGCCGGCGCGGTCAAGGCGCTCCGCAGACACCTGCTCGGCGAGCGTTCGGTGCCCCGCGACGCGCTCTCCGTGTCGGGCTACTGGCGCCGTGGCCGTGACGAAGAGGGCTTCCGCATCGCCAAGGCGGAGGAGCGCGCCGCCGAGGAATCCGCGGTGCAGGGGCGCTGACCACAGGGTTCGCCCCGTCGCCGGGAATCCGGACAGCGTCGACGGATGTTGTGTGGACCGGACCCACATCGCGGCGGACGGAGGCGGTGGGGCCGGTCGGACCGATACAGTGGTATGGGGCGTCCGCGGCGCAGCGTCACAGGGATGCTGGACGTGCCGCATGTGTGGACGCAGCAGGCAAGGAGTGCGAATGTTCGAGAGGTTCACCGACAGAGCAAGGCGTGTTGTCGTCCTGGCGCAGGAAGAGGCCAGGATGCTCAACCACAACTACATCGGGACCGAGCACATCCTCCTTGGCCTGATCCACGAGGGTGAGGGTGTCGCCGCCAAGGCGCTCGAGTCGCTCGGGATCGCCCTGGAGGGTGTCCGTCAGCAGGTCGAGGAGATCATCGGCCAGGGGCAGCAGGCACCGTCGGGACACATCCCGTTCACGCCCCGGGCGAAGAAGGTCCTGGAGCTCTCGCTCCGCGAGGCGCTCCAGCTCGGCCACAACTACATCGGCACCGAGCACATCCTGCTCGGCCTGATCCGCGAGGGCGAGGGCGTCGCGGCGCAGGTGCTGGTCAAGCTGGGGGCCGACCTCAACCGGGTCCGTCAGCAGGTTCTCCAGCTGCTGTCCGGCTACCAGGGCAAGGAGCCCGCCGAGGCCTCCGCAGGCCGCGGCGAGGGCACACCGTCGTCCTCCCTCGTGCTCGACCAGTTCGGTCGCAACCTCACCCAGCAGGCCCGTGAGGGCAAGCTGGACCCGGTCATCGGCCGGGAGAAGGAGATCGAGCGGGTCATGCAGGTCCTCTCCCGGAGGACCAAGAACAACCCCGTCCTGATCGGCGAGCCCGGCGTCGGCAAGACCGCCGTCGTCGAGGGCCTGGCCCAGGGCATCGTCAAGGGCGAGGTGCCCGAGACGCTCAAGGACAAGCAGCTCTACACCCTCGACCTGGGCTCCCTGGTCGCGGGCTCCCGGTACCGCGGTGACTTCGAGGAGCGCCTCAAGAAGGTGCTCAAGGAGATCCGCACGCGCGGCGACATCATCCTGTTCATCGACGAGATCCACACCCTCGTCGGGGCGGGTGCCGCCGAGGGCGCGATCGACGCGGCGAGCATCCTCAAGCCGATGCTGGCCCGCGGCGAGCTGCAGACGATCGGTGCCACCACGCTCGACGAGTACCGCAAGTACGTCGAGAAGGACCCCGCGCTGGAGCGTCGTTTCCAGCCGATCCAGGTGGGCGAGCCGAGCGTCACGCACACCATCGAGATCCTCAAGGGTCTGCGCGACCGCTACGAGTCGCACCACCGGGTCACCATCACCGACCCGGCGCTCGTCGCCGCGGCCACGCTGGCCGACCGCTACATCTCCGACCGCTTCCTCCCGGACAAGGCGATCGACCTGATCGACGAGGCCGGGGCCCGGATGCGCATCCGTCGGATGACGGCGCCGCCGGACCTGCGCGAGTTCGACGAGAAGATCGCCGGCGTGCGTCGCGACAAGGAGTCGGCGATCGACGCGCAGGACTTCGAGCGTGCCGCGTCGCTGCGCGACACCGAGAAGCAGCTGCTCGGCCAGAAGGGCGAGCGGGAGAAGCAGTGGAAGTCGGGCGACCTCGACGTCGTCGCCGAGGTCGACGACGAGCAGATCGCCGAGGTCCTCGCCAACTGGACCGGTATCCCCGTGTTCAAGCTCACCGAGGAGGAGACGACCCGTCTGCTCCGCATGGAGGACGAGCTGCACAAGCGGATCATCGGCCAGGAGGAGGCCGTCAAGTCGGTCTCGCAGGCCATCCGCCGTACGCGGGCCGGCCTGAAGGACCCGAAGCGCCCCTCGGGCTCGTTCATCTTCGCCGGCCCGTCCGGTGTCGGTAAGACGGAGCTGTCCAAGGCGCTGGCGAACTTCCTGTTCGGCGAGGACGACGCGCTCATCCAGATCGACATGGGTGAGTTCCACGACCGCTACACCGCCTCGCGGCTCTTCGGTGCCCCTCCCGGGTACGTGGGCTACGAGGAGGGTGGCCAGCTCACCGAGAAGGTCCGGCGCAAGCCGTTCTCGGTCGTGCTGTTCGACGAGATCGAGAAGGCCCACCAGGAGGTCTACAACACCCTCCTGCAGGTGCTGGAGGACGGTCGCCTGACCGACGGCCAGGGCCGGACGGTGGACTTCAAGAACACCGTCATCATCTTCACCTCGAACCTGGGTACCCAGGACATCTCGAAGGCGGTCGGGCTCGGCTTCGCGCAGAGCAACGACGAGGCGTCGAACTACGAGCGGATGAAGACGAAGGTCCACGACGAGCTGAAGAAGCACTTCAGGCCGGAGTTCCTCAACCGTATCGACGACATCATCGTCTTCCACCAGCTCACCGAAGAGCAGATCATCACGATGGTCGACCTCATGATCACGCGCGTCGAGGCGCAGCTGGCGAACAAGGACATGGGCATCGAGCTCACTCCCGCCGCCAAGTCGCTGCTCGCGCGTCGTGGTTTCGACCCCGTGCTGGGCGCCCGGCCGCTGCGCCGGACCATCCAGCGCGAGATCGAGGACCAGCTGTCGGAGAAGATCCTCTTCGGCGAGATCGAGGCGGGCCAGATCGTGGTCGTGGACGTCGAGGGTCTCGACCCCGACGCCCCGGAAGGTTCGCGCGCGGCCGACGACAAGGCGCACTTCACCTTCCGCGGTGAGGCGCGTTCGGCGGCGCTCGTTCCCGACGCCCCGCCCGTCGACATGGCGAAGACGGACGACTGATCTCCGTCTGATCGGCTGACCGGGAAGCCGGTCCGGACCCTCGGGTCCGGGCCGGCTTCGTCCGTGTCAGAGGCAGTTGTCCAGCCGGGCCCGCAGCACGGCCCGGCGCGGGTCGGCTGCGCGCAGGCCGGCGAGCAGCCGGCGGGCGACCTCGGGATCGGCGGCGCCCTCCGGCGTCGTCGAGAACATCCACAGCGCCTCGACGTCGCCGCTGTCGAGCACCGCGTGCCGGACGGCTGCGGCGAGCTGCTCGCGTTCGTCGAGTACCCCCGGCGCCTCCGAGGACGGCAGCAGCGGCCCCCGGTACAGCTCGACGGCCCGGCGCAGCTGACCCGCGGCGAGCGCGTCACGGACGTGGAGGAAGTCGGCGTCGACGCGTGCCTGCAGCCGGTAGGGCCGGGTGCGGACGACGCCGGCGTCGAGGGCGAGCCGCAGCCGGTCCATCTCCGCCCGCACGGTCACGGCCTTGTCGGCGTCGCCGTGCAGGTCGGCGGCCAGCTGGTCCGCGGAGCGGCCGGCGGGGTGCAGGGCGAGCAACGTCAGCAGCTCGGCGTGGCGCCGGGTGAGCCGGATGCGGCGGTCGCCGGACGACGCGCTGGGGCGGTCGGCGCCCAGGAAGGCAGCCCCAGCGCCGGGAGCACTCGACGGCCGGGCCGGCGCAACCGCAGCAGCCAGCCCTCCGCCAGCGGCTCGAGCACGACCTCGCCCTGCTCGCCCAGCGACAGCGACCCACCCGGAAGGTCGGGGAGGTCCACCCTGTCGGGTAGCCAGCCGGCGGGATGGGCGGCGAGCACCCTCCCCTGAGGGGTGAGCAGTGCGCCGGGCTCGTCGCGCAGCCGGGTGAGGTGCCCGAGGTTGCGGGCGCGCATCCGCTCGTCGCGCACGGCGGCGAGCGTCGCCAGCTGGTTCTCCGCGAGCCGGGCGGCCGCGACGACGAGCGCGAGCGTCGCCGGGTGGAGCGAGGCGTTGGGCCCGGTGACGTCGACGACCCCGATCAGCCGGCCGTCCTCCGGGTCGTGGATGGGTGCCGCGGCGCGCGTCCAACAGTGGCGCCCGCGGACGAGGTGCTCGGCCGAGTGGATCGTGACGGGCGAGCCGGCAGCCGGCGCGGTGCCGGCCCGGTCGCCGCGTCGCAGCACGTCATGGCTGCTGTCGCGCCACAGGACGTGCCCGTGCGCATCGGTCACGATCATCCTGTGCCGGGCCTCGTCGGCGATGCCCAGCAACGTCTCCCGCAGCACCGTCATGGCCGGCGCGAGCGGGTGGGCGCCCCGGATGTCGGCGATCTCGGTCTGTTCGGGGCAACGGGTCGCGGCGCCCCGGTCCGGGCCGACGTGTGGGTCCGACGAGCGCGCCCAGGGCTCCGACCCGAGGTTGCGCGGCGCCACGGACGCCCGCTCCCCGCTCGTCACGGCGTCGTAGGTCCGGGCCAGAACCATGGCCCTCTCGACCGGATCTGTCGTCATGTCGTCGATGGCTCCCCGCGGCTGCGTCGACGGTGGCGGACGCCACCCTCATCGTCGTCCGTCAGGACAGGTCAGGCAACCCTGATCGCGCTCCGCAACTGCGAAGCAAACATGAGACAGGGCACGCAACTACGGTATATCCGCACGTCGAAGTTGCGGTTCCAGCACCGGAAGCACACGCACCTCACGGTCGACGTCGTGAGGGGGCGGGGGCGGCGGGTCCCCGGTCGAGGCGCCGGAAAGGTGTCCGGTTCCTCAGCCGCTCCCGGCTCCTCACCGGCGAGGAGCCGGCAACCGCCAACGGGGTGTGAGGTGAACCCGTGACACAGGGGCCGGGCCGTCGCACGATGGTCCGGCCTAGTGTGTCGTTCTCGTACCCATCCGAAGGAGTGTGGGCCCGTGCCCTCGACGACCCTGCGCGAACTCACCGGGATGCCCGCCACCCCGCCGAGCCTCGCCGGCTCGACCCTGATCATGGTCGACTGCCAGAACACCTACACGCGCGGCGTCATGGAGCTCGAGGGCGTCGAGGCCGCCCTCGACCAGGCCGAGGAGCTCCTCGACCGGGCCCGCAGCGCCGGCACCCCGGTCATCCACATCCAGCACGACGCCGGCGAGGGGACGCCCTACGACATCCGCGCCGAGATCGGTGCCATCGTCGACCGTGTCGCCCCGCGCGGCGACGAGCCCGTCGTCGTGAAGGGGGCCCCGAACTCGTTCGTCGGCACCGACCTGCAGGACCGGCTCACCGCGGCGGGCGCCCACGACCTCGTACTCGCCGGATTCATGACCCACATGTGCATCAACTCGACGGCCCGGGGCGCGTTCAGCCTCGGCTTCGCCCCGACCGTCGTCGCAGGCGCCACCGCGACCCGCTCGCTGCCCGGCCCCGACGGCGCGGTGGCGGCGTCGGCGCTCCAGGCCGCCAGCCTGGCCTCGATCGCCGACCTGTTCGGCATCGTCGTCCCCGACAGCAGGTCGATCCCCGACTGATCCGGTGCGTGGCGACGGTGGCCGTGGCGGCTACCGCCACTCACGGGGCGAGCGCCTCGAGTGCCTCGACGGCCGGCAGCGCGAGGCCGACGCCACGGCCGTGGCGGACATCCGGCTCGCGCACGTTGATCCTGACCAGCGCACCCGTCGCCGCCGACGCCAGCTCCGCCTGCCTGCGCACCGTCGGCACCGCGGTACCCGCGCCGATCTCGACGACGACCAGCTGCCGGCGGTGCGCCCGTGTCCACGCCGCGTGCGCGGCCAGCCGCGGCCCCGCGAACGACCCGTCCCACGACCGGTCCGCGAACATCAGGATGTTCGGCCGCGCCGGCCCGCCGCAGCTCGCACAGCTCGGCAGCCGGCCGGTCGCCCGCATCGTCGCCGGGTCGACCTCCACCTCGACGCCGTCGGCGGGCCACACCGGTTGCCCGCACCCCACCAGGCACTGCAGATGGTGGATGGACCCGTGGCACTCCGCGACCGACTCCGCATCGAACCCGGCCCGCTGGAACTGGCCGTCGACGTTGGAGGTGAACACCCGCGTCGGTACCCGGTCAGCCCAGCGTCGCAGCACGGCGAATCCCCGGTGCGGCGCCGTCGCCCGGTAGAGGGACAGCCGGTGTCCGTAGAAGCCCCACGCGAGCGCAGGGTCGTCGGCGAAGTGGACCAGGTCGGCCAGCTCCTCGAAGCTCAGCCCCAGCGCCCGGTACGGCGGGTACGCGCGCCAGAAACCCTCGGGCCCCCGGAAGTCGGGGAGCCCGGAGTCGACGCCCATCCCGGCGCCGGCGCAGACGAGCAACGCGCCGGCGCCGCGGAGGAGCTCGGCGGCCCGCTGGAGGTCGGGACTCAGCCCGCGTCCAGGTCGACGACCTCGAACTCCAGCAGCGACGCGCCTGTCGACACCGGCTGCCCCGACGCCGTCGGCGCCTGCGCGTTACCACCGTGCGCCTGCATCGCCGGGCCGTTGCGCCACGCCTGGAACGCCTCGTCGGACTCCCACTTCGTCACCACGAAGTAGCGGTTGTCGCCCGACACCGGCCGCATCAGCTCGAAGGAGACGAAGCCCGGCTGGTTGTCGACGGCGTGCTTGCGCTGCGCGAACCGCTTCTCCAGTTCCGGGCCGGATCCCTCGGGTACCTCGATCGCGTTGATCTTCACGACGGTCATGGACTTCAGGTTAGTTTGCGCGGGTGCGTCGTTCGGTTCGGACCTCCGACGGTGCGTACCTCGCCGTCGTCGAGTTCGGCGGGCGCGGCACCCCGATCCTGCTGCTGCACGGGCTCATGGGCCGGGCGACGACGTGGTGGCCGGTCGCGCGCCGACTCACCGGCAGGGGGCGCGTCATCGGGCTCGACGCCCGCGGCCACGGCCGCTCCCAGGCCACCGGCCCGTGGACCACCGAACGCCTCGCCGCCGACGCTGCCGAGGTGATCGAGCAGCTCGGCGCCGGACCCGCCGTCGTCGTCGGCCACTCCATGGGTGGCCTGCACGCCCTCGCGCTCGCCGCGAGCCGCCCCGAACTGGTGGCGGCCGTCGTCGTCGAGGACATGGCCGTCGACCTCACCGGGGTGTCCGACACCGCTGTCGCCGACGCCCGCGCCTGGTTCGGCGCCGTCCCGCAGCCCTTCGCCTCGTTGGCCGAGGTGCGCGCCACCTTCGGCCACCCGCGGCCGGAGTTCGGTGACTACATGGCCGAGTGCGTCGAGGAACGCGCCGACGGCTACCA
Organism: Pseudonocardia sp.; assembly: GCF_050250275.1. GTDB lineage: Bacteria > Actinomycetota > Actinomycetes > Mycobacteriales > Pseudonocardiaceae > Pseudonocardia. The sequence continues at coordinate 105,533 of NZ_JBFWOY010000020.1, forward strand.
CCTGCTCTGCCGCGTCGACAACGCCGTGGAGATCGCCGCGGAGTGGGCGCGCCGCTCCTACTGGGACGTCCTCGGCGGGGTCCGCGCCCCGGTGCTGATGGTCTGCGCCGCCGACGGCATCGTGCCCCGCGGCCAGCCCGAGCAGATGATCGACGCCCTGCGCCGCAACAGGTTCGGCCCGTACGCCCGGCTCGTCACCCTGCCGGGTACCGGCCACCTCGTCCACGCCTCGGAGGAGGCCTTCCGAATCGCCGTCGAGGGCTTCCTGGCCACGACGGCTCCGCTCTGACCGGCGCCCGCCCCCGCCGCCCCGCCCTGCCCCCTGCCGCCCGCCCCGCCCCGCCGCCCTGCTTCCTGCAATTCGGGGCCCGGGGCCGGGGGCCGAGGGGCCGAGCGCGTCAGAGGGGGGTGGTCTCGCCGGTCCGGGTGTCGGCCAGCTCCAGGCCCGTGACCGCGGCGCGGACGGGGCGCAGCGGGTGCAGGGCCGTGAAGGCGGCGGCGGGGTCACGGGTGGCCAGCACGCAGTGGGGCACCCAGGACCCGGGCAGGTAGGTCGCGACGGGCCCACGGACCTTCCCGGCCAGCACGTCGTGCACAGCGTCGTGGACGGCCAACAGCTCGGTGTCGACCACGGCGCCCAGCACGAGCTCCTCGTCCCGCCCGGCGACGGCGGCGAGGTTCGTGAGCCACAGCGTAGGCAGGGCGAGGACGCGGACGGCGGTGGCGAGTGCGGTCCGGGTGCCGGAGGGGACGGCCTGAGCGGCGGCGACGGTGACCGCGGGCCGTCCGGGCGGCACCGGTAGCCCGCCGACGACGAGCCGCGCGCGCAGGCCGGTGAGCTCGGCGGCGGCGTCGTCGGCGAGCCGGAAGCGGACGACCAGCATGCTCAGGCCGGTAGGGCGAAGCGGCCGTCGGCGAGCTGTTCGGCGAGCCCGTCGACGAGCAGGGAGTCGAGGCAGCGGTCGCGTTGCCCGGGGTCGTTCCAGGCGCGGTCGAGGGCGGCGCGGTCGACGGGGCCGGGTGCGTCCCGCAGGACGTCGAGGAGGCGGCCGCGGACCTGCCGGTCGGTGCCGGCGAAGGCCTGCGGGGCGCGTCGGGGGCCGTCGTAGGCGGGGGCGCCGGCGGCGAGCCAGGCGCAGCGGTCGCGGATGGGGCAGGCGGTGCAGTGCGGGGTGCGGGCGGTGCAGACGACTGCGCCGAGCTCCATCATCGCGATGGAGAAGGTCGCCGCCTCGGCCTCGTCGACCGGGAGCAGCGCCGCGACGTCGGCGAGATCAGCCTTCACGCGCGCGGGTCCCGCGTCGCCGTCGCCGTGCACGGCGCGGGCGACGACACGTCGGACGTTGGTGTCGACGACCGCGCAGCGTCGCCCGTACCCGAAGGCCGCGACGGCCCGGGCGGTGTAGGAACCGACCCCCGGGAGAGCTTCCAGGGCCTCGATGTCGGACGGCACGACGTCGTCGTGCCCGGTCGCGATGACGCGGGCGGCCTCGTGCAGGCGCAGCGCACGGCGCGGGTAGCCGAGCTTCCCCCAGGCGCGCAGCACGTCGGCGCGGGGGGCGGCGGCGAGCGCCGAGGGTGTGGGCCAGTCGGCCATCCAGCGCAGCCAGACGGGTTCGACGCGGGCGACGGGTGTCTGCTGCAGCATGAACTCGCTGACCATGACGCCCCACGGGGTGGTCCCCGGCCGTCGCCAGGGCAGGTCGCGGGCGACGGCGGTGTACCAGGGGACCAACGTCGCGGACAGCGGTGGGTCGGGAAGCGGCGCGGCGGACGGCGGCACGACGCGCATCGTGCCACCGCCCGCGGGCCGGTGTGCCGGACGGGTCAGGCGACCTCGTTCAGCTTCCCGGTGGAGACGTCGAACACGAAGCCGCGCACGGAGTCCTTGTGCGCGACGAACGGGCTCGCGGTGATGCGGGCGACCGACTGGCGGACGTCCTCCTCCAGGTCGCCGAACGCCTCGGCGGCCCAGGGCGGCTTGATCCCGGTCTCCTCCTGGATGGACCGCTTGAAGTCGTCGTCGGTGAAGGTGAGCATGCCGCAGTCGGTGTGGTGGATCAGGATGATCTCGCGGGTGCCGAGCAGCCGCTGGCTGATGGCCAGCGACCGGATCTCGTCGTCGGTGACGACGCCGCCCGCGTTGCGGATGACGTGCGCCTCGCCCTCGTCGAGGCCGAGGAGGCGGTAGACGTCGAGGCGGGCGTCCATGCAGGCGACGACGGCGACGCCCTTGGCGGGAGGCAGGGGCAGTGGGCCGGAGAATGTCTCGGCGTAGGTGGCGTTGTTGGCGAGCAGGTCGTCCGTGACGGACATGACGGGTTCTCCCTGGCGAGGGCGGGTGCGGGCCGGACGCCCGCAGTCGGTCGGGGCGCGCGGAGGCCACGAGGGACCGCCCGTGGGCGGTCGCTACGCGGCCGGCCGACAGAACTCGTCGAAGTGCACGGCGCGGCGGCTGGGCCAGAAGAACTGCAGCCGCATGCGCATCACGCCACGAGTCAAGCGCGACGCGGGTGCGGACGCAACCACGTCATTCGCCCGGGTGGTTTCCGGGGGTGGTACTGCGCCACGCCGGGCCCACGTCGGCTCCTGGTGGTAATCGCCGACCTACTCTCCGTCACATGTGGGAGCCGTCCGGACCGCTGCCCGCGACCGTCTACTGGCGTCGTCGCTGGGTGGCTCTCGCATCCGTCGTGGTCCTGTTCGCGATGTTGGGGCTGACCGTCGCCGCGCTGGTGCACGGGCGCACGGAGGCGACGAGCGAGGAGAAGACGACGCTCGCGGCGAACCAGGCGGAGCTGCCCAGCGACGCTCCGCCCCCGCCGCCGGGGGACCCGACCGCGTTCGGCGCGCCCACGATCGCGCCTGCCGACCCGTCGGCCCCCCTCGCGCCCGGTCTCCCCGGGGTGACGACGGGGCCCGGCACCCAGGTCGTGCCGTCGTCGGGAGCCCCGACGACCGCCCCGGCCACCGACGAGGCCCGCGTGGAGGGCAGCCCGGTCCCGGTCACGGACGCGCCGCCACCGGCGACGGTCCCGCCGACCGGTCCGGTCCCGTGCACCAACGACATGCTCAGCGTCGGCGCCACGATCGACCGGACCGACCACAAGGTGGGGGACAGGCCGGTGGTGGGTGTCGTGGTGACCAACACGAGCGGCCAGCCGTGCGTGCGTGACCTCGACGGGAGCCGGCTGGAGATCGTCGTGTGGAGCGGCGACGGTGTGGACCGGCTCTGGTCGAGCAACGACTGCGCCAACCCGGCCAGACCCGACCTTCGGACGTTGGTTCCGGGGCAGCCGGTGTCGTTCTCGGTGACGTGGCAGGGCCGGACGTCGACGCCGGGGTGTGCGGCGGCGCGGACGGTCGTCCCGGCGGGCGCCTACCGCCTGTTGACGCGCATCGACGACCTGATCAGCCCGCCGACGCCGTTCCTGCTGACGCCCTGACCCGTGCCGCGGTTCCGCCGCAGGGAGGGCCGGACGCATCCGCGGTGCCGCGCGGGGGCCGGCGGCGAGGGTGTGCGGGCGGCCGTCAGTCGCGGCGGAGGCGTCGGACGACCTGGCCGAGGTCGGCGACCTCCTGCACCTTCATGCCGACGGATTTCGCGTCGCTGTCGGGTGGCACCAGCGCCTGGGTGAAGCCCAGCCGGGCGGCCTCGGCGAGGCGCCTGCCGACGCCGCTGACCCGCCGCACCTCGCCCGCCAGCCCGATCTCGCCGATCAGGATCATGTCCGGGGGGAGGGCGAGGTCGCGCTTCGCGGAGACGACGGCGAGGGCGAGGGCGAGGTCGGCGGCCGGTTCGAGCACCTTCATCCCGCCGACGGTGGCCGTGTAGACCTCGGAGTCGGCCAGCTTGACCCCGACCCGCCGTTCCAGCACGGCCAGCAGCATCGCGACGCGTGCGCTGTCGAGACCTGAGACGGCCCGGCGCGGGCTGGGGATGTTGGCCCCGGCAACCAGCGCCTGGACCTCGGCCAGCATCGGTCTGCGGCCGTCCATGACGACGGTGACGGCGGTACCCGGGACGACGGAGTCGCGGGTGGCGCCGAACCGGGCGAGGAACAGTCCGGAGGGGTCGGCGAGCCCGACGATGCCCTCGTCGCGCAGTTCGAAGCAGCCGACCTCGTCGGCGGGGCCGAAGCGGTTCTTCACGCCGCGGACCATGCGCAGTGTCGACTGTTTGTCACCCTCGAACGCGAGCACGACGTCGACGAGGTGTTCGAGCACCCGCGGCCCGGCGATCGAGCCGTCCTTGGTGACGTGCCCGACGAGCACGACGGGCAGCCCGCGTTCCTTGGCGGTGGCGGTGAGGCCGATGGTGACGGCCCGTACCTGGGTCACGCCGCCCACGTTGCCCTCGACGTCCGATGTGGACATCGTCTGGATCGAGTCGACGATCAGCAGCTCGGGCTGCAGGGCGTCGAGGTGGCCGAGGATCGAGCCGAGGTCGGACTCGGCGGCCAGGTAGAGCTCGTCGTGCACGCCTCCGGTGCGTTCGGCGCGCAGCCGCACCTGCCCGGCCGACTCCTCGCCGGTGACGTAGAGGACGCGTCCCCGCTGGGCGGCCTTCGCGGCGACCTCGAGCAACAGCGTCGACTTGCCGACGCCCGGTTCCCCGGCCAGCAGGACCACTGCACCCGGGACGAGCCCCCCGCCGAGGACGCGGTCGAGCTCGTCGACGCCCGTCGGGCGGGCGCGGGCGGTGTCGAGCTCGACGTCGGCGATCCGGCGCGCCGGTGCCGAGGGCGCCCCGGCCGCGACGCGTGGCGTGCGGCCCGTCGGGACCGACTGCTGCGCAAGGGTTCCCCACGCCTGGCACGACGGGCAGCGGCCCACCCACTGGGCGGCCTGGTGGCCGCACTCGGAGCAGACGAACCCCGCGCGGGCGGCGCGGGTCCGGCCGGTCAGCGGCCGCCGTTCCCGCCGGTGCCGGACTCGCCCGAACCACCGGAGGCGTTCGGGGCGCCTCCGCCCGGAACGAGGTTGTCGGCGTTGCCCATCGGCATGTCGACGGTCACGCTGCCGGCGCGCTCGAAGACGAACGTGACCGGGTAGCTCAGGCCGGGGCCGATGTCCTGGCGCAGGCCCTCGAGGCTGATCTCGATCGGCGTGCCCACGTTGCCGACGACGCCGCCAGGGGTGGCGCTCGCGGTGAGGGCGCCGTGTGCGGCGATCTGGGTGTCGCCGGTGATGCGGATGCTCTCGGCGACCGGGCTGCTCGCGGAGAGCAGCCGGTCGGGCAGGTCGTCGTCGTTGGCGATCGACACCGTGACCGGCGCCGACGAGCCCGCGGTGTAGGCGGCGAGGCGCTGTGAGCCGCCGACCAGGAACTCGATCTCGGCGTTGCGGATCTCGATGTGCTGGGTCGTCAGGTTGGCCCCGGAGACGGCGGCCTGCTGCTCGGCGGTCTGGGCGATCTGGCCCGCACCGCACCCTGCAAGGGCGAGCGCGCCGATCAGGGCGCCGGCGACCAGGGCTGCGCGCGTCGGACGGATGCGCTCGCTGCGGCTCACGGGTCTCCAGGTCCTTTCGTGGCGGTGGGGCCGGTCCCGAGGGATCGGGCGACCAGGCGGAAGCGTAGCCGCGGCGGTGTGGGTACCGGCAACGCGCCTCCGGTCACACGTCCGGTCACACGTCCGGTCGTCCGTCCGCCGTGGCGGGGTCCGCATCCGGCCGCATCGGCGGTCACACCGCGTGCGGGGTCCGTCACCAACGTCACACATGGGGCGGTTGAGGCACGTTTGGCCCGTGTTGTCAAGCCCGTGACCTGCGACGACGGTGTATCCCGCCGGGCGAGGGGAGGTCCGACCGTGTTAACCTGGGTTCAGCGAAAGGGGCAGAGGACACATGGTTTTTAAGGTCGGAGAGACCGTCGTCTACCCGCACCACGGTGCCGCTCTCATCGAGGCCATCGAGACCCGGACGATCAAGGGCGAGGAGCGCAAGTACCTCGTCCTGAAGGTTGCCCAGGGTGATCTCACGGTGCGTGTTCCTGCGGAGAACGCCGAGGTCGTCGGCGTCCGCGACGTCGTGGGCCAGGAAGGCCTCGACAAGGTGTTCGAGGTGCTCCGGGCGCCGCACACCGAGGAGCCGACCAACTGGTCGCGGCGGTACAAGGCCAACCTCGAGAAGCTCGCCTCCGGCGATGTGAACAAGGTGGCCGAAGTGGTGCGCGACCTGTGGCGGCGTGAGAAGGACCGTGGCTTGTCCGCGGGCGAGAAGCGCATGTTGGCCAAGGCCCGCCAGATCCTCGTGAGCGAGCTGGCGCTCGCCGAGGGCACCGACGAGGAGCGGGCCGAGGTCCTGCTCGACGAGGTGCTGGCGACGGCCGCGACGGCCTGAGCCCTCCGGCCGGTTCGTACGTACTTCCTCTTCCGGCGGATGTCGTGAGCGTCGTCGCGGTGGTCCCCGCAGCGGGCTCCGGTCAGCGACTGGGTGCCGGTGAGCCGAAGGCGTTCGTGCCGGTCGGTGGTGTTCCGATGCTGGTCCGTGCCGTCGACGGGCTGCTCGCGTCCGGTGTGGTCGACCATGTCGTGGTCGCCGCGCCGGCGGAGCTCGTCGACCGTGCGGGTGAGTTGCTCCACGGGCGTCCCGTCACCGTGCTCGCCGGTGGTGCCGACAGGACCGCTTCCGTGCTGTGCGCCCTCGGCGCGCTGCGCGGTGTCGGGGATCCGAACGGCGTCCACACCGGGGATGAACGATCGGAACCATCTGTTGGTGACGGTTCTGCGCGCGCAATCCTGGACGACGAGGTCGAGGTCGTGCTCGTCCACGACGCGGCCCGTCCGTTGACACCTCCCGCGCTGGTCGCGGCCGTCGTCGAGGCGGTCCGGGCCGGTCATCGGGCGGTGGTCCCGGTGCTGCCGGTGGCCGACACCGTCAAGCGTGTCGACCGGACGGGCGCCGTCGTGGCCACGGTCGACAGGTCCGTGCTGCGCGCGGTCCAGACCCCGCAGGGTTTCGCGCCGGAGCTGTTGCTGCGGGCGCACCGCACGGCCGCCGCCGCCGGTGCGGCCGCGACCGACGACGCGGGTCTCGTCGAGGCGTTGGGTGAGAGCGTGCACACCGTTCCCGGTGATCCCGCGGCGATGAAGGTGACGACGCCGTGGGACCACAGGCTCGCCGACCACCTGGTGAGTGACGGGATCCCGGGGGAAGCGGCGGGTACGGTCGCGCGATGATCGCTGCGATCCCCCGCGTCGGCGTCGGCACCGACGTGCATCCCGTCGACCCGGGTCGTCCGTGCTGGATGGCGGGGCTGTGGTGGGAGGGCGTCGACGGCTGCGCCGGGCACTCCGACGGTGACGTCGCATCCCATGCGTTGTGCGACGCGTTGCTGTCGGCCGCGGGCCTGGGTGATCTGGGCGCGGTGTTCGGTACCGGCCGCCCGGAGTGGGCGGGCGCGGGTGGCGTGCAGCTGCTCGCCGAGGTGCGCAGGCTGCTGGGGCGCGACGGTTGGGTCGTCGGCAACGCCGCGGTACAGGTGATCGGTAACGCCCCGAAGATCGGGACGCGTCGCGGCGAGGCGCAGCGTGTGCTGTCCGACGCCGTCGGCGGGCCGGTCGCCGTCTCGGGCACGACGACCGACGGTCTCGGCCTCACCGGTCGCGGCGAGGGCGTCGCGGCGATCGCGACGGCGCTGATCGTCCCGGCGCCCTGATCGTCCCGCTGCTCCGTCAGGCGGCACCCGGCCACCGGGTCCGGCCGCGGCCGGACCGCGGCGTGACCGGGGCCGGGGCCGGCCGCACGGCGGACCCGGCGGTGGCGGTGTGCCTGGGGCGCAACGGGTTCGCCTGCTACGGCAGTGCGTCGAGGCGGGCCTGGACCTCGTCGGGGCCGAGCGACTCGATCGGCGTCGACACCATCCAGTGGTGCCCGAACGGATCGGCGACCCGGCCGCCGCGCGCCCCGTACTCCTGGTCGGCCACCGGGTACACGACGGTCGCGCCGGCCGCGAGCAGCCGGTCGGTGACGGCGTCGGCGTCGGTCACGGCCAGCGACATGAGCACCGGCGGGTGCCGGTCCGCCACCGGCGCGGGGTCGCCGTCGCCCGCGTCCTTGAGCTCGAACCGCAGCACGCCGACGGTCAGCGTGGCGTGCACGATCCGCCCGTCGACGGTGTAGCTCTCCTCGACGGTCGCGCCGAGGGCCTCGGTGTAGAAGGCGAGGGCGGCGGCGCCGTCACCGACGACGAGCTTCGGGGTGATCCGGATGATGTCGGCCATGGCCCGAGCGTGCCGTGCCGCGGCGTCGCCGTCTTGGACGAATGGGACCTCTCGTCGCCGGTGCGTGAGTCCGGGCCGACGATCGACGCCGACCTGGTCACCCGTAGTCTGTGTGGGGTGAGCCTGCGACTGCACGACACCGCGACCAGGGAGCAGCGTGACTTCGTCCCGCTGCGGGCCGGGACCGTGTCGATGTACGTCTGTGGGGCCACCGTCCAGGGTGTGCCGCACATCGGTCACGTCCGCAGCAGCCTCAACTACGACGTGCTGCGCCGCTGGCTGACCCACACCGGCCACGACGTCCTGTTGGTGCGCAATGTGACCGACATCGACGACAAGATCCTCCGCAAGGCCGCCGACGCCGGCCGTCCGTGGTGGGAGTGGGCCACCACGCACGAGCGCGCCTTCTCGGCGGCGTACGACGCGCTGGGCTGCCTGCCCGCGTCGGTCGAGCCGCGGGCCACCGGGCACATCACGCAGATGGTCGAGCTGATGGAGCGCCTGATCGATCGCGGCCACGCGTATGCCGCGGGTGGCGACGTCTACTTCTCGGTGCGGTCGTTCCCGGAGTACGGGGCCCTGTCGGGGCAGAAGGTCGACGACGTCGCGCAGGGCGAGGGCGACTGCGGCGACAAGCGCGACCCGCTCGACTTCACGCTCTGGAAGGGCGTCAAGCCGGGCGAGCCGTCGTGGCCGACCCCGTGGGGCGCAGGGCGTCCGGGCTGGCACCTGGAGTGTTCGGCGATGGCCACGGCCTACCTGGGGCCCGAGTTCGACATCCACGGCGGCGGCCTCGACCTGGTGTTCCCGCACCACGAGAACGAGCAGGCGCAGTCGCACGCGGCGGGCGACGGGTTCGCCCGCTACTGGCTGCACAACGCCTGGGTCACCATGGGCGGCGAGAAGATGTCCAAGTCGTTGGGCAACACGCTGTCGATCCCGGCGATTCTGCAGCGGGTCCGCGGCGTCGAGCTGCGCTACTACCTCGTGGGGCCGCACTACCGGTCGGCGATCGAGTACTCCGACGCGGCGCTGGCCGAATCGGTGTCGGCGTACCGGCGGATCGAGTCGTTCGTCGGCCGGGTCGCCGAGCGTGTCGGCACGCCCGACGTCGCGGCGAAGGTGCCGGCCGAGTTCGCGGCCGCTCTCGACGACGACCTCGGCACGCCCGGCGCGCTGGCGGTCGTCCACAACACGGTGCGCGAGGGGAACTCCGCGCTCGACGGGGGCGATCGCGGCGCCGCCCGCACGGCCGCGGAGTCGGTGCGGGCCATGACCGGCGTGCTCGGCCTCGATCCGCTCGACGAGAAGTGGGTCGCCGGCGGGTCGGACACGGCGGCCATCGCGGCGCTCGGTGTCCTGGTCGACGACCTGCTGGTGAAGCGGCAGGAGGCGCGCGCGAGCCGCGACTTCGCCGCCGCCGACGAGGTGCGCGACCGGCTGACCAGCGCGGGTATCGCGGTCGAGGACGGCCCGGACGGGCCGACCTGGTCGCTCAAGGACGTTCAGTGACGGTTCAGCGAGGTAGCAGGTAGATGGCGGGCAATTCCAGGCGACGCGGTGCGACGCGCAAGGACGGCACGAAGAAGGGTGCCGTCGTCGGGTCCGGCGGTCAGCGCCGCCGCGGGCTGACGGGCAAGGGGCCGACGCCGCCGGCGTCGATGCGCCCCGGGCACCCGGCGGCGCGCAAGGCCGCGCGCGACGCGAAGGCGCAGGCCAAGGTCGCCGGCCGGCAGGGCGGTGGCGCGGGCAACCGCAGCCGCCGCGCGGGCGACGGCGAGACCCCGGAAACGGTGCTGGGGCGCAACCCGGTCGTGGAGTGTCTGCGTGCGGGTGCCCCGGCGACCGCGCTGCACGTCGCCGTCGGCGCCACGTCCGACGAGCGGATCAAGGAGGCCGTGCACCTGGCGGCCGACGCGGGCATCTCGATTCTCGAGGTGCCCCGCAACGATCTCGACCGCATGGCCGGTGGTGCGCTGCACCAGGGGGTCGCGCTCGTCGTGCCGCCCTACGAGTACGCGCACCCCGACGAGCTGCTTGAGCTGGCGGGCGAGTCCGGTTCGCCGGCGCTGATCGCGGCGCTCGACGGCGTGACCGACCCGCGCAACCTGGGGGCGATCGTCCGCTCGGTGAGTGCGTTCGGCGGGCACGGTGTCGTGGTCCCGCAGCGGCGGGCGGCGGGGATGACGGCGGTGGCGTGGCGGACGTCGGCAGGGACGGCGGCGCGGCTGCCGGTGGCCCGCGCGACGAACCTGACCCGCACGCTGCAGGAGTACGCCAACACCGGGCTGATGATCGCGGGTCTGGCGGCCGACGGCGATGTCTCGATCGACGACTTCGACCTGGCCACCGACCCGCTGGTGCTGGTCGTGGGCTCGGAGGGCAAGGGCCTGTCGCGGCTGGTCCGCGAGACCTGCGACGTCACGGTGTCGATCCCGCTGGCGCGCGAGGTGGAGTCGCTCAACGCGTCGGTGGCCGCGGGTGTCGTGCTGGCCGAGGTCGCGCGCCGCCGCCGGATCGGCTGACCCGCGCAGGTCCCGGCAGGCGCGTCAGCCGGTGCGGACCTGGCCGCGGGCCCGGCCGACGACGCGGCAGGCGAGGTAGCCGAGGAACGCGATCGTCGCGACGTAACCGGAGATGGGCAGGCCGGGCGCGAGCGACAGGATCGTGCCGCCGACGAGGGCGACCTCCGCGATGACGACGGCCAGGATCGTCGCCACCAGGGGGCTCGCGGTGACGCGGGCCGCGGCGGCGCCGGGGATGATCGTCACTGACAGGACGAGGATCGCGCCGACGATCGGCACGGCGAGCGCGGTGACCAGCGCGATGAGCACCGCGAAGAGCGGTGAGAGCAGCCGCACGGGTACGCCGCGGGCGACGGCGACCTCGGGGTCGGTGCTGGCGAACAGCAGCGGCCGGTAGACGACGGCCATCGTCGCGAGCACCAGTATCGTCACGACGACGAGAACCCAGAGGTTGGTGGAGTCGACCGAGACGATCGATCCCGTGAGCAGCCCGAACTTGTTCGACGCCCGCCCCGGGTAGAGCGCCAGCAACAGGACGCCGAGGCCCAGCCCGAACGCCAGCACCACGCCGATCACGGAGTCGCGTTCGCGTTGGCGCAGCCCGAGCAGCCCGAACACCAGGCCCGCCACGACGGCACCGGCGACCGCGCCGACGCTCACGCTCACCCCGATCAGCAGCGCCGCGGCGCCACCGGTGAACGCGAGCTCCGAGGTGCCGTGCACCGCGAAGCCCATGCCGCGCGCCACGATCAGCGGCGCGAGGACACCCGCGACGAGCCCCAGCAGCGCCGCGGCGAGCAGGGCGTTGCGCACGAAGGGCTGGCCCAGCAGTTCGGCGGTGCCGTCGAAGGTGAAGAGCTTGTCGAGGATGTCGTTCACGGGGTGACGGCCTCCTCGGCGGGGACGACGGCGCCGTGGCAGTGCCCGGACGCCTCGACGCCGACGACGACGAGGCGCTCCCGCACGCGCAGCACCTCGACGTCGGTGCGGTAGAGCTCCGACAGCGTCTCCGACGTCATCACCTCGTCGGGGGTGCCGAACCGGAACCTGCCGTCGACGAGGTAGAGCACCCGGTCGACGAGCGGCAGGATCGGGTTGATCTCGTGCGTCACGAACAGGACGGCCGTCCCCGCGGTGCGGCGGCGCTCGTCGATGAGCCGGCTGACCGTCCGCTGGTGGGCGAGGTCGAGCGAGAGCAGCGGCTCGTCGCACAGCAGGACCCGCGGGTCGCCGACGAGCGCCTGCGCCACCCGCAGCCGCTGCTGCTCGCCGCCGGAGAGCCGCCCGACCGGTGCGTGCGCGTATCCGGTGGCGCCGACCGCGGCGAGTGCGTCGTCGACCCGGCGGGCGCGTTCGCGGCGGCCACGCAGGCCCAGGCCGAGGTGGTGTCCGTCGAGCCCGAGGCCGACGAGGTCACGTGCCCGCAGCGGTACGTCCTCGGGGATCGACTTCTGCTGGGGGACGTACCCGATGCCCTCGCCGCCGCGGCGGACCGGGCGCCCGTCGACGAGCACCTCGCCCGCTTGGACCGGTTGCAGCCCGAGCAGGACGCGCAGCAGCGTCGTCTTGCCGGATCCGTTGGGGCCCAGGACCGCGACGAACTCGCCGCCGGGGATGTCGAGGTCGAGCCCCTCCCAGAGCGTGCGTGCCCCGAACCGCACGGTGGCACCCCGAAGCTCGACGGCGGCGGGGCCGCGGCCGTCGGCGTCGTGCGGGCGGGTCATCGCACCTTCCCGGAGGAGTGTCATCCGAGCGCCGTGGTGAGCGCGTCGATCTGCTGGGACTGCCACGAAACGTAGTCGGTCGCGCCGGCGGGGAGTGTCTCGGTCACCTCGACGACGGGCACGCCTGCCGCGGTGGCGGCCTGCTCGACCTGCTGGGTGGCCGGGCTGTCGGTCTGGGCGTTGACGACGAGGACCTTCGCGGCGCCACCGCTGAACACCGCGAGGGTCTGCTGGAGGACGGCGGCGGGCGGGTCGTTGCCCTCCTCGACGGCCTCGGAGAACGCCTCGGGGGTGACGTTCTTCAGCCCGGCGGCCTCGACCATGTACAGCGGGACGGGTTCGGTGATCGCGACGGCCGTCCCGGCGTGGGTGGCCTTGACGGCGTCGAGCTTCGCGGTCAGTGCGTCGATCTTCGTGGTGAAGGTGGCGGCGTTGGCGGTGTAGGTCGCCGCGCCGGCGGCGTCGATCCTGCCGAGGTCGGCGGCCAGGGTCTGGGCGAGCTTCGTCATCGTCGGCAGGCTGTACCAGACGTGCTCGTTGAACTCCTCGCCCGCGGGGACCTGCGCCTCCAGGCCGGACAGGGCGGAGACGTCGATGGTCTGCGGCGGGGTCTGCGCGGCGTCGACGAGCTTCGTCGCGAAGTCGTCGTAGTGCCCGCCGTTGACGACGACGAGCGCCGCCTTGCCGACGGCGAGCGCGTCGGCGGGGGTGGTCTCGTACTCGTGGGGGTCCTTGGCGGGGTCGTCGATGATCGAGGTGACGTCGACGCGGTCACCACCGACGGCGCGGACCACGGCGCCGTAGACGTCGGTCGAGGCGACGACCGCGACCTTGCCGCCGGCGTCGGTCGTGGGCGGGGCGGGGGTGTTGCTGCCGCCGCCGCAGGCGGCGAGCACGGCCGCGGCGAGGAGCGCGCCACCCAGGGTGGTGGCGATGCGGCGCAGGGTCATGTCGGGACTCCGTATCAACGAGTGCGCATATCTGTATTGAAAACCGTTGTCAATTCACTCTACAGTGGCACCCGGCGCGGAAGGCAACGATCGTCCGGGCCCGATTGCGATGACCCCCACGGCCCCCCGGGCTTTGTGCTGCGCCACCCGCCTGGCTAGGTTCGGGGAATGTCCCAGCCCAACGCGCGCAGGCCTGCCACGCTGGCATCCCTCGCTGCCGAGCTGGGGGTGTCGAGGACCACCGTGTCCAACGCCTACAACCGGCCCGATCAGCTGTCGGCGACGCTGCGTACCCGGGTGCTGGAAGCCGCCCGCCGCCTGGGCTACCCCGGACCGGACCCCGTCGCCCGGTCGCTGCGCACCCGACGTGCCGGTGCCGTCGGGCTCCTGCTCACCGAGGCGCTCTCCTACGCCTTCCGGGACCCCGTCGCCACAGGCTTCCTCGAAGGCCTCGCACTCGCGTGCGAGCAGGCCGGTCAGGGGCTCCTGCTCATCCCCGTCAGCCCGTCGCAGCCCGACGTCACCACGGTGCACCAGGCGGGCGTCGACGGGTTCGTCGTCTACTCCGTCCGCGAGGACGACCCGCACTTCCTCGCCGTCCTCGAACGCCCCGTTCCGACCGTCGTCTGCGACCAGCCCGTCGGGATCGACGGCGTCGACCGCGTAGGCATCGACGACCGCGCCGCCATGCTCGGCATGGCCCGCCACCTCACGGGCCTCGGTCACCGCCGCATCGGCGTGCTCTGCATGCGCCTGGGCCCCGACGCCCAGGACGGTCGCGCCGACCTCGCCCGCCAGGAACGGACGTCCTACCCCGTGCAGCGCGCCCGGCTCGACGGCCTGCGCGAAGGGTTCGCCGAGGCCGGCGTCGACTGGGCCGACGTGCCCGTCCACGAACGCTACGACCACTCCGTCGACGCGGGCGAGGCCGCCGCCGCGGAGCTCCTCGCCGCGCACCCGGGCATCACCGCCCTGGTCTGCACCTCCGACATCCTCGCCCTCGGCGCCCTGCGCCACGCCACCGCGCGCGGCCTCGCCGTTCCCGACGACCTCACGGTCACCGGCTTCGACGGTGTCCCCGAGGCCGAACGGGCCGGGCTCACCACCATTCGCCAGCCGGTCCTCGAGAAGGGCCAGGTCGCGGGTGAGCTGCTGCTCGAACGCGGCGAGCGCAACCGGCCCCGGCAGGTCGTGCTGCCCACCGAGCTCGTCGTCGGCACCACCAGCAAGGGGCCGCGCGAGTCGAGGTTCTTCTCGGGCTGGTGAGTCAGCGCGCCGCGCGGGCGTCGCGCAGCAGTCCCAGCACCCGTGACATCGCCTCCGGGTCGGCGACCCGGTGCGCGGCGGCGGTCGGGCCCTCGCCCACCTTGACACCGACGTCGCCGTCCCCGAGGCGGGAGAACCCCGTCTCGTCGGTGACGTCGTCGCCCGCGAAGACGACGGCGTCCGCACCCGTCCGGCTGCGCAGCACGTCGATCGCGCCGCCCTTGCTCACCTCCAGCACCGCGAGGTCGATGACGGCCTTGCCCTCGGTCGGGTCGACGCCCGGGGCCGCAGCAGGACCCGACCGGACCGCCGCGAGCACCCGCTCCGCGACGTCCGGTGCCGCGTTGCGCACGTGCACCGCCGCACCGGCGGGCTTGCGCTCCAGCGCCACCCCGGGCTCGCCCTCGATCAGCTTCTCGAGCTCGACGAGCAGATCCGCCCGCCGCGCACGCTGGTCCTCGTCGAGGAAGTCGCCCGCCGCGTCGGAGAACTCGCCGCCGTGACTGCCGACGAGCACCACCGGCGGCCCGAACCCCGACACCGCGCGCAGGTCGTCGAGGCCGCGGCCCGACACCATCGCGACCGTCGTCCGCGGCAACGCGGCCAGCCCCGCGACCGCCTCCGCCGACGCCGGCAGCGGCCGCGCCGCCGACGGGACGTCGACGATCGGGGCGAGCACCCCGTCGAAGTCCAGCGCGACCAGCAGCCGCGGAACGCGGGCGGCCCGCTCCAGGGCCGCCACGAGCCCCGCGTCGTCAGCCATCCGCGGGCTCCGGCAGCCCCAGTGCGGACAGGAACGAGCGTGCCCACCGGTCGACGTCGTGGGACATGACCTGGCGGCGCAGCGCCTTCATCCGCTTGCGGTTCTCCGCGGCCGGCGCGTTCACCGCCTCGGCGATCGTCGCCTTGATGCCGTCGGTGTCGTGCGGGTTGACCAGGTACGCCTGTGTCATCTCGACGGCGGCACCCGCGAACTCCGAGAGCACCAGGGCGCCGCCGAGGTCGAACCGGCAGGCCACGTACTCCTTGGCGACGAGGTTCATCCCGTCGCGCAGCGGCGTCACGAGCATGACGTCGGCAGCGACGAAGAACGCGGCCAGCTCCTCCCGCGGCAGGGCCTGGTGCAGGTAGTGCACCGCGGGGTGGCCGACCCGGGAGAACTCGCCGTTGATCCGCCCGACGGTGAGCTCGATGTCGTCGCGCATCTGCTGGTAGTGCTCGACGCGCTCCCGGCTCGGCGTCGCCAGCTGGATCATGACGACGTCCTCGGCGTCGACCGTGCCCTCGGTCAGCAGCTCGTGGAACGCCTTGAGCCGGACGTCGATGCCCTTGGTGTAGTCGAGCCGGTCGACGCCCAGCAGGATGCGCCGCGGCTCGCCCAGGTCGGCCCGGATCTCCGCGGCGCGCTTCTGCGCGGCCTCGCTGCGGGCGATCTTGTCCAGCGCCGCGGCGTCGATGGAGATCGGGAACGCCCCGACCCTGATGTGCCGGTCACCGAGCTCGACCTCGAGCCGGTTGTGGCCGGGCTTCGCGTCGGTCAGCCGGGTGGCCAACGACCGGAAGTTGCGTGCGCCACCCGCGGTGTGGAAGCCGACGAGATCCGCGCCCAGGAGCCCCTCCACGATCTCGCGGCGCCACGGCAGCTGCAGGAACAGCTCGGTGGGCGGGAACGGGATGTGCAGGAAGAAACCGATCCGCAGATCGGGGCGCAGCTCGCGCAGCGCGGCCGGGAGGAGCTGCAGCTGGTAGTCCTGGATCCAGATCGTCGCGCCCGGCGCCGCGACCTCGGCGACCGCCTCCGCGAACCGCTGGTTGACCCGCACGTAGGCGCGCCACCAGTGCCGGTGGAAAGCCGGCGGCGCCACGACGTCGTGGTAGAGCGGCCACAGGCAGCCGTTGGAGAAGCCCTCGTAGTAGTCGGCGACCTCCTCGGCCGTCAACATCACCGGGTGCAGCTGCAGGCCGTCCTCGACGAGCGGCTCGACCTCCGCGTCGGCGAGACCGGGCCAGCCCACCCACGCGCCCTCGCGGCTGCGCAGCATCGGCTCCAGGGCCGTGACCAGCCCGCCGGGGCTGCGCTTCCAGCGGGTGCTGCCGTCGGGCAGCTTCTCCAGATCGACGGGTAACCGGTTCGCGACGACGACGAACTCGGCACCGGGAAGCTCAGAGCCCTCGGCGGTCTCGGCAGCCAACACAGCCTCCAGGTCGGGCGCGGCCAGGGGTGCCGCGGACCCGGTACGGAAGATTACTGGCGCTCGGCGTCCGGTGCCTCGTTCGTGACGGCAGGCACCGGCGCGGCCCGGCGGGGCCGCACGACGAACTCGCCCAGCGCCACTCCGGCGGCGAGCGCCAGCCCGATCGCCAGCGCCAGCGTCACCGTCACCAGCCCCTCGGCCACACCCTGCACGGCGAGCTGGTAGAAGCCGCGGTAGGCCGTCAGGCCCGGCAGCAGCGGGGTGATGCCCGCGAGGGTGACGACGAGCGTCGGCACCGTCGTCGTCCGGCGCAGGACACCGGAGAACACCCCGATGACGACGGCCGCGATACCCGTCGAGGCGATCGGGCCGGCGTCGGCGAACTGAGCGAGCAGCGAGTACGTGCCCCAGCCCGCCGCGCCGGCGATGCCCGCCAGCGGCAACGTCTTCAGCGGCGCGTAGCCGGCCAGCGCGTACGCCGCGGCCGCGGCCGCGCCCATCGCCAGCGACAGCCCGAACCGGCCCGCCGACACCGACAGGTCGCCCGACACCTCGAGCGGGACACCGACCGCGAAGCCCAGTTTCAGGCCGATGACGACGCCCGTCAGCAGTCCCGCCGACAGCAGCGCGATCTCCACGCCCCGGCCGGCCGCGGTGACGTAGTAGCCGGTGATGGCGTCCTGCACCGTGCTGACCACCGACAACCCCGACAGCAGCACCGTGATGCCGGCCGCCACCACCAGCGACGGGCGCGCCCCGTCGGGGAACACCCCGGCCGCGAGCAGGCCCACCGTGGACAACGTCGCGAACAGGCCGCCGACGACCTGCAGGAAGAACGTCGGCAGCCCGAACCGGGACAGCAGCCGCCCCGTCCGGTCGATCAACGCCGTCACGACGAACGCCAGCGCCGCCGTCACCGGCGCCCCGCCCAGCAGGATCGCGATGGTGCCCGCCAGCAGCGCCCACCCGGCCGTCGCCACCCAGCGCGGGTAGGGGTGCGGGGCCGTCGTCACCGCCGACAGCGCCGACGCCGCCGTGCGTACGTCCGCGTTGCCCGCCTCCACCGTCGAGACGAGCTTGCGCACCGCGGCCAGCCGGGTGAGGTCCAGCGACCGGTAGCGGACCAACCGCATCGTCGTCACCGGCGGCGCGACCTTGCCGCGGTGGCAGCTCATCGTGATCGACGTGAACGTGATGTCCACCTCGACCGCCGACAACCCGCCCACCCGGGCGAGCCGCAACATCGTCTCGGTGACCTCGTCGACGCTCTCCCCGCTCGACAGCAGCACCTCGCCCACCCGCATGCAGAGGTCGAGGACCTCCTGCACCCGGGCGTCGTCGGGGACCTGCGGGCCGACTTCGAGCATCGGCAGCGTCGGCGGTCCCGCGGAGAGCAGCCGACGGGCGTCACGGCGCAGCGCACCCCGCAGCCTGCGGGTGAGCCGGTCGGCGGCGCCGTCGTGCGAGCCGACCACGGTCAGCGATCAGGGGCGACGGTCACGGGCACGACGGCCAGGGTAGGGGCCTGCTCAACGGCGTGTGCGTCGGCGGTAGCACCAGACCGAGAACGCGAACGACACCACGAGCAGCCCGACGGCCCACACCGGCCCGATCCAGCCCGCCGACCCGATCGGCGTGCCCGTCAACAGGCCGCGCACCGTCTCGATGATCGGCGTCACCGGCTGGTTGTCACCGATCGCGCGCAGCACCGCCGGCATCGTCTCCGTCGGCACGAACGCGCTGCTCAGATAGGGCAGGAACAGCATCACGAAGCTCAACGCACTCGCCGACTCCACGCTGCGCGCGAGCGTGCCCAGCCCCGCGGCGAGCCACGACAGCGCCAGCACGTACAGCAGCACCAGCCCGGCCGCGAGCAGCCAGTCCAGCGCCGACGCGGTCGGCCGGAACCCCATCGCCAACGCGGCACCGACGACGACGGTCGTCGCCACCGCGTTGCGTGCCACGCTCGCCGCGACGTGTCCCGTCAGCACCGCCGAGGCCCGCACCGGCATCGAACGCAGCCGGTCGATCATGCCGCTGTTCATGTCGTCGGCCACCGCCATCGCCGTCGACGCCGCGCCGTATCCCGCGCACAGCAGGATCGTTCCCGGCACCACATAGGTGACGTACGCCGTGCCGGTGTCGATCGCACCGCCGAACACGTAGACGTACAACGCCATCATCAGCAGCGGCAGCACCACCGACATCAGCATCGTTTCGACGTTGCGCCTGGTCAGTCGCACGCTGCGGTCGACCATCGTCATCGTGGCGCTCATCGGGGACCGCCTGTCGCGACGAGCGTGCGACTGGTGACGCCCATGAACACGTCGTCCAGCGTCGGGCGGTGGCTCGACACGCGGTCGGGTTCGGCGCCCGCGGCGCGCAACACGTCCAGGACGTGGTGGAGCTCGGCGGCGGAACCGTCGGTGGGTACCGTCAGGACCGACCCCTCGACGATCCCGCCGGTGACGGCCGCCGCGCGCGCGAGGGCTCCGGGGTCGGTGAACGCGAGTTCGAGACGGTCCCCGCCGACGCGGGCCTTCAGCTCGTCGGCCGATCCCTCCGCCGCGACCCGGCCGTCGTCGATCAGCACGATCCGGTCGGCCAACCGGTCGGCCTCCTCCAGGTACTGGGTCGTCAACAGCACCGTCGTGCCGGCGCGGACCAGCTCGCCGACCTCGTCCCACATCGTCGCCCGGCTCGCCGGATCGAGGCCGGTGGTCGGCTCGTCGAGGAACAGCAGCCGTGGCACCGCGACCAGGCTCATCGCCAGGTCGAGCCGCCGCCGCATCCCGCCCGAGTACGTGACGACGCGCCGATCCGCCGCGTCGGCCAGGTCGAACCGTTCGAGCAGCTCCGCCGACCGGGCCGTCGCGCCCTTCCTCCCGAGGCGCAGCAGCCTGCCGATCATCGTCAGGTTCTCCCGGCCGGTCTGCTGCGCATCGACGGCCGCGTACTGGCCCGTCAGCGCGATGACCTCCCGGACCTGCCGCGGCTGCGTCACGACGTCGAACCCCGCGATCCGCGCCGACCCGCCGTCCGGCCGGGTCAGCGTGCCGAGGATGCGCACCGTCGTGGTCTTGCCCGCGCCGTTCGGTCCGAGCAGCGCGAGCACCGAGCCCTCCGCGACGGCGAGGTCGACGCCGTCGAGCACCGTCGTGTCGCCGTAGCGCTTCCGCAGGCCGGTCGCTTCCAGGATCATCGCCGTCCCCTCTCTGCGTATCATGTACGCAAATCAGTGTGGCGGATACGCAGTAAGGATTTCTAGACTGACCCCGTGACCGAAGGACGCAGCTTCGAGGACGACGTCGAGCTGCTCTGGGGCCTGCGCGACACCCCTCGCCGCGGCCCCCGCCCCACCCTCACCGTCGACGAGATCGTCCGCGCCGCCGTCGACATCGCCGACGTCGACGGACTCGCCGCCGTCTCCATGGCCCGTGTCGCCGAACGCCTCGGCAACGCTCCGATGGCGCTCTACCGCCACGTCCGCAGCAAGTCGGAACTGCTGACCCTCATGGCCGACGCCGCCATGGACACCCCGCCGCCGACCGTCGCCGACGCCGGCTGGCGCCCCGCCCTCACCGCCTGGGCGCGCGGGGTCACCGCGATGTACCGCGCCCACCCCTGGGTCGCAACGCTTCCCATCGCCGGGCCGCCCGTGGGCCCCCGCAACCTCGCCTGGTTCGACGCCGCCCTCGCCGCCCTGAAGGACACCGCCCTCGCCCCCGGCGTCAAGGTCGCCGTCGTCATGGGGCTGATCACCTACGTGCAGGGCGAGGTCCGCCTGACCGCCGAGCTCGCCGCCGCCTTCATCGACGACCCCGCCGCCTTCGGCGCCCGCTACGGCGCCGCCCTCGCCCGCGTCGTCGACCCCCGCGCCCTCCCCGCGCTGGCCGCCGTCGTCGCAGCGGGCGTCTTCGACGTCACCGCCACCGACTTCGGCGCCGACGTCGCCGCCGACTTCGACTTCGGCCTCGAATGCTTCCTCGACGGCGTCGCCGTCACCATCGAGCGGCAGGGGTAGCGCCGCGGCGCGACGGACGCGGCCACTACGATCCGAAGGCTTCCAGAACTCGCCGGTGTAGCTCAGTGGTAGAGCAACCGCCTTGTAAGTGTTACGCACTGAGCGGCGTGCAAATCCGCGTTCTACCTGCGTAAACGCGTCGATCAACGAACGCTCCATGCAAAGTAGGTTGCTTTGGAGACGATCTTGATTGACACCTCAGGGAAGCATCGGCAACGTGGTCGACGTCATACGTCCGGACACGGCACATTCTACTTCAGACCCCCACGACGACGGAGCCGGCGAACTCTCCTGCTCGTCCTCGCGGTCACCACTGCTGCTCTCGCGGTCGCGGTCACCGTGGTCGCCGCGCGAGCTGAAACCGACACCGTGACCGTCATCGGCGTCTCAGACGACGCGTGGAGGTGCTTGCTGACTCGCGGGTACAGCGGCACCCCGGACGACGGGATGGAAGCGCTCAGCGTCCCGCTCGACCAGCTACGGGAGTGCGCGCGTGGCGACACGCTCTCCACGTAACGCGCTTCTGTGCGGAACCCCGACCTGCAACCAACGGAAAGGCAACACGTGATCATCACCGACAGCAGTGACCTTGAGACCCGCGGCTCCCGCGTCTATGTGGACGGGAGCGAGGTCGCCGACCACGCGGAGTGCGGAACCTGCTTGCGCACCATGGTCGTCCCGGTCGACATGCTCACTGACGACCCCGACGTTGACGACGTGATCGTTGAAGCGGTGTACGCGCTGCACGAGGAACAGTGCGCTAGCTAGACCCCTTCAACACAAAGAACCCCACCAGCTCGCGGGAATCGAGCTGGTGGGGTTCTCTGTTGGAGCGGACACCCCCGAATCAACGCTCCGGGAGCAAGTGTGTCAGGTCAGTCGGCGTACCGGACGCTGTCGACGTCGTGTCGCTCGAACATGGATGACTCGTGTTCCCCGTGAATCCACCGTCCGTCAGACGTCTGCTGAAAGCCCCGCACGCCGGGGAACTCCTGTTCCCGTCCGTTCGCGAACGTCACCACGACTGTTCTGAGCTGCGTGTCACTAGTCATGTCAGTACCCCCGTGCGTTGCGGACATCCAGCCACTCTGTGAGCGGGAGCGTGTCGCTCGGTTCCCCGTAGAGAGCTGCACGCTTCCCCGCTGCGTAGACAACCATGATTTCCGTCGGAGCGTGCTCACCTGCGCTCACACACACCGCTTCACGCTCCGTGAGGTAGTCGGTAGCGGGGATGGGGAGCTGTACCCGCTCCACCCCGTCAGCGGTCAGGATGTGCGCGGGAACCTCGCTGAGCTTCATCCTCTGATGGTAGACCGCTATAGGCACCAAACGCCGGCGGCACTTCCCAGTGCCTCAGGTAGAACTGACGGAATGGAAGCTCGCTGCCATCGGGACTAACTAGGTATTTCGCGAGCATCACGTCTAACTCTTGTAGCTGGTCGAGATTCAGTTCAACTAATGGAGCTAGACCCCAGCGCATCCACATTCGACCCACGGAGTCGGCGAAGATGATCCCGGCAACGGATTTCGGGATGCCCTTGTTGTCGAATTCGACATCTCCATCGATCGGATAGGAACGCTCTCCCGGTGGCAAGACGTCTACGTCGACCCGTCCGTAAGGGTGGTTTGCATACGTCATCGCGAACAACTGGACGCTCAATGCAGGAACGTCGGACGCGTTGCGGACAACGTATTTCGCCCCGTTCCACCCGTCACCTTCGATCCACACCGCAATCTTCGATGCTTGCTCCGCTCGCTTGTCCAGTTCAAGTTCCCGAAGCTGTTTACCCTGCCGGCGGAAACTCCCAAAGGCGAAGACGCCACCTACAGTTGCGACTATGACACCAGCTAGCGCGAACCATGCAGAGAGCTGCGTCCCGATGGGACCCCAGTCCGCTCCGAGCGTTGCAGTCACTTGACCCGTGATCACCGTGCGACTCTACCGGGTGAACGCAGAAATCCTCCGTCAGCTCGTGAAGTTGCGTCAGCTCTGACCGGCGGCACGCGCACGGTGGTCCGCGAGCATCTGCGACGCCAGGTGAGGACCCGTGTAGAGGTTGAGATGGTTCATGATGCACGTGCGACAACGCCGCACATCATCCGCAGCAACCTCAAGCGGGAAGTCGCTCAGGTGCGGCTGAGCGACGTAGTCACCCAGCTTGTACCCGGGACACATGTAAACCCAGTGATCACCCTTTTGGAGCTGGAAGTCTTCATCTACTTCGTCAGCGTTGTACTTAGTCAATTGAATCCCTAATCATTTAACGGAATAGTAAGCACTTTTGACCATTTGACGGCGTCGCACAGAAAAACTGCCTTGCCCGCGGCGTGGTGAATTTCGGGGTGCCAGGGGGTTCCCCCCACCCCCACCTGCTTCTTCGCGCGAGAGACGAGTCAACAATGCATTCAATGATCGAATGTATTGCATTTGCATGAACGGTTCACGAATGCATTGTTGACTCTGTCAATTGCTATTGGTCGCGTGTGTACTTAGTGATCATGTGTCGCTCTACCTGTGCACCTCGCACGCTCGCGAGTAGCGAACCGACAGCAGCACCGAGCACCAGAGCGAGCAGCAGCGTCATGCTGCTGCGCTCGTCACGTGCACCGAGAAGGGACGTACGTGCACCTCAGCCGGCACGAGCATGCTGACCTCACGGTTGGTGAGTGCGAGACCCGACGCGGTGGAGCTGGTCAGCTCGTACCCGTACTCCGGGTGCTGGACGCTGCGTACCCCCACACCTCCGGTGGAGATGGAGGTCAAGCAGCGAGCTACCACCTGCACCGCTACCGCGACGACAGCACCGAGCGACAGCAGACCATCCGCAATCCACGTGTCGATCAGCGGGAGACGTGAGCGGATCAGCGCGGACACGTCGTCACACAGCGCTTCGACCTGACGTAGCTCGTCGTCCGCGTACTCGACACCAAGTCGCACAGCGACTTGCAACGGTGTCACGAGCGGACTCACCAGCCACACCCGCCGCCGGGGAGGCTGGTCGCGTGCGAGCCGCTGACCCGCCGCGGGTGATCCGGAGCCGCCGGCATCCCGGTCACTCGTCCTCCCACCGGATCACGACACCCGGGTCTCGCCTACCCGCAATTCCCTGTGCGACAGACACCATGCTCGCGTGGCTCAATCGTCCAGCAGCGAGAAGCTGTTGCAGCTCGTCAGCCGACAGCGCGAACTCCCCGACAATCTCATCCACCTGATCGTTGCCGGTGGGAGCTGCGACCTGGTGCACCCCGCTCATCGCTGGTTGTTCTTCCGGTACAGCTCGCGACCCTTGTCGACCGTGCTGCGGGGAGCCACGGGGTTACCGTTGCCGGCAGCCTGACCCGGGTTGAACGCGAACCGGGGAGGAAGGTCACCCGTCTTCTCCTGTAACCGCTCAGCCTGCGCGCGAAGCTCCACCTCATCGGAGCCGCTCAGCAACACCCTGTCTTCCGCGCGGATGCTGTACTCGTCGGCGATCTTGTCGCGCAGCTCGCTCACTTGCCACCCCGCAGCGCGCTACGGATGTCGTCAGTGCTGAGCGGGGGGATCAGCGTCCCGTTGTCGTCGAACCTGCGGGTACCCATCTCGCCGGGCGAGACGACCTCAACTGCTTCAAACGGGAGCGTCGAGAGCCACAGCATGAACCGCTCATTGATCACCGGATCGTCGCTGTAGAACTCGGTGCGACCGCTGCGAGCGTTCACGGTGACCGCGCTCGGCTCAAGGTCGAACGGAACAGTTCCGACGCTGACACGAGTCTTCGTCTGCCAGCGCCGCACCCAACCGCTCAGGTCGTGGATCAGGTAGCCCTTCGCTTCCGCCGCAGTGCTGAACTCGCCGGATGCGTCCAGAACCTTCGCGTGAACATCACGGAGCTGCACGTACTCACGCGCCAGGATACGGAGCTTGTTCCACTCGTCGGTGACTCCCAGGTCAATAGCCTGATTCGCGTCAGCGACGATACCGAGAGCACCGCGCACATCTTGCAGGGCGTCATAGATGCGGCGCATCTCAGCGCCGACAACCGCAAGAGCCTCGTCGGCACCCGCGGACCAGGCTTCTTCCTCCAACGTCTTCGCAGCGTTGCTCCGCTTCAAGGCGTCCAAGTGATCGGACAGAAGCGTCCGCGCTTCCTCGCGGCGCCGGTCGTCAAGGTGCTTCTGGTAGAGGTCAAGCATCTCAGCGGGACCGAACTCGGGATCGTTGTCGACAGCCGCTGCGTGGATGAGACCGTACGCCCCGTCAAGCTCAGGAACTCGCGGACCGAGGGACGCCACATACCTGTCCGCAGACTGGACGAGCGCTGCAAAGCGGTCAGCGGTTTCAATGCCAGGGAGCGCCGCGCGAACCTTATCGTGAATCGTGCTCAATCGTTTACACCTTTCTCGGTGTCAATATCGGCAGGAAGCGAGTGCTCCGCTTCCACCTGTACAACTGCTTCAATCACAGCGTCTTTGAGAAACCTGCTGTGCGACTTGCTCACGGTCTCCGCTGCGCGGGTAACGCGTGCAGCGAGCCGGCGTGTCATCCAAACGCGGACGCTCTTACCGCTCACGTGCTGTTGTGCACGCGGATCACGGAAACGTCTAGCTCGTTGCGCACCGCGGCTGCGATGAACTCAGCCACCGTCTGCCGGCGGTACCGCGCCTCAACGCGAACCTGTCGGTACAGATTCCGCGCAATCTTTACGCTCATTGCATTGTCTCCTGATACCGGCGACGAGCGGGTGAACCTCGCGCTCACCCCTGCTCGACGCCCCTACTTCTACAACGATCGGGAAGAAGCCTCAGCCGCCCACGAAGCGCAGATCAGGTGCCGAACGCACCCAACTGACTGAGCGTGCGAAGCTCACGTGTAAGCGTCGCGGATGCGCGCTCAGCGATAGGGTTGTGAACCGTCTGCTGCACCAGCACGTCACCGCGTGAGGTCACAGCGCTGACGATCCGGTCAATCTGCGAATCAGTGAAGCCACTGCCGCCGGTGTTTCGGAACCTCGCAGCGAGAGAACTGGCGACCTGCGTCCGAATCGACTGAGCGAAACCACCGTCAGCGAAGTTCCGCGTGAGTCCGTAGCCGAACCGTCGTGCGGTCTCTTCAAGGATCGCGAGCGACCTGTGAGACCCGTCAATCGGGATGTAGCTCTCGTCATCCTTGAGACGATCACCGACAACGCGCCACGTGTTCGGAGGAACCACCTGCGCGATTGGAGACATGGGACGCAGCTTCTTACCGCGAATCCCACCGTGAGCCATCGCTTCAACGATTCCACCAGTTGCATTGACCTTAATGGAACCGGTTGTCTTGCCGCCCGGAAGCGATGCACCGACGGTGATCACATTGATAGTGTGCGTGGAACTAGTCGGCTGCTTCAACTTCGCAATGACGCTCGACACCAAGTCTTTGGCTGCAAGCGTGATCGTGCCCGTCGAACCGTCCGCATACTGAACCGAAGCGGTGATCTTCCCGTTTACGGGAGTTTGGTTCGCGTCAATCGTGACGACACCAGTCGACCCGTTCGCAAACTGAACGGACGCGGTGATCTTACCGTCGACCGGCGCTTTGTTGCCGTCGATCGTGACTACACCAGTTTGACCGTTCGCAAACTGAACAGTCGCGCTGACCTTCCCGTTCGCAAGCTCAGGATTCGCGTCAATAAGAATCTTGCCGACCTTAGTCCCGATCAACGCGAGGAACGCGTCAAGCTTCCCCGAAGCTTCATCGGTGGTCGCGGTGATCTTGACCGTTCCATCCTTCATGTGCTCGACCTTGAACCCGAAAGACTCAAGCTTTGCTTGAGCTTCCTCGGTGATCGAACGGACGGTGACGCTCTTATCCTTAGGAAGCTTCCCGATTTGAGCATCGAGAGTGACCAGCTCCGCAGTCACGCCGGTCGCGTTCGTGCGGAAAGTGGTTTCCGCAGCAGCCGGGATCAGACCGATTTGATTCGCGAGAGCTTCCGCAGCTTCACGGCTACCGAGAGCGGCAGCAGCTTGCTCCACGAAAGCATCACGTGACTTCTGCATCGCGTCACGAGCTGATGCGGCACCCGCTTCAATCGACTGAGTCGCCTTGAATGAGTCCTCACCAGCCTTCTGGGCGCTCTTTCCAGCCGCGGCAGTGAGGTCAGAGAGCATCTGAATCACGGGAGCAGTTGCAGTCGCCCCGTCCTTCAGGGTGTCAAACGCGTGGTTCTCACCCAGCAACTTGAGCGCGTTATCAAACGTTGCAGCAGCAGCAGCGTTGTCACGCGCAGCCTTGCTCATCTCCGCGAAACCACCCGCGGACGCACCGAGTTGCGCGCCTACCTCACCGATCGGACCGACAATCTTTTCAAGCTCTTGCCGCAGATACTTCGCGCCGTCGCCAGACGCACCCTGCATCTCCGCAAACTTCTGGAAAGCTTGTTCATTACCGATCGCCGCATCAGCGAGCAGGTCGATCGACCCTCCCGCGTCCTTGTACGACTGGATCAGTCCGCCGTTCCAAAGGTCGCTGGTTTGCAAAACCTGAACAGCTTGCGTGTGAAGCGTGCCGTTGATCGACTCAAGTGCAGCCTGGTTGCCGGTTGTCGCGTCAACCCACGTTTTTGAGTCAATCCCCAGCTTCGCAATAGCGGTGCTGAGGGAAGTTGTCCCATCCTTGAGCTTCGTGTTCGTCAGCTCTTGAGCTTGAATCGCGCGAGTCGCATCGGTCGCCGCACCAGTTACTTGGTTCAGCGAACCCTTGAGGTTGTCAAGCTTCTGCTGGTGTTCCGCAGCCGCTTGAGCTGCATCACGCTGCTTGCCAGCGAAGATGCTGACAGCAATTCCCGCCGCTACAAGTGCTGCACCCCACGGACCACCGAGCGCACCGAGCAGACCCGACACACCACGCGCGAGACCCGTGCCCATCGCAGCACCGGCACCCGCGACGACACCCGTGAAGCGGGTGACTGCACCCGCCGCCGTACCCAGCGTCGACGGGAGGTTGCGGAACCCCTCCGTTACGGCTGACGGGATCGCCTTCAAGGATGCGACCGCGGTCGTCCCCGCAGACGTCACCGACGTCCGGAGCGAGCTGAGTGCCGACGCAGTTTGAGTCGGAAGCGTCTTCATCGTCGCGACGAACCCACTCACCGCACTAGCCGCCCCTGTGCGCAGGGAGCTCAAAGCGGACACCGTCTGCGCCGGGAGCGTCTTGATCGACGCGACCGCGGAGGTCACCCCGGAACGCACAGACGTAGCAGCCGACTGCACTGCCTGCGGGAGCTTCGCGACACTCGCAACAGCGGAGGTCACCGCGCCACTGACAGCCGGCGCCAACCCCGACACCGCAGAGTTGACCCGGGTGAAGCTCTGACCCATCGCAGCGAGCGTCGGAGCGAGCTTGCTCCCACGAGACTCCAACACCGCAACCGCAGCGCCATATCGCGACAGCGACTGACCAGCTTGAGCAGCGAGCGCAGTCTGCACCCGCATGTGACCTGCGAAGCTCGTGATCCCGGTAGCCGCACGCAACGCGTTCGGACCCACCGTCGCCAACCCGCGACCGACACCGCTAATCGCATTCGCAGCGGGAGTGCCAACCAGCGGCACACCGCGCAACGCCGCCATGAGCCCACCCAAGATCGCGGGACCCACCTTGAGCGCGAGCAACGCGAACGCAGCAGTCTGGATCGGACCAGGGAGAGCAGCGAACCCCTTCAACAGCCCACCGATGAGCGAGCCGATCGGAACCAGCAGACCGGACAGCAGCCGCAGCGCGTCACTGATGATCCCGAAGCTGCGACCCACCGCAGCAAGCACCGAGTCGTTGCGGTTCAGGGAATCCATGACTGAGCGGATGCCGGACGCGACCGGCTCCGCAGCACGCTTCACGTTCTCCAGAACGCTCTGGAAGTCCTGCCACGCATCCTTGGCACCCTGAACGATCGACGCGATACCGCCACCAGATGCGCCCTTGAGAAGCGACCCATCCAACAGCGAGTTCAGACCATCGACACCGCGAGTCGCAGCACGAACCAGAGATTCAAGCGGACCGTCGATCAACTCATACAGTTGAATCTGAGCGGTCTCGACGTTGCTCTTGAAGCCTTCCATGGCTCCACCGAGTCCCTGCATCTTGCTTGCAGCGACTTGAGCGGCACCACCCTGCTTACCGACAGCCTCACGCATCGCGTCGAAAGCGGGAGCACCCTGCGAAGCAAGAGCAACAATCGCAGCGAGCGGCTCGCGTCCAAACGCCGTCGCCGCCGCGGAAGCGAATTGCTCGTCGGTCATCCTCGCCTGAGCAGCCGACAGTTGGTCGATCACCGACCGGAAGCCGACGAACTTCCCTTGCGAGTCGAACGCTTGGATACCGAGTTCAGTGATTGCTTTAGCGGCTTGCTTCGACGGAGAAGCAAGGGAAACAAGCATCCCCCGCAGCGACGTACCCGCAGTGTCAGCCTTGATACCCGAGTTCGCGAGCAAACCGATAGCAGTTGAGGTGTCTTCGATCGACACCTTCATGCCGGACGCGACAGGTCCGACATACTTCATTGCAAGAGCAATGTCTTCGATGGAACCCGAAGCAGCATTGGCGGTATTCGCTAATGTGTCTGCGACGCGACCTGCTTCACCGGCGGCTAGACCGAATTGATTCAGTGCTTCGACTTGGATTTCTGCGGCTCGCGCGCCCTCAATCTGAGCGGCGCCAGCGAGCTGCAAAGTGCCTTGAGCAGCCTGCATCGCCTGGTCAACGGAAAGCCCGCCCTTGGCTAGCTCAAGCATTGCGGCAGCCGCGTCCGCTGCAGAGACACCGCTCAGGGTGAGGTCAGACCCGAGTTCCTTCGCGCGGGTACCGACCTCGCTCATCTTCGATGCGCTAGCACCGGAGACCGCACCAATCTCGTTGAGCGTCCCCTGATACTCGTTACCGATAGCGATTACATCAGCGAGACCAGCACCCGCGATCGCAGCAGCAGCCGCGATAGCGAGTCCGATACCCTTCGACGCCTGCTCAGCGCCGCCAGCCGCCCCTTCAACACCTGACCGGAGCTTGCTCTCAAAGTCCCCCATGTCGGGGACGACAGCGATTTCAATGATGCCGCCGGCAGCCAAGTCAGCTCGCCTCTTCCGGGAGCAAACCTGCGATAATCAACACGCGACGAGCGATATACTCCCCTTGAATCACCGGATACCGATTGATCAGATCGCGCAGAATCGGAGCACGGTCCTCCAGCACGACCAATGCGAAGACGGCGAGGTCGTTGTCTTCAAATGAGAAATTTCGAGCCATCTCGCGCTCATGAGGTGCGAGGTCGCGGCGGATTAAGAACGTCTCGCCACCGAGCGACACAGGCTCAGGGTCGAGGGTCGGGAGGTTGTCTGCGAGGTCGATCAACGTGCACCTGCTATTCAGTTGTGGATCAGGGGGAGAGTCACCCCGCACCCGTTAGCTAGTCCGGATGCGGGATGACAGAGTCAGTTAGACGCGAGGCGTGACGGTTGCACTCGATACATCGAATGCGTGCACTCGATAATCTGCGATCCGCAGAGCTGTGACCTGCATGAACTCGATGCAGTCGATGCAGTCGATAATTTAGGCACCTTGCTCTACGCGTACTAGTAGCTGTAGCAGTGTCTCTGTAGCTACTGCTTCACCTACTACATACTTTCCTCAGATTATCGAATATATCGAATACATCGACTGCGGAGGACATAACCGCAGGTCACAGCTCCGCGGGGTGCATTCGATAGTTCGCGAGCCGCACTCGATGTCGGGTACATCGAATGCAGGGTTACGCGAGCTTGCGGAGACCGGAGACTCCCTTGACGGTTCCGCGACCCCCATTAGCTCGCGGGAGGCTGTCGACTTCCGCAACACCCTCACTACCGACAACCGCGAGCACCCGCTTCCGCATAGTGCGGAGGGTGATCGTAGGTGCGGTCACGTTGTCGCGACGCCACTCGGTATAGGTGTTCAACAGCTCGCCTGTGAGCACTGTGTCCGAGGGGTTCCGGGTGACTTCATACGTGTCGCGAATGAACTGGAGCAGTGGGTCACTGTCCTCGCGAGCCGACTCGGTCGCGTGCTGCACCTGAGCCGGCATCTCAAGACCTTCCTCGATGTACCCGCGGAGACCGTCGAGCAGCCAGTTGAGAACCCCCGGGAGTTCGTTCTCCGCGATGCGACGCTCAAGACCTGTGTCTTCGCGACCTTCGAAGCTCACGGTGAAGGGGACTTCGCGGTACCGCATCCAGAATGCGGTCTCACCGTCGGGAACCGCCGGCTTGTGGTTGGACGTCATCACGAGCGTGTGGGTCGGCGCGAAGGTTGATTCGTCCTGATACATGTAGCGTCCGGTGATGTCGTCACCGCCGGTGAGGCTCTTGACCGCTGCGACGTCCCACTTGCTATCGCGGTCTAGTTCCTGAGCGAGACAGACGCGGCGACCTTTGAAGCTCATCAGCTCCGTCTTGTGGTCCTCCTTGCCGCCTTGCAGCAGGATTCCCTTTGACACGGTGGTCGCGTAGTCACCGAGCACCTTCGACACGAGCTTGACCAGGACACCCTTTCCGTTGCGCCCCGTGCCGGTGAAGACTGCGAACACCTGGTGCTTCGCGTCTCCGCGCAGCGACATCCCTAGAAGCTTCTGCGTGTACCACCGCGTCTCATCGTCGGGGAGCACGGAACGGATGAACTCGTGGAACTCAGGTGCTTGCGCGTCTGCGTCATAGCTGGTTCCCGCACTCTTGGTGAGCATGTCTGCGGGGTCGGCGGGACGAAAGGTGACGTCACTGAGGTCAAGTGTTCCGTTGGTGACGTTGAGCAGCAGGGGGTTCCGGTCGAAGTCGTCTCTGCTTCGGGTGACTTCGGGGAACGTGCGGAGAACGCGGGTGA